>NZ_MLQR01000015.1 GCF_001866005.1 Anaerobacillus alkalilacustris
ATTTAATTAACGATTTATATAATTCCTCCTCTATCATTTTGACTTCAAATAAGGGCCCAAGTGAATGGGGAGAACTTCTCGGTGATCCGGCAATTACAACTGCAATATTGGATAGAATTATTCATCGTGCCGAAATAATCCAGTTCACCGATGATAGTTATCGAATGAAACACCGAACTTCCATTTTTAAGGGATGAAATGTTCAAAATAAATCAGCGAAAAGTGTTCATTTCTACTTGACGGTCACACCCATATACGAGATATAGAATAAGATGCGGTGTGGAGACTGCTTTGATCTTCACCTAGGATATGGTCGGACTCTTCCCGGCCGCTTGAAAATTGGAGGAGATTGGTATATCCTTGCTGGCAGAAATGAAGTAAAGTTTTTCTCAAGAAAAATGAAAACGTATCAAGTTGATTTGAAAGAATCTTAGGGAAGCACTTGACAGCTTCCCTTTTATTTGGAACAGTGAAAAAATCAGATATAGCCACTAAGGATATCATCCACACTTTCCATTTTGAAGTAAGGTATTCTAATCAAGAATATTCCATTTTCTAAAGCAAACATATTCTTGATTTTGTCATTCTGCTTCAGTTTCTGAAAGGCGCCTAGCCCTCCATAGTACTCTGAAGGTTTAAAATGTTGCTCACCATCAAATTCAATAAAAAAAATTGGATTGTCTCTTTTATCAAGAATTGCAAAATCAAAAGGTAAAGGTTTTATATTACGACATTCTGGATTTCGATATTGTTGTATGAAATTAATTTTATGCCGTTTTAAAAATTCAGCAATTTTCTTCTCCCCTTTAGATTCTCTACAAAATGGACATCTTTTTCCTCTTAGAAAATTATCGGGTGTACAGGGATATTGTTCACCACATTTCTTATGAAATAACGTTAAAGAAATTCTTGCATTTACGTACTCAGATTTAACTTGATACTCGTCTCCGACCAATTTGTAAACTTCTTGTTTGAAGTGTTCAGTATTCTTCTTTTGTTTCCCTGAACACTTAACGCAATATTCTTCACCACAACTTCGTCTATCCAAAAAGTGCTTTGGCCTAACAGGAAAAGGACGACCTCCACATTTATTGTGCTTAATCAATATATCTGTATGTCTATTAACGTATTCACCCAAGACGGTATAATCTTTCCCGTATAACTCTTCAACTTCTTTAATGAAGTCAGTTGTTGTTCTTTTCCACTTCCCACTACAATGATTACATTTGTATCCCTTCCCGCCATTTCCTCTTAAATAAGTATCTGGACTTACATCATCTCTTATATTTCCACAGGGGTTATGTTTAACTGAAATTGGATCCTTAGATCTTGTATAAGTTCCTAGAACTGTATATTCATCACCCGAACGTTGACTCAACGCTTTAACAAACGAATCTGTATCCTTTACACTACCCAAAATAACACCTCCTAAATTTAATATTAAGAGTATTGGGATAATATTGAAATTCTAAAAGTAAAGTCACTCATTATTTAAAATATACGATTTGTTGCGCCTTCTTTTTCGCATAATTTAATGTTTACCTTTCTAGCACGAGCTGCGGTATTGTAAATAACATTTCTATATGTGTTAGATTTAGAAAGATGTTTTCGTTGAAAATAAAAAAGTAGCTAAGGGACAATTCCTCAAACAGCTACCATTTCTAAGTACAAGTCTATAATCAATATTTTATTCGTACTGTATTGAACTTCAGCCAGTGATAATAGTCTTTAACACACCAACTTTGTTAATTAGGCTAGTGAATCGTTAATTCCGCTTAGAAGGTGGAAGAGCCAAATCGTTTAATTCACTAATGTAAGTACTGATTTTTGATTAGTTGAGTCTCTATAACTAATTCGTCCGTATTCAAAACCACTGTTCTCAAAGTGTTTATTTACGGCTGAGAAGAATTTCATTACTAATGAAGGATAATGAAATTTAGAATATAAAGTACGAATATGTTCGAATTAATACAGTATCGACTAGCTTTTTTTGAATAAGTAGGTAATAGAGCAGTGGGGTATAAAATTCCCATTTCATTTTTTTCTATGTCTATAGTTTAATGTAATTTTATGAAATGATTCTACTTCTTTTCCCTATAAACGTAATCTTTTTTAACTATCATTATATCCAATTTAAAATAGAGTTAAAAATGGTTTTTTAAAGTTAATTAGTCGGATTTGGTAAGCTCATAAAGTGCCTAAAAACATTGGTTTAAAGGGTTTTCTAGTTTGTAGATTGACTACCTCGGTAGTTAGTTTAAGTGTGACACATTTTTCTTGTCCCCTTTCAGTCTTATTATGAGCATCTAGATTAGACGATCGCATATACTTACTCATAAAATAAAAGCTTCGGTACTAACTATTATTAATGAATCTAATAATTAGAGGAACAACGACAATATATTCTAACTTATGGTGTCTAATAATAGATACCATTTATAGTTACTATATTTAACACTTTCATTAGTTATGATCTTACGATTTAATAAAAGTCAGCTTAGAAAGCATGCTATATAAAGGATTTAAATAGAACCATTAATAGATACCAATAAAGGTTCTAAAGTTAGATACTAAATTAATTTAGATAGATGTGTTAGTGTTTTCTCTCACATAACATTGAGCCACCTCGCTCATGAACGGTGAATACGTGAGCCACTCCATTTACAGTTAGAACATCGTCTTTATATAGAGTGAGAGGAATGATAGGCTTGTTGCCTTTCGAGCAAAATCATTCCTCTGGTGGCTATCAACCCAATACACAAAGTTAGAAGTGGCTTAAAATTCAATTATCAAATACATGTGTTTTAGAAATAAAGTGTAGGTTTTGAAAAGATTAGGTTTTTTTATGCAAAGCAGGCACTTGAATCTTCTTAGAATTTGCAGCTCATGCTATAAAGAGGCGAGTCTATATCAGTTCTAGTTTACTTTTCATTGCAATTAAACTCAGATTGTATATTTTTATTAACTTAATGGAGCCAATAAATTTCCAAAACAAACATTAAGTATCTACAACATTTTTTAGGTTTACAAAAGTATTCAAAAGAGATAAATAAAAAAATTTTAGTCATATGTCTTAAAACCATGTTGAACAGAAGGTAAACTATTTCAGATTCGGTAAATAACTAGAAAAAAACGAGGGAGGTATAACATTGAGACCGAATGAGTTAATTAAAAAGGTAAATACAGAAAAACTTAATCTTCGAGAATTTAGTGAGAGTTTAGGATTTTCGTCAGGGACAATTATAAATAGATTGCATGATTTTGGCTATGGAAATGATGAGTCTGGGCAATGGAGCTATTTAGGAAATCCGGAGGATGAGCCAGTAGATTTGGATATAACTAAAAAGGGAAGGCTTCTTAGGCACAAAAGCAATATAAACAGTAATAGAGTAGTAGGCATTAAAACAAATGCGGAAGGGAAGTTAGATTTGTTTGCTGCAATTATGAGAATGCCTCAAAGTGAATTTCTATCTCGCGCCTATAAAACTGATAGAGAAATTGATGAAAGGTTTAGCCGATTATGCTCAAAAGCAAGATTAAATAAAAACCTTCTCCACTCGCTTGCGATATATGAGTTTGTAACAAAGTATGAGCCATATATTGAAACGCTGGTAGGTGATAAAGAAGAAAGTGTATCAAAAAGTGAAAAGGAGTAGGAGAAGATGAGAGTAAGAAATAAAGTAGTAGTAGTTCGCGAGGAACTGTTTCTCGTGGCCAATAATAGTATTCAATCAACTTTACTTGGACAGCTATTATATTGGCAAGAACGAACAAAGGATAAAGAGTTGTAACTGAAAGTAAAGTAAAGAAAGAAATAGATGAAGTATAAAAACTAATTAACAAATAGCAGCTCCATAAAATTAAAACTGCTATTTTGTTAATTAAAATTAAATATTACTGTAATCAGGAAGGTGGATTACACTTAATAATGTTTTTAAGTTTAAGTTATTATTAGGGTCTGACACATCAAACATATATAGGTAGTTCGGCTTAATTTTCATTTTAGACAAGTGAGTAATAAGGAGCATTTGCATAGTAAGTAACACTGTTCTAGAACTGACTGAAATAATTAGTATATCTTTTTTTATCCTTTTTGACCAATCATGAGGATCAGGTAACGATATTGAACCGTGTGCAAAGGAATTCCTAATCTTTGATACTAAATGTAACCCCGACTCAGGCTTTATAAATTTACCATATTTAAAATATTGTTTGTTAAGCTGGTAACTCGAATCCTCCAAGGTTGTCGTTAAGCAATTATAGACACATTCATACTTATCAATTGGTTTTGTTTTATAGTTTTCTCTTAAATATTTTATACCAGCATATGGTTTAGACTCAGTCTGTTCAGCACCAGTTATATTTTCTATTAAAGATTCTAGACTTCCCCAGATGAAATTAAAGATAGTAAATTCATTACAAAAAACCGACCATAGTTTACTTTTATTTGTTTCATAGTCTCTTGCAGGACCGCAAAATAAAGTGCTTTCATCAAAGTATTGAGTATCAACTTTAGTCTCTATGACCCCCGAAGCCATATGTAACCAATCCTTAATATGTAACCATCTATCATCTTCCTCAGCCATATATATAGCCTCTAAAACTAAACAGAGTTTCCAAGCATGTTCTTTTATAGTTAAATATTCTTTCATGTACTAACCTCCGATTAATTAAAATGATAGTTAATCTATTACATATTAACTTGTTTTGGAATTATATTGAAGTCATAATAGTAAATAAACGTAGATTGTGGGTATGATAATTAATACTAAGAAAATTATTAATTAGGAGGAATGAATATGGCCCAATTTAGGCCTATGGCAAGAATAATATCGCATTTAGGTGAACGATTAATTAGTAGTACCAAGGTTGCTTTGTTGGAGTTAGTAAAAAATTCATATGACGCAAAATCTGAATTTGTAGAAATTACAATAGACCAATATAAAAAGAAAATTGTTATTTATGATGAAGGTCACGGCATGGATGAGGAAACTATCGAGAATCATTGGCTTGTAGTAGGTACAAATAATAGGCTACATAATAAAGGAGATTTACAGAATGATGAAGATGAAATTCCGCTAGGTGAAAAAGGATTAGGACGATTCTCCACAATGAAGCTAGGAAACTATCTACTTTTAGAGACAACCACTAGAAACTCTATTGAAAAGTGGAACCTTGAAGTAGACTGGTCAAATTTTGGTTATAAGAGCAACTATTATCTTGATGAAGTTGAAAACAAGTTATACGGAACAGATAAGGATAAAGAAGGTTCTTATACAAGAATAGAAATAAGTGATATTAAAGAGTTTGTTGGTGAAGAATGGAATAAGAAAAAAGTGGAGGATTTTATATCCGATACAGCTGCAAAATATATTAATCCTTTTAGCGAACTACCAAGGAAATTTGTAATAAAAGTTTGGTTTATTGACCGTTTTAATAATAGGAGTTTCATTAAATTAGGTCAGTCAGAGAACGATTTATTAAATCAAGCTCATCACGAAATAAAAGGAAAATACATTCCCGGTCAACTATCATACCAATTTATTGTTCGAAGAAATGGAGAAGTAGTTGACCAAGGACAGGATAATATCGTTCTAGATTCTAAAATGGGGGATAAAGAACCTTTAGGAGAAGGTTATGTTGGAGAGTTTAAGTTCCATTTTTATATTTTTAATAGAAGAAGGCTAAAAGAAATTAATGGCTATGAAAGTATTAGGGTTATTAGAGAAATTCTAGATAGATATACTGGTGGTCCTATGATTTTCAGGGATGGCTTTAGAATCTTTCCATATGGTGATCCGGGAGACGATTGGTTGGAACTAAACAAAGAAAAATATAGGAAGGGAAAAGCGAGTATTATAGGAGAACAGACTACTGGTTTTATTGCCCTAAACTCTAATAAATCTCCTTACTTAGTTGATCAAACTAATCGAGAAGGGTTAGTAAAAAACAAATCCTATGATAATTTCAACTTAATTGTAAAAAGTATATTTAATAAGCTACTAGATATTGTTGAAAGGAATGAACCCAAAGAGACTTCGCATGATATTACTGCAACTGCTAAAAATTCAGCTAATACTATAGAAAAGGCTATAATGAAAATTTCTCAAAGTAAGGAAATTAATGAAAAGGACATTCAATTGATTACTAGGGAGTCTAAACTGATTCATAAGGGTATAAAAGAATTGAACAGACGGGAGAAGGCTTTGTTAGAGACATCAAGTGTTGGGATGACTTCAATGCAAATTGCACATGAAATTCATAATTTCATGCAGAAAATACTCTCTAATTTAAATAACTTAAAAAGAGAACTACCTATAGATTTTAGAAGTAACATTGAAATTTTAGAATTGAATATAAAGTCCTTGAAAACAATGGTATCCCAAATAGATGAGCAGGCATCAACTTTGAGGAGGGCTAAGTCGAAAGTTAATCTCGTTAAGGAGATTGAACAAATTGTACACACTTCAAAATCTTTAATAAACAACTATAACAATTTTCCCATTGATATAAAGATAACCTCTGATGTAAATCATTTGGATATAAAGGTTAATAAGGGGTTGCTAATTCAACTTTTTGATAATTTATTAATTAATTCTTTATATTGGATAAATTCTTTAGGCACATCTGATGAAACAGAAAAAGGACTTATTGAGATTAAGATTCAGCAGGATGGCAATGTTATTTTTTATGACAATGGACCCGGAATTTCGGTATTAGATGCCGAATCTATATTCGAACCCTTTTTCTCAAGAAAAAAGGATGGTAAAGGATTGGGTTTATTTATATGTAGAGAAATTGCGGCTTATCATAAGATTAAGTTAAATTTGCTTGATCTGAAGAATTCAAGAGAAAGATTATACTGTTTTAAATTGGATTTCTCAGAAGTTGTTATAGGAGGGAATACAGATGATTCCAGTAAATAAGTTGTTAGAAAATTTGAATGTTTCAAAAATACTCTTTATTGATGATCAATTAGAGTTAAGTGATGACGACAAAATGATGATGTTGCCATTATGTTTAACTAAACAAAAAGGAAATCAAGAGTTAATAGCAAAATTAGAAAAAGAATTAGGTGCTGAAAAGATAGAGAAGCTATTTGAACAAGAGGATATAGAATTTTTATATGAAGAAGATGATGAAAGAAGATTCGTATTTAATGCTTTAGAAAAGTACGATTTAGGTTTACTAAAAGGTCCTGCCAAGCAAATAGAAGAAAGGTTAGTTGATTATTTTGGAGCGGATATTATTGAGACCGCATCAAGTCCTGATGAAAAAGATTTTAAGGATTTTGATTTGATAATAATGGATTATGATTACTCTAAGGAAGAGTTTACAGCTCTTGATATCATAAAGGATAAACTTAATGGTGATGAATCAAAATATATTGTTTTTATGAGTTCTCATACAGAATTCACTTATGAAAAAGTACCTTATAGAATGACAGATTCTGAAAGTAGGCAAGATTTATTTAGAAAGTATAGTAGTAACAATATTCTCGAGTTTAAGGCACTATTAAACTATATTAATAAAGATGTTGTTCAAAGTAAGGGAGCTTTTAATGCTGCTATATATGAGACACTTTTAGAACTCGAGTCTGGAAAGTTAATGTTTGATTCCTTATATTCTACGAAAAGTTTATTAGATAAAGGCGTTAATGATGCCATCAGTAAGCTTTTACTAACTAATAGTAAAACTATGAAAGCGTTAATAACTGAAAAGCTAGAAATAGAAGGAGTCTCAGAAACTACGTATCTAGTAGAATTAAGCTTGGCATTGGTTAAAAATTTAATTATGGATAGTGTACCTCAAATGCAAGAAATTCATGAAAAATTATCGAATATCCAAGGATGGTCATGTGAAATCTGGGATTATGAAACGGACAATCATCTTAGAGATTTAAGAAGAATAGAGCTTTTGGATGAAAACGTTAATAAAAGAAATGCACCAATAGATTTTGGGGATATTTTTGAAATGAAAATACAGGATAAGTTAATTAGAGGAATTCTTGTATCGCAATCCTGTGACTTAATGGTAAGAGAGGTTAAGGGTAATATTCAAAGAAATGCTGAAGTGGCATCAATTATACTAGAAGTTTCTGAAATGACTGGGAAAAGCTGTATACCACTTAGATTAGGAAAAGAAGAAGTAATATTTGATGTAAGAAAGAACATTCTTATTCCCTCATGGATACTAGATTTTACATCATTAGATGTAGATAATGGTAATTCTCAGTTTATGATAAACCAAAGTATATTTAGAGAGTTTACGTGGGGTGGGTTTTATTGTAAATATTTAACAAACTTGATAGAAGAGAAATCAAATGAACTAAAAGGATTTGGCGATGGAGAACACACCACATGGTCGCATAACATTGCATATTCATTTAGAAAAAATCACGATAACATAGCCTTTAATGTTTCAAGAGTTGCAAGATTAGACTATTTGCATACTTCATCAATTCTGAAACAAAAAAACGAGCTTGAAACTCGCGTCCCTCTATCATTAGATATATCTAGTGAAGAAATAAAATTCTCACCTCTTGAAACTAGATTAAATTCAAGAGAAACTAATTTAAAATTCTTATATAGTGAAAAGGATAAGTGTGTCTTAATAGATGTCAATCATTTCTTGGGAACAATTCAAGAAGAAGGGTTTAAAATTAAGCAAGAAATAATGGATGGTATTATAACTGAAATTCAAACCAATCATAGAAAGAGCCTAGTTCTTAGGGAACAACTCAAGGAAAAGAGAATGCTAATAGTAGATGAAGAGACGGCTGGGGCTTTTAAACAATATGGTATTGAGATTAGAAGTAATAAGAAGAAAAAGACCGTAGATGTAATATGCCGCCATGAGTTCATTGGTACTGAAATGGTTGGTCAGAAATAATTGTCAATATAACTTCTAATAAACATTTTTTTAAAAGTGATTGTAATACATAGAAAAGAATCTAGAGAAGCACCATTACCTCTCAATTGATTTTACTGTATTAATATCAATTTACACCTTAAAAACAATATTCGACAAGAAATGAATAGGTTTTATGAGTAAGGGTGTTAGGGGGATAGTGGTCCCTAACAACCAATAATGTATTAATTTAGTGTGAACCGGTTAATATATGCTCACAAAATGTACACGTAATGCTATGAATAATAGTGATATTACGTAAAAGATGTTACAGTTTCATAAGCAGAAAACCTTGATTTTACGCGCTTTCTGCTTATGATGTAAAAGATGTTACACCTTTGAACACTATGGGCGGCATGATGTAATCTGCCCCTTAAACCCTTGGTATGACTGGGTTTGTTGGTGAAATGCTAACATTTTGCTAACATAAATTAGTGGAGGCTTCTCAAAAGTTGAGTAAACTTTTGGGAAGCTTCTTTTTTCATTTCTTGGGTTACAATACATCAAGTAATCATGCTCCAAATCGTGATCCTTAGCTGTTTTTAAAAACAGGGCAAGCTCTTCTTTTTCAGGGTACTTAGGAACTTCCTCTTCCTCAAGTTGTTCATTGGTTTTCTTATTCTTCTTTACATAAGCAAACTCAGTAGGATCCTTTTTGATTTGCTCAACTCTAGTGCCTTTCAGAAAATCATTCTTCCTGTTCGGGTGTTTCCCTCTCTAGTTCTATCACAATACCCTTGATCCTTTAATTCATTTAAAGCATCCTGATACATCTTTCTTGTGATATCTTTTAATTATAACTGAGCAAAGTAGGGTAACAATTTTCCGATTTCATGCAGTCTGACTCGAATCGTACCTGGTTTTACATCTTTTGATTCACTGTAGATAGAAAGCCATCCTCTTGCAAAATCTCGAAACGTTTGATCTGTTTCCGCTGCATAAAAAAGTCACTGTATCTAATTATTCGTGACTAAATTCTGACTACGAAATATTTAAAAGGGTATATTATCCATTTTTTATTAATACGAAAAGCCCTATAAAATACAACAATCCCCTTCAATTTTGTTAATAGGGGATTGTATTATTTATTTGCTTTTTTAAATTTTAAGAATTTACCTACATTGGGTACAATCTGAAACTTTCCAAGCCTGCCAGATAACACTGTTATTTGGTCCAAAACTAGGACAACCTCTTGCATAACATCTCCTAAAATACCCACGTCCATCCCAGTATACGCAGCAATAATTATTAAATAATGCAAAAAATAAGGATGTAATGTAGTAAAGTCCATAAATTTTAATACAAATTAATTAGTGCATCATCAAAAAGAGGTTAATTTTTAATTTACAATCCGGACAAGACAATGAGACATTACAATAAAAGTTTATTTAAGTTGGAAAACAGGTTTGAATTTGTGGTAAATCAAATGACTATGAATAGAGAATTCTTTTATATTGTTAAGGTTTTTATTTACTTACATAATTCTTGAGGCTTCACATTTTAACTTTCCATTTTCACCAATATCAATATCTATACTTCGATTTGGAAACATATAATATTGAAGTTGAGCTGCAACCGTAGCATTTACAAGGTAACTGTTCTGAACTGCTTCTCTCTGTGCTTGTTCAATGTTCTTCTCCTTTTTCAATTCCGAAGAAGGATACATGAGGTTATTAGGATCGGTATTATGAGGTGCTCTACTAATAGGATCATTTCCATTTAGATATGGGTTCGAATAATAGAAAGCATGCCCAAATTCATGGGCTAAAATATTAATGCCTAACCAGTTTGAAACAACTATATGAATATGATTATTAATTTGATAGCATTTACCAACTGCAGTAGGGCCTAGAGTGTCAAGATTCATGTAATAGATTTTTACAATATGTGTTCCTGCTCCAAATTCACCTTCATAGTTTTCTCCCATAGAAAATAGCCTTTTTAGTCTGGCTCCCTCGGGTCTATTTATTAGGGAGCCAGCTACAAAATCTTCACTGGCATAATCAGGAGTTATCGGTGGAATAAGGATAAAGGGAGGTGGTGATAACAGTTGGTGAGAAATAATATTTTTTTATAAAATAGTATAATAAAAAGAGGGGGTTTTTGTTTTGAATGTCAAATAATAGTTAGAGGTGATAACTTTGGCTATTTTTTTGACGCAAAAAGAAGTTTTGAAAACACTAAATATTACGCGACCTACATTGCTTCGTTGGGAAGAAAAAGGTTTGATTTCTCCTATATTTCTAGATAGTGGTCATCGGCGTTATCGCAAAGAAGATATAGACCGTTTAACTGGTTCAGTCATGTTAAGTGAAGCTGGTTCTTCTTCGAAGAAGAAATGCGTGATATATTCTCGTGTATCAACTAAAAAACAACAAGAGACAGGTAATTTGAAACGCCAAACTGAACGTTTAATAGAATATGCAAATGCAAATAATTATCATGTTTTAGAAGTTTTTGAAGAGGTTGCGAGTGGAATAAACGAAAATAGACGAGCGTTACAGCGTTTAATGAAAAAAGTTAGTAAAGAAGATATAGAAGTTGTATTAGCAGAATATAAAGATCGAATCGCACGATTTGGTTATGAATATATTGAACGTTATTGTAAATCGCACAAAACCAACATCGAATGTATAGAAGAACAAGACGAAAAAGATTTAAATCAAGAGATGGTTGAAGATATGATTTCTGTTATTACTTCTTTTTCTGCAAGATTATATGGTCAACGGGGTGCTAGAAAAGTAAAAAATCAACTTAATAGACTAGAAAAAGAAGAAACAATTTAGAGAGGAGGCATATTCATATGACGAAAAAAAACAAAAAACAACCTTCGGTCATGCTAACATATCCAGGTGTTGTTTCTGAAATCACTGAGACTAATTCATTTATTTTAGATGAATTAATGAGACGATTTCAATCTGCTAAACGATACTCAAGAGAACGTATTTTTGAAGGTTCAGATCGTAAACAAACGGTTGAAAAAACAAAGCCGTTGTTCTTGAATAATGTGCGTTATATGAGGGATGCCTTTCTTGAAGCCGAAGGCGGCATTTCTTCGCAAAAGGAATTGCTGCCTTTATATATTACTCAATACAATAGGAAGATTGAAAAGCTAAAACAAAAAATCGAACAATTATCTCGTTCTAAGAAGAAAAACAAAGATGAACTTATTTTGTTTAAACAACAAAAAATTGAGCGCTTAGAAAAAGAAGTGCGTTACTATCAACACCATATTGATAACGACACAGTACCGAAGGCAGTTGATGGTTCGAAGCAAAAAATGCGTTTATTAAACAAGGGTAAAATCACAAAAATAGAGTGGCGCGAAAGTCGTTCAAACAATATTTATTCTCGCGGAGAAGCTTCAAAAGGTGGAAATGAAAATATAAAGTTGTTTTATATAACTGAAAATCTTTTCGAGATTAAAATGCTAAACCCACTGAGTGATAAAAAAGGAGATCGGTTATCTTTTTTTGTGCGTTTCCCCAACAAGTTTGTTGTAAAAATTGCAAGTTATCTTGCGACAAAACAAGCGTATACTGTGCGCATTTTACGCCGTAAAGGAAAGTACGAAGTTAAATTAACTTTAGACGAAAAACTGAATACAATTCCTTCATTCCAAAAAGGAATAGCTGGTTTAGATATTAATCCGAATAACCTTTCTATAACTATCGTTTATCCTAACGGTAATTTTCGTGTTTCAAAAGTTTTTTGGATGCATGATTTAAATACAGTTTCAGCTAATAAACGTGATTGGATCGTTCAAAACACCGTCATAGAGATGATTCAATGGATAAAAACATTTGATATTGATTCGCTCTCTATTGAAGCATTAAAGTTCTTACAAAACAACGTTGATAAGTCTTTTAACCGCATTTCCAATAACTTTTCATACAGTTCGATTACAAATGCAATCATCTCTACTTGTTTTAAAGAAAATATCGCCTTAATAGAAGTAGATCCATACTATTCAAGTTTTATCGGAAAGGTGAAGTATCAAAAAACCTATGGGCTTTCTGTTCATCAAAGTGCTGCATTTGTAATCGCGAGACGAGGTTTAGGGTTTGAAGAAAATGTTCCAAAAGAACTGTTGTCAGTCCTTTTTACAAAGGAAGTAAAAAAGGGACAACGTGTTTATAAGCTCTTCACTCATTGGAAAAAAGCAAAACAATGGCATGATGACATCATAAAAGAAATGAAAAAAATGAAGATTAAAACTAAAAATCACTTTATTTCAGATGTAATTTCGTTTGTTCGCTTTCAAATAAAGGATATAGATACCGAAGGTATTGAATTTCCGTTTTAATTAGGATATCCATTCCTTAAGCTTACTACTTCTGTTAGACCATTAATTTCGGTTAGTGTGAAAATTCCGTAGGAAGGATTGTTTAATGGGAGAGTAAGTAGCTTTGGTAACTCCAACCTCATGGCGTGCTCTTCGGAGACCGAAAGACATGAGTGTTATGCTAGATCCTAGTCCAGCGGAGGGTCGGGTTAGGGGATAGAGTTGATATCTCATCCTCCACCCTTTACTTCAAGAAACCTACATTATTTTATACTTTGTTATAAAATTTTATGGTTTAGAAGTAGCTGGCGGATGTTGAATGCCAATATGCCAATATTTCTCTGTTAATGCTTTATCCTGCAGGAATCTTGGGCTACTATGTTCAGCAGACAACCGATGATCGAAAAAAGAATAGGTTTTAACTAAAAACCATTGATCAATAATAAAATTTCGCATAAAGGGGTAATAATGAGGGTAGTGAAAATATCTTGGATAGTGTTGTAAATAGTTATTTGCAGGAGATAAATGTTTAAACAAAATAACCAACTCCTTTTGTAAAAATACTAAAACTTGAGTATCTTAGAAAATATCGAAAATCACTAATAGTACCTTATGTTAGGGACTTTTTTTATATGACCAGATTTAAACTACCGTTTTTGAAAACAATTTAAAAAGAAAAAGACCACTCCTGTCAAAGAGGGCACTGAAAAAGTCCCTTTCAAACTCAAAAGCACCCTTTCCTTCTATTTTATGAAGGAAAGGGTGCTTTTTTGTCGAATTATTTTATTAACAAATAAGAAGTGGGTGTTAACGATGATTCCAAATCAACAAGCAATGAGTTTAAGCCCTTATATGGCACTATATGATATAATCGTGCCCAAAGATAACATGCTTCGAAAAATTAATGAACTTATTGATTTTTCCTTTGTATATAATGAACTTAAG
>NZ_MLQR01000016.1 GCF_001866005.1 Anaerobacillus alkalilacustris
AGAACAAATAAAGTTTCAAGAGAGCGACTATTTTAAAGAAAAGTCGAAAGAGCGCTACAAAATAGAAGCTAAAAATAGTGAATTAAAACATAGACACGGGTACGATGTTGCAGAATCCTCGGGTCTAATTGGCATGCAACTGCAAGGGGCAATGGCTATTTTCACAGTGAATGTGAAAAGAATATTGACACTAATGAAGTAAGCCCGAAATATAAAAAATAGCGCAGAACAAATAAAGTTTCAAGAGAGCGACTATTTTAAAGAAAAGTCGAAAGAGCGCTACAAAATAGAAGCTAAAAATAGTGAATTAAAACATAGACACGGGTACGATGTTGCAGAATCCTCGGGTCTAATTGGCATGCAACTGCAAGGGGCAATGGCTATTTTCACAGTGAATGTGAAAAGAATATTGACACTAATGAAGTAAGCCCGAAATATAAAAAATAGCGCACCTTTCCGGTACGCATGACGAATAGCCGTATATCACGACTTTTTTATCGAATATACGGCATATTTATTTTTTCATACATGATACCTGGATCATTTTGGACCAGGGCATGTACTGATTTAAAATTTCAGGGTTTTGATGGATGCCGATATTCGGTAGATCCGTCAAAAGTTTCTTTATGTATTCGTAGAAATCGACACCGTTACTTTTAGCGGTTTCCGCGATGCTTAAACAGATGGCGTTTGCTTTGGCACCAGCTTCACTGACTGAAAAGAGCCAGTTTTTTCTCCCAAGAACATTAGGACGGATGGCGTTTTCGGCTGGATTATTATCGATTTCAATGCGACCATCGTTCAAGAAAGCTTTGAGCCCATTCGCTCGGTTTAAAGTATATTCAGCTGCCTTGGCGAGGGCATTTTTTCCGAAAAATGGTGATGTTTCAACCCAGTTTAGGAATTTCTCCACAATTGGCTTTGAGTATTTTTGTCGTTTTTTTCTACGCTTACTCGGAGACAAATGTTTAAATTTCCTTTCTAATTGATACAACTCATCGCAATACTTCACACCAATTTGGCCATTTTTGCTGTCTGCTTTCAACCAATAACGACGAACATGAGCCTTATCTAAGTTCTCGGATAAGGCTCATTATCCAAGAAGATTGATTATCCGAGAAGAATTACTGTAGGTCTTTAAAATAAAGTAATTCTTCTCTTTTTTCTTAGATAATTATTCGATACAAATTTCGGTTTTTAATTTAGAAAATCTGGAATTCTATTTGACCTTTGAGAAGTTTTTCTTTCATCTATATTTGAAGGGTACCATTTTTCATTCCACTCTTTTAAATGCTTATTAACTGTGTCTTGGGAAATATCTGCATAAATCTGAGTCGACTGTAAAGATGCATGACCCAAAAAATTTTTTATTACAACCAGAGGAACACCGGCTTCAAGCATATGGCTGGCAGTTGTATGTCTCATAGAATGAGGTGAATAACTACTAGCAAGAAACATGGACGGTTTTTCTTTTTTAGCAATGGTTATATATTTTTTGAATATACCTTCTATGCAAGATACTGTCATATGCTCATGCGTTTGGCTTGAAAATAGATGTCTTTCAGGTTTATCACTGATTTTTCTGTGCTCGATATACTGCTTAAGCGGGGTGGCACAGGCGATAGGAATCCCGATGCGGCGGCTCTTTCTGCCTTTCCCCGTAATATTTAATGTAGCGCCTTTTTGATGAAACTGAAGATTTCCGACCGTAAGGTCACATATTTCTTGTGCACGTGCTCCGCTTGCATACATAAGACTGAGCAAGATTTTATCTCTGAGACTAATTTTCCTATTATCATTAGGAAGGGATAAAAGTATTGTGACTTCCTGACGGGTAAGAATCGCCCTTTGCTTATGCTGACTTTTCTTCATTGGAATCTTATTCACACTATTCCTGAAAACAGTAGCCGCAGCAAAATCCCGGTTTTGTGCATAAGCAGAAAAAGAGGTTATTGCAGACAACCGTTGGTTTTTAGTAGATGCACTGCAACCACGCACCGATTCAATCCATGTAAAAAATTCCGTTAATGTTATATAGTCAAGTTTTTCAAAGGTTATTTTGTCAGCTTCGATTCCTTTTTCCTTGTACATAAATTGGATGAGCAGGCGGAATGCATATTTATAGGATTTAACTGTATTGGGACTTGCACCTACGGAACACAGGTGGTAATAAAAGCGTCAAGGAGCCTTAAAAAATCAGATGCTTTATTCATCATAAGATACCTCCGGGAAAACCTGCAGTGTGTAATCCTCAAACAGTTCCATAGCTTCAGGATATAATTCGCTACTGAACTTTAGATAACTCTCGGTTTCTTTAAGGCTGTCATGTCCCAGATATATAGATAAATAGGGAACAGAAGCGTCAATCGATCGCCCTGACTTTTCAGCTTCTGCAAAGGATTTAAAGGCAAACACATGCCTCAGACAGTGAAGACATGGTCCACGTTCCCGTTTTGCTCTACCTTTCAACGATATGCCGGCATATTTCAGTATGGTATTGAGTTTATTACGGGCAGCTTTTACAGAAAGTGGTATTTCCTGTATTGCACTGGGGAACAGTAATGCTTCGGCTTTTCCTATCACCCCCATCGCTAAACAGTATCTAATCAAGATTGAAGTCAAGGTCTGATGCATAGGTACTAGCCGTTGCTTGTCTCCTTTTGTCTGTTTTAGAATGAGGATCCCACCATCGAGATCCACATCCTTCATCTTCAAAGCTAGAGTTTCCCCCACGCGCAACCCACAGCCATACATGATTCGGAGCATCATTGGAAATTCAAGCTGGATATAAGGATTCGGTTGGCTCTTTGTAAGGGTAATATTATCGGATAATGCAAAAATCCTTTTCAATTCCTCGTCAGAAAAAATATACGGGATATAATCATCTGTAACCTTCGGTATTGGCGGCATAAAAACCCTAATACCAATACTGCTTAAATACCGGAGAAACAGTCGTATAACAATAACCTTATTGGCAACGGAACTGCTTTTTCCTGATAAATTCTTAACCCATTCGATTATGACACTTTCAGAAATCTCCTTATGTTGAAGATTACAATCTATCAAATAGCTATCGAAGGAGGTAAGATAATGGCAATCATGAGCATAAGCACTTTCACTTAGTACAACTTCTCTCATTGATAAGAAATCGGCAAACTCAATGCGCAAGATGCTTTTAAAGTCCGGCATAACTCCGCCCTCCATTCAGAAAAGCTTCGAACACACCGGAAGGTGCTGGTACCGCTATTGCGTATTCACGTAAACGCTCTATATCAACTTTTGCATAATGCTTTATTGCGTTTGGATCCGTATGTCCAAGCACTTTACGTACAACATCATACGGTACTTGATTATTAACCATGGAGCTAGCGAGAGATGACCGGAATGTATGTAACCCATGTTTTTTATCAGAAATGTCAATGCCGGCTTTTCGAAAATATCTTGTAGTTGCAAATCGAATAGCCGAAGTGGTTATCCCCTGATAAGGAGCATTCTGACGGAGAAATATACGACATTCATCATTATCTGTCGGACGTGCGTTTTCAATATAATTCATAAGAGCATCTTTTATTTCTGGGAGCAGTGGTAATTCTTGCGGTTGTAGGGTCTTTTCCTGAACTATGTGAATAGAATTTCCCTCAAAATCTATTTCATCAAAAGTCAAGCCTGCGATATCTCCAGAGCGCATCCCAAGCCGAGTAGCAAGAAGTAGCATCGCATAATCACGTATTCCGATTTTACTTGACTGGTCTATAGCGTTTTCAAACCTGAGGATTTCATCTTCCGAGTATGTGGAAGGGACCATAAATGGTCTTGTATAATGGGGGACAATGGTGGAATAATCGTATTCGATCACGTTTTTTTTGTAAAGATACTTAAGGAACATTCGGATAACCGCCCAAGCGTCCTTATTATGAAACATCAAACAGGCTTTACATATCTGTGTGGAATTTATATCTCTTATGTCATTGCATCCCAAAGCCATCAAAAAGATCAGAAAATCGCCACAGAATTTTCTTTTTCTTTTAATGGTTCCTGATCGATTTCCATCCTGCTTACAAAATGACAGGTAATCTTCAAGCAAAACCGCATGGTTTTCCGGCAACTTAACAGAAGATTTCTTCCGTTGAAGTGAATACTCCCTTCCATCACAATAATCGCTTAATCTTCCTATTACTGTACTAATTGTCTTTTGAAAAGAAACACTTATTTCATGAGTGGAAATGTAATCCTCAACAAAGGCTTTCCCGATTTCGGAAGAATACGTAGATTTTTCATTCAGCTGCATATATAGTGCAAGGTTTTTTAATATTCGCCGGTAATTATTTAGTGTTTCCTTTCCATAGCATTTTATTTGAAGCTCCTCTAACAATCCATGTGTTAGTTGTTCGACTGACTGTTTCTCTTTTTCCATAAGATAAACCTCCTATACAATTGTATGGTTACACTTCCATCATTGCATAAGGAGATCATAATTATTCGAGAAAAAAGATAAGGAATAAAGTAATTATGCGGAATTTCTCAATTCTTCTCGGATAATCAATCTTCTTGGATAATGAGCCCAACAATTTGCGAAAGTAATTCCACCAATCTTATCATAGGCGGAGTAACCATCACAAATGATCGTTCCAGTATAACCTTCTATGAAACTTTCAAGAACAAATCGGGCTCGTGATAGGGAGCTTTGAAACAAAATCATCGTAGGTCCTTGGCTTGGCACACTTCGATATACCCAGTTATAGGCGTTAGATTGACCTGATTTCCCATCAGAACGACGGATAATTTGTGAGTAAGTTTCGTCGACATGTAGGACAGATTTAGACATCATCATATCTTTCATTCGCTCGTATATAGGCAATAGCCAATCATGTGCAGCGCGAATGACCCAGTTAGAAAGGTTTTTATCATTTGTATTTAGTCCGTAACGTCCCCATTCATTGACCTGACGGTAAAGTGGTAAGTATAGCGCAAATTTATCATGTATGACTTTGGCTAGTACGCTAGGACTTGCGATACTACGTTGAATAGCTGGCTTTGGAGCTTTCCCACGTTTAATCTGCGCAGAATGGGCTAAATCGCTTTTGCAGTTGCTTGTACATTCATAGGCATGTTCAATATGCTTTACTTTTTTCATCCTTGCAGGGATAAATACCGCTTCTTCACGCACGATACTACTACCGATTTCAACCATTTGGCTTTCAAAGAATCATTTCTTTTTTTCTTTTGTATTTTTCGGACAACAGTATAAGAAATCGTCNGTTGGCTTTGTTCTTCTGTGTGCTCAGAATCGCTAAAAGACGGATCGTCTTCAAACAATGACATTTGCCCATCGGGCATATTATATTTCGACTTTTCTGTTTTAGATCCAAATAAGAGTTTTGTTAAGTGTTGAAGTTGTTGTGATAACGCTTCGTTCTGTTTCAACGATTGATCCAACTTTTTTGATAACTCTTGGTTTTGTTGATTGGAATGAGCCAATTGCTCTTCAAGCAATCGAATTAATTTTTCGGACTGAATTTCATTTCTAGAAGGACCGTTAACCACATGCTTCACCACATTTCGTTCAAATTCGCTCTTTTTATTATAACTAGTTTGAACGGTGGAATAAAGATAAAATTCACTGCGTTACAACTTTTAGAATACTCCTTTTGATGATGGAAGAATCGCCTTTGGCTGCTCAATAGATAACCCTTCAAGAAGCCAGCGGATCTCTTTTTGGGAAAGATTACGTACTTCGTTTTCATTTTTAGGCCATTGAAGTTTTCCGTTATCTAACCGTTTATAAAGCATGGCAAAGCCATCACCGTCAAAATATAAACATTTATAGCGATCTTTACTCCAACCAGAGAATAAGAAAATCGAATCGCTATACGGATCTAGGTCGAAACAATCCTGAACCAGTGTGGCTAATCCATCGATGCCCTTCCGCATATCGGTTTTTCCACAAATGATATAGATATTTTTCACACTTGTATAATCCTGTTTCATAGATGTTTCAACTCCCTCATCACGGTTTGGATCGTGCGCTCATCTACGCCGTGGAAGAAGGAGATTTCAGCGTCTGCCTTTTTGATCATGCAAATGCTGTTTGAAAGTGTTGCCGGCGGCATCGGTGTATCGAGATTTTTACTTTCTGAGTGAAGTGTAACGGGGACAATTGTTAATTTTTTTTGTGGCATAAGAAAAGCACCTCCTTTATTTGATACTTGATCATGCAAATGCTGTTTGAAAGTGTTGCCGGCGGCATCGGTGTATCGAGATTTTTACTTTCTGAGTGAAGTGTAACGGGGACAATTGTTAATTTTTTTTGTGGCATAAGAAAAGCACCTCCTTTAATAATCCTGTTTCATAGATGTTTCAACTCCCTCATCACGGTTTGGATCGTGCGCTCATCTACGCCGTGGAAGAAGGAGATTTCAGCGTCTGCCTTTTTGATCATGCAAATGCTGTTTGAAAGTGTTGCCGGCGGCATCGGTGTATCGAGATTTTTACTTTCTGAGTGAAGTGTAACGGGGACAATTGTTAATTTTTTTTGTGGCATAAGAAAAGCACCTCCTTTATTTGATACTTGTATCGTACCAGGAGGCGCTACGTCTTTATATGCGTTGTTTGAAGTAGGGCTTACCTATTACAAGTAATTTCTGGTTCAAATAATAAAGATTTTATTGTTTTTTGTTTCATGACATAGTAACTAATGATCAACATCAAAAAACATTGCAAGAATTCATTAATTATTATAAAGGTCAAGGTTAATTTTCGAACCTTCGGTGAAAATAATACCGATGTATAAATTACAATGATCAATATGGGAAAAGCAAACAAAATTTTATACTCAAAAATGTATTTCGTGATAACTAGACATAGACTATTGTCAAAATTGAGAACTTTTTCTCTTCAGACCCTCAAGTAGGAATGTTTTCTTAACAAGACAAATAAACATTATAAAAGAAAAATAAAATAATATAAATTCTCTGATATTCTCTAGATTTATTACTTAATGTTATCTTTTTTTACATTTTATTCTTCGAACTATGCAAAACCACTTGTAATTATGAAAGAAGGTGTCTAATCTTAAAAGATTCTAATTGAGGAAAAAAGTTGTTTTACATGCTAATATTAAGAAAGTAAGTCATTAAAGCGCTTTTAATAGTTAATAGTTTAACAAGGGGGATATTCATGATAGTCAAAATGCTTATTGAAAAATTTATTGTTGAAAAAAATGATAAACCAGGAAACGTAAATCAATTAATGGATTTTGCCTTATTATGTTATTTAAATAACAAATTATCCATTAAACAGTATCACTCATTAATGCGAGAGCTTATGGTTAGAGGTGGTAGTAAACCTGAATATTTCTTTGAAGAGGTTCAAACTGAATTAATTAGTTAATTCTAATTTCCAAAATTATACATACACCATATAGAATCCTATCTAAATTTTTTAGGTAGGATTTTTTTATACGATCAGAAAATAGAGTATTTTTCTGATCGTATAAAAAAATACGAAGGCTTTCTTCATAAAGGTCTGTAAGCTACAAAGATAATATATATAGCTGTATCAGTCTGCTTTAAACTAGGTATACTTTTGGAGCCCTTAATTATTGGGTTTATAAAATTCACCCAAACAGGAAAAAATATATATTAATAATTCCTAAAAAGAGGTGAAAAAGATGAATCAGAAAAAAGATGTTGCACAAACAACAAAAAATCGTAAAGCTCAAACCAATGAAAAAGAAGTAAAAATTAAATATGACATACTAACACCTGAAGATAGAGAACCACAACCAAAAGACTATGATGAAATAGAGTATTAAAAGGAATAAAGTAACACATATACTGTCGAATCAGAGATAATCTTGCTGCTTTTCATCTAATCAAGGTGACTAATGACTAGTTTTAGCGAAACGGTTTAAATTTTCATAAAATTGTTGAATAATATAAGAATAATTAATATCAATATTGATAATTAAATACTGCAGATTTAAGGAGTGAACCCGAAAGAAATGTTACAACTAGTAATTGAGAAAAAACGCATGCAAATGATTTACTTAGCAAGTATGACAGGTATGACATCGAAAAAGACCATAAAATGTAGCCAAGAATTGGACGAGCTCCTAAACTTAGTACAATTTAAAATTCAATCATGTTAAGGGTATCGCTCCTTAAGATAATAGTACCTAAAAATACTTAGAGGCTGTCGAATTCAGCCTCTTTTTTTTTTTTATAATATGACTTTCCATTGTATTATCATAATGAAGCGGACATGTTGATCTTTAAACAATACTCTACAATAGAAATTCGACACCCCATATGTAATAAGGCGTTTGAAACTGTTGCCAGTTAAACGCCTTTATGAAACCTTTTAATTATTTTCTAACATCTGTAATGCTCTTACGACATTTATTTCACCGTGACCATAATATGGATCAAATCCTCTAGGTCCAATGTCATTAGCTGAGTCTATTATTACCTTTGCTACCTCGTCATTTGTTAAGCTAGGATTTATAGATCTAATTAACCCAGCTAGTCCTGCCACATGAGGAGCTGCCATTGACGTTCCAGACATCATAACATAGGTATTATCAAGAAATGTACTTGGAATATGTTCACCAGGGGCAGTAACATCAATGTGATTTCCATAGTTTGAAAAAATCGCTTTATGACGCTTATCATCAACTGCCGAAACGGCAATAACTTCATCATATGCAGCAGGATACATCGGTGTTTCCACATTGTCATTGCCAGCAGCTGCAATTAAAACTACATCATTTTTATAAGCGTAACGAATAGCATCATGCATAATCTTTGAATTAAAGGTATCACCAAGGCTCATATTAATAACTTTCGCACCATGATCCGTAGCCCACCTTATTCCATTAGCAATTTCAAAAGCTGTACCTTCAGCATTCTCATTTAATACTTTGACTGGTAGTATTGGGTTAAACCAAGAAACCCCCGCTATACCTGTTAGGTTGTTTGTTGTTGCTGCTGTAATACCAGCAACATGAGTTCCATGACCATGTTCGTCAAAAAACTCATCATCATCTTTAAACGCATTATACCCATACAAAATACGTTCTTTTAAATCTTCATGATTTGGATCAATACCACTATCAAGAATAGCAATTGGAATATCTTCAGTTCCACCTGTAATATTCCACCCTATTTCTGCAAAGATTTGCGTCAAATTCCATTGATACGGCTCAAAAAATTCATCGTTTGGAAAATCGCCTTGCCTTCTAACAAATGACTCTTGCTGCTTTGTATAAAAATAGTTAGGTTCTACAGTTTCAACTTCTTCTAAAAGACTTAATTCATAAACGAGTTTGTCAGTTGTTCTCGCTTGATCGCGAACAACATAATATGGGCCACCATTTTTCACGAGAACTAGCTGCGAATCTTCAATCCACTGTTCGCCATTGACCCCAGGAACAAAACTAATAATTACTTCATGTTCAACATAATCTGGCCCTACTTCAGTATCTGGTTCAGATTGTACAGATATTTCCCACCCAAGTTCTGGAACTTTCTCAGTCGCACCATAAGGACGAATTCCTTCCCCCTCAAATTCAACTTCTACATCTTCTCCGCCAATGAATAAATTTCCATTTGCATCTGCTACATGCGCTAAATCACGAACATACTTTTTTACGAAAGATAAATCGACTTCTCCTAGTACTTCATTACCATCAGCTGTAGTACAACTAAACAACATATACTCATTTCCATCTTTCGTATAAGGATCTGAGCTTTCTATCCCATCATATGAATGGTTTAATTTCTTTAAATCTTGCTCATGAATTTCCCCGATCATATACTCTATTTCACCTTTGTTTACAAGGGCAAATGCTTCAAAGTGGTCGTGAGTAATCAACTCTTCCTGAAACTTTTTTTGAAGTTCCTCATTAGAAAAATCTTGTTCACTCCAACGTAATAATTGACTCTTTAGCTGGTCAATAAATAATGATGTCGTTAATGCTAAATCTTCAGCTAAAACTTGATCAACAGCCTGCTTCTGCATTAATGATTGTCCTTGATATTCATCTCTGTGATGATCATTTGCATACCAGATGGCAATAACTCCTATCATTACGATACTAAACAACGTTGCTAAACGGCGCATAAAAAAACCTCCTATACGTATTCGTACATACTAATAGGATGCACCTTCTGCTAAATTTAATGTAGGATTTAGAGAGTGGTAATAAAATACTGTTTCATATTAATTAACACATGCCTTGCCTTGTTCTAAAATATCATTTAGCCTTCCCTTCCCTATACCATCAACCCTCGTCAAATATTCTACATTATTGAATGGGCGTAGCTCAATTAGTTGTAGCGCTCTTTCTCCTCCAATGTGAGTAATCAACCTTAACTCATCTAGAGAAGCTGTGTTAATATCGATACATGGCTTTGAAATCAGTTCTTGTTCGTTCGCCTCGTTTATTTCCGTTTTTTCACTCACTTCAATACTATAACTTATGCCATCTGTCTTTATCACGATCGTTCCATTTTGACTTGTTCCATATACAGAAATATTCATCTTATTTAACCTGTCAATTACTTCCCGATGTGGATGTCCATAAGAATTTTCAACTCCTGCAGAGTATATTGCTATTTCAGGATTTACGGTTTCAAGAAACTTCTTTGTATTAGAAGTGGAAGAACCGTGATGGCCTAATTGGAAGATTTGAGCTTCAATGTCTTCCTTCCTTTCTAACATCTCATCCTCTGTTTGCTCTTCCGCATCCCCAGTGAACAAAATTCTTACTTCTCCATAGGTTGCAACTAAGCCTATACTTCCTTCATGAAAATCACCAGTCAACTCTAATGGATTGACTACATCAATATGTAATGACCCAATTTGAAAATTTTCACCGACTCTTGGCTCATAGTAGTCGATATCATTTTCAATAATCACATTGATGACTCTCTCAAATGTTCTGGTAGTATGAGTATCACCAGACATCCACACTTCCTTAACCGGGAAAGCTTCGATGACTTTATCGAGTTGCCCAATGTGATCTGCATGAGGGTGCGTTCCAACAACTAAATCTAAGTGACTAACACCTTGCTTTTTTAAATATGGGACCACATCATTATGATCGTGCCTTCCCGCATCTATAAGCACTGAAAAATCCGGACCAATTAATAGTGTAGCGTCACCTTGACCTACGTCAATAAAGTGAAAAGAAGCCTCACTAATTTTCTGACTAGGTTTGCCACGTTCGACATTGCTACTTGTTTCTTCAGGCTGAATACAACCGACTAAAGACATAGTAAGAAATAACGTGACTACAATCATTACTCTTCGTACCAACAAAAAAGATCGCTTATTCATATTGAAAAATAAAACTTGATTAGAAATGATTACCTTCTCCTTTCATTGTAAACCGTTACTAGAATAACAAATCGAACATAATTTTGATAGTTTATAATAATGATCTACAAAAAATTTTATTAAATAGATAAGTACATGATTTATTGCTTTGAATAAAATACTTTTTCACAATTTCATGTTATTTTTTGTTTAACTTACAATTTTTTTAGAGAGTATCGTTTGTAATATTACTAAAAAACCTTTTGGTCTTAACCACCTACTAAAAAAGTGGAAAACCAAAAGGTATGAGTTACAACTTTGATTCTTTCATATCATTAACTTTTTCATTACGTGTATTTTGTTCAAACTTTTTTAATAGCTCTTTTGCCATTTGTTGCTCTTCTTTAGAGCTCCAAAAATTCCTCTTTTGCTTTGCTAACAACTTCATTAAATATTTCTTCTCTTTTAACGTAAGGAGCATAACAACCATCCTTTCGTGTATAAGATCAGTAATTCGATTAAATTAAATACAGTAGGTTTTCCTTCGACATCACTGTATATTAGTTTCACTTGTTCGGCCTTAGGGGAAGTTAATCCGATCTAATTTTACAAGGTTTTGAGCATAGTATTACTGCCCCTGAAGAGTCAGATAAAACTTTCCCCTTCAAGGAGTTCAGGAAGAACTTCTACCTATAATAATAGATGTACTACAGGTATTATTTTATCACCAAAAAGTGTTTTATCTTTTCTTTATTTAGATAATAGTCGGAACTTTAGTCAATACCGCAAGCCCACTCAATATACCCACAATATCTAAGCTTATTATTTTTCTTCATTTAGTAATTCCTTAATGAAATAGTATAGGCTACCTACAATAACAAAACACCCTACAGCAAGTATAGCAATTACGGTCAGATATTGTTCAGGTAATGGAATTATTTGAAGAAAGTATGGTGCCTCTATGAAATACAATGCCCCATAGGCAATCAGTAGAAAACCTACCGCCATTACTACCAATAATATTTTCACTAATAAATTCCCTTTATCTTTTGGTGCTAAAGATGTGTGTATTACATTATTTACTTTATCTTTTTTTTTTGCATTACCTAATAAAAAAATGATAATTGTAGCAATTAATACTGATAAAATTAAATAAACAATAGATCTGGATATCAAGCTTATAAACGCAAAAAAAAGGACAACGATTAGCATTCGATATGCTTTACGTGTGTTCATAACAAGAACCACCCCATATATATATGTATGTATACCTTTATTTTATCATAGTTTCAAAGATTAGTTAGAAATGTTAAATATTCTGCCACCCATTTATCTAACTGTTTTTGTAGTGATTTTGAATCTTGATAACCCAGCCAATAAAGGTCTATTAACTTCTGTTCATTACGCTCACCACGTCCTACCTTTACCTGTTGCCTGTTGCGAGGGTCTAATGACAAACACATTCCCCTTTTTTTCTTCTGCTTCAATAAAATCTAATGATGAATTATAATGGTTCGTGTCTCGTTTTCATTGTTTCAATAAGTCCTTTGTATTTCTTAAACGTTGATAAAATGTACCATAGTCAAAGGGAACGGTGGGAAATTTCATTAATAATAAAATCCACCCAAAAAAGTTCTTTCTTTCGTAACATTTTTTATAAGATATGTAACTAGGATAACCGACTAGGTCAATCATCACTTTTTTATTTCTACCATTTTGTCTAGAAATGTAGGAAGCTGCGTTACATGCACCTGCAGATATACCAGCTACATAAGGAAAGAACAAATTATGCTCACTTCCAATATACCACCAGTGTAGGCGCCCCTCATACCCCCACCTTCTAAAACTAAACCAATATTATTCAAAAAAAATTCCCTCTTTTCGAATATAGAGTGTGATTTTTGTCCTTTTTTAATTTTTAGACTTTGATACAATATTAATTATAGTATAAAAAACTGTGATGTAGCCATCACGAACAAAAAATTACATTTATGGTAAAAATCTGCTTTTGCAGAATTTTATACATCCACATCAAAAGATAGATAGTACAAGGGAGGAACTTTAAATGGGGAACAAAGAAGTCAAAATGATCTGCAGTTATTGCGGAACAGGTTGCGGCTTAATTGTCGAAGTAAATGACAATAAGATTGTAAAGGTTCGGGGGGACAAAGAGGCGACAGTTAATAAGGGGCAAACTTGTATTAAAGGAGCATTTGCCTATAATTATGTACACTCAGGAGACCGATTAACTTCACCACTTCTACGTAAAAATGGTAAGTTAGAACCTGTTTCTTGGAAAGAAGCATTATCGTTTATTGCTGAAAAACTTTCAACATTTAAAAAAGAATTTGGTCCTGAAAGTATGTCTGTTTTTGCATGCGCTAGGGCAACTAACGAAACTAATTTTGTTACACAAAAGTTTGCTCGTGCTGTATTAGGAACAAATAACATTGACGGTTGTAACCGAACCTGACACGCTCCTAGCGTTGCCGGTCTGGCAACTGTTTTCGGTGGAAGCGGAGCTCCTACCAACCGTTTTGAAGATTTTGATAAAGCAGAAGTATTGTTATTAATCGGATCAAACACAACGGATGCACACCCTGTTGTTGCTAATCGAATTAAAAAAGCAGTAAAACAAGGGGTACGTTTAATTGTTATTGACCCAAGAAAAATTGACATGACAAAGCCTGCCGAAAAGCATTTACAACTAAAAGTTGGTAGTGACATTGCACTTTTAAATGCGATGATGCACGTTATTATCAATGAAGAGCTATATGACAAAGAATACATTCAAAGAGTCTCAGAAGGCTTTGATGAATTAAAAGAAAAGGTCCAATCATATACACCTGAATATGCAGAGGACATTACTGGGGTTCCCGCAGACGATATACGTGAAGTTGCTCGCATGTATGCAACAGCTGATCGTGGAATGATTGCCTATACACTTGGAATCACTGAACATCATTTTGGTGTTAACAACGTATTTGCTATTGCAAATTTTGCCCTTTTAACAGGTAATATAGGAAAAGAAGGTACAGGCATCATGCCACTACGTGGTCAAAACAACGTTCAGGGCGCTGGCGATATGGGTTGTTTACCTAACCAACTAACTGGTGGTTCAAAATTAATCAACGATGGTGAACGTAAATTATTTGAAGATGCTTGGGATGTAAAAATTTCTCCACAGGTAGGTCATACTCAAACTACGATGTTTGAAAAAATGACGGAAGGAAAAATGAAAGCTCTTTACATCATTGGAGAAAATCCAATTATGGTTGATGCTAACATGAACCACACAAGAAAGGCTATTGAAAACGTTGATTTAGTCATTGTTCAGGATATTTTCTTACACGAAACAGCGAAAATTGCAGATGTTGTTTTACCAGCAAGATCTTGGGCAGAGGTTGATGGTACGTATACAAATGCTGACCGTCGTGTTCAAAGAACAAGACAAGGCATTGAAGCCCATCCAAACACAAAAGATGATTGGCAAATTCTTTGTGAACTTGCAGCAATGATGGGTTATGAGATGAGTTATGACTCATCTGAGCAAATTTGGAATGAAGTTAGAACTTTAGCACCTGATGTATTTGGTGGTATGACTTACGAGCGATTTGATAATGAAGGCGGCTTACATTACCCATGCCCTTCAGTTGATCACCCTGGAACACTTTTATTACATGAAAGATTCCACCAAGGTGTAGAATTAGAGGAGAAATCAAGATTTGTACCTGTAGATTTCTCTCTTCCTGCAGAACCAACTGATGAGGAGTACCCATTAACACTTATTACTGGGCGCCGTTACGAACAGTATAATACAAATTCTCAATCAAGGTATTATCCGCCTAATATTAAGCTAAAGCAAACAGAAGAAACCGTTGATATGAATGAGAATGATGCAGCTAACTTAAACATTGAAGACGGTGAGTACGTTGAGGTAGCTTCTAGACGTGGTAAAGTTAAAGTTAAGGTAAAGGTTTGTAAAAAAATGAAACAAGGCGATGTCTTTATGAGTTTCCACTGGATGGAAGTTCCTACTAACATTTTAACCATTGACGAGTACGATCCAATCTCTGGTACTGCAGAATTTAAAGCTTGCGCAGTAAAGATTTCAAAAATCTCATAACATTATTTACCAGGTCCCTATAAAGACCTGGTATTTTTTTAGTTTTAAAACCTAGATACAGCAAAAAAAGATGATCAAGGAAAGCACAAGCGCCCTTGATCACCAAATACTGTGTTATAAATAATTGTCTTATATTCCCATAGAAAAACACCTTCAACAATACATGTAAAATGTTTTTCATTATAAATGATTAACTAACTTTTTCAGATAACTTTTTTTCTTTAATTGCTTTGATTCTATTAATGTCTTTAACCATCAGTAAGGATGTAGCGAAAGCAACTACTAAGAATACTGCAAAAATATAGAAAGTAGCATCGTAACTATTTGTTACATCACGAATATATGCAACTAGTAAAGGTCCCATAACTCCAGCCATTGACCAAGCTGTCAGAATTAATCCATGTATCGCTCCTAATTGCTTAGTACCAAATAAATCACCAATGAATGCTGGTAATACCGCAAATCCACCACCATAAATTGTTAGTACGATGAATATTAAAATTTGGAAAATAATGACGTTATTAATGTTTGGTAAGATTAAAAATGCAACTAGTTGAATAGCAAAAAAGATTGGATAAATTCTTGATCTACCAATATAGTCTGAAGCACTCGACCATCCGATTCGTCCACCACCATTAAATAAGCCCATGAAACCAACCATACTTGCTGCAGCAATTGCAGTCATACCAACTTTTTCTTGAGCCATTGGCGATGCAACAGAAATTAACATAAGACCAGTTGAAATGTTGATAAACATCATGATCCATAATAAATAAAAACGTTTTGTCTTTGAAGCTTCCTTAGCTGTTAATTGAGCTAAGTCTTCAGTTCCTTTAATGTCGTATTTCCCACCACTAACAGTTCCAGGTTCCATACCTTTTGGTACCCATCCAACAGGTGGTTTAGCAATATATGAAGCTCCTGCTACCATTAATACAAAATACGTAACACCTAAAATGTAGAACGTTGAAGCAATACCTAAAATTCCTATTAATTGTGCTGCGATTGGACCAGCAATTAAAGCGCCTGCTCCAAATCCAAATACTGCCATACCTGTCGCTAATCCACGGCGATCAGGGAACCACTTTACTAATGTAGATACTGGTGAAATATATCCTAAACCAAGGCCCATACCACCTAGAACCCCATAGGTTACATAAAATAGCGTAAGTGATCCAAGGGAAACAGCAAGACCTGAACCAATAATCCCTGATGCGAACAATACAGCTGCTAATAATGCAGATTTTCTTGGACCATTTTTTTCAACAAATTGACCAAAAGCCGCTGCAGAAATACCTAAAAAGAAAATTGCAATTGTAAATGCAAGCGATACTTGTGATCTTTCCCAGCCTAATGTTTCTGATAGTGGATTTTGAAATACACTATACGCATATGCAGATCCAATTGATAAATGGATCGCTACTGCTGATAATGCAATTAACCACCGATTTTTTTCTCTCATAATTTTTAATTCCTTTCTCATTTTAAAATCTGCCTAATAACTTGTATTTATTAGGTCATAAATTAATAAATAGTTACAGTACTACTTTAGCATTTTTTTATCTTTTGAAAATATTTTTTTATCAATATTCATAAAAAAATCACTATTTTATTACAGTATTTTGAAATCGTGCAACAAATTACAAACTAAATTTACTTCTCAAGGTTATAATAGTGCAATAATTTATTTTTTGGAGGTTAGCAATGCAAGATACTGTCATTCTCATTAATTCTCAGTTTTTAGGCAAGGGCGATGAAACACTCGGAGAAGCATTATTAGAAAATTTCTTTACACATTTAAAGCAGAATAAAGAAATGCCTAGAGCTTTATTCTTTATAAATTCAGGTGTTTTTGCTTTAACTAACCAATCATTAGCCTCATTACATATTAAGGAACTATATAACAAAGGTATACCAATCCTTGCTTGTAAGACATGTGTAGATTATTACGGAATTGAAAATGAACTTACTTCTGGTGACATCTCATCGATGAGTGAACTTATAGATCTAGCAAAACAATATAAGGTTATTACCCTTTAATTGTCGTTATTGGTTATGATTTCATCTAATATATTCCTTCCCAATGGTAAGTATATTAAGTAAGGAGGGATTAAGATGGCAACAACCAATAAATTAGTTGTTCCTGGTGTCGAACAAGCATTAGATCAGATGAAATATGAAATTGCTCAAGAATTCGGCGTAAAACTTAATGCAGATGGCACATCACGTTCTAATGGATCAGTTGGTGGAGAAATCACTAAGCGACTTGTTCAAATGGCTGAACAACAGCTTGGTGGTAAGTAGCTATGACAAAACGAAAACATTTTCGTAACGCTGCATCTAAAAATAATTTTACACCTACCGAAAGTGTCTATAACGAAGAATTTGCTGATGAGAATGTTGATATCACTAAAGCAAAAAAGAATACAAAACGTGTACCAAGAGGATAATAGTTAGAGGGGAATGATACTGATAGCATCATTCCCCTCTTTTGCTTGGGATAATTTTGCAGTTCATAAAAATATTACTCTGTATAATACATTAATGCAATTGCTCCCGGACCAGTGTGAGTACTAATTACAGGGGTAGTGTCTACAATTTTAACATTCGTAAAACCAGTTTCTTTCGTTATTGCGTCTTTAAGATTGGTAGCTAAAATGATAGCATCGGCTTGAGCAATTCCTATCGCCTTAATTGTTTTATTTGCTGTGTCAGTCTCTATTTGTTTAAGAAAATATTTAATTAATTGAACATAAGTACGAACCTTAGAAACAGGAGTATAAATACCATCTGCTAAAGAAGCAATTGGCTTGATTTTCAGTAAAGAGCCTATTAAAGCTTTACCTCGACCAATCCTTCCACCTTTCACCAAATAATCTAGTGTATCAACCATAATAAATAACGACGTGTTATCTCTTATTGTCTTTAACCTGTTAACAATTTCCTCAACATTTTTTCCTTGTTCTGCCATTTTTGCAGCCTCTATTACTTGAAACCCTAATGCAAATGATATGAATTTAGAATCAATAACCAATACCTTCGATTTCGACATTTGAGCAGCACTTTGAGCTGAATTAAACGTACCGCTCATACCACTAGTTAAATGTATGGAGATAATTTCACTACCATCTTCCCCGAGGCGATCATATACTTCTGTGAAAACTCCCGCAGCAGGTTGAGAGGTTCTAGGGATTTCCTGTGATTGTTTTAATAATGGTATGTAATCGCTAGGAGAAATATCAACTCCATCTAAATAAGACTTTCCGTCTACAGTAATCGTAAGCGGAACAACTTCAACACCTAATGCCTTTAATTCCTCTCTTGGTACATCCACTGTAGAATCTGTTACAATCTTTACTCTATTCAAATAAACACCCCATTTTTATTAATTTGCGTCGATGAATTCATCTAGCATAATGCTAAACTTCATTAAGTGATTTTCCCACTTTAGTTTTTGGATCTTACTACCCCTAAAATTTAGATAGACATTGTCAACCTTGTCAATATATCTATCTTACTACAAAATATGACAAAGTGTTAGTGTGAACACAGCACCTTACTAACTAATTATAATATACGTACAAGCAGCAAAAAAGATAAGAGCAAAAGACGTGAGAATTCTTTTGCTCTTATCTTTTTTATTCTATTCCACTTTCTCTAATAGCATGTTCCCAGCTAGGAAAATAGTGAAGAGCACTCCTCATTAATTCTGGGTGTGATTTCTTAACTTTTTTCTTAGCAAGCATCTGTCCATCTGAATGTAATTGGTTAATTGAACTAACAACCTCATCCATACTCATTTCAACTTCCATTAGTATTCCTCCTTTAAACAAATAATATAAAAAATATACTTTCCTTATTTTTAAGAATGTATACCATAAAAAATTATTAAAATTCTACCTAGCACCTATAAGCTATGTTAAAATAACGTTTATCTGTTTCTTTAAATGGTAACCACTTCAATTACTTTAGGACTTCTTAAAAGGACGTCTGCCACCCCATCTGTGAGGAAAAAATACAATAATAAATTGTTTTGAACAAATTTCATAAGCGTGGTCGAAAAATGAAAAAAAGCACCTTTCTAACAAGAAAAGCGTAGCCGCCTGGAGCTAAACAGTTTCCAAGTTAGAAATTTATAAATTCTGATACCATAAGGAAGAGCCTAAACATCGTTTAGGCTTTTTCGTCTATTTACTACTATTTTTACAAAGAGTTAACTTTATGTAAAAATAACTAACCTCTTCTGGTAACGCTTCTTTTAAAGGCTTAAGCTTTTCCCCACCAATTTGATCAATTTTCTCTTGAATTTGTTGTTCAATAGATGCTGGTAACACTCTTTCCCATTGTATCTCGTACCCTTCTAATACATTTTGAATAATATGCTGCTCAACGGTCGTTACCTTTAACTCTCTTTCTTCAGCAATTTCAAGGATATTTTTCCCCTCACTAAATAATTGTAGAGTGACTAAACGGCTAGGAATTTCTTCCTTTTTGTCCTTTAACGTTTCCTCAGTTTGTTTTACTATTTTTTCAGCATTTGGGTTTGAGTATTTACTTAACTCCTTTAAGAAGATATCACCATATTTTTCATACTTTAATTCCCCCACTCCTTTTATTAAAAGCATTTCTTCTTTTGTTGTGGGATTGTACCTACACATTTCCTTTAACGTAGAATCAGAGAAAATTATATAAGGAGGTAGCATTTCTTTTTCTGCGATTTCTTTACGGAGCTGTCGTAGCTTCTCAAATAACTCTGATTGGATCGGAACTTCTTGTTTACTCGGTTTAACCTTTTGGAGTACTTTCAATCCATTTTTCAAAACACTTACAGCCTTTTCTGTTATTTTGACAGTCGGAAATTGGCCTGCTGTTAATTCTAAATACCCCTCTGCGATGAAAAGTTGAATCAGTTCACTAATTTCTTTTTCTGTTTTGCTTTTCATTATTCCGTAAGTTGTCAGTTCATTTAAACGCATATCTTTTATACGTTTATTTTGAGAACCTTTCAGTACCTGGGCAATTAAAGTTACACCAAATCTTTCTTTCATTCTCACAACGCAAGAGAAAATTTTTTGGGCTTCTACAGTTACATCAATTTCTTCTAACTCTGATTTACAATTAGAACATTTTCCACAATCAGCGTTAACTTTTCCACCAAAATAATTAACGATATAGCTCTGTAAACATTTTGTTGTGTGACAATAATCTACCATCGATTGTAATTTTTGGTACTCTTGTACTTTCCGTTCCTCGACAGATGCTGACTGTTCAATTAAATACTTTTGTGTCTGTACATCTTTACTAGTAAATAACAATATACATTCACTATTCTCACCATCTCTTCCTGCTCGACCCGCTTCCTGATAGTAACCTTCCATACTTTTTGGAACTTGATAATGAAGAACGTAGCGAACATTCGATTTGTCAATTCCCATTCCAAAAGCATTTGTAGCAATAATTATTTTTTCATCATCATAAATAAATTTTTCTTGATTTTTATTACGTAATGTTTCTGACATTCCACCATGATACGTGACAGCTTGTACGCCATTTTTCTGTAAAAAAAGCTGAAGCTCCTCTACATCCTTCCTTGTGGTTGCATAGACAATCCCGCTTTCACCCTTGTAACGCTGAATAAAATCAAGTAAATAATTTCTTTTATTTCCTGTTTTCACGACAGAAAAAGCTAGGTTTTCTCTTTCATAACCTGAGATGTACAATTGAGGTTCATGAAGCTTTAAACCTAATTTTATGTCCTCAGCTACTTCCTTAGTTGCTGTAGCTGTAAAAGCAGCAAGTACTGGTCTAGGAGAAAGTTGATTAATTAAGTTACCAATCTTCCCGTAGCTCGGACGAAAATCATGCCCCCATTGCGAAACACAATGCGCCTCATCAACAGCGATGAATGTAATAGGTAATTGCTTGAGAAATTTAACAAACGTAATAGATTCTAATCTCTCGGGAGAAATGTAAACAAGCTTATAAACACCCTGTTTCAAATCATTCATAATATCGTCCTGTTCAATTTGAGACAACGTACTATTTATAAATACTGCTGGAATTCCATTACTTGTTAACGTATCTACTTGGTCTTTCATTAAAGAAATCAATGGGCTAATAACAATAGTAATTCCTTGAAACAAGATGGCAGGTATTTGATAACAAACCGACTTCCCCCCGCCTGTAGGCATAATACATAGAGTATCTTGATTGTTTAAGAGGGAAGAAATAATCTCTTCTTGATTTTTTCTGAAGTGATCATATCCATAATATTTTTTTAAAATTTCCAAAGGTGATTGCTGAAGTGTATCTTTTACAAACATTTTTCCAACTCCGTTACATTTAAGTAATACTGATACAATAACATAGTTATATCTGTCGGGAAAGATTATGCTAAAAATTGAAATAAGGACAATAAAGTAAATAGAAAATTAAATTATGCGAATAATAAGTTGGAGTTCAAACTCCTACGTCACAATAATTTAAAAGGAGACAGTATCATGACAAAACGGAAAAGTAACCCTAAAAAAGAAGGAAAGAACAAACATGGAGCTCACGTCAGTCCACTAGGTAACTCGCCAGATCAAGAATTTGCAAGAGAGCCTTACGTAGAAGCTGGGCAAGCTGGCAAGCAAAGTAACGATAAAATGTAATATGAAAACGGATGACCAAAATGGTCATCCGATTCTATTTTTTCTTTATCGGTTTAACATAAATCCCTTTATACGTCTGAATACAAGCACTGACACATTGACCACAGCCATTACAATTCTCCTCAATGACTTTTGGTTTCCCCGACTCAATAGTTAAAGCTGCGCTCCCTAATGGGCAAGCTCTAGTACAGTAATCACACATCGTCCCTTTATAAGCTAAACAGTTGAATTCGAAAATCTCGGCAACACCCAATTTTTCTACACTACCCTCTGCTACTAACGCTCCAGTAGGACAATGAGTTATACAATTATTGCAGAAGGTGCATGGAGATTCATTAGGATTTATATACGGAGTTCCGGCAAGCTTAGCTCCAAAATCAACCGAAAATAATTCAATTGTTGAAGTAGGACACACTTCTTTGCAAATGCCACAACGAGTGCATGTTGTCATGAAGGCAAGTTCATGACTAACACCAGGTGGTCGCATGAAATTTCTATCTTCTTCTATAGTAGACCCAATAAGTGTACCAAGGAATTGATAAGATGAACGAAAGTTTGCCTGTAAATATTGTCTACGACTTATTTTTTCATTCATTGCTAGTCCACACTTATATAATGTTGCATTGCTCGATCTTCCTCAAAGTTTGTATACGCCAGACAAACGGAAACAATGCCATCAATTTCTTTAAATTTTTCACCTATTCGATAGCTTTCATCAACAGATTCAGCTTCAAGAGTTACAATTACTTTTACCTCTTCTACAACGTGATGCACTTCAACTCCAGTTATTTTCTGTAGACTTTCAATAACCATCCTTGTTTTTCCATTAACTGTAATTAACATAAATCCTGAAATGACCATACATACACCTCATTAGTTATCCCTATTAAAAGCTGGCTTATCATCTTCTTGAGTTACATGACATTGAATACAGTATGTTCTGTATAGCTCATTATTTCGATTATTGTCATAATAATGATCTTCTGGTAATGTAGCTGCTCCAGTAGTTTCTAGAGCATGACACATTAAGCAACTATCTTGCTGTAGATCGGGGTTCCAACGATTTATATGATCAGCTGGTTGGGGTGGTGGTGCTGATACTAATACCATCGTTGCAGCATCAGCTCTCTCTTCATTCAACTGTGGTAATAATAATGTTTTAGCTGTCTGCTGTTCAGTTTGATCTTCGTTTGGTTCTGTATGACTAAAGAAACTAGAACCAACAGATATTGCCACAATTAATAGTCCAATCACGAATAAAAAAATAGTATATTTTAACTTTTTCATATATGACTGCCCCCTACACCTTCATAATCTTAACCGCGCATTTTTTATAATCTGGTTGTTTTGAAATTGGGCAATAGGCATCAAGTGTTGTATCATTTATCAATACTTCTTCAGCAAAAAAGGGCACGTATATTAAACCTTTCGGTGGCCTACCGCGTCCATTTGTTGTTACTTTTACCTTTGTTTTTCCACGACGCGACTCAATAAATACCCAATCCATATCCTCAATTCCAAGCTTTTTGGCATCCTCAGGATGTATCTCACAAAGAGCTTCGGGAACAGCTCGGTGTAATTCAGGTACCCGACGAGTCATAGATCCACTATGCCAATGTTCTAATACTCGACCAGTACATAACCAGAAAGGATATTCTTCATCAGGAATTTCTGGAGCATCTTCAAATGGTCTAAAAAATACAGTAGGACGATGATCATTAGATTTATAGAAATCAATATTTTTATACTTACCTGCTTGACCATATTCTTCAACACCCACTTGATCAAAGCCATCTTCTTGTCTCCCATGAGCGTATCGCCATTTTGTTTCAAGCCACTTTCCATTTACCTCTCGGACCGGCCATAAAATACCATGCTGCTTTAAGTATTCTTCATATGGAGCTAATTGCTTGGCTTTCGTTTTCAACTTTTTACCTAACTCTTGTACTTTCGAATTTGGATGGATATGAGGATTAGAAAATAATCGATATTCTTCCCAAAGATTACGACAAACCTCTGTCTGATTGTGTTTCAGATCCTGATTCTCATAATCCCAAATATCTGGACCATTCTTTCCGAAAATTACATCAAACGCATCATGCCCACCAATTTTTTTACCTTCTAAAACACGTTTGGCAACTTGAACAATTGTCCACAAATCCCATTTCGCTTCTCCTGGTGGCTCTTGACACTTTTCAAAAATAGCGTTTCGACGCTCAGCATTGCCAAACATCCCTTCTCTTTCCACCCACATAGCAGCAGGAAAAACGACATTTGCCATTTCTGTAGAGCGAGTTGGGTAAACTTCAGATACGACAATAAACCCGTCATTAACGCCCTTTCCATCTTCATCAACACCACGAAATCGATTAGTTTTAGGTAGTGTCTGCCCCCAGTTATTTGACATACTCCAAAGAAATTTTACTTTCCCATTCCCCAACTCTCGAAACATTTTTATCGTATGAAAACCTGGTTTTTCAATAGCATCGAGATACCCTTCTGGTAAATTCCAAATCATTTCACTAAAGCGGCGGTGTTCTTGATTATCAACAACTAAATCGGCAGGAAGGCGATGTGAAAATACCCCTACTTCACGTGCGGTTCCACAAGCACTCGGCTGGCCAGTTAATGAAAACGGTCCACTACCTGGTTGACTAATCTTTCCTGTTAAGAGATGAATATTATAAATCAAATTGTTCATCCATGTTCCACGAGTGTGCTGGTTAACACCCATCGTCCAAGTTGAAACGATTTTCTTATTAGGATCTGCAAATTCTTTAGCTAGTGCTTGTAAATCTTCAACTGCTACACCAGACAGTTCAGAAGTATATTCAAATGTATATTGACTAACACTTTCTTTAAACTCATCAAATGAAATGGACCAATTCGCACCAGAATTTAGACCAATTTCAGTTCCATCATAATCATCATTGATTGCATGGCCTAAATTTTCAGTCCCTGCTTTAAATTGACAGTGGTCGTTAATAAACTGTTTATCGTAAGCTTCGGTTTCAATTACATAATTAGCAATACAATTTGCAATCGCTAAATCAGTTTGTGGCCTAAATACTAGTACTTTGTCTGCAACTTCACTTGTACGAGAATATCTCGTTGTTAAATCATAATGTAAAACATTGGTACCTGTTAGCTTTCTAGCAGTTAAACGCGAATATAATACCGGGTGCATTTCTGCCATATTCGCTCCCCATGTAAGAAATACATCGGCTTGGTCTAAATCTTCATAACATCCCATCGGCTCGTCAGATTGGAAAGTCGTCATAAACCCAGCTACAGCACTTGCCATGCAAAGTCTTGCGTTAGGGTCTATATTATTATTTTGTAATCCAACTTTCCAAAGTTTCACTGAAGCATAACCTTCATGAATGGTCTGTTGTCCAGATCCCCAAAAAGCAATAGAGTTAGGATCAGCTTCGTGGGCTTCTTTCAATTTACTTGCAACCAAATCAAGAGCTTCTTCCCATGTCGCTTCACGAAAGCCATCCATTGTACCTTTTTTACTGTTATCTTCACGGATTAAAGGTTTTGTTAATCGGTCTTTCCCGAACAATATCTTTCCTAAATAGTAACCTTTCACACAATTAAGTCCCCTATTTGAACGATTATTAGGGTCCCCTTTCACCGCTATCACTCTGTTATTTTTTATTCCAACTAAAACTCCACAACCAGTTCCACAGTAGCGACAAACAGAAGTTTTCCATTCATCTGGTTGAATTGATTGTGCTTCCAATTCTACTGGGTCTTTTGTTGGTTTCTTAGGTTCCGGTGTTGTCTTTGATGTACATCCTGCGGCAATCATAGCTGATGAGATCGCAGCAGCTTTTAATAGACTTCTTCTTGTTAATTCCATTCCAGCTTCCCCCCTACCTCATACTTCTCTAAAAACTCTATCTTTCAATTGTAACCCTAGTTTTTTGAATGAAATGTGTTAAATGTCACATTTTCTGTAGATAGAACTTACATTAGATTAGAATTGAGCAGCAGCCGCTCTAACGTAAGTGAACTCGTTTCAGCAAGCTGAAACATCGGAAAATCAGGTGGAGAGTCTAATCCACCTGATTGGAAAATCCCACCTACGCTAAGCTTAGAGGTGGGGGTCTCTTTTACCAAAAAATTCAGATAGAACTGTATACTCAAGATGAAGAGGAATTAGCAGTTGAAGATAGACAGTTTTCCAAATAAGAAATTTATACTTTAACTTGTAGCAAGAAAAGTTCAAGGCGCCTTGGTCACGAGCGAAAGGCACTGGAAGGCCTTTGACAGAAGCCGCTCTTTGGCTTCCGCGTGCTTCTGCGTCTGACAGCAACGCATCGAAGTAGGCTTCCTCGAAGCAGTGTTTTGTGCGACGAGTAATCGCAGGAGCAAAGCTGCATGAAGCTATTCAGAGACGTTATTCAAATAGTTATTGAAGTCCGTTGCTTGACTGAAGTGATCGAGCCGATGGCGCCTGGAGTTAGACAGTTTCCAAGTTAGAAATTTATAAATTCTGATTAAGTAAAAAAAACGCACAAATTGTGCGTTTTTTACTACAACTTACATTTAACTTATACTAACCCGAAGCGTATGTATAATGTTGAATAGAACAATACAATACTCGTTATTAAGATAGAGGAAGAAAAGCCTAAATCAGTTGTGATTTAGGTTAGTAATTGAGAAGTAACTCAAATGCTTCTTTACTGAAAGCAATTTTTCTTTAATACATCCAATTAAATTGATCGTCAATGACCTCATTTTCATGAGGGACAAAAAATAATTGAACAAAAATAATTGCTAATAAATAGGTGATAACCGTATATTTAATTAGGTAAGGAAACCTCATACCTAGCGGAAGCCAAACTTCTACAATTGAAGGATACACAGCAGCTTGAACGAAAATAGGAAAACCACTCCAAAATAATAGTGAAGCTTTTGGTCCAGTCCACATAACAAAAATAGGCATTAAAACAAGGACAGATAATAAACCGATTGCTAGCTTAATCATTAATAATGTAAGTAAGCTTGGACTGGTTGATAAAATATTTGCAAGATCTGTATAATACGGTGCTACAAAGGGAGATATTAGCGAATCTGTAACTAGGTAAATCGGCACAAAACATAGGGCTCCAATCCAAAATTTCCAAATCCAACTACTTACTTTCGTAGCGCTAAAATACTCTTTTGCCTTATGTCTAATAGATATTAACTCCCTTTCAGGCTTCCATAATAAAGATACAGTAAAAGCAAAAACTAATGAAGGAATAATATGTGAAACTAAGTCGAATATGACATTATTATTTAAATTAGATATATAACCATCAATAGCTCTTACTAAATGAAAAAAGAAATAATGATAAACAAAAATAAACACAAATCTTTCCAAAATAGGTTGATTTAATTTTTTTACCAATTCTCCTACCAATATAGAAGTTAAAATAATAATACAAATAAACAATAACGTACTATTTATGTTTGCCAATAAAATCGGATGCTCGGGAAAATCAAACCTTAATAACAAAATAATAGGTTGACTGAAAAGTATCCCAAACAATGTAGCTAACGCGACAGCTATCCCTTTAACTAAAGATATAAAACTATACTTAGCGATCATATACGCATCCATGCTATTCCCTCCCCACTTTTAAGGGTTCTTAATAAGTATTTTCTATATTAAACTCAAGTTAACATAAATATTTTTACCTACCTTATACTATACGTTATTTTCGCACACTTTTTGTGACACAATTAGTACAGTATATTTACAAATTTCAAAAGTCGCTTCACAACTTAACTGCAAGTAAAAAATTAGTGGATCGTTAACTTTCTCCGTAGTAAAAAGAAGTATCTGACGTCATCTGTCAGATACTTCTTTTTCACAGTTTCAGAATTTATAAATTTCAACTTGGAAACTGTCTAGCGCAAGCAGCCTACGAGCTCGGTCACTTCAGTCAAGCAACGGACTTCAATTACTATTTGAATAACGTCTCTGAATAGCTTCATGCAGCTTTGCTCCTGCGATTACTCGTCGCACGAAAAACAATTGCTCCTGCGATTACTCGTCGCACGAAAAACAATTGCTCCTGCGATTACTCGTCGCACGAAAAACAATTGCTCCTGCGATTACTCGTCGCACAAAACACTGCTTCGAGGAAGCTTGCTACGAAGCTATGCTAGAAGACGCAGAGGCACGTAACCGTAAGAAGCCAAAGAGCGGCTTCTGTCAAAGGCCGCCCCAGTGAAGCTACTACTTGAATTACTTCGAAGCGGCTTTGCTCTTGAGCAAACGCAGAGGCACAGGAGCAGCTGCTCGTGACCAAGGCGCTTGCGCTTTTCTTGTTTTACACTTCTGTATTCTCATTCTCCTGTTCTTTCTTTAACTTCCTTCTAAAAATAATACTAGACAAAATGATACTTACTTCATAAAGGAAAAGTAACGGAATGATAACTAATACATCTGAAATAAAATCGGGCGGTGAAATTAGTACGGAAATAACAACAATAACAAAAAATGCATACTTTCTATTTTTCTGCATTCCTTTTGGCGTGACTATTCCTAAACTTGTTAAGAACATAACAACTAATGGCATTTCAAAAAGAATACTAAATGGAATTGTCATACGTAAAACAAATTGAAAGTATTTATCAGTCGTAAACATCATTGTAAACATATCGCTTCCTAAACCAGTTAGAAAGTTTAAAACTAAAGGTAGGACAATAAAATAACCAAATGACAATCCAGCTATAAATAAAAACAAGGATGCCGGGATATAAATTATAGTTAATCTTTGTTCACGCTTTGTTAGCGCCGGCTTTACAAAAAGCCAAATTTGCCAGATTAAAACCGGTATCGATAACCCAAGAGCAATTACTCCAGCTAATAAAAAATATACATATACAATATCCAATGGACCGAGGACTGTTAATGTCATGTCCAAATCCTTTACGAACCAGTCGTATATATTTGTGACAAATACAAAGCTAGCAATAAAAAATATTATAAAAGCAGCCAAAACAACCATAACCCTTTTTCTTAACTCGTCTAAGTGATCTAGGATGTTCATACTTTGATCGGTCATAACTAAACATCTCCTTAAACAATAAAAAGATGCAAGACAGATGACTATATTCTCACATCTTCCAACTATAATAAAATATTATACCTTTATTTTTGTATTATTTTTTTGATTTTGTTTTTGACTTTTCATCTTCAAGTTCTTCCATTACATCACTCGTTAACTCCCTAGTAGACGACTTAAATTCCTTTAACGTTTGCCCTACAGCTTTTCCTAATTCAGGTAATTTTTTCGGACCAAAAATAATTAAAGCTATTACTAGAATAAGTACTAAACCTGGTATTCCTATATTTGTCAGCATTTTCAAGCCCTCCTTAGTAAATATATTTAATATTTACTTACTAGTTGAGTAAATTCTCGTAACTCCATTAATCTAGCGACAACAATTATATCAAGTTAGAAACATAACAAGTCAACTAAATGGAATTTAGTCAAGTAAAATTGTATTATGAGATCCATTAAGTTACTCCACTACTTTTTTAGTATACATGAACTGCTGTTTATATTCTATAACTTATTAGTTTTATATTATAATTTAATATCAAATATTCATAAGGTCTCTAAAGTTTTTTAACATACCTCTTAAAGTCTATACACATTAAACTTACTTCATTAAAGTGTGGATAGTACTGGCCATTAATAGCGAGCTAAAACGAAATCATTGCGTTTAAATTCATAGAATACTAAGAGAACAAATGAACGTTTCGAGGTGAGACAACTTGTATTTATTCATAATTAATCATTAATCATCTATCTTGTAAAGGTGTAGAGTGGCAAAAGTCAGTTGCATGCTTACATAACTAATATTAACTTTGAACATTATTTTTCCAAAGGAAAAAGTAGCTGCCTCTAAAGTTTCGATATAGAATACCTTTCATTAGAGAAGGATGATGATTAGTTCAGGCTTATTTATACGATTTCCAATCGAGGTTACTTTCATCAAGAAGCTCCTCAAAGGATTTATTTTTTTCTCTTTCAATTCTTTTTTGTCTTTCCATTTCTTGTTTCGCTATTTGCTTCTTTGCTTCTTCATCTTTAAGCTGTTTACCAATTAACTTTAATTTTGAAAGCGCCCCTTCATTTAATTGGTCTGTTAATTGGATTTTTCCATCTTCTTGTTTTTTTAGGTTTCTATGTGCTTTTTTCATCGTTACTCCGCTCCATTCGTTAAAAATATTACCACTGGTTTCATAACATTTATTTTATCAATGTGTACATGATAATCATACGAAGATATTTTATCAAGCAAAGGTGATATAAATTGTTATTTCTATACTTTTTTTTAGTAGCTATAATCACGATTGTTACCGCAACAAAACTATCTGGATATGCTGATATTATTAGTGAAAAAACAGCAGTTGGTGGTATGATTATTGGTTCCATGCTTTTAGCCGGCGCAACGTCATTACCGGAAATAACAACTAGTTATACATCCATTATGTTAAATAACCCAGATTTAGCAGTCGGAAATATCCTAGGCAGTAACGTGTTTAATCTTGTTATCCTAGCCTTTTTAGACCTATATTTTCGAAAAGCTCAGTTTTTTGAAAAAATCTGGACGCAACACCGTTATACAGCTGGTTTAGGGGTCGGTTTAATGTTCATTATCTTATTCTCGTTACAAACAAATCTAATGTTTATTATTTTAGGTGTAGGAGTTGATACTTTTTTTCTCCTAATTTGTTACACGGTTGGAATGATTTTAATTTCAAAATTAAAGCAATCCTCTAAGGATAAGACATCACAGAATGAAAAAAGAGATATTCCACTACCTCCGTTATCAGCAAAACAAGCTTTAAAAAGGTTTATAATTGCAGCTGTAATTATTTTAGTTAGTGGAACTTTATTGACGATCCTAGGTGATCAAATAGCACTGGCTACAGGACTTGGAGCAAGCTTTGTAGGTAGCTTTCTTTTAGCAGCTTCAACTTCATTGCCAGAGGCTGTTGCATGCTTTGTAGCCTGTAAATTAAGAAACTTCAATTTAGCTATCGGTTCAATTTTAGGAAGTAACTTATTTAATATCCTAATTTTATGTGGAACGGATATCTTTTACAGAGAAGGCCCTTTACTAGTTCATGTAGAACCAATTCATGAACTTACAGCTTCTCTAATTATTTTCTTATACGTAATCACTTTTTATTTACTTATTCGCATTAGACCAAAAACTTCTTTTAATTATTCCTTTCCGTCACTGATAATTGTTCTTTCTTACATTGTAACAAGTTACTATATCTTTATTTTTTGAGTAATTATCATAGTGAACTGCATAAATCTATGTACTTGTTACGAACAGTTCAACATAACTAGATATAGTAGTAGCTACAATAATGAATGATAAAATTTCATTTAGCCAAGCAAATGCTTGGCTATTTACAATTAAGAAATGCGCTAGTCCTTTGTCACCACGAAGTGAACTTATATGGATAAGTACTGGAGTAAGACAGCTTTTCCAACTCATAAATACAAATACAAAACTAATACGTAGCCTTCCCCTTGAATAGGTGTAGTTTTCATTATATAATTCAGACAAAATTAGCCAATTATGAAACTTCATACGTGGCTAATCGTATGTAATAAGAGGAAAAACAGGAGGGATTACAATGGAAGATAAACATGCATTCAATTTAAAAATAGATAAGAAGGTTAAAGAATATCTTCATCCATTAAATAGTGTAGAGGATGTAGATCGTCTTTTAGAAAAGCTAAGTGGATTAGGTACTGAAGCGCAAAAAAGTGCTGGTGAATCACTAGAAGCTTTAAAGCGACCCGTTTCAGAAATGATGCACCAACCAAATAACGACCTCCCCAAAAACTTACATCGTCTTAAGGAAATTGTATCTGATTTAGAGCCTAATCACTTAAAAAAGGGGCAAGTTCAAACCTTACTGAATCGTTTATTAAAAAGAAACCCAATGGAACAATATGCCAAAAAATATAAAACAGTTGAAGCTCAAGTAGAAAATATAATTGAAGCTCTCTTAATAGGCAAAGATAAATTACAAGAAGATACAGTTATGCTTCATCAATTAAAGGAAGTTGCTATTATAAGGATAAACAATCTAAATGAGCAAATTGAAGTTGGAAAAAAGCTAAATGAAATGTTGGAAGAAAAGAAATCAGATGAGATGTTTGACGGAAATTTACCTGCATTACAGAAAGGACAGCAAAAAGTTATTTCAAGGGTGAAAAACATGTCCCAAGCCGTTCTCGTTTTACAACAATCTTTAGCAAGTGTCGATTTGATAGTAGAAAATAATGAAAAACTTGAAGAAGCAATCTTTAATGCAATTACTATGACAAAAAATATCATTACCGTAACTGCATCCATTCAACTTGCTTTAGGTAATCAAAAAACTGTTATTAATGCTGTTAAAAACGTAAATGACGCAACCGAAGCAATGCTTCTTTCAAATGCTCAGGCATTAAAGTCAAATACTGAAGAAACGTTAAAAATGTTAGAAGAGCCTGCAATTGCAATAGAAACTTTCCGAAAAGCCTATGAAGATGTTTATTCAGCAATCAAACTAACGGAAACTTCAAATGAAAAAATTATTGAGAGTGGAAAAAAGTTTATTCTTGAACTAGATGAACTGAATACGCAAATGAAACAAAAATTATTAGAATAAATGGAGCCCGCTTATGACATTAATCAATAGAATATTGGAATTACCTTTCTTTGAAAGTTGGTTACCTGATAGGCTTAGACCTGTTAAGGAAGTAATTATTTCAGATCAGTATAGTCAAGCGCTTCTTTTAGAAACAGAAAAATTTATTGACGACATCATTCAAGTTACTGAAATTGAAAGAATGAATCGGGTGTTTAAAAGGAAAACAACCCAAATGAAACTTCAAATAAAAATCAGAAAAAAGCGGCTACGTATAGATATATGTGATCAGAAGCTTTCTGAAGCCCCTATAAAAAAACGAATAATTATTGAAGTCTTTAGGAAAATATATAAAACAAAGAATGGAACTGGAAAAGTTTTAGAAGCAACAATATACTATTCCTATCAAGGGAAGTCTTATGTTCGTTCAGTAAAGCGTAGTCCATTTCTTCATGGAATATTTTATAAACTAGATATGTTAGATGATGCACTTATTGGAAGGTTAGTAAAACAAAATGAACAAGAGATTAGAAATCAAGCTACAAACACTTCCCCTACAGAAAAACAAGAAGAAATAAGAAATCTTCTTGTGGAAATGAAGCGAATATCTAATCATAATCATCACCTAGCTGTTGATCCAATAATCGAAAATAGATTAGGGAGTATTATCCAACAAATCGACCGTATCGTTCCAGATTTTCACTTATTAGATATTGAGGATCGACATACTATTAAACGAGTAGTACGCGAAGATCTTCCTAACCTTCTTCACTCTTATTTAGCCTTAACACAAATTCAACAGTTAGAACAGAAAGAAAATTTTATAGTAGCCATAGCAAGAATTGAAACAAAAATAATTTCGTTAATAAAACAAATGGAAACGATGAAACTTGACAGAATGGAGCAACTATTTAGATTAAATAAAATTCGATATGATAAATAAATATACTTATTTTAAACAGGAGTGAGGAAATACCTAACTCCTGTTAATTTTTTTTAAAACTACATAAATGATAGAAACAAATATTTCTCAACAACAAAAAAATGTACTATAATTAAGAAAAGCATAAGCGCTAGAGCTTTCCAACGTCACAATTAATTTATACTACATTATGTCTTAAAAAAACGAATAAAATTGAAAAAGTGGGGTTACTCATGAATAGAAAAGAAGCAAACAACCATATCGGAAAACAAATTCGTGTTGTAGATCCGTTGCTAGGTAGTTATATAGGTGAATTATTAGAGATAATTGCCGAACCACGAAAGCCATGGCGAGGAAAAGTAAAAATAAATGCTATTGAGCAATACCCAGTTCAAAATTTATCCGATTTAAACGTCGATATTTTGACACGCCCCTCTTTTACACATGGCGAGATATATGAAATAGCTGGTTCTAAAATTGAACCTATACTTGGTGATGTGGACAACCTAGATTATCACTCTTCTTTATTAGATGCATTGGTTAATGAAATAAATTATTTTGAGTCTGAGAAAGAAAAGATAACTCATGTACTCAGTGAACTTAATGATGATTTAAAGAAATTAGACCCAGAATCAGGAAATGACGTTCAATATTTTACTATTTTGAAAGATAATGAAATTGTGTATTTACTTGATGTAGATAATAATCGTATACCACTTAAACAATGCCCATTTCCATTTCAAATAAAAAATAAAGGTCAATGGGTAAATGTCCAATATGACATTGGTTTAACTTTTATTGATGAAAATAAAAAGAGGTATCAAGTTAAAGAAGGTGGACAAATACGTTTAATAAAAGATCATTTTAGTCCTTACCACTTGTTTATGAACGAACTTGAGAAACCTGCATTAGACTCATTAAATAGTGGTCTATCAAAGTTTGATGTTAGTCATGACCATTGTGTGCATTGCCATAATAGTCTGCTAATGAAATATTTAAGCTCTCAAAACGAAAAGGTCTTAAAAGGAGTTAATTTTATCTCCTATCAAAAAGACGAAATGACGTTGCTAGTCCAGCATCACTACGAACGAGAGAGTTCTAAAGATGGACAAGACATTACCTATGATCGTTTTGAGTTTACAAACGACCAAGGCAAAAGACTATTAATGACATATTCAACTGAAACTTCTAGATAGAAAATAAGCACAGTGTAACTGTGCTTATTTTTCATAAGTAAACCAATCTAATACTTCTTCCTTTTGTTCAGTACTTACATCTATAGAACGAAAAGACTTCCCAGTAATACTTGTTAAAATAGACGTTTGAATCGTAAACAAAGTCCTAAATTTTTGAACAAAAGATTGACTAACTTCTAGAGCTTGGATTCTGTGCTTTGGTATAATTACTAATGTTCTTGAAAAGGAACGACTGGAAATCAAAAAAAATGCTTTATTTCTCCCAATCCCACCATCTTGATATTGAAGGTTACCAAGTAAAATAGAACCTAAAACCAAACAAAATGCCAATACAAATCCGTATGGGAGAAAATATGTTACTAAACTAGATATTAAACTTGCAGGAATTAACTTCCGAAAAATATACCGTAATCTCGCACGTTTCGGTAAAGGTTCAATAGTGTAATGAAAAGAAAAGTTAGGGGCAATCTTACTTAATTGTTTTTGAAAATACCTTTTTCTTACTAAAGGAAACAGTACCGTAGAAACTGTTCATCTTTTGACCCTCCACCAGCGCTCTCAACATATATAGTAGCTAATCCAAATGGCTGTCTTAATACACTTTCTACAATTCTAATCGCAGTGATTCTATTTAACGATAATGTAAGGTGCCTCTTTTCAATAAGGCCTCTCGTAATTTCTATCTCATCACCTTTTTTCATTATTTTGAAGCCACCATACTTTAACAATGTAGCTAAAATTGAAATAAGCCATGCAATAATCAAAATTATTATCAAAATAAAGATGATTACCACAACACTTGATTCGAATAAATATCCGAATGTATATACAATTAACCCTTCAGAAAGCAAATTTTCTAGTTGAGTAATTAATGCAAGTATCGCCATAAAGACGATCCCAATACCACTCGATGTTAGGGCTGTAATTATTAAATCCTTTCGCGTTAGTGTCCACAAAGTGTCTACCGATGCTTTGGATTTCTCTAAATCATTTAATACCGAAGGCTCTGTACTTTGTTTAAATAATAGTTTCCTTTTAATCTTGTATGCTTCTTGCTTTCTAATAGCCGCTAATCTAACTTCCGGTTCATGCCCACCTCCAGCTGTTTCTATATTAACAGTTACTAAATGAAATAACCTTTGAAAGACACTCGAAGTAATATCAATACTATAAACTCTTTCTTTTTGTATAAATCGATGCTTTTTAACCAAAATTCCTGTTTTAATCTCAAGTTCCTTTTCATTTACTTCATATGTAAACGTAAGCCATTTCAAATAGCCATAAATAAATAAAAGTAAAAACACACCGATAATAAAGTAAAGATTAAATGGCGTACCCATAGGAGCGGCACCTCTACCAAAAATAAAAGCAGCAAAAAATGGAACTAAAAGCTCTTTTAATGCAGAAAAAGATAAAAAGAATATTGATACTGGATGTAGCCTTTTTCCTTTAAACATCTTCGTCTGCCTCCGCTGCTAACTTAGAAATACGGTCTCTAAGATTTGCTGCTTGACTCTCTGGTAGTGCTGGAATTTGATGAACTGTAGCAGCAGTAGTAACTGTCACTGATGCTAATCGAAAATATTTTAACAGTGGACCTTGCCTTGTATCAACGTGTTGAATTCGAATCATCGGAATTAGTACTCTTCTTACGACAATTATCCCAAATTGAAGATCTATTTCCTGTTCATATACTTCATAGCGCCATCTACGCCATCGAAACGTTGGAATAAATACCACTTTAATTATTCCAATACTTATAACAATAACTAGTAAAGTCCATTTGATCCAATCAGTTCCTTGAAAATAAGTTGACAAAAAGTAGTATCCTATAAGTAAAAGCATGTAAATGAAAGTTTCTATTGCACCTAAAATTCGCCAAACCTTTAAAGCATTTTTTGAAATCCTTTGATTCGGGATCGGCCGCATTTATTAATGCCCCCTATTCTTCATCTGTTACATAAATAATCTTTACTCCTAAATCTTGTAAGAGTTGAATAACTTCTTTATTTAATGCAACATCATAGAGAAGCCCTACAGATTTTACTAACTCAAGTTCTTCTAAGTCACCCGTTTCTGCGTCCTCAATCAACTCAATAATATCTGTAAGTTTTCTTTCTTCTAGAATTTTTATTACATTCTCTTTATTCATGCACGTCACTCCTTTAAAATATTTTTTTCACTCAAAAATGTAATATGTGATCACATGACAGTTTTCATTATAATATCTTCCCAATATTTTTTAAAACTTCTGTGAAGTGAACTTTGTCATTATACGTAGCTACAACATCATGTTCTTTACTAATTAAAATTGTTGTCGGAACCCCCATACATCGATAGGCATCATACGTTTTTGTACCTTCATCCTCTAGCGCTGGAAAAGAGTAATTTTCCCTTTCCATAAACTTTAATCCGGCATCTTTATTCCCTTCACGCCCCGTAACATTTATTGTCAATAAGATTAAATTATTATTTTTCATTGAACCGTAAAATTGATTTTTAATATAGAGATCCTTTTGAGAATCTGGGCACCACGATGTCCAAAAGGTAAGCAAAATAGGCTTTCCTACATACGAATGTAAGGACACTTCTTCTTCTTGCCCCATTTTCTTCAGTATAAAATCTGGTGCTTTCATATATTTTCCCCTTCCATTCCATTCTTAACAGTAATTAAGGTTCTTTTTTGGTTAAAAACAAAGACTATCTATTACTAGCATTGTGTCAAATATTTAGTTTACTCACAAGCTTTGAAAGTTTTCATTATTTGTTACTAACTAATAATTTTATAACACTGGTATCAGTAAATAAACAACTGTTTTGAAAGTTTCCTTTACTAACGTATTGTGTCTCTCAAAATAGGATGAATATATAAAAAACAGAGGTCTATTTGACCTCTGTTACACAATAAAAAGGAAGCGGTTACTAAAATGGAAAGAAATAAGGAATTGTAAACATCATGACAAGCCATATCACGATCTGTAATGGGACACCTACTTTTACAAAGTCACTAAATTTATAACCACCTGCAGTCATTACTAAGGCGTTAGTTGGTGAGGCAACTGGTGTTGCGAACGCCATACTCGCAGCAACAGAAACTGCAATTAAAAATGGGTAAGGACTTACACCATAATTGATTGCAGTTGTTATAGCAATTGGAGCAAACAAAACGGCTGTAGCAGTATTGCTAATAAATTGACTAAATAACATGGTAATGAAATAAAAACCAGCGACTAGTGCAAGTGGACCATATACACCTAAAAAACCTGTAATTATATCCGACAGATATAAAACACCACCCGTTTTTTCAAGAGCAGTTGCCATTGGAAGCATTGCAGCAATTAAAAATACACTTTCCCAATTTATTCTACCATAAGCGTCATCTACATTTCTTAAACAACCCGTAATAATCATCAATACTGCTGAGATTAATACAGCAGTAACTGCTGGAACTACTTCTAATGTCATCATAAGTAGCATTCCCATCATAATAGCTGCGGCAACTGGTGCTTTACCATTCGCAGCTGCCATACTAGCCTGTTCTTTTGTTTGACCTAGCACTACGACATCTCGAGTTTCTTTTGCTAACAATTCTAAATCTGACCATCTTCCCTGTACGAGCAATGCATCACCAAATTTTAATGTTTCTGTTAGCCATGCGTCTAATTGATACTTTCCTTTTCGATTTATTCCTAATATATTAAGGTTATATTTTTCTCGAAATTTTAATTCAGTAATGGTTTTGTCTATAAAGGATGACTCAGGGGTTAATAAAATTTCAGCGACACCAAACTCTCGCGAAACTAAATCAGTAGGGGCCGCTTTACTTTCCTTTAAAAACATTAAGCGATAATCACTTTTGAACTGATCAATAGCATCAACCTCGCCTTGAAGATACAAGATATCATTTTCTTTGATAACCGTATTTGATGTAGCTGAGAAATGTTTGGTACGTGGTAAAATTTTCTTGAATTCCAAGCTTCCACGTTCTATTTTTATTATGCTCACTTGATACAGTTTTGGAAGTTCAAGTTTAGAGAGGGGTTTATTAATAATTGGTGATAAAGGATGTACCCTTACTCGATATAACTGATCAGAGATATGAAAGTTATTAGCCAACTCGGTAGGACTAACATCTTGTTTATCTCGTAATTTTTTTCTTGGGTCACCTTTTGGTAATAATCTCTTACCTACTGTCATTAAAAATAAAATCCCAGTAGCTAACGCAACTATACCTACTGGAGTAAAATCAAAAAACGATAAGCGCTCGTATCCGTTATCAGCTAAAGTCTGGCTAACAATTAGGTTGGGCGGAGTTCCGATCAATGTAAGCACTCCTCCTAAACTACTAGCAAATGCAAGAGGCATTAGAAATAATGACGGACTTTTTTTCATCCCTATTGCTATACTGATAACTACTGGCATAAGTACAGCTACTGTTCCTGTATTGCTCATAAATGCACTTAATCCAGCAACAAGTATCATTAATATTAGTAACAGCTTCGCTTCACTTTTACCTGCAAATGTTAGGAGTTTATTGCCAATCATTTGAGCTAACCCAGTTCGAAAAATTCCTCCACCTACTATAAATAAGCCTGCAATCATAACAACAACTGAATTTGAAAATCCTGCTAATGCTTCAGAAGTAGTAATAATACCCGTTAGAAGTAAGGATAATAATGAACACATAGCAATTAGGTCTGCTCGAAACTTTCCTATCATAAAAAAAAATGTTGTAACACATAAAATTACAAATGTCAACACGAGCTCAAATTCCATAAAATTGACCTCCTTTATAATAATATATGAATACTTTAAAACGAAGGCTATTTGTTCCTAAGAAGTTACGAAACTATTCAATTTTCACGCTCTTTATAGGAAAATAAATAGCTACAAAAAGAAGTCAACCTAAAATTTAGTAGTTACAACCTAATTATATTAAAAAATTTCTAACCTTAATTACCTGATATCTAAACATTTTATTACATTATTTATTAGTTTCATTTTTTATTAAAGGTTATCGTTTTCACAAGAAAAGCGCAAACGCCTTGGTCACGAGCGAAAGGCACTGGAAGGCCTTTGACAGAAGCCGCTCTTTGGCTTCTTACGGTTACGTGCTTCTGCGTCTTCTAGCATAGCTTCGTAGCAAGCTTCCTCGAAGCAGTGTTTTGTGCGACGAGTAATCGCAGGAGCAATTGTTTTTCGTGCGACGAGTAATCGCAGGAGCAAAGCTGCATGAAGCTAATCGACGAAGGATCTCAAGCAGTAATTGGTCTGTTGCTTGACTGAAGTGATCGAGGCGATGGCGCCTGAAGCTAGACAGTTTCCTAGTTAGAAATTTATAAATTCTGATTATAGAAAAAAGGCTGACCTTAAATATGTCAGCCTCGTCCTTAATTTATATACCTAAGATCATTTTATTTTGCATTTGGTTAACCTGTTGTCTCGCGCGAAATAATTGGTCCCTTTGCTCAGGAGTTGCACTCATTAGTAAACGTTCTATATGATTATTTATTTGCTCTAATTGAAGTTGAGCTTCGTCATACTTGATGTCATCTCCACCTTGCACTTGTTTTGCCGAATTTAGTTGCTCTTCAGCTAATTGCAATATTTCACCTACCTGCTGTAATTGTTCCTTCACTTGTTCGTGTGTTGCCATATATTTTTCCTCCTTAAGCTCATTTAAGAAAAAATCCTTACCTATTCGTTAAGAGTTTAAATCATGAGGCTCCTCATTAATTTGGCATTTAACAAGTAAATTTATTCGAGAGGAATGTTTTCAATGCTAATCTAACTGTAAGACAACTTCATCATTTTGATGAAGTAAATAAGTTTGTAAATCATGCGGTATATAGGAGTTAATAAAAGTTGATCTAGCTTCTCGTAATAAATCGTCTATACCTTCACAATAACGTGAACTAATGTGATTAAGGAAAAGTACTTTAACATTACATTCTTTTGCTGTTTTGGCTGCCTCAAACGCAGTCGAATGAAAATGTTCAAAAGCAAGATCTCTATCCTTATCGAGAAAAGTAGCTTCATGTATTAAAATGTTTGCATCTTTTGCTAACCGTTTTATACTTTCACATTTTCTAGTATCTCCTCCAATAGCAATGATTTTACCTACTTTTTTTGGACCACAATAATCTTTTCCATCAATAATTTTTCCATTTGGCAATTTAACCTTTTTTCCCGCCTTTAACTCTTTATATATCGGGCCAGGCGTAACCCCTATACTTTTTAACTTTTCAACATCTATTGGGCCAGGTAAATCTTTTTCCACAATCCGGTAACCATAAGAGACGATACCATGCTCGAGTCTTACCGCTTCAAATGAGAAAAAGTCATTTTTGCAAATGAGCCCTTCTTGAATTTCGATAATCTCTAAAGGATATCTCACATATGTATTAGAAACGGTTAAAGTTGTTTCAATAAAGTTTTTTATACCTTTTGGCCCAAAGATTTGCAATTTTTCTGTAGCTCCTTGAAAAGATCTACTCCCAATCACACCTGGTAAACCGTATATGTGATCACCGTGTAAATGTGTAATAAAAATTTTTGTGATTTTGCTTAAGGTAAGTGGTGAATGCAATAACTGGTGCTGTGTTGCTTCACCACAATCAAACATCCAACATTCATTTTGATACTGTAACATTTGAATAACTAAAGAACTAACATTTCTCATTTTTGAAGGAATCCCTGCACAAGTACCCAAAAACTGTAACTTAACCATTAAGTATCTCTCCTTACATCCGTCTATCTTCCAATCTTACAAATCATTTACAAAAGAATCAAACGAGGAAACGTCATAACTTTATTCTTTTTTACTCATACTATTTGTTGACTACTTACCTTTTTGGGCAAGGCTTTATGGTTTTCATATCGGTATTTATTAGCTAATTATGTTATACTTGTCAAAACATATAAAGGGGAGTATTAAATGGTAAGTGAAAAATTAGTTACAGCATTAAATGAGCAAATGAATTTTGAATTTGAATCTGCAAATGTTTACCTAGCAATGGCGGCTTATTGTTCATCAGAAAGTCTTGATGGATTTGCTAACTTCTTTTTAGTACAAGCTGAGGAGGAACGCTTTCATGCAATGAAATTTTACAACTTCATTAATGATATAGGTCATAAAGCAATAATTAAAGGAATGAAAGATCCAAATAATGATTTCTCATCTGTTCTTGATACTTTTAAACAAGGTTTAGCCCATGAAAAAGAAGTGACAAAACGTATATATAGTCTTGCAGATATCGCTTTAAATGAGCGAGAACATGCAACAATGACATTTTTAAAATGGTTCATTGAAGAGCAGGTTGAAGAAGAAGCGAGCTTTGATAACATCATCCAAAAGCTGAAACGTATTGAACAGGACAGCAATGCCTTCTATATGATGGATACTGAATTTGCAGGACGAACCTTCACACCACCAGCTCAATAAGAAATGCATAAGCGTTAAACTTTAAACGTAACATTATTGTGTTTTTCCGTCTTCTAGCGTAGCTGTGAAGTAGGTTTCTCGAAGCAGTGTTGGTTTTATCTGCGACGAGTAACCGCAAGAGCAATTGTTATATGAAGGGCATTCAGAGATGTATTTCATGTAAGTATTGAAATCAGTTGCTTTACTGAAGTGACCGAGCTTGTAAGCTGCTTGCGCTAGACAGGTTTCAAGTTAGAAATTTAAAATTCTGATATTGCAATAAAAAACTAAGGCCCCTTGCCTTAGTTTTTCTGCATTTATTTAAAACGAAAAAATTCTCATCAGTTTACTTTTTTTGGGTTTATTAAGTTTTTCCGGTAGTTCGTGTTCTATACCCCCTACTACTTTCTGTTGATCTAAGACTGGTGTTAACCGTTGTTCCATTTTACTCATTCTATCCTCAATTCTTTTTATCATTGTAAATAAATTATCTAACTCTGAACGATGTTGTAACACTTGATATTCTACCACTTCATCAGCTTTAACTGAAAGCTTTCTCTCAAGCTGTTCAATATGGATCATAAGTTGCTCGAGTCTTTCTTCAATTACGTTTGCCGACAGCATCTCTTCTTTCTTCCCATTCTTTATAAACCCTTCTTGCATTGTATTATCACTTTCTAAGATATCTTTCATTGTTAATCCTTGATTTAATTTATCTTTTATAGAACGGAGAATTTCAAACTCTTCTGGAGCTATTAAATAATGACCTTGATCGTTAGTTACACAAGGAATATTAAAGTATTTAATCCATCTCTGTACCGTCGTAGGGTTTACACCTAATTCTTCAGAAACTACTTTCGTTTTTTTCAGTAACTTGTCCATCAAATCTACCCCTTTCGCCGCTAATGTTATATACGTATTTCTTTTTATTTTTATTAATCCCTTCACCCTTGACAAAACTAGTTTTCGTTCGGCAAAGAAAGTGTAAATATGCCAAAATTAATTTCTCTACATGAAATTTCTACAATTTGTTTAAACTATTATTGAAATTCAACATTATTTAAATAAGGAAGTGAAAAACAAATGGAAAATCGCAGTAAAGAGCAAATGAGTAAAGAAGGTAAGAACAAACAACAACAAAAAGTTGATCGTACTCCAGGCTATGGTGATAAGAAATTAGAAGGGCCTGACCGTCCTTCGACATAAGGCTAAATTCAATTTTTGTAGTTCTTTTAATGCCAAATGATTAAACTTATCAGACTTTCAAAGGATCCCAACAACTAAACTTTATATTTCTTAGTTTTGAGTTGGCGTTCACCTTATAAGGACTAAAAAGAATGGGTTAGACTTAAACGTCATTATTTCGTTTGAGTCTAACCCTTTTTATATAAATTTTCTATATCAACATCTATTTTAAGTATCTATTGCCCTTTAAAAGCGGAAGCATATTTAATAATTTTTGCTCTATTTTTAGCGCTACTTCTAGTTGAGATTGCTTCTTATAATACCATTTTGATAAATCATATTTTTCAATTACTTTTGTTTTTTGAAAATAAAGGTTGATTGTTCGAGTATCTTTTTGGATATACCAATCAGAAGAAGGTCGTCGGTGGTGAGCGATAATTGGAAAAGTATCCTTTAAATTTGGCGTTCTCTTTCCTTTAATTCTCGAAACAAATTGTTCATAATCATATCTAGAACCAGTGTGCTCTACCTTGGAAGCAAAATCCCTTATTTGGTTTCGTTCATTAGAAAAGAACAAAATCCAAGCCAAACGTTTACCAAGTTCAATTCTTTTCTGTACCTTTTTAAATCCATGTACAGAATATCCATACAGTTTTCCTTCTAGAGTAGGAAAAATGACAGTACTAAAATGCATACGGTCCTCAATCACAAATGGCAGGCTCCCAAAAATCTTATCATGAAAAAACGGATCCTCTATTACAGGTTTTTGGATTACATGTTGTTCATTAATAATGAGTGCTGTACATAATCGCCAAATATCTCTTTCTAACCAAAATCTATTCCATTCTTTTTCCATAAAGTTAGAAACGTGAAAATACTTTAATAAGTAAAATAACGGCCGCCCTTTTTGTTTTGATGCTTTATAAAGAAGTAATTGCGGAAAGGCATCTAAAAAGATGAGCCAATTTGCTCTCTCATACGTTAAATACAATAGTTCTCTATAAGCTTTTGGAAGCAAATCTTTAAAAAGATCTCCTTCTAGGTCTGTCATATTCCATCCTGCATTTCTCGAAACACTACTAGCTAAATACCCCCAAATAATTTCTTTATTTTCACTGTAAAACTGTTCATAAAATTCGGTACGTGAAATATTATGCAAGTTTCCTTTTTGCACTTTTTCTTTTATTGCTTTTAATAAGTTATCGTCATCTAATTTTGAACTCATATGCTCACACCTTTTTTAAAACTCCAAACTCTTTACTATTCACCTATCACTCATTATCATTACTTACAAATACAGTTATAACTATTCAATTAATCTAAATTATGGTATGATCTAGTGATGTAATAAAGTTAAAATAAGGGGTATTTCAAATGTCATTACGATATCCAAACGGTAAAGCCTATATTCCTCCAAAAGCAACGGGGACATCAAAAAAAAGAAATACTAATGCGACCTCCTCGTATGGAAATCGCGGAATGAGCTTAGAAGAAGATATTAATATTTCTAACGAATATTATTTAGCAAATGGTCTCGCTGTTATTCATAAAAAACCTACTCCATTGCAGGTTGTTAAAGTAGACTATCCAAAACGGAGTGCTGCAATCATAAAAGAGGCATATTTCCAACAAGCATCGACTACAGATTATAATGGTGTTTTTCAAGGGAAATATATTGATTTTGAGGCAAAAGAAACAAAAAATAAATCGTCATTTCCGTTAAAGAACTTTCATAAACATCAAATAGATCATATGAGACAAGTCTTAAGTCAAAACGGTGTATGCTTTGCACTATTACGCTTCTCAATAAGTGATGAAGTATACCTACTTGATGCAAAGCACCTATGTACTTACTGGAGTAATCAAGAAAGTGGTAGGAAATCAATTCCTAAGAAAGAAATTGAAGACCTAGGGTTTCTTGTTCCGCTTGGGTTTCACCCAAGGGTTGATTATTTACGTATAGTTAAAGATGTATATTTTTAATATGTAGACATTAATAAGTTAAATACGAGCTCATGATTTTCATCGTGAGGTCTACTTTATAAATATTTAAGAGTGTAGAAGCATAACCGCTAATAAAAAGCGGCATTTGTTTTTTGCTAATTAACTGAAAGGAAGATGGATCATGTCAGAAGATATTCGCACAAGGCAAGGTCGTCGTAAACAAAAAGAATCTGAAAAAAAGAAAAAAGATAGTTCTCCAAAAAAATTAGTATTGAAAAAAATTGGACTTAGTTTGGCTGTTTTATTTGGTGTGCTACTAATCGGTGGTTCAATAACGATCTTTTCAATGATTAAAGATGCACCACCACTTGACCCAGAAAAATTAACACTTGCACAAAACCCTGCAATCCTTGATCAAAATGATGAGTTGTTTACAACTTTAACTGCAGTTGAAAACAGGCGTTTAGCTACGATAGATGAAATCCCTCCGCTACTAGAAAATGCTTTTATCTCAGTGGAGGATATTCGGTTCCGAGAACACTTTGGACTTGATTTAAGACGTATTGGTGGAGCGGTACGAGCAAACGTAACAGGTGGATTTGGAGCAGAAGGTGCTAGTACAATTACACAGCAGGTTGTGAAAAATTTATATTTAAGTAGTGAAAAAAGGATAACAAGAAAAATCCAAGAACAATATTTAGCAATTAAATTAGAACAAAAATATTCCAAAGACCAAATTTTAGAAATGTATTTAAATGCAATTTATTTTTCTGAAGGTGCTTATGGAGTCGTTGAAGCAGCAGAACGATACTTTAGTAAGACATTAGATGAATTAGAAGTTCAAGACGTTGCATTATTAGCAGGAATTCCACAACGACCGAATTTCTTTAATCCATTTAAAAATCCAGAGGAAGCTGAAAAAAGAAGAAATGTTGTTATTTCACTAATGGAGCGTTATGGAAAGATAAGTTCTGAAGAAGCTACAAAGGCCAGAGAGATCCGCGTAGAAGATCAACTAAAACGTTCAGAAAAAGAACCTTACCCATACCGGGCATTCTTAGATCAAGTATTGAAAGAAGTAGAGGCAATAGATGGAATTACCTCAACTGATATTTATACAGGTGGTTTAACCATATATACAACAATTGATCAAGATGCACAAAGATTTGTTGATAACCTTCTACAATCGGAGGACCAAATCAATTTTCCTGATGAGTTTTTCCAAGCTGGATTAACAGTAGTTGATACAAAAACTGGAGAAATAAAAGCTATTGGTGGTGGTAGACAAAAAGAGGTCGTAAAAAGAGGATATAACTGGGCAACAGACCCTAAACGTCAGCCTGGTTCAACGATTAAACCTATTTTAGATTATGGACCTGCTATTGAACATCTTAAATGGTCGACCTATCATCAGATTAAAGATGAACCACATCAATATACAAACGGTGTTCCAATTCGTAACTTTAATAACCAATATGCTGGTAACGTATCAATGAGACATGCTTTGTTGAGATCATTAAACATTCCGGCCGTAAAAGCATTTCAAGCAGTTGGTAAAGAAACTGCTGCAGAATTTGGAAAAGGATTAGGTATACCTTTAGATACAATTGAAGAACCCTATTCCCTTGGTGGATTCACTACCGGAATTTCAACTTTAGAGCTTGCTGGTGCCTATTCAGCTTTTGGCAATGAAGGAGTTTATAATAAGCCTCACACCGTCAGAAAAGTCGTATTTCCAGATGGGCGTACAATTGATCTAACACCAAAATCCCATATGGCTATGAGTGACTATACAGCCTTTATGATTACAGACATGTTAAAATCGGCTGTAGCACCTGGTGGTACAGGTGTTCGAGCAAGAGTTGATTCCTTACCAATGGCAGGTAAGACAGGTACCTCAAATTTTAGTGAACAAGAAAAACAGCGATTTAATATAACAAGTGGAGCTAAAGATATATGGTTTGCCGGATATACAACTAATTACTCGATTGCTGTTTGGACTGGATATAACACTCCCGAAGAGGGTTATATTAAGTATGATGGTCATAGTGAACATATAGCTAAAGATCTCTTTAAAAAAGTAATGACAGAAATATCAAAAGGAAACGAAACTCCTGATTTTAAACAACCAAACTCAGTAGTAAAAGTTGGACTTGAAAGAGGAACAGGGCTCTTACCGAGTGCTCATACTCCTAGAGATCAAATTATTTATGAATATTTTGTCAAAGGTACGGAACCATCCAAAGTATCAGAACGATTTGCTAAACCAGTTGCTCCTAGAGACTTTATGGGAGCGTACCAAGAAGATTCGGCTCAAATTATCTTATCCTGGGTCTACCCTAGCGAAGACAGAGCAAATCATAAATTTGAACTTGAAGTATCAATTAATGGTGGTTCATTCTCATTAATTTCTTCAACTAATGACCTGCAGCACATTATTAAAAATCCAAATGAGGATTCAACTTACAGGTTTAGATTAAGTGCCGTATCAAAAGATAATAATAAATTAAGAAGCGATCCGATAGAAATTTCTATAACAACCCCTAAAAAGGAAATTGAAGAAGTGGTTGAAGAAACGCCACCACCTATTGAAATACCTGATCCTGTTGAAGATCTAGAAGTTGAAGATGAAGTACAAGAAGATGATGAGAAACCAGAAGAAGAAAATAACAGCGAGCAAACAGAAGAAATCGTAGAACAACAAAGTGAAGATACAAATGGAACTTGAGACAACTCGTTCTAGCTTCGCTAGAACACATAGAAATTCAGATGGAGTATCAACTCCAACTGAATGGAAGTTCCCACCTAAGCTACGCTTAGAGGTGGAGGTCTATGACCCTTAAGTCCAAATCAGTTTGATTAAGTTTCAATGATTAGAGTAAAAAATAAAAAGGATGACTTATCAAAAGCTACTATTTGCTTGATAAGTCATCCTTTTTTGTATCTTTTAAATAGTTCGATTTGACTAGCATTTTTTTCTAAACTGACTTTAATTTTATGACTGCATATTTTTTATTTAACTCAATATAAAGTTGATCAAGCTGAGTAAAAGCATGATGATGATTTGGTACCGATAATACATATGCTATTCTCTCAACTGCATTCACAGGCTTTGTATTTAAAAGATTTATGTGAGGCGTAATATTCTTTAATTCAGGTACAGGTTTATCGTTAAGCCAAAATAGGAAAGCAATAAAATTCATGATCATTAGTTTCATTGGTTCCATTGCTTCTTTTCTTTTACGTTCACTAAAGTAGTTAGTAATAATAGGTTTTTCCGACTTCCAGATTTCTAACAAAATCGGAATATAAGTATTCTTATCTTCCCAAGGCTTTATTGTATTTTTTTGTTTCCTATAAAGTATATCAAAATAGAGTGGTTGTTTATTTATCAATTCTTCAAAGGAACTTTCACTTCCAAAAAAAATTGTATCTCCAATTTCAAAAAACGGAGATAAAATAAATTCTTCAGGCATTTTTATTTCTTTCATTTTCACTCTTCCTTTTTCATCCGCTTTTTCCCTTCTCTGCACAAATATAGCAAAGGACAAATTTCACATTGAGGTGACTGTGCTTTACAATGATATCTTCCAAAGAAGATTAAGCGGTGATGTGTATCGGACCATAAATGTTCTGGTATTTTACGCATTAAGGTTTTTTCTACTTCTAAAACAGAATCTTTCCATTTACAAATACCTAGGCGTTTGCTTACCCTCTCTACATGTGTATCTACCGCAATAGCAGGAACGTTAAATGCAACAGACGTAACTACATTAGCAGTTTTACGTCCTACACCAGCCAAGCGAACTAGTTCATCTCGCTCCCTAGGCACTTCTCCTCGGAAATCCTCTATCAATGATTGGCAAAGTTTTTTTATGTTTTTGGCTTTTGTACGATATAATCCTATTGACCTAATATCTTGTTCTAATTCTTCAAGCGGTACTGCCAAATAGTCCTCTGGCTTTTTATATTTTTTAAATAATTCTTTTGTAACTTTATTTACCAGTACATCGGTACACTGGGCTGATAGTAAAACTGCAATTGTTAACTCAAATGGATTATCATGATTTAACTCACAATGAGCATCTGGGAACATCTTCTCCATTTCAACTAATACTTCTTCCGTAATTTGTTTTATTGTAAGAATGTTTACCCCCTCCTAATTAGCAATACTTTATTTATTAGTTACTTAATATGGTTACCACCAAAGCTCATTATTTACAACCTCTCTTTTTATTACCGTTATGTTCCCTATTCAATAACGCATTTAATTTTTTAACCAATTATACGTTGGAAATTTCTTTTGTTCTGTTTGTTTTTGTGGAGTTGATTTGTATTGGTGTTGCCGAAATTTCTGTCCATATTCTTTTGCTTCTTGAACTGTTTTAACGCCATTTTTATTCCATTCAATTAATATACGGTCAATATAACGTAAATTTCTCTTACCTGAAACGACGCCTTCCATAAGTGCAGCTTTTATTAAACCTGGGTTGTAGTTATCTTGGTCTAACCACATTGTAATTAGTTCACATTCCATCGGTGATAATGGCCGGCCAAATTCCGACTCAAATAAATGATATAATGATTGTTCTTCTTCATAATTATCTTGAGTTGTCTCTTCTAAGTTTTCTTCTAAAGCTAAAGTAACGAGCTTGTCCCATAAAGGAGATAAAGTGAATGCTTCATAAAATATATTATTTTCATCACTTTGTTCAGTAAGTTCTAGAAAACCTCTTTTCAATAAGCTTTGTAATACCGAAAGACATTCTGTTTCCGAAAGACTCATTTGACTTGCTATTAGCTGTGGAGTTGGAAAACTATTCCCTCGTTGGATAAAGGAATGGAAATGAATTAAAAGCATTACTTCACTTTCATTTAAACCCAACTTTTTATAATCCTGGATTAATCTAATTGGGATCGAAACATTTCCCTCATTAATCCATTTTACCATTATACTTCGATCCATTTCATACACCTCAAATACAATTATATCATGTTCTTACTTGAACTTATCGTTATGCGATTTAAGCGATACCTTAGTGTTAGTACCACCTTGACAATTTATAAACTATTTATTAGAAATAAAAAACCCCGATGATCGGGGTTTTTATCATTGTCCTTAAGGATATAATCGATTCAACAGACGTGGAAACGGAATTGTTTCGCGTACATGCTCTAAACCACAAACCCAAGCCACTGTTCTTTCTAACCCTAAGCCAAAACCTGAGTGTGGTACCGAACCATACCTTCGTAAATCTAAATACCATTTATATGCTTCTTCTGATAAGTTATGTTCTGCATAACGTTTTTTCAATAATTCCATATCATCAATACGCTGACTACCACCGATAATTTCACCGTACCCTTCAGGAGCAATTAAATCTGCACATAGAACAACTTCTGAACGATTTGGATCCGGTTTCATATAGAATGCCTTAATCACAGAAGGGTAATGCGTGATAAAAACTGGCTTATCAAAACTTTCTGCTATAGCAGTTTCATGTGGAGCACCAAAATCTTCTCCCCACTCTATTTCATGACCATTTTCCTGTAAGAATTTAATAGCATCATCATAAGTAATCCTTGGAAATGGTGCAACAATCTTTTCTAGCTTAGAGGTATCTCTACCTAATGCTTTTAATTCTAGTTGGCAATTTTTCAAGACCGATTGAACCATATAAGAAACATATTGTTCTTGAACCTTAAGATTTTCCTCATGATCAATAAACGCCATTTCAGGTTCAATCATCCAAAACTCAATTAGGTGTCTACGTGTTTTGGATTTTTCAGCACGAAAAGTAGGACCAAATGAAAATACTTTTCCTAACGCCATAGCAGCTGCTTCCATATATAATTGCCCACTTTGTGATAAATAAGCATCCTCATCGAAGTACTTCGTATGGAAAAGGTTAGTTGTTCCTTCTGCAGAACTTCCAGTTAATATTGGTGGATCTACCTTAACAAAACCATTATCATTAAAAAATTCATATGTAGCACGAATTAATTCGTTTCGAATTTTCATAACGGCATGTTGTCGTTTAGAACGAAGCCATAAATGGCGATGATCCATTAAAAATTCTGTTCCATGCTCTTTAGGTGTGATTGGGTAATCAACAGCTTCATGAATAATTTCTAAACCTGTCACCGTTAACTCATATCCCGAAGGAGCCCTTTCATCGACACGAACAATTCCTTTCACATAGAGTGACGATTCTTGTGTCATGTTTTTAGCAACAGTAAAGACCTCTTCACCTACATCTGCTTTAACGACAACACCTTGAATAAAACCTGTTCCGTCACGTAATTGTAAAAATGCAATTTTTCCACTTGAGCGCTTATTGGCTAGCCAGCCTCCAATGGTGACCTCTTTATCTAAATAATTTCCAACCTGAGAAATAGTCGTTTTCACAAATTTTCCCTCCATAAATGTTGTTTCTATCTCTATGTATAACTAGTCATTACTGACTTTTACCATTATACATCTCTTTAAAAATAGAAGTCAACGTATGGAGGGAAAGGTGATTTTAAGCCTTCATATTATTTTTTACAAATCGTTCAACTCTTGTTAATGCCTCTTGAATTTGATCTAATGAAGTCGCATAAGACAAGCGAACATTATCAGGTGCGCCAAACCCTGAGCCAGGAACTAAAGCAACTTTTTCCACTTCTAATAGCTTTGTTACCCAATCATCAACATTATCAAAGCCATTTAACTTAACAGCTTCTTTAACATTAGGGAATAAATAAAAAGCTCCTTTAGGTTTTACGCACGTAACACCAGGAATTTTTATTAATTGTTCATAAACAACGTTTAAACGCTCTTCAAATGCTACTCGCATTTTTTCAACAAAGTCACTATTTACATCATAAGCTGCAATCGTACCAAATTGTGCCATTGAAGTTGGATTCGATGTACTGTGACTAGCTAAGTCTGTCATACAATTGATAATCTCTGCATCACCAGCTGCATATCCGATACGCCACCCTGTCATTGAATGTGATTTTGAAACACCATTAATAATAATCGTTTGTTTTTTTAATTCATCAGAAAGCTGGGCAATCGAAATATGCTTAGCATCGCCATATACTAATTTTTCATAAATTTCATCGGAAACAATAATAATATCGTGCTTCAAACAAACTTCACCTAGTTCTTTTAATTCTTCCTCTGTATAAAGAGAACCTGTTGGGTTACTCGGTGAGTTTAAAATAAACGCCTTAGTTTTATCAGTAATTGTCGCTTCTAGTTGTTCTTTAGTTATCTTAAAGTTATTTGACTCCATACCTTCTACATAGACTGGAGTACCTTCAGCAAGCTTTACTTGTTCTGGATAGCTCACCCAATATGGTGTAGGAATAATTACCTCATCCTTAGGATTTAATATCGCTTGAAATAATAAATAAAGAGCATGTTTAGCTCCACTAGCCACCATAACTTCTTTTGGTGAATATGTAAGCTGTTGATCATCTTGGAACTTTTTAATAATACTTGTTTTTAACGCTGGTAATCCACCTGAAGGAGTATATTTGGTATGCCCATCCCTCATTGATTTAACCGCTGCTTCAATAATATAATCTGGAGTATTAAAATCAGGTTCTCCAGCACCTAGACCAATTACATCATGTCCTTCTGCTTTTAAAGCTTTTGCCTTAGCTGTTATTGCAAGTGTTGTAGACGGTGTTAACGTTGCAACTCGATTCGCTAATTTCATTTTTCTCATCCCCTTATCTGTCTATGCTTTCTCGTTATTACTCTATAGTTATTATATTATCCGAGGAGCACTTTTATCATCGATTATAAAACATTATATCTCAACTATAAATGTGTTCAGCTGTCCTTTCAAGCTTTTTTCAGATAATTATATTTCTTCACATTACTGAATTTAATAATCCTTATTCTCACCACTAAAAATAGATTTAATCGACGCCACGGTTTTAGTAATTAAGGAATTCACTCACGACCTAAGTGATAATGTTTTAAATACTTGCCATCCTTAAAGCTAATATAATAATATGAAAAACGATTAGATTGATCTTTATAAATAATTTCATATAATGGTACTGACTGTTCAATCCCTAATTTTATACTAATAGTTTCTTCAGGACTTAATTCGGATTCGATAAAACTTAATACTTGCTCATAGGAAATTCCATCTTCTTTTTTTCTAATAAAATGAGTATCCAATGTGTCGGCTACCCAGATAATAATTTCCTTACCTCTTGAGTTTTTACCTACTATTACTTGGTAACTTTCTGTCCCATTATAAAAAGATGTTTCATAAATATCTACTAAATCTAAATTCTTACTTTCAATATATTGAAGTGCTTCTTTTTCGCTTAATTGAAATGACTTGTTTATAACAGAATATAAATGTATACCTTGCCAGATAATAATTATGCTAAAAATTAAAAGAAAAAAAATAATTGCTTTTCTCATCATCTAATTTATGTACCGTATATGGTAAATACCATTTTTGTTTTATTTTTTTCATCAAGAGCAAGACCAAACATCAAATCTCTCTCTTTAAGTGTTCGATTGCACGCACCAACAATTTCATATAAGTCGGGGGTTTTATTCACCTTCGCTGAAGATATTATATCAATTTTATTCACTAAATATTCTCCCTTCATAAAGCATTTTTTCTATACTTATCTTATTATAAAGCTTTCTTCCTACTTATTAAAATATTACTAAACATAGGTATGTACATAAAGGATATAATATAAATACCGCTCAATAAAGGAGGAATGAGCGTGAAGCAAGTATCTCCAACAAAAGAAACTAGCTCTCAATTAAGTACTTGTGAATGGTATCAAAGGGAAAAAGAGAACTATGCATTGTCTTCCCCTAATCGGCCTAAAATTGAAAGTACACTAAAGTATTCCTTTAGGCAAACATCCTTTCCAAGTTCTTTAAAGAATTAAAAGTTACTTAGTTATTAAGTAACAGTATCCCTTTATTACGTTTAATGATTTAAAATAACCTCCTAACTACACCTACAACCTTTTCTAAAGGCTACTCAAAATGTATAGATACATCTTTACGATGCTAATTTCCACTTTATCGATGTATATTACATTTTTGAGTTTAGCCTTTTTTTTACAATCATTTAAATACCCCATTAGGAGTAAAATAATCTTTTAAAAGCTCTATTTGCTTCATAAATAATTTTTTCCTCATCCATTGTAAGACATTCCTTATTACGTACTAAACATTTACCCTTTACATAAACCTGTTCTACATCTGATCCTGAAGCCGAATATACAAGATGAGAAAGAAGATGTTCACTCGGTTGTAAGTGTGGACTACTACTATCAACGATGATAAAATCAGCATCTTTATCTGTTTCAATCGCCCCAATATCATCAATGGCTAAAGCTCTTCCCCCGTTGTGAGTTGCCATTAATAAAGCTGTTTCACTATTAACAACTGTAGGGTCTTGTTTATTTCCTTTATGAATAAGAGCCGTCATTCTCATTTCTTGAAACATATCTAAATTGTTATTGGACGCTGCACTATCAGTACCAATTGAAACTAAAATATTTTTATTCAACATAGAAGGTACATCAGCAATTCCAGAACCGAGCTTTAAATTGCTCGTGGGGTTATGAGAAACTGCAACACCAAAATGAGCTAAAAGTTTTAATTCTTCATCATCTAAATGAACACCATGTGCAATTAAGGTGTGAACATCAAACATTCCTAACTCTGCAAGATGAACCACTGGACGCTTTCCATATTTTTGAATATGTTCATTCACTTCTTGTTCTGTTTCAGAAAGATGAATGTGAATTGGTAATTGTTTCTTCTTCGCTTCATAAATAACACTTTTTAAAAACTCAGGTGGACAAGTATACGGGGCGTGTGGTGCTAACATTGTTGTAATTCTTCCACCTGCCATTGAACGCAATCGTTTACTAAGGTCACACGCTTCTCTTAGTTTCTTTTCTTGTTCTTCTATCGAACAATGTCCAATCATTCCTCTTGATATCACAGACCTAATACCTGAATCTTCAACTAGCTGGCCAATAATATCTAAATGAAGGTGATACATTTCTAAAAATGTTGTTGTTCCACTTTTTAACATCTCAATGATCGCTAAAGACGCACCAGCTTTTACAGTTTTCTCTGTAAATTTCGCTTCCATTGGCCACATTTTCGATTGTAACCATTCTTGCAATGGAAGGTCATCTCCATTTCCACGTAACAGACAGCTCCCTATATGACCATGAGTATTAATAAGACCAGGCAGAACCCACTTTCCACCTAAATGAACCTTTTCTGTAAATTCATCAGTGTCCTTAAATTCAAAATCTAATCCTACTTTTTCAATCTTACCGTTATTTACGATTAGGTAACCATTTTTTAAGATCTCGCCTTTTTTCCCTGTAACAATCATTCCGTTATAAAAAAGCTGTTTCATTTATTCTCCTTTATCCATTAACTAATGATGATTTCTAATATATTTAGAAATATTGTTCGCCAAACCAAAAGAGAATTCCTCTTCCTTCGGGCGTACAGTTAAAATTTCATAATCATCGTTATGACATTTGATTGAAACTGTACCTAATCTGTTCGTTTGATAAATTTCTATCCACGTTTCTTGAAGTCGTTCTAATACTATTTCACTAACTGCTCTACCATTCTTTTTAAACAAAATTGCTACTTGAGGATCGACTTCATCTAAAAAGGGTTCAGTAGTACCCTTCTCACTTCCAAAATCTGCAACCTTTAATATCGTTGACTTTAATGCATAACTATCAACTAATTGCTTTTCAACTTGCTGATCAGCAATTCCCATATACAGCAACGTTTGCTTTCCAAAAGTAAGAACAAGAACAAGGGCACCCTTATCTTCGATGTCTCTCTCCTCAACATAAATAACGTCGGTATTTAAAAATGGGAGTAACTCAAATTTATCACCTTTTTTTAAGCCAATCACTTTTTTATCATGGAGGTGATAAAGGTTAACAAAATTTTCCTTTACTATTTCAGGAACAATAACAGTTTCAACATTAAAATTATTAATTATCCATTGTAAATTACCTGTATATTCTTCCGTTTGATTTGTTAGGATTACGGTATCTATCATAGAAACATGATACATTTTTAATCGCTCTTCTAACTCTTCTTGAGATTGTATACTCCCAGTATCTATTAATATATTTTGGCCTTTTCCTGATTGCAACAATGTCGCTTCACCGTTGGATAAATCAAAGAAAGTATAAGCTAAATCTTGATCTTCTAAATTCAGATCAACCTCCAAAGTTTCTTTTTCAGCATATATTGTTTGTGGAACTAAACCAAGTAGCATTGCCAAAATAACCATTAGTACAATTTTCTTCAATTTAATCACTCCGAAAAAACTTCTTTCAAACCTTTTACATTATAACCAATTTTCTATGTCATATAATAGTTCCTGTAAAGTGTTTTCTTTTAACGGAACTTGTGGTAAAGACTGTATAAATGATTTTCCATACCTAGTACCAGTTATTCTTCGGTCAAATACAAACACAACCCCTCTATCATGTGATGAACGTATTAAACGACCAAACCCTTGCTTAAAACGTATGATAGCTTGTGGTAAAGAAAGCTCCATAAACGGGCTCTTTCCTAACTCTTTTAACTTTTCACTTCGCGCTTCAAATATAGGATTATCAGGTGGAGAAAATGGCAATCGAACGATTATTAGACAACTTAGGTCTTCGCCAGGAATGTCAACCCCTTCCCAAAAACTACTTGTCCCAAACAGGATTGCTTGGTCAAATTGTTTAAAGTTTTTGGTTAACTTCGCTCTACTACCACTACTAATTCCTTGGCCGATTAGGACAAATTCCTCATTAACAATAAAATCCTTTAACTGATAATAGGCTTTTCTTAACATATCATAGGAAGTGAATAATACTAACATTCTTCCTTTTGTCGTTTTTGCAATATCTAAAATACTCATGACAATCTCATATATGTACTCATCTTCATCGACTTCTTTAATATTAGGAAGCGTCGTTGGTACCATCAACTGCACCTGATTTTCATACAAAAAAGGAGACTCAATAATCTTTGTTGATGGACCAAAATCCTCTAATCCTAATCGATGAATAAGATATTCAAACGAATTTTTTACTGTTAATGTTGCACTAGTCATTATCACACTATGCTTTTTGCTGAAGAAGTTTTCTGCAAGGATTTGGGAAACTTCAATAGGTTTGTTATAAATAAAGGTAGCATTTTTAGCTCCTCTTACATCTACTTCAATCCAATAAACATAGTTAGGATCATAATGTAATAATAACTCTTCTAGCATGCCCTCTTCCTCTGAAAAATTTGTATAAAATCCTTTCATTGCAGTGAATAATCCAGATTGAGGGAAATTTAGGTCTTCCTCGTTAAGAGAGATTTCATCAATGATTCTTTTCATAAGTTTTAGGGTATCCTTTAAGTACATTTGTACTCTAGCAACCGCTTCTTGTATTTCTTTCCATCCGTTCCCTTTCATTTCATGAGGATAGAAACGGAGACTTTTACGTCCAATTTCATTTTTAGAAGCAGATACTCGTTTTACTACTAACGAATGAATCTGCGTAAAACAATCATCTAATTCATATTTAACATCTAAAATAAGTTCATTAAGCTTTTCAAAGTAATCATCTAAATTCAATCCAATTTCTTGTTGCATCATAAACAGTTGCTGCATTAAGTCGCTTGACTCTAATGTACCTAATCTAGAGAAAAGGTGCGTAAATGAAAAATAATCGGTACTAGAACCAAAATGGTCACTGGCAACTTCTTCAATATGATGGGCTTCATCAATAATTATATGTTTATAGCTAGGTAAAAGTTGATGGCCTTGTGTTATATCTGTAAATAGGAGGGCGTGATTAGTAATAATAATATCAGCACCGTAAGCATTATTTCTTGCTCGATGATAAAAGCACCTTGAAAACCAAGGACAATGTTTCCCTAGACAAGTTTTGGCTTCACTTTGTATTTCATTCCAAAACACTCTTCCACCACTTGGCAAGTTTATTTGTTCGACATCGCCTTCATTTGTTTCTGTTAACCAAACTAAGATTTGGCCTTTTGAGAGTAATGTATCGTAGTTTTGGTCTAGCTGTTCATTTAACTTTTGTTCGAACTTTCTTAAACAAAGATAATGACTTCTACCTTTTAATACTGCGGAACGAAAAGAAAATGGCACAGTATTTTTCAGTATATTCATATCCCTTTCTAAAAGCTGTTGTTGTAACTGTACGGTATGAGTACTAATTACCATTGAAGTTTCATTTTTTTTCGCAAAAAACAACCCTGGTAACAAATATGCCAAAGATTTCCCTGTTCCGGTTCCTGCTTCAACAAGTAAATGTTGATTTTCCATAAGAGCCTGATCAATAGAATCCATCATCTCTTTTTGACTTTTTCGGATTTCAAAACCTTCCATTGTTTCTTGAAGTCGCTCTTCTACGGTATTAACCTCGTCATGAAAATAAGGAATTTCATTTACAGTTGTATCTTTAGTTGGTTCACTTGCCTTTTTAATAACTAGTTGTCGGAATTCATCTAAAGTATTATCAACTTTTAGGTCAGCAGTCGTTAATTTTTCATTAATATACGTTTGTAATATATCTTCAAGACCACTATTAAAACGTTTAATAATCGGTTTAAGTCTTTGCATAGTCAGCAGAGGTAGCCCTTTAAGTTTTTCGAGTAAATAAAGTAATATTCTTGCTGTAGCTTCTGCGTCACTATCAGCTTGGTGAGGGCGATCATGAACAAAGTTTAAACTAGTAGCTAAATGATTTAACTTAAAGCTTTCCTCAGTAGGCATTAGTAACCTCGCTAATTCTACTGTATCAATTACCGGACCAGTAAAAGTATTATAACCGCACATATCTAATTCATTTTGTAAGAAAGATAAATCAAATGGAACATTATGTGCAACAAAGTATGCTCCATCTAAATAATCCATAAGAATAGGTGCAATACTACTAAACAGTGGTGCATCTACTACCATATCATTAGTTATTCCTGTAAATTGTTGTATAAATGAAGGAATACTTATCTCTGGATTAACAAAACTTGAAAATTGATTTATTATCTTTCCTTGTTCAACAACTACAACACCAACCTGAATAATTCTGTCACCTTTTTTCGGGTTATTACCTGTAGTTTCAAGATCAACTACTACAAATCTTTTATTCAATAGCTTCACCTCAGGTACATTTTCATCTATCTTACCTTCATTCAATTGGGTTTACCCCTTCTGATAAAGTTTTGACAATCGACGTTTACGTGTTAGGAAGATGTTTATCCCCCACCTACCTTTGTGGATTGTCTTCAGTTTTTAAAGTAGTCACATAACAAGAAAAGCGCAAGGCGCCCGCCTATTGGCGACAAACACTGGAAGACCTGCTCGTAGCGGTCGGCTTTTTGACCGAAAGAGAAGGTCTGAAGTGATCGAGCCGATGGCGCCTGGAGCTAGACAGTTTCCAAGTTAGAAATTTATAAATTGTGATTATATATAATTAACCTTTAAATATAAAAGAAATTGAAAAGGCCAGGATTGGTTCCCTGAACCTCTTCTTTCCCTATGTTTAAATGATTAAAATTTGAATACTGTATAGCTTCAACATCTACGAAGTCGGTCCTTAAATAAATTACTGAACAATCCTACTTGAAAAACTTCGTAGTGCTTAGCGAAGAGCATACTACGTGGTACTAAAAGCAGCTTCATGTAACCAAAGCATTTTTCTTATTAATAACACTAACTTAAAATTTTCTCAATTAGAGGATGTCTAATATTATTCATCTTTAATTTTAACACGATTTTACGAAGCTGGTCTTTTTGATCCCACTTCGATAATAACCAAATATAAGAAATCCATATATTAGTATCTTTCGGATGTGCAATAACAAGCTTTTCGAACAAATCAATCGCTGTAGATTTTTGATCTAACAATCCATAATTCCAAGCAATTCCATGATGTACCCATGTTTCATCAAAACCTATTGCTTGTAATCTTTTATAACAATGGATAGCAGCTGTGTAATAACCATACAACTCAAACTCATAGGCCAGTGTTACGAGAAGGTCTTTAAATTCCAAAACTTGCAATGCCGAATACCAAGCTTCAAATGCTTTAGATTCATCACCCATTTGTAAATAGCAATGTCCTAGAAAGTATTGTGCTTCCCCGTCATCTTCATTTGCCTCAATTATTTTCAATAAATAAGGCAACGCTAACTCATATTTTTTCATCATTACAAAAGCCATTCCTATATTATACGGTACGTCAGTGTTGGAATAAAGAGAATTTGCCTTTTCAAAATAATTAATGGCTTCTTCATAATGATGTCTTCGACCAAATAAGCAACCTAAACCTACATATGAAAAATGTTTTTCTACCTTGTTCAACGAAGTTTTTAAAACATATAAAAATGTCTCTTTTGCTTTGTCAAGTTCCCCTTCATATAGGTAAGAAAATCCTAAGTATAAATATAACACAGCTTCATTTTTCATTTCTTTTTCTATTTCAACTTTCAGGGTTTCAATTGCTTTATCAAAAATTTCTAAATCAAAGTATTTTGGACCCTCAAGACTTCTAGGTATCCACTGAACTGCTCCATGATAGGTTTGACTACCTATTTGATGAGTACTTTTTATTTCTTTAATATCTTCTAGTTTATCTTCCATTTCCATCCACGTATCTAATAAGGCGCCACATTCAGTTGCCAATTCTTCAAATAATTTTTCATTAAAATCATCGCAACTTTGTACCGCTTTTTTTAACTTCCAATAACGTGAATACCAATCATTCACCCATTTTTCCATTAAAAATCCCCCTAACAGTACTAAAACACTTATGCTAAGTGTTTTACATTAGGAGGATTAATATTCTTATATACGTACGGTAGACGCTGGTTCAGTTCCTAACATTTCAATAATTTCATTTTTCTCATTCATTATTGCAACCTTTGGTTGATGATTTTTGGCATCTTCTTCGCTTACTAATCCATAGGAAATAATAATAACAACATCACCTTCTTGAACGAGCCTTGCAGCTGCTCCATTTAGACAGACAACGCCACTTCCCCGTTCACCAGGAATAATGTATGTTTCAAATCTCGCTCCATTATTATTATTAACAATTTGGACCTTTTCATTAGGAAGCATATCAACTTCATCTAATATGTCTTCATCTATAGTAATACTACCTACATAATTCAAATTAGCTTCAGTTACTCGCGCTCTGTGTATTTTCCCCTTCATCATATGTCTGAACATAGTATAAATCTCCTCCAAGTCAAAATGATTTTCTATATAGTAACTGTCATGTTATCAATTAGTCGAGCTTGAGAAAATTTAAGAGCTATAGCAATAATCATTACCCCTTCACAATGGTCCATTTTCTCTAAGCTTGGATATGCTAAAATCTCAACATAATCAACAATTCCATTAGTCTTTGTAGTAAGATGTTCAGCTATTTCTACTTTAAGAGTTGCAATATTTTTTTCTCCTGAATTAATTTTATTTTTAGCATTTAATAAACTTGAATAAATTTCTGGCGCTTGTCTTCTTTCTTCAGGCGTCAAATATACATTTCTAGAACTTTTTGCTAAACCATCATTTTCACGCAAAGTTTGACACTTCATTAGTTGTACGTTCAAATTAAAATCAGCTATCATATTTTCAATAACAGCTACTTGTTGAGCGTCTTTCATTCCGAAATATGCCCTCATTGGACTAACAATATGAAAGAGTTTCATAACTACTGTTGCTACACCGTCAAAATGACCAGGTCGACTTTTACCACACAGAATATTAACACCCTTTTGGACTCGTACTGAACAAGTCAGGTCGTTCGGATACATTTCCTTAATATTTGGATAAAAAATAACATCTACCCCTGCAGCTTTTGCTAGTTTTTCATCGCGTTCAATATCCCTTGGATATCTTTCAAAATCCTCGTTAGGACCAAATTGTAATGGATTTACAAAAATGCTAATTACAATAAATTCATCATGTTTTTTTGCTTCTTCTACTAACGAAAGGTGTCCTTCATGTAGATATCCCATTGTAGGAACAAACCCAATTGATTTTCCATGTTTTTTCTGCTCAGATATTATTTCCTTCATTTCAGTTATTGTACAGACTATTCTCATATCATCCTCCATATAAACGATCCAACTCTTCATCTTTCATCGTAAATGTATGTTTATCCTCGGGAAACTGACTAGTCTTTACTTCAGTTACATAAGTACTAAGTGCATGACAAATACTTTCAGAAATATTTGTATATTGCTTAACAAACTTAGGTACTCTTTCACTACCATATCCAATCAAATCATGGTAAACAAGAACTTGACCATCCGTTTCCTTACCAGCTCCAATACCAATGGTTGGAATTGAGATTTCTTCACTAATAAGTCTAGCTAATTGCTTAGGTACACATTCTAATACGAGCATGCAAGCACCAGCTAACTCTACCTTCTTTGCATCTTCTAGTAATTGTTTTGCAGCTTTTGCATCTTTTCCTTGTACTCTATAACCACCTAAAACACCTACAGACTGAGGTGTTAACCCTAAATGGGCAACAACAGGAACCCCTGCATTCGTTAATTTCTCTATTTTTTCTATTACAGTACCATTTCCTTCTAATTTAACTGCATTGGCTCCACCATCTTGCATAAGACGTCTAGCATTATCTATTGTTACTTCTAGTGAAGAGTGATACGTTAAAAACGGCATATCTGTTACAATAAATGTATTTTTTGCTCCTCGTTTAACAGCTTTTGAATGTAAAATCATGTCATTAATCGTTACTGGGATCGTTGAGTCATAGCCAAGTACAACCATCCCGAGAGAATCCCCAACTAATATGACATCAATTCCTGCTTCTTCAACCAATTTTGCTGAAGGTGCATCATAAGCTGTCATCATGGCAATTTTTTCATTATTTTGTTTCATCTCTTTAAAGCTTGCTGTTGTTTTCAATTTTTTCATCCTCCTATTAAATGCTAGAGGAAAATAAGAGAAACTATCAAATTATTTCTATTTATTTGCTATTTGAATGAAATCCATTAAAAAATCTAGAAATAATAAATCCTTCTCCCCAATAAGGAAAGAAGGATTTAGTGTCACTCTAGAAATAAGTCTTCTAATGTGGCAATTGATGTTATAGTTTCTTTATCCCTCTGTCCTAGTCTCTCTGGATCAAGGCAGACTATTTGTTTGTAAAAAACCAAGCTTATCGGTGCAGTTCTTCAAAGATACTGCCCTTGTTTTTCTTGCTATCATTATACTAAGTTGTCAACTTTTTTTAAAGTGTAAAATAAACCATATACTCTTAAACAAATTCATTGTGTTAAAACTCTGCCCTACTGTTTATTACAACTAAATGCATAAGAATAATTTTTCTCATTCAATATCAGCAGAATAGATTTTATGTGTGTCACCTAAATCGTCTTCTAAAAGAAGTATTCCCTCATCTGTAATCCCCTGTGCAAACCCTTGAAATGAACCACCCATTGTTCTAGCCGTTATTCTTTTTCCAATTGTAATAGCATGAGCTTCCCACATTATTTTTATTGGTAAAAAGCCTTCTTTCAAATATATTTCATATAGTTCCTCAAAGTTTTCTAAAATACTTTTAATAATACTAGCTCTATTTATTTCCTTCCCTTTTTCTATTCTTAATGAAGTAGCTGTCTCTTTAATTTCTTCAGGAAAAGAAATTTGATTAACATTAATACCAATCCCAATGATAACAGATTGAATTTGATCTAAGTCCGCTTGCATCTCTGTCAAAATACCAACTAATTTTTTTCCATTTAATAAAATATCATTTGGCCACTTAATATCACAATTCAAACCAGTGATAGCATGAATACCACGAATGACGGCCACAGCTGTTAACAAAGTTAACTGTGGGGCTTGTTGAGGAGGGATTTTCGGTTTTAAAATCATACTCATCCAAATACCTGTACCAATAGGAGAATACCATTGCCTTCCTAACCTTCCCTTACCAGCAACTTGTTCTTCTGCCACTATTATCGTTCCCTCTTCCCCTCCTTCTGAAGCAATCCTATGAGCAAGTTCTTGAGTCGAAGAAACGGATTTTTCATAATGAACGTTTTTTCCAAAATAGCGAGTAGATAAGCCAGCTTGTATTTCACTGCTTGTTAATAAATTTGGCTTATGAACAACTCGATACCCTCTTCTTGGGACTGCCTCTATTTCATAGCCAGATTTTCTTAACTCCTCCACATGTTTCCACACCGCTGTCCTTGAACAACCGAGGTAGTTGCTAATAGCTTCACCAGAAAGATATTCTTCCGGATGTTCCGTTAACATCTGTAGTAATTTACTTCGCACCTATATACCCCTCCTCTCGTAACCAATTAATAATCGTTTCTTTCTTATTCTCAATTTTTTTTTGTAAGATTGCTTTTTCTACATGAAAAATTATCTCACCTATTCGTTCCCTAGGCTCATCTTTCTCTAATAATCGTATAATTTCAGATCCATTTATTTTAATTTGTTTTCGCTCTTTAATAGGTAATTGATGAAACAGTGAATTTATCTTATTTATTTGTGGTTGTTTATGTAAAAGGGCTGCTCTAACTCGTTCTGCTTTTTGAGCTTTTTCTATCCCTAAAAAATAACAGTCTTCTTCAGTAAAGCCATTTTGCAATAGAATCGGAAGTCGTAACATAATAGTTTCTACTTCATCTATTACTTTTTTGGGTTGTTTCCAAGATCGAAGAAAATTTTTATAGTTATGATAACGCGAAACAAACAAAAATAATATCCAAACTTCTGTCATATTCTTACATGCACACATTGATTTTAAAGTATCTACACTTTTTAATGCATGTTTTACTTCCTGAAAATAAGATACTTTATCAACTATTTTTAAATGAATTATTATTTCAAATGCTTTCTCCACATTATTTCCTAAACATATTTTCTTAAATTCTGAGAAGACTCGTTCTACTGCTACTTGATTAATGTTATCGATATGTTTATGCATGGCCTCCAATGTTTGTTTTTCAATAGTAAATGATAGTTCACTCACAAAACGAATTGCACGAAGAATTCTTAAGGGGTCTTCAATGAAGCGATTATGTGGATCATCAACTGCGCGTAAGCACCCGTTTTTAATATCAACTTGTCCTAAATAAGGATCGATGACAACCCTTTCCTTCGTTAATGCCATTGCATTTATCGTAAAATCTCTCATAGCTAAGTCAGCAAGTAAAGAACTCCCACGGTAACTGGTTACTTCAAAGGATTCACCTTTATATTGAACTATAACTGTTCCGTGTTTAATTGCAACATCAATGGTTTTAGGAAAAGCACTTTTGATGATGTTTACTGGAGCCGATGTAGTAATATCAACGTCGTGAATTTCTTTTTGCAAAAAGAGGTCACGTACCGCACCACCAACTACATATGCTTCATGACCTAGAGCTTCTATTTTTCCAATTATTTCATTCGCACTTTGAAAGGTACTTTCGTTCATTAGCCATCCCTTTCTTTACAGTCCATTATGTTTACCGTTGTTCAATAATAGAATAATAAAGATCTTCATACTTTGAAAGTATGGTTTCTTGGCTGAAATATGTATTGGCTCGTTCTAAAGATTGATCTGCCATTTTTTTATGTAATTCATAACTCGTAAGTATTTCAATCGCCTTTTGCGAAACACCTTCAATATCACCTATCTCACAAATGAAGCCTGTTTCTCCATCTACAATTACCTCTGGTATTCCACCAGTATTTGTACCAATTACAGGAACTTCACAGGCCATCGCTTCAAGTAAAGCAAGACCAAAACTTTCTTTCTCTGAGAGTAGTAACATTAAATCACTGATCGATAAAAAATCTGCTACTTGCTTTTGATTACCTAAGAACAAGACTTTTTGTTGGAGACCCAACTCCTTAACTAGTCGACAAACCACTGAATAATCAGGGCCATCCCCGAGCAGAATTAGTTTTGCATCAATTTGTTTAGAAATCTCATAAAAGCTTCGTATTACATCTGGAACTCGTTTTACAGGTCGAAAGTTAGAAACATGAATTATTACCTTTTCATGTTCAGCAATATTGTATTCTTCCTTTAGATTTAAACAATCTTTTTTGAAGTACACACGATTATCAATAAAATTATATATAGGTGTAATTTTATTCGTTGTATTTAAAAGTCTTTCAGTTTGTTCAATTAAATTAACAGATACTGCAGTCACTGCATCAGACTTCTCAATGCCAAATCGAATCATTTCACTTAAAGATAGGTCATATCCTAAAACTGTAATATCAGTTCCATGAAGAGTCGTAACAATTTTTAAGTTTCCACCGACCATTTCTTTAGCTAAAAAAGCACATATAGCATGAGGTATTGCGTAATGGACATGTAAAATATCTAGCTGTTCGCGAATAGCCACTTCCGCCATTTTATTTGCTAAAGTTAGATCATATGGTGGATATTGAAATACTGAATAATGGTTAACGGATACTTCATGATAATAGATATTGGAATAAACTTTCCCTAAGCGAAATGGCAAACCAGAAGTAATAAAATGCACTTCATGACCTTTTTCAGCCAACAGCTTCCCAAGTTCGGTAGCAATAATACCAGAACCACCTACCGATGGGTAACAAGTAATTCCTATTTTTAATTTCATACTTACCTCTCTAAAATAAATGATATAATAAGGGGCTATCAGAAATAAAACCTTCACCATACTTAACCCCTACTTCTTTTCCAAATAAACTTTCCCTAGCTAATACAGCGGACGTATAACCGCTTGTTAATGGAGTTTCAACACTTCCCGGTTGCTTAACAAATTGACTTTTATATGCATTTAACGCTTCCATTTTTGTTTCCATTTCATTTGAAATATCAATGATAAAATTAGGTTTATGAAATCCGTTGATCATATAATAATAAAATCCATCTACCTTATGAGAAGGTAAATTTAATTCATCCTGATATTTTTGTATCCCTGCTGAAAAAATTGCTTCCTTTACAAGTCTTGCACAATTACCATGATCAGGGTGTCGATCCTCATAGTAGGGCGCAAAAATTATACGAGGTCGATATCTTCGTATGATCGAAACAACTTTTCTAATTTCCTCATTATTAATACCGATGCCTCGATCCTTCATACCAAGTTGAATTCTATTAGTAACTCCTAAAATATCACTTGCTAGTTTCGCTTCTTGTGTCCTAAGTTCAACAGTACCGTTAGACGATAATTCGGCCCTTGTTAAATCACAAATCGCAACACGATGACCCTTTTTCGTATAATGAGCAATTGTACCACCCATACCAATTTCAACATCATCAGCATGGGCGCCAATCGCTAGCATATCAATATGGTAATTACTCATCTTTCTCTATCGTGGGGTTAACGATTTTTCTCCATTCAAAGTCTCCACGGGCAAGACCTTTCACAAGTATTTCTCCTGTAGCCATATTTGTGGCAAGAGGAATTCCATAAACATCGCATAATCGGATTAATGCATTAATATCGGGTTCATGCGCTTGAGCAGTAAGTGGGTCTCTGAAGAATAGCACTAAATCCATTTCATTTTCTGCAACAAGAGCTCCTATTTGTTGGTCCCCACCTAGCGGCCCTGATTTAAACCGCTCAATTTGTAAGTCTGTCGCTTCCATAATTCTAGTCCCTGTTGTACCTGTACTATATAATTGATGGTCTTTTAGTATTTCTTCATAAGCAATAGCAAATTGAACGATCTCCGGTTTCTTTTTATCATGAGCTATTAATGCAATCTTCATAATAAAACCCCTCCAATTTATTCTATAATATTTTCTAATCCATACACTAAAACATCTAATTTCATTGCAGTTTCAACAGCTAAGCGGATACCTGGCATAAAAGAAGTGCGATCAATAGAATCATGGCGGATTGTTAGCGTTTGTCCAATTCCGCCGAAAATGACCTCTTGATGGGCAACAAGACCAGGTAAGCGAACGCTATGAATTCTCATACCTTGGTAATCGGCACCTTTTGCCCCCGGCAACTCTTCTTTTTCATCTTCATGACCTTGTTGTTTAGGCTCTCTTACTTCTGATATTAACTGTGCAGTTTTAATTGCGGTGCCAGAAGGAGCATCTAACTTGCGATCATGGTGCATTTCAATGATCTCTACATCAGGTAAATATTTAGCAGCCATCTGTGAAAATTTCATCATTAAAATGGCTCCAATCGCAAAGTTAGGAGCAATAATTGCACCTAGGGCTTTTTCTTCAGCAATCGCTGACAACTCCTCAACATCTTTTTCAGTGAAGCCTGTTGTTCCTACAACTGGTCTCACCCCATGCTCAAAGGCAATTTCCATATGTTTACGTCCAAACTTAGGGTTTGTTAAATCAATTAATACATCACATTCATGCTCACTAAACGCTTTATGTAAGTCAGTATACATTGGTACATCAACATTAGGCATACCAGGAATTTCTGAAAATAATTTACCACCGTTCTGTGTGTCAATTCCGGCTACAAGTTGAAAGTGCGGAGTGGAAGTAACCATTTTGACAGCTTCCATACCCATTTTTCCACCTGCACCTGTAATTGCTACTTTAATGATTGAATTTGACATTTTTTCTATTTCTCCTTTGTTTCTATTTTGGTCCATCGATCTTTATCTCTCGTCCTAAATTTTTCCATAACAAGATCGAAGGCTTCTTCTAGATTAATGTTTAAAGAATTAGCAAAACAAACTAGGACAAAGAATAAATCACCTAACTCTTGTTCCATTGTTCTTTCTTCTTCTGTTGATTTTTTAGGCTTTTCACCGTAATAATGATTAACCTCACGAGATAATTCTCCAAGTTCTTCAGTCATCCTTGCTAGCATTGCTAATGGACTGAAATATCCTTCTTTAAATTGACTTATGTACTGATCAACTTCAGTTTGAATTTCTGTCAAACTCTTTTCACCCATGAAAACCACCTCAAAATACTTCTAATATCCATGTTAGCTAAATAATCTTGATTTGACAAATATTATTTCATTTAATTATCAACAATACCATTATAACCTTGATTTATTTATTGTAAAATTTTCGCTATAATATCTAAAAAGCAACACTCCCTTGCTCAACGACGTAAAAAGTACAAGTGCTTATGCGTCTATTAGCTGAGGAACGTTTCATCCAAGCAAACCTACATGAATCGCATCTAAAAAGTAGTTACTCGACTAAACGAAAGTGGCCAACCTCGTAGGAGCTGTAGCTAGACACCTTTCCAAGATAAGAAATTATATACTTTCTTATCTTGGTGACAAAAATACCGATAGAGAAAAGGAAATTCTTATCATGACAATATCAATTAAAATAAATAATGTTATATATATCGTTTTAGGGGCTGCAATCATGTCGTTTGGGCTTGTTTATTTTAATATGGAAAATAACCTTGCCGACGGTGGCTTCACAGGAATTACTTTAATTTTATTTTTTGTATTTAATATTGATCCAGCATACACTAACCTTTTACTTAACATTCCACTATTTTTTGTCGGTTGGAAGGTTCTAGGTCGAAATTCTTTTATTTATACATTAATTGGCACAGTGAGCTTATCATTATTTTTATTTATTTTCCAAAGATATCCCTTCATTTCAATCCCACTACATGATGATATGACCCTAGTCGCTCTTTTTGCAGGTGTTTTTATCGGGGTGGGTCTTGGGATCGTATTTAAATTTGGAGGAACTACTGGAGGGGTAGATATTATTGCTCGCCTAGCATTTAAATACTACGGTTGGAGTATGGGCAAGACAATGTTTATGTTTGATGCAGCAGTCATTACATCTTCATTAATTTATTTAAATTATCGTGAAGCGATGTATACGTTAGTCGCTGTATTTATAAGTGCAAAAGTCATCGATTTTATGCAACAAGGGGCATATTCTGGAAAGGCGGCTTTTATTATATCTGACAAGTCTTCTGAAATAGCAAGTTGTATTTTAAACCAAATGGGTAGAGGGGCGACCGTCTTGAAAGGAAAAGGAAGCTTTTCAGGATTAGAAAAGGAAATTTTATATTGTGTTGTAGGTAGAAACGAACTCATTCGTTTAAAAACATTGATTGAAAAAATTGACCCCCACGCCTTTGTTACAGTAAATGATGTGCAAGATGTCATTGGAGAAGGATTTACCTTAGATGAATATAAGAGACCAATAGAAACATAATTAGGGGTGCCATCAACTTCCAAGTATTTCTATTCGCCCAAACAAGAAAAGCGCAAGCGCCTTGGTCACGAGCGAAAGGCACTGGAAGGCCTTTGACAGAAGCCGCTCTTTGGCTTCCTACGTGCTTCTGCGTCTTCTAGCATAGCTTTGAAGCAAGCTTCCTCGAAGTAAAGCTACATGAAGCCAAACGACGAACGATCTCAAGCAGTAATTAAAGTCCGTTGCTTGACTGAAGTGACCGAGCTCGTAGGCGCTGAACCTAGACAGTTTCCAAGTTAGAAACTCAAGTTTCGCACCAAGAAATTGGCACTAAAGCCTTGATATAGTTGGGCAAGTGACTCACCCACTGTACTATTTGATTTTTTATTAAGTTTTGTACTGCTTTATTTGACTCCTTTGATACTTCTTCAAGAATGAGAAGAAGTTCACAAAGTGCTGTCGCCCAGTCTATATCTTGTAATTCGTCTGTTAAATCATAAAAGAGACCACCAAATGTACGTTGATCGTTACTACAACGTTGCTGCCAAGCTTACTACAACGTTGCTAAGAAATTGGCACTAAAGCCTTGATATAGTTGGGCAAGTGACTCACCCACTGTACTATTTGATTTTTTATTAAGTTTTGTACTGCTTTATTTGACTCCTTTGATACTTCTTCAAGAATGAGAAGAAGTTCACAAAGTGCTGTCGCCCAGTCTATATCTTGTAATTCGTCTGTTAAATCATAAAAGAGACCACCAAATGTACGTTGATCGTTACTACAACGTTGCTGCCAAGCGATTAGAATATACCTAGTAAATACAATCGTTGTATGGCTAATAAGCAAGTCATAGGATCTTCCTTGGAACTCGCTTTCAAGCTTTAATAGTGACTTTGCAGCTTTAAAAAAGGTTTCGATTTGCCAGCGACGGCGGTAAATTCGAATGATATCTTCCGCACTTAAAGTTAGGTCTGTACTCAAAATCGCTAACCACTCTTGCTTATAATGGCGATGCCTAATAAAGACGATNTTAACTGGAATGACGGTTCCCATCGTCTTATGGTTCATCTCCGTTTGAATCACTCGCAAGATGTCCTTATTTTTCTTTGATGAAGCAGGCGTTGCTAGCTTATAAAGATCCTTTAGAAGATAGCGCTTGTCATTGTGACGGAAGCTGTTATTATTTGCTTTCACCATACCAATGACATCAAGACCCTCATCAATGATGTTTTGAATTAAAGGAGCGTGGGTGAACCAAGTATCCATCAAAACATACGATGCACTCATCCCTTGGTTAAGTGCTTGACAAATCATCTCGAAAGCGACTTCTGGTGATTTACGAAGTGCTTCAGCTCTTCTTTTATAGCCTGATGTACGTTTATCGATATCCTCTGAGATTCCGTTAATGTGCTTTTTGGAACTTAGTAGCGAGAAATCGACGGGGAGAANTGTTTGCCCATCAGACCAACCTAAAGTAAGCATACGAAAGCCTTTATAGAACCTCTTCGTCGCATGATCATGGCAATTAGCTAATAGCTCGACCTTTTTACTGCGATCGCGATTGTACATGGAGTCATCAATGATAAAAACAGACTCAGTTGACGACAGACTTTGGACTTTTGAAATCGTCCATGAGCTTAATAAAAGGAGAAAACGTCTCCAGTTATATTGAGAATGGTTAAGAAAACGATACACAGTATCCTTACCGAAGTAATCATTGCCTTTACGACCAGTAAGTAATGTGTTCCATGATTTTTGAAGAAAGACCAAAGAAAAGACAACCTTAAAAATAATGGAAGTAGTAAAGCCAGAACCCTTGGTAATACCGGCTTTTCGTAACCATTCGAACACTCGTAATTCTTTCATATGACCTAAAATTTCATTTGGAAGTTGATTATTGTCCTGCTTATCGACTATCATATAGGGAGCACCTCTCTATTGGTTATTTGTTTTCTTGGTCGATAACATCTTACCAAATAGTGGGTGCTTTTTGTATTTCCAAATTTCAAGTCAATAGATATATTTAGTTTTAAATGGCACTAGTAGTACCAAGGTTTCGCTTTTAAAATTTAACTGCGAAACTTGAGTTAAATTCGAACACTCGTAATTCTTTCATATGACCTAAAATTTCATTTGGAAGTTGATTATTGTCCTGCTTATCGACTATCATATAGGGAGCACCTCTCTATTGGTTATTTGTTTTCTTGGTCGATAACATCTTACCAAATAGTGGGTGCTTTTTGTATTTCCAAATTTCAAGTCAATAGATATATTTAGTTTTAAATGGCACTAGTAGTACCAAGGTTTCGCTTTTAAAATTTAACTGCGAAACTTGAGTTAGAAACTTATAAATTCTGATTATAATAAAAAGGATGGATTCAAATATTGAACCATCCTTTTTACGATTAATCTCTATTCATTGCTACATACATTAATATGAAACGAACAAGTTCCATCACAGCAACTACTGCGGCTGCAACGTAGGTTAATGCAGCTGCATCTAATACTTTTTTCGTTTCACGTTCTTCATTATTACGAATAACACCTACAGAAACAATTTGTTCCATCGCACGACTACTTGCATTAAACTCAACGGGTAATGTTACCACTTGGAATAATACCGCAGCTGCCATAAAAATGATACCTAATAGCATTAAATTCAGTTGAGACATTAACATACCAGCTAAGATAATGAAGATCGCACCATTTGATCCAAAGTTTGCAACTGGTACTAATGCATGACGAAAACGTAAGAACGCATATTCTTCTGCATCTTGCATAGCGTGTCCCACTTCATGAGCAGCAACAGCAGCACCTGCAACAGAATGTCCATAATAATTTTCTTCAGATAAACGGACAGCCTTCGCACGTGGATCATAGTGGTCTGTTAGTTTCCCTTTAACTGGTTCAACAGAAACATTGTACAGTCCGTTATCATCCAAAATTTTCCTTGCTACTTGTGCACCCGTCATTCCTGATGATGCTGGCACTTGCGAGTATTTGCTATATGCACTTTTCACCTTCATCTGTGCCCATAACGGAACTAAAATAAGAACTGCAAAATAAACGAGTAATGCACCTAATGACATTGATGTAAACCTCCGTGTTTGTTTTTTGGAACCCTAAAGATCTGAATTCCTTTTCATTACTTTAATTGTAGTTAATCACTTATATTATGTCAATTCATAACTATTCATACGTATTAATTTTATTTTTGTTTCATTTTAACCTTATTTTTTTCAGCTTTAAATTTTTGATAGCCTACGTAAGATAAGGATAATAAAATAGTGCCACCAACCGAAAAGATTACCCACCATAATGAAGGATCGGCTTGGTCTTCTTCAAAGCCCTTGTATAACTTAGCAAAGTCTTCTTCCATTATTTTCAAATGTTTTGATTTATCCTGATCACTGACAATCGTTCCTCGGTACCTTTCAACAAACCGAACATGAGAATCGATTCTTTGAAATTGATGTGGTAATAGATCAATCATAATTGCCGGTCGTATCATCGAATAACGTTGTAAAAATCCGTTAAAATGATGTTGAAAAGCGTTATTATCTTCACTTGATATGGCTTCTCTCATTTTAGCAAAATAGTTCATCACTTGTGTTTCTGTGTTTTTCCATAAAGGATGATGCTCTGATACTAGGGCGTCAATGACTAAACGAAACTCTGATACAGATACTACTCTTTCTTCATGACTAGCACTTGTACTTGTAACAGCACCCATTGCTTTTTCATACGATGTGGTTATAAGACGTAACTGAGTCATTGATAAATTTTTGTTATCATAGCGAATTGCTAAAAATTGTTTAGAAAAGTAATCCATAAGCTGTTTTGCTTCACTATATTTTTCTTCCTTGACTAATTGTAGAACTTTATCAGCCGTATGATTTAAATTTCTCCATTCTTTTTCATCTAAATCCTTTTCTGCATGGACATTAGTAGAAAAAACAAGAAAAAATAAACAAATAAAAGCTAGCATTCTCTTGTGCATGCCTGTCCCTCCTCTTCTTCTATTAAATCCTATGAAGAGGTGGACAAGAGTAGACCAAAAAAATAGAATTAACTATGGTAAATAAAGCTTTTTTCTACCTTTTCGTATAGCATAAAAATAAACAATAAAAATAGATACGACACTCAGCCAAAAAGTAAAATAACCTATATGACTAATATAATCTTGTAAAGATCTTGAAACCCACGGATGCATAAGGTATACATAATCAACAATATCATTATGTATTGTCCAAACTGCCACAATAATTAAGTGCCAAACCCTTATTCGATAATATGGAGCAAAAAGAATTGCTTGAACAGACATTGCTAAATGCGAAGCAATAAGCATGTAATTCTCCCACGTTAACGTTGCCCCAGCTATCCCCGCTGCTATATTCATAACAACAGCCCAAACCCCATATTTGATTAATGTAACTGCGGCAAAAGCTTCTAGTAAAGGCCAATTTTTTCTCAATAAAAAAGCCACTAAAACTAGTACAAAAAATAAGCTTGCCGTTGGGCTATCGGGAACAAAAATGAAGAATTGCGGCGGTGTTATAGCTAACTGCTCTTTATACCACCAATATCCATACACTGTTCCTAGCAAGTTTACGACTAATAATACATATAATATAGACCTTTGCCCCAATAAATAAACTAAATTATTTAGCATTGCATTCTCCCATTTTTACCTTTTGTATTTTAACAAAATAGAATAGATTTTCTAGCTCTCATTTTGCCATTTATTCATTAACATTGGTAATAATTGTTTCACCTGTTTTGAAAGTTCATTCGTAATTTGTTTTTTATCTAACTCCTCCAATGAAATAGCTGAAATATAAATTAGTTGTGTTATGCTACTTTCTGTTTGTTCCCAAGTCGAATCTGAGGTTAAATAAATAACATGACGAAATCCATATTTTTTCAAATAAGTTTCCAATTCAATTAACTTCTCTAAACATCCATAAAGGTTTTGCTTTTTAATATATGTATATGGAGGAAATTGGAATACCCGACCTTTAAACTGCTTTTCTAATTCATCACAAAATAGAGCAATAAATTCCCCGACTTGTATCGTTTTTTTAAAGTCATCTTCCAAGGAAATTGGAACTAACGGGATAATTGCTGTATCAACATACTCCTTTGCCTGTAAGTAAAGATCAATTTCTTTTGCTTGCCACTTCATCTTATTCCTCCTATTGTTGTAATAGTAAATAGTTTAAACTATTATGGAGGAACTATAAAACGAAAAGAAATTTCATGTTGAAATTCCAAAAAAAACATCAATACTATTATGGTTTTATAAGCTTTATCAACAAGAAAAGTAACTTATCAAAATAAAAAACCCTTATTCCTTAAGGGTTTTTAAATTGGAAAGTTTCTTAGAATAAAACATAAAACTTTCCTTATCTCCATTATCTAATGATTCATCTATTTTCTTTAGTAGTTGCTTTTTTTCAAATTGATAAGATGCTTGATCAATAATTAAGTCCGCAAATAGGCTGTATACTTTTTCTGTTTCTTTATCAATCGGGACAAACGGATTCTCTTCTAACACGGCTATATATTGAGGAATTTTTTTGGAGTCTCTGAAATTCAATTGAATATAAATTTCTTCCTCTTTATTTAGCCTAATATCATGAAAAGACTTTTCAGCGTCCATCGTTACGTGCTGACGCTTATGAAAACTAAACGGGATACAATCAACATCATTCGCTGAGATAATTAATGACTTCGGACAGTACTCTGCATTTTCAACAAAGTGTACCTTTTCCATTAATTGATCATCACTCATTAAGTAATTTAATAACCATGCACATTCTCTTCTTTTTAACTGATATTTGTTTAGAAACCACTTTAAGAAATCTTTTTTTTCTAAAACCGAGATCGTGCTACTCATCTGTAACCCTCCCCTATTGATTACTATAGCGGGCTTTCGTATATTAACTTTTATAATAATTTTACTAATAATATTCTTTTTATAATACGAAAAATCCTTTATTTTTAAAAAGTTTTTTTAAATTTATATGTTGTTTGGACATTTATAACATCTCATTTCAATAAAATTTCACTTATAAAAAAGTGTAAGTATTGGTCACTTGCAGCTGCTCCTGTGGTACTCCGTTTGCTCGTCGCAAAGCAGCTTTGAGTAATCAAGCAGTAGCTTCGCCGGGGCGGCGGCTTTTGACAGAAGCCACTCTTTGGCTTCTTCGTCTAACCGCAGGAGCAATTGTTTTTCGTGCGACGAGTAACCGCAGGAACAATCCAAAAAGTCATTGAGGTCAGAAACTTGACTGAAGTGACTGAGTTCGTAGGCGTTGGAGCTAGATATCTTTCCTTTTATGCTTACCTCATAAATGTAAAGAACCAAGCTTTCACTTGGTTCCTGTTAATAAAAGATATCGGCAATAAGCTTAAAGTAAATATTTAGCGGGGCCTACTGTGTAAAAGCGCAAGCCATTTCTCTCTATTGGCTTAATTATATTTAGATTTACTAACATATTGATAAATCTTTTTTTTATAACATCTTCCTTTGTATCATAATAATAATCTGTTACTAAAGGGGTAAATTCATAAATAATGCCTTCTTCTTCAATACCATTACCATCCTCTACTAATCCCATAAACAGTTTAAATAAAAGCTTAATCGTAGGTATCGGTCGACGATATAAAGTAAGCCAATAATTTACTAAACTTTGAATAAATATATCAAGTTTCAAACTTTCTAACTCATTTACTTTTTCTCCAATTACTAATGTGCCATCAGTTTCATTAATCCACTTTCTGTTAAAGCAAAAATCATAAATAAAGGAGAAACGATCTGGATAATAAGAGAATCGTCTTCCATATCCAAACCGCCATTTTTCGTCTGGTATCGTTTCCTTAATAGAAAACTGTTTCATAATGGCCTGAAAGTCTTTTTTATGAATAAGCCCATTTTTGGTTAATGGTAGCGGAGAATCAACTACTATATCAATAAAAGATAAAATATCGTTTACTATTTCCATCTCAACATTTGTTTCTTCAAGAGATGGAAAAATAAAACTATGTACATCCATGTTCATTTTAAAACAACGGATTAACTCATCTTTAATTTGGATGGGGATTAAATAATTTTTATTAGCATACGCAAATAAAATCCCACAACTAGTTAGTTCTTCTACTAGGGCATGAAAACTTTCCTGATCAAATTTCGGAACAAAACCAAAGAGTTCTTCTTTGGATAAAAAAAGCTTTTCATCAAAACACAAAGTTAACGCTATTCTCTTCGCATCATTTGATAAGAGTTGAAACTTTTTACTAAATTGATGAAAATTAGTTAACTCGGCATATAGGACTTCGATCATTTCCCTCTTGGAATGCACATTAATATTTGAATCAATCCCTTGTAATAGTTTTCCCAACTCTTTTCGATCTTGAAAAAGTAATACGTCCATTAAGTTCATTTTTATCACCGTTCCCCCATAGTGATTTTTACTATGTAGTATTAACGGTTTTATAAGAAACTATTATTCACCTAGAGATAAATCAAATAATAATTCTTTAATATATCCTTTTGTTTGATCTAACTCATAGGCTTTTGTCAGCACATCTTTCGATTTTTCTCGCTTACCAGCCTCGAGTAATATTTGACCAAACTCTTCTAAGAAATCACTATCTCCAGAAAAGTTATTACTTAAGCTCTCATATATTTGCAATGCTTCCTCAAATTCATCTAGTTCTCTTTTCGCCGTAGCTAAAAACCAATCAAAAAGAGGGTCTTCTTCTCCCAGTTCTTTTAGATACGTTATAAGGTCATCAAGTTCACTAAAACGCTCCTCTTTTTTCAATAAGTTTGCGAGCATATTTGCACTCTCAAAGTTAGACGGATTAATCGCTAGTACCTTTCTTAAATACTGCTCACCTTCTACAACATATCCGTTATTAAGTGAAACTCTAGCTCCTTGAATATATAAATTTTCATTAAACTCATCAATCTCTAAACCCCTCTTTATAATTTGTAGAGCCTCACGAATTTGACCATCTTCCTCATAAGCTTCTCCTAAGTATGGATAAACACTCGAATAACTTTCATCCATATCAATTACTTTCTCAAATTGGTTTATCGCAGTAGGGAAATTACCCAATTGAAGTACTGTATATCCAAATCCAAAGTGGTCATCTATTGTAGGATTATTACAAATTCCTTCTTCATAATAAGTAATCGCTTCTTCAAAAGCACCACTGGCACTAAATGCCTCAGCTAAACGCAATGCTATATTCGTTCCTTCTAAGTTTTTTTGAAACGGTAATGCCCGTTTATAGTACGGAATACTTTTTACATAGTCTCCTCTTGAAATATAAAATTCCCCTAATCCAAATTGAACGACAGGTTCATTTGGAACTTTTTTTTCAGCATTTAATAGTTTCATTTCTGCTACTTCATCTAGCCCTTGTAATTGATAAAGATCGGCTAGTAACAATTGGCCTTGAACGTATACTGGATCATTTTCATTTATTTCAAGAAGCATTTCGATAGCCTCATCTTCCTCATCTAAATCTATTAGTAATTCTGCCATAAATGTATATAATTCACCTTCATCTGGATAATAAATCAAAAGTTCTTCAATGACCTCTTTAGCTAAATCTACTAAACCTAAATCATAATAAATTTCTGCTATTGAGTATTTGGAGTCGTGATCAGCCGTTTCATTCGTTTTCTTTAATTGTTTCAAGGCTTCCTCTACTCTTCCCTCATCAATTAATTTTATTGCTTTTTTTATTCCTATATTCATAACTACTACTCCTATTCCAGCCAATTATTTAAACTTGGTTTGTTTGTTAATAATCATAATGTCAACTATAGATAAGTTTCCAAAAAAAAGAAAAACCACCAGTGTGGTGGATGGAATTACTATAATATAATTATAGACACTTATTTTATTAATAATCAATAGAAATAGTAGTTGGTTGAAATGCTTGATTAATTGAAACAAATTTTCTTGGAACATTAACAATTATTTCTTTCCCACTACCTGGTCGAATAAAAATGTCTACTCCAGCTTTCTTAATAACACCATTTGCACAAACAACATCAGGAAGTTGCTGTGTTATTTCAAGTTTATCTTTATTTAGATTATCATTTTTGAAAAGTAAGTAGTCTGCATCAGAACCTGTTAGCAATGCACCTTTTTTAGGATACAATCCTATGTTTGATAACACTTCTTTCGATAAAGGCTGATGCTCATTAGGAGCATTTTCATACGTAGTAATATGATATTCTGTCAGTAGTACCTTCCAATCTCGTTTAATTTTTTTGAACTTCATCTTTGAAGCTTGAATATTCCAAATTGGTAAGATAACTATATGAAATGGAAATAACTCATCCCTAATCCGTTGCCACTCTGGTATATAAAGTTCTTCTATTGAATTTATTTCTACAAATACAACTGGTACTTTGTATTTATTACACTTTCTAACCAATGTAGCAGTTAACTTCTTTAATGGTATTTTTATCCCGATTAAAAAATCAATACTACTGTTGATAAAAGCGTGTTTGGCTTTTTTTATTTCAAATTCAAACTGACTTTCATATTTTAAATCACTTGCTGAAATAAGAGTTGTACACCCAATATTTTGAAGGTGCTTCATTCTTTCCTTAAAGCAAGAAAAATCATTAATATTAATGATACTTAAGTCGATCATCACATGCCCAGGAGTAATAGAAAAATTATCTGTATTAAGCCTCATATAATTATAGTGGCTTAAACGAGAGTAAGCATTGACAACTTTAGAATCTTCAATTAACAAAGATTTACTTTGGTCTTGATCTGATTGACATAATAAGATATTTTCAATAATATATTTCATCTTCCCCTCCTTCATAAGTAGTAAACATTCTTATTGACAAGCTATGTCGTAATTAAACATCCTATGACTACTATGAAGAAGTTTTATATTTTATTATAAAATTTAATTGTTGGTTCTAAGCATATATGAGTGAATTTCCTTATTGCATTATTCCATTCACATCAAGCTAAATCAATAGATATATATTCTTGATTGCGTAAAATCTGTATGATGAAATTAATTTACAAAACAACGATAAGATTATTGCAAATCTTATCGTTGTGCCACGAATTCAAAAGCACTATCACTAAAATCTCCAACAATAAAACCTTAATTGTATAATTTCCTAACCAAGAAAAGCGCAAGCGCCTTGGTCACGAGCAGCTGCTCCTGTGCCACTCCGTTTGCTCGTCGCAAAGCCGCTTCGAAGTAATCCAAGTAGTAGCTTCACTGGGGCGGCCTTTGACAGAAGCCGCTCTTTGGCTTCCTACGTGCTTCTGCGTCTTCTAGTATTGCTTCGTAGTAAGCTTCCTCGAAGCAGTGTTTTGTGCGACGAGTAATCGCAGGAGCAAAGCTGCATGAAGCTATTTAGAGACGTTATTCATGTAGTTATTGAAGTCAGTAGCTTGACTGAAGTGACCGAGATCGTAGGCGTTGAAGCTAGACAGTTTCCAAGTTAGAATTTTATAAATTCTGATTATAAAAAAAAATCCTGTCTACAATGCAGACAGGAATAATGATTGGAGTGGAGAATCGAATTAAATAATACTAAAATAGCAAATCCCCTAAAAATATAAGAGAGTTTCTTAATTACTCTTAAAGCAACGGTGTCTTACCGTCCCCCAAAAGCGAAAACTATACTATAGTTACTATTATATAACTGATTTTTGTTTTTTGTTAATTAAAATTCAGAAAATTCCATATATTTAAACTAATTTTTGTAAATGTTGAAAGAATGTCGGGTAAGATACGTCAATTGCTTCGACATCCTCAATTTCTATCTTGCCATTTGCAATACACCCAGCAATGGCCATTGCCATACCAATACGGTGATCACCAAAGCTATCAACGTTCCCGCCTGTTAATTGTGTAGGACCATGAATGATCATTCCATCCTCAGTTGCTTCTATATTAGCACCCAGCTTTTTCAATTGTCCTACAACCGTGTCGATACGATTAGTTTCTTTTACTTTTAATTCTTCAGCATCTTTAATGACAGTCGTGCCATTTGCTTGAGTTGCTAATACTGCGATTACTGGAATTTCATCAATTAAACGTGGAATGATTTCTCCACCAATTTCAATGCCTTTCAATGAAGATGTACAAATAGTTAAATCTGCCATTTTCTCTTCATTAATTACTCTTTCGTTCGAAATAGTTAGTTTTGCCCCCATTTGTGTTAACACATCAATAATACCAATTCTAGTTTCATTAACACCTACATTTAACATCTTTACTTCACTATTTGGTACAATCGCACCTGCCACTAAGAAAAATGCTGCAGAGGAAATATCACCTGGTACTACTACTTTTTGTCCTTTTAAGACTTGTCCACCACGAACTGAAACAGTAGTTTCGTTTTCTTCTAATTCCACACCAAAAGCTTTTAACATTCTTTCTGTATGATCTCGAGATTTATGTGGTTCAGTTACGGTTGTTACACCTTCACTTTGTAGACCAGCAAGTAGGATAGCCGATTTAACTTGGGCACTTGCTACAGGTGAATTATATGTAATTCCCTTAGTCATTCCTCCCCTAACTGCTAGAGGGGTATAATTTCCTTCTCCCCTACCATCGATTTTTGCTCCCATTTCTTTTAATGGAACGGTCACCCTAGCCATTGGCCTTTTTGCAATCGAAGCATCACCAATTACAACTGAATGAAATGGTCTAGTTGCCAAAATTCCCATCATAAGCCTTGTTGTAGTTCCAGAGTTACCAACATCTAGAATATCAGTTGCTTCCTTAAGACCATCCCATCCATTTCCATACACAGTAACTTGATCACCGTTTTGTTCAATCTGTACACCAAGCTTTTGAAAACACGAAATAGTACTTAAACAATCTTCACCAGGTAAAAAACCTTCAATTGTTGTTTTTCCATCTGCAATTGCTCCAAACATTACCGCACGATGCGAGATTGATTTATCACCAGGAATTTTTATTTCACCTTTTAAACTGTTAACTGGAGACACTATTTTTTTTGTCATATTTTAACACATCCTCTTTAAACTAAGAACTTATGTATGCTTCATATAAATTTTCTGCTAAACAAGTAAGGGCACGATCACGATCTTGGTCAGATCGAAAACTAAGCCGCAATACTCCCATAATATCTTCTCTAGTTTCTAATATACGAATATTTGTAATACTTATATTTTCTTTCGATAAAATTCCTGTAACATCAGAAATAACACCTGGGTGATCTGGTACATCGACGTACAAATCATAAAAGGAAGGGATTGCACCTTTTTGTTTTATTGGTAATTCATCTCGAAACATTTTGGCAGAATGAAAATATTGTAATATACTTTGGTCTTCTGCTTTCTCGATTAATCCTTTCACATAATCCATTTCTTTTTGCCATTCAGATAATAGTGAAAGTAAAATTTCTTTATTATGAATAAGAATATCACGCCACATAACTGGACTAGCAGATGCAATTCGCGTAATATCACGAAATCCACCAGCTGCGAAATTCGATAATAACGGTTGTTCTTTTTCAATTTTCGCTACTTGATGAACAAGGCTTGCAGCTATTAGATGTGGAAAATGACTAATAACCCCAGCAATTTGATCATGCTGACTTGGTGACATCTCAATAAACTTTGCTTTCGTTCCTTTTAACCAATTTTGCAGTTGAATAATTTTAGTCATATTCGTCCCTTCAGAAGGGGTTAATATGTAAAATGCGTTTTCAAAAAGATGGGCTTTCGCAGCTTCCACTCCCGTTTTATGGGAGCCAGCCATTGGGTGTCCCCCAATAAAAGTCACACCTTTCCCCTGTAACACTTGTGCTTTTTCAACAATTTTTTCTTTAGTACTTCCTACATCAGTAATAATCGCTGACGCCTTTAGATTATAACTTGCTAAATTTATAAGCACTTCTTCTGTTTTCTTAACTGGTGCAGCAAGAATTATAAGATCTGCGTCCTCAACACCTTTTTCAACCTGATCTACAAATTCATCAATCACACCTAGGGACTTCGCCATTTTCAATTGATCTTCCTTGATGTCGAAGCCGTAAATCATACAGTTCTTGTGCTCTTTTTTTATTGCTAAAGCAATTGATCCGCCTATTAAACCTAAACCAATGACAAATACCTTTCGATTATTCAATGTTTCTTACATCTCCCTTTGTTTAGAAAAGCGCAAGTACCTGGAGCTAGACAGCTTTCCACTAAAGTATATATGTACTTACTATCTTTTTGTAGAAAAACTAGGCTTTTCACTAAAGATTCTAGAGAAAACCTAGCTATTCTAAAATTAATTATTAATGAAAGCCCTCAATTGTTGAATAATTGCTTCGTTTTGACTTGCACTTCCCACTGTAATTCTTATAAAGGTAGGGAACCCTAGTGCTTCACCTGAACGTACTATGATGCCACGCTCTAATAAATAATTGAAAACTTTATTCCCAGGAGTTTTCATATCAATTAAAATAAAATTACCTTGAGATGGATAAAATTTCAAATCGTGTTCTTTACAGAATTGATAAAATTGGTCCATACCTAGTCGGTTTGACTCTTTACAATAATTAATAAAATCTTGATCTTTTAAAGCTGCACTAGCTGCAACATGTGCAAGGGTAGTTGTATTAAATGGCTCTCTTGCAGGCTCTATTTTTTGAATGAAGTCACTGTTACCAATACCATACCCAATTCTTAGCGTTGCAAGTCCGTAGGCTTTAGAAAACGTTCGTAAAATCATTAAATTATCATACTCTTTAAGTAAAGGAACTGTTTGTGGGTAATCTTCTGCTACTACATATTCAAAATATGCTTCATCACTAACAACAAGGACATCGCGAGGTATTTTCGCTAAAAACTGTTTAAATTGCTCTTCATTTACATACGTACCTGAAGGGTTATTCGGATTACATACCCAAACGATGCGTGTATTTTCATCAATCTGTGCAAGCATTCCATCTAAATCATGTACCCCTTCTACTAAAGGAACTTCTCGAACTTCAGCCCCTTCAATTACAGCATTATGTTTATATTGAGAGAAAGATGGCCAAGCACAAACTGTATTTGTACCTTTTGTCAATAATGCTCTACATAAAATTAAGATTACTTCGTCTGACCCGTTTCCAAAGATTAATTGATCCTCTTTTACATTTACATGTGCTGAAACATCAGTACGAATCGATTGAGCATATCCATCCGGGTAGAGCGCTAATTTTTCTAATGCTTCTTTAATTGCACTTTTTGCAAATTGAGAACAACCAAAAGGATTTTCATTAGAAGCAAGTTTAATAACCTCTTTTAAACCAAATTCTTTTTTTACTTCTTCAATAGGCTTCCCGGGTTTATATGGAGAAAGACCCACTAGTTGCTGTTTCACTTTCATGTTTTAACACTCCAATGCGTTAAAGTTAATGTTCTTTCCTATAATTTTACGATGAAATGAGGGATTGTACAAATGTTTTTATTTCTAAAAATGCATTTTCTTTCATTTCTAACATTTCAGTCTTTTTTGATTCTACCATTTTTACTAGTGCACTACCAACTATTATTCCATCACAATACGGCTGTAAGAGTTGTACTTGCTCTTTATTAGAAATACCAAAGCCTACAGCAACCGGAACTCTACTATGTTTCTTAACTTCTGTTAAAAATTCATAAATACTAGCGTCAATTTCTTTTCTAACCCCAGTTACACCTAGTGAAGATACACAATATAGAAAGCCACTTGCATTTTTTGCGATTTGTTCAACCCGCTCCTTTGACGTTGGAGCCACTAACGAAATAAGTGGTAAACCTTCTTTCTCACAACGAGTTGCTAACTCTCTACTTTCTTCATAAGGTAAGTCTGGGATCAGTATTCCATCGGCTTGATGTTCTTTCATCAATTTAAACAGCTTTTCCTCACCTAGTTGCAAAACTGGATTATAGTACGTAAAAATAATTACTGGGATCTTTAATCCTTTTTCTCTCATTTCTGAAACTAAAGCAATCGCTTTTTCCAAGTTCATTTTCTGTTCAAGTGCTCTGATGGCAGATTGTTGAATAACAGGTCCGTCTGCGAGTGGATCTGAATAAGGTACACCTAACTCTAAAATATCTGCACCACTTTCTTCTAATTGTAAGGCTAAATCGACAGTTAACTTTGGTGTAGGATCTCCTGCCATAATAAAAGGAATAAACAAATGTTTGTTTTGACTCGTTGCTGTTTGTAATCGAGATTTATTCATTTGCCTTTCCCCCTAATGTATCCATTAATGTATGCACGTCTTTATCGCCTCTCCCTGATAAACAGACTAAGATTGATTGTTCATTAGAAAGGCTCTTGGCTCGTTTAAAAGTTTCAGCTAAGGCATGAGCACTTTCAATAGCTGGTATAATTCCTTCAAGTCGAGACAAAATTTGAAGGGCTTCTAAAGCTTCTGCATCAGTTACACTTTCATAACGAACTCTACCAATGTCTTTCAAATGAGCATGTTCTGGCCCTACCCCTGGGTAATCTAATCCTGCGGATATAGAGTGAGGTTCAATGATTTGTCCATCATCAGTTTGTAACAAATACGTTAGGGAGCCATGAATTACCCCTTTACTCCCCTTCGTCAAAGTAGCCGCATGAAAATTTGTTTCAACACCAAGGCCAGCTGCTTCAACACCGACAAGTGTTACATCGTCACCAATAAAAGGATAAAACATTCCCATTGCATTACTTCCACCACCAACACAAGCTACAATCTCATCAGGTAATTTTCCTTCTAAATCTAAGAATTGTTTTTTCGCTTCGTCTCCGATCACTCTTTGAAAATCTCGAACCATTTGCGGATACGGATGCGGACCAACTACTGATCCAATTAGATAAAATGTATCAGTGACATTAGTAACCCAATAACGAATTGCCTCATTAGTAGCATCTTTTAATGTACGACTCCCACTAACCACCGGAATGACTTCTGCCCCTAACAATCTCATACGAAATACATTTAACGCTTGGCGTTCAATATCTTTTTCACCCATAAACACCTTACATTCTAATCCAAACTTTGCTGCAACTGTTGCAGCTGCAACTCCGTGTTGACCTGCTCCAGTTTCAGCAATAATTTTTTTCTTACCCATTCTTTTGGCAAGTAGTGCTTGCCCAATGGCATTATTAATCTTATGGGCCCCTGTATGATTTAAATCTTCTCTTTTTAAATAAATACGTGCTCCATTAAAATGACGACTGACATTTTCTGCATAGGTTAAGGTAGTAGGTCTACCCGAATACGCTTTTAGTTGTTTCATGTAATCATTTATAAAGTGTTCGTCATTCATTGCTTTATTAAATGCTTCTTCAAGCTCACACAATGCATACATTAATGTTTCTGGTACAAATCTACCACCAAATTCACCAAAACGACCTTTATTGTCAGGAAATAGATAACTCATATGACTAACCTCTCCTCAAATTGTTTCTTAATATTTTCTGATTTTTGTCCATTCTCTTCAATTCCACTAGATAAATCAATGCCCATTGGGTTATATTGCAGAAGTTTAGTAATTGTACTATCGTTAATTCCCCCGGCAATAAAGCAAGGTACCCTTTGTGAGTTAGCTTCTTTTTGGTAGTGAGGAATACTAGACCAATCAAAGGTAATTCCCGTTCCACCTCTTTGACCATTTACTTTACTATCAATTACATACCCATCGACTAAACCATCAAATTGTCTCATTAACTGTATAGCATTTTTACTATGGTGGATAACCTTCCAAACTGGTAGAGAACATCTAGACTTTAATGTCAAAATGTAACTAGGCGTTTCTTCACCATGACATTGGATAACATCTAGTGGAATTTGATCACAAACATACTCTATTTCATCAATTGGTGCATTCACAAACACACCAACAAGTTTCTGGGAGACGTGCACCCTACTAAGCCACTTCTTCACCTGACTAGGTGTTACACAACGCTTACTTTCTGCGAAGATAAAACCTAAATAATTAGCTTTACTCTTAGCTGTAACCTCTACATCATTCAAGCTATGGTTTCCACAATATTTAAGTAGTGGTTGAGCTCTCATTTTACTTTCCTCCAAATAATGTTTTAATGCCTTCTATCGGTGAATTTGCTCTCATAAGAGTTTCTCCTACCAATATTGCACTGGCATATCCCTCTAACTGTTTTAAATGACTAGTATCTGCTATACCACTTTCACTTACGACAAGGAGGTCATCAGGTAACTGTTTTACAATTTCGATTGTATGATTAACGTCTGTGTTAAATGTTTTTAAATCACGATTATTTATACCCAAAATCTTAGGCTTAAATGTAGTCAATACTTTTTCGACATCGTCCATTCCATGAACCTCAACTAAACACTCCAACCCTTTTTCGTATGCTTCTAAATAAAATTCATGCAGTTGGTTTTTTTCTAGAATAGTTGCAATTAATAAAATGGCGTCAGCTCCGATTCGTAAGCTTTGTTCAATTTGACTGGATGAAATAATAAAATCTTTTCTAAGTACAGGTAGACTAACCTCTTTTTTTATTTGGGATAAATAAGTAAGATGCCCTTGAAAAAATTGTTCATCAGTTAGAACCGATAGAGCATCGGCTTTTCCTTGTTCATACTCTTTTGCAATACTTATGGGATTAAAATCCTTTTTAATAATCCCTTTTGACGGTGATGCTTTCTTTACTTCTGCTATCAATCCTAACCCGCGATTCGGTTGACTAAGAGCATCAAAAAGAGAGTATCTGGTTACTTCTTCAGGTTCTGATAAGGTTAACTTCGCAACTTCCTGTTTTTTCACTTCAACGATCTGCTCTAGCATTGCACTTCCCCCTTAGTGACTTGGAGTGATTTAAATTGTTCAAAAGCTTTTCCTTTCAAAAGATTCTTTTGAACTTTCTCTACTCCTTCCTTAATACTCTCTACTTCTTCAGCTATAAACAACGCTGTTGCACTGTTTAAGACAACAATATTTTCAGCGGTTTTATTTGCTTTACCTAAAAAGATGTTCTCTATAATAGTAGCACTCTCTTCTATACTATTTGCTTGTATTTCATTTACATTTCCTCTGACTAATCCAACTTCTTCTGGTGTAAGTTGATATCTTTTAATCTCACCATTCATCAACTCTACAACATCTGTATAGGTCGTGATCGAACATTCATCAAGGCCTTCACCACCTGTAACAAAGATCGCACGTTCCGTCCCTAATTCTCGTAATGTTTGAGCCATTTTCTCGGCAAAACCTGTATTGAATACTCCAATCATTTGTCGATTCGCTTTTGCTGGATTTACTAATGGACCTAATAAATTAAAAATAGTTTTAAACCCTAACTGCTTACGAGTAGAAGCAACATGTTTCATAGATTGATGATAAAGAGGAGCAAATAAGAAAGATAGCCCCTTATCATATAACGCTTTAACTGCTTCTTCTGGCGATGCTTGCACTGGTATTTGTAATCTTTCTAACACATCAGCACTCCCACTTTTGGATGAAACAGCTCGATTACCGTGTTTTGCAACTTTTACACCACAGGATGAAACAAGAATCGCTGTTGCTGTGGATATGTTAAAAGTAGATAAATCATCTCCACCAGTCCCACAAGTATCTAAGAGTTTGTTAAATGAATGGTCTATTGAAACGGCATGTTCCCGCATTGACGTAGCAAATCCGATCATCTCATCTACTGTTTCGCCACGGAGTCGCATCATAGATAAAAGTCCAGCTATTTGAGCATCTTCAGCATTCCCCTGCATCATTTCATCCATAACTTGCTTTGCTTCGTTACGTGTTAAAGTTTTTCCTTCTGAGCAGTTTTTAAGAACTTGTTTAAGCATTCGGGAGCGACTCCTTTCTATCAGAAAACATTTTTTCTGCTACTGCAATAGCTTTAATCAATGCCTTAGCTTTATTCCTTGTTTCTTCCCACTCATTTTCAGGTACTGAATCAGCCACGATACCGGCTCCTGCTTGAACATAAGCTTTATTCCCTTTTATAACCATTGTTCTAATCGCTATACATGAATCAATATTCCCATCAAAGCCCAAATAAGTAATTGCCCCAGCGTAATATTCACGTCTAGTAGGCTCTAATTCCTTTAATATTTGCATCGCTCTTATTTTCGGAGCACCAGATACAGTGCCAGCTGGGAAAGATGAAAATAACGCATCTACAGGATGAACCTTTTTGTCTAACTTTCCGGTAACCTTTGAAATGATATGCATAACATGAGAGAATTTTCCTATCTCCATAAGAACAGGTACTTCAACAGAGCCATACTGTGCAACTCTCCCAATATCATTTCTTGCTAAATCTACTAGCATATAATGCTCAGCTTTTTCTTTTTCGTCTTGAAGTAAATCAGCTTGAAGGATATCGTCCTCTTCTTTTGTTTTTCCGCGTTTTCTAGTCCCTGCAATAGGGTGAATTTCAATATGGCTATCTTGAATTTGTACTAATCTCTCAGGAGAGCTACCTACAATTTCAGTGTCGTTGATTTTCAGATAGAACAGATAAGGTGATGGATTAACCATGCGCAACACTCGGTAAAGTTCCATTCCACTTACAGTAATATCTAATTCAAAGCGTTGAGAAAGTACTGCTTGAAAGACATCACCGGACTTAATATACTCTTTAATCATTCCTACATGTTCCAAAAATTTATCTTTATTGTAATTTGAACGTACATTTTCAAAAGTCACCTCTTCATCCACCGGTGGTTGGTAGAGCTTAGATGCGTGTGGCGTTTTAGATATACGGTCTATAATTTTTTCGATTTTTTTCATAGCTTTTTCATAAATATCTAATAAGTTTGCTTCAGTTTCTTCACCCGCAATACTAACATGATGAAGAATATATAGTTCTTTTTTATGATGGTCATAAGCTAAAATTGTTTCACAAAAAACAAAGTTCATTCTTTCTTGTTCATTTGTATTAGTATTATTTTCTTTACTTAAAACGGGCTCTATTACTTCTACAGCATCATACGTAATAGCTCCAACAGCACCACCACGAAATGGGATTGGCACTTCAATTTCTTTTACTTGTAGATAATCAATCGCTTCTTGAAACGCCTCTTTAAAACTAGTGAAAGAAAAAACCTTTTCTTTATTCTCATTTAAAAAATGGTACTGGTTATTTTTCTCCATTAGATAAAACTTTGGAGACAGTCCGATAAATGAAAAATTAGACCAAGGAGATTGCTCATCGTTACTTTCTAATAAAAATACAGCTTCTTTCTCTAATTGTTGAAAGATTTGAATCGGTGTTAATGTATCGGCAAAAAAATGGGAAATAAAAGGAATTGTTTTATAATGCTTAGCATCATTAATAAACTGATCTAAAGATGGATTTTTCATAATTTTCACCTCAAATTATTTTGGTGAAGAAAATGAATAAGAATTATGAGGATGAGTAGGGTAGGCTATCGTACCAATGATTTGCAATGTATTATAGCACGAACGCCAAGCGGAAATAGTCACTTATTAAAATATTCAAAAAATTTAGCTCGTCGTATAATTACCAACAGCTTTGTATACTAGCGTAAATCACGTACTATTAGTATAAAAAGCCTACAACTGTAAAGTCATAGGCTTAGTTATATACATAATAAACCAGACCTCTGCTCAGCTCATCTTCTCTCATTCTCTTCTCATCTCAACTAAACTAAACTAAACTTTTTTATAATTCTAACTATTTATAAATCTCTTATTCGTCATATTACACTTGATTATGTGTATCTGTCAACTGTAAATCAGGCCGTAATCGAACAGCTTCTCTTAAATATATATGGTTAATCTCTTCTTGGTTCAAATCTGTATTCACTGTAAGCATAACACGAATACACTTAGGTAAACCGTTTGGAACAGGTATTTCTGTGGAACACATAACAGGTACATACGTCCATCCGCTTAAAGTTCGCAATACTTTTGCAGGGAAGGTAGCATTGAGATCCTCAGTAACTGTAATTATTACATGAGCAACCGAATTCGGGTCAATTTTATTTTTTTCAATGACTTCTTTAAAAAGCTCTTTGGTTGCCTCTAAAATTTCATTTTCTTCATTGTTTAATACCGTAGTCGCACCGCGAACTCCTCTAACCATAAAACCCCTCCGTTGTTTCAAATTTAGAAAACAGCAACAACCTTATTCACGAGTGGAATAACCTCGAGATCGGATATACACTAATGCAAAGCATTCAAATTTGAAACTTTTATATTCAGATATTATTAGAAATGAAAAAGGTAGAATTTCCTATTATGACACACTCAATTTAAAGAGAAAAATTCATTAACCAAGTAATGCCCTTAGTTGTTCTTCCGAAACAGAAACAACCTTTGAGTTTCCAACTTCTTGTAACAGAACCATTTTAATAATACCTTCTTCAGATTTTTTATCTTTTTTCATCGCTTCAATCAACTCTTCAGCAGTTAATTGTGAAGGTATTTGTACATCATAACCGTATTTTTCAAACCAATCCTTAACATGAGCAATGTCTAAATTATTTTTATAGTATTGTTCACTCACTTTTAGTGCAAACAACATTCCAATAGCTACCGCTTCACCATGGGTAATCTTACCGTAGCCAAGTTTCGTTTCTATTGCATGGGCTAACGTATGACCAAAATTTAAATAAGCACGGATTCCTTTTTCTGTTTCATCTTCTTTAACCACTTCGGCTTTTACTGATATAGACCTTTTTAACAGTTGTGTAGCTAATTGACCATTTATTTTAGAAAAACAATCAATATTTATTTTCAGCCACTCTAAAAACTCTTTATCCCAAATGAATCCGTGTTTTATTACTTCAGCAAAACCTGAACGCCATTCATGCTCGGGTAATGATTGTAATGTTGTAGTATCATAAATTACTGCTTCAGGTTGATAAAATGCTCCAACCATGTTCTTACCTAATGGATGGTTTATCGCTACCTTTCCACCTACACTACTATCATGAGCTAACAAAGTAGTTGGTACTTGAACAAAAGGGATTCCTCTCATAAATGTAGCTGCCACAAAACCGGCTAAATCACCGACGACACCACCACCTAGAGCAATAATTAATGAGCGACGATCCAATCCTTTCTCAAGAGCAAATCCTTGGATTTCATAATAGTTTTGAAATGATTTGGAAGCCTCACCACTAGGGATAATATATTCATAAACGTGTTTATACTCATCTAATGATGTTTTTACATCATCTAAATAAAGTGAAGCAACCTTATCGTCCGTGATAATTAGGATGGATGTGACTGTTGATTTAAGTAACTTAGAAAGTACTTTCCCCACTTCTAACCGCAAGTCTTCACCAATAAATAGTGGATACTGTTTAGAGCTTGTTTCAATCATCAATTTTTCCATTAGAAATTTTTCACCCGATCTTCGTAACGGTTAATATTTTCTTTAATTTCATCAACGAAATCACTTCCGAATTTTTCTAATAACGCTGCGGCAACTTCCCATGCAACACATGCTTCAGCTACTACAGCAGCAGCAGGGACTGCACAACTATCAGAACGTTCAATACTTGCTTCGAAAGATTCTTTTGTATCAATATCTACACTTTGTAACGGTTTATAAAGAGTGGGAATAGGCTTCATAACTCCTCTTACGACAATTGGCATACCGTTAGTCATGCCACCTTCGAATCCACCCATATTATTTGTTTTGCGACTATAGCCATCTTCTTTATTCCATTCAATTTCGTCATGTACTTGACTACCTGGTTTTCTAGCTGCTTCAAAACCTATTCCTACCTCTACGCCTTTAAAAGCATTAATTCCCATGACAGCACCAGCAATTTTTGCATCTAATTTTTTATCATATTGTACGTAGCTTCCTAGGCCGACAGGAACTCCTTCAATTACTACCTCAACGATCCCACCAATTGAATCTCCATCTTTTTTTGCTTTATCAATAGCGTCCATCATCTGCTTTTCTACTGCAAGATCCAAACAACGTACAGGTGAATTTTCAGAGCGTTCTTGTAAATCTTCAATTGATTTATATTCAACATCGTGGGCTTTCACTCCACCGATTTCTAATACATGGCTTCCAACTTTTATTCCAAAAGCCGATAATAGTTTTTTAGCAACTGCACCGGCAGCAACACGTACCGTAGTTTCTCTAGCAGAAGACCTCTCTAGAACATTCCTCATATCACGATGATTGTATTTTAATGCCCCTACTAAATCAGCATGTCCAGGACGAGGTCTAGTAATTTTCCGCTTAATATCGTCTTGATCTAATTCAATTTCTAAAGGCTCGCTTCCCATAATTTTTGTCCAATGCTTCCAATCATCATTTTCAACTATTAAAGTAATTGGCGCACCTGTTGTTTTTCCATGTCTAACACCACTAGTGATTTTCACTTGATCTTTTTCAATTTGCATCCTTCTACCACGACCATGCCCCTTTTGTCGCCTTGCCAAGTCTGCATCAATATCATGTCTCTCCAGAGTTAATTGAGCGGGAACCCCTTCTATTATTGTCGTTAATTGTGGTCCGTGCGACTCACCTGCAGTTAAGTATCTCATTATTTGGTTCCTCCTTAAAATCTTTAGCGCTTTTATGTGCTAAATTATAACATCTTTTTCGTCTTTTGTCTTATTATTAAGAAAACTTTTTCTTTTTTCAAGCTATTTCACATATTTTATATTATAAAAATTTTCTAAGACGTCTTAGAAATAAACTAGTCATTAAATGACAACTACGTTCCACTTGCTCCTATGTACCGTTTACACTGTTAACTCAAAGAATTTTCTATTAGAAAAAGGTTAACCTATAGATTAACCTTACTCATAAAAATATATCACTATTTTACTTTTTATAGTTTCTACCATCTATATTACTATATCCCACTCTTGTTTAAATAACTCCTCACCTCAAAACCAAAGATGATTAAGCGAACTCGTTTCAGCAAGCTGAAACATCGGAAAATCCCACCTACACTACGCTTAGAGGCGGGTGGCTTTTACCCTAAAAAAAATCCAAATAAATAGGTGGGCGGTGCATTGACTAGTGGCCTAGCATAGTATTATTTATTAAATTTTCTTTCTATAAAAAAACGTGTCCTCAGTAGCAAATCCATATTCAACTGGGTTAAAAATTTGCTCAGTACTTCCTACAAAAAGAACTCCATCTGTGCGAAGTGCTTTGCAAAATTTATGATATAGTTCATGTTTTGCTTCTTCGGTAAAATAAATCATAACATTTCGACAAACGATTAAGTCAAAATCGTTTTCAAACCTATCTGAAAGAAGATTCCCTTGTCTAAAGGTAATCATTTTCTTCAAATCATCTTTTATTCGATATCCCATTCCATCATTATCAAAATGTTTATTAAACATTTCTTTTGGCACATCTTTTATTGAACGATCAGTATATAACCCCACTTTCGCTCTTTCTAGTATTACCTTATCTAAATCTGTTGCTAAAATAGTAACGTTTGAGCGTGGAGCTAACTTAGAAATGATCATTGCGAGTGTATAAGGCTCCTCACCAGTAGAGCAAGCTGCACTCCATATTCTTAATCGTTTATTAGTTTCTAAAAGTCGAGGTAGTATTTTTGATTCAAGAATTTCCCACCGCTTAGGATTACGGTAAAATTCAGACACATTAATTGTCATTCTTTCTAAAAACTCATCAAATAGCTCATGATTTTTGATCATTGCTTGAAAGTATGTAGTAAAGTCGTGATATCCTCGTTTATCCCTTAATGAAGTAAGCCTTCGTTTCATTTGCGCCTCTTTATATAGGGATAAGTCTATTCCTGTTTTTTTCTTTATATTTTCAATAAACCCCCAATAATCTCCCATTACACTTTCTCCTTTTTATCAGGTAAAAACTAAAACAAACTTACTAAATGTAAGTACCTAAATGGAATAAAATAATATTTATTTCTTTATATCATAATTTACTTATAGTTACTAGTTAAACTTCGTACATACAGCAAAGTAAAAAGCTAAGCAACATGCCTAGCTCATTGTTAAACTTATAAAACTTTTATACCCACGGACGAATTGTTTTTTCGTACGTAATTAATTCATCTTCTTTAAAAAAGATACTTATTTCTCGAGCTGCACTCTCCAGTGAATCAGACCCGTGAATTACATTCATGCTTTTTTTTGTAGCATAGTCACCACGAATCGTTCCAGGCAGAGCATCTGCAGGATTTGTCGCCCCCATCATCACTCGTGCTGCTTTTATTACATTTTCACCTTCCCATACCATTGCAAAAACAGGTCCAGAAGTAATGAAATCAACTAACTCTTCAAAAAATGGGCGATCTTTATGTTCAGCATAATGTATTACAGCGACCTCTTTTGTAACCGTTAACATTTTCGCGCCTACTAGTTGAAATCCTTTTCTCTCAAACCTTGAAACAATTTCCCCTATCAAATTCCTTTGTACCCCATCAGGTTTTACCATTAAATAAGTTCTTTCCATGTTAACATACCTCACTCTCTGAATATGTATATAACCATGAACTTCGAATCCAAGTGTTAAGGATTCAAGAATACAACTATGAGAACAAACTCCAAGGAATAATAACCAATAATGTCAATTATAACAAATATACAAATCTTTTTCAACACTGTCATATTGTTAATGTATATAGGTAATATCATAAGAAAGCGCAAGCGCCTTGGTCACGAGCAGCTGCTCGTGCGCCACTTCGTTTGCTCAAGAGCGAAGCAGCTTCGAAGTAATCCAAGTAGTAGCTTCACTGGGGCGGCCTTTGACAGAAGCCGCTCTTTGGCTTCTTACGTTAACGTGCTTCTGCGTCTTCTAGCATAGCTTCGTAGCAAGCTTACTCGAAGCAGTGTTTTGTGCGACGAGTAACCGCAGGAGCAATTGTTTTCGTGCGACGAGTAACCGCAGGAGCAAAGCTGCATGAAGCTAATCGTAGAAGGATCTCAAGCAGTAATTGAAGTCTGTTGCTTGACCGGGCTCGTAGGCTGCTTGCGCTAGACAGTTTCCAAGTTAGAAATTTATAAATTCTGATTATAAAAGAAAGACACATACCTAAATGTATATGCCTTGTCAATTCTCTTATCCCTTAGTATTTTCTTGTCCCGATATATTTTGCAATTTGATAAAAAGATTCTTTAGCAGGAAAATCCGGAAGATTTTCTAGTTCCTTATACGCTTTATTTAAATAGCGATCACTCATTTCAAATGAATAATCTACTCCTCCAGCCTGTTTAATAGAAGAAATAATCTCTTCCATTTCTTTTTTTTCTGGCTTGTCCCCATTTATTATGTTTATTATATAAGAACGAAGCACCTCATCATTTTTCATACTAAAAAGAGCCGGTAATGTTACATTCCCATGCTGCAAATCACTGCCAGCTGGTTTCCCTAGTTCTTTTTCAGTCGCAATAAAGTCTAAGATATCATCGGTAATTTGAAAAGCCATACCAACGTTATAACCATAACGGTATAAACTTAACTGAACTTCTCTAGGTGCATCAACAGCCAAGGCCCCAAGTCTACAACTAACAGCAATTAATATCGCTGTTTTACGTTTTATTCTTCTCAAATATATCTTTAAGTTTTGATTCCAATTATATTGATCTCTAATTTGTTCTACTTCACCAATACACATCTCTACCATTGCGTCTGATAAGATTTGATGAACTTCTGGTTTTTCACAATTTGTTGTCATCTCAATTGCCCTTGCAAAAATATAATCACCAGTATACATTGCGACACGGTTATCCCATTTCGACATTATTGTTTTTTTCCCTCTCCTTAATTCCGCATCATCAATAACATCGTCATGAACGAGGGATGCCATATGGATTAATTCTAATGGCACAGCAACTTGTTTAATTTTTTCAATATCGTAATTACCAAATTTACCTGCCAACAGAACAAAAACTGGCCTAATTCGCTTACCTCCTGCTTTTAAAAGGTGTATAGAAGCCTTTTTTAGGACAGGGTGGTTTGCATCAATTGTTGACTCAAGTTCTTTCTCTATTTTTGCTATGTCAGAGCGTAAATGCCAATAAATATCCGTTAACTTCATGCTCTCCACCTTAATATCAAATGGAATGACAATGGTCAATTGCACTCCATAATTTTATTGTATTTACTTTTTTTAATAAACCTAATTCAGTAGCTAGATCATAGTATTTATAAAGTCCCTCTTGTTGTCTTACTGTAAAATCGTGACTTAAACCATTAAAATAATCAATCCAGAAGCGTTTTGATCCCCCAAAGTCTTTTCTGATTGAGGATATCATTTCTTCATAATTGTTTTCAATACATTTATTCTTACTTGTTATGAAGCCATCGTATAATGCACTAATTCGATATGCTTCTGTTTGTAAAATATCGTTACGTATCGCTAGTACTGCAAATGTCATAGGTAATTTTGTATGTTCATACCAAAGTTGTCCTAAATCATAGCGGTGAATATGAGATGCAAGGTTCCATAGTGTAAATATAGCATCGTCACCAATTAACAAACAAGCATCATGGTCAGCAAGCATCTCCTCGAAATCCGGTGTCATAACCGTGTACTCAGGATTTAACTCATAAAAAGATTGTAAGATAATTTTTAATAGGTTTACTGATGTTGCTGAACTAGACGTAAGTGCTACCTTTTTTCCATCTAATTGTGTAATAGGCACCTTAGAGAAAAGAAAAATTGAGCCAACACTATTAGGGGCTGATACTGATAGATTGGGTAAGATTGTATATTTATCAACATGTTCTCCGTAAGAAAATGAGGATATACCTCCAACATCAATGATACCTTTTGACATACCTTCATTTAACTGAGATGGAATTTGAGGAATAAACAGACAATCTAATTTATTCAAATAATCTCTATCTAAATAATAGTACAACGGAAGCATATTTGTATAAGAAATTTCTCCAACAACTAAACTCATTTTAATCCCCCCATCGGGTGAAAAGTTGATGATCAACACCTATACTATCAAGCACTTTACCAACGACAAAATTTATTAAATCATCCATTGACTTAGGTTGGTGATAAAAACCTGGCATTGCAGGGATTATTTTCCCACCTACTTTAGAAACCTGTAACAAATTTTCTAAATGAATTTGATTAAAAGGAGTTTCCCTAGGAACTAATAGTAACTTTCTTCCTTCTTTAAGCATCACATCAGCCGTTCGCTCAAGCAAATTAGAGGAAGTTCCATTAGCAATACTTGATAAGGTGCCCATTGAACAAGGAATAACTACCATGCCTTCGTTTCGATAAGACCCACTAGCAATTGGCGCTGTAAAATCTCTTAGCGTATGATAGTATAATTTTCCACTATCCATAGAAAAAAGTTTATTAATTAACTTTTCACGATCACTCGTATCAAATTGATGTTCTTCTTTCATCACTTGCCAGCCTGCTTCGGTAATAATTAAATGTACACCATAGTCTGCTTTTAATAGTTCTTGTACAAGTCGGATGCCATACACAGCACCGCTAGCCCCAGTAATTCCAACTGTAAAAATTTTAGGATTACTCATAATATTAACGCTCCAATCGTAAATGCAAGCATAACCATACTCAATATTCCGTTCATGGTGAAAAATGCAACATTTACTTTAGAAAGGTCATCATGTTTTACTAATGAATGCTCATAAACCATAATAATTCCTGCAATAAGTACACCAATTAAATAAATCCAATGCATAGGTATAATTACATATAAGCCTGCAAAGGAAATAAAGCTTAGTAGGTGAATTCCCCTAGCAATTAATAGAGCTTTTTCAATTCCAAAGTAGCTTGGAATTGAATATAAATGTACACTTTTATCGTAATTAGCATCTTGGGTAGCGTAGATAATATCAAATCCAGCAATCCATAGTGCAACCGCTAAGAACAAGACAAGAGCATCAATGGTTAATGTACCTGTCGCACCAACCCATCCCCCTAGAGGAGCAATCCCAATTGTTACCCCTAACACCAGGTGACAAGCCCAAGTAAATCGTTTTGTATATGAATAAACCACTAAAAAGAAAACAGCAATAGGCAATAAATATACAGCCAACATATTTAACTGAAAAGCTGAATAAAACAGTAACGCAAAAGAAACAATAATAAAAACTGTAGTCTCAAGATTGGAAATTAATCCTGCAGGGATTGCCCGATTTTTTGTCCTAGGATTTGCTCTATCAATTTTGGCATCAATAACACGATTTAAAGCCATGGCAGCACTTCTAGCGCCTACCATAGCCAATGTGATCCATAACCAATGTGATGCAGTTGGCCAACTACCATTTATCACCAACGCGCCTAGTGATGCACCTAAAAACGCAAAAGGTAATGCAAATATGGTATGTTCAAATTTTATCATTTCAAGGATTATATTTATTTTTTTAATCACAATTCGCTCTCCAGTCTCTCCTGTTATTTCACTCCAAGATGCATGGCAGCTACTCCACCTGAATACGATTTAATTTCTACGTTATTAAATCCTGCTTTTTCAAACATTTTTGCCAGTTCTTCTTTATCTGGGAATGCCATAGTAGATTCTTGAAGCCAAGAATACTCATCAAAGCTTCTGGCGAATATTTTTCCAAACAAAGGCATAATAAATTTAAAATATAAAAAGTAAATTTGTTTAAAGCCTATAGCTGTAGGATGCGAGGTTTCTAAACAAACAACTTTCCCACCTGGTTTCAGGACACGATTCATTTCTTTAAGAACTTGCATATAATCGGGTACATTCCTTAACCCAAATCCAATGGTTACAAAATCAAATTGATTGTCTTCAAAGGGTAATTTCATTGCATTTCCATGAATTAATTCTACTTGCGGTAGCGATTTAACTTTTTCCTTACCGATCGATAACATATTCTTACTAAAATCTAAACCATACACTTTTCCTTCAGAATCAACAGCTTCAGCTAAAGCAATGGTCCAATCAGCCGTTCCGCAGCAAACGTCTAAAGCTTTGCTCCCTTTTTGTACATTCATACGTTTCATTGTGTCTTTACGCCAGGCAACATGACGCTGAAAACTAATGATTGAGTTCATCTTATCATATTTTTTATAAATGGCCTCAAAGACTTGGTGTACGCGTTCTTCTTTTGATTGCACTTTTTTCTAACCTTCTTCCGCAACTTTTTCTTTTAATAGACCCGCCTCTAAAACCATTTGATTAATTCTCTCTATTACAAACGAGTTTAGCGGTGATGGCTGCTTACATAACTCTGTTAATTTCAACCTAGTTTGAAAAATATAATTGTCACATAGATCTAAACTGCATTTCACACCAGATTCTCCAGGTAACTCTTTTGTTTTCTTATCATTTAAAATCACATCAATTAGTGGAGCTTTATGACCATTAAGAAATTCGCCTCTCTCACTAATGATACGTTTTAAAAAGAAAAATTCACTAGTAATTGATTGCCATTTCTGTAAATTAAAGTGTTCAGCAATTCTTTGCATAAGGGATGAATCGATAATTTTTATATCTTCTATATATTTCGAGATATTTTGATGATTTTTTTTATAAATGTTCATTTTACATTCGTTAATCTCTTGAATAGAGTTAGCTAATACACGAATCATAGAGATATCGTTCATTTTTGCTAATAAGTAATAGTAGAGGCTACTATAGTAATCCCCAGCTAAAACTGTTAACTGTCTTTCCTTTATATCTTTTTCAGAACTAAGCTTACCTATTGAGATTGTTTCATGAGTATCTAAAGCCGCTTGGACTAGAAGTGTTGTAATAATATAAGTGTTGATACACTCTTTTTCAAGTTTTTTTTCAGAAAGCATCGAATATAGTAGGAATAACCTATCATCATCTAAAACTGGTTCAATAATAAATTTATTCATATAAGGATGTTTGATCCTTTGAAAAAAACGTTGTTTGATTTCCTTTATTTCATCTTCAAAGTAGTTTATTAAAATCATCTATAGTCCCCCAGAAAGCAAAACAATTTTCCCTTAAAAGTTAACTTATTAACAACTAAAAATATATAAATAATTTATTGTAGTAAATAAAAGCACTTCTAGTATAACATAACTTCAAAAGAAGGATAAAGCTTGAGATTCTTTCAACTCACCTAAGTTTAATATTGCTTTAGTACGGTATGAAATAAAACACGTGAAAGAAATTATTATTTAAATATTATTTAATACGAATTATGTATATTCCATCTACCTGTCAATAACCTATAAACAAATAAATCCGAATTGCCAAAAATAGAAAATGGCTGTTGCTAGTAAGTGAAGAAGTAGTCAGCCTTCCAAACAAGAAAAGCGCAAGGCGCCCGCCTATCGGCGACAAACACTGGAAGGTCGGCAAGTAGCGGTCTGCTCTTTGACCGCAATCTATGTGCTTCTGCGTCTGACAGCAATGCTTCGAAGTAGGCTTCCTCGAAGCAAAGTAGCATGAAGCATCATCAAAGAAGCAATCCAGGAAGTCATGAAGTCAGAACCTTGACTGAAGTGATCGAGCCGATGGCGCCTGGAGCTAGACAGTTTTCAAGTTAGAAATTTATAAATTCTGATACTGCAAGAAAAGCGCAAGCGCCTTGGTCACGAGCAGCTACTCCTGTGCCACTCCGTTTGCTCAAGAGCAAAGCCGCTCTTTGGCTTCCGAAAAGGAATGAAGTAACCGAGCTCGTAGGCGCTTAAGCTAGACAAATTTCAACGTTAAAAATATATACTTTCCTACCTGTCAAAAATTCTTCTTGTATTTTAATGAAATTCATAATTCATTATTCACACCACTAAGGACTATATCTAGTTTTAGCTGAACCGTTTAGAATTAAATGTAGATTTTCACAGCCCGGTTATGATAATAAAGAAATTCACTCATTTAATAATACTATAAGGTCTTTTAAAAAAAAATTTTTATAGCTAAATTTTATCTATTTAAAAAAAGAAAAGCAGGCTCAGCCCTGCTTTAAACATCTGTCTCAATTTCACCATGGCTCGTCTGAATAATAGCTTTACCACGAACTTTTATTGCAGAAGTGTGCTCAGTAAATTGAGCGATCATCACTTCTCCTTTATCTAGCTTTTCAGAGTGATGAAAGCGTGTATCTGTTCCTCTTGTTAATCCTATAACATTAACACCATTTTCTTTTGCTTTAATAACAATAAAGTCATCATTACCCGCCAATTTAGTCCCCTCCTACTATATTGTATCTCTACCTACTATTACTCAAGTATTTATTATTGTCAATAACTGCTCAACTAATAAGTAGGACGCTATGTAATACTTTTAAAACATCTGCATCGTAGTTCTATAAAATGAAATTGTTCTACTAATATTTTTATATATCGAATGTAAAAGATACATTCACCCTAAAAATTATTTTGCATTTATTAATGAAAGTACTTCTGCTCTTGCTGCTGCATTAGTAGCAAATGCACCTCTAACTGCTGAAGTTACAGTTGAAGATCCAGGTTTTTTAACTCCCCGCATGGTCATACACATATGTTCAGCCTCCACAACTACAATTACTCCAAGAGGTTGCAGTGTCTCAACCATTGAATCTGCAATTGTTGAAGTGATTCTTTCTTGAAGTTGAGGTCGTTTAGCTACAGCTTCAACTGCGCGAGCTAATTTACTAAGGCCAGTAACCTTACCACCTTTTGGTATATACCCAACATGCGCTTTACCAAAGAAAGGAACTAAATGATGTTCGCACATGGAATAAAACGGTATATCTTTTACTAAAACTAATTCTTCATGATCCTCGCTAAATACAGTAGCGAAGTGTTCCTTTGGATCTTGGTTTAAACCTTGAAATACTTCTTCATACATTTTGGCTACTCGCTTAGGTGTATCTAATAATCCCTCTCTAGTAGGGTCCTCACCAATAGCTTCAAGTATCATTGTAACAGCTTGTTCAATTTTTTGATGATCAAATTTTTTCAAGACAAATTTTCCTCCTGTTAAGGCACATATTGTAAAAAAATCATAGCATAGCGATCATATCAAAGCAAATTGTTAAACCCTTGGTAAAAAGAAAAAAGAAGAGACGTATTCACGACTCTTCTTGCCCTATATGTATTAATTACTTAACAGCATCCTTAAGGGCTTTACCAGGTTTGAACGCTGGAACCTTACTAGCAGCAATTTCGATTTCTTCACCTGTCTGAGGGTTACGTCCTTTACGAGCTGCACGCTCACGCACCTCAAAGTTACCAAATCCGATTAATTGAACTTTATCCCCACTTTGAAGAGAGTCAGTAATTGCTTCGAACACAGCATCCACTGCATTAGTAGCATCCTTTTTAGAAAGGCTTGACTTCTCGGCAACCGCATTTATTAGTTCTGTCTTGTTCATGGAATTTCACCTCCTCCCAAAATTTCATGTTATTCAATTTCTTGCACATTTTAGCAAATTTTATACTTATTTTTTTAAATTACTGAATAACAAGCCTTATATTATACGATGATTGGTAATAATTCAATATGTTTTACTGAATTCCTTGCAATTTTAATACTTTTTTCTCGATATATGTACTAATTTCTATAGAAAATTATAGTATTTTAGGGAATTCTATCATATCTATGTGTTATTATCAAATAACAACAACTAGAATTTAATACAGTAGCTTTTGAAATATTAGAAATATTAGGTATAGCCATATTTTTATCGTTAGTTCAATATCATTATTTTATAAAAGATTGATAATAAACAAAAAATAGACTGTATTAAAATCAACAGCCTATTTTTTCTATGATATTATTGATTTTTTCATTAGCCAAACTAAACTAGGTGTTTTCATAGCTGATTTTGTCTATCTTTATTAATAAAGGTCACATGGAAATAGAGATTTTATTTATTCACAAAAAGTTATTCTGTACTTTACTACCCATTATAAAATAATAGCAATCAAACCACCTGATCCTTCATTAATAATTCTTTCTAATGTTTCTTTTAACTTATATCTAGCATTTTCTGGCATTAACGATAATTTTGCTTGAATACCCTCACGTACGATTGAATTTAGCGAACGACCAAAAATATCTGAGTTCCAAATAGAAAGTGGATTTTCTTCAAAGTCTTGCATTAAATATCGAACAAGCTCTTCACTTTGTTTTTCTGTACCAATTATTGGTGCAAACTCACTTTCAACATCGACTTTGATCATATGAATGGAAGGTGCTACAGCTTTTAGTCGAACACCGAACCTTGAACCTTGTCGAATGATTTCGGGCTCATCTAAGCTCATATCACTTATCGTTGGTGCCGCAATTCCATATCCCGTTTGTTTAACCATTTTTAGAGCATCTGCTACTTGATCATATTCTGATTTCGCATGAGCAAAATCTTGCATTAACTGTAAAAGATGATCTTTTCCACGTATCTCCACTCCTACAACTTCTTTGAGAATTTGGTCATAGAGATCGTCCGGTGCATAGAGGTCTATTTCAGCAACCCCTTGCCCCATTTCAATTCCAGCTAAACTTGCATGATCAATAAAATCGTACTCCCCAAAGTGACCAACGACACGATCAACATCACGGAGTCTCTTAATATCCTTTACAGTATCACGAACGGATTCTTCATAACTTTGACGTAACCAATGTTCCTCTTTTAACACCATTACCCAACTAGGTAAATTCACATTAACTTCATGTACTGGGAATTCAAAAAGAACTTCCCTTAGAACATTATTAATATCTTGTTCTTTCATGCTTTCTACACTCAATGCTAGAACTGGCACATCATACTTTTCTGTTAGATCCTGTCTTAATGCTTCCGTCTCAGGATGGTGTGGTCTAACTGTATTTACTATTACAATAAAAGGCTTTCCAACTTCTTTTAATTCGTTAATAACTCTTTCTTCTGACTCAATATAATTAGCTCTTGGAATTTCGCCTATTGTACCGTCAGTTGTAATGACAACACCAAGAGTAGAGTGTTCTTGAATAACTTTTCTTGTTCCTATTTCTGCAGCTTCTTGGAATGGAATTGGCTCCTCATACCAAGGAGTATTAATCATACGAGGGCCATTTTCATCTTCATAACCTGTAGCACCAGGAACAGTATAACCAACACAATCGACAACTCTAACATTAACATCTAGACCTTCGTCCACATGAAGTTTTACTGCTTGATTTGGGACGAATTTAGGTTCAGTAGTCATGATTTGCTTTCCAGCAGCACTTTGAGGCAATTCATCTTGAGCTCTTGCTCTTTCAGCTTCATTTTGAATATTTGGAATGACCACTAATTCCATGAACTTTTTTATGAAAGTAGACTTTCCTGTTCTAACGGAGCCCACCACTCCTAAATAAATATCGCCACCCGTTCTCTCAGCGATATCTTTAAAAATATCAACCTTTTCCACGTGATCCCCTCCCGATCATTTGTTAAAATATTACATCCACGACTTTTTAGATACCCTTTTAGGAATAGATCTAGATCGTGGAAGCTTTCACTTTTGACATTGGTACAATCTCGGACAATATATACTTATGATGTTGTCCAATAAATATGACACTTGTTTCTGAAAAGATAAATTTCATTTAATTGAAATTTGTTTATTTCCTCTTACACTCATCACCTACTTACCTAATAATTACGTTTTGGATTAGAGCTAGTTTATCAATCTTTATATGGCATGTGGCTTCTACGTATTAAAAAGTAAAGCTTCATTCTATCTATTCATATGTAATAGAATTGTCGCTTCTTTTTAATTATCAAAAAATTCATTAAACGAATATTAGAGAAATTATGTTGAAATTAAGCACGATAGCCCTCTAAACATTCNACTTAACATCCTTTCCGATAGCACAAAAAGCCCCCTTCCTTTTTGTATATATATGTGGATAGAGGCTTTATATAACTATTTAATTAAATCTTTTTACAATTTCGTAAAAAATCCATCCATGCTCTAGAAATGAACACAGGTTATTATTCTTTGATCGTTTAATGAAAGTTTCATCACCACTTAGGTGTATTACCTAATTTAGTTAAACCTAGCTATAAAAGCTAAATTATTAAAAATATGAATTCCACTCATTACTCTAATATTACTACTGTTTGGTATTAGTCGTAAATTTCCACAAGAAAAGCGCAAGCGCCTTGGTCACGAGCGAAAGGCACTGGAAGGCCTTTGACAGAAGCCGCTCTTTGGCTTCCGAAAAGGACTGAAGTGACCGAGCTCGTAGGTGCTGAAGCTAGACAGTTTTCAAGTTAGAAATTTATAAATTTTGATACTGCAAGAAAAGCGCAAGGCGCCCGCCTATCGGCGACAAACACTGGAAGACCTGCTCGTAGCGGTCGGGTTTTTGACCGAAAGAGAAGGTCTGAAGTGATCGAGCCGATGGCGCCTGGAGCTAGACAGTTTCCAAGTTAGAAATTTATAAATTCTGATACTGCAAGAAAAGCGCAAGCGCCTTGGTCACGAGCAGCTGCTCCTGTGCCACTCCGTTTGCTCAAGAGCAATTGTTTTTTGTGCGACGAGTAACCGCAGGAGCAAAGCCGCTTCGAAGTAATCCAAGAAGACATTGAAGTCAGTAACTTGACTGAAGCGACCGAGCTCGTAGGCGCCTGGAGCTAGATAGTTTCCAAATTAGAAATTTATAAATTCTGATACCATAAAAAAAGATGGCTGCATGAAAACAACCATCAAAACATTAAATAATAAAGACTACTAAACAACTAACATCATTTGACTTCGCAGCCATCAGGGGAAGTTTATCCACTTTCATTTAATAATACTAAAGAAAGGGGCATTTTCTTTAGTATATGTGCTAAATACTAATTATCCTAAAAAGAGCCCTTGTTGATGTTGGTTCTGTTTTAGTATATGCATGTATAGAACAACTCGTAGACAACACTTGCCTATAAAAATCTATTTTTTCCCAAACATCTTTCCAAGAGACGAAAAATCTATTGGCATATTGTTATTAATAATCATCTTAACAAGTTCATCTTCTTTTTCTTTTGAAACAGGTTTATTAGCAAGTTTAGCAACTTGACGAATTAAGTTACGAACTGTTTCCTCATCTTTAAAGTTTGCACCACTAACTGAATTAGCTAGGTTAAAAATGTCTTCTTGCTTAACATTCGTCTTCTTCTCAATCTTATCAAAAAAAGAATTGTTTCTGTCCACTATTTTGTCCTCCCTAAAAATAAGTTTCAACATATCATATGCAAATAGGAAAACAATGTGAGACAATAACCCATTTTATTTACTACTATTGTGAAAAAACAGATTTTCTTGATAAGATAGACAATTTTTTCTACCTATAAACTTAAGTCTTCTACTTCGTGAGTTTTTACACGTCCCATCAATTCTTCTACAGCCATTTGAGGATTTTTCTCATTAAAAAGAACATCATATAACACTGAGGTTATTGGCATTTCTACCCCTTCCCGTTTAGCTAACTGGAAAGCTGCCTTTGTGGTACGTACCCCTTCTACCGCCATTCCCATATTCGTTAATACTTCCTCTAACGTTTTACCTTTCCCTAATAAATTCCCAGCTCTCCAGTTTCGGCTATGAACACTTGTACATGTCACAATCAAGTCACCTAACCCTGAAAGGCCAGCAAATGTTAGTGGGTTAGCACCTAGTTTTATTCCTAGTCGAGCAATTTCAGCTAATCCTCTAGTCATAAGTGCAGCTTTGGCATTATCTCCAAAACCTAACCCGTTCGTTAATCCTGCCCCTAGAGCAATAATATTTTTTAAAGCACCACCAATTTCAACACCAATTAAATCTGGATTTGTATATACCCGAAAATGACGATTCATAAATAAATTTTGCACATATTCCGCTTCGCTAATTTGTATGGAAGAACTAGTTACTGTAGTTGGTTGACGTAAGCTTACTTCTTCGGCATGACTTGGTCCAGATAATACCACTACCGACTTCCTTATTATCTGCGGTATTTCTTCTTCAATCATTTCTGAAATTCTTTTTAAGCTGTCAGGTTCTATACCTTTACTAGCATGAATAAACGTTACTGGACTTTTTAAATTTTGGCGAATTTCCACTAAAACGTTTCTTATGGCTTTTGTAGGAACAACAATTAATACGGCTTCAACACCCTCAATAGCATCTTTTATTCGGGTAAAGCCTTTTATATTTTCTGGCAAATTAATATTTGGTAAGTATTTTTCATTAGTATGTCTTTCATTTATTTCTTGAATTTGCTTTTCATCTCTTCCCCAAAGTTTAACATGGTGGTTGTTATCAGCTAAAACAATACTTAACGCACTTCCCCAACTTCCTGCACCAACAACTGCAATTTGAGCCATTTTTTTCACTCCTTATTGCTTAACTTTTTGGCCAATTTTACTTTCTTTTCCTTTTATTAGCCTAATAATATTTGCTCTATGTCTCCAAAACGATAGTGCAGTAACAGCAATTAATAAATACACATATTCAACAGGATAATCAAAATATTCTCTAAATACGATGGAAAGAACCATTGTACCTAGTAAAAATAGTAATGAACCTAAAGAAACAAATCTTGTTACCACAATCGAAACAATAGCTATTATGCCAGCTGCAAGCGCTGGCCAAAAGACAAGGGTTGCTAATACTCCTATTGTTGTTGCAACTCCTTTACCTCCTCTAAAACGTAAAAATACTGGCCAATTATGACCAACAATAGCCGCTAAACCACCTAGAGCAGGCGCTAACCCTTCGCCACCAAAAAAGTAGCCTAAAAGTACAGCTACTATTCCTTTTAGGGCATCTAACAATAACACTGCAACTGCAGGACCAACCCCTAGCACACGAAGAGTGTTCGTTGCTCCAGCATTGCCACTTCCGTGCTGACGTATATCGATTTTTTTTATCTTTTTTGTAAAAATATAACTAAAGCTTATTGATCCAAGAAGATAGCCTACTATTATAGTTAATAAAAGATCCATTTTTTCCTCTCCTACGTAGTTTATTTATATAAATCGCTTAGTTTATCAATAATACAGCCTTATATTAATTAGTGAGGGATTTCTTTCCCCTACTAAATGAAGCTATTGCTTATCTTGCCAATAGAAGGTAGTATATCATCCACCTAACCTTTTCCTTCTCTAAAGTCTAGCGATTAGAACTTACTCCACTTAAGAGCTATAAATTATATGATTTAATGAATTCATATATCATTATTCACCGCTATGATACTATATCAAGTTACGAAGAAACGTTCATAACTTAATATAGATTTATGCGGCTTGGTTTAGCAATAATGAAAATCTCTCAATTAATCATTCTTTTTTCTAGGGTAAATTTTAATTGGTGTTCCTGTAAATTCAAATGTTGCTCTAATACGGTTTTCTAGAAAACGTTCATATGAAAAGTGTAATAATTCTGGTTCATTTACAAAGAGCACAAATGTCGGTGGCTTAATAGCTACTTGTGTAGCATAATTAATCTTTAATCGTCTACCTTTATCGGTTGGCGTTGGATTCATAGCAACAGAATCCATAATTAAATCATTTAAAACATTCGTCGGTACACGTAAACTATGATTTTCTGCTACGGTATTTACCATAGGTAAAATAGTATTTAAACGTTGTTTTGAGTGAGCTGATACAAATAATATTGGAGCATAACTCAAAAATAAGAAATGATCTTTAATCTTTTGTTCAAACTGTTGTAATGTTTTATCATCTTTTTCAATAGCATCCCATTTGTTCACAACAACAATTACAGCTCTACCTGCTTCATGTGCATAACCGGCAATTTTTTTATCTTGTTCGATAATCCCTTCCTCAGCATTCAATACTACTAGGACAACATCAGAACGTTCAATTGCTTTTAAGGCTCTTAATACACTATATTTTTCTGTACTTTCATATACTTTTCCTCTTTTTCTCATTCCAGCTGTATCAATTAAAACATACTTCTGATCATCAACTGAAAATGGAGTATCAATCGCATCTCTAGTAGTACCAGCGATATTACTTACTATTACTCGCTCTTCTCCTAAGAGAGCGTTTACCAATGATGATTTCCCTACATTTGGTCGACCAATTAGTGAAACTCGAATAGTGTCTTCATCATATTCTTCTTCTTCCATCTCTGGAAAATGTTTCAAGACCTCATCTAATAGGTCTCCAAGACCCAATCCGTGAGAACCCGAAATTGCAATTGGATCACCCATTCCTAATGAATAAAATTCATATAACTGCTCTTGCATTTCCGGGTTATCAATTTTATTGACACCAAGGACAGTTGGCTTTTTGGACCTAAACAAAAGCTTTGCTACTTCTTCGTCAGCATTCGTAATTCCTTCTCTGCCATTAACGATAAAAATAATGACATCAGCTTCTTGTATAGCTAATTCTGCTTGTTGTCTCATTTGAGTTAGTAGTGGTTCATCACTAATTTCTATTCCACCTGTATCAATTAAATTGAACTCCTTATTTAACCACTCTCCTGAACTATAAATACGATCACGAGTTACTCCCGGCATATCTTCAACTATAGATACTCTTTCGCCTACAATCCTATTAAAGATTGTAGATTTACCAACATTAGGTCGACCTACGATAGCTACAACTGGTTTTGACATAAATTCATTACCTTCCTTTAATCCATATTATTAATCAGGCTTCCACCAAATTTTACTTAAACGATATAAAATATTAGTATCATTCATGATTTATCCAAATTTCGCTTTATAATGCGTAAAACAAAACCCTTCTATGATGTAGAAGGGTTTTGTTTCCTTTCTTTCTTAGCTTATCCATTTTATCAAAAAACAACATAAATAGACAACAAGTTTTCGTTTTTAGTTCATATATTTAATAGTTCCCTTATAACTTTATCGTTTAGGTGCACTTATAAAAGCCTTTTGTTTCACAAACTTCTCAAACAGTTTTACAAATTGCTCAAACAAAAACCAGAAATAAGTGAGGGTAACTGAAATTGCTACAACATCTAAAGATTCTAGTTGATTATTAGCGTATAAATTTACATAGCTATTTAAGAAGAGCGAAAATATAATTTCCCCTTGAGCAATCGTCACAAATAGTATAGAAATCCGCATTATTTGATCCTTAATTAGTAACAACGTTAATAATAGTAATAGTAATGATAATTTGAATGTAGGGTGAAACATAACCCAAACTGGGTCATATAATTGAAAAAGTCTAAAAGAAACAAAAGAACTCGTTAATATAAAGCTAACACTTAAATAATAAAAAATCGAACTAAATTTCCTCATCGATATTAAATAATAACCAATAAATAAACACAAGATAATTGAGATATTTAAAGTAACATTAAATAACGTAATTGAATGTTTCGAGAAGATTATTAATAGCAATAACAATAAGGCTGTAATAAATCTTGTTTTAGTTTTATTCAAAATAAAAGTTACGTATATCCACCCTATCCAAACAAACCAGTAAAAGTATATTCCTTCCATAACCCAACTCCTCCATCTACATTATAGGAAAAAACGAGAAATAATAATCAAACAGAAGAAAATTTCTGAAAATTCACTATTTTACTGTTAGATACGGAAGTATATACTTACTTTTTTTACAGAAGATAATAAAGAAAGGAAGGTGATATAAGTGGGAAAAGATCGTCAAGAAAAAAAGCTGAAAAAAGCTGGAAAAGTACAAAGTGACCGTGATCAGAGCATACATTATAATGGGGCAACAAAAATGGAAGGACCAGAAGAAGCAAGAGGTAGACAACGTTAAAAAGTATGATATGCAAATAAGGGTGTCCTTAAAACAAAGTTTCAGACACCGTATCACAACTATATATAGACGGATGTTAAAGCCGAACCTTGTTATATAGTAGAATACGCGTGGTGTCAGACCCTTTTAGGACACCCTAATTTTTTCATTATTATTGTTTTGGTATTAAATTACTCGAAAATATCATTAAATTGATGGTACCCTAGTTGCATAGGATTTTGTTTTGATTCCTCGCTGTTCTAGCCAGTGGAAAGTTTCTCCACCAATTACTAAAGGGGCTTTGCTTAGGCCATTTATATTCTTTGCGCCTAGTGCTGTCATTACCATTATTAATTCATTATGTAATCTCTCAACAGTTGCTTCTAAACCATTCATTCCATTTTGATGAAGTTCTTTCAAAAAAAGACCAGCCACTCCAACAGCTGATGCACCTAAACTTAACGCTTTAGCAATATCTAAACCTGTTTTTATACCACCTGTACCAATGACAGAAATAAACGGTTGTGATGCTTTCACTTCACAAATTGAAGCTACAGTTGAAATTCCCCAATCATTAAATAAATCAATGGTTCCATCACGCCTAAGATTTTCTATTACAGCAAAATTAGTTCCACCGTATCCACCAACATCAATAGCTCGTACTCCTATTTTAGCAAGACTAGCTGCTGCTTCCATACTCATACCAAACCCAACTTCTTTTACAATAATAGGGACAGGCATATGTTCTACGATATCTCTAATTCTCATCAAGGAACTAGAAAAGCTACGATCTCCCTCAGGCATTACTAACTCTTGTATAACATTTAGGTGTATTTGCAGTGCATCTGCATTAAGCATTTCAATTGCCTCAATCGCTTCTTTTACAGTGGCTTCACTACCAATATTACTAATCACGATACCATCTGGGTTTTCTTGACGAACAACTTCAAATGTAGCACGTTGTTTTTTATCCTTGATAGCTGCCATCTGGGAGCCAACTGCAATTGGCATATTGTATTTTCGAGCTATCTTCGCTAAAGAACGATTGATATGTGTTGTCCGTTCACCACCGCCACCAGTCATAGCATTGATAAAAATCGGCGAACTAAAATGCAGTTCGCCGATACTTGTTTTGATTTCAACACTATTTACATCAACATTTGGTAGGCTTTGATGAACAAATTTAATATCATCAAACGGACGAGTGCTCACGTTAGGTAATTTTAACGAATGCTCAATATGTTCGATCTTTCTAGATGTTCTGTCCAAACCCTTCACCTACTATTTATACTTTTTGAGCTGTTCTCCAATAACGTCTCCTAATGAGAACCCACTTGTTTCTTCATCACGTTGGTAATCTTTCGTTGGAATTTCTGCTTTTTCTTCTGCTTCTAATATTTCACGAATACTTAAAGAAATTCGTTTCTCTGCAATATTAATATCTAATACTTTAACCTTAACTGTTTCACCTTCATTTAACACTTCACTTGGCGTCCCGATATGTCGATTTGCAATTTGCGATATATGAACAAGTCCTTCAACACCTGGTTTCACTTCAACAAATGCACCAAAGGCTACTAATCTTTTGACAGTTCCTTCTAAAACATCACCATTTTCCAGCTCTTTAGCAGCTTCTTCCCACGGCCCTGGTTGCGTATCTTTAATAGATAACGAAATTCTAGAACTTTCTACATCTACCGAAAGTACCTTCACTTTAACCTTTTCACCTTCACTTAAGACTTCAGACGGCGAATTTACTCTATGGTGTGCCATTTGTGAAATATGTACTAATCCGTCTATACCACCCACATCGATAAACGCACCAAAATCTGTTAACCGTTGCACAGTGCCTTCAACTACTTGTCCTGGTTGAAGGTTTTCTATCGCTTTCTTTTTTTGTACCTCTACTTCTTTATCAAGAACTGCACGCTGCGATAAAATTAACTTATTATTTTCTTTATCCAACTCAACAATCTTTAACCTTAAAGTTTTACCTTTATAATCAGAAAAATCTTCAACAAAATGTCTTTCAACTAGCGAAGCAGGAATAAACCCTCTTACTCCTACATCAACAACAAGACCACCTTTTACAACATCAGCAACTACTGCTTCAAACACTTCGCCTGTTTCAAATTTCTTCTGTAAATCTTCCCAAGCTTTTTCTGCTTGGACAGCACGTTTCGATAAAACAACTTCTTCATCAGTAACCTTGATCACCTTTAATTCTAGTTCATCGTCAACAGATACAACTTCATCTGCTTTCTCGATATGTAAACTAGAAAGTTCACTAATTGGTACTACCCCATCTACTTTATAACCTACATTTACATAGGCAACCTTGTCCTCAACTTTTGTTACTTTTCCTGAAACAATATCTCCCTCAGAAAAGCTCTTCATTTCTGCCATCTCTTGATTCATTTCTTCAACCATTGACATTACCTCCTTGTTTGACCGTAATATTAACTAACTTACTACTTTAAAGCGTAAGACTGAGTTACACAGAAATTCTGAAAAAATTAAACATTCAAATACTTAAATTTATTTTATCAATATCTTTTCGTTTTTTGAAAAGAAACTCACCTTTATTTAATTCGATGTTCATCAATTAGCTTTCCAATCGCTTCCATAATATGAGTGGTTGCATCTTCTGAAGAAATCTTTTCTTCTCTTAATTTAGCAAAATTAAGAGGCTTTCCGTAAACCACCTTTATTGTTCCAAAAGGCTTGTAAGGGCCTATAATTGCACTAGGTACAACTTCTGCATCTGCTTTAAGCGCAAAAAAACCAACTCCAGCTAGTCCTTTTTGCAATTTCCCTGTTTCACTTCTCGTTCCTTCAGGAAAAATACCCAATACCTGTTTTTCTTTTAATATTTTTAAACCTTGTCTAAGAGCTTGCTTGTCACTCATCCCTCTTCTTACGGGAAATGCATGAAGCTTAGGAATAATCCATTTTAGGATAGGGGCTTCAAACAATTCTGCTTTTGCCATATAGTTAATCGGTCTATCTATAAAAGAACCTAATAACGGTGGATCTAAAAGGTGAATATGATTGCTACAAAGAAGGACTCCCTCATCTTTTGGGATATTTTCTTTCCCGATTACTTTAACTTTATATATCGACGATAAATAAGTTCGACATACAGCTTTTCCAATTGAATACAAATTCAAGATAATCAGGTCCTTTCTTCCGCTATCTTTAATATTGTAGTGACAACATCATTTATTGACATCAACGTAGTATCAATTTCAATGGCGTCATCTGCTTTTTTTAATGGAGCAACTTCCCTTTCAGAGTCACGCTTATCTCTTAGAGCTATTTCCGCTTTCAATCGTTCATAATCTGCCGGAAAACCTTTTGAGAGATTTTCTTCATACCTTCTTTTGGCACGTTCTTCTACCGATGCTGATAAAAATATTTTAACTTCTGCATCAGGCAAGACAGCCGTACCGATATCTCGCCCATCCATTACTGTCATTTTAGCTTTCGCCATACTTTGTTGTCTTTGCAACATTTTTTTTCTAACAAGACTATGACTTGCTACAAATGATACTGAATTTGTCACTTCTTCAGTTCGAATTAATTTTGTCACGTCTTCATCATCTAAAAATACTTTTTCATCAGATGATAGTGAGATATCAGTTTTCAATAATAAATCATTTAATTGACTTTCGTTATGAAGATCTATACCATTTTTAATGGCTTTATATGTAAGCGCACGATACATTGCACCTGTATCGATATAAATATAGCCTAGTCGTCCCGCAACTAGTTTTGCTACTGTGCTTTTACCTGCTCCTGCAGGGCCATCAATGGCAATGTTTATTTGTTCCATCATACACCTCTACTACTAACAATTTCACTTTGATCTTGTTCCTACTCTATTTATTCTCTCATTAGTTAAACCTTTTTTACCCATATTTCAAGAAAGACATGTCCTACCAAATATCTCTAAATATCATACCATATTGACGGAAGTTGGTCTAATATTTCAACTGTTCGAAGTGTATACTCAAGTAGTACTCCCTCTGAAAAAATCGTCCTACTTAAATACGGAGATAATTCTTTTTTATATAAAAGTACTTGGGATAAAATTACTAAAAATAAATGCACTAACGTTATTTTTAGTAATCTTTCTTCAAGCTTTTTTATTATATCCACTTTAAACTAGCCCCTTTATTAAGCGTTATAATATAAATTTATGATTCATGTATAATATCAAGGATAGTTTAATACATTTAGCCAATTTTATTCTAATAAACCTTTTTTTCTTAAATATAGTTGCCTTTCAAAACAATATCTAATTATTGTTTGACGATCACCTTCATTAATATTAATGAACTGAATCGATGCTTTTTCTCTCGCATTATTTTTGCTTGTTATTATTCTAATCACAAAACAAGTTACTTTTATATACTTAATTTCACCTGTTTGCATATGTAATGACAACCAACAGATAATTTGTTGCCCAGCAGGTAATTGATGATTTCTAGGTAAAACTAAAGCAATACCACCTCCACTTATATCTTCAGTTACTGTAACAAACGGGGTAAATTCCTCATTTTCAGGATGTGCCGCTACACTTACAGAGGCTTTCACTCTAACATGCTGCCTCCTCTGTATTCGAATATATTTTTCTTTTCCAGGGTCTCTTATTATTAACATTGGAATACGACCCTTTTGTCTACCTTGTAGTTGTGTGGAAAAAAGGTAGACCGCTTGATCTTTACCTATAAAAGAAGCTCGAAATTGAGTGCCATCATGGAAAAAACCTACCTTTTTCGTTCGTTCATCTATTGGGTAATCTATAAAAAGAAACTCTTTTACACGATCAACAAGCCGACACTTAAATCGCTTCTTAATTTCATCTTTATCATCTTCTAATTCTAAATAAATCGTATCACCGATATTAAGCAAACTACTACTTCCTTCCAAATTTGTTATATCCAACAAAACAAGTTCTCTAATTTAATATTAGCAAAAAAATAAAGTTACGGATACTAGTAGTTATTAATACAAATGTTTTATTTTTGTTTATTTTACATTATCAGAATTTATAAATTTCTAACTTGAAAACTGTCTAGCACTCTCTTATTGATATAGGTAAATAAACTAATTGATTTCAGTGTTGAAACTAAAATACATTTCTAACATCAACAATTTAAGATTATTGCAAAAGAAAACTCCTTAAGAGACAAATCTAAGGAGTTTTCTTTGTTATCACGCTGTTTCATAAACAGGTTCTGCGTTATCGATTTTTTCTATCTTTTCTTCATTACCGTTTTCTGCGTTAATAAATATTCGGTAAGTGTCGTCTTTAATAACACCGAAGAATTCATATGTTAACACTTCTTCACTAAGATCATTTTTAATTAAAGCAACATGGTGCTCCATCACTTCTAATGATGGATTTAAACTTTCCTTCGCTTCTTCTAATGTTATACCTAGATTGCCTATATCTCGATCACGATGGTTAGCTAAGTAAGCTGATGCTTCATAACCGATGATTTCACCATCCTCTAAACAAACTTCGATAACTATCGAATCCGGATACACTCTTACGTTGTCTTTTAAGTAAGCAAACTCAAACACTCCTACAGCATTATATTGTTTGCTCTCTACAAGCTGCATATCTTTTATATCCTGCTTTTCAAGAAGCTCTTTTGCATTTTCAGACGCTTCATTCAAACTAATATTTACATCTCCTATTTGACGATCTTGCAATAGCCAGATTGGATGTCCACCCTTTTTTGAAATATCCATAAAAATATGAGCTTCATGTTCTGGATCATTAATTTTGATGCTATATGACTCGTAAGCTAAACCTTCACCAGTTTCTTCTACTTCAACATCTGCATTTTCCATTTCCACAAACTTCAATGCAATTTTTTCAGCTTCTTTAGCTGTTACTTCTTTTCCAGTTAAATTTTCTTTTAATTGCTCATCGTTCGTTTGTAATTGAGGTAAGTCAGCTCCCCAATCCACTTCGCTAAACCCCTCAACTTTTTCATTTACAATTTGAAATCCATTTACAATCGCATTATCTAACGGTTCATCTTCAGCAGCTAAAGCTAGTTCTACATCCATCCACCGAAGATTTTCTTGTAATACCATTGATTGAACTTTTCGCATCTCTTTTTGTATTTCTCCACTTTGTTCATAAAGATTTTGTAAGGTTTCATACTCTTTATCTGTTAATGGATCATGCTCCAAGTCTCTTATTGCATTTCGATAACTGAAATTTCCGATTTTAAATAAATATTCTTCTGTCTTACTAAACGGCATTAATGCTAAAGGAAGTTGCCCAAGTTCACTTTGTGCTAGTGATGTTATTCTCCAAACTTCTGCCAACGATGGGGATAGCTGCTCTTTCGAATTCATTGCAAGAGTCGATCCAATTTCATCATGTAGCTGGTCGATATGATAAGTTAAATCATGAAAAGCTCTTTGATAGTTATTTTCAGCTTTAATTAGAATAGAATTTTTTTCTTGGTGTTCTTGATAGCCCCAATATCCTGTCGACACAACTGCAATCGCTAGTACCGCTAATAAAATTGATCTTACCATTTATATTCACCTCCATTATTTACAAAAAATATGTTTACCAATTTTTTTAATTTGTGGTCTTGTCCAAATCCAACCTGAAGTAGCTGTATCTGGATTAAAATAATACAATGCATGTCCTGATGGATCTTGACCGTTTATTGCATCAATCACAGCTCTTCGTGCCGTTTCATTTGGTTCTAAATAGATTTGTCCATCAGCAACAGCTGTAAATGCTCTTGGCTCAAAAATTACACCTGAAGCTGTATTAGGAAATGTCGGGCTATTAATACGATTTAAAATAACCGCAGCAACTGCAACTTGACCAACATAAGGTTCACCGCGTGCTTCACCATATACAGCTTGGGCCATTATTCTAATATCATTTTCAGAAAAACCACCTGGTACATTAATTGCTTCTTGTATGTCAGGAGCATCCCCTGGGTCCGCTTCATCAGGAACAGGTTCGGGTTTCGGAACTGGTTCAGTAGGAGTTTCTGGTTCTCCCGGTGTTCCTGGTGTTTCTGTACCTGGCGCAGGTGTTCCCGGTGTTCCTGGTGTCTCTGTACCCGGCGCAGGCGTTCCCGGTGTTCCTGGTGTCTCTGTACCCGGCGCAGGTGTTCCCGGTGTTCCTGGTGTCTCTGTACCCGGCGCAGGTGTTCCCGGTGTTCCCGGTGTTCCTGGTGTTTCTGGTGTTTCTGTACCTGGCGCAGGTGTTCTGGGTGCCTGTGGCACTTCACCTGTTTTTTGTCCTTGACGTCTAGCTTTCTCTAGAGGTGGAATTCTACTACCTTTTGGTCCACTTTGAATATCTTTTGGTGTTCTTCCGTAGTATGTAAACTTCCTACCTTCTTCAAGTTGACGATGGACCCATTCATAATCAAAATCAGTGCTTTTCTCAAGCATCGCTTTCATTTGAGGACCTACAAGCCCGTCTACTTCAAGACCAAATTCATCTTGATATTTCCTAACTGCCCAATACGTGCTCCAACCATAAACACCATCTATGGTTCCGTTATAAAAACCAATATATTGAAGCCTAGATTGTAGTTCTACCACATCATCACCTGTTGCTCCTCGTTGAATGATCTGATCAGAAAAAGCCTCTACATTTGATACATTTGAAAATGTAGAGAATATTATTAAACATAAAACAATCATTAGAGGAGATTTCCTTACTGTTTTATTCATGTTGTTATACCTCCTTAATAAAATTAGAAATTTAACTGATTTTCCATATAAATTTAAAAATAGTGTTTGTTATTTACCAAGTTTTATACAAATTAGGATTTAATACTCAAAAATTAGAGTATGCGTTTACTATCCCATTAGAAAATCGCAAGGTGCCCGCCTATCGATGACAAACACTGGAAGGTCCGCAAGTAGCGGTCTGCTCGTTGACCGCAATCTATTACATCTGCGTCTAACAGCAATGCTTCGAAGTAGGTTTTCTCGAAGCATTGTTTTATGCAACGAGTAACAGCAGAAGCACAGTAGCATGAAATCATCAAAGAAGCAATCCAGGCGGTCAGTGAATTCAGAAACTCGACTGCCGTGTTCGAGCCGAAAGCTCCTAGAGCTAGACAGCTTCCAACTTCAAAAATTTTATACTTAAGTTACAAAGAAAAACGTCACTGATTAACTCAGTGACGTTTTTCTGAATGATATTTATTCAACATTAAAATAGCGAGCTTCTGGATGGGCAAAAACCATCGCAGAAACCGATGCTTCTGGATCCATCATCGCTTCCTCTGTTAAATCAATCCCAATTTCTTGAGGGTGAATTAAGTTAAAGAGCTTTTTTTGATCCATTAAGTCAGGACATGCAGGATATCCAAATGAAACCCTAATCCCTTGATAGCGTGCCGAAAAACGGTCTTGCATCGAGAGTTCTGGATCATCTGGAATTCCCCATGAATTTCTCATAAGATGGTGTAAGTGCTCAGCAAAAGCTTCCGCTAACTCTAAAGCTAGTGCTTGTAATAGGTGACTTCTTAAATAGTCTCCTTTTTCTTTCCATTCAGTCGAAAGTTGTCTCACTCCAACTCCAGCAGTAACCGCAAAGAACCCCACATAATCGATTTCACCTGATGATACTGGCTTTAGAAAGTCTGCCAAACATAAGTAAGGCTCTTTCTTTTGGCGCGGAAAGGTAAACCTCTCAATTTCCTTTTCATTATTAAGAGGGTCATAAATAATAATTTCGTTTCCTTCTGATTGAGCAGGGAAAAATTGATATACACCATTTGCTTTCAAGTACTCTTTTTCAACTACTTCCTTAAACAACTCATCTACCTTTGTTTTTAAATCAATAGCCTTTTCATTACCTTCTTTTATTAAGCGTTCAACTTTTCCTTTTAACCCCAAGTGCTTACCTAGTAATGTTTGGATATTAACATAAGGTTTGATATGCGTTAATTTATAATCCAGATAAGCATGCTTCACTAGATCTTTAGGAACATAAACAGGAGTTTGTGTTGACACCTTTGATCTAATTACAACATTTGTACTATCATTTTCAACTTGTTCTTCTATAGTACCAGAAATAGGTTTCACAGCTTTTTTCTTCTGATTATTTTGACTTCTATTTTCTCCATTTTTGAAGAGCTGATTAGCGATTTCTAATCCATTCATCGCATCCTTTGCATAATGAACTTCGCCTTCATATTGGTCTTGTATTTTTGTTTCTGTAAATTTACGAGTTAAAGCTGCTCCACCCACCAATATAGGAATAGAAATTTGTTGTTCCCGTAAATCTGCAGCAGTTAATACCATTTGTTGAGCGGATTTCACGAGTAAGCCCGATAATCCTATCGCATCAGGATTCTCTCTCTTTACTGCATCTATTAATTCGTTTGAGGTTACTTTAATACCTAAATTTATAACCTTAAATCCGTTATTGCTTAATATAATCTCAACTAGATTCTTACCTATATCATGAACATCACCTTTTACAGTTGCTAATAATATTTTCCCTTTTCCACTATCATCTTTTTTCTCCATAAACTGCTCTAAAAATTGAACTGATGCTTTCATAACTTCAGCACTTTGTAGTACTTCTGCGACAATAAGTTCATTGTTATTAAAGAGTTTGCCTACAGTATCCATCCCAACCATTAAAGGACCGTTAATTACCTCAAGTGGTGTTTCGTATTTTTTTAATGCTAGCTCTAAATCTGGAATTAATCCTTCTTTCGTTCCTTCCACAACATAATCTTGAAGACGTTCTTCTAATGTTTGGTTCGTTGAAGCTTTCTTTTCTTCCTTCTTTTTCCCTCGATAAAACGCCGTAAATTCAGCTAATACTTCATCCGATGTTTCAAAGAGAAGCTTTTCTGCTAAAAGTCGCTCTTCCTCTTTAATAGAAGCAAAACGTTCTAATTTTTCAGTATTAACGATAGCATAATCAAGTCCAGCCTGAGTACAGTGATAAAGAAATACAGAATTCAGTATTTCTCTTCCTACTGGTGGCAGACCAAATGAAATATTACTAATACCTAAAATCGTTAAACATTCAGGAAGACGTTCTTTTATTTTTCTAATTCCTTCAACTGTCGCCTTTGCAGAACCAATATATTGTTCATCACCCGTCCCTACTGGAAAAACAAGCGGATCAAAAATAATGTCTTTTGGATTTATTCCATATCGAGTAACGAGTAGATCATAAGAGCGTAAGGCTACCTCTAATTTTCTCTCTGCTGTTACAGCCATTCCAACCTCATCAATGGTTCCAACAACCACCGCTGCACCATACCTACGAATGATTGGAGTAATACTTTCAAAGCGTTCCAATCCATCTTCTAAATTAATGGAGTTAATGACAGCTTTCCCTTGTGAGTACGTTAGAGATTTTTCAATTACTTTTTCATCTGTCGAGTCGATCATAAGTGGTACCTTAACTTTATTTACAACAAAAGGAAGGAAATTTTCCATATCCTCAAGTTCGTCACTATCAGGATCCGCTAAACAAATATCAATGACGTGAGCTCCCTTTTTTACTTGTGCACGTGCAATTTCTGAAGCTTCCTCAAATTTATGGTCTTTAATTAACATTTTAAACTTTTTGGAGCCAATAACATTTGTTCGTTCTCCAACAAATAAAGGACGCATTGTTTCATCATAGATGAGAGGCTCAATTCCACTTAACGCATGAGGATGTCCTTCTGCTAACGGGCGAGGTTTCATATTCGAAACAGCTTCTCGTATTGCTTTTATATGATCAGGAGTTGTTCCACAACACCCACCAACCACATTTAACCACCCTTTTTCTGCAAATTGCTTTAACTTTCGAGCTAACATATCTGGTGATTCGTGATATTGTCCTTCTTCATCCGGTAACCCCGCATTAGGAAAGCAAATGACGGCTGTTGATGAAAGATTTGATAAAGAACGAATATGGTCTTGCATAAACTCAGGCCCAGTTGCACAATTCAGTCCGACAACAGTAGGCTTCATATGTTCGATTGACAAATAGAAAGCTTCTATATTCTGCCCTGCAAGTGTGGTCCCCATAGGTTCAATTGTTCCTGAAATTATTAATGGTACTCTTTTTTCAAGCTTCTGAAATGCCTTTTCGATTCCAACATAAGCCGCTTTCACATTTCTTGTGTCTTGACTTGTCTCCACTAAGAGCAAATCAACGCCACCTACTAATAACCCATACGCTTGCTGCTCATATGCTTCTATTAAATCATCAAATGTTGCACCACCAGTGACGGATAATGATTTAGTTGTAGGCCCCATCGAGCCTGCTACATATCTTGGCCATTCAGGTGTTGAAAACTTATCTGCAGCTATTCTTGCAATTTTTGCTGCTTTTTCGTTAATTTCTACAGCTAAATGTTGTAGGTCATAATCAGCTAATACAATATTTGTTGCTCCGAACGTATTCGTTTCAATAATATCTGCACCTGATTGTAAATATGCTTCATGAATATCCTGAATAACGTTTGGTGCGGTAATATTTAAGTATTCATTGCAACCTTCAAAATCCTCCCCACCAAAATCTTCTTCGGTAAGATTAGCATTTTGAAGCATCGTTCCCATAGCACCGTCTAATATTAATATTTGATTTTTTAACCGTTCTTCAAACGATTGGAATTTCATATATAACCCTTCCCTTTCCAATGCTGACTTTAATAACTTACTTTTTTAGGGGGTGATAAAACATTTGTTAGCGACGTCCAATAGTTTGTTAACTCAATTGTCATTTCGTATCGTAAAAATGGAGTAATTAAATATAACCCGTTAAAGTAACGATGAACTTCGTCAATTAATTCTTTTGCCATTTGAACCCCTTCATTTTGAGAGGCGATCTTATCATTAGACAATCTAGCCATTCTTTCTCTTGTTTCATCTGTAAGTTTAATGCCCGGCACTTCATTATGAAGAAATTCAGCATTTTTTGAACTTGTTAAAGGCATGATCCCAATATAAATTGGTGCTTTAATATGCTTAGTAGCCTCATAAATTTTCTTGATCTGCTCTTTAGAATAAACAGGCTGACTTAAAAAATAATCAGCTCCATATTCTAACTTTTTTTCCATCCTTTTAACAGCTTGTTCAAGATGCTTTACGTTTGGATTAAAAGCGGCTCCGACAGCAAAATTCGTTTGCGCTCCCAAGTCTTTTCCCGAAAAAGATACACCTTTGTTCATTTGTTTAATAAGTCTTATTAAATCAAAAGATGCCAAATCATACACTGATGTCGCTCCAGGGAAATCGCCAATTTTAGTAGGATCTCCAGTAACTGCTAGTACCTGATCAATACCTAATGTGTGAAGTCCCATTAAATGCGATTGTAATCCAATTAAATTCCGATCACGACATGTAATGTGTACTAACGGCCTCACATCGTGTTGGCTCTTAATAATAGACGCTAGTGATAAATTGCAAACTCTAGGAGATGCTAGTGAATTATCAGCTAAAGTAACAGCATCGACTCCAGCTTCTTTTAATTTTTTCGACCCTTCGATAAAATCATCAACATTTAACTTTTTTGGTGGATCTAGCTCTACGATTACAGATTTTCTTCTCAAAGTAATTTCTTGAAGAGACTCTTTATTATCCTTATGAAAAACAGTAATATTCTTTCTCTGTTTTGCTTTCACATGTTTGACTTTAATTGGTTCTTTACCTTTTACAGCATTACTAACAGCTCGAATGTGGTCTGGTGTGGTTCCACAACAACCGCCAATTAACCTTACTCCTTCTCGAACAAATGATTTAGCACTTTCTCCAAAGTATTGTGGATTTGTTTGATAAACAAGTCTACCGTCTATATAATCTGGCAAGCTTGCATTAGGATAAGCTGAAAAATAAGCCTTATCTAACAATGGTACATCTTCATAAGATTGGAGCATATGAAACGGCCCCATCCTACAGTTCATCCCAACTACGTCAGCACCTAAATCCTGCAAGGCTGATAGCGCATCCCCTAAAGGTAGTCCACCATGTAACACACCAACTTCATCTAACGAAACGTGTGAAACAATAGGTAAATTGGTCGCTTTCCTTGCAATAGTTAAACATCTTGTAAGCTCTTCAAAGTCATAGTAGGTTTCTAATAGGAGTCCGTCAATTTCAGTATTAAGTAAACTATCTAGCTGTTCTTTAAAGCTTTCCTCTATTTCTTCTAATGATTGAGCTCTTTTTTGAAATCCTCTGATTCCACCAAGTGTACCTAATACATAAACATTTTTATCTGCCGCTGCACTTTTAGCTAGCTGCACAGCACTTTTATTGAAAAGATCAGTTTGGTCTTCTAAACCATAACGAGCTAATTTAATTTTATTAGCTGCATACGTATTCGTCTGAATAACTTCTGAACCCGCTTCAATATAAGCATTATGAACGTCTCGTACTTTTTGTGGATCAGATATATTTAACTCTTCAAAACAGCGATCTAGCCCTTTTAAGTATAGAAATGTTCCCGTTGCTCCATCTCCAATTAACGTTCTCGTTTTCATTTCCTCTAAAAAACCCATCCGTCTCTTCCTTTCTAAGCAAAGCTAGTATCACTATTTTCGTTTATTTTTTTACTAAACTACTTTCTATGGTCTCAAGGGCTTGTGTAAAATCACTAATAAGATCATCAACATCTTCTAAACCTACAGATAATCTCAATAGACCATCACTGATCCCACGCTTTTCCCTTTCTTCTTTAGGCATTGAACCGTGAGACATTGTAGTTGGGTAGGAAAGAATCGTTTCGACCGCTCCTAGACTTACTGCAAACACTGGTAGTTTTACGTTTTCAACGAAGGCTTTAGCATTTTCTTTTGATGAAAACTCAAATGATAGAACGGCACCATGACTTGTTGATTGCTGTTCTTGAATTTCTTTTCCTGGGTGCTGTGGCAGACCTGGATAGTAAACTTTTTCAACTTCTTGTCGACCATTTAACCACTCAGCTAGTTTTGCAGCAGCAAGAGTGCTAGCATTCATCCTAACTTGTAATGTTTTTAATCCCCTTAGTACAAGCCAACTATCTTGTACGCCTAAAATTGCTCCAAACGAGTTTTGCAAAAAAGCTAGTCGCTTTCCTAACTCTTCATCTTTAACAACTGCAAGACCAGCTACAACATCACTATGTCCACCAAGAAACTTAGTAGCACTGTGTAGTACAATATCTACTCCCAGTTCTAAAGGTCTTTGAAAAACAGGTGTTAAGAAGGTATTATCACAAAATGTTAAACAATTATGTTTTTTAGCTAATTTAACCATTGCACGAATATCTGTTATTTTCAATGTAGGATTTGATGGTGTTTCGATGTAAATTAATTTTGTATTTGGTTGAACTTTCTCAGCAACTTCCACTTCATTTGTCATATCTACAAATGTATGTTCAATTCCGAATCGAGGTAAAACCTCTGTAACAAAACGATACGTTCCACCATAAACATCTTCTGTAATTAATACATGGTCACCTTCTGAAAGAAGCATAAATGCAGTAGATATAGCAGCCATTCCTGAAGAAAAAGCAAAGCCTCTAGTTCCTCCTTCAAGCTGAGCGATTACATCCTCTAATGCTTTTCTCGTCGGATTCGATCCTCTTGCATATTCATAAATACCAAACTCATCAAATGAGTTTTGATGAAATGTAGAGGAATGATGAATAGGAACACTAACCGCTCCTGTTGACGGACAAACTTTATGGTCATTATGCAATAATTGTGTATGAATGTGATAATTTTCAGACAAAACAAACAACTCCTTATTTTAATATCTCGAATGCTTGAGTTAAATCATCAATTAAGTCTTCTTTATTCTCAATTCCAACTGAAAGTCGAAGAAGTCTACTACATACTCCATACTTTTCACGTAATTCAAGTGGTATGTCTGCATGAGTTTGTGTTGTCGGATACGTCATAAGACTTTCTACTCCACCTAAACTCTCAGCAAAAGTTATTAATTTTAATTGTTGTAAAAGGGAATTCACACATGCTCCATTTTCTATTCGAAACGAAAGCATCCCACCTCGACCAGGGTAAAGTACATCTGTAACTTTCGGATGATCTAGTAAAAAATTTGCAACTGCCTTAGCATTTTCTTCGTGCTTTTCCATTCTTAATGCTAAAGTTTTCATTCCACGAATAAGTAACCATGAATCAAACGGAGAAAGTACTGCCCCTATACCATTATGAAAGAAAGCAATTCTCTCACACAACTCTTCTCCTTTTGCAACAACGAGACCAGCAAGTACATCATTGTGTCCGCCTAAATATTTAGTTGCACTATGGATCGTAATATCTGCACCTAACTCAATTGGCCTTTGTAAAAGTGGGGTGAAAAATGTATTATCGACAATTAACAGCAGATCGTTTTCTTTTGCAACTTTACTCACTCTTTGAATATCTATTTCTTGCATAAGTGGATTTGTTGGTGTTTCGATAAATATAGCTTTGGTTTTATCTGTTATTAATGAGGAGAGCTCTTCATAGCTCTCTCCATCCCAATATTGAAAAGATAACCCCCAATGCTTCCAGCCTTGCTCGAACAAACGATATGTTCCACCATACAAATCTTGGCAAGCAATCAACTCGTCTCCTTCTTTAAATATAGACATTATCGTTTGAATAGCAGCCATACCTGAACTACAAGCATAACCTCTATCTCCACCTTCTAACTCCGCAATTCCTTCTTCTAAAAGTTGTCTAGTCGGATTTCCAGTTCTCGTATAATCATAACCTGTTGATTGGCCAATCCCTGCATGACGATAAGCTGTCGAAAAATAAACGGGTGGATTAATTGCTCCTGTTTTCGCTTCACTTCTATTGCCTAACTGAACTAAATTCGTCTCAATATGCTTGTAACCCATTTTGACTCCCCCATAATAATTATGTTTAAATCTTAATAGTTTAAATTATTAGAAAACTCTTTTTTCAAAAGTCTATTAGTGACCTTTCCCCTTCAATATATACTTTACTTTTTCATTGAAGCACCTTGAAATAGGCTTCCTAATAAAATATAAAGTATGAAGTCAACATAATCGATTATCCTAAAAAATTATAACAAAAAACCTTCTTCCAAAATAAGAAGAAGGGACTAATATAAATTAGACTTCTTCTCATCTTCCAAGTAATTTGATCACTTGGTGGATTTAGCACCTGACCGGAGTCCGGCTGGTTGCTGAGATATCACAGGGCCACTTCCCTCCATCTCTCTCGATAAGAATTTTAAAAAAATTTTAAATTTTCTTTGATTATTAAACTACACTATTTTTATTAAAATTGCAAATAATTTATTTAATTGAATAAATATCTTAATTACAAAACGAGCTACATAAATCTATTTCTGGTCGCGAACGGTCAAACGCAACTAAAAATTTTACCATAGTATTGAGGGTAATGTATTCTAAAATTCATATGATTATCTGGTTATTCAGGGTTAGCATCAACTTCTAAATGCTCTTCGTTCCCACATATACAACGTTTAAACCCTGTTTCAAACTGGCCTTCAGAAGTCCGCTTTCCCCGTAAAATATACTTTTCCCCACATTTGTTACAGCGAACGGTTACCTTAAACCTTTGCTTTATTTTTAACAATAGGCTCACCTCAGTTTTTATATTTCTTACTCCTACTATTTTTACCCAACTTCTCAAATATTTTTCACCTCAGTACTATGATTTGTAAAATATTTTGAGTTTGCTAATTTAACTTTTCTTAACGCTAAATACCACAAGAAAAACATGAAGGGCAACATAAAATATATCCAATATTTTTGTACATGTAATATATAATTAAATACCCCATGTAAAACCCAAGGAATAAGAAAGGACAATAGTTTTAATTTCTCTCTTTTACCTTTTTTACTGAACTTTGCTTTTCCTAAATAATAACCCATAATTACACCGAATAGAGCATGACTTGAAACTGGCAATAACGCTCTAAAAAAAGCTTGTTCAACTCCCAATGCTAGCAAATAAAAAACATTTTCCATTGTTGCAAAGCCAAGAGAAACAGAAACACCATAAACAATGCCATCATAATGTTGGTTAAATTGAACATGCTTATAGGCGATATAATACAAAATAAACCACTTAAAAAACTCTTCGAATAAAGCAGCTAAAACGAATGACTCTAAGAATGGACCTAATAATAAACCTTCTTCTTGAAAGGCATATTGAATAACTATCACTGGAAAAACAATTAATACACCATAAATAAAACTGCGTATGACCATACCAATCGGCTCAGAGTTGTACTGATCTTTTAAATAAAAGAAACAGAGTAACGCAACACTAGGAGCTAAACTAGCAAAAATTATACTTACCATTACAATTATTTTTCCTCTCTTTTTTTTCATGGTACCATAATTTATTTTTATTTGAGAATAAAATCAATTATATTTAAAATAGCTATATTAAGTGAACTCGTTTCAGCAAGCTGAAACATCGGAAAATCCCACCTACGCTACGCTTAGAGGTGGGGGACTTTCCCCCTAAAAAATTCAGATAAATTAACTAAATTAAGGAATGATAAACTTGAAAAATATTTTATTACTACATACTGGTGGGACGATTGCAATGAGCGAGGACCACGAAACTGGTGCTGTTACCCCTGAAGGACAAAATCCATTAGAAACGAATTTAAAAGCATTAGAAAAACACGCAAAAATAACATCTGAACAATATGTTAATATTCCTTCCCCTCACATGACTCCAAAAATTATGTTTGAACTTGCTAAGCATGTGGACGAAAAGATTATTAAAGAAAAATATGATGGAGTTATTATTACTCATGGTACAGATACTCTAGAGGAAACTGCTTATTTATTAGACTTACTAATACAAACAAGTATCCCAGTAATTGTAACAGGCGCAATGCGTTCAAGTAATGAAATGGGCGCCGATGGTCCATATAATTTATTACAAGCCTTGAGGGTCGCTATTTGTGACGAGGCTTATCGTAAAGGGGTTCTTATTGTCTTAAATGATGAAATACATACAGCAAAAAATGTAACCAAAACTCATACTAGCAACATAGCAACTTTCCAAAGCCCTCAATACGGTCCAATTGGAACAGTAACAAAAAGAGGCGTATTTTTTCATCATATCCCAACGAAACGGGATAGCTACGTAATCAAAAAGCTATCTAAAAAAGTATTACTATTAAAAGCTTTTGCCGGAATGGACGACGAGCTTATTCAAGCAGTTTCAAGCATGAAATTAGACGGGGTGGTCATAGAAGCTTTTGGCCAAGGAAACCTACCTCCAAACATGGTACCTAGTCTAGAAAAACTATTATTAAATCAAATCCCTATCGTATTAGTATCACGATGCTTCAACGGAATCGTTCAGGATACTTATGGATATGACGGGGGCGGAAGGCAGCTTAAAAAGTTAGGTGTCATTTTCACAAATGGATTAAATGGACAAAAAGCTCGCTTAAAGCTTATGGTTGCTTTGGAATTAACAAATAATCATGATGACCTGCAAGAGTTATTCTTAAACTGACATTAAAAGGCTTGCTAGCTGAACTTAAATCATTGACGATTTTCCTTTCCCTCCACTGATTGTTATTATATCTTATCTGACCTAAGGGGCAGTTAATCACCACCTTCGCTTTTTTAGTTTTGAGGTAGGAGTTTTACTGCCCCTTAGGGTGGGATCAATGTAAGCTTTTTCTCTTATCACCATATAGCCAGGTTAAGAATTCACTACAAGAAAAGCGCAAGCGCCTTGTCATGAGCGAAAGGCACTGAAGCTAGACAAGTTTCCAAGTTAGAAATTTATAAATTCTGATTATATAATAAAGCCACACCAAGCAAATTTAGTTACGAACGATCAACTGAAGTAAATTCGCGTGGTGTGACGTAAAAGCTGAATATATATAATTCATTATATACAAGTTATACCTGAACTTTAGATCCAGCCTCGAAAGCGAGAGGCTTCAGCCATTTTTCTGACACCTACCATATAAGCAGCTAAACGCATATCTACCTTTCTTGTTGTTGAAACTCGGTAAACATTTTCAAAAGAAGTTGACATGACTTTTTCTAATTTCTTTTCAACTTCTTCTTCATTCCAGTAATACCCTTGATTATTCTGAACCCATTCAAAGTACGAAACAGTAACACCACCGGCACTCGCAAGAACGTCAGGAACGAGAAGAATATCACGTTTATTTAATTCCTTTGTTGCTTCTAATGTAGTTGGCCCATTAGCGGCTTCAACTACAATTTTTGCTTTAATATTATTCACATTTTCTTTAGTAATTTGATTTTCAATCGCAGCGGGAACTAAAATATCACAATCAAGTTCTAATAGCTCTTTGTTTGTAATAGTTTCTTTAAAAAGTTTCGTAACAGTTCCAAAACTATCACGACGATCCAACAAATAACTAATATCTAACCCATTTGGATCATGCAGTGCACCATAAGCATCTGAAATACCGATGACCTTTGCTCCGGCATCATACATAAATTTAGCTAGATAACTGCCCGCATTACCAAAGCCTTGAATAACTATACGAGCATTTTCGATAGGAATATTTTTCTTTTTGGCGGCTTCACGTATACATATAGTAACACCTTTGGCGGTTGCTGTTTCCCTACCGTGTGACCCCCCTAAAACAATTGGTTTTCCAGTAATAAAGCCAGGCGAATCAAATTCTTTAATTCTACTATATTCGTCCATCATCCATGCCATAATTTGTGAATTAGTGAATACATCAGGAGCAGGTATATCTTTTGTCGGACCAACAATTTGACTAATTGAACGAACGTAACCTCTACTCAGTCTCTCTAATTCACGAAAAGACATAATTCGAGGGTCACAAATAATCCCACCTTTCCCACCGCCATATGGTAAATCAACAATACCAGCTTTCAAACTCATCCAAATAGAAAGTGCCTTTACCTCGTTTTCTGTGACGTTAGGGTGAAAGCGAACACCACCCTTTGTCGGGCCAACTGAATCGTTATGTTGTGCCCTAAAACCAGTAAATATTTTAATTGTATCATCGTCCATTCTAACTGGAATTCTTACCGTTAACATTCTAAGCGGTTCCTTCATTAATTCATATACTTCGGTCGAATATCCTAATTTATCTAACGCTAACTTAATAACTGATTGTGTAGACTTTAATACATCTGTAGATTCCTCTTTACCATTTGAGCCTGTAACCACGATTTTCACCCCTCTATGAATAACATGTCTTTTCTGAGGAAATTCATTTTTTATCTCCTTTGTTAATTAATGAATTTCATAATTCGTTATTCTCGCCACTTAGTTGCAATATTTACATACGTTGAACCCTTCGTACCTAGATATACCTGCATGCGGCTCGTTTTAGGTAAGTATGAAATTCACTCTTATAAACATATTTAAACTTCACATAGAGATTTCACAAGAAAATGGTGTGCTAATAGTAAAGTACCAGCCGCCTCAAGAGCTATAGAAAAAATTTCACACGACTTTTCTATAGAATATTTCATTGAGGTGAGCTGGCACTTGTAGAAAGAGCTTTTATTAAGGTTAAATTACTCGCGTTAAAAATTTGTAAGAAATAGGTAGTATGAGATGATACAGAATTCTCTATCAAAACGCTACTCTATCCATTTATTATTACTTTTCTTTCATTATTATGAATTTCATCATTCATTCTTCTTGCCACTAAGATACTATATCTAGTCCCGTTCTAATTACTTATTTAAAGATAATTGTATAAATTTCTCAATCATATCTTCATAGGATAAACCAACTTCCCTGGCTGCATCCGGATAAAGACTTGTAGGAGTCATTCCTGGGAGAGTATTAACCTCTAGTATTACCGGTTCAGATCCATCGTGCGGAACAATAAAATCGACTCTAGAATAAATATCACACCCTAAAGCAACATGGGCTAGTATAGCTTGGTTTTGTAACTGCTTAGTCAGGTCATCACTTAGTCTAGCTGGAACGATATGCTCACTCATCCCCGGGGCGTATTTAGATTCATAATCATAATATGCATTTTTCGGGACAATCTCAACAATTGGTAATGCTTTTACATCACCTTTATTTCCCATAACCGCAATAGTTACTTCTTTTCCCGAGATAAACTCTTCTAATAATACAACATCATCATGTTGAAACGCTGAGGCAATTCCAGTTATTAGCTCTTTTTTATTATGAGCAATTGTTAAACCAATTGTTGAACCTTCGTGATTTGGCTTAACCACAACCGGATAAGAAAGCTCATGAGAAAAATCAGTTTCATTAAAGGAATGTTTTTCAACAACCTTTTCCTTAGCAACACGAATTCCATTTAAGTAAAACATCTTTTTAGATTTTGCCTTATCCATAGCCAAGGCAGAACCTAAAACATTTGATCCTACATATGGGATTCCTAATAAATCTAATAGACCTTGAATTCTCCCATCTTCTCCAAGTCTCCCATGCAACCCAATAAAAAATATATCAACATCTAAATTCATAATTTGTAGTAAGCATTCTTTCGTTCCTTTAAAGTCAATTTCAATTACGTGATGATTTTTTTTCTTTAAAGCTTGAACGATTCCTTTTCCGCTAGATAACGAAACTTCTCTTTCTGATGAAGTTCCACCATAAAGTACACCTATTTTCATTACACTTAATCACTCCTACAACAGATTATGTAAATTAGTATATTCGCCTATTCACTAATTTGTACCTTGTTTTCTAAAGTCTATTTTATATTAACATTGTCCCTCTAAAAATCAATGAAATTCTAGAAAACAAAAATAACAAGTCTTGTCTAGATAAAAATGGAGCTAAACAGCTTTCTAGCTTTAACTCAAGAAAAGCGCAAGGCGCCCGCCTATCGGAGACAAACACTGGAAGACCTGCTCGTAGCGGTCGGGTTTTTGACCGAAAGAGAAGGTCTGAAGTGATCGAGCCGATGGCGCCTGGAGCTAGACAGTTTCCAAGTTAGAAATTTATAAATTCTGATTATGTAAAAAAAACCCCAACTAGAGGTTTTTAAAAACTTTCTTGCTTAAAAAACACCTTATATAATTGTTGAATAGCATTGTCTTTAATTATCTCTTTTCCATATTCCATTAACCGAAAAATGGTTATTGTAGAAGGATTTCCGTATTCAGATAAGAGAGCAATAAAAGCATCCGTGTCAATACCATACAAATCTTTTTCTTCAAAGGTTAGAAAATATCGGTTTTCAAAATAAAGGAGGCAGCCGGTCGGTACTCCAAAACTATTAAGTCTAGGCGATAGTGAAATTACTTCTTCAATCGTAGAAAATTCGTAAATTATATCTTCACTTTCATCTAATGTCACTTGCATTTCTATATAACCGTCATCAAATTCTTCTTCAATATCATCGTCTTTTTTTGATTTTGTAACGATAATAACCATTCCTTGCGCTGGCATAGAAAAAACCTCTATCGCAATAGGACCATCGGCTTCAAATCCCAATTCATCACTAGCTTCTAACATCATATCTCGAAACAATTGATGTACTTTGGGAATATCTTGCCACATCTCTTCCTTTGTTATGCCACGTTCACTGAGATCATCAAAGGTTAGAAAAATTTTTATTTTATCATAATTAAGCCTCTCTAAGCGCATGTTTATTTTCCCTCCTTTTTCCACAGTTTTATAGGAACAGGTCAAACGCCATAATATCGATACCTTAATTAAAATCCGACACTTTTTAGAAATTATTTACTAATTTATCTGAATTTTTTTGGGGTAAAAGACCCCCACCTCTGAGCATTGCGTAGGTGGGATTTTCCAATCAGGTGGAGTAGACTCTCCACCTGATTTTCCGATGTTTCAGCTTGCTGAATCGAGTTCACTTTATTGGTTCCTTATTCATTCTGTTAGGAAATATATCCGAACAGTTGCTTCTAGCTATTTGGGTAATATTAAGATATGAAAAAAGGTGTGAAGAGGTTCATTTAAAATTAGGAGCAAAAAAATTTTTTCTAATTTTTATTAAAAGAGGTAGTTAACCATTCATCCCATTCCAGTTTTGTTGACCCTATAACTATTTTCTTATATTCGCCTTCTAATAACAGTTTTTTCCCATTACCGAAAAGACCAAGTCTAATATCGTTACTAAAATGATTGATAGCATCGATGAAAGAAATTGTTTTTGGTATATTTTCAGAAACTGTACATGAAAGAAATAAATATTTAGCATTAAACTCTTGAACAACTATTTTTAGTGCTTCTAGAGGTACATTCGTTCCTAGGTAAATAACTTCATAACCTTTCTTTCGTAAATATATTGTGAAAATTAATAAATCCAATTCTTTATTTTCTCCAGGACCACAAACAGTAACTACTTTAGGTAACAGCGTATCCGATTGTATATTATTAAATATAATACCCAATCTACCTTTTAAATAATGTGTAATAAATTGTTCATGCGCCACTGTAATTCTCTTATGTTTAACCATAATACCAATGTCTTCTATCAGCGCGCTAAAGACATCCATGACTACTTTTTCAATGCTAAACAAGCTAAAAACCTCATCTAATATTACATTTGCTTTTGAAGTTTGAAAACTTATTAAACTCTCCTTTAACTCATTAGTCAAAGTTTGTAATCTATTCTCATAATGAGAACTTTGATTTGTCTCTTCATGTATATCTCCCTTATCTAAAAGACCCACTGCTTGTCCAATTGTAAACCCTTTGTTTACTTTCTCTATTAACCATCGCAATATTGCTACGTGTTCATCACTATATAACCGATGTCCGGAATTATTTCGAATCGGTTCAATGATATTATATCTTCTTTCCCAAGCTCTTAATGTGCCAGGTTGTATCCCTAGCAAGTTTGAGATTGCTTTAATATTATACTTTCCTTGATCTTCTGCCATAAATAAGCCCCCGAGTAATATAACCAATCTTTGATTTAACAATAGTATATTATACAAATGAACGTCATGTAAAATTTATACAACCTTAAGATGATTCGTTAGCTTTGATAATACCGATTTCTTTTTGTTACATTAGCATCCATTAAACCATAAAATAACGATACAATTCCGCTACCTATTGCAAGCCAAAGACTCTCAAATCCTATTAATAAAAACACCAGAATTATTACAGAAATCCAGCCTAATTGTTGATATGTCGTACTTTTTTTTATGATCGTTTCAGCTACACTCTTAATTACCCTAGCTATAAATAAAAAACCTATAATAAACAATAGTACGGATCCCAACCATTGAAACGGGTTAAAAACTAACTTATTGATTATAAAGTCGCTAGATAATCCCTCTATTTTTGGAAAGAGATTATTGGATTGTTTTAAGCAAAGGTAGCCAATTACAAGGAAAGCAATACGTTTCTTCACAAAAGCCAACTCCTTATTTATTTATTTTTGCTTCATTCCACTGCTGGGAAGTTATTCTAATTCGACCTTATACTTTTCTGTTTTCCATAAAGATGAACTTCAATCTATGGGAATCTTACTTCCCATTAAGAGTGGAATAAACAACCACCTATTTAAGTTTAGGCTTTAAATTTGAAAGATAAGAACGTACACCATTTAAAGACAGTGGCGTAAACACATATTTAGAAGAGAACTCGTTCTAGCTTCGCTAGAACATCGAAAATTCAGTTGGAGTCTTCAACTCCACCTGAATGGAAGTTCCCACCTACGCTACGCTTTGAGGTGGGGGTCCGTGACCCTTAAGTACAAATCAGCTTGATTAAGTTATGAGCTGGGGGCTTTAAACTCATCCATTGTCAACTAAATACGATATTATCTTATTTATAGTTATTTGAAATCATTCACAATTAATTTTAATTTAATGAAATTTCATAATAAAGATACGACGGAATAAGGTACTTTATCTAGTTGAAAGGAATTATAAGATTTACTCAATTAATCCTTCATTATATTCCAACTAAACGACGTAAAAAAATTTTCTGTTTTTCATAAAGCTGAACTTCAATCAGCCAGGGTTTTCCATCACCCCTCACTGATTGTTAGTTTAACTTATCGGACCATTAGTGGCAGTTAAACCCCCACCTAATCTTTTCGATTTTCTTACGTTTTGAAGTGGGGGTCTTACTGCCCATTGAGAGTGGGATAAACAATAATATACGAGTACTAAACATAATTTTATTAATAAATGACAAACTATATTTAACGATAAAAAAGGTGGGATATTTTAAATGAAAGAATTTCAAATTGAAGACATTGGAAATAATAAGGAGATAATAAATGAGTTAACAATGTTAGAAAAAAAGATAGAAACTCAGCTAGGTAAACAAGTTGCGTTAATTGCGTATACTGAAGAAACAAATCAACAAGTTGAAAAGGGCTAACTCATTTTAAACTGTACCCTATAGGCAGACTTTCTTGTGTCTTCTCTATAGGGTACAGTTTATTTTTGATTAAGCCCTTTTTATATTTAGAAAGTAAAGCTCTTTGTTTACGAGCAGCTGTTCCCTGACCTGACCACTCTATTACTTGTCGCAAAACAGCTATGAAGAAACCATGCAGCAACTTGACTAAGTCGAGGTAGAAAAGGATACCTAGAATAGCCGATAACACTGCAACTAGACAGCTTTCTAACTCTTTATCTTTTAAAATAAACCTAATGCTTTTCCATTTTCCGATACGTCCATCTTAAGAGCTGCGGGTTGCTTTGGAAGACCAGGCATCGTCATTACATCCCCTGTTAAAGCTACAATAAAGCCTGCCCCAATTGAAGGACGTAATTCTCTTACAGTAATAGTAAAACCTTCTGGTCTACCTAATTTATTAGGATCATCAGATAAAGAATATTGTGTTTTAGCCATACAAACAGGAAGTTTCCCCCATCCCTCTTCCTCAAACTGTAACATTTGATTTTTAGCTTTAATAGTAAACTCGACCATACTTGCTCCATAAACTGTTTTTGCAATCGTTTCTATTTTATTTTGAATCGTAGTACTCAAAGGATAAAGGTAATTAAAGTTATTTTCTTTTTCATCAATTAACGAAACAACTTTTTCTGCTAAATCTACTGCACCTTCTCCTCCTTTTGCCCATACTTCTGTTAATACTGCATCAGTGCCTTCGTTTTCACATAACTTTTGTAACAACTCTACTTCAGCATCAGTATCAGTAATAAAACGATTTACAGCTACAACTAACGGTAAACCAAAAGCCTTTATTGTTTCAATATGCTTACGTAAATTTTCCATTCCCCGCTCTAGAGCCTCTAAATTTTCTTGTTTCAGCTCATCTTTCGGTACCCCACCATGCATCTTAAGAGCTCTAATTGTGGCAACTACTACTACTAAGTTTGGTTTAAGGTTTGCATATCTAGCTTTAATATTTAAAAACTTTTCTGCTCCTAAATCAGCGCCAAAACCAGCTTCTGTTACTACGTAATCTGAAAGTTTTGCAGCCATTTTTGTAGCAATAATACTATTACAGCCATGGGCAATATTTGCAAATGGACCACCATGAATAATTGCAGGAGTATTTTCTAGAGTTTGTACTAAATTTGGTTTTAAAGCGTCTTTTAATAATAAAGTTAGGGCTCCTTCAACTTCTAAATCCTTAACGGTAACCGGTTTTTGCTCGTAATCGTAGGCTACTACAATTTTTGAAATTCGTTCTTTTAAATCTTTCAAACTGTTAGCTAAACAAAGGATAGCCATAATTTCCGATGCAACTGTAATATCAAATCCACTTTCTCTAGGTACCCCTTGAATTGGTCCACCAAGGCCAATTACTACTTGCCTCAAAGCACGATCATTTAAGTCAACAACACGTTTCCAAGTAACACGTCTAACATCAATGTCTAAGCTATTCCCTTGATGAATATGATTATCTAAAAATGCAGCAAGTGCATTATGAGCAGTAGTAATTGCATGAAAATCACCGGTAAAGTGTAAATTGATATCTTCCATAGGGACTACTTGAGAGTATCCTCCACCTGCAGCACCACCTTTTATTCCCATACATGGACCTAATGAAGGTTCTCTTAGTGCAATCATTGATTTTTTTCCGATTTTTGATAAACCTTGACCTAAACCAACCGTAACAGTAGATTTACCTTCCCCAGCAGGAGTTGGGCTTATTGCGGTTACTAATATAACTTTGCCATCTTGTTTATTATGTAAGCGATCTAAAACATCGAGAGAAATTTTCGCTTTAAATTTACCATAAGGTTCCCAATCATCTTTCTCTAAATTTAATTGTGCAGCAATTTCATCTATTGGTTTCATTATACATTGCTGGGCAATTTCGATATCTGTTTTAACTTCTAAGCTTCGAGTCATCATATAGCCCCCTTGGAATTATTATTAACTCATTCATTTTAACGGAACATAATTAAAATTACTATCCTTGTAAGGAGTTTTTCCATTTTGGTAACCATAAAAACGCATATTTCAACTATTGTTTTTTCTTAGTGAAGTTAAACCTATTGAAAAAGGGTAAAAAATTAACAAACGTATAAGTTATCTACTTACGTCTACCAGTAACCTTTTGGGTGGGCTTCCTCGAATCATTGTTTTGTGCAACTAGTAACCGCAGTAGTAAAGCTATATGTAGCTACACGAGGAACTGTTTTCATATTGTGATTAAAATAAGTAGCTTAACTGAGTCGATCTAGTAATAGAAGAGTCGATTAGACCGTTCTTGTTATCGTAGACAAGGCGTGGGAAGCTTTCTAATCGATATGGTGCTAGAAGCTAGACAACTTATAACTTCAAAAAATAATAAAAACAGGGACTGATTAAACGTCAGTCCCTGTTTTTATTATCTTATCAATCCGGGCAGGAAATCCAAATAAAACATATTGATCTCTACAATAACTCTCACCATTTATACATACTTCATAATAATTAAACGATTGAATCTTACCAAAGGCTACCGTTTGTTTTTTCTCTAAACAAAATACTTCAATCGGCATACCTATTCGTTGATTATAACCAAGATCATCATCAGTAACTACCGTCTTATTTTTAAGTTTAGTAATAGTCATACTGATCACTTCCTTGTAAATATTTTTTAAAAATTAATTGACACACAATTTATTTAGAGCCATAGCTCCATAATAATATACATCTAGCAACCTTTCAGTGTAAGCGCTTTCTACTTTAGATTATACATCTAATTATTATAATTTTCAATCAATATCATAAATCTGTTACAGAATCTTACATTTATAATCCAAACTAGTTAGACAAAAGTAAGAAAAGCGCAAGCGCCTTGGTCACGAGCAGCTGCTCCTGTGCTACTCCGTTTGCTCAAGAGCAATTGTTTTCCGTGCGACGAGTAATCGCAGGAGCAAAGTAGCATGAAAGTATCTTCAAAGAAGGAATCCAAGAAGTCATTGAAGTCACAAACTTGACTGAAGTGACCGAGCTGGTAGGCTGCTTGCGCTAGACAGTTTCCAAGTTAGAAATTTATAAATTCTGATACTGTAAAAAAAAAAGAAAGCTTAAAAAATAAGCTTTCTACAAAGAGAGAAAAATAAGAGGTCATTTACAATTAACACTTTATCACGTATTAGCACTAAAGTAAATGGAAATTTCAGAAAATTCAAACCGCTTTAAGTGATAACTTTTTTAGGGGAGAAGTTCCGAATGTATTTTTCAAATTTCTTCCCTATACGGGCCAGTCAAAACCCACTAATCAAAAAAGTTTAAGAAAGAATTTTAACATACTTTCAAATAGTGAAAAAATAAAAAAACCACTGATTAAAGTTAAGGTTTATTCTTTCGATCCAGCTTGGATAAGTAAGAACCAATAGGATTAACAGTAAAAATAATAGTAACAATGTTTTAATAAGAGGAAATCCCACTTTTCTTTTTCTTTTTCTTTCTTTTTGATCAATGGTTTTCTGTTTCTCTTTGTTTACCTTGATCTTATTTTTTTTAAACTTTTCTTTACGAGGCGGTAAGCTTAATACGTCAAGTTCTTCATGAATTTCGTTCTTTTTTTCAAAACCCTCGAAATGCTTACGCAATTGCTCTGCTTGATCTTCCTTAAAGTTAGAAGTCATACTTTTCACCTCAACCATCAAACTAATCATATATGATTTATAGACTAATAATAATTATACATTAGTTTCTTTATTTCGAAAGCGTAAAATACAACCTAAAACAAAATCGATTGTAAAGTGAGCGAAAATAGGAACCAATAAATTTCCTGTAATTTGATACATCCACCCCAAAAAGAAGCTTAGACTAATAGTAATTATAAATAATATTATTTTTTTTAAGTAACGTAAATGAATGACAGCAAAAAGAATACTAGCTGGGACGATCCCAAAATGCGTTTGTAACACTCCTCGAAATAATAGTTCTTCAGAAAACGCAATAATAAAAGACAATATAAAAATATGAATGACTCCTAGATTCTTAAATACTCTTTCATTTATTCCACCATCATCAAACATCTTTTTTGGTACTACTTTCTCTAGACAAAGCTCAAATCCTATAATTAAAAGGGCTGAACCACCACCTATGACAAAGATTAAATAAGGTTGCCACTTAAATAAAATTTTTATATCCTCAAAACTCTCAAATAAGAACCAACTTAAAACAACAGCTAAGGCGAATATGATTAGCTGAGTAATATATACATTAAATAAAATTTCTTTTTCTGTCATTTTTTTTATTATTTCTTCTTGTTTCATATTTTCAATCAGTCTCTTCTATAGAAAATAGTTGATCTAATTCTTCTTGCCAAGATAAATTAGATTTCTTGTTAATGGTTTCCATACTAAAATAATTTTCCAAAGCAAAACTACAAACATCACAGCAATTCACTGGATTTTTTAGTAGGCGTTCTTCAAATTCTTTTAGGACTAGCTCTCTCCTACATTTACTACTTTCTTTCAACCATTGTTGAAATTGAACGAATTTCTTTTTCTTGTAATCAATTCTTTTAAATATTTTGTTCATTATTGTTGTTTCTATATAATGGTCATCTTTTATTAGATAATAGTTATCTTCTTTTAAAACACCTAGTTCTTCTAGATGAAATCGAATAAATCTCCACATAGTCTCCGTTACCCCAGTAGCACCCATAATGTCATTCTCATTAAAACTTTCCATGTTTTCTCTACGTTTAAGAAACTGTATTACATCCTTTAATTGTGACTGGCTTGGAAGTTCTCTAGTTAATAAAGATAACTGAAGAGCGGATTCCTCTTCATTGTATAAGGTAATCGCAATACTATTCTTCCCATCACGTCCCGCCCTACCTATCTCCTGCAGATAGGATTCTAGCTGAAGAGGAAAATGAAAATGAATAACATAGCGAATATTTGGTTTATTTATTCCCATACCAAAAGCGCTTGTACAACAAATTAACTGTAGTTCATTATTTATAAACTGTTGTTGAATAAGTAGTCGATCTTCACTATTCATTCCACCATGATAATAAGCGATGTTTTCAATCCCTTTACTAATTAGGATATTAACAAGTTCTTGTGTCCAATTTCTAGTTGATGCATAAATAATTCCAGGCCCTTTTAAATTATTTATTAGAGTAACGAGCTCATCAATCTTTTCATCAATGAAAGGAGCTACCTTTTTTATTACTATAGCTATGTTTGGACGGTCAACACTATAAAGATGAGCTTTATAATTTTCCAATTCGAGCATTTTAACAATGTCCATTTGAACTTCTTTTGTAGCAGTTGCAGTTATAGCTAAACATGGTGGATCACCAAGCTCTCTTCTGACTTCAACCAGCTTTAAATAATCTGTACGAAATTCATGCCCCCATTGTGAAATGCAATGAGCTTCGTCAACAACAAAAAGGGATATTTTACACTTTTTCAAGCGCCTTAATAATGATTTCGACTGTAAAATTTCTGGTGATACATAAACAATTTTTTGTTTATGTAAATGTTTGAAGGCCCTTTCCCTTTCTTGGGGATTTAAAAAACTATTTAGTGCAACAACTTCTTTTAATCCTTGACTTTTTAACTGTTGTACTTGATCTTCCATTAACGATAGTAACGGTGAAACAACAATGGTCATACCACTAAGTATATAAGCTGGTAATTGATAACATAAGGATTTTCCTGAACCTGTTGGAAGCATCGCAAGTACATTTTGATTATTTAATATGTCAGTTATGATTTCTTTTTGCCCTTCACGAAATGAGCTTAATTTAAATTTATCAAATAGAATGTTATTTAAATTCATTTTCAGCTTCTCTCCTTGCAAGAGTTAATCGAATTGCAAAATAAGAAATTTCTTTGTCAAGTCGATTCTTTATTTCCTTTAAGCGTTTTGTACCAATATCATTAATAACTGATTGAATTTTGTTTTGCTCGTCTTCAGAAACAAAAGTATCTATAGAAAATTCATTATCATTCATGGCAATTTCTACAATATGATCTTCTATTGTATTCTGTTTCAAATTTCTTATTTGAGCAATTTCTACAATACTAAAACCTCTTTTTATTAACGTCATTGTTTTTTGGGCTGTTTCCGTCAAGATATTATTGTCAAAGTGATGGTCAAGTAAGCTATATAGAATTGGATAGTTTTCTTTATTTTGGATTACTTTGTCAATCATTCCATGTATAGCAGCATTAAAAAGTAACTTTCCATATTGCTCATCAATTTGAAGTTTAAGGGAAGCTTGTTCAACAGTTAAGCCAATACGATGAATACCACTTAATCTCATCACAAATAATGTAGCTTCCTGTGTACTAGTAACCATTAGAACCGTTTTTATTTCTTGATGAAGGGCTGATGCCAACTGATTTGTAGTCATAGTTTGAGATGTCAGTTTCCGTTTTACCCAAAGTTGGGTATGAACTTCTTTAATAATTGGAATGAATTCATGCTTACTACTTGTTAGATGAGACAAACATTGAGTTATAAGAGCTAGCCTTCTCCAAAAAATTTCTGTTACATCTCTATATATGAAGCCATTTAAATCACTTGGAATAGGATAAACTTGTAGTTTAGAATTTAAAAACTCGTTCCCAGCTTGGGTTACAATATAACGATGATCACCTTCTACAAAATTGGTTACAAATTTATTTTCTACTAATATTTTTATTAGTTGGCATACTGTTTCCCTATTCAAATCCTTGTACACACCAAAAAGTTTCGGTAAATCGAAAATTCGACTATCTTGAATTGTTTGTGCAGACTTCTTTCCTTTAAGGATATGAAAAGCACCAAATACTGTCCTACTACCATTGAATTTTTTTAACATATATATAAAAATGACACTTAAATAGTTCAATTCAAAACAACCCCAAACTATGCTTAATATTACAAAAAACCTTATTAATCTATTATTTATTATGCACTATATTTAAACAAGGTTGGTTTTGTAATAATGAATAATTTTCACCTTAATTATTGGTAATGAATTTGTACCAAAATAAAAAATATCTTCCTATCACTGCAATGATAAGTATTCTCATAGGATTTAACTATTGAAATGTATCGGAATTATTTATACAATAACGGTAGGAAATTTATTTCCTTTTTCAAAATGTATTAAATGTTAGCATTTTGTATATTTTAATTACATATCATTTTGTCAAGGGGATATAATATTTCACAATTAATTGGGAGGTTTTATTAATGGCAAAGTACACAATTGTAGACAAAGATACTTGTATTGCATGTGGGGCATGTGGGGCTGCTGCTCCAGACATCTATGATTTTGATGATGATGGAATTGCATTTGTAATTCTTGATGACAACCAAGGAACAGCTGAAGTACCAGAAGATTTATATGATGATATGACTGATGGCCAAGAGGGCTGTCCAACAGATTCAATTAAAATTTCTGATGAGCCGTTTAACGGTGACGCTTTAAAATTCGATTAATTTTTTAAATAGCTTCCACAAATGTGGAAGCTATTTTTAAATTTTGAGATTTTGGAAGTTCTTTAATAAATATGTATTTATTAGCTTAAAGTATATATACATTATTCTTGTAACAATATATGGTCCTTTTTTATTATTACTTTTCCTTGTTGTTCAAGCTTCTTTAATTGTCTAGTAACTGTTTCTCTAGATGCCCCTACAATGTTCCCTAATTCTTGATGAGTTAAGTTAATTGTTTCTGTTTTTGAGAGATCATTCATTTGTTTTAATGTAGACAAAAGTCTATCCTCTACATTTAATGAAAGTGTTTCGTTTAACTTCCGTTGCAATGAATATATTTTCTTACTCATTACTTTAATAATTCTAAATGCCAAACGAGGGTGTGCCTCAATAAACCTTTCAAAAGCAGCGATTGGAATCATCAATACTTCTGCTCGTTTTTTAGCAGTTGCAGTACCTGGATACGGTCTATCATCAAAAAAACCTGTATGTGGAAAAATTTCGCCACTAGTCAGAACATTAATAAAAGACTCTTCTCCATCCTCATTCAGTTTACTTATCATAACTGTACCTTTTCCTAATACATATAAGTATCTTCTCTCATCACCTTCAGAAAATAATACATCTTTATCCTCAAAATTCTTTTCGGTCGCCAAGTCTAAAAGGGGGCTTATCTCCTCTTTAGTCAGTCCTTCAAAGAATTCCATTTTCTTTAATATCGTTAACCAATCTCTCATTATTATTAAATCCCCTTTATAAAGATCTTAATTCAAGTCAACCTACATATACGTAATGTTGTTGCATGATAATAATATTATCATGTAACAACATAATCTCTTTAAAGTATAATAACTATTCACTATACATATGAGTTTATCATTAATCGATAGGAATTACACTTGTTTGCTACAATAAATTTGCAGAAATACGTTAAGAATGGCGACCTTAAAAAGCTTAATTTCAATATAAAGGTGACATCAAATACTATACTTCTCTAAAGTGACGATAAAGCTGAACTTCAATCAGCGGGGTCTTACTGCCCCTTAAGAATGGGATAAAACCCCACTAGAAAAAACACTAATTTAGTAGCGAAATCATTCCTTTGAGTGAAGTGACTGAGATCGTCTGCTGCTTGCGCTAGACAGTTGCAAAGTTAAAAATTTATCAATTCTGATACTGTAATAAAAGTTTAATTTTTATAAAATTAAACCTTCTAATGCTAACAAACTATTATTTGCCCAAATTTCATTGAAAGCTGTAAAAGGAAGTGGATTCGTACCTACTCCAACCTCAATAGTAAACCCTGGTCTTTTCTTCTCTTGTATAAACCAATCTTTATACCCACCATCACTATCTGCTGTTTTTATAGGTTGATATGAGCTAACAAGTGATAAACGTTCTACCATCTCTTTACTTTGAGGTGGTTCAATATTTTTATACCCCCAATATATAACTTGCCCTTGTGAATGAAATGCTAAAACATAGGAAAACTGCTGTCTTTGAGTTAAATGAAATATAGCATTAACTTCTGGTTCTGTTAATGGGGCTTCTCCACTATAATGTCTCGGCCAGGGAATTTTTGGACTTTCTCTTGCCTCTATGTCCCAACCCGCTGGCCATTGATGGTTCAAATCAACCCCCCGTATATTACTCGACCAATGTTCAAAACGTTTTGCCCCTTTATTTATTTTTAATACCGAGTGGTAAAAAGGATGCTCCTTATAAATACCTTGCTGAACTAGTTCAATTCCATCAGGATTAACCATTGGAACAACGAATAATTTCACATTTTGTAAAATTCTAACAACATCATAATGAAAAAATGTTAAATTCCCTTGTAAGTGCTGGAGAAGTTCTTTTACAAAAATGATTAAAAATTTTGAGGTTAGCCATTCATTCGCATGCCAGCCACCAGAATAAAATATTTCCTTTTTTCCTGTACCAATTACAAATGCATATATAGGTTTACCCATAACAGAATTTCCAATCTTTTGAATAGATACTAATGAAGAATAATATTTCTTTAATTTTTGAACATCTTCTTGAAGATCAGTAGGTCCGTACTCCATAGTACAATCAAATGGCTCATCCTCTCGATTATATCGACCTTTGACATTTGGAATAATAAGATATTCGCCAGGATATATATAATCTTTTTCATTTTTAATTTGAGGATTTATTAGAATAATATCTAATGGACGAACTTGAAATAAGTAAGCTACTTTATGAATCGTATCTCCTTGTTTAACCAAATATTTATACAAAGACATCATCCCCTTTTTTGAATTATCATAAGAAAAGCGTAAGGCGCCCGCCTATCGGCGACAAACACTGGAAGGTCGGCAAGTAGCGGTCTGCTCTTTGACCGCAATTGACGAACTGAAGTGATCGAGCCGATGGCGCCTGGAGCTAGACAGTTTTCAAGTTAGAAATTTATAAATTCTGATACTGCAAGAAAAGCGCAAGCGCCTTGGTCACGAGCAGCTGCTCCTGTGCCACTCCGTTTGCTCGAGAGCAAAGCAGCTTCGAAGTAATCCAAGTAGTAGCTTCACTGGGGCGGCCTTTGACAGAAGCCGCTCTTTGGCTTCCGAAAAGGACTGAAGTGACCGAGCTCGTAGGCGCAGAAGCTAGACAGTTTCCAAGTTAGAATTTATAAATTCTGATTATGCAAGAAAAGCGCAAGCGCCTTGGTCACGAGCAGCTGCTCCTGTGCCAATCCGTTTACTCAAGAGCAAAGCAGCTTCGAAGTAATTCAAGTAGTAGTAGCTTCACTAGGGCGGCCTTTGACTAAAAGCCGCTCTTTGGCTTCCTACGTGCTTTTAGCGTCTTCTAGTATTGTTTCGTAGTAAGCATCCTCGAAGCAGTGTTTTGTGCGACGAGTAACCGCAGAAGCAAAACTGCATGAAGCTAATCAACGAAGGATTTCAAGAGGTAATTGAAGTCAGTTGCTTGACTGAAGTGACCGAGCTCGTAGGCTGCTTGCGCTAGACAATTTCTAAGTAATTTATAAATTCCTATCTTTTAAAACTTGAAAATCTTCAATGGGTCAATCACTTAGGGGAGACTTCTCTTTCAAGTTACTACCTCGAACTAATCTTTATGCATATCAAAGTTCTTTTATGAATTATTTAAGTACTATGTACCTTTCCTTAAGGAAATTCAATGTAAAGATAACTCTCGTTAGATGATATATTCACTAGCTAGAACCTTTGACATTTATAGCTTCTACTTTTAATAACCATTTCTCATCGAACATTTCCCTGAACAAGCTGCCTCCTCCAAGAAAAGCGCAAGCGCCTCGGTCACGAGCAAAAGGTACTGGAAGGCTTTGACAGAAGCCGCTCTTTGGCTTTCTACGTGCTTCTGCGTCTTCTAGCATAGCTTTGGAGTAGGCTTCCTCGAAGCAGTGTTTTGTGCGACGAGTAATCGCAGGAGCAAAGTAGCAAGGAGCATATTCAAGAAGTAATCCAAGAAGACATTGAAGTCAGTAACTTGACTGAAGTGACCGAGCTCGTAGGCTGCTTGCGCTAGACAGTATCCAAGTTAGAAATTTATAAATTCTGATTATATAAAAAAACGCAAAGAACTTTAATTCATTCTTTGCGTTTCTCTTTCTATATTTGTAGTCTTAACCCCATAAGATACTAACCTAAAGAAACTTCCTTACGCTCTCCCTTGTTGAATGTCATCAACTTTGAATAACCAACACTTTTTGCAAGAGCAATTGCTTGATCGAAATCTTTCCCAACATCTTCAGGTATATGGGCATCTGAGGATAATACGATAGGAATACCCTTTTTATAACATAAGTTAAGTAATCTTGGATCTGGGTAAAGTTGCCCTACATATTTTCTTAAACCTGCAGTACTTATTTCAACACACGTTTTTGAGTTGGCTAGTGCCGTAGTTGCTCGCTCATACTGCTCCATTAAAAATTCTTCATCGTTTGGAATATAATTAAATATTTTCACTAAATCTAAGTGGCCAACAATATCAAATAAATTCGATTCTGCAAGTGTAACAACTTGATCAAAATATTTTGAATATGTTTCTTTCAAGTCACGTCGATCCCATTCATGTTTGAATTCACCTAGATCTATACCAAAGTCCTCGACCCAATGAATAGACCCTATAACATAATCAAAGTCATAACTTTTAATAAATTGTTCCATTTCTTTATGTTTACCAGGCGTATAATCCATCTCTATTGACATTTTCACATCAATATTTGCATCCCATGCTTGCTGAAAAAGTTTCACGTAATCATCCATATCATAAAATCTGCGTTCATCAACCCACGGATTACTTAAGATATTTTTAGTTTGGTAAAAATGATAAGCATGTTCAGATATACCAAAATGCTCGATCCCTTTCTGTTTCGCTTGGTCAGTAAACTGTTTTAAATACTCCAGTGTCAATGTCCCTCTTTCAAGGTGGTTATGATAATCTGTTAACATAAAAATCCCCTCTCATCTTAAAGCGTATGTGACTTGAACTCCATTTTAGATACCTTGTCCACTTTTTATTTGAAATAGGTAGTAGTGAAGTATGCTCTTGCCTTTAGCCGTCACGCTTGATTTTCATAATATAAAGGTTAAATACTATTTAATTACAAACTATTTACACTATTATAACTTTTAAACTTATTATAGTGAAGAAAAATATGTCGTAATTTGTATCAAGATTGTTTGACAAACACCTTACAAAGTTCTTAAAGAATACGAAAAACATATTCTTTAAGCTCTCTTATGTATTAACTTGTATAGTTTTATTATTCTTTTCTAACTTTTAATAACGTCCCTACTTTTATAGTATCTCCTTGTAAGTCATTAATTTTTTTTAATTCTGTAATAGAAACACCCGATTGTTCTGCTATTTTCCAAAGGTTGTCCCCTTTTTGGACAATATAATTACCTTTTGAAACAATTTTAATATTTTGGTTAACAAGAATATTGTCCGATTTAAGTCCGTTCAAAATTTTTATATCGTGGACCGATACTTGATATTTATCAGCAATACTCCATAAAGTATCGCCTTTCTTAACTTTAACTACTGTATATTGACTACCACTACCTTCATGAAACTCTAGTTCAGGCTTTGTAGAGGCCGATGCAACTTTGTATTGTTTATTTTCTTTAACATCATCCGATAAAACAAAAAAAGTATTCTGATCTTCACCTAATAATAGAAAAGGATCAATGGCATTATTTTTTGCCATTGTCCAATTACCATTATGAACTTCGAAATGTAGATGATCTCCAGAAGATCTACCTGTATCGCCTACTGTACCGATTTGCTCACCTTGGTACACAATATCTCCCTCTTCTACTATACGTTTATGTAAATGCGCATAAACTGTTTCAAAATCATCGGTATGTTCAATAAACACAACATTTCCGTACGTGTTAGAGTAATAAGATTTAGTTACAACTCCATCACTAACTGATACTACTTCTGTTCCTCTAGGTGCTGCAATATCAATTCCGTAATGTTTTCCACTTCTCGTTCCAAATGTATCTGATACCATTCCTACTGTTGGCCAAATGAAGTTTACCGTTTCATACTTTTCATTAGCTTCTGCAAAGGATACTGTTGCACTAACAAACAATAAACCTATACAAAGAGCAACAGCAAAAACAATTAAAAAGCGCCTTAGATAGTCGTACATGTAATCCTCCCTATATTTACAAATCATTTTTACTACAATCCTATCCTATGGAAGTACAATCATATTTATAACTAAAATAATTCCATAAATGGACGAAACGTTTTTAGGATTTTCCAAAATGATTAGTTATTATTCAAATTATTTTCAATTATGATCCACTTGTTTCAGTATACTTTGACCAACACAAGTGGACCTAACACTTTCAAAATAATTATGTGTAAGAGAACTCGTTCTAGCTTCGCTAGAACATCGGAAATTCAGATGGAGTCCCAACTCCACCTGAATAGAAGTTCCCACCTAAGCTACGCTTAGAGGTGGGGGTCTATGACCCTTAAGTACAAATCAGTTTGATTAAAATAATCAAACTATTATTGATTAGAAGCTATAGCTTTTCCTGGCATCTGAGAACTATACACATGTACTTCAACTTTACCTGTTTTAAGATTCGTCTGTGCACTAATTAATATTGGAATATCGTAAGGGTTTTTAAATTTAAAGTCTGGCCCCCCCCATGATACAGTTGCATCTCTGCCAGTTGGAACATATCCAATTTCTCTTGAATGAGTATAGCGTTCAACAACTTCTAAGCCAGCTTTATCAATCGCATTAAAAAGAGTTGACGAAGTTTGACAGATTCCTCCACCAATTCCAAGTACAAATTGTTTATTTACAATTTCCTTTGCTTCTTGATAACCTCTTTCCCTAGTCCTTTGTCCTACAGCTTTATTAAATGAAAATACTTCAGAAGGACCTAATACAAAATGATCAATCGCTTCAGATGAAAGGTTAATATTTACCGACCTCCCATGGACATTTGGATTGAAATAAGTAGTATAGGAACTCAACAATAAATTTTTAATAATCTCTAAGTCTTCTAATGTTACTGATGGTTCTTCTTCATAAATCGGTAAGTGAAAATGCTTATTGTAATATGCGAGGCTCATCATTTTCTCGACTAACTCCATTTCCGACAAAATAACTCTTTTCTGTCCAGCTTTCACTTCTCCAGTCCGCGTAATGGTTGGATTTACCAAGGGTTGATCTATACCTTGTGCTAAGTTTTGAGCAAATTGAATAACTAATTCCTCTTCTAAGCCTTCACCTTTAACATAGCCTAGTTCAGATACTTCCACTGTCATAACTACATCCCCTGTTCTTCCATCAAAAAGTGTCCAAATAAACTCTAGTTCTTTTCTCTCTTTAATATGTGTATCGCGAAGTAGATAAGCTTTTTCACTAACTTTTTTCTCTTCAACCTCCTCTTCGGAAATTACATAACAACTGGTTAAAAAGAAAATTGAAATGAAAGCAGCAATAACTCTTTTCATCCAAAGTCCCCCTTCAATTTCATACGAAATAATATATGTAAAAAATCCAAAACAGATGAGTTATTTTTGGAAAAAATTTCAAACAAAAAAAGTGAGCTGTAATTATTATACAACTCACTTCTTTATCTTGGTATATTTTCTTTTTATTCTATTTTCCCTTTTCTATCACCGCGGAAAACAATATCGCTTCGTTTATATTCTACGTCCTTTACTCCGGAACGAAAATTAATAACTCGTGCTATCGCAAAAAAATAGTCTGATAACCGGTTCAAATATTTTAACACATTTGGATTTATTTCATTTTCTTTGTGAAGCTGTACAACAAGCCGTTCCGCTCTCCTAGTTATAGTTCGACAAATATGGATCGTTGCTGCTGCTTTAGCTCCACCTGGCAAAATAAATCTTTGTAACTCAGGCGCTTCAACAATATATATATCAATTCTCTCTTCCATAAATTGAATCATATCGCTAGTAACCTTAAAAGAGGATTGAGAAGTTACAGTAGCTAAATCGCCACCACAATCAAATAACTCGTGTTGTATATTTTGTAATTCGCATATAATATCCGGAAACAATTTATTTTCAAGCTCAGTTGTAGCAAGACCTACAAAAGAGTTAAGCTCATCAATTGTGCCGTAGGCTTCCACACGGATGTGGTCTTTATCTACCCTACCTCCAATAACACTTGTCTTACCTTCGTCACCAGTCCTTGTATACAACATCATATAAACACACCCTAATTCTTAAAAAGTTTTAAATTGATTTTTGAATATTTTAAAGTATATAGGATAAAAGATTGAAAAGAAAACAATATTTCCAATCGAATGACTAATATCAAAAGGCAACCCCGCAAGATAATATCCCCAGAAATTACCTACAAACCTTGACATGGGTATCGAAATAATAAACCCGTAAATCAACCCACATAGCCCTGCATATAAAGATAAGACAAAAACAGGTAATCGTTGATGAAAATTCTTAAATAATCCTGTAATTAGTGCAATCATTGACCAAGACACTACCTGCCATAATGTCCATATTCCTGTTCCTAAAATAAAGTTTGTCACTAGAGTACTAACGATTGCAATCATAATTCCTGGAATCGCTCCAAGTGACAAAGCCGACAACAGAATAATTGCTGTTGTCGGTTGAACATTTGGAATGAAAGTAAATGCTAACCTTCCAACAACTGCTAAACTACATAGCATAGCCATTGTCGTTAGTAGTTTGATTGATCGTTTATTCCCAAGATTCGTATTTAAATTCAACTACATCGCCATCTTCTGGAATATAATCATTTGCCCCACTTGTAGCAAAGTCGCCATTAATGTAATACATCCAACCAAGCTTTGCTTCATCATCGGCAAGCACTTCATTTATTCCGATAATAAAAGAATCTTCAAAAGCTGTTTCAATTTCAAAATTTTCTTTCATGATTGCCATTAGACTTGTACCATCTACAAACTCTACTTGATGATTATCAGAGATTTCATCAATAACAATAATAATTTCTGCTTGACTTAATTTACTCTCCGGCTCTTCGTTAACAGTTTCTGAACATCCAATCATCATAAGAACAAAAAAGACGCTCATAAATAATAGTAATTTTTGTTTCATTTTATTTCCCCTTTTCTAATTTTGTTGTGTAAATAAAAGTTAAGGATTTGTTACCATTTTTAGAAAACAAGAAAAGCGCAAGCGCCTTGGTCACGAGCGAAAGGCACTGGAAGACCTTTGACAGAAGCCGCTTTTTGGCTTCCTACGTGCTTCTGCGTCTTCTAGTATTGCTTCGTAGTAAGCTTCCTCGAAGCAGTGTTTTGTGCGACGAGTAATCGCAGGAGCAAAGCTGCATGAAGCTATTCAGAGACGTTATTCATGTAGTTATTGAAGTCAATAGCTTGACTGAAGTGACCAAGCTCGTAGGCGCTGAAGCTAGACAGTTTCCAAGTTAGAAATTTATAAATTCTGATTATGCAAAAAACTCCTTTTTCAAGGAGCTTAAATAAATCAGATATATAACAACATTATTTTAAAAATAAGAATGCTGTACATTCTGTTTACCTTTTCCTCGAAGGAACAACATGTTCTTTAAGGCAGGTCTCCTGACTTACGCATTGCAAATACTTTTTCCTTCCCATCTAAAAAGACAGTGGAATATCTTGAAAGTATTCTAACGTTTACAGTGGCGGGACCGTGTTGGACTTTCACCAACTTCCCTATTAACACTCCATTTTTATGAAATGACCTTAAAGATTACTATTAATTTACTTTTATCATTATACCTATTATTACCGTAATAAACCAGTATTTTTTTCTTTTTTTGTTATGTGATATAATCCATTTGTAATTATTTACTTGACTTAAGGAGGATTTTCACTAGATGGGAGTAGAAGAACATCGAAAAGAAGCACCAAAATCTGTTAACTGTTTGATTATCACAGTCTCTGATACTAGAACAATGGAGACCGATAAGAGCGGACAGCTTATGAAAGAATTATTAGAACAAGGTGGATATAAAGTAGTTGATTACCGTATTGTTAAAGATGAATACACGCAAATTCAATCTTTGATTCGAGAGGCATCTGAACAAAAAGAAGTTGAGGCTGTTTTATTAAACGGGGGGACTGGTATAACATTTAGAGATACTACATACGAAGCTGTTAAAGGAATGTTAGATAAAGAGATGCCAGGTTTTGGAGAGATTTTTAGATACCTAAGTTACGCTGAAGACATTGGTCCAGCTGCAATCTTAAGTCGAGCAATAGCAGGAGTTAGAGGAGCAACAGCTGTTTTTTCTATGCCAGGTTCTTCAGGTGCTGTAAAACTTGCAATGAACAAACTAATTATCCCAGAGTTAGCACACGTCATGAGGGAAATTTATAAAGACCTAAATAAATAAATTCGGAACGGAAAAAAAGCTCGAATGATACAGATTATGTACCTCGAGCTTTCATACACACTGTATAACTTCTCGACTATTAAGAAAAAAATACCTTCTATTCATCGACGTAAAAATTTATCCCACTCTTAATGGTTGATAAGTTAAACTAACAATTAGTGGGGGAAGGTAAACTTCGACTAATTGAAGTTCAGCTTAATTGTACTTCTGTATCTTCTAGAAAATCTCAGAAGTAGGATTCCACAAACATGTTTTGTTTGTATTCGAAAAAGGATGACTAAAATTCACTATGAATCTTAGTCATCCTTTTTTTAAATCATTTCTTTAATTGAATGAAAATCAGGTTTTTTCTCCTTGAACGTAGTCACGTATTTAAAACCGGCTTCATCCAGTAATTTATAACCAGTATTTAAATATTTTCCAACAAAGTGCTTACTATGAGCATCCGTACCGACCGTAATAATTTCTCCACCTAAATGTCGGTAAAGTTTTAAAAAAGGTAATTCTGGAAGTGCACAATCGAGCCGATAACGGTAACCAGACATGTTTACTTCAATTCCACGAGAGGATCCAATCAAACTTTTAAACGTATCCTCAATCACATCAAAATACTTTTCCCATTTAACTTCTTTCCAATGGGAGTTAACAAAATGTAAGTACCTTTTTATTAAGGTGAAATGACTTAGTACATTAAAATCCTTGTAATCTTTTACATATCGATTTATTGTTTCAAAATAAAGTTTAATTGCTTCATCAACGTTTTTATTTTTAAAATAATCACCATTATGTAAGTCTAAGTCATCAACAATATGTACAGAACCTAAAATAAAGTCAAAAAAATGTCTGTCAGTAAATTCCTTACTCTGTTTATTTGAATATGGGTGTATACCTATTTCAACAGCTTTCAATACGGTCAACTGACCTTTAAAAAGCTCTTCTACCTCTCGTATTGATTTTTCATACTCATGGTATTCAAAATCAAACACTAATTCACAATTGGGATAAAAATAATCTATATGCTCAGTAAAAGCAATTTCCTTTACTCCATTCTCAATTGCTGTCTGACAAGCATCTTTCATCTCCATTTTCGAATCTGCAGAAATTTTAGAGTGTACGTGATAATCAAACATAAAAAAATTCTCCTTCCACTACAACACTTGGGATATCCTAAGTGTAAGAAAACCCAGAAAGATTGTTAAGGTAAACTCTCTCTAGGTCTTTTACTGACTAGCTAAGCAAGTCTTGAAAGCGTCACTTAAATGTTTCTTATGAAACAAGATGTTTCGTGAAAAACATTTATTATTCTTCGTTTTTCGAAGGTAAAAAGAAAGAAAATGTCGTTCCTTCACCTAATTTGCTATGAACTGAAACATGACCACTATGCGCTTCTACAATATTTTTTACAATAGCAAGTCCTAATCCTGTGCCAGACCGACCTCTTGTTCTGGCCTTGTCTGCTTTATAGAACCTTTCAAACACAAATGGCAAGTCTTCTTCTGGAATCCCTGAGCCCGTATCCCGTATATCAAATTTAATTCCTTCTCTAAATGCAGATATCGCTAAGATCACTGATCCATTATCACTAGTATGACGCATAGCATTATCGATTAAGTTTGTTAACACTTGTTCAATTCGATCACAATCTACCATTATTTCTTGCTTAATTTCTGCAATTTCTGCTTTTAGTTGTATGTTATGATCTTTAGCCATTCCTTGGAACTTCCTTAAAACCCTTCTAGAAAATTCCCTTATGTTAATTGACTCGATGTTTAATTCAATATGGCCTGCTTCCATTCGAGCCAAGTCAAGTAATTCATTCACTAGTCGACCCATTCGCAAAGATTCATCATATATAATTTGTGCCAACTCTTTTTTCTCTTCTTCAGATCCAGCAATATCATCAATAATCGCTTCACTATAGCCTTGGAGCATTGCAATTGGCGTTCGTAATTCATGTGAAACGTTTGCTATAAAGTCTTTCCTCAACTTATCATGCTGACGTTCTTCAGTCATATCACGCAAAACTGCAACCGCACCACGGACGAAATTTTCATCGTAGAGGGGGGTCATTAGCACTGCCCATGTACGTCCTTGAACATCAACTTCTGCCATCTGTTCCTTTTCAAGAGCTACTACTTGTTGAAAAAGTTTTTTTATTGCTTTTGGCAAATCATCTCTATTTTCGTTATTGACACTTTGTTCAAAATACCAAGCTTGTATAAATTGCTCCGCTGGGGGATTAGTAACAACAATGGAACCTTTTCGATCCAATGTTATAACCCCATCTGCCATACTGCTTAAAATTCTTGACAACTGCTCTTTCTCTTGATTTAAAGCAGTTAAATTTGTATTTAACACCCTACCCATACGGTTAAATGCCATGGCTAGTGAACCTATCTCATCTCTAGTTAGAATTGGTACTTTTGTATCAAAGTTCCCTTTAGCAACTTCTAGTGATGCTTGCCTCATTTTGCGAAGTGGTGCTGTAATTCTTGTTGATAAAAAGAATGCAAATATGGTCGTTAGAATAATTGCAATCCCTGCAGCGAGGTATATAATATTTTTAGTTTGGGCAGCTGCTTCTTCAACTACTTCTAAGTTTTGATACATATATAAAACCCCGTTGCCGTCTTGAACTAATTCAACCGGCAATCCAACTACAAGAACTTCGTTATGAATCTGTTCTCCATTTAGATAAAACGGAAAATCCCCTCTGGTTATTACGACTTCATTGTTAGTTATTACTCTTCTGAGCTGATGATCTTGTTTAAATAACTCAACAGGAATGTTTTCTTCATCAGGAAAGTGCAAATATTCATCCTCATTTAGTAGTAATAACAATTTAGCATTATAATTATCAACTATTTGCTTACTTGTAGTAAGTGCAGCTTCCTCTGTTTCATACTCTGTTAGTATTGATGCTATCAAAAAAGCATGATTTTTTAACTGCTCCTCAGCTTGATCTGTATGAAACTTCTCAAAGTACTGTAGTAGCATAATTGTTAAAATTGTTAGTACAACAGACACTAATAATAAGATGGTAAACCATAATTTTCCTACAACACTTCTCCAGAACATTACTCCTTCACTGCCTCAAACTTATACCCTACACCCCAAACAGTTGAAATCATAGATGCAGCTTCTGGAGAAATACGATTTAACTTTTCTCTAAGGCGTTTAATATGTGTATCTACAGTCCGTAGATCTCCAAAAAATTCATAATTCCAAACATCTTTTAATAATTGCTCCCTTGCAAAAACCTTGTCTGGAGATTGGGCTAAGTAATAGAGCAATTCGTATTCTTTCGGAGTTAAGCTAATTTCAGTCCCATTAACAGTAACTCGATGAGCATCATTATCTATTGTTAAATGAGGAAATACTAATACATCCTTCGTAGACGTTTCCGTTTGTAAAAACTTTGTAGAAGATGCTCTCCTAAGTAGAGCCTTCACACGTAATACAACTTCTCTTGGACTAAAAGGTTTTACGATATAGTCATCCGTTCCTGCTTCAAAACCTTGAACACGATTTGCTTCTTCACCCTTAGCAGTTAACATAATAATTGGTGTCGCTTTAGACTTTCGAAGTTCTTGACAAACTTCAATACCGTCCATACCAGGCATCATAATATCTAATAAGATTAAATCGTACTCATTTTCAACAGCCATCTGAAGAGCAATTTCTCCATTTTCTGCATCTTCTACATCATAATTTTCTCTTTCTAAGTACATTTTTAAAAGGCGACGAATACGCTCCTCGTCATCAACAACTAAAATTTTGGCTTCTTTTGACATGTTAACTCCCCCAAACTAAAAAAATATAAATGTTAATTATTCGTTTTCTAAGTATAATTACCTTAATGTATGTAAGAATATCTTTTAATATAATTAATTAATACTCCAGTATTAGTATATTACATATACATACATTTTAACATAACATCTAATTTTGAATAGTTTAATTTTGTCACATTAACACTATTATATAATGTGAAAGAAGCTTCGAAGTAATTACTCACTTCAAAGCTTCATGGTAGATAATATAGGCTTACATTACTTAGTCATAAATAAATGCTCACATGCTTATTTATCTAAATTTATGCTGTTATTAATCAATATTAGGTCGTATGCGCTTTACGTAATCTTCTATCATTTGTTCTGTTAAAGCCCCAAGTCTTCTCTCAATAACAAAACCATCTTCATCAATCAAAAACGTAGCCGGTAACTCTCTTACTCCGTACAAATGCGTAATACTTAACCCGCTATCCAATAAGATGGGATAGGACAATTCATAATGATCAACAAATTTTTCAATGACAATAGGATCTTCATCAAAATTCACTGCAAGAATTTCAATACCTTCACCCTTATACTTTTCATAACTGTTTTCCATATAAGGCATTTCTTCTCTACATGGTGGACAAAAAGTAGCCCAAAAATTTAATAATATCCCCTTACCTTTTAATTGTTCTAATTCAACTTCATTACCTTCTAAATCCTTTAATACAAAGTTCGGGGCCAAATCACCTACATTTACAATTTCTGTTTGATCTATAAAAGTTGAATACATAGCATAACCTACTGCAATTACAATACACGATAATACTACAATACGCGTAAATATATGACGATTATTCATTTTCCTCTCTCCTGTTTTACCGTCTAACATTCACTAATAAAACCTTATTTATTTTTGTTTTTTTCAGATAGTTCACGTAACTGTTTTACTTCATGAGGCCTTAAAGTTCTAGCTTCTCCTGGATTTAAGCCTTTTAAAGTTAAAAATCCATACATTTCTCTTTTTAATTTTAATACAGGGTGCCCGATTGCTTCAAACATCCGACGCACTTGACGATTTCTTCCTTCATGAATTGAGATTTCTATGATTGAAGTACCATTTTTTGTATTGCCGGATACAAACTTCACTTTTGCAGGAGCTGTTTTGCCATCTTCTAAAACTATACCTTTCTCAAGTTGCCTTAATTTATCTCTACTTGGAACGCCTTGTACTTTTGCAACATACAATTTTGTAATTTTATATTTGGGATGCATTAATTGATTAGCAAACTCTCCATCATTTGTTAATAAAAGTAAACCAGATGTATCATAATCTAATCTACCGACTGGAAATAATCGATGTTCATGATCGAAGAAATCTGTTACTACTTTCCGCCCCTTATCATCACTGACGCTTGAAATGACTCCAGTTGGTTTATATAACATATAATAAACAGGTTCTTCACGGTCAATTGGTACTCCATCCACTTCAACTTTGTCTTTATTCGGTGTAACCTTTGTTCCTAATTCTCGAATCAATTGACCATTTACAGTAACTCTGCCATCAACAATAAGCTCCTCTGCCTTTCTCCTTGAAGCAATACCTGCTTGTGCAATAACTTTTTGTAACCGTTCCATTCTATTCACCTCATACGAATCTCAATGTTATTTTCTTTTTATTAAAAGAAGCTGTTAAATATTTATTATCGTTAAATATATAATCGACATTATCTATTATAAGCAAAACTTGTATGGTTTTAACAACATTTATTTTTTCTTAATTCGTTTTCTTTAAGAAAACGCGTTTCACACTAAGAAAACATAATATTATTATCAAGGCGCTTCATTGTATAAGTGAGAAATTAATAAGTTAATAAAATTATGACATTAACCCAAAGACACTAGCGTTGTATAAATATTGTCACACTAAGAAAACATAATATTATTATCAAGGCGCTTCATTGTATAAGTGAGAAATTAATAAGTTAATAAAATTATGACATTAACCCAAAGACACTAGCGTTGTATAAATATTGTCATAATTTTCAGTTTAATTAATTCTTTGTTTAGAGCCAAAAAAGTTAATACCCAACTAAAGATGGCTCCATCCATTTGGAAATTTATTTACAATTAGACTGGTGCAACGACGACAAATTGCGTATTAAGGGAGGGCTTTCCCTTCAATCTTTCGAAGCCAGATATGCGCTGGTTTCCACAAAGTAGCCTTTAAATATCGGCTAATTTGCAATGTTTTTCGCTTACT
>NZ_MLQR01000017.1 GCF_001866005.1 Anaerobacillus alkalilacustris
GGTCACATTTATCACTATGGGAGAACTTATTCATACGTTGAAAACCGAAGAGATATCTAGGAAATCTCAGGTGCGACTAAAGAGATTACGAACCTCAAANTTAGTGATAATTGATGACTTAATGTTTATGGCAATGGATCAACGAGAAGCAAATTTATTCTTTCATTTAATTAACGATTTATATAATTCCTCCTCTATCATTTTGACTTCAAATAAGGGCCCAAGTGAATGGGGAGAACTTCTCGGTGATCCGGCAATTACAACTGCAATATTGGATAGAATTATTCATCGTGCCGAAATAATCCAGTTCACCGATGATAGTTATCGAATGAAACACCGAACTTCCATTTTTAAGGGATGAAATGTTCAAAATAAATCAGCGAAAAGTGTTCATTTCTACTTGACGGTCACAGATGCCTTAACAAATAGTAAGCTTCAACTGTTTGCTATTTAAATATTGTTCATTTTATGTTCATATTATCATGATATGCTTATTCCTATATTCTATTAAATCTACTATGTTAAGTATATCCCTTTGTTCTAAAATTAAAACTGGCTATACTTAAAGTAGAGGAGGACCATAAATGAAGAAATTAAAGTTATTAGTTGTTGATGATGATCCAAATATATGTGAATTGATCCGTTTATATTGTGAAAAAGAAGGATATGTAGTTAAAATAGCTTATTCTGGAACAGAAGGATTAAATACTTTTTTTGATGACGCTTTTGATTTACTCATTTTAGATATTATGTTACCAGGTCTTGACGGATGGGAATTGTGTAAAGAAATACGTTCTAGTTTCAAAACTCCTATTATTATGTTAACGGGCAAAGGAGAAAGTTATGACATTATTAAAGGTCTTGATTTAGGGGCAGATGATTACGTTGTTAAACCATTTGACCCAAATGAGCTAATTGCTAGAGTGAAAGCGGTACTTAGAAGATATAATGTATTAAATAGTGAACAGGAAATCATTTCATTTCCAACACTTGTTATTGATATGAAGCAATATAAAGTTCGATCTTATGAAGAAGAAATTACCCTTCCACCTAAAGAGATTGAGTTATTATTTTTTTTAGCTGCGAATGCTAATCGTGTTTTTACACGTCAACAATTGTTAGACCAAATTTGGGGTTATGACTTTGAAGGGGATCCTAGAACTGTAGATGTACACATAAAAAGAATTAGGGAAAAACTCGGTAAGAAAGCTATAGATTGGGAGCTTAAAACGTTAAGAGGTATTGGATATAAGTTCGAGGTGAAAGTACAGTGAAAAAGCGAAAAGTAAGCATTTTTATGAAGTTGTTTTTTACTTATTTAATAAGCTCTTTTGCTGCCTTTATCCTGTTTAGTTTTATTTTCTATTTATTGTTTAATAACAACTTAAAACAAAGTTTCCTTGATTCAATGGAAACTCAACAGGAACAAGTTGTACAAATTTTAGAACTTGCTTATCAAGAAGAAAATAAAGAGGCGATCATTTCTACATTAAATATTATTAATGATCAAGAACATAGGAGTATTTTTATTTATGATGAAAATGGACAATTATTATATCGGTTCTCTACTTTGCAGGAACCTATTCATATTGAAGAGGAAATGGTACAGAAAGCACTTCAAGGAACGAGTGTTAAAGAATTTATTAAAGAAAAAGCTAATCCCTTATTTATTATGGCTTCTCCAATCGAAACTAATGAGTTTGACTTTGATGAAAAAGTAGTTGTTATTGCTCTTCACAACTATTTTGGAGTAGTAAACGGCATTAAAGGTTTATTTTTATTAGCTGGTGCAATAACAATTGTTGTCACTACGCTCTTTTTATATACTTTATCTAAGAAAATTACAGCACCATTACGAGAAATGAATCATGTTGCTATGGAATATGCAAAAGGAGATTTTACTAATAAGGTTAAGATTAAAAGTCAGGATGAAATTGGGCAATTAGGAAAAACATTTAATTATATGGCAAATGAATTATCAAGTTTGGATTTGATGAGAAAAGAGTTTGTGGCTAATGTTTCTCATGATATGCGATCGCCATTAACCTCAATTAATGGTTTCGTTGGTGCATTATTGGATGGAACTATTCCTAAAAATCAACAAAAGCGATATTTATATTTAATGAAAGATGAAACTGAACGATTAATAAAATTAGTTAATGATTTATTGGATATTGCTAGAATTGAAGCAGGACAAGTTTCTATTCAGCCTATTAACTATAATTTATCAGAACAAATTAGAAAACTAATTGCGAAAATGGAACCAGAATTAATAAAACATAATATAGACATTGAATTTCAAGGTAACCTAGATGAAGATATTGAAGTTTATGCAGACCCAAATCGTATGGACCAGGTTTTTGGAAATTTACTTCAAAATGCAGTTAATTTTTCACCGGAAAACGGATTAGTAACAATCGGAATTAATGAACTTAATCATAATGTAATGGTTATTATTAAAGACGAAGGAACTGGTATCAAAAAGGAAGAATTAAAGTATATTTGGGATCGCTTTTTTAAAGTTGATAAGGCCCGAAGTAAAAAGGGTGGGACAGGTATTGGTTTATCAATTGTTAAACATATCATTGACTTACATCAAGCAAAAATTGATGTGAAAAGTGAGGTTGGTGTAGGAACGACATTTTGTGTTACATTACCAAAGTTTAGTCTCAAAAAATGAAATATAATTACAATCTTGACAAGGACAGTGAATTCAAATTATAATTATATGAAATAGATAGAAAAATAATGTTAGACGAAATGATAGCCTCTATCAATGTTAAGAGATTAGCAAGGGTATGAGGAAATCAACAAGTAATCTTTCGAAATTTTTTTAAAATATAATTGAAATTTAAACAAACTATTAAAAAAATAAATATATATTTTGGTTGCTTAAGTAAGCACGAATTGTGAGTACAAAAGAGACCAGCGCTGATTTATTTTAATCATCGTTGGTCTCTTTTGGTTTTTAAAGATAAAATGTATAAAATTTTGAAGTTGGAAAGGTGTCTAGCTCTAGGAACTTGCGCTTTTCTTATTAAGGAGGGAATACTTGTGAAAAGATGGTTAGTAGTTATTGGAGCAATTTTAATTCAAATTAACTTGGGCGCTGTTTATGCATGGAGCCTTTTTAATCAACCATTAATAGAAAAATTTGGATGGGATAGAGAAGATATTGTTGTTACGTTCTCGATTACGATATTTATGCTTGCAGCTTGTGCGTTTATTGCTGGAAGAATTCAAGATAAAATTGGTCCTAGGTGGGTTGCCACAATAGGTGGTATTTTATTAGGACTTGGAGTAATGTTAGCAAGTCAAGCAACGACGATTTATCAATTATATTTATTTTATGGTATCGTTGGCGGTGCTGGGATTGGAATAACATATGTATGTCCACTTTCAGCGTGTGTAAAGTGGTTTCCAGATAAACGTGGGCTAATTAGTGGAGTAGCGGTAGCTGGTTTCGGTTTAGGTGGCTTAATCTACAAACCTATTATTTTATTTTTAATTGATAATTTTGGTGTATCTTCTGCTTTCCTATATTTAGGTATCATATACTTTGTGTTAGTAGTACTTGGAGCCCAATTATTATCGAACCCTGAAGCTGGTGATGAACTTAATAGTCATCAGAGTGACGGGGAAGCTTTAACTGTAGTGAGTGAACAATATTCTCCTAAGGAGATGTTAGGGACATATCAATTTTATCTACTTTGGTTTATGTATTTGTTTGGTACAATGGCTGGTTTACTAGTAATAAGTTTCGCAGTTGATATTGGTTTAGAATTAGTAAAACTAGATGTTGTAACAGCTAGTAATGCAGTAATGGTAATAGCACTATTTAATGCAGGTGGACGGATTATATTAGGTAAAATATCAGATAATATTGGTAGAATTAATACTCTGATTTTAATGTATGGAACAACTACACTCATAATGCTCTATATGAGTTTTGGAACAATGAACTATTTAACGTTTTTAATTTCCGTTTCTTTAATTGGTTTTTGTTTTGGCGGATTTTTGGCTTTGTTTCCATCTGTAACTGCTGATTTTTACGGAACAAAAAATATTGGAGCTAACTATGGAATAATGTATCTAGCTTATGGTATCTCGGCTTTTGTAGGTCCAATCATTATTAAATATATTTCTTTTTCTAGTGCATTTTTATTAGCTGCAATTATTTCTCTAATAGCAATTATTTTGGCTAAAGTAATAGTTACTCCAAAAATGCAAACAGTAGTTGACTTTAGTAATGAACCTTTAGAAAAAGTTAACTAATCTAATAATTAAATAGATAATAAAAGATCAAAACTTGGTTAAAAGCCTTGTTTTGATCTTTTATTTAATAATCAGAATTTATTAATTTCTAACTTGGAAACTGTCTATTTTAGTTTAGCAGTTACAAGGCGCCATCGGCTCGATCACTTCAGTCAAGCTTCTGACTTCACTGACTTCCTGGATTGCTTCTTTGATGATGCTTCATGCTACTTTGCTTCAAGGAAGCCTACTTCGAAGCTTTGCTGTCAGACGCAGAAGCACATAGATTGCGGTCAAAGAGCAGACCGCTACTTGCCGACCTTCCAGTGTTTGTCGCCGATAGGCGGGCGCCTTGCGCTTTTCTTAAGATATTGTACTTTGATTACTAAACCTGAACTTACATGAATGGAGTAATATATGTCATAAAAGAGCATTGCCTTAATAAATCTAGGCAATGCTCCTTTATTTACATATTCGCTTTTATTAGAATTTTGTATGATAACTTTCAAGTTCCCAACCGTGAACAGTTGTACGGAAGCTATCCCACTCTTTACGTTTTAGTTCAACATACTCACCAAATACATGTTCACCAAGAGTTGCTTTTCCGATATCTCCTTCTTCGAATGCATTTAATGCAAACTCTAAGCTAGATGGTAAGTGGTCAATTTCACGCATTTTTAGTTCTTCACTTGTCATACTGAAAATATCATCTGTAACTTCTTCAGGGGTAACAAGTTTGTTATTGACACCGTCTAATCCAGCAGATGCGATCAAAGCAAATGCTAAGTATGGATTAGCTGATGGGTCCGGACAACGGATTTCTACACGAGTTCCAGCGCCACGTGTAGCTGGAATACGTATTAATGCTGAGCGGTTAGAAGCAGACCAAGCAATATAACAAGGAGCTTCGTATCCAGGTACTAAACGCTTATATGAGTTAATTAATGGGTTAGTAACAGCAACAAAGTTTTTTACGTTTTTAATTAGTCCAGCAATAAATTGGTATGCTTTCTCTGAAAGTTGTCTAGAGTCTGTTTCATCATAAAATGCATTTGCTTGCTTTTCATTATCGAATAATGAAATATTTACGTGCATTCCACTACCATTTTCACCTGCAATAGGTTTAGGCATAAATGTTGCATGTAATCCAAATTTCTTAGCAATTGTTTTAACTACCCACTTATAAGTTGTTGCTAAGTCTGCTGCAGATAAGGCATTATTATATTTGAAGTTAATTTCGTGTTGTCCCCTTGCTACTTCATGGTGAGATGCTTCGATTGTGAAGCCCATTTGTTTAAGAGCACGATAAATTTCTAAACGAACTTTTTCTCCATTATCATGTGGAGATGGCTCGAAGTATCCAGCGAAATCTTGAGTTTGTTGAGTTGGACGCCCAAGCTCATCAGTTTCAAATAAGAAAAACTCAAGTTCTGGTCCTACACTAATTGAATAGCCTTGGTCTGCCGCTTTTTCAACAGTTTTTTTCAATACATTTCGAGGGTCACCTTCAAAATCGTCTCCAGTTGGAGTCTTTACACTACAAATGAAACGTGCTTCAGAGTAACCTTCTTCAACTGACCAAGGAAGAACTGCGAAAGTGTTTAAGTCAGGTTGTAAATATAAGTCTGATTTATTTATAGGCGAGAAGCCTTTAATTGACGATCCGTCGAACATGATTTTTCCGTCTACTACTTGCTCTAATTGTTCAACAGTAACTGTAACGTGTTTTAAAATTCCTTCAATGTCAACAAATTGTAAATGAAGAAGTTCAACACTTTTTTCTTTTATTACTTCTTTAATACTTTCTAACGTTTCCGCTTGACTTGTTGTTACTGACATTTTTTATCCATCCCCTTTAGTGTTTCTTTACTAACATCTTTTGTTATGGTTAGATTTTAGAATAAATTTAGCAGTTTGTAATAGATTTGGTTAAGTAATCTGACAAACTATTTATATAATACAAAAAAGGAAATTTCTTCATTAATATTAGTAGTAATCTATGATGAGAGCAACAATTATTTTTCTAATATATGTTGACATAAAAAGTAGGAAAAATTAAAATCAAGATTAACAACGTTGTTAACTTATTGCGTTTAAATTGTTTTCAGAAAAATTAGGGGAAGAAGTGTAGCAGATGTCAAAAGTTGAAGAACTTTCAATAAGTAAAATATTGCTATTTTTTATTCCGTTAGGCTTATCGGCTAGTTTAGTAACTATTTCCCACATCATTATTAATGGTACTTTAACGAGAGGGGACAATCCGGAAATTATTATCGCAAGCTATGTTATTGCGATGAGTTTATTTGCAATAACAGAACGGCTAGGTGTTTTGTTACGTCATACTTGTTCAGCCTTAGTGCGAGACAAAATATCGTATAAGGCAATGTCAATGGTAGGGCTTTATGTTATTAGTTCATTAATGATTGTTTCATTGTTAATTGCATATACACCAATTGGAAACTTGATTTTTGCGACATTTTATGGGGCAAAGGCAGATGTTGTGGATCAAATTGTTGATGTCTATCAAGTTTTAGTTTTTGTGATATTATTTTCAGCAATTAGATGTTTGTATCAAGGGGTCATCATCTTAAATCGACAAACAAAATGGTTAACGATTGGAATGATTATTCGATTAATTGGTATGTACTTATTATCTCTTTATTTTATCCATACCGGTAATATTACAGCCAAATCAGGTGCCTATATTTTTTTGTTGGGTATGTTTATTGAGAGTGTAGTTAGTTTTGTTGAAGGGCGTCTGCTCGTAAAAAAAATGATTAATAAAGATGAAAATCATAAGATTACTACCCAAAGACAAGTATTTCGCTTTTATAAACCGTTAATATTTTCAACATTAATTATTGTTTTAGTAAGTCCGATAATCAATGCATTTTTAGGTAAGACAACCGATGTCGAATTGGCAATAGCCTCATATGCGATTGCTTTAAGTATCACTCAATTAATCTTGAGCTTTTTCACATATACTCATCAGATAGTCCTTACCTTTTATAAAGATCATAGTGAAAAAGTAAAAAGCTTTACATTAATTGCAGGTTTTGTTCCAACAATTATTTTAGGAATCTTTTGCTTTACTTCTATTGGGCCTTTTTTTATCGAGACCGTTCTTGGGGCAAATGAAAGATTGTTAGAAGCAAGTATGCAAAGTTTACGAGTGTTTTTATTAATGACAATAGTTTTTCCTTTTCTTGATTTTACAAATGGGCTTTTATTACTTAGAAGTCAAACAAAGGTAATGGTACTTTCTCAAGGAACTAACGTTGCAGTTACGTTGGTTGTTCTTTTCATTGCTGCGGCTGTTGTACCAGAATGGAACGGAATGATAGGAGCGTTAGCGCAATCAATTGGGCTAATAGCAGAACTCTTTGTAGTTGGATTTTTTATTGTAATGTACAAAAAAGGTGCTCACCGTCTGACCTCTAAGGAGACTGAAAGAGAAAAAGCTGTTTGATAAATACATCACTCTATTATTGTGTTTGAATGATATAGATGTTGTAAACTACTCACCACTTAACTTGTTACGAAATTTGCAGTGGGGGCTTCTTGTTAGTTCCACGACGAAGGCAACCTTTCATCTCCCTAAGCGTTACTTCCCGTCATTCCCTGGAAGTTCTTACGTTACCTTGATTATTTTACCAGTGGAAGAAAGTATCTTGGTGTTCGAATAATCATTAATGTTCGAAATAATCATTCACTTAGAAATTTACAAATAAAGTGTTTTTATGATTACTACTAATATAGAATTTTAATTTACAATGTTTTAGAAGTATCAGCTTTTAAAATCCTATTTATATAGGGAAGGAGACTGGGACCAAATGGAATTAATGAAGAAAGAAAAGAAAGCGCTTTTAAAACCTATGGAAGAATTGTTCAGTGATTTTTTTCCTTGGTTAGCAGGTCAGTATGACAAGGAAAGTGGTGGATTTTACTACGCAGAGAGCTCTAAAAATGTAGAGAACTACTTACCTGATATTGAATCTACTGCCCAAGCATTGAATATTCTTGAAAGGTACCAACTGATTGAACGCATGCCAATTGAGATGAAACAAAAGGTAATTACATTTTTACAGCAAAAACAAAACGAAAATACTGGATACTTTCTTGATGATAATCCTAACATGGTCAATGATGAAGTAATGGTAGCTAGAGCAATAGGTTATTGTTCAAATAGGTTGATGAAATTTGGTAAGAAACCTTTATATCCATTACCTAAAAAGGATTCATCAGCACCCACTTATATGGAATCTACAGAAACCTACAAAGATTGGCTAAGTAACATAGATTTACGTAATAGTTGGAGAGGGTGTGATCGATTAGGAGTATCAGCAGTGTATTTAGCACAATTGTCTGATGATACACGTCAAGACTATTTAAATGTTGCACTTGACTTTTTTAAGGAAATCCAAGATCCAAAGACAGGTCTATGGGGAGAAGGCTCAATGTATGTCCGCATATCTGGAACTTTTAAGTTACATACCTTTTACAGTAAGTTTAATATCCCATTACCGAGAAGAGAGAAAATCTATGAAAGTATTTTAGCTTGTTTAAAAACTGAAACAGCAACTGATATGTGCTATATAAGGAACTCTGTAAATTTATTAGATTATTTGGATCTAAAAATGCCAAAATCTGATTTGTTCGACGTTATTAAAATTACGACTGAGAATATGAAGAAACTGAAACGGCTAGATGGGGGCTTTTCTAGAGAAATTGAAAATTCTCCTTCTGCACCTAATGTTGCCCAAGTGAAACAGGGTGATTATTATCCTGACATGCCAGTGGCAGTTCATTTAAGCCAAGGGCTATATGAAGGAGATATGAATGCCTCAACTCAAGCAGTGTTAATTCATATGTTATGTTATCGTTTGGCGAATTTAGAATTCGATTATCGACATCCAAATTTTGAAAGTTTTTATTCGATGATTGACTCATCGTGGGTATAAAAATGTGGCATTGGTTACGTGTACCAAAAGAGAAAAGGTTATCAAGGCAAGCGATTATCACTCTGTCTAATCATGGGATTTTTCAGTTTGGAAACTCATTATCTAATATCTTTGTAAACTTATATTTATGGAGATTAACAAATGATTTATGGATTAACGGTGCTTATAATTTAATTACGCTTTTAGCAGCACCACTAGCAACAATATTAATTGGTAAAATAGCGAAACAGAAAGACAGATTGATTATTTACCGTTTAGGTATTTTCTTAACAGCGATTTTTTATCTATGTATTTTACTAGCTATGGAAAGAATGGTTGACTATTTTTACTTGTTTGCTTTATTAAAAGGTGTTTCGACTTCTTTTTATTGGCTTGGGCATTTTACACTTATGTACGATTTCTCCACGAACAATAATCGCCATCGTTATTTAGGCTTTAATATGATTGTTAATAATATTTCCCAGCTAACCGGACCAGCATTAGCGGGATTAATTATTGGGATTTGGGCTGATTTAACTGGGTATGGAATTGTTTTTGGATTAGCATTTGTGATGTTTTTCGTTGCATCTATCGGAAGTTTACGGATGGAGAAGGCCCCGACACATCATAAAACATATTATCTAAAATACACTTTTCAAATGTTACGAAAATATCGAAACTTCTCCCGATCGTTAGCAGGATGGTATATTATCGGTTTACCGCAAGGAATAATGATGTATGTGCCTGCAATTTTAATGTTTAATGTATTTGGAAGAGAAGATATTATCGGTCTGATGAATATAGTTTTCTTTAGTTTAACAATTATGAGTAGTTATTTAGTTTCACGCTATGCTTCAATTGAAAAAACAGGGCTTTATATGCTTTTAGCAGCGATTGGCTTTTCATTAGGATCTACTTTACTTTTATGGGAGATTGCAGTATGGTCTGTCGTTATATTTATGGTCATTCATCATGTATTTAACCCGTTACATTCTAACACATATACTGCACATTACTATCAAATGATGGATGAACTACCACTAAATAAGAACTTCCGTATTGAATCGATTGTTGTTAGGGAAACTGCAATTAATTTAGGAAGAGCGACAAGCGTTATCATAGTTATGTTAACCATTCAAAATGTTTATGCATCATTTTTACCATGGTTATTATTTATTATGATGATTTTACAATTTAATTTACAGTGGGCGGTTAAGAGAGTAAAAAAAATAGATAGCAAGACAAGTTTAAAACAAGCACGTTAGTAAAAAAATTAGGAGGTTTTATAAATGAGTAATATTGGAAAATGGGAGAATGCAGAGCCGGGAGTAAAGAGAAAAATATTTGAACCAGGAAAGTCATTGATGATGATGGAAGTTCACTTTGAACCTGGTGCCCAAGGGTATGAACATAGCCATCCTCACGAGCAACTAACATACTGTATTCAAGGGAAAATGGAATTTAAAATTGAAGGAGAAGCTAAAGTTATATCAGCCGGTGAAACATTAGTTATTCCTAGTAATGCTAAACATGGTGCTAAAGCCCTTGAAAAATCAATAATTGTTGATGTATTTACACCATTAAGAGAAGATTTACTAAAGGTCTAAGCCATAGAGTTAGGAATAATGGTTCGTAAATATTCGCTGGGAAATAAAATTACAATTGTTAGGAGGATTTGATGTGTCTATAGGTATACTAGCGCATTTATGTCAAAAAGGTTCTTTTGAAGATGTTGCAAAAAGTGTTGGGGCTTACGGTTTAAACCATGTTCAACTAGCTTTATGGAAAGCATTCAATGATTATGATTTCACTAAACCAGGACTGTTAAGCCCAGGACTTGTAAAAAAAATTAAAGGTGAATTTCGAAAAAATGGAGTATCGATTTCGGTTTTAGGGTGTTATTTACATTTGTTTGATCGAGATGAGGAAAAAAGAAGAGTAAATATAGAAAGATTTAAAGAAATTCTTCGTCATGCGAAGTTTTTTGGAGTGCCAACTGTTGCAGTTGAAGTAGGAAAGCTTCCTAATCATGATTTTAATGATCAAGATTGGCTTAATTTAAAGAATACATTAAATGAATTAGTCGAGGAAGCTGAGAAATGGGGCGTTTTCATTGGAATTGAGCCTGCTGAGTTTCATATGGTTGATAATGCTATAAAGCTTAAACAGCTTTTAGATGAAGTTTCGTCAACGAATATTGGAGTAGTACTGGATCCTGGTAATTTAATTACATTAGAAAACATTCATAAACAAGATGAAGTTATTGAAGAAATGTACAGCTTATTAGGTAGTAAAGTGCTTGCATTTCAAGCAAAGGATTGTCTAGTGAATGAAGCTGGAGAAATGACATGGGTTCCGGTTGGAAAAGGACAATTAAATTATGAATTAATCTTTAAGAAGTTGTTTGAATATAAGCCACATGTAGACATAATACTTGATGCTGTAAAACCAGAAAATATAGTAGAAACAAAACAATACGTTGAGAAAATGATCAAAGATACAACAATGGCTGTAAAAAAATAATCAAACAAAGGCTTCCCGCTTATTATACGGGGAGCTTTGTTCATCATAATATTCAAGAAATTATTAGTATATGTTAGGAATTTATTGTATCTACTTATAGACAGAGTTAAAAGGTGAAACCAAGTTGAGTGTATGTTAATGATTATGTGATTCTAAAATTATTGTATTGATCGACTAGAAATTCAACAATTGCTTTACGCATTTCTGCATTTTCTTCATGACCACAATCAAACAGTTTTAAACTCCAATTTCCTGAACTACCTTCATTTACGTAAACTTCTTTTAATATAGGGTCAATCCGTTCTAAACCAATCGTTGGTATTAGTAAATCATGGATCCCAGCTACACTTAAATGAGGTCTTGGTGAGATTAATGAGTTAATTTGAGCTGTTGTAAAATGTTGTAGCAATTTTGGAACATAAAAATAAAAACCATGTTTATCTAGACGATCCAATTCAATCAACGCTTGGAAATCTGCTAGTCCACAAATATCGATGCACCATTTAACTCGAGTGTCTAAAGCTGATAACCACCAAGCCATAATTCCACCCATTGACATACCCATCGTACTTATGTGAGCAGTATTAACATCTGAGCGAGTATGTAAATAATCAATAGCTTTAACACTATCAAAAACTCTCATTCCCCATAAAGTTTGCCCATTCCATAGCATTTCTTTATAAAGGGAGCTTTCTGTACGATAATTTCTTTCACCAAAGCCCCATGCATCAATACAAAGAACCGCATAACCAATTTTCGTTAACTCAATAGCAAAAGATGGCGATTCTAAATAACTATTACCAGATATTAATTCATCTTTACCTACATGAAACTTGCCACCATGGGAATGATTAAATAAAATAGTTGGTAGTTTACTATTACCAGAGTTTAGTGGCTTTACAAAGTATGCAGGAACAGGCTCAATACCATTTAAGTGTAATTGAAGTTTTTCCAGTGTGTAATACCCAAAATCTTCTACTGTTATTAACTCACTAGAGATTACATTGCTTTTTTCAGGTAAATCCCCTAATAAAGAAAAAAGTCGTATACGTTGTGCTTGTTTATCCATGTTTCACCTCATAGTAATGTACTTAGGAAAGCTCAGTTTAAGAACACCGCTTATACCATTTATCATAACAAAAAAACTAAGAAATAGGTGATGGAACATGTCAATTTTATTATGGCCTGAAGGTGCCCCTTTCAGTAAAGGAAAGAAAGAAGAAGATATTCCGTTGTTAACTCCATTTATTGTTGAAGGAAAAGAAAAAAATGGAGCAATGATTGTTTGTCCAGGAGGGGGCTATAGCCATCGTGCTAAGCATGAGGGTGCTCCTATTTGTGAATGGTTAAATAGTATTGGAATTTCAGCTTTTCTTCTTGATTATCGAGTTTCCCCTAATAACCATCCAGTTCCATTGTTAGATGCTAAACGTGCATTACGATATGTACGATATCATGCTGAAAAATGGGAGATAGATGAAGCAAAGATTGGCATATTAGGGTTTTCAGCAGGTGGACATCTAGCTGCTACATTAGGGACACAATTTGACTTAGGTGATCCTAATTCAAGCGATCCGATTGATAAACAAAGCTGTAAACCTGATGTAATGGTTTTATGCTATCCTGTTATATCATTTGTCGAACATTATCATGAAGGTTCAATTAATATGCTACTTGGTGAAGAGAGTACCGAAGAAGAGCGGATGTTATTATCAGTAGAAAAACAAGTTACAGAAAATACACCACCAACATTCCTTTGGCATACTGCTGATGATGCATCTGTCCCAGTGGAAAATAGTTTGGCTCTTTCCAAGTCTCTCAGCAGACATAATGTTCCTTTTGAATTACACATTTTTCAAAATGGAAGACACGGATTAGGGTTGGCAACTAAAGAAAACCTACATGTTGCTCAATGGACGGACCTTTGTAATAAGTGGTTGAAAAAGCAAGGCTATTGACGGGTAATCATAATCTTCTCTGCGAATAATCACATTTATTCACTTATAAAAAGTTGATTATCCTTATCATAAAGAATAATCCTTTTCTCAGATGCGCGAAAACGCTACCAATAAATATTGATTAAGCCTCAAAAGAATAAAATCTAATTAATAAAAGCAACAAACTCTTATTAGTACTGATCTTTTAATAGGAAAATATATTTTATTTTAATGCAATATAGTGGTAAATATCGAAGAAAGCGCATTCGTGTAAGGTAATGATTATATACGAAATTGCGTTGGGTTATTTATAGTAAGGATGTACCAACCGAGTTTAAAACTCATCAATAAACACTTAAGGAGTGATTGAAGAGGGGGTTTAATTAAAGAGATATCCATAATTATGAAAGCGTTATCGTGATAGGCGACATTTATTGAAGAAGGATGAAGGTTGTAAAAAAATACCTTAAGTATTAACATTCTAATTTAATTAATTGAGCTTAAATTTACGGAATGTAGCACATTTTATTCTTGTCTCTTAAATTAAATGGTAAAAATAGCAAATGGGAACCTTTAGATATTAAGTAAATTCCTTTACTGGAAAAATTAATTAATATCTAACTATTTCAAAATAGTTTATACTATTAAATGGAATTTACAAATTTTGTTTAATCTTTATGATAAACAAACAACCCAATTTGCTAGATTAAGAGAACTAAAAAATTTGGAGGTTGAAAAGATGAAGATTTTTAAAAAGAAAAGATTCTTTACTACTTGTGTTGCTCTAACATTAGCAGCAATGTTAACAGCTTGTGGCGGCGGTAATAATGAAAGCGCTTCGAGTAATCAGTCAAACAATGATAATAGTGGTGAGGCAATACAAGATGAATCGCCATTCGAAATTTCTATTATGATGAACCTTCATACACCTGAAGTACCAAGTGATAGAATTTTAAAAATGGTAGAAGAAAAAACAAACACAATTTTAGATATTCAATTCGTTCCTGATGCTAACTATAATGACCGCTTAAACACAGCTTTCGCAACAGGTTCCCTTCCAATGGTTGTTCCAATGAACTTCCAAATGTTTAACCAATTTAAAGATGCGATCCGCGATGAGCAATTTTGGGAAGTTGGAGCATATCTTGATGAGTTTGAAAACTTAAGTAAATTAAAGCCAGAAATTTTAGATAACACTAGAGTTGATGGAAAGATTTATTCTTTATACCAAGGACGTCCTTTATCTCGTCAAGGTATTATTTACCGTAAAGACTGGGCAGACAATCTTGGAATTTCAGCTCCAACAACAGTTGAAGAATTCTTTGAAATGGCAAGAGCATTTACTGAAGACGATCCAAATGGTTCTGGTCAAAAAGATACTTTTGGTGTAACTGACCGTAGTGATTTAGTATATGGTGCATTCAAAACTATCGCTTCTTGGCATGAGGTACCGAACGATTTTGGTATTAAAGATGGACAAATTTTACCTGAATTTATGTTCCCAGAATATATGGATACTTTAAATTATGTGAGAGATCTACATTCTAACGGTTATATGAACCAAGACTTCCCTGTAACTAGTAAAAACGACCAACAAGCATTATTCAAAAATGGTACAGCAGGAATTTATGTAGGTTCAATGCCTGATTCAAACTCTTTATGGAATGACATTCGAACTCTTAACCCTGATGCAGTTCTTGATGTTCATAACTATGTAGAAGGACCACAGGGTGAGTATGGTATTTGGTCAATCCCTGGTTTTGGTAGTGTTGTTATGTTCCCTAAATCTTCTATTAAAACAGAAGACGAGTTAAGAAAAGTTTTAGCTTTCTATGATGCAATGATGACTCCTGAAATTTCTAACCTTCTTAACCGTGGTATTGAAGGAGAACACTATGAGGTAATCGATGGTGGAGCTAGAGTTCTTGATCAAAATTTATTTGATAATGAAGTTAGACCTTATTTATCACTTGAAATTGGTGAACCTGAAACAAATGGTCGTTATGACGCTTACTTCGAATATGACGTTCAAGTAAAAGCTCTTGAATTACAAGCTGATAACGAAAACTATTTAATTCGTAACGAAGCGTTAACACTAGATTCAGATACTTTCGTAGTAGATGGCCCTAGATTATATCAAATCATTGAAGATGCTACAATTAGATTTATCCTTGGTCAAATTGACGAAGCTGGATTTGAAGCAGCGGTTGAAAACTGGAAATCTCAAGGTGGAAACAAAATTATCGAAGAATTCACTGCTTCATATAACGCTCAAAACTAATAACAGCTAGTAAAAAACTAACTCACAATTGTGGGTTAGTTTTTTTTACATAGTCAGAATTTATAAATTTCTAACTTGGAAACTGTCTAGCGCAAGCGCCCTACGAATAGAAAGCTTCATACTGTTTCGTATATGATAAGTCGGCTACTGATTATAATTACTACGTGAAAGACTATTTTTATAGCTACATACTCTTTATGTTTTGCGATTCCACATATGTTTTCGTAACTAATTCGTTATATAACTATAGATAGAAAAAGTGTCATTAGAGTTACCCTATACTCAATTTAGTATATGAGCAAATTATCGTTAGTTAAGGTTTCATTCAGGTCTAGAGGAATAGAAATAATAATCCGATAGACTAATCGTAGTCTAGAAGACAAGATCAATCCTAGTTTGCTTAAAATGAATATCGTTGTAACAAAGCTGAACTCCAATCAGTAGAGGGGTTCCTTCATCCCCTATTGATTGTTAGTTTTACTTATACCACGGGATAAATCCAGAACTGAATTAATTAAAATATATAACAAAAGGAAAGTCTTTATCAATAAGAGAGTATATCTACTTACATCTTGAGAAGAAAAATAGTCATTTAAGAGTTAATAGGAAGTATATTTACACCGATTGTTCTAGAAGAAACGACAATAGTTAATTTTAATAAACGTTATCATTGTTAATTATCATGTTAATAATCAATCTCTCAGTTTATCGTGTAAACCCTTATAAAATAAGGGATGTAAGCACCTTCATAACGTGATGATTATAGCTGTAATTCAAATAATCGATTAAAGTTGAGTCATGGGAAGCAAACAGGTTTTGAAGTAAAGAGATATGAAAAATATTAGTTTAAGAAAGGTAGATGAATATGGAAAAAAATTTAGCAGTCGAAAAACAAATTCCACCACAATCTCCAAAAGCTAAAAAACGAGAGAAACTATGGAGACAAATTAAGAAAAACAAAATGATTTATTTAATGATTACTCCAGGTATTTTGTATTTCTTAATTTATAAGTATTTACCTATGTACGGGCTAGTAATTGCTTTTCAAGATTACAAACCTTATTTGGGAATTTCAGATAGTGAATGGGTAGGATTAAAGCATTTTGAACGACTATTTACAAGTGCAGAATTTGGAATGATCTTTAAAAATACGTTAACCTTATTCGCAATGCAAATATTTATTTACTTCCCGATACCAATTATTTTAGCACTTATGCTTAATGAAGTAAGAAAAGAATTTTTCAAACGAAGTATTCAAACTTTAATTTATATTCCTCATTTTATGTCATGGGTTGTAATCGTTTCCATTAGTTATGTAATGCTAACTTTAGATGGTGGTTTAATCAACGGTCTGTTAGAAGCAATCGGCTTAAATAAAATAAACTTTTTACTAAATGCTGATTGGTTTAGACCGATGTACATTATTCAAGTCATTTGGAGAGAAGCAGGTTGGGGTACAATCATCTTCTTAGCGGCTATATCTGCTGTTGATCCATCTCTTTATGAAGCGGCAAGAATGGATGGTGCAAATCGTTTCCAACAAATGTGGCATATTACAATTCCGGCAATTAAAAGCGTAATCGTTGTCTTACTAATTTTAAAAGTTGGAGATGTTTTAGAGTTAGGTTTTGAGCATATCTTCCTATTATTAAATGCAGCTAATCGTGAAGTGGCAGAAATCTTTGATACGTATGTATATACTGCAGGTTTAAAGCAAGGTCAATTTAGTTACAGTACAGCAGTTGGGTTCTTTAAAGGGTTTGTAGGTTTAATTTTAATTATGTTCGCTAACTGGGCAGCTAAGAAAGCTGGAGAAGAAGGCGTATACTAAAGCTCATTAATTAAAGGAGGTTATTTAAATGGTTGAAGATAAAACATTAGGAAGTAGAGTATTTAATATTACTAATAATACTTTACTTATTATCATTGCATTTCTTACTGTTATACCATTTGTACACGTAATTGCTGCTTCGTTTGCAACAAGTGCAGAATTAGCTGAAAAGAGGTTCCTATTATTTCCAACGGTTTTTAGTTTAGACGCGTATCGTTATATTTTCTCAACAGATACTATTATGAAGGCAATGGGGATCTCCGTATTAGTTACAGTAGGTGGAACACTCTGGAGTATGTTTATGTCAACGCTTACTGCTTATGGACTTTCACGTCGTGACTTAGTGGGTAGAAGACAAATCACATTCTTCATTATTTTTACAATGTTATTTAATGGTGGGATGATCCCAACATTCTTAGTAGTTCAACAAACAGGATTAATGAACTCTTTACTAGCTTTAATCATTCCTGTATCTATTAACGCATTCAATATGATTATTTTACGTAGTTTCTTCCAAAACTTACCTGCTGGACTTGAAGAATCAGCAAAAATTGATGGATGCGGAGATTTTGGAATTTTATTCAGAATTGTCATTCCGTGTTCGTTACCAGCAATTGCAACCATCTCACTTTTCTATGCTGTTACGTATTGGAACACTTATATGCACGCTGTTTTATATATTAGCGACTCGTCTAAGTGGCCAGTGCAAATCTTATTACGTCAAATTGTAGTACTAGCTACTGGAATGAACTACGATGGAGCTAACTATACTGATGTTCCACCACCAGAAATTACAATTAAAATGGCTGTAATCGTTGTAGCTACTTTACCTGTATTAATGGTATATCCGTTCATTCAAAAGTACTTTGCAAAAGGTGCATTACTTGGTTCGGTAAAAGGATAATAAATTATACCAACAGGAATATGCTATTCTACACTCACAAGAAGTAAATACTAGATTAGTATTTACTTCGAAATGACAAGATGCATATTCCTTTTGTTTTAGAGGTGTGCATAGGTAATGAATACAAGTTTGGTTAGTAATTCTAGTGGAGATATAAAAAATGGGTTCTATATTAACCCGATTCTTAAAGGGAATTATGCGGACCCTTCAATAATTAGAGTTGATGATAATTACTATATGGTAAACACGTCCTATAAATACTTGCCTGGGTTAATCATTTGGCATTCAAAAGATCTTGTGAATTGGCAACCTATCTCAACAGCATTAGACAAATTAGTTGGAGATGTCTGGGCACCAGAGTTTGTTTATTACGAGGATATGTATTATATATATTTTCCAGCGAATAAAACAAATTGGGTAGTTACTGCTAAAGACCCTAAAGGACCTTGGAGTGAGCCGATAAATCTTAATACAAAATATATAGATCCTGGCCATGTAGTAGGCCCGGATAACAAAAGATATTTACATTTATCTGGTGGTCATATGGTACAGCTATCCGACGACGGTCTATCAATAGTGGGTGAAATCCAAAAAGTGTATGAGCCCTGGAAGTATCCCGATGACTGGGAAGTAGAAGCGTTCAGCCCTGAAGGCCCAAAATTAACCTACAGAACTGGATATTACTACATGACAATAGCTGTTGGCGGTACAGCTGGCCCACCAACCAGTCATATGGTAGCTTCTTCTAGATCGAAAACTCCTTGGGGACCTTGGGAGCATTCACCATACAATCCAATTATTAAAACAAGTTCTAAAGAAGAACGTTGGTGGTCCCAAGGTCATGGAACCCTGGTTGATACACTTTTAGGAGAATGGTGGATGATTTTTCATGCTTATGAAAGTGGCTTCCAAACTCTTGGGAGACAAACGTTACTTTTACCAATTGAATGGACTGAGGGTGGGTGGTACAAAGTACCCAACGGCATTAGTGTAGAACAAGCAATTAAAAAACCATTAGGAGAAAGTCTTAGTCATGGTTTACCAATAAAAGATAACTTTGAAGGGGAAAAGGTTGGATATCAATGGCAAACGTATGGCGAAGTTAACCGAGAACGATTTGAAGTAGCGAATAGGTCGCTTACGATAACTGGACATAATGAAAATAATGTTGCTCCATTATTATATATGGCATTAGACAAGGCATATGAGGTTGAAATAGATGTTTCTGTTGAAGAAAACGTTGAAGGTAAATTCATGTTGTATTATAACGAGACAGCCTTTTTGGGTCTTTCTGTCACTACCGAAGGAATTCAACATTTCCGTACATTTAAAAAATATAAAGTAATTCCTTATGAAGGAAAAACTGTTCGCTTAAAAATAAAAAATAATCATCATATTATTTCGTTTTATTATCTAGATAAGATAGGTAGATGGAAAAAATACGATAAAGTTCTTGAGGCTTCAGGGTTTCATCACAATACACTTGGAGGTTTCCTAAGCTTGAGAATTGGTTTAGAAGCTATCGGGGAAGGTAAAGCAACATTTAAGAACTTTGAATATAGACAATTGTAAAAGTAGGAGGAAAATTAACAATGGTATTTTACGACGTAACAAATTACGGAGCTTTAGGCGATCAAAAAACTGATAATACAGAAGCATTTGCAAGAGCTATTCAAGAATGTGCAGAAAACGGTGGTGGAACAGTTTACATTCCAGCAGGAACATATTTAACAGGGCCAATTCATCTGAAAAGTAATATCACTTTATATGTAGAAGCTGGAGCGCTAATCTTATTTGATACGAACTTTGATGTATATGCTCCAGTTCAAACGAGATGGTCTGGATATGAGTGTTATGGTTATTCTCCACTTATTTACGGTAATGGGTTAAAAAATGTTGCTATTAAAGGGCACGGTACGTTTGATGGTCAAGGGCAAGCATGGTGGGAAGTTTATCACCAAATTAAAAATGGAGATGTTTATTCTTCAGAACGAACAAAAGAAATTGCTGAGTTAAACAAAAACGTTATGTCCGATCCAAATACAAACTTAGTTGAATGGGACTCACAATTTTTACGCCCAGCTTTATTACAACTATTTAATTGTGAGAACGTTACTTTGGAAGGGGTTACATTACAGAATTCACCGTTTTGGAATACGCATCTAGTTTATTGTAACCATGTAAATGTAAGTAAAGTCACTATTAAAAATCCTTGGGACACGCCAAATGGAGATGGTCTTGATATTGATTCGTGCTCGAATGTAAGAGTGTCAGATAGCCATTTTGATGTAGGTGATGATTGCTTATGTTTAAAATCAGGAATTAATGAAGATGGAAGACGAGTTGGAAAACCGACAGAAAATGTAACTGTTACAAATTGTACGATGATTCATGGACATGGTGGCGTTGTAATGGGTAGTGAGAACTCAGGTGGAATAAAAAATATTACCATTTCTAACTGTGTATTTATCGGTACAGACCGTGGAATTCGATTAAAAACGAATCGAGCTCGTGGTTCTTATATGAAAAACATCTTAATTAATAACATTTATATGGAAAAGGTATTTTGTGCATTTGCGATTAATTCTTTTTACCGGTATGGGGTGGATGTTAATGATCCGACAATGAATGCTCCAGAAGCTATTCCTGTAACAGAGAAAACTCCCAAAATAGAACATATCAAGATCAGTAACGTTACAGCTAAAGAAGTTCGTGCAGCTGCAGCATTTGTTTATGGACTGCCAGAAATGCCGATAGAAGATGTTTCTTTGAGTAATGTTACGTTTGAAATGACCACAGATCCAAACGAGAAAGGTGGAGAGCCAGACATGGTAAAAGAAGAAATTATTATGGCTGGTGAAGGAATTTATTGTAAACATGTGAAAGGTATGGAGTTTGACCGAGTTCGTATAGAAACTCGTCAAGGTCCAGCATTAACGATGGAAGAAGTAGAAGATGTAGATATCAACAACGTTACTATGAAAAAAACACATCAAGAAACACCTGTTGTGAAATTAAACAAAGTAAACGATGTTGCGATCAACGGACGTCAATCACAAATTTATTCTGAAACGTACTTGGAAGTAGAGAATAGTAGTGGTGGTACAATATATCGTTAAAAAAAGTAAGATGCTGAGCATTGGCTTGGCTTCTTACCACACATTTATATATTTTTTGGAGGACTGATTATGGAAACAAAAATAAGTTCAAACCATGTATGGTCGGCTGATCTAGGAAATGGTTATTATCAAAATCCCATTTTATATGCTGATTATTCAGATCCAGATGTAATTCGAGTAGGTAAAGACTTTTTTATGGTTTCTTCAAGTTTTAATATGTCTCCTTGTCTTCCAATCTTACATTCTACTGATTTAGTAAATTGGAAGATAGTTAACCATGTTTGTGAAAAGTTTCCTTTTGAAGGTTACGATAAGCCAAGACATGGTGATGGTGTGTGGGCACCAAGTATTCGTTACCATGATGGCTTCTTTTGGGTGTTTTTCGGAGCACCAGATGAAGGGATTTTCATGAGTAAAACGAAGGACCCGTTTGGAAAGTGGTCGCCACTACATTTAGTAAAGAAAGTAAAGGGTTGGATTGATGCTTGTCCATTCTGGGATGAAGATGGGCAAGCGTATCTGGTTAATGCTTTTGCTAGAAGTAGAATTGGCTTTAAAAGTATATTACACATCAGTAGAATGAAGCCAGATGGAACAGAATTATTAGATGACGGTGTTCATATTTTTGACGGTAATCTTCATCACGAAACAATTGAAGGCCCAAAAATGTATAAACTCAATGGATATTACTATATATTTGCACCAGCTGGTGGGGTTGCAACAGGTTGGCAAACAATCTTGCGCTCAAAATCTATCTTTGGTCCCTATGAAGATAAAATCGTACTTCATAAAGGAGAAACAGAAATTAACGGACCACACCAAGGTGGATGGGTTGAATTAGAAAACGGTGAGAACTGGTTTATACATTTTCAAGACAAAGGTGCCTACGGAAGAATTACACATCTTCAACCAATGAAATGGGAAAATGACTGGCCGGTGATGGGATATAATGTAAATCAAAATGGAATAGGTGAACCAGTTATCCGGTGGAAAAAACCGAATGTCTCAGCGTTGCAAAATGAGATTATCATTCCACAAACATCTGATGAATTTGATGGTACTTCTTTAGGGCTTCAATGGCAATGGCGAGCAAATCAAAATCATGAATGGTATCAGTTAGGTGTAAAAGAAAGTCAATTAAGACTTTTCGCAAGCAGCTTACCAGAAGATGCTGAGACATTGTATGATGCAGGACAAATATTAACGCAAAAACTTCCTGCGCCTGACTTTTCGGCAACGACAAAACTTGCCTTTCATCCAGAACGTAATGAGGATTATTGTGGGCTAATGATTTTTGGCCTTAAATATTCAGGAATTAAACTTAGAAAATCCGAAACGGGCGTAACGTTACTTCATTTTATAGGTGAAAATAACGATGAAATAACAGTTGAAAAACAAGAAGTAATAGCAGAGGTAAATTCAAAGATCATTTACTTGAAGGTTGATGTAAGTGAAGGAGCTGTTTGTCAGTTTAAATATAGTTATGATAATGAGAGTTATCAATCTGTAGGGCAGCCATTTATAGCAACCGAAGGAAAATGGGTCGGGGCTCAAGTAGGTATCTTTTGTGTAAACAAAGGAAAGAAAGAGAGCCAAGGCTATGTAGATGTTGACTGGTTTAGAATAAAATAAAGAACTAAAAAAAGGGAAAGGGATATTTATTCCCTTTCCTATATAAACAGTGAGTGTAAAAGATTAAATGTAGAAGTAAAAAAAATAAGTACTTAACATTTGAAGGTTAGACACCATAGCATTCTACATTCAACATTTTCCATTCAAATATTTTTAAATATATTCGGAGAGGAAGACTATAAAATGAAAACTTTTAACAACCCTATTATTCCTGGCTTTTATCCGGACCCTTCTATCTGCAGAGTCGATGAAGATTACTACTTAGTAACTTCTACATTTGAATATTTTCCTGGTGTTCCAATCTTTCATAGTAAAGATTTAGTGAATTGGAGACAAATAGGCCATGTTTTAGATCGACCTTCGCAATTAAATTTAGATGGAACACCAAACTCAAGAGGAATATATGCCCCAACAATCCGTTATAATAACGGAGTCTTTTATATGGTTACAACCTTTGTAGTATCTGCTACAGGGACACGTATAAACTTTTATGTTACAGCTACAGATCCAAGTGGTCCATGGTCTGATCCAAATTGGTTAGAGGATGCCCCAGGAATTGATCCTTCCTTATTTTTTGATGAAGATGGGAAGGTTTATTATACTGGTAATCGTGTACCACCAGAAGGACCACAATATCCAAAACATGTTGAGATCTGGATGCAAGAGATAGACTTAGAAAAGAAACAGTTAGTAGGTCCGAAGTATAGTTTATGGGATGGGGCTTTAAAACAAATTCACGCTCAAGAAGCTCCGCATCTTTATAAAATTAACGGCTGGTATTATTTGTTGATTGCTGAAGGAGGTACTGGGTTTACTCATTCCGCTACAATCGCTCGAAGTAAATCAATCACTGGACCGTATGAAGTCTGTAAAACAAATCCAATTTTGACTCATCGTCATTTAGGTAGAGGTTATCCGATTCAAAGTGTAGGTCATGCGGATATCGTCGAAACCCAAAATGGAGAATGGTGGATGGTTTGTTTAGCTACTCGCCCATACGGTGGAAATTATCGTAACTTAGGTAGGGAGACATTTTTAGTGCCATTTATTTGGGAGGAAGGGTGGCCAGTCGTAAACCCAGGTAAAGGGATCATAGAAGGGGAAATGCCTTTTCCTAACTTAACAGAAAAGCGTTGGGGTAGTGAAGCAGTATGTGACCATTTTGAAAATCCAGAATTAGACTTAAAATGGAACTTTATTAGAACGCCAAGGGACCAATTTTGGTCCTTACTAGAGCGGCCCGGCTTTTTACGTTTAAAAAACAAAAAAGAAGTGATCACCGAAGAAGTAAATCCATGTTTTGTTGGTCGTAGGCAACAACATATGAATTTTTCCGTACGAACAAAGATGGAATTTCTTCCAATGAATAATGGTGAAGTAGCAGGGCTTGTATTGCTACAAAATCATAACTATCACATGAGGTTAGAGTATGGGCTAGAAGATCATAAGACATCTATTAGATTAATAAAAAGGAATGGAGGGAAAGATCAGTTACTTGCTTATATACCTTTAAAAGTTGGTATCCTTTATATAAAAGTAGAAGCAGTTGGTCAATCTTATAGTTTTTATTATGGAACATCATCTGAAGAGTGGAAAGTCGTACACGAGAATGTTGATGGTACTATATTAAGCTCTGATGTGGCTGGTGGTTTCGTTGGGGCTTATATTGGAATGTATGCGACAAGTAATGGTTATGAGAGTAATAATTTTGTAGACTTTGATTGGTTTGAATATGTTGGCTATTAAATCTTTAACCTATTATTAAGAGATTAACAGAGTAATGCAAAACTACTATTCAATTTACTTTGGATAAAAGGAAACAGTTACCTACTAAATCAGTAGTGAAAAGGTTTACAACATTTGTTTAGTAAACTAAAATAAGTATATAGAATTAAAATAGTAGAATGCGATCTTTATTATAAAAGTGTTAGCCAAATTTCCGAATGAGAGAGGGGTTAGTAGCTATGGAAATGGGCGGATTAATGGGAGGTTTTTACAGAGTTAGTGTTCATATTTCAAGGCTTGCTTATGTAAATTTGCTTTGGATTATGTTTACATTACTAGGTGGCGTAGTTTTAGGAATTATGCCAGCAACTGTTGCGTTGTTTGCTATTACAAGGAAATGGGTCAACGGTCAAGATGAATTCCCAATCTTTAAAACGTATTGGAAGTATTATAAAGCAGAGTTTTTGAAATCTAATTTACTTGGGTTCATTCTTTTTGTACTAATTATCTTACTTTATAATAACTTTATGTTGTTACAAAATGATGTAATATGGATGGATATAGTAAGATATATTCTATTCTTCCTTACTGTATTATTTGCAATTGTAGTTATTTTTCTTTTCCCGGTATATGTTCATTTTCAATTAAATTTGCCACAGTATTTAAGAGACGCTTTGTTTTTAGGATTAGGTTATCCTGTTCATACAGTACTCATTGGTGTAGGTATATTCTTATTACAAATGCTCTTTATGAAATTACCAGGATTGATTCCGTTTTTTGCAATGAGCACAATTAGCTATTATATCATGTGGATGGCAAATACTACCTTTAACCATGTTGAAAAGAAAAGACAAGAGAAATTGCAAGCATCGCTTCAAGCTAATTAAACAAATCTATCCACCAGTTAAACTACTGGTGGAATTTTAATATGAAATGAATGGATTACAGATTGGGTATCCTCTAAATAATAATGTAATTCCACTCTTAAGGAGCAGTAAGATCTCCACCTCAAATGTTTAGTAGAAAGTATAGGTGGTGAAGGTTAAATTCGCTAAAACTAAGAGGCGATACGTTTATTAAAAAGGAGGAGCTTATGAAGAAAAAAGTTGTACTAATTGGTGGTGCAGGGAGAATTGGCGCAACCTTATCTGAGGGTTTACAAAAAGAATATGAGTTACTTATTTTGGATAAAAACATTCGTGAAGACAAAAATCATATTGAAGTTGATGCAACTAAATTTGAACAACTAGTAACTAAAATTCCAAGGGATACAGATGTGCTAATTAATTTACTAGCAACTCAAACTAGTAAACGAATTAGTGATGTTGAAAAATTTACCGATATGACAAATGTATTTTTTAATGCGTCCTATTATATTTGTTTAGCTGCTGTTAAATTGGGTGTACCTAAAGTTATCTTTGCGAGTAGTAATCACGTTACAGATATTTATGAAGAGGATGGGAATTCACTTCTTGGAAGGGAAATTACTACCCAAGATTATCCGATGTCAAAGGGTTTGTACGGGGTATTAAAACTCGCATCAGAAAATGTCGGACATATTTTTTCTTGTGAGGATCAATTGAATATAATTAATTTACGAATTGGTTCAGTACCAGATAACGAAAAAGAAGCGATAAAAGAAAAGTCGAGATTAATGAAAACGTTGTTATCGAAAGTTGATGTCATTAACCTATTTAGAGCAGCTATTGAAACAAATATTTCATTTGGAACTTATTATGGAGTTTCCGATAATCAAGGAAAGCCTTGGGATACAAAAAATACAGTAGAAGAATTAGGGTTTAAATCTCAAGTTAATGCTAATTCCTTATTTTAAAGAGTGTTGTGAGAGGAGAAAATTAAATTGTCTCAAATTATTAGAGTAGCGCTAGATGGATCAGGAGACTTTACTACCGTTCAAGAGGCCATTGATCAAGTAAGAGTTCATCCGCTTGAACCAGTGACAATACTAATTAAAAATGGATTATATAAAGAAAAAATTTTTATACCTGACAATAAATCATCCATTACTTTAATTGGAGAAAGTAAAGAAAATACTGTTATATCTTATAACAATTATGCGGAAATGTTGGATGAAAATCAAAATAAGATAGGTACATTTAAAACAGCTTCTATTCACATTTTAGGTGATGATATAACTGTTGAAAACTTAACGATAGAGAATAATGCTGGGTATGGACCAGATATCGGTCAAGCTGTAGCGTTATATGTTTCAGGAGATAGGTGCGTTTATAAAAATGTACGTCTACTTGGTAATCAAGATACGTTATATACGGGAAAAGGTAGACATTATTTTAAAGATTGTTACATTGAAGGGCATGTTGATTTTATATTCGGGGCAGCTACTGCTGTATTTGATCATTGTGAAATACATAGCTTACGAAGTGGATATATTACTGCAGCCTCAACTCCAAATGATGAGAAATATGGTTATGTCTTCTTAGATTGTAAACTTACGAGTGTATCTGATGCTGAAACCGTTTATCTTGGTCGACCATGGCGGCCTTATGCTGCAACTATGTTTATTCGTACATGGATGGGTCCACACATAAAAGCTTGTGGATGGGATAATTGGCGAGATGAATCAAATGAAAAAACGGCCAGATACGGGGAATACAAAAGCAGTGGTCCTGGTGAAAAAGAGAAAAGTAGGGTTCATTGGTCAAGGATTTTGACGGACGATGAGGTCCAAATAATAACTCTCAAGAATATTTTTAATAGTAAAAATAGGTGGTTTGAAAATGTTTAAAAAGTAAAGGGTGTCCTCAAAACAACGTTTGAGGACACCCTTTACTTTTTAATCAAGTTTTTTGTTAGAATGTAATTCACGATATTTCCCAGGTGTTAAGCCTTCTTTTTTCTTAAAAGATCTAATAAAGTTTTGTGAGTTATTATAATGAAACTTTTCAGCGATATCTTTTATTGATAAATCTGATTCAACGAGCCACTTTTTCGCCATATTTAGGCGATACATAGAAAGGTATTCACTAAAAGATATGTTGGTCTCTTTTCTAAAAATACTACTTAGATAATTGGGATTATAGTGAAGTCTTTCTGCAATAGACTCAAGGGACACATCTGAATCATATTCTTGTTGAATGATATGAATGATTTTATCAGATATATTTTTATACTGAGAATTAATTCTCTCTTCTAATGAGGTCACAAGTGGGACAATAATTACACGCTTAAACCACTCTTCGATTTCATTAACAGACTTTAATTCAAATAGCTGATCAAATAAGGACTTCTTATCATTAAAATCTTCTAATTCTACACCAAGGGTTTGCATAAGAACGATTAAATCATTTAACAATCGTAATAATGAAATTTCATATTGTTTTACTTTTAGGTCCTTGGAGAAAATATTCGAAATTAAATCGTGTAGTATTTGTTCTACCTTTTCTCTTTCACCTAATTTAATCACGTCAAACAATTCATTTTTTATACTTTCTGGAAAATAAGTCTTTATAGTAGTTCCTTGGCCAATATCCTTAGCAAAAATGATAGACTCACTACCGAATTTTAAACGATATTTTAATGCTTCTACACTTTCATGATATGCTTCTCTGGCTTCGGTCAGTTTTGTGAACGGCGGACTAACACCGATACTAACAGGTATTTCAAGTACTTCTTTTACTTTGTTTTGGAGCTCATTAACTATTTGGTCAACAGCATTTTCATATTCCTCTAACGATTCATGATTACTAATATATGGTGTTATTTGAACACCTCTACGAAGTACTGGAGTTAAACGGTTCTCTTTTGGGATAACATCTTCAGCAATTGTGTTAATTGCAAATAGCAATAAGTCGTATTGTTCGTTATTGTATTTTGTTTCTTCAAGTGAGTCAATTTGAAGAGAAATCACACATAATCTTTTCCACTTTTCAGGATATTGATATGATAAATATTTTAACTTTAACTCTTCTTCACTTAAATGACCATCTAATAAGCGCGTAATAAATAATTGTTTTAATTGTTCAATTTGTCCTTGCAATTTTCCTTCTAATTCATTATTTTCATGTGCTAAATGATGAATTCGTTCATGAATAAATTCAAATTCATCAATCGTTTGTTTCGTCGTCGTTGGAGAAGCCTTAAAACTGGTCATGATCGAATTTAAGAGTTCGTTTATTGGGCGGTAAAGATGTCTAGATCCAATCCAAGATAATAATATTGAAAGAAATAACACGCTTAAACAAACAGTCAAAGTAAACAAACCGATAGGAGTAGTTTCCTTTTTTAATATATCATTTGATATAAGGGAGAGGTATAACCACCCGTTATAATTAGATTTTTGATACGTTACTGTATAATCAGCGTTGTCTATAGTAGTAGTAAACTGTCCTTTTGATTCTGTTTTGTTTTCAATTAAATTTGCTATAAAATCTTCATTAGCGAAGTTCTCGCCAATCAAAGCAATATTATTGTGGGTAATGATCCGAAAGTCATTATCTAATATCATCAGAGTTTCAGTTTCGATATCATTTGATAAGAATTTTGCTAAGTTTACAGATGGAATACTAATAATAGCTAGTCCATTTTTATTACTGTAATTTTGGGGTAACTTTTTTACTAAGCTAACATTATAATTGCTAAAATCTTGAATTCCGTATTTTTGTCTAAGTTCAACGTTGTTATTTTCTAATATCCACATTGAATTAAATGGTAACTCAAAATAATGTCCGAAATCTTCTTGGATCTCATTAGTTGTAACTTTAAATAGTCCACTATTATTTATAATCCAATTTCCTTCAAGACTTAATAGTAAAGCGTCCTCAACTCCAGTATCAAATGTCTGAAGGTGATTGAGCTCTTGTTTTACTTGTCGATAGAGTTGAAATTGAACTGCATCCATTGGTGCTTTAAGTGTTTCGTTTAGAAAAGAAGAATTAATGAAATAAGTTAAAGAGTGGTCAACTGTTTTCAGGATGTGTTCAACATTTGAAGTAATTTGGTTAATACTTTGTTCTTTCTCTTCTATTACTTTATCATAGAGGGCAGTTGATGCTTTTATATAAGAAAATGTGCCTACTAAAATAATAGGTAACGTACTTATTATTGATATAAATAGAATTAGTCTCAGATAAAATTTAGTGGTCCCTTTCATACGTAGCCTCCTAAAAATAAAACGATTACATAAATGATTATACAGTAGTTTTAAATATATAAAAACAATTTATTCGACATTTATTAAACGGATTTTTTTACAGTTACTTCCATCGGTGTGTTTTACGTTAACAATCATTTGCTTATATTACGTTCATTTGATTAGTTTTAGTGGATGTTTTTACATATCTGACAGCGTTTTCAGTTAGCTGAATTTAGGATTGTAGACGTACTTTACAAATATAAGCTAAAGTTATGATGTAATAAAAAAAGCAAGGTCACTTTGTAAACTTAAACTATAGTTTAATGTGGAAGAAAAGAAATCTAACACACAATTAAGTGTCGTAATGGAGGAGATTTTTTTGACTAATCAGCAAAACACTTCTATTCAGCTTTCGCCATTAGAATGGGCTGAAAAAGCATGTGTATCTTTAATGGAGCAAAATACACCAATCGAATTGCCGCCAGCTAACCGATGGCATTACCACCAAGGAGTTTACTTGTATGGAATGTATCGAGTCTTTGAAGAAACTAAAAAAGATGAATATTTTGCGTATATAAAAAAATATGTAGATGATTTAGTAGATGAAGAAGGAAACTTTTACTTTAGAAGAGATGAATTAGATGCAATTCAACCAGGTTTATTACTATTTCCGATTTATGAAGCAACAAAAGAAGGAAAATATAAAGTTGCAGCAACTAAGCTTCGTAATCTTTTGAAAACGCTAAACAAAACAACTGAAGGAGGATATTGGCACAAAGATAAATATCCTTACCAAATGTGGTTAGATGGCTTGTATATGGCTGGTCCTTTCTCAGTAATTTATGGAAAGATGTTTAATGAGCCAGAATTAATTGAATCTTGTTTGTATCAAGAAAAATTAATGAGAAAGCATACGAAAGATCCGGAAACTGGGTTACTATATCATGCATGGGATGAGAAAAAAGAACAACCATGGGCAAATTCCGAAACAGGACGATCACCTGAGGTTTGGAGTAGATCACTCGGTTGGTACGGCATGGCGTTAGTTGACATTTTAGAACACTTAGAAGGTGATCATCCAGCACGTCAGGAATTGATTTCTGAGTTAAGACAATATGTTGATACATTAGTTAAATATCAAGATGAAGAAAGTGGTTTATGGTATCAAATTGTTGATAAAGGTGACAAAGAAGATAACTGGTTAGAATCTTCTGGTTCAAGTTTATTTGTCTATACTATTGCTAAAGCAGTTAACGGTAAATATCTTGACTCTTCCTATTTAGAAGTAGCAAATAAGAGCTTTAATGGGTTACTTGATAAAATGATATCATTTGATGAAGATAATCGACTTCAGTTAGAAGGTATATGTATTGGAACTTCTTGTGGAGTTTATGATTATTACGTAGCAAGGGAAACAAGTGTTAATGACTTACATGGACTAGGTGCGTTCATGCTAGCTTGTGTTGAAATGAGTAAGTTAAACAAATAGGTATAGATTGTTCATTCCGGCAAATAAACCACAATGGATGCATGCCTAAAGTAAAGCCCCCACACCTAAACATTAACACTTAGTTAAGAAAGAGAGGGAAAGTTAAATGAAAAAGCAACTTATGATGATACCATTTCTCTTCATAATACTATCGGTGGTTGTTGGGTGTAGTGGTAATAAGCAAGAAGATCATTTTCAAATATATATTTTTTCGGAACTAAACGATTCGTTTGATGGCAGAGTAAGTACAGTTCTAGAGGAAGTGATTGAGGATGTCATTCCTAGAGACGAATTTGAGCTATATTTATTTCCAAAAGTAATTGAAAAAATAGTAATTGAAATTGTAAGTAAAGGTGGAGACATTTTTATTCTTGAAGAAGATATAGTTATGGCTGCTTTGGATCCTGTAGGAGTTTATCCGTTAGATGAATTAATGGGAATTAGCAATGTAGAATTAGTTCAAGAGTATATGTTTTTTAATGAGGAAACAGGTGAAATGTCGGTTTATGCAGTTCCCTTAACTAGTGAATCAGTACTTTTCAAAGATATAGTAAATCAACTTCCAAATCGATTTGTAGCATTAATTCCTCATTATAGTGATGAGAAAGAGAGAGCAATTGAACTTCTCGCTCACTTTTTAAATGACTAACTAATTTTTAGAAGTTGTTTGTATAAGATAATAGAAAACTGGTTGATAGTCAGTGATTATTTGGAGGAATATATGGAACAAATTAAAGTGTTCATGGTTGGGGATTCGACCATGACTAATTATGAAGCTGATGTTGCTCCTCGAGCAGGTTGGGGTCAAGTGTTTAATACTTATTTTGAACCCAATATATCAATTTTAAATGCGGCATCTTCGGGTAGAAGTTCCAAAAGTTTTATTGATGAAAAAAAATTAGAAAAGATTGCTAGTGAAATTGGTGAAAATGACTATTTATTCATTCAATTTGGTCATAATGACCAAAAAACTGACGAAGAAAGACATACAGAACCATTTACTACGTATAAATCATATTTGAGTCAATATATAAATACAGCAATAGAGAAACAAGCAATTCCAATTTTAATAACCCCTGTTCAAAGAAGAAGTTGTGGTGTTAATGGTAAATTACATGATACTCATGGTGAGTACCCGATTGCTATGAAGGAATTAGCAGAAGAATGTAATGTCTTACTCATAGATTTAGGTTCAAAAAGCAAAAGTTTACTAGAAAATATTGGACCTGAAAAGTCAAAACAACTTTATCTTTGGTATAACCCTAGTGAAGAACCAAATTATCCTGAAGGTGTTCAAGATGATACTCATTTTTCACTGGTTGGAGCTCACCTAATCGCTAGGTTAATCGTAGATGAATTAAAAACAATGAATCTTTCACTAAGTTCTTCTATTAAGGACAAATGGTAAGAAAAACTGGAGGTATTTAAATGACATCAACAATGGAGCAGTCATCTAATTTAAGTGTTGTACTGCCAGAAATCCCAGATCGAGAGTTTTATCTTCCCGATTTTGGGGCAGTTGGAGATGGCGTATTAGAATGTACAAATGCATTTAAACAGGCAATTGAAGCTTGTAGTAATGCAGGTGGCGGAAAAGTTATTGTTCCGGCAGGTATCTGGTTAACTGGTCCAATACTATTAAAAAGTAAATTAAATCTTCATTTAGAAAAAGGAGCAACTGTCCTTTTTACTAGAGATTATGATAAATACCCTCTTATTCTTTCGAGTTTTGAAGGAGAAGAAATTGTTCGTTGTCAATCCCCTTTAGATGGTGAGAATTTGGAACATGTAGCTATCACTGGTGAAGGGGTGTTTGATGGAGCAGGGGACGCTTGGAGGCCAGTAAAGAAGTTTAAGATGACAGAAAAACAATGGCAGAAGTTAATTAGTTCTGGTGGAGTTGTCGATGAAAATGGAAAAGAAATTATATGGTGGCCAACTGAGATGGCCATGAATGGTGTAAAAGTTTACCAAGAACTACGTCAAAAAAAGTCAAAAAATATAGAGAGTTTTCGACCGATTCGAGACTTTTTGAGACCAAATCTCCTAAGTTTAAGAAGAAGTAAACATGTACTTTTAGATGGTCCGACTTTTCAGAATTCACCTGCTTGGAACATACATCCTTGGATTTGTGAACATGTAACAGTAAGAAATGTAACAGTAAGAAATCCGTGGTATGCCCAAAATGGTGATGGCCTAGATTTAGAATCTTGCCGCTATTGTCTAGTCGAAAATAGTATTTTCGATGTAGGGGATGATGCTATTTGCATCAAATCGGGCAAAGACGAGGAGGGACGTAAATTAGGCATCACTTGTGAAGAAATTGAAATACGAAATTGTCAAGTATATAGTGGGCATGGTGGTTTTGTCATAGGGAGCGAGATGTCTGGAGGGGCAAAAAATATCCGAATTTCAGATTGTAGTTTCTATGGAACCGATGTAGGTCTTCGGTTTAAAAGTACCCGTGGTCGTGGTGGAGTTATCGAGAATATCTCAATTGAAAATATTCGTATGAACAACATTTCCGGTGAAGCTATTGTATATCACATGTTTTATGAAATATCAGAAGAAGATCTTATCGCGACGACAGTACCTGTATCAGAGGAAACCCCGATCTTCCGTAATTTTGATGTTCGTAATATTGTTTGTACAGGTGCCCAAACATTTTTATTGATGAAAGGGTTACCAGAAATGCCCCTTGAAAACTTAACATTTGAAAATATTACTGGAAAAGCCAAAAGAGGAATTATAGGGTCACAGTGTAAAGAAGTCCACTTTTCATCAATTTCAATTGAAACTGAAGAAGGACCTTTATATACATTTGAAAATTGTGAGAGCATTTCTTATTAAGAAAAACAAAGCTATTAATTTAAATGATAATAGGAGGAATTACATTGGAAATTAGACATTGTACACATCCAAAACATGCAAAACATTATACAACTGAAGAGCTTCGTGAGGAGTTTTTAATTGAGAAGTTATTTGTAACTGGTGAAATGAAAATGGTTTATACCCATGAAGATCGTACTGTTATCGGTGGAGTAGTGCCAACCTCTGAAATTACACTTGAAGCACACCCTTCATGGAATACAAGCTTCTTTTTAGAGCGTCGTGAAATCGGAATTATTAATATCGGACCTCATGGTATCGTTAAAGTTGATGGTGAAGAGTTTACTGTTAATACAAAAGATTGTTTATATGTTGGTTTAGGTAAAAGAGAAGTAACATTCCATAGTGTAGATGAAAATAACCCAGCACGTTTTTATTTTGTATCTGCATTAGCTCATAAAGAGTATCCAACAAGAAAACTTCCTATTGAAGAAGCAACACCTGTTCATCTAGGTGATGACAGTCAATCAAACAAACGTACAATTTACAAATATTTACATGGTGGTGGGATTCAAACTTGTCAGTTGATGATGGGAATGACGATTTTAGCACCAAACAACATGTGGAATACAATGCCTGCACATGTTCATGATCGTCGTAATGAAGTGTATTTATATTTTGATTTAGATGAACAAAACCGTGTTATGCATTTTATGGGTGAGCCGAGTGAAACACGTCATATCGTTGTTGCTAACGAGCAAGCGATTATTTCACCGAGTTGGTCAATTCACTCGGGAGTTGGAACAGGAAACTATACATTTATCTGGGCAATGGCTGGTGAAAACTACACGTTCACTGATATGGACTTTGTAGATATGAATGATCTTAAGTAGGTTAAAAGACTATTAACCTTATGAGTTTTATCTAAAAATAGCATTAGAAAATATATTCGTATAACTACTAGGAGGAATAAAAATGGCAAACGTATTTTCTTTAGAAGGTAAAACAGCATTAGTAACAGGTGCAGGACAAGGAATTGGTCAAGCAATGGCAGTTGCTTTTGCAGAGGCAGGAGCAGATCTTATTTTAGTTGGTCCGTCAGCAATGGAAGAAACAGAGCAAAAGATCGTTGAATTAGGTAAATCAGTTAAGTCATATGTTGTAGATTTATTAAAAGTGGAAGAAATTCCAGCAAGTATTAGTAAAATTGTTTCTGAAAATACAATTGATATCGTGTTAAATAATGCAGGTATTATCCGTCGTGAACCAGCGGTTGATCATTCATTAGAGAACTGGCAATCAGTTGTTGATATCAACTTAAGTGCTGTATTTTTAGTATCTCAACAAGTGGCGAAACAAATGCTTGAGCGTGGTTCAGGAAAGATTATTAACATCGCTTCTCTTCTTGCCTTCCAAGGTGGTATCACTGTTCCTGGATATGCGGCTAGTAAGCATGGTGTTGCTGGGATTACAAAAGCATTTGCCAATGAGTGGGCTAGTAAAGGAGTACAAATTAACGCAATTGCTCCAGGTTATATTTCAACTGCAAACACAGCAGCGTTACGTGCAGATGAAGAGCGCAGTGCAGCTATTTTAGATCGTATTCCAGCAGGACGTTGGGGTCAACCAAGTGACTTAACAGGAGCTGCAATATTCTTAGCATCATCAGCTGCAGATTATGTAAATGGACACGTATTAGTTGTAGATGGCGGTTGGATGGCAAGATAAATAGAAAAGCGCAAACGCCTTGTTCACGAGCGAACGGCACTTGTGAAAGACAATAGAAAATGAGTAAAAGGGATCCAATCCTCGTCATACAAGAGAGAGGATCCCTCTTCTTTTATTAATACGTTACATTCTAACAAACACAGGATCAAAAAAAGGTGTCACCTTTGTCGTGTTTACTATTCACTAGATGTGGGAGATCGTTCTGAACAGTTTTAAAATTTAAATTGATTTTTTGCCTTTGCTATTTTTATATGTACGAGTACTCAAAGTATCTTAATTATGAAGCAATCGGAGGGATATTCGATGGATGTTGTAACAATTGGAGAAACTATGGTTTTATTTACACCTGAAAGTTCACCGTTAATGAGATATGCTCATTCTTATTCACGTAAATTTGGAGGAGCAGAAACAAATGTAGCAATTGGTTTAACTAGACTAGGCCACCAATCTGGGTGGATAAGTAAAGTTGGTAATGATGAGTTTGGTAAAGCTATGGTTTCCTTTATTCGTGGTGAAGGTGTCGATGTTAGTCAAGTAACAACTGACGAAACTGCACCGACAGGCCTTTACTTTAAAGAAGTTAAAAGTGGTGATAATGTACGTGTTCAGTATTACAGAAAAGGCTCTGCTGCTAGCACATTACAACCTACGGACTTAAATGAAGAGTATATTGCACATGCTAAATATCTTCATATTACAGGTATTACTCCTGCTTTAAGTGATAGCTGTTATGAAACTATTTTGGAAGCGATTAATATTGCGAAAGGGAATGGTGTAAAGGTTATTTTTGACCCTAACTTAAGAAGGAAGCTTTGGTCAGAAGAAAAAGCACGTAGAGTTTTATTAGAAATTGCTGCTCTTGCAGATATTATTCTTCCAGGTGTAGATGAAGGGAACTTCATGTTTGGCGAAAGTGATCCAGAAAAATTAGGTCAACTTTTTTTAGATCATGGAGCGAGTTTAGTGATATTAAAGGTGGGTGCTAAAGGAGCTTACTACTTTACAACAGAAAATAGTCAGTTAGTGCCAGGCTACCCTGTAGAATCTGTTATTGATCCTGTTGGGGCAGGAGATGGTTTTGCAGCTGGAGTAATTTCGGGTTTATTAGATGGTTTAGAAATCGAAGAAGCAGTTGCACGAGGGAATGCGGTTGGTGCATTAGCTACTCAAATTCAAGGCGATTTCGAAGGCTTACCAAACCGAGAAGAAATTGAACAGTTTACTAGTGAATCAGGATCTGAAGATATTAGTAGATAGATTATGTAATTAGAAATGAGTGGTTTTGGGGGTAGCAGAAATGAGTATTACTATCAAAGATATAGCTAATGCTGCTGGTGTAAGTGATTCGACAGTTTCCAAAGCATTAAGAGATAGCCCGTTAGTACAAGATAAGACAAAGAGTAATATTTTGAAGATCGCTCATGAATTCGGATATCAACCAAATGTTGTTGCCAGAAGTTTAGTCTCAAAAAAAACGAATACAGTAGGTGTGGTTTGGCCTACAATCGAACGAGCGACCCCCTCTGCATTAATAACAATAATAACAGAAGAACTAGAAAAGCATTCCTATAGTACTTTGTTGGCCATTAATAAAGTTACTTCTTCAATAGAAACATTTAGTCAATTTCAAGTTGACGCAATTCTCATTTTTAATGATCAAAAAAATGAAATAAATCATCGAGCAGTTTTACGTTCTAATGTACCAACTCTGTGCTATGGTATAGCCAATCAATCACCCTATCCTACCGTCGACGTAAATAGAAGATTAGCTATTCAGATGGCGGTACAGCACTTAATTAGTATTGGACATACAAATATTGCGTATATTGGTGACCTTTCTAAAAATGATCCCATGCAAGAAGAGAAAGTGATCGGTTTTATGCAAGAAATGAAGAAAAATGGTATTTTACGTTTTGAAAATATGGTTGAAACAAATGGTTTAGATCAATATGATGGTTATTTAGCTATGAAATCAGTTTTAAAGCAAGAAGTACTACCTACTGCTATTATTAGCGGAAGTTATGATTTGACAAAAGGTATAATGAAAGCGATTTCGGAGACGAAATTAAGGGTTCCTAAGGACCTCTCTATTATTGGTTATGATATTGTTCCGAAGCGTGACTTACGAGATTTAGAAATATCCATTGTAGGTGTACCATTACCTAAAATTAAGGATAAAGTGGTTGAAACTTTGTTAAAAATAACTGGAAATCAAGTTATCGACTTAGCTATTAAACTTGAGCCTGAATTAAGAATTACGAATAGTTGTGCATCACCTAGGACATAACATATGGAACTTAAAAATGTCATTAAAATAAAGTTACCAATAAATTTATAATCTAAAAAAATATATTATAAACTCTTAATTTATTAATGAAAAAGGATTGACAACGTTGTTAAAGAGTTTTAGAATCGTAGGTAACAACGTTGTTACTAGTAGCGAAAATTATCTCTAACATCGAGATCAATATATATTATACGTAAATAAGTGGATTTTAGTGAAAATATTATTTAACTAAATAGGAGGCCCGGTATGAAAGCAGATTATATTTTAGTTTATAAAAACGATAACGTAGTAGTTGCATTAAAGGATTTAACAGAAGGAGACGTAATTACTGTTGATGGTCAAGAGATTGTCTTAAGGTCAGATACACCATTCGGTCATAAAATTGCTATTAAAGCTATTGAAAAAGGAGACAATATCATTAAGTATGGTTATCCGATCGGACATGCGAGTGAAGGTATTGTTATAGGAGACTGGGTGCACACTCACAATACAAAAACAAACCTTTCAGGAACTTTAGAGTATTCATATGATCCAGTAGAACCTGCAAAGTTATCAGTGCCAACTAAAGAAAAAACATTTAACGGATATGTAAGGGATAATGGTGAAGTTGGGATTCGTAACGAGGTTTGGGTAATAAATACTGTTGGCTGTATTAATAAGACTGCTGAAATAATTACAAAAATGGCTAATGAGCAATTTAAAGATGCGGAAATAGATGCTGTATACCACTATCCACACTTATTCGGTTGCTCACAGTTAGGTGATGATCTTCTTAATACACAAAAGATCTTAAGTAACTTAGTACACCATCCAAATGCTGGAGCCGTACTTGTTTTAGGCCTAGGGTGTGAAAATAACTATGTATCAGAATTCAAAAAAGTCATTGGTGACTATGACGAAAACCGAGTGAAATTTTTAGTTGTCCAAGAAGTTGGTGATGAAATCACTGAATCTATGGAATTAATGGAACAGTTAGTAGAATATGCTTCAAGATTCGAGAAACAGCCAGTCCCTGTTTCAAAATTAAAGGTAGGATTAAAGTGTGGAGGTTCAGACGCCTTTTCCGGAATTACAGCTAACCCGTTAGTAGGAGCATTTTCTGATATTCTTATCTCACACGGTGGAACAAGCGTTTTAACAGAAGTACCTGAAATGTTTGGAGCAGAAACAATTCTTATGGAACGTGCAAAAGATCAAGAAACATTTTCGAAAACTGTAGATTTAGTTAATGATTTTAAAGATTACTTCCTTAAACATGATCAAGTAGTTTATGAAAATCCATCACCAGGGAATAAAGCTGGGGGAATTACTACTTTAGAAGAAAAATCATTAGGGTGTGTTCAAAAAGGAGGTTACTCTACAGTAGTTGATGTACTTGCATACGGTGACCGTTTAAAAGAGTCAGGGTTAAACTTACTTGAAGGACCAGGGAATGACCTTGTTGCTGTAACAGCATTAGCTGCAGCAGGTGCTCATATCGTACTATTTACGACAGGTCGCGGTACACCATTTGGTGGCCCAGTACCGACAGTAAAGATTTCTACAAATACTCAACTTTATGATAAGAAGCGAAACTGGATTGACTTTAATGCAGGTGAACTATTAACAGGAAAAACAATGGATGTTCTTTCAAATGAATTGTTTGAGTATATTGTTGATTTAGCATCAAAAGAGGTTGTTACACACAATGAAAAACACGGTTTTAAAGAAATTTCAATTTTTAAAGATGGCGTTATCCTTTAAGAAACGTTACGAAAAACCAAATAGATGATTAACTAATTAAAAGTAGGGAGAGATAAACAATATGCTAAAGTTAAACAATCAATTAAATAAAGAGCTTCTTGGAGCACACGTTACATTTGAGACACAAGAAAATTTACCTGAAAAGGTTATTCAGTTTGGTGAAGGTAATTTCCTAAGAGCCTTCGTTAACTGGATGATCCATGAAATGAATAAACAAGGATTATTTAATGGAAAAGTAGCAGTAGTTCAACCTATTGAGCAAGGTTTAATCCCAATGATAAATGAGCAAGATGGACTTTACACAGTAGTAATGCGTGGAATTGAAAATGGTCAAACAGTTGAGAAAAATGAAGTTGTCTCTTGTATTTCAAGAGGAATTAACCCGTATACAGATTGGAATGAGCTTTTAAAATTAGCTGCATCAAAGGACATTAAATTTGTAATTTCAAATACAACAGAAGCTGGAATTGCTTATTTAGAGGAAGAGTATGTGGAAGGAAAAACACCTACATCATTCCCAGCTAAATTAACTGCTTTATTATACCATCGTTTTACACACTTTAATGCAAGTCCTGAATCAGGACTTGCGATGATACCTTGTGAGTTAATTGAAGAAAATGGTAAGAAGTTAAAAGAAATCGTTCTTAAATTAGCTGCTGAGTGGGAATTCCCATCTGAGTTCAGTGAGTGGGTAGAAAACCACAATCATTTCTGCAGTACGTTAGTAGATCGCATTGTAACTGGTTATCCAAGAGATGCAGTTGAGGAATTCCGTCAATTACTAGGTTATGAAGATAATTTAATTACTGTTGGAGAGCCATTCCATCTTTGGGCAATTGACGCGCCACAGGAGATAGCCGAGCAAATTCCTTTCGATAAAGCTGGCTTAAATGTTAAATGGGGTGACATTACGCCATTTAGAAACGTAAAGGTTCGCTTGTTAAATGGTCCTCATACAATGATGTCTTCAGTTTGTTATTTAGCTGGAGCAGATACTGTACAACAAGTGATGGAAGACGAAACATTAAGCAAATTTATTAAAGAAGGAATGCTTAATGAAATATATCCAACAGTTGACATTGCTGACGTTGAGAAGAAAAATTTTGTTGAATCAGTGACAGAGCGTTTCTTAAACCCTTATAACAAACATTACTTAAAAGATATTGCTTTAAGTAATGTTTATAAATTTAAATCTCGTTTAATTCCATCGTTATTAGACTATACCGCTCAAAAGAGTGCTCTACCACAAACAATTACATTTGCTTTAGCTGGACTTTTAGCATTCAATCGTCCTGTTAGAACTGAAGGAAATGATTTAGTTGGTAAGCGTGGCGATACTGAATATGCAATTCGTGATAATCAAGAAGCAATTAGAGCTTTAAATGAAGCTTGGTCTAAGTTTGATGGTTCAAGTGAAGCTGTTACAGCCCTAGTAAAGGAAGTGTTAGGAAACACGGAAGTTTGGGGTCAAGATTTAAACGAAGTACAAGATTTAACAGCTACAGTTTCTGCATATTTAAGTGATATTCTTGAACTTGGAATGAAAGCAAGTGTAGAAAAGCTTGTAAGTGAAGTATCAGCGGTTTAATTATAAATAATCTTGGGTGGAGATGATTTCTTCACCTAATACACAAAGAAAAAATATATAGTTTTATGGAGGTACGTATGAATTTACTTAATCAAATTCAAGATAGTGGAATAGTTGCTGTTATTCGTGGAGCAAATAAGGATAACATTATTCCGATTGCAAAAGCTTTAAGTGCAGGTGGGGTAAAGGCATTAGAATTAACAGTTGAAACACCAAAGATTTTATCATTAGTAGAAATGGTTGCTGATGAATTAAAAGAAGAGGCAATTGTTGGAGTAGGGACTGTTCTTGATCCTGAAACTGCTAGAGCATCAATTATGGCAGGAGCAAAGTTTGTGTTTTCGCCAGTTGTAAATGTAGAAACGATTAAAATGACAAAAAGATATGGAGTATTAAGCGTTCCTGGAGCATTCACACCTACAGAAATTTTGACTGCATATGAAAATGGGGCAGATTTAATTAAAGTATTCCCAGCGAATATAGTTGGACCTGGATATTTCAAAGACGTACATGGACCAATGCCACACATCCCGTTAATGCCAACAGGTGGTATTAATGTTTCAAATGTAGGATCCTACATTAAGGCGGGTGCTATTGCTGCAGGTGTAGGAAGTACACTTGTCAACACAAAAGCAGTTATTGATGAAGCGTACCTAACAAATTTAACAGAAGTAGCAAGTCAGTTTGTTAGAGAAGTAAAGATAGCACGAGGAGAATAAATTTAGGGAGGCCAATTTTTAATGAAGCCATTTATAAATGAAGATTTTATTTTACCAACAGAGGCATCAAGAATTTTATACCATGATTATGCGAAAGAAATGCCGATTTATGATTATCACTGTCATCTAAGCCCAAAAGAAATTGCAGAAAATAAATCGTTTAAAAATATTACAGAAATTTGGCTTTACGGTGACCACTATAAGTGGAGAGCAATGAGAAGTTTAGGTATTTCAGAAGAATTGATTTCTGGCAGCGGCTCTGATTATGATAAATTCCAACGGTGGGCAAAAGCGGTACCAAACACAATAGGTAATCCACTTTATCATTGGACACACTTAGAATTAAAGCGTTATTTTAATACAGATCTTTTACTAAATGAAGATACTGCTGACGAACTTTGGAATCATACGAATGAGATGCTTCAATCTCCAGAATTCACAGCTCAAAAAATTATTGAGAAGTCAAACGTAAAAGTAATTTGTACAACAGATGATCCAATTGATAGCTTAGAATACCATAAAGCAATAAAAGAAGATGTTAACTTTAGTACGACAGTTACGCCAACTTTCCGTCCAGATAAAGCTGTGGAAATTACTAGAACTGAGTTTAATTCCTATATTGAAAAGCTCTCTGAAGTAACTGAAATTGAAATTAACAAATACGAAGATTTATTAGCTGCTATTGACAATCGGGCTCATTACTTTCATGAATTAGGATGCAGAGTTTCTGATCACGGAATTCAAACATTACCTTTTGAGCCTTGTACATTAGAAGAAGCATCTAGAATTTTCTTGAAAGCAAGAGATGGTCAAACGATTTCTGAATTAGAGGAAATGAAATATAAAACTCATACACTATTATTCTTAGGTAGATTATATAGTTCATTAGATTGGGCAATGCAATTACACATTGGTGCAATCCGTAATAATAATGAGCGAATGTTTGCTAAATTAGGTCCAGATACAGGGTTTGATTCAATTCATGATTTCTCATTAGCAAAACAATTAAATGGTTTCTTTAACGAATTAGATAAATCGGATGAACTTCCAAAAACAATTATTTATACGTTAAATCCGGTTCACAATTATGTTATTGCAACTGCTTGTGGAAACTTCCAAAGTGGAGCAGGGAAAGGGAAAATTCAATTTGGATCTGGTTGGTGGTTCGTGGATCAAAAAGAAGGAATGTTACAACAAATGACAGACCTTTCTAGCCTTGGTTTATTAAGTACTTTTGTCGGAATGTTAACAGATTCAAGAAGCTTCCTTTCTTATACTCGACATGAATATTTCAGACGTGTACTATGTCAATTAGTAGGTGGTTGGGTTGAGAACGGTGAAGCCCCAGCTGACTATAAGCTGCTAGGATCAATGATTCAAGATATTAGCTATAATAATTCAAATAATTATTTTCAAATTAAATAATGATAAAACAAAGGGCGCATTTGTGCCCTTTGTTTTATCATCAGAATTTATAAATTTCTAACTTGGAAACTGTCTAGCTCCAGGCGCCATCGGCTCAATCACTTCAGACCTTCTCTTTCGGTCAAAACCCCGACCGCTACGAGCAGGTCTTCCAGTGTTTGTCGCCGATAGGCGGGCGCCTTGCGCTTTTCTTGTGTTTTACTATCATACTTGTGGAACCCCAAGAAACCGAAAGGGCCGTATAAAAGCGTCTATCATCCACAAAGTTGGGTCAGACACTTTTAATTATTTTTAGGCTTTGCACATGAATTTATTATATTTAATTCAGGTTCTAAAATAATTGAATTATTAGTATTATTCTCATTGATAATGTCTAATAATGTTTCTGTAATTTTATTGGCGATTCTATTTAATGGTACCCCAACTTTAGAAAAAGGAATATCGAGATCCTCAGATTGAGAAATATTATCATAGCCAATAATAGAAACATCGTTAGGGATATTAATATTAAGTTCTTGAGCAGCTCTAACTATTCCGCGAGTTAGATCATAACTCCCACTAACAATTGCAGTTACTTCCGTAGATTTATTAAAGAGAGACTTTGCAGCTAAATAACCGTCATATAGTTCTAATCCATTTGTTGGAACGATGCTTTTTGAGAAAAGGTCTAAGTTAAACTCATCGATCGCTTCTAGAAAACCAAGGTGTTTTTCTTTTTGAAGGTGGTCCTGTGTTGAAACATCTCCAATATAACTAACTTTTGTATGACCAATTTTTACGAGATGTTCAACTGCTATTTTGATTGCATGTCTTCTATTTACGTCAATGGTCGGATATTCAGAGCTTTCTTTTATTCCGTAATAAAGAATAGGTACTTTTGACATAACATTTTTAGAGCGAGTTAGATCACTCATAGTTTCTGCAAATACGACGATTGCATCAACTTGAAAACGATTAAAAGTTGCAATAGCCGAATCGACACTATTAATAGAAAGTAAGGTGGTGTAGCTTTTTTCCTCTAATAGTTCATTGATTTTTGTTATTAAAGCTGATGGAGTAACGCGCTCAACCGTAGGCCACACAACACCAATGGCATAAGATTTTTTCTGTACTAAACTCCTCGCAACAATATTAGGAACGTATCCCATTTCCTCGGCAATTTTAATGATTTTCTTTTTTGTTGGTTCTTTTACTAAAGGACTATTTCTTAATGCTTTAGACACAGTTGAATAACTAACCCCTGCATGTTTAGCAATATCTTTGATTGTTACCGCCATAATTTGAACCTCCGTAAAAAATATAATAGAGGATATCTGTAAACTTCTATGAAAGTAGTTTTGTTTTTGTCTCCTATATCATTTTATTTTAGTATTTCTTTCATAATAAATAAAGGGTAATAATGCAAACTTATAAAAAAGCTCTATTATAAAGTAGGTAGTTTCGATAACGTATCAATTAGCGCTCTAAATTGAATAGTCATTTAGTTTGTTTAATCCTTGTAATATCAATAAATACTATGTGACAAATGTTATTGTCCACGCGATCCCCTATTTTAAAAATAACCAATAAATTATAAGTTATGCCCTCAGAGTGTCCTATAGTTCTGCCAAAGAGATTCCACCGCCTTTCGCCCATGATCATGGTAATTACGCTTTTCTTTGTCTAAAATTTGAATGAATTCAAATAGTATTGACTTTTAGTATTGTAACTAATAATATAGAAATGACAACGTTGTTAAAAATTATTTATCGTTTGCGAACGGTCAAAGAATATGGGGAGATTATTTGAAAGGGGTTTAATGTAGTCAAGGTTTTTATCTGAACTGGGGGGGGAAATAAATGCAACAAATACTTAATAGGGATTTAGATAAGGCAAAGCTTTCTTCTTCTGTTATTTATGAGGGGCAAACTAACTTACCGGAGAAGGTTATCCAATTTGGTGAGGGGAACTTCCTAAGAGGTTTTATAGATTGGATGATAAATGAATTAAATAAACAAGGTTTATTTAATGGAAGAGTTGTGGTTGTTCAACCAAGATCACAAGATAAAATCCCAATAATTAATGAACAAGATGGTCTATACACAGTAGTTTTAAAGGGGATTGTTAAAGGTGAAAGAGTAGAGAAGAGTGAAATAGTCTCTTCTATATCAAGGGGAATTAATATAGTCGAAAATTGGGATGAAATTTTAAAAGTTGCTACCTCAAGGGATATTAGATATGTTTTTTCCAACACGACAGAAGCAGGCTTAACTTATTTACAAGAGGAATATGATCCGGATTCTACTCCGAAATCTTTCCCCGGAAAGTTAACTTCACTACTTTATCATCGATTTATTTTTATGAAAGGGTGCCCGGAATCTGGACTCGTAATCATTCCATGTGAATTGGTAGAGGAAAATGGTAATGTTTTGAAGCAACTTGTAATCAAGTTGGCCAATGAATGGAAACTACCAAAAGATTTCATGTCGTGGGTAGAATTTCACAATCATTTTTGTAATACTCTTGTAGATAGAATTGTTACGGGTTATCCAAAAGATGATATTGAAGGAATCGAGAGCATGTTAGGGTATAAAGATCGACTATTAACGGTTGGGGAACCGTATCATCTTTTTGCTATTGATGCTGACGAAAGTATTGCTCAAGAAATTCCCTTCGAAAAAGCAGGATTAAATGTTAAGTGGGGAGATATTACCCCTTATAGAGAAATAAAAGTTCGTTTATTAAATGGCCCTCATACAATGATAGCTGCTGTTTGTTATTTATCTGGTGTAAATACAGTTCAAGAGGCGATGGAAGATAAAATTTTAGGGGAATTTATAAAGTATGGAATGTATAGAGAAATTTATCCTACTATAAATATTTCAGAGGTTGAAAAGAAAGATTTTACTGATTCGGTAATTGAACGTTTCTTAAACCCTTATAATAAGCATTACTTAACCGATATTGCCTTAAGTTCGGTTTCTAAATTTAAATCACGTTTACTCCCTTGTTTAGAAGAATATGTAGCTCAAAACAATACTTTGCCAGGAGTAATTACGTTTAGTTTAGCGGCATTATTAGCCTATAATCGCCCAATAAGAATAGAAGGAAATTCTCTTGTTGGAATGCGTGGTCAGGAAGAATATTATATCAGAGATAATCAAGAAGTGTTGAACTTAGTTAATAAAGTATGGTCTAAGTATGATGGATCTCGTTCGGGAATTGATCAGTTAGTATCTGAAATTATAGCTGATAGTGCTATATGGGGAAGAAATTTAACTGAAATTAAACAATTACCAGAAGCGGTTGCATATTATCTAAATGACATAGTAGAAAATGGAATGAAGATGAGCGTCGAAAAACTAATTTTGAAAGTTGGAGCTAAATGATAAGTCAGGTTAAGTCCCAAACACTTGAATTAAAACGATACTTACGTTACGATCAAGCTAAAGATATGTGAATGGGAGAATTAAATGGACTACCGTAAATATGTATTAGCTGATTCAATAGGGTTTCAAATTAGTGATGCGGGAAGACTTGTCATCAATCGGTTAAATTCTAATTTCAAGGAACAAGGTTATCCAGTTACACATGAACAATGGTCAATCATGATACGTCTATGGGAGGAAGATGGCTTAAACCAAAATAAGCTTTCTATTCTTACTGGTAAAGACCAACCTAGTGTTTCGAGACTTATAAATAATTTAGAGAAAAATGGCTTAGTTATGCGAGTTGTACATCCAGTAGATAAAAGAACAAATTTGATCTTTTTGACACCAGAAGGAAAGAAATTACAAATAGGTTTAATTGAGCAAGCACAAAAAACGATAGATCAAATTTGTTATGGAATAGACAAAGAAGAATTAACTATCTTTCTAAAAGTGTTAAATGAAATTAAAGTAAACTTAAGCAATTAGAAAAACTATTAAAAGCACTCGTAATCTTTAATTAGGTTAGCGCAGTGCTTTTTTGTAAGCGTTTATATAATTGTTCAAACAAATACTTTTAAAAAAACAATGATTTTATGTTGACTTATTAGGTTTTTAATTTTAAAAAAATAGTTGTTTATACAATTGATTTTTTAAATAGTATTGACAATCATTATCAATAAGGAATATAATTGCGAGTATTAATGATAATCATTCTCGACGTTGTAGTTGCGAGTATGATGAAACTTTAGGAGAGTAACATGAAAAAACGCTACTTATTTATTAGCTTAGTTATTTTATCATTCATATCATTGTTCATTGGGGTAGGGACTCTTAATCCGCTAGATCTATTGGATTTAAGTGAAGACCAATTACAACTGTTAGTAGTTAGTCGGCTTCCAAGATTAACAAGCATCATTATTGCTGGTGTAAGTTTAAGTATTTGTGGGTTAATCATGCAACAGCTGACAAGGAATAAATTTGTCTCACCAACAACAGCAGGAACAATGGACTCAGCTAGATTAGGAGTTTTAGTATCACTACTTCTTTTTGCTTCGGCTAGTCCGATTGAAAAAATGCTTGTTGCCTTTGTTTTCACTTTGGCAGGGACATTAATTTTCATGAAAATATTAGAAAAAATCAAATTTAAAGATACAATATTTATTCCTTTAGTAGGAATTATATTTGGGAATATTGTAGGCTCAATCACGACATTTTTTGCTTATCGATATGACTTAATTCAAAATATGTCCTCATGGATGCAAGGGAATTTCTCTTTGATCATTCGTGGTCGATACGAACTTTTATACATAAGTATACCTCTAGTTATACTGGCTTATTTTTACGCCAACCGTTTTACAGTGGCCGGTATGGGTGAAGAGTTTTCTGTGAATTTAGGTCTTAACTATAAGCAAGTCGTTAATATTGGCTTAATTATTGTGGCCTTAGTAGCATCGGTTGTTTTACTAACTGTAGGAATGATCCCGTTTTTAGGTTTAATCATTCCAAACATTGTTAGTATCTATAATGGTGATAACCTAAAGAAAAATCTTTCCCATACAGCGTTATTAGGAGCTGTATTTGTTCTCTTATGTGACATTTTAGGGCGAATTATTATCTACCCTTATGAAATCCCAATAGGCTTAACGGTAGGTGTATTAGGAAGTGGAATCTTCCTCTATCTACTAATAAGGAGAAGGGCATATGAGTAAAAACACAAAAATTATCGGATTAACGATCTTAGCAATTGTGTTAATTCTACTATATATTTTCATTAATATAGGAAACAACTGGGGCTATATTGTTCCAAGAAGAAGCGTGAAAATCATTGCAATTGTGATTACTGGAGCAGCTATTGCTTTTTCGACAGTCGTATTTCAAACAATTACGAATAATCGGATCCTAACACCAAGTATCATCGGTTTAGATTCTCTTTATCTATTAATTCAGACGTTTATCGTTTTCTTTTTTGGCTCAACCAGTTTTATAGTCATGAATAAAAATGTAAACTTCCTTTTATCTATTAGTTTAATGGTTTTATTTGCAGGTTTTTTTTACAAGGTTCTATTTCGAAAAGAAGGCAGGAACATTTATTTCCTATTATTGATAGGTTTAATTTTCGGTACATTTTTCCAAAGTGTATCGACATTTATGCAAGTACTTATTGACCCAAATGAGTTTATGTTTGTTCAAGATCGAATGTTTGCTAGTTTTAATAATATAAATACAAATATGTTAATGGTTTCGACTATTTTATTAGTCATTATTTTTCTCTATTTTTTAAAGTACTTGAAATATTTAGATGTGTTGGCGTTAGGGAGAGATGAAGCAATTAACCTTGGAGTAGATTACGACCATGTTGTGAAAAGGTTGCTTGTCGTTGTTGCTATTTTAGTATCTATTGCAACAGCTTTAGTTGGCCCAATTACATTCCTAGGTTTGCTAGTGGCAAATGTAGCTTATGAGTTTATGAAAACCTACCAGCATAAGTACTTAATTTCAGGTGCTGTTCTAATTAGTATCGTTGCCCTAGTGGGGGGACAGCTTCTTGTAGAACGTGTGTTTACCTTTTCCACAACAATAAGTGTCATTGTTAACTTTATCGGGGGAATCTACTTTATATACCTTTTACTGAGGGGGAGTAAGTAATGGTTGAAGTAAAGAAATTGTTTAAAAAATACGGGACTAAGGATGTTGTTAGTGATGTATCAGTTAGAATTCAAAAAGGGACAATAACCTCTTTCATTGGCCCGAATGGAGCAGGTAAAAGTACTGTTTTATCAATGATCAGCCGTCTTATTCAAAGAGATAGTGGAGAAATACTTCTTGAAGGCAAGGAAATAAGTCAATCAAAAAGTAAGGATTTAGCCAAAAAAATATCGATTTTAAGTCAATCAAATAATATAAATCTACGTTTAACGGTTCGAGAATTAGTTTCATTTGGTCGCTTTCCATATTCACAAGGAAACTTAACAAAAGAAGACTCGAAATATGTTGACGAAGCTATTCAATATATGGAACTAGAGGAAATGCAACACAAATACTTAGATCAACTAAGTGGTGGTCAGAGACAAAGAGCTCATATAGCCATGGTCATTGCTCAAGACACAGAATATATTTTGCTTGACGAACCATTGAATAATTTAGATATGAAGCACTCTGTTCAAATTATGCAAGTGTTACGAAGACTAGTAGATGAGCTTGGAAAAACAGTGGTTATTGTTATTCATGACATTAACTTTGCATCATGCTATTCAGACTATATTGTCGCTTTAAAGGATGGAAAAATTGTCAGAGAAGGAACGACTCCAGAAATTATTAATAGTGATGTTTTAAAAGAAATTTACGATATGGACATTCATATAGAATCTATCAATGAAAATAAAATTTGTGTTTACTTTGCTTAATAAAGCAATTAAATAAGAAAAAAAATAATAAAATTATGAGGTGGATGAAAATGAAAAAAGTAATAAGTTTATCATTATTGGCATTATTATTATTATTATTTGTTATGGCTGCTTGCGGTGCAAAAGATACTGCAACTGGAACTACAGAACAACCTGAAGCTCCGCAAACGGATGCAGCAACTGAAGAAGTGGTAGAAACTACAGTAACAGTCCAACACTTATTAGGAGAAACAGTTGTTGAAAAAAATCCTGAAAAAGTTGTTGTGTTTGACTTTGGTATTTTAGACTCGTTAGACAAAATGGGGGTTGAAATCGCTGGATTACCTCAAGCGAATATCCCACCATACTTATCAAAATATGAGGATGCCGAATATCAAAATTTTGGTAGTTTAAAAGAGCCAGATTTTGAAGCGATTGCTAATCATGGCGCAGATTTAATCATTATTTCTGAAAGACAACAAGAGTTGTATGAAGAGTTTTCAAAACTAGGTCCAACTGTATATATGGCTATTGATCAATCGAATTATATGGAATCATTTAAAAGTAACATGACAATCCTTGGTGAAATTTTTGGTCAAGAAGATTTTATTGAAAGTGAACTTGCTGCCATTGATGCTTCAATTGCTGAATTAAACACTAAAGCAGAAAGTGTTGAAAATGTATTAATTGTATTGGCAAATGAAGGAAATATCAGTGCGTATGGACCTGGCTCTCGTTTTGGTATTCTTCATAGTGTATTTGGTTTTACAGCAGTAGATGAGACGATTGAAGTTTCTACTCACGGTATGAACGTTTCTTATGAATATATTCTAGAAAAAGATCCTGAATACTTATTCGTAGTTGATCGTGGTGCAGTCGTAACTGGTGGAGAAGCAGCAGCAAAACAAACGATTGAAAATGAATTAACGGGAAAAACTAGAGCATATCAAGAAGATAAAATTGTTTACTTAGACCCGAACTATTGGTACCTTGCAGGTGGAGGATTAGTATCAGTTACTGAAATGATTAGAGAAATTACAGAAGGCATAAAATAATATACAGTTTGGGAGAACCTCGTTTTTTTATTGTGAACGAGGTTTTTAAATTTCGTAGCAGTAAAGAGGGAAACCCTACTTTATTATGGTATGTAATGTAAAGCTCTTATCGCTTATTCAAATCGTAAGAGCTTTTTGGTGTCATACTATTTAAAATATAATTTACCAATTTCAATAGATTGTAAAAATGGTAGAATAGGAGGTAAGCTAATTATTTAGTCATAAAGGAGTTACTTATGAATAAAAGAAATATTTTCTTGATATATATCGTTTTTGGTATTTTATGGATAATGATTACAGATTTTTTAGTTCAAGTTTATGCACCTACCGATTTGTTTATGATTTTCCAAAGAATGAAAGGAATCCTCTATGTTGTTTTAACAGGATCTGTTTTTTATTTAATTCTTGGGAAAATAGAGGAATTAAATTCTTCCAAGGAACAAGAAGAAAAGCTATCAACTTTAATTAACTCTATGGTAGACTTTGTTAATTTTAAAGATGGTGAAGGTCGTTGGTTAGAAGCAAATAACTTTGGATTAAAGCTGTTTCAATTAGAAGACGTTGATTATTGTGGAAAAAAAGACTCTGAACTTGCCGCTTATACTGATTTTTATCGTGAAGCTTTAATAAATAATGAAAAATCAGATGAAGAAGCATGGAAAAATAAAAAAATTACTCGTTGTGAAGAATTGCTTCCAATTCCTGATGGTACTCATAAGTATTTTGATATGATAAAGGTTCCGTTATTTAATAATGACGGAAGTAGGAAAGCGCTAGTAGTTATAGGACGCGATATCACTGATAGGAAACAAGCGGAAGAACAAATAAGAAAAAGTGAAAAACTATCCATTGTAGGTGAACTAGCAGCAAGTGTTGGTCATGAAATTAGAAATCCATTAACTTCAATTAAAGGGTTTGTACAATTACTTCAAGAGAATGATAATAAAAATGGAACATACTACGATATTATGATTAAGGAACTAAATAGAATTGATCATATTGTTGGGGAATTATTACTTTTAGCTAAGCCGCAAAAGATTCACTATTCAACTTATAATATAAAAGAAGTTTTAACAGATGTAGTATCCTTATTAGAGTCACAGGCAAATATGAATAATGTAAGTATTAAAGTTAAGCAGTTAGAAGATGTGTGGATTGATTGTGAAAAAAACCAACTTAAACAATTATTTATTAATTTAGTTAAAAATGCTTTAGAAGCTTCTGATAAAAAAGGTGAAATTTTAGTTACGCTAGCAAAAGGTCAAGACCAGGTTATTATTAATGTTGAAGATAAAGGTATTGGGATTTCTGAGCAGTATCTCGAAAGATTAGGAGAACCTTTTTACTCCTCGAAAGAAAAAGGCACAGGCCTAGGTTTAACTGTAAGCCATAAAATAGTCCACCAACACGATGGGAAGATCTATTTCACTAGTGAAGAAGGGGTAGGAACAAAGGTTGAAGTTGTTTTACCAATAAAGAATGCTAAATCAGATTCTAATTCGTAGCACATTTTTCGGAATAGCTTTCCGATTTAAATTGGGAAGCTATTAAAATTCAAGTATAAAGTTATTCGAAGGTGAGAAAAATGAAAACTGGAAAATTTATTGGAAGAAGGATAATTAAAACAGGTATAGCAGTTTTTATCACTGCTTTTATTTGTTTACAGCTGAATTTACCTGCAGAGTTTGCAGTTATTGCAGCAATTGTAACAATTGAACCAACAGCTTTTGATTCAATTAGAAAAGGAGTTATCCGTTTTCCGGCATCGGCAATCGGGGCAGCGTTTGCAGTAATTTTTGTTGCTTTATGGGGAGAAACGGTTTTGTCATATACACTAGCAGCTGTTTTCACAATATTCTTGTGCCAAAAACTAAAATTAAATGATGGTATCCTTGTTGCCACGTTAACCGCAGTTGCTATGGTACCTGATATTAATGGACACTTTATTTTAACCTTTTTATCTAGATTAGGAACGACAACTATCGGTATTACTGTATCATCGTTAGTTAATTTTTTTATATTGCCTCCGAAGTTCACTCCACTCATAAATGAGAAGCTTAAAGCTACCTTTTTATTAGCTAGCGAAGTACTCAGCAAAACTATGCAAGACATTATTGAATCAAACCCTAAAAGAACGGTTAATCCTACTTATTTGAAGTTTAGAAATACAACAGAAAAGGTTAGTGAATTATTATCTTATCAAGAGCGTGAATGGAACTATCATAAAATAAAAATTAGCGAATACCGTAACTTTTATAAACTAAAAAAAATGAATACTATCATGCAAAAAATAGCATTACATATTGGGAATTTACAGTACGTAAATGAGCCGGGGCAATTTACTATGAAAGAAAAAGAAATTATATTAAAAAGCGTTCAATCAACACAATTAATTTTAGAAAATCTCTCAAATACTATTCCAGAAGATCATTATAAGTTGATCGGTGAGTTAGATTCTCAATTAAGACTTGAAGCAACCCAATTATCGAAGTCTTCGCAATTTTTCCATCATTTCACTACAAAAAGGATTGTTTATTTTGAGTTGCTATCCATACATGATTCATTGGAAGAACTTTATCAAATAAACGCTGATTAGTAATATATTAATAAGTAAACTACCAATCAGAGGGGATGAAGGTCTCACTGATTGAAGTTCAGCTTTGACGAGTTTAATGAATGATGAAATTTATTAAATTGAAAATTAATACTAAAATGTTTTGGGGAAAACTCAGCTTGTGAATGATGCAAGCTGAGTTCTTTTTGATTCTTCTTTACATAAACCTAGATAAAAATTGGGATAAATGTGTAAAAATATGTGAAATGGGAAATATATAATCTTATAAACTTTTGTCTATATGGGGGTGTAAGATGATTAAGCGGTTTAAAGAAATGAATAACAAAGCGCTATTATTTGTATTATTAGGGGTTTTAATTGGCGTAGTTGTGTATGCAGGATCAGTAACGGCGATTAAAGCAACTGATACAGGAGAGTTCTGTTCAAGTTGCCACGTTATGGATACTGTATATGAAGCTTTCACAAATTCTCCTCATGCCAGGCTTGACTGTAATGATTGCCACGCACCTACAGATAGTATAGTGGAAAAGATGGTTTTCAAAGCAAAGGCAGGGTTAGGACATATTTATATGAACACAATTGGGGCGAGTAAGATACCTGATGTACTGCACGCAACTGAAGATTCAGTTGATGTAATCAATAAAAATTGTATTTCTTGTCATTCTTATACGATTGAAAATGTATCTCATGACTCAAAAGGTACTTGTATTGACTGTCACCGTCAAGTGCCCCATGGATTAGGAATTTTTAAATCTCCTGATTGGCATTTAAAACTAAATATCGATGCAGCAAAATAAACCTTTAATAAAGAAAGGGTGATCACTTGTGAGAAAATTTGGACTAGTGTTTAAGCTACTAATGATAGTTCTTACTTTAATAATTCTACAGGCATGTTTGAGTCCTGATGATTTAACGGTAGACGAAACAGAGCCATTAACAGATCTCTCGCCAAATGAATATTTAAATACAGCATTTAAAGATGCTTTTCCAGTACATTATGAAAGTTTCTTACGTAATATGGGAAATGGTAGGCCTCCAGTTTCAAAATTCATTCCTGAATATGAACCTTATTTACCGATATTGTTTGCAGGTTTTGCGTTTGAGCAAGAATATAATACAACGAGGGGACATACATACGCAGTTGAGGATGTAATTTCTATTGCTAGGATTGGTGAACGTTCAATCGGTTCATGTATGACATGTAAAAGTTCAACAGTTACTCCACTATTGGAAGAGTTTGGTGATGACTATTGGGCGGCAAATTTCAGAGGTGAGATATTACCCCGAATGGAAGAACTCGCTTCGATAGGGGCATCAGAAGAGCTTGGAGAATATGGACATGTATCAATAGGATGCTCAGATTGTCATAATCCAGTGACGATGGAGTTACGTATTACTCGGCCATCTTTAACGAATGCTTTGGCTCGTCAAGGTATAGATGTAACAGAAGCTACTAGAAATGAAATGCGTACATATGTCTGTGCTCAATGTCATGTTGAATATTATTTTGAACCTGAATTAAAAAAGGTTAGATTCCCATGGGATTTAGGAAATCGACCTGAGGATATGTATGAATATTTTCAAACAATTGCTATCGAAGAAGGCTTTGATTATGATTACATTCATGCTGTATCTGGTTCTCCAATATTAAAAGCACAGCATCCTGAATATGAGTTATGGAGTTATGGTTCTCATGGAAGTGCTGAAGTTTCTTGTTCCGATTGTCATATGCCGTTTGAGAGAAGAGATGATAGACGAAAGATCTCCTCTCATTATTGGATTTCACCTTTAGAAACGATCCAACAGTCATGTAGAACTTGTCACTCGGATAAGACGGAAAAATATATACGAGAAAGAGTAGGGGCTATTCAAGAGCGCCATTTAAATGCCGTACATGAATCCCAAGATTTGACCGTTGAAGCGCATTATTATGTTAATAGAATGATTACAGCCGGAGTGCCAGAAAATAAAATTATTGAAGCGCAAAATTTTGTTAGAGAAGCACAATGGTATGCAGATATTATTGCAGCAGAAAATTCAGATGGTTTCCACAACCCACAAGGTGGAATGGATACGCTTAGAATGGCATCTGATGCAGCTAACAATGTTCTTAAGTTAGCGACAGAAGAATTATTAAAGCTAAATGTAGATCTTGATGAATTACGTACTGAAATCTCTAAAGTGAAAGAAACTGTTTTAAATGAAGAAGATCCGTTCCAAAAGCATATTCATGCAACGAATGAATTCTTTCCCAAACAGAATTAATTAAGAAGAAAAAGGTAGCATTTTGGCATTGTTATGTCACAATGCTACTTTTTTACAGTATCAGAATTTATAAGTTTCTAACTTGGAAACTGTCTAGCTCCAGGCGCCATCGGCTCGATCACTTCAGACCTTCTCTTTCGGTCAAAAACCCGACCGCTACGAGCAGGTCTTCCAGTGTTTGTCGCCGATAGGCGGGCGCCTTTCGCTTTTCTTGTACTCTCTCTCGAACGGTATGTATAAATAATGTGGAAAAAATATATTGTATTTGTAGGAAAATGATTGAAATGAAATTTGATAGTTAGTAAACTAGACATAGTCGAGTATTATGCTACATAGTTCTTTATCACTAAATAAATATTAATTAGAGAGTTTATATAAGGAAGATAGAACTATAGTAGATGAATGAAAGTAGTCATATTTATTACAATGGTTTGGCTATTTATACATAATTCTTAAATTTTGATTTTTTTAGTAGTAGAGTGAATTTCATAATTACAAACATTTTTAGTGAATTTTAAAGCATCTAATTTAATTTGGAGGGAATATAATGGCAAAGATTTTAATCGTAGATGATGCAGCTTTTATGAGAATGACATTGAAAAATATTATGACAGCAGCGGGACATGAAGTTGTTGGTGAGGCTGCTAATGGTTTAGAGGCTATTGAAACTTATAAAAGTTCCCAACCAGAGTTAGTAACAATGGATATAACAATGCCTGAAATGGACGGAATCGAAGCATTGAAGGAGATTAAGAAGATAGACCCTAGTGCTAAAGTTGTCATGTGTTCGGCTATGGGACAACAAGGAATGGTTATTGAAGCAATTCAATCGGGAGCAGCTGATTTTATTGTTAAACCGTTTAATGCAGAACGGATTAATGAGTCTATTGGTAAAGTATTAACAAGATAAGTGTTTTAAGGAGTTTGCCTTATGCGAATGATAAATATTCAAGAGTATGACAAAAAAACAATGCAGCTTGCAGAACCTGTATATGATTACAGAAAAAGGATTTTGTTAGCAAGTGGATCTACAATTCATCCAAAATATATGGAGAAATTAAAGGAGATCGGTATAAGGAGTTTAATAATTGAAGATTCAATATCGGTAGGAGTAACTTTAGATGAAATGATTGATATGCCAACTTGGATTGATGCTATTACGATAGTAGAAAAGGTATATCAACAAGCAAAGAATGGTCAAAAGCTATCTATTTCTGAACTTCAAAATACAGTGAAAAAGCTTATTAACGAAGTTTCACAACGACGGGCAATTATATTAATTCCGACATCTACAATTGATGAAGCGTTAGCGCTTTACGCTCACGTGGTTAATGTTACGCTAATTTCTTTACAAATAGCTAAAAAATTAAATTTTAATCAGTTACACTTGAGTACTCTTGGGCTTGGAACACTACTCCATGATATTGGGAAAATGGTAACAACTGAAGTACTAGAACATCCGGAAAAAGGATTTCAATTATTAAAATCAAATCCAGAGGTTAGCTTGTTAGCCGCTCATGTTGCATATCAACATCATGAAACTTATGAGGGTTCTGGTTTTCCTAGAGGAATTAGAGATAAGCAAATTATTGATTTAGCTCAGGTTTGTGTGGTTGCTAATGACTATGAAAATATGATTTCTAAAGAAGGGTACCAACCTCATGAAGCTATTGAAAAAATTATGTCATTAGTAGAAAAAAAATATAGTTATCATATTGTCCTTAGTTTTACAAATGGAATAATTAGTTATCCACCTGGTACCCATATTCGCTTAAACAACGGGTTATGTGGGATTGTAATAAGGATTGATAGTCATCTACATCGACCAATTATAAAAGTAGAAGGCATTAGTGAAGAAATTGATCTAAGTGAACAGTCGACTCTTTTTATTGAAAAGGTGTATAATGATTTAAGTGAAAACTAAAGGAAAAGGAAGGGGAGGCCAAAACCCAATGTCATCAGGCTAAGGATACAAATATTGGAATGTTACTTTGAGGCCACTGAAAAAGTGAATGTTTTTGAAAAACGAATGATTATAGGGGGGCAAAAATGTCGCCCTAACCCTCAAACGAGCCTTAGAAGCGATTCTAGAGGCTCGTTTTTTGAATATTATTTTTCAGATAAAAAAATTTGGACTTTTTCAGCAGTCCGTGTTACTTTCTGCTTCTTTTTTTGTAATGAGCTACTATCAAAGTCC
>NZ_MLQR01000018.1 GCF_001866005.1 Anaerobacillus alkalilacustris
CTTAATAGAAAGAGATGTCTGTAAGGATTTTCGTTTTAGCTTAAAAGAGTAACGTGTAAGCTTTTAATAGAATTGGAGAGTAAGAAAACAAGGACTTGTAAAAAAATGACATACAAGCCCCGGGTATCCTATTGCCTTTTTTCCTAAGTTGGTTGATAAACTTTTCTTTAGACTGGATTATATTTTCCTGATTTAGAGGTTTAGATGTAATTTGTAAGTTATTGGCTCTTTAGCCTGATGACATTGAGTTAATCCCCCACCCTAATCGTAGCGTAGGTGGGATTTTCCAATGTTTCACCTTGCTGAAACGAGTTCACTGTACAATTTTTTTACCGTATCTTGAAAAAAACTCATTTTGATTCCTCATTTAAGCCCCTCGGTATCCCTCACATCTCATCTAAGGACAATCTTATTTTTCTATTTCCGCCAAAAAGTAGAACAGTTTGCCTTGTCCGAAATATTAAACTCAATCATTTTCTCAAGTAGCGGGTAATCAACTGGATCATTCCAAGGGATTCGTATCAGCTCCTTTGTGTAGTCATATCCAGCCTTCACAATATCATCCTCTACATGAGTGATCGTCACACTTTCAGGGGCGACAGCTATATGCTTTTTAGATACACTAAATCCAATAATAAATGTACCATGATCTGTAAACATCGGTTGTTTCCATTTAATTTCTGTGTTTAAATTTGGATATTTCTTTTTTATCCAAGTAAACACTTCTTCCGCTCTTTCTCGGTGGAACGGGTCATCAATCCCCGCTAAAAATTCAGAAAAAACTTCCATGTTATTCCCTCCAAAATAAAATTTATGCCGGTTCCTGTTACAGAAACGCTAACCCATTTAGTTAAGTAAAGTACGTCACATATTATAGATTAATTATTCTTTAAATGATAACCCATCTTCTTCTAATGAACTTCTCATTAATAGGTAAGGAAGCTGGTCCAATACCATGAATTTTTAATACTTCTTTTTCAGTATAGTTCGATAGTTCTTGCAAAGTATCAATTCCTTCATGAATCAGTGCATTTCTTGCAGGTGAACTAAGTTTCGAAAGGAAGCCGCTATGAGGCTTACTCTCTTTATCACAGGTAGGGCAACTTGGACAATCACTACTTTTGTAATACTTATGCCCCTTTCCACAAATCCTTAAACTTTTTTCAACTGTCAAATTAATCCCCCCTAACAAATTCTGTATTCAACTTTAACATTTTATATTTTGTATATTAGTTTTACAACCTTGTTGTACTATGCAGAAACTGACTTTGTTGTTTTTACGGATTTCTTATTCAACATTAGAGCACTCGTTACTTTAAGTGTTATCTTTCACATTCTTAATGATTAATTGAGACGGAAATTTAAAAAGTTCCCAATAAGACAAAGTAACGGAGTTAGAATTAGAATTAAAAATAATCCAGTGAACATAAATTTTATATATTGATTTCTATTTACACCTTCTCTTAATTCCCAAAGACCTAATGTAATAAAATATAAGCCAATCATAATTGACATAAACGGAAGAATAATAACTAAGCCCTCCAAATAAACACATCCCTTCAATAATTTTTCTATATAATTCTTATTTAAGTAAAGCTTCCTTATATGTAGTATGGTTTTCGACCGTATTTAACGTAAATAAAGATGTAAAAACAGCCTATTTCCTATCTGTGATTACTTGTTATATATAGTTAATAATCATAGTTTTCAACGTTAACAACGATAGGGCTTTACTTGGAGGGGTGGGTATAATAGGCTGGCCTGCCCGTTAGCTTAATATCAGTTTTAGAAAAAGAGGTAATTATCTCTCAACACTTTAAGAAAAACTGCACTACCAATCGAAGCAAATATTAATGCAAGACCAAAATGGGTTTTAATCATCTTTTTGTTTAATTTAAGTGGAACTGTACGAACGTAAAGTTACTAAAATTGGAAATAGCTATGGAATAACTATTCCTACTGAACTCCTTAGACAAGTTGGATTAGCACAAGGCGATGATGTTCACGTTGAAGTCAAAGATGGTAAGATTGTTTTACGAAAAAAAGAACATATAACTCTCGCTGAAGATGTTGACGCTGAATTCATGGATATTATAAATGATGTTATTAAAGAACATGACAAAGCTTTTATAGGGTTAGTGGACAGATAGTGGATGTTGTAAATCATAAATACACATTTGATGAAATAGCTCCCATAATAGAGACTCCTACAGAACGACTATAAAACCATTCTTTTCATTAGAGAATGGTTTTATAGTTTTAAACAATGATTTTGATTAACACTCTCGTTTACTTGAATAAGAAAACTCCTTCTATTGATTAATGGCCCCAATCATCAACACGCCAATTATCCGTTTTACTATCCCTTATCAATATCCACTTCCAATTGGATTCAGATGAATTTGGTTCGAAACTTCCATCGCCACCTGAAGAATTAACATCAAAATTAGATAATAAAATGATAACATTTTCTTCCTTTATACCGTTTAATGAACCCTTGCCATATTTGAGATAATCTTTAATGAATTCATTTGATTTATTTTCTGAGTACCATAAGTCCGTAAGCTCACAGCCTTTAAAATCCTTAAACTTTTTCTTTACTGTAACAACAGCTTCATTTATTTCCTCCTCAGAAAATTTAACAGATTGTTCAATGCTCACTTGAACATTATTGATTTTTCCAAATTGGTTATTAAACACAATTGACACCAAAACAATTATCAAGCTAATAGAAAATATGGTCTTTTTCATATTACAACCCTCAATATTATATTTTTACCTGAATTATTCATAGAAAATCGATAATAGTATATAATTGCCTATCTAATAAGCTTTTTCATTAAACGATCATGCATCAAATAAATGAAAAAAGAACCCATTTCTGATAAGGTTAAAAGTACCACCAAATAACCGACAGAAAGGGTTCTTATAACGGCTACTTTCCAGCAATTAACACTTGATTTCAATCGTAAAATTAAATTGTCAAATGACGGAGGAGAACTCTTGTCCGATACCGGCGAATTCCTTTTTAGAAAATTCGATGAAAAGATAGGTTTTTCTAATACATTGGCACAGTTTTTACATCTGAAAGACAACAGACGTTACTCTGTTCATTCGAATGAAAATTTATTTCGTCAAAAGATTTATCAAATTATTGCTGGATACACCGAAGATCACGCTGCTGATCAATTGACGAAAGATCCTGTGTTTACACAAATCATTGGAACAGATGCGTTAGCTTCACAACCCAGTTGTTTCTACGCATTCAGATACCTATGGAGATCAAGAATCTGCCGCTTACAATGCCCATTATGGAACAGTCGGTTTCCACCCATTAGTTGCTTTCGATGGGGTAACTGGTGACTTTATCAAAGCTAATCTACGTCCTGGAAATGTCTATATTTCTAACGGTGTGGTCGAGTTTATTCAACCACTCATTCAACACTACAATGAAAAATCCCCAGAAACTACACCATTTGTTCGTGGCGATTGCGGTTTTGCCGTCCCGGCTTTGTATGATTTGTGCGAAAAAGAATGCGTCTTTACATTATTCGGCTCTAATCAAATGCCAATCTGCAACGAATTGCGGATGAACTCCTTCCTTCATCCGTACCTTCTGATGTCACAGAAACGGAATGCTATTTTGAAGAAACCGTTTATCAAACAAAATCATGGTCTAAGCCAAGAAAAGTAATTATAAACTCCGTACGTCCTGCAGGCGAATTGTTGTTTAACCATACGTTCCTAGTGACTAATTTAATAGATGCCTTTTCTCCCAGAGATATCGTTCTTACTTATCAAAAAGAGGTACGATGGAGAACTACACCAAGGAAGCTAAGAATGGTTTTGGTTTTGGTTTTGATAAAATGAATAGTCATTCTTACCAAGTAAATGAAGTAAAGATGATGTTGATTTTATTGGCTTATAACTTAACGAACTGGTTGCGTACGCTTTGTTTTCCAGAAGAACAAAAGACCATGCGAATCGACACCATACGCACACGAATTATTAAAGTTGCCAGTAAATTAGTAAAATCAGGACGATCCCTTTACTTTAAGCTAGCTTCAAGTTTCGTGTACCAAGAATTCTTTTGGAAAGTACTACAGCGAATTCAAAGGCTAAAACTGGAGTAAAAACCATCCAATAATCAATTTTTTAAAAATGTATGCCAGACCAAGGGAGTAGTCTGCCCAAAAACGGAACATTTTCAAGCGTTCATTTTAAAAACACATCTCAAGTAGCCAAATCACTATGATTTCTTTTAAATGGTTAAGAAAAATATTAGTTTTTGGGTTTCTTTCATGACTTAACCACGCAGTATGAATAATTCAGGTAAATATATTATAAATCAGCTTTTATTAAATTTTTCAAATAGAACCATAACAAGAATGAACTTACTTTTTCAGCCCCCTCTCTCACGGCTTAACTTTATTACAGATACCCCTTTCAAGAAATAGAAAACGATAATGATGATCAACGTTGTTGTGCTATTGGAAGCGTTAGTTCAATAAGATTGAATTCATTTGGTCTTTTCATTATTTATTTTTTTATTCCTCATAATACTATGAATTACCAGTCCGATTAGAAAAATAAATAATGCTGTAAATACTATCCCATAGCCTATTTCCTGATTAATATAGTTTAAATAAGCATATAGTGCCATCAAGATAGAACTCATCATTAAAGTAAATATTGTTAACGGATGGGTTTTAACTTTTTCCAAGAAAACTCTCTCCTTTCTTCTTAAACTATTCAGCTCCCGTTAACTTAAGTACAATGTTTCACAAAGTCACCTGAAAATGGAGATCTTCGCTTCGTAGTATAGGTCTAACAGTCTGTCATCAGTACACTTTTTTTGTCAAATTTATGGTAAATTTTATGTTTGAGATGTACATCTTAATGACTGTAAAATAATTGAGTAACAAGGATTATCGATACATTCCTATTCTTTGTCTTTCAATTTTTTCTTCATTTCATCACTTAGTTGAATATTTAAATAACCGAAATAAGGCTTTTCTGCTGCGTCGTGGCGGTATTCTTCATATGTTACTGCTAGGGATAAATATATTAAAGTGTCACGAACAAGTTGAAGCATACGAAGACACCTATCTTTAAGATCGTCGTAAGAAATACAATAGCTTGCAGGGTCATCTAATTGATAGGATTGATCCCAACCTGTAGGAGTAACTCTTATAAACTGATGAGTCAAATGATTACGTATTTTGTTCCATTCCCTTGCAGCAGGTTCCACTAGTTCTTCATCTCGTTCATTATAATAAACATCCTTTGATAACCAGTATAATGCTTTAAGGTGAGGATTCTCTAAATGTTTTTGCACCGAACGGCGAAGCTGCTTATTTTTTGAATAGTCTTTATACCATAATTTACGTAAATTAATCTCCATGTTATTACTTATACCAAGCTCGAAATACTCATTTAAATAAAACGCAACTTTATCAAAGATGGAATAGCAAGTACGAAATGAAGCGAAAATCTTTTCCTTACTTAACGTATTAATTGATCTATCGCCGAGATCCTGATAATAAATTCTTTTTTCTGCATAATGTTGTTTTTTCGGATCCAGCTTTGCACCATCATAATAAAACCATCTTGCTGTACTAAATTGCTCAATTAAATGATTGAAGAAACCATCAAATTTTTGATAATAGTTATTCTCTTTTCTTAAGGACTTAAACGGACAAAGGTTATCAGATGCAGCTTCGTCTACAATTCCCGCATCACCTAAAACATTTAAGAATAAGCGGCAATTAAGAGCCCACATCCTATACTCTTTTTCTCTCTTGTCTGAAGTTCCTATGTCTGTGCTTAACTTTCTATATCTATCCTTAATATGATTTGGTATCTTCTGTAACTCTGAATCTGCAATACTAGCAATACGTTTAAATTCCCTATTGTTGTATTCTGTCACTATATGATCTTGTTTTACTTTATCAAAACAAACTCTTGCCGTTTTCAAAAGAACATACCGCTCTCCATTATCGGCAATATTTTGAGCAAGACGGAAAAGACATACTCCTCTATTCCCCCAAGCCATATTAAAGTTCCTATTATTATTCAAAATCATTTGGAAATATCGTATAGATTCAATGAAGCGGCCCATTTCACTCAACGTTGTCCCAATATTGCTGAGTATTTGTTCCATCATTTCGGGAATGTAATCCCCATCTTTTATTTGAGCCATAGAAACAAAACTCTTTCTTAATGAGGAAATGATCCTTTCTTGATTAAGATTATTCCAATCATTTTCTTCTTTCTTACTTACCATGTTCCTGATTGTCCAATAGTGGGATTCATAGAAGTAGTAATAATAAGCAAGGGAATGGTTCCTCATTTTCCTCTCCACTTGTTCTAACCAATTTTTCCAGTGCCTCATTTCCTGTTGACAACTATCTGGATGATCGTAACAGTAGTCCGTCAAAATCTTGAAATAATTTAAAATAGTTTCAGGCGGCAAATGAGAAATTCCCTTCATTCTTAATAACTCGGCTACAGTAGGTATATTATTCAAATAAAAACCTCCCTATCATAGTAAGTGGCTAATTTACTGGGAATAGACCAAAGATTGCAAAGGCTAAATCATTACAATATTTTCTTAAAGACAAAATGGACATGGTTTACTCATTCCATACTCCTTAGGTAAATATCAATACAATTCTCTCTTGGAATTATATAACAAAAGTTGAGATAGAAAAAGGAACCTATTAGGATTTTATGTCCACTCGTTTAAATTTGTATAAAAAGTGCAACTTAACTATTAAATAAGGGAAGCTTTATAGAAAAAGGATCTAGCTAATTTTAGTTGCAAGAGGAACATACATCATTTTCTACAATTACAAAAAGGAGGGAAAGTAATATGGGAGATATCAAGCTTTTTCATGTAAAAGGAGAAAGTGTTGAAGAGTTAGTAGGCCAATCGGTATCAGTTGAAAAATCACTTCAACATATTATTGAACGAAATTTAGAAACCTTTTTAGGTGTACGCTTTTTAGCTTCGGAACATAGCACCGGTAAACGGCATGCAGACAGAATCGATACACTTGGTATTGATGAAAACCATTCACCTGTCATTATTGAATACAAACGATCGGTTAACGAAAATGTCATAAATCAAGGTTTATTTTATCTAGATTGGCTTCTCGATCATAAAGCGGAATTTGAATTGATGGTTATGCGGAAATATGGACAAAGCGTTTCAGACGTTATTGACTGGAGTAGCCCTCGATTACTATGCATTACAGGTGGTTTTACGAAATACGACGAACATGCCGTCCAACAAATAAACAGAAATATTGAGCTTTACCAATATAAACATTTTAACAATGAATTTTTATTACTCGATTTAGTTAATTCAACTACAGCTCAAACCATACAGTATAGCAATGAAGGAACTCCAGCTAATCATCTTACCAATCGAGCTAACCGGACTAAAACAGTATCAGATTATTTAGAACAAGCTAATACAGATTTAACTGATAAATTTGAAACGTTAAAGGCTTATATGACTGCACTAGGTGATGACGTACAAATAAAAATTCTTAAACATTACATAGCTTTCAAACGTATTAAGAACTTTGCTTGTATTGAAATACATCCACAATCAGGAAGGATATTGCTATACCTTAAAGTTAAACCTGAAAGCATTACATTAGAACAAGGCTTTACTCGTGATGTTACAAATATTGGACATTATGGAACTGGGGATCTAGAAGTTACGATTGGTAGTAATGAGGATATTGAAAAAGCTAAGAGTTTTATTAATATGAGTTATGATGTTAGTTAAAGGCTCGCTTAGTGCTAGTCCTTAACTTTATTTTTTGTCTCAGGACAGAGGTTTCAGTGCCCCACCACTTATGAACGTATGTTTGTCTACTATAGTCGTATCTATGAAAAATATCGTCTCCCCATTGTACATATAGCTGTTTTTAATTATGTTATGATTAAAGATGAACCGGATACTTTTACGATTACATTTCCATTCAAAGACATATTATCATTTCATTTCTTTACATTAGAACTAAAAAAACGAAATTGGCGTGACTATATTAAACAACCTAATCTAGTAGCGCTGGCATTACTTGGTAAAACGGGCTATGATACGAAAGAAAAAGTACAAATGAAATTTGAATTTTTACGAACCTTTCTAAAATTAGAGTTAGATCCTGCTCGCCAAAAATTAGTTCATGCCATTTTTGAAAAATACCATAAACTTAGAACTGAAGAAGAAATACATCTATACAAAAATTTAAAACAATTTCCGAATGATGAGGTGAACCAAATTAGGGAACTGATGACTTCATGGGAGAAAAAAGGCTATAATAAAGGAATTGAAAAAGGCATAGAAAAAGGAAAAATCGAGGAAAAAAAATCGAATTTGTCAAAAAACTAATCCTACGAGACTTGTCTACAAGAGACATCAATGAATTAACTGGTTTAACAGAAGCTGAGGTTGAGAAGCTTGAGGAAAACTTTCGCACCAATAATAAGTAAGAGCGCCTGAAATTTATCTTAATCAAATAGCTCACTAGGAAGCTATTTGATTAGACACAGAACTGTATTAGCACTACATGTCAATTCAATCTCTCAAAACGCAAAAAGAGACTGGGACAAAACTAGTTTCTAATTAGAAAAAAAGTGAGCTTGAGTGTACTCAATCTCACTTTTTTCCATTTATCTACATTACCACTTTTATATTCTTAGTTGTTAGCCGTGAATTTTCGAATATTCACGGCCATTAATGCCAGGCCCATTTCGTTTCCAACCTTCGATTTTCCACGTACAGAAAATCGAGTAAAACGCAAATTAGCCTTCAAGAATCCAAAAACTGGTTCTACATCGATCTTACGTTTA
>NZ_MLQR01000019.1 GCF_001866005.1 Anaerobacillus alkalilacustris
AGTTTTACGGTCAAAGCGAATGGGCCATTCATAATCAAGTGTTCATCGCATTAATCGTTTTTTGTTTACATGTTCTCGTTCAAATTGAGACAAAAAGTAAACGGAAAACCTTACAAATAAGCCGTTACTTGAGGGCTGCTTTGTGGAAACCAGCACACATTTGGCTTTAATCAAGTGTTCATCGCATTAATCGTTTTTTGTTTACATGTTCTCGTTCAAATTGAGACAAAAAGTAAACGGAAAACCTTACAAATAAGCCGTTACTTGAGGGCTGCTTTGTGGAAACCAGCACACATTTGGCTTCGAAAAATTGAAGGAAAAGTTGTACCGTAATAAGCTAATTGTCGTCGTCACACAAGTCTGATTGTAAATAATTTTCCAAATGGATGGAGCCACTTTTGTTTGGGTATTTACTTTTTTGGCTTTCAACAGCGAAAGTAATTAAACTGAAAATTCTAACAATATTTATGCAACACTAATGATATATTATATATACAATCAAGGTACTTTTTATTTGTTAACAGCGAAGATAAATGGGATAATTAATCTAATCATTCAATGAGGGGAGGGGTTCTATGCTTAAGAATATTTTTTTTATTATAGCTATTTTTTTAATGGTTAGTTGTATTCAAGCAGACAAACCTTTTCTGATTCGTGATGTGAGTATATATTCCAACAATTTAGTTAAAAAAAATGGGGTGCCTCTAGTACTGAGAAACAATGAACTCTTGCATAGAATTGATACAAATAGATATAGCTTTGTCACAGTAAATGAATGGTTTGATCACGAGTCGATTTTATATTTAACAGATGAAAATGGGATTTCTTATCTAAATAAATTTCATCTTTTTTCAGGTGAGAATGAACTGTTTTTTCAAATTAATGAACCGATATTACGAGTTGATGCCAATCCAGACTTTTCTGTATTTGCAATTGAAATAACATCATTAGACAGGGAAAAACATCTCTATTTTGTTAATAGGAAAGGTACAATTATTCACACACTAAATAATGTTGGAGAAGAATTTCAAATATATTGGAATCCATATAGAAATCATGAACTGATCATTGCTGCTTTGCAGTCGGATTATTCCGTAAAGTTAAAGGAACTTAATCTAGTAGATAAAAGTATTATTGATTTTAATTTTGAATATTCGTATGTTCAATGGATTAACGAGAGTGACTTAGCCTTTTTAAAGTGGGATCTTTTATCTCCGAGTTTTTATGCGCCGCTTTATACGTATAGTTTAGAGACTGAGAAAAAAGTGAAAAAAGTTGATGATATTATAGCATTTTTTTCCTATTATAATCATTTATTAACTATAACCATAGATGATATTGATAAAGAATATTCACAATACACATTTTATGATATGGAAAGAAACAAAAAGCTTACACAATTTCAGGTACCCATTTTAAACACATACTCAGAGCAATGGTGGATTCCAAGTCATGCTTTCGATAAAGAAAGTAAAACTTTTTATATTTTAAAGCCTAGTAATGGTGGAGATTTATTTAGTTATTCAGAAGGTTTCTCTTTAGTATCTATTCAGGTGGAAACAGGTAAAGAAATAATGATAGTTAACATTGATGAAAACTACCCGTTAAAACTATCACCAGATGGTCGTAGACTTTTATTTGGTTATCAACTAGAGGGAATAATTGACCTAAAGAAAAGGGAAAAAAATAGATTAATATATTGGTAGACAAAAAAATTGAAATTAGAGTGTTTTCTGTCATAATAATACTATTAGATAGTTTTTAATTTATTTAATTAAATAAGCGAAGACTAGGGGTGCCTTATGGCTGAGAAAAAGGTTAGACTTTTACCCTTGTACCTGATCTGGGTTGTGCCAGCGTAGGAAAGTCGTTGATTCTAACTGCTATGTAGCCGTAATCCGTCTTTCTTAATGGATTACGGCTTAATTAATTTAAATTTATAAATGGAGGAATTCGGATGAAAGATTTTCGGCTGTACGCGATCACTGGAGAAGAATTTCATAAAGGAAAAAGTTTAGTTGAGGTAATGGAAGCAGCAATTATTGGTGGTGTTGATATTATTCAATTACGTGATAAAAAAAGTAGTAAAAAGGATGTGCTTCATAAAGCCTTGTTACTAAAAGACTTAACGAAAAAATATAATGTCCCTTTAATTATTAATGATCATATAGACGTAGCAGTAGCAGTTGATGCAGATGGTATTCATTTAGGCCAGGATGATTTGCCTTTACAAATGGCAAGAAAGATTGTTGGAAAAGATAAAATAATTGGTATATCGACACATGAAATAGAAGAGGCAAGAGAAGCTCAATTACAAGGTGCTGATTATATTGGTGTAGGTCCGATTTTTGCAACAAAAAGTAAAGAGGATGTTGTCGATCCTGTTACAACTAAATATATTGAAGAGGTAAAAAAGGAGATATCGATACCTTTTGTTGCCATTGGTGGTATAAAGCTTCATAATGTTGATCAAGTTTTGAACGCTGGAGCTACAAGAATTTGTGCAATAAGTGAAATTGTTGGAAGCGCTGATATAACAAAGACGTGTCAATTATTCATTGAAAAAATAAATGAAAGGGTGTCTACTAGATGAACGTGATTATTAATGGTGAAAAAAGAGAGCTACAGCTTGAATCCTTAAAAGACGTAATTGAACATTTTCACTTAGATGAAAATTTAGTTGTAACTGAAGTTAACGGAGAAATTGTTGATTGTGAAGAACGACCAAACACGTTACTTCAAGAAGGCATGAAAATTGAAATTGTTCAATTTGTTGGTGGTGGTTGATTATTAACGCTTATTAATATTATTTAGAAAGGTAGATGGAAAAATGAACATTGGAAAAGCATTAACAATTGCTGGATCTGATTGTGGTGGTGGTGCAGGAATTCAAGCGGATCTTAAAACCTTTCAAGAAAGAGACGTTTTTGGAATGAGTGTTATTACGGTATTAACTGCACAAAATACACTAGGAGTACATGGGGTTTTTCCTCAAACATTAGAAGCGATTGAAGAACAATTAGATGCAATTTATGGCGACATAGGAACAGATGCAGTGAAAACAGGAATGTTATTCTCAGAAGAGATCATTAGCCTTGTAGCAGATAAATTATTACAATATGAGGTACAAAATGTTGTTGTCGATCCGGTAATGATTGCAAAAGGTGGTGCCCCTCTTTTACAGAAGCAAGCAATGAATGCTTTAAAAACACGTTTGCTACCACTAGCAACTGTAGTAACGCCGAATATTCCTGAGGCTTGTGAAATCCTTGGTCTATCAACTATTGAAACTATTAAGGAAATGGAAGGAGCAGCATTAGAAATACAAAAATTAGGACCTAAATACGTTGTTTTAAAAGGGGGTCACTTAGAAGGCTCCAATAAGGCAATTGATATCCTTTTCGACGGGGAAAACTATCATTATTTTAAATCGAAAAGGATCAATACGATTCATACACATGGGACAGGCTGTACATTTGCTGCAGCAATAACTGCAGAGTTGGCTAAAAATCATTCAATTGAAGAAGCGGTGAATATAGCAAAGAAATTTATTCAAGCTGCAATTGAAGACTCATTATGTATAGGAAGTGGCATTGGACCTACAAAGCACAGTGCCTACAGAAAAAGGGAAATATAAAAAATATAACAGACGGGATATACATAAGGTGAAACTTTTGTGTATCCCTTTTTAAAATGGTTTATCATCATCTATTTAGTAGGTATACTGTAAATAATGACAACAATATTAGGATGGTGCGGAACTATGAACGGAAATTACGAGTTACAAGTAAAGAATGTAACCACTCCTAGGGTATCAGGTATTTCTTTTAACGCTTCACTAGGAAACATTATATCCATTATTGGCCCTTCTGGTGCTGGGAAAAGTAGTTTGTTATTATTATTAAATCGTTTGATTGATCCAATAAAAGGAGAGATACGTTATCATAATAAAGTATTAACATTGTACCCGATAATTGAAATAAGGAGAAAAATTGGCTTAGTATTTCAAACTTCTTCCCTTTTTGAAGGTACAGTCGAAGATAATTTAAAATATGGTCCTAGTCTTATAGGGAGATGGGATACAAAAAGGGGACCAGAGTTACTAGAAAAAGTACAACTCTCTAAAGAATATTTATGGCGAGATGTTGAGCAATTATCTGGTGGACAACAGCAAAGAGTAGCTTTAGCTAGAACGTTAGCAAATGATCCAGAGATACTATTGTTAGATGAAGTGACGAGTGCATTAGATTTACAAAGTGTTGACCTAATCGAGCAGCTATTAGTTTCACTTTCTAAAGAAAAGAAAGCAATAATTATGGTGACTCATAATATAAGTCAAGCCGAGCGAATTAGTGATCAATTAATCTTTATGAAAAATGGCACAATTATTGAAAAAGGAAAAACTGAAGAACTGATTCATAACCCTAAAACAGAAGAATTACAACAGTTTTTAAAGGAGTAATTAAATGGCACCGACAATTTCAAATACAGCTATGTTGTTTTTAATAATATTTGTTTTAATTCCAGTTTCATTATCCTATATGTATTCGCTTGGTTTAGGAAAATCAATTACCGGGGCTTCGGTACGTGGGGTTATTCAATTATTTCTTATCGGTTATATTCTTACATATCTATTTGAACTTCCTCCAAGCATTGGCATTCCTTTCATGTTATTTGTAATGATTTCGATTGCTTCATTTCATGCAAGTAAAAAAGGTGAGGGCATAACTAATGTCCGGATTATGATATTTTTAATAATTTCAGGTGTTGAATTACTAATATTATCCATGTGGTTGGGATTTGGGATGATCTCTTTTACATCAGAACAAGTAATCCCTATGAGTGGTATGGTAATTGGTAATAGCATGGTAGCAATTGGTCTAGCTTTAGAACGAATGAAAAATGAATTTCGTGAAGGGAAAGGAAAAATAGCTGCAGCTCTTTCTCTTGGAGCCAAACCCCAACAAGCTACAAAAATAATTGTACGTAAAATCGTTCGAGCTGCAATGATTCCAAATGTTGATGGCTTAAAAACAGTTGGGCTTGTCCAGTTGCCAGGGATGATGACTGGTCTTATTTTAGGTGGTGTAGCCCCTATTGATGCTATTCGTTACCAAATTGTTATATCATTAAGTATTTTTATATGTGTGTCCATTAGTGCTATGTTAGTAACAATGCTGTTGTACCGTTATTTTTTTAATAAAAATATGCAATTAATAGACATGTAGACTTAATAGGATCTTTGTAAAGTTTTTTAATATAAGGGGGTGTGGCGTCGAGGTGATTAAGGGAGTTTCGTATGAAAATGGAATATTCTTTATTGGTAAGCGTCATATATCTTGTGCCTACAATGATAATGGCATTATCAGAGACTGGATAAAACCATTAAATCATCATTCTATGGTTCAAGTAGCAAAACAAGTGACTTTTTCTATGCCACTTTGGTTTAAAGTCTTAACAATCATATATTTTACACTTATTTTCTTTCCTAAATTACTTTCTATTTTCGGTGTTTACTTTTTATGGAATGGCTTACCCTTTTACTTTTTCTTTTATTATATGTTTGGAACTCATTTTATTTTTCCAAAGAGTTTACGAAAATATCATGGTGCTGAACATAAAGTGTTTAGTTACCGAGGTCTTAAGACAATGGCAAACAAACAGGAGATTAAAGAGGCTGAGATTACAAATCGTTATTGTTCAACTAATCTTGTTGTTATATATTTTGGCATGGTAATCCTTTGTACAATTATACTATCTTTTTCATCTCCGTTAGCTAAGGCTGTTCAATGGGCTTCTTATGGTTCGTTATTATTGACTCCTACTATTAACTATATGTTAAATTGGAAAGGGATTAAGTTGCTCAAGTTCATTGTTTTAAAGCTTTCTTATTTTTTACAAAAGAACGTAACAACAACAGATCCAGAGGAGTTTCATATCAACACTGCGATAAGGTCTTATCGTAGATTAGCACTAAGAGAGTTTCCTAATCAATTATTTGAAAAATCTAGGCATAAAAAGGAGGAAAAGAAATTGGCAATTGTAGATATAACAATTATTCCTATTGGAACGAATGAACCGAGTGTTAGCCAATATGTCGCTGAAATTCATCAGTTACTTGAAACATATAAAGATAAGGTAAAGTATCAGCTCACACCTATGAGTACAATTATTGAAGGAGAACTCCCCGTCTTGTTCGAAGTTATCCAAGCGTTACATGAAGTTCCTTTTTCAAAAGGAGTTCAAAGAGTTGCGACAAACATTAGAATTGATGATCGAAGAGATAAACAATTAATCATGTCTGAGAAAATACGTAGCGTTGAGGGGAAATTAAATAAATCTTAACTTCATTAAGAAAAGCGCAAGGTGCCCGCCTATCGGTGACAAACACTGGAAGACCTGCTCGTAGCGGTGTCGGGCTTTTGACCGAAAGAGAAGGTCTTCCAGTGATCGAGCCGATGGCGCCTGGAGCTAGACAGTTTCCAAGTTAGAAATTTATAAATTCTGATTATATTAAAAAGCGTCTTACAGCCCTTTAAGAATGTAGGAAAAGTTGAAGGTAATGAAATATAACTTTAGCGGGTGACTAAATTTAATGGGCCAGCCTATTAGTTAAGGTATATTTATAATTGTTACAAAAACCGAGTTATATAAATCTATATCTAGTTACGTACGGTTTAATGTAACTAGATATAGTATCTTTTTGGCTGGAATGATGAATTATGAAATTTATTAAATTAAGTAATTATAAGTAAAACATCACGTTTATTTTGTATGCTTCGGCAATTCCTTCAATTAATTCTTGATGATAACGTTCAACAAAATAAATCGTTCTAATTTGTTCTTTTTCATAAGCAATTAGATGCTCATCCATTTGTTCTAGGGCATATTGCAAGGCTTTTTCATTATTACCAGAAATGGTGAAGGGAATAACTAAATCCTTATATAAATAGAAATTCCCTTTTTGAGAAGTAAAGCCAAAATCGATAAAAATGTTTTTCATTTCCGGTTCCTTTAATTTATATAATGCAAATGTATCTTCAAAAACATCATAATAAGTTAATAAATCTTTTAATAAGATTTGATCTTCAGATGATGAAACTATAAACCCAAATTCGTTGTAATCGATGCTTTTTTCAAAAATGAAATTATTTATTTTTTCATGTTTAGTTAGTAATTGTTCAATTTCTAAGGATGTCTCCAATACTGTTAAGGTATTCATAAGTCCTCCTCTCTTCATGCTTTGATAGGGCGTTAATTTAAGTGTAAAATAAAATATATTAAAAATGCAAAGGAGTTGTTTTAAATGGAGTGGAAACAAATTCCATTGGGCCCGTTACAAACAAACGCGTATGTTTTATTTAATGAAAACAAGGAAGCAATAATATTTGATCCAGGTGGAGAAGGTACAAAATTAAACACTTTACTTGAGGCAGAGGGCTTATCGCCAAAAGCAATTTTGTTAACACATGCTCATTTTGACCATATTGGAGCAGTAGATGATGTTCGTGACTTTTGGAAAATCCCGGTCTATATACATAAGAAGGAAAAAGATTGGTTAACAGATAGTAAAAAAAATGGATCGACTTTATTTTTAGGTGGGAGTAACGCAGTAAAGGTTAATGCGGCAGACTTTTTTATTAAAGAGGAGGGAAGGCTTGAAATTGGTTCGTTTAGTTTTGAAGTATTTGAAACACCAGGCCATTCACCTGGAAGTGTATCGTATTACCTAAAGGAGTTAGGGATTGTTTTTTCAGGGGATGTTCTATTTGCTGGTGGAATAGGAAGAACAGATCTCCCGGGTGGAAGTTATGACGTATTAATGGATAGTATTATTAATAAATTAATGGAACTACCAGAACAAACTACAGTAGCTTCTGGACATGGGCCACTTACGAGAATAGGTATTGAAATGGATTCAAATCCATATATAAGTAAAAGATAAAAGGTAAACAAAGCTATTTAAGAAAAAAAGGAGGATGACGATACGTCATCCTCAAATGGGGAGTTAATCTTAGTTATCATAAATGAACTTTTGAGGGGAGGGGGAACTCCCGAAGATCATTGCTAACTTACAATCTTATTATATAATCGCATTAACACTGTGTCAATAGTGTTAATCATAAAAAGAGGGAAGGAGAGTTAGTTTTGATAGATAAGTTAATAGATAAAATTATACAGAATGAAAATTGTATGATTAATTACGCTGATTACATGAGTTTTGTTTTGTATGATCCAGTAATAGGATATTATATGAAAGATAATAAAAAATTGGGCAGAGAAGGAGATTTTTATACTAGTAGTGGTGTACATGCAGTTTTTGGTAAGGCTTTTGCCCACTTTTTTTTAGATATTATTCAAAAAGAAAAGCTTCCGGCAGTAATATGTGAATTTGGTGGTGGGGATGGACGTTTTGCCAAAGCAGTCTTAGATGAATGGCAACGAATAGCACCAATTGGTATGGAAGATCTAAAATATTCCATAATAGAAACGAGCCCTTTTCATCGTCAAGAACAAAAAAAACTACTTTCAGACAAAGTATTTTTTAAACAGTTTGATAGTTTAGAGGTATTTAGTAAAAGTAATTCGAATATTTTTGAGGGCATTATTTTTTCTAATGAATTACTAGACGCTTTTCCAGTACATGTTATTGAGAAACAAAATGGTAACATTTATGAAGTGTTCGTGTCATTTAATGAAGAAAGAAATCAACTGACTGAAATAAAAAAACTATGTAACAATGATAATGTATTGTTGTGGATTGAGAAATATGGACCAAAATTAAAAGATGGACAAAGAATCGAAGTTCCTTTGTATATGAACGATTGGATAAATAGTATATATCAGTTTCTTAGTAAAGGATTTCTAGTTACCATTGATTATGGCTTTACAAGAGACGAATGGATGTTTCCACAAAGGAAAAAAGGAAGTCTTAGAGGTTATTGTAAGCATCAACTTGTAGATAATCCACTTTTGTATCCAACAGAAATGGATTTAACGTCTCACATACATTTAGATGCTTATAATGATGTAGCAATAGAAGTTGGCTTCGACAAAATCATAGACATTAGGCAAAATCGCTTTTTATTAATGATAGGGATGTTAGAATTTTTACAGGAAAATTATGACCCTAATCCTTTTTCTGAAAAAAGTAAACAAAATCGTGCGATACAAACACTAATAAATGATAATGGGATAAGTTCCGCATTTCATGTATTTCTTCATGGAAAAAAGCTTACTGCAATAAATTCATATGGCTTTTTAAATGACAATCCTTACGATATATAACGACTAAAGAAAAAATGACCTCATTTTGAATAACTTTCATCAGCTAAAGCTGATGATTAGTTGTTCATATTAGTCCACTTTCAATTAAAGTTTAGTTTACCTTACCTTAAAGAAGAAAATGTAATCTGTATTAAAAGTAAAAAAACAAGCCAAGTTACATTAGCTTGTTTTAAAAAAGGATTTGGGCTGCTGTTACAAAAATAGTTTATAGGTATTGGAGAATTTATCTGTACGAAGGTCTGAGAGTACATTATACTAGACAAAAGTATAATGTGAATTATGGTAATACTAGTGTCTTATACGAACATAAACTGTAATCTATACCCTCTGACATAAAACTTTCTTTATTTAAATCGATTTCCCCAAAAAAGTAATCAAAAAATCCATGAATTAATGCTTGGTGCATTTTACAGATAGGTGCACGATCTGGAACTAATTCTTTAAAAGTACAGTTATAAATTCTAAAGTTGACTTCATGTGTTTCTTCATTATAATGCATTTCTGGATTCAAACCTTGTTGCAAGGCGACTGTCTTAATATGATTTAACTTTTCTTTGTTTTCTAAATCATTCAAACTTAGATCTAGTGCTTGTAAATACGTCCTAGCCGACTCATATCCATATTTACGTCCTGTTTCTGTTAAAGCTTTTTCACCAATAGAACCTAAACTTAAAAGTGTATCGATTGCGATTTCAGATAATTTTTGATAATCTCTATATGGAAATTGTAGGCTTACTACTTCGTCTGAAAGTCTATAAAATCGACTAGGACGACCACCTTTACCTGTTTTTTTTGTTTCTGAAATTAACATATTAACATCTTCTAATTTGGTCAAATGAAGCCGCGCTACATTCGCATGAATTTCAAATGCATCTGCTATTTCTTGAACTGTTACATCTCGATGCTGTTTCGTAACATATTGATATATTGAAAAGCGTGTAGGATCTGAAAGTACGCCAGTAATTTTTAGAGTTTGATGCTCCATTTTTTTCACTCCCTATGACATTCTAAATTAATTATAATACAGTATAAAATATAAATAAATGTATTTTCAATTTAATTATGTGGTTAAAGGTGGAAATGTTCAGAAATTGTACATTTTTAGACAAAAACTCCGTGAACTCTTTATCTTATTAGCAATTCAAACAATTCATTTTAAGAAAATTACACAAGAAAAGCTCCAGGCGCCCGCCTATCGGCGCCTGGAGCTAGACAGGTTTCCAAGTTAGAAATTTATAAATTCTGATTAAATAAAAAAGACTCTAATTTAACTATTAGAGTCAATACTTTATCCCGCTCTTAAGGGGCAGTAAGTTAAACTAACAATCAGTGGGGGACGAAGGGAAATCCCCACTGATTGAAGTTAAGCTTAAATAATATTGGATACTAATGATGGCTGGGATGGCAGGATTCGAACCTACGCATGACGGAGTCAAAGTCCGTTGCCTTACCGCTTGGCGACATCCCATTGAAGTAACATTAATTATTATAATAATTATCCTCAAAAATATACAAGAGAAAGTATTATTTTAAGTCATTAATCTAAAAAAAATTATCGCTTTTAATTTCCAAATGCGTGGTCTAACTCCACCGTCTTTAGACGGTATACGCTTTTAGCCTTACACTTCGATGTCCATACTTAAGTTGTGAGGTGAAAAGTATGGACGGCTATAAAAAGAATAGTCATGCAGTTTATGATATCAAATATCATGTAATCTGGGTAATAAAATACAGATATAAAGTATTATATGGTCCGATTGCCATAAGAACACGAGAGCTAATCAGGCAAGGATGCGAAGCGAGAGGCATCACCATTTATGGGCAAGAGGTTATTTTTGTGCCACAGTAGGAAATGTGGATGAAGAAACAATTAGAAATTATATTGCAAACCAGTTTAATGAAGAAAAGAACGACATATTTAGGATTGAAGAATGAGTTTAGTCAAATTTTAGTTTGCTTAAGCATGTTGGACTTTGAGAGGACTTCAGTCTTAAGAAACGACTTTAGTCGTCGACATTTTATGTCCAAATCCACCTGCTTTAGCGGGTGGTCGTTTAATAAAGCAATAGGTAACACTATCAAACGGATGAAAATTATGAGGGTAATCATGCACTCGTAAATAAAACTTCCATAAGCTATAAACGAGCGTTCTCTTTAGTGAATATACTCAACTCCACAATATATAAATAAGTTAAATTAAAAAATAAAAGGAAGTGATACTATTGTCAGCAATTGAATTGAAAAGTAATGCTATTATCTTAAGGGCGATACAAATCAATGCATCAGATATTCATATTATACCGGGAAAAAATTATTCACATGTTCAAATGAGGGTAGATCATCGATTATTAGATGTTGAAAGAATTAAAACCACTGAGGCAGAAAAACTTATCTCCCATTATAAATTTCGTTCGAAAATGGACATTGGAGAAAAGAGGAGACCACAAAACGGATCATTATGTATGTCGATTAATCAACAGCAAACAAACCTTCGAATATCTACACTCCCAACATTCCCCCATGAAAGTTTAGCTATACGTATTCTACCACAAAACAAAATTGAAATTCCTTTAGAAAACCTAGCCTTATTCAAAAGCCAAACAAATAAAATAAGAGCTTTACTCAAAAAAGCACATGGTTTATTACTATTCTCGGGTCCAACAGGATCTGGAAAGACGACAACTATTTATTCGTTATTAAATGACAGTTTAATTAAAAATAAGAGGATAATATCGATAGAAGATCCAATTGAGAAGAGGATAGATGGTCTTATTCAAGTCGAAATAAATGAAAAGGCTGGATTAAATTATCAAGAAGTACTAAAAGCGACACTTCGGCATGATCCAGACATTATTGTGATAAGCGAAATAAGGGATACTCAAACAGCTAAAATGGCTGTTCGAGCAGCTATGACTGGTCATCTAGTCATTAGTACCATCCATGCCAATAATTGTATTGGATGTATTTCAAGACTTAGAGAATTTGGCATAGCTGAATACGATATCAAAGAAACAGTAATAGGATTAGTTTCGCAACGGCTATTAGAATTGAAGTGTCCTATTTGTGTGGGAAATTGTTCTTTATTATGCCAAATAAATCGTAAAAAAAGAAGACTTGCAGTTTATGAAATATTAGCTGGAAAACTATTAGAAGAGATTTTTTGCGACTCTAGTAAAAGATTTGCATATGAAAGTTTGGAGAAAGTGATAAATAAAGGAATTGCTTTAGGGTATGTTTACGAAACTGAATTTGATAGGTGGTTAACTAGATGAAGAAGAAAAATTGGAACAATGATGAAAAGGCTGATTTTCTCATAAGAATCGGTGGCCTTCTAGATCAAGGATATACGATTTCAGAAACTTTGGAGTTGTTTCTTAAATATGACAAAGAAAAATTAAAACCTATGATGTATCAATTATTAGAGGAACTAAAAAATGGTAGATCTTTTAGTGATGCATTGTTGGTTTTAGAAATTCCTGAATATATCATAAGTTTTGTACACTTTGCAGAAAACTACGGAAATTTATCGAGTGGTCTACAAGAGGGAGGAGTTTTATTAAGAAAAACAGACGAAAATAAACGGAAGCTTCAAAAGCTGTTTAAGTACCCCATATTCTTGTTATGGATATTAATTATTTTCTTCGTTATAATATACAAATTCTTATTGCCTCAATTTGTATTACTTTTTTCCACACTTAATATTTCACTACCATTAATAACTAGATTGTTTATGTTTACTCTTGAAAATACCCCAACTTTCTTTTTGCTATTCCTTATAATAATGAGCACGGGTTCAATTTATTTTGTTGCTTTCTTTAATAAAAAATCGGTTTTTGAAAAAGCAAGGTTTATTGCAAAGTCACCTCTGATAGGTAACTTTTATAAAATGATTTCAACATACTTCTTCGCAACAAATTTAAGTTATTTAATTAAAAACGGGATGTCAATTTACGACGCATTAAATTTATTTAAAGATCAAAAAAAACTAGGCTACATAAGCATAGTAGCAAAAGCTATTATATCGAGACTTGAAAAAGGCCAAACATTGCACCAGGCACTGTTAAGTGAACCCCTTTTCTTAAAGGGGTTGGCGTTTATCGTTGACCATGGACAATCAAGTGGCAGGCTTGATAATGAATTGAATGATTATGGTAGGTGGATACTGCTAGATTTTGAGGGGAAATTAAAGAAAATTTTCATGATTATTCAACCAACATTGTTTGTATTTATTGGCTTGATCATACTATTTATGTTCATCTCAATCATGTTACCTATATATACGTTAATGAAAGGCTTCTAATTAAAATAACTAGAGTTAGATGTCGTCGCTATTATAAAAAAACATTAAGCATATCACTGGAAACTAGTTATGATATTACTGATTTTATAAAATCACTTCTTAATTAATATTATATTGACGTTGATAATCGTTATCAACTATAATGTTTATAACGAATACTTACTAGAAAGGAGTGGCAATATGAAATCATTACTAGTTGTGGGAGCGGATCATCTAGGAACAATTCCTCAAAAGTTAGGTGAATTAGGTTTTTCAGAAGTTATTCATCTGAATGGTAGGAAAGTACAAATGGTAAAACGAGAAATACCTGAAAATATCGACTCGATTTTAGTTTTAACAGACTATATTAATCATAATCTAGCAAAAACATTAAAGAAAAAAGCTCAAGATCAATCTGTACCAGTATATTACGCAAAAAGATCATGGTGTTCAATTTATCAAGCTTTATCCAAATGTGAACGTTTATGTCCTGATCATGATAAATGTAAACAAGTTGTTAAACACTAATTTCTCAATTATAAAAAGGTATTATAATTGAGTGAATTTCACAATTCAGCCGTTAAAACTATATCTGGTTGTGAACGCGAAAAATCAATTACATATAGTATCTCTGTGGCTTGACATCTGTACTATGTAATTTTTATCCCATTTCTCAAGGGGCAGTAAGACCCCAATGTCATCAGGCTAAGGATACAAATATTGGAATGTTACTTTGAGGCCACTGAAAAAGTGAATGTTTTTGAAAAACGAATGATTATAGGGGGGCAAAAATGTCGCCCTAACCCTCAAACGAGCCTTAGAAGCGATTCTAGAGGCTCGTTTTTTGAATATTATTTTTCAGATAAAAAAATTTGGACTTTTTCAGCAGTCCGTGTTACTTTCTGCTTCTTTTTTTGTAATGAG
>NZ_MLQR01000020.1 GCF_001866005.1 Anaerobacillus alkalilacustris
GTAAGCGAAAAACATTGCAAATTAGCCGATATTTTAAAGGCTACTTTGTGGAAACCAGCGCATATCTGGCTTCGAAAGATTGAAGGGAAAGCCCTCCCTTAATACGCAATTTGTCGTCGTTGCACCAGTCTAATTGTAAATAAATTTCCAAATGGATGGAGCCATCTTTAGTTGGGTATTAACTTTTTTGGCTCTAAACAAAGAAAATAATTAAACTGAAAATTATGACAATATTTATACAACGCTAGTGTCATGACAATTATAAATAAATTAAAACTTGATAAATTTACGAATATGGCTGTAATTAATCAACCAACCGATTACCATGTATTTACTGAACACGCGACTATACTTTCTAAAGATCATGATGCAATTTTCACTTTTGTTGAAACGGTTGATGAAATGGTTACGCATGCACAACATATCATTAATAACCATCTTTTACTTGAGAAAGGATACGTTTTTTTTGCTTATCCGAAAAAAGGTAACAAACGCTATTATACATTTGTACATAGAGACGAAATTTTTCCGAAAATGGGTGTTGGAGAAGATGGGTATGTAGGTAATAGCGATATAAAATTTTCGCGGATGGTAAGTATGGATGGTGTTTTCACTGTTGTTGGATTAAAGCGTGAAAAAATGAAGGAACGGAAATCATCAGCCCCAAGTCAATGTGTTGCCGCTTATGAGGACAAAGTTAAGGATGTCGAAATCTTGTTAGCGGACTATCCAGAAGAGTTAAAATTTTATCAAAGCTTAACACCGGGTTACAAGAAAGATTGGGCACGTCAGATTTTCTCTGCAAAACAAGAGAAGACAAGAGAAAAGCGAATTCATCAAATGATTGATGTGTTATCGCAAGGTTATAAATCGAACGATTTGTATCGGCAGAATCTGAAAAGGTGATCACTTGAAAAAACGTGTGCACTATGACTTATACAGAAGTTGTTCAGTTATGTTTTAATGGTAAGGAGTGGCACTAGTAGGGGTCTCCCTTAGTATAGTGAAAATTAGAAAGGGTAAGTTTTATGATGAAACCGGTAAAATATAATTCGAGTGATAACCTATATGCGATAAAGACGGTGATGACTGAGGATCACTCAGAGATTATGATAGGAAAGCTAGGTCGTTTTTCTTTCCAAAAAGGAATATATGTATATGTTGGGAGTGCCAAAAGAAATATTCAGTCTAGAATAGAAAGACATTTGAAAAAAGAAAAAAAGCAGCGCTGGCATTTTGATTATTTACGACCTTTTGTTCAGGTAGTAGAGGTCGAAACTTTTTCTGGAGAGGAAGGGGAGTGTCAGCTTTTTCATCGATTAATGATAGAAAATAAGGGAAGTATACCTGTACGAGGCTTCGGTTCCTCTGATTGCAAGTGTAGAGCTCATTTGTTTTTTAGTGAAACTATGGAATACGAAAATGAATAAGATTACATGTACCGTTCGGTGAAGAAACCTGAAATGAAAGTGGAGTTAGATGTGAAATAACTTCAGGTTTACTTCACTACGTTTTATTGTGGAAGCAGCGTGTTTCTGGACTAATCGTTTCGTTGATGATACACATGAAGACTGTTATTTATAATGTGATTTTGTTATGGAGTTCAATTTCTCAGCACACGTCAGGAGTTGAAGGAGCCATTGACTTAATCCCATTTTGGAGCTTCTTATTCGTTGGAACATCTGCAGCCATGGTAGGATTGCTTTCGTTTAAAAAATAGTTTGTGTTAAGTCTCTTCATAAAGGTTTCTAAAAATATAAACGTGTATTGAGCGGACTCTTGTTCCGTTATTTTTCGAAAACACTTTAATTTTGCACTTTTTCGGAAACTTTGTGAGCCGATGTTTGGCACGCAATTCATCTTCTTTTGCGTCTTCTCTAGCTCTAACTAAATCTCGTAATGCTTCATCTTCTGGCGTGGGTACATAGATTGAGGTTAACTCCCCAGCTCGAAATAACTGTGCAAGGCGAACGGCATCTCTCTTATCAGTTTTTACGCGGTCTCCCGACTTTCGTGGGATCAAAGATGGCGCAATTACGTCACATTCAATTCCTAAACTTAGGAAAAATCGGTAAAGTGGGTATCCTGTTGGACCAGCTTCATAACACACTAAAAGATTTTCAGGCTCCCCTAAGTTTTTAACTAATTTCCTGATTGCCTCAGGAGTATTTGGAATGGTACCGTAATATCTAGCTTTTTCTCTCCCTTGATCGGCAATCGCAACAGAAATTTTTTCTTTAGATACGTCTAAACCTACAAATTTTGTGTTATCCTTCATAGTAATGGCTCCCTTCGTAATGTAGCTCTGATTTGGTTATTGTTTTTGCATTAAACAATCTAACCAAATTAACCTACGCTGTTACGAGTAGGGGGCCAGTTTTGTTCATGATAACTTAAGTACAAATCAGTTTGAAAAATTATTTTTTTCTTGAACTTGTGACAAAGGTCACCTCATAAATTTCTCGTTACTGATATTCTATTTTTAGCGAAAGAAAGCAAACAAGTTTTAGCAAGGGGGAATTTTATTAATGAGTATGTTTTGTCATCAATGTCAAGAAGCTTTAAAAAATACTGGCTGTAATTTAGCGGCTGGGGTTTGTGGAAAAACAAGTGAGGTTGCAAATCTTCAAGATTTATTAATTTATACATTGAAGGGTGTTGCTGAATTTAATCAACAAGCTCGTATTGCGGGGATTAATCAATTAAAAACAGATCGAATAATTTTAGATGGACTATTCACAACGATCACAAATGCTAACTTTGAAGATACTTCGGTTGCAAATCGAATTGAAAAAGCACTAGAAGTACGCGATTCTATCAAACAAGAATTAGTAGATAAAGGTGCTTTAAAGGACAAAGAGTATCCTGACTATGCAACATGGGATGGTTCGTTTGCAGATTTTGAAAGAAAATCTGAGGAAAAGCAAGTCGGTATTTTGGCTACTGAAAATGAAGATGTACGTAGTTTACGTTCATTAATTTTATTTGGTTTAAAAGGAATGGCAGCTTATGCTAAACATGCATTAAACCTAGGCCATGAAGGCAATGAAATTTATGACTTTATCGAAAAAGCTTTACTAGCTACAGAAGATGATTCGTTAAGTGCTGATGAGCTTGTGAGTTTAGTAATGGAAACTGGGAAATACGGTGTAGATGTAATGGCGTTATTAGATAAAGCAAACACATCTAGATTCGGTCATCCAGAAATGACGGAAGTGAAAATTGACACACGTAACAATCCTGCTATTCTCGTTAGTGGACATGATTTGAAAGACTTTGAGGAGCTTCTTGAACAAACAGAAGGTACAGGAGTAGACGTTTACACTCACTCTGAAATGCTTCCTGCAAACTATTATCCAGCTTTCAAAAAGTATGAGCATTTCTATGGAAACTATGGAAACGCATGGTGGAAACAAAAAGAAGAATTCGAAAGCTTTAACGGACCAATTCTCTTTACAACTAACTGTATTGTGCCGCCAAAGGGAAGCTATAAAGATCGCGTTTATACGACTGGTTCAACAGCTTATCCCGGGTTTAAGCACATTTCAGATCGTGAAGATGGGAAAACGAAAGACTTCTCTGAAATCATTGAACATGCGAAGAAATTACCTGCACCAACTACAATTGAAGAAGGAACAATTGTTGGTGGGTTTGCTCATAACCAAGTAACACAATTAGCTGATAAAGTTGTAGATGCAGTTAAAACTGGAGCAATCAAGAAATTCTTTGTAATGGCAGGTTGTGACGGACGAATGAAGTCACGTGACTACTATTCAGAGTTTGCACAAACTCTACCACAAGATACTGTAATTTTAACAGCTGGCTGTGCGAAGTACCGTTACAACAAACTATCTTTAGGTGACATTGGTGGTATCCCACGTGTTCTTGATGCTGGACAATGTAACGATTCTTATTCATTAGCTGTTGTAGCAATGAAGCTAAAAGAAATCTTTGAATTAAACGACATTAACGAATTACCAATTGAATATAACCTAGCTTGGTATGAGCAAAAAGCCGTAATCGTTTTATTAGCTCTATTATACCTAGGTGTGAAAGATATTAAATTAGGGCCAACACTACCAGCGTTCTTATCTCCAAACGTAGCGAAAGTTTTAGTGGAGAACTTCGGAATTAGTGGTATTACTACTGTAGAAGAAGACATGGATGCGTTCATGGCTAAAGCATAAAATAAACGAAAAACCCAATTCCATCATAAAAAGGAATTGGGTTTTTTGTATATTTATTAACCAAGGTAAAAGTGCTCAATTTAACTGGGTGAGACGCTAACTGATTACGTAAAAGCTACGTAGTGTTTTACGACAATTTTAAGGTGGATACTCATGGCGATTTTCAATTTTCATAATATGAACGTTCATCGAATTTTTTTCTCTCTTAATAATCTGCCGCATTTATACCATAATATTCATAATAATGGTAATGATAGGAATAATATCATTTTTCGTTTATAATAAAAATTTGTTTATTAAATCGAAAGGAGATGGAAAATGACTCAATTTGATAAAAAAAATGATCCTAGGTTTAAAATTGCACATCGTGAGGCTCTGATTGGTATTGGACTAGTTATCTTTAATTTTATATGGTGGTTTGGTTTTGCATATGGACTAGGTTCTACTCCAGTAGAAGAATACACGTATATTATTGGATTACCTGCATGGTTTTTTTATAGCTGCGTAGTTGGCTTATTTGTGATGATCTTTTTAGTTATCGTCCTGGTAAAGAAGTTTTTTGTAGATGTAGATTTTGAGACCGAAGCGGAGGATACTGAATGAATTGGTCTGTTATTATTCCATTAGTTATTTTCTTAATTTTAATATTTGCGATTGGGTTTTGGTCTTCATTTCATTTAAAGAGGACGAATAATTTTTTACAAGAGTACTTTTTAGGTAGTCGTGAGCTAGGTGGATTCATTCTAGCAATGACGATGATTGCAACATATGGAAGTGCGAGTAGTTTTATTGGTGGGCCTGGAGCTGCTTATACACAAGGTTTAGGGTGGGTTTTACTTGCTATGATTCAAGTAGCGACAGGATATTTTGTTTTGATGATACTTGGAAAGAAGTTTGCTATTTATGCAAGAAAATATAAAGCGATAACTTTAATCGATTTTTTACGAAAAAGATATGATAATAGTAAATGGCTCGTATTAGTGTCAGCTTTTAGTATTATCGTTTTCCTATTTTCAGCTATGGCTGCACAATGGGTTGGCGGAGCCAGATTAATTTCCTCACTAACAGGATTAACTTACACATCAGCGTTGTTCATTTTTGCGATTGCTGTTTTACTATATGTTATTATTGGAGGGTTTAGAGCAGTAGCTGTTACGGACTTACTTCAAGGGATTGTCATGTTTGTCGGAACGTTAATTATTCTTATCGGTACAATTGTTGCAGGTGGCGGGATTCCGAATATAATGGCTGCTTTAGTGGCTGAAAATCCTAATCTTGTAACGCCGTTTGGTCATGATGGTGGTTTATCACCTGCTTATGTTTCATCTTTTTGGATTTTAGTAGGCGTCGGAGTTGTTGCTTTACCACAAGTAACCGTGCGAGCAATGTCTTATAAAAATTCGAAGGCTATGCACCGAGCATTAATTATCGGTACGATTGTCGTTGGGTTTATTATGCTTGGTATGCATCTAACAGGTGTGTTTGCAAGAGCAGTTCTACCAGGAATTGAAGTAGGGGACACGGTTATGCCGTTGATTGCGATGGAAGTACTCCCAGCTTGGGTTGCGGGAATAGTTTTAGCTGCTCCAATGGCAGCAATTATGTCAACAGTGGACTCATTGTTATTACTTGTTAGTTCGACAGTCGTGAAAGATGTCTATATGAACTATATCAAACCCCAAGCATCAATAAAGGAAGTAAAACGGGTAAGTTTTGGTGTCACAGCAGTGTTAGGTGTACTCGTATTTATGATGGCACTAAGTCCACCTAACTTATTAATTTGGCTAAATTTATTCGCATTTGGTGGTCTGCAAGCAACATTTATCTGGCCAGTGATAATGGGTCTTTATTGGCAAAGGGGAAATAAATATGGTGCCATTGCTTCAATGGTTGTAGGAATTAGTTCATATATATTAATCCATACATATTATCCAAATTTATTTGGCGTTCATACTGTTGTTTTTCCGATTATCTTTTCATTGTTAGCTTTTGTAGGTTTTAGTTTGCTAACAAAACAAAGTAGAGAGGAACAGCTGTCGGCTTAGTATTAGCAACATACTAGGAATAAAAATGGTGTCAATTTATTCCAATCTTAAGGGGCTGTACGACCTTCCTCTCAAAACATAAGAAAATCGAAAAGTTTAAGTGTGGGATTAACTGCCCCTAAAGGTCCGATATAGAATAACTAATCATCAGCGAAAACTGATGATTAGTTATTCTTATGCCCGTGGTATAAGTTAAACTAACAATCAGTGGTGGATGAAGGAACCCGCACTGATTGAAGTTCAGTTTTATCTAGAGATTACTATCGATGGAATAGTAATTCCCTACATTCTCCAAAGGCATTTTATATAATTTATTTAAAAAAGTAATATAAAAAATGAACGATTGATTATTCTCGTTCGTCATATAACTGATCACCAATAGAAAGGGGTAACTTATGGAACAGGAGGATGATGTGGTCATCATTCGAAAAGCAATGACCGGAGATGACGATGCTTTTGCTCATCTCTTTCAACGGTATTATTCTTTTCTTTATAAATATCTATTGAAGTTGACACTTGATGAAGAAGTGAGTAGAGATCTTGCTCAGGAAACGATGTTGAAGTGTTATACGAATCTTGCATCGTTCAAAGCGGATGGGAAGTTCTCGACTTGGATGATTTCGATCGCTACTAGGTTATATATTGATTTGTTCCGAAAAAAGAAACGGGAGAGGAAATGGCTCGAACAGCTGAAACGAACGTTGTCACGTCAACTTTCTTGGCAAGCGGATATGAAAGGGATGGAATGGAGCGATGTGTTTACTGATTTCAATCAATTAGATGCTAATGTGAGAGTGCCAATCCTACTACATCATTATTATGGGTATACGTATGACGAGATCGGAGAGATGATGGGTATAAAAACTGGAACAGTAAAATCTAGAGTCCATAATGGCCTAAAACAGATACGAAAGGAGTGGGATGATGAAAAGAAGAGATGATCAAGAGCAAATCCAAAAATTGAAACACGACTGGGAACAGGTGGATAAATTAGGGGGAAGTTCTTCTATTTCTGTAATCGAAATAAATAATCAACTTAAAGCTCATGAAGCTAAACAAGCAAAGAAGTTTTATAAAGAACTTACACTCTTTTTGTTCACAGCTGTCTGTATTTTAAGTGCCATTATTATTAGTTTCGTTCAATCTCCTGTTTTTTTTATCGCAATACAAATTGGGGCAATTTTCCTTGCACCTCTCGTTCTTTTCGTACTTTTGAAAAGAAGGAAACAAGAAGGGATGTTCTCTAAATGACAACATTTGAGTTATACGTCCTATTTCCGTTAATTATTTTAATTTTACTAATACAAAGTACCCTTTTATTTATAGATGCGAAGAAGAAAAGGGTTTTTGCATGGTTTTGGGGGGTTTGGGGATTAATTCAATTCCCATTACCGACATTGTTTTATTTCATATTTGTGATTTTGCCGCATAATAGAAAACGAAAAAAACAAAACGAGGAGAGATGAACATGGAACTTTTAAATGATATTAACTGGGCACTTGTAACTCCGTTGATAGTTTTACAACTCATATTAATGGTATTTGCGTTAGTGAGTTGCGCAAAACAAGAGGAAACGAATGGGCCAAAATTGATGTGGGTATTAATTATTATTTTCGTAAATTTAATAGGTCCAATTTTATACTTTTTACTTGGCCGAAAAAATGGATAGGGGAGGAAAGTATGCTAGTAACCATTAAAGATTTAACAAAGAATTATAAGGAACATACTGCAGTCAAACAGATTACTTTTTCCATTGAAAAGGGTCGGTGTATTGCGTTACTTGGCCCTAATGGTGCGGGGAAAACAACGACGTTACAAATGTTAGCTGGCTTACTCGCGCCAACATCAGGAAAGATTGAATTTGAAGGTTGCCAACAGAAGGATTATCGAACTTTGATTGGATTTTTGCCGCAGCATCCTTCATTTTTTAACTGGATGACCCCAAAGGGATTTCTACAGTTTGTAGGAGATCTCTCACATGTACCGAAAAAACAGTTGACTAAACGTATAGAGGAAATACTCGAATTTGTGAGCTTAACAGAAGTGAAAAACAAGAAAATAGGTGGTTTTTCCGGTGGAATGAAGCAAAGGTTAGGGTTAGCGCAAGCATTGTTACATGAGCCGGAATTACTTATTTTAGATGAACCAGTTTCAGCACTTGACCCAACAGGAAGAAGGGATGTTCTTCACCTTATCGATCAACTAAAAAATCAGATGACGATAATTTTCTCAACGCATATTTTACATGATGCCGAACAAGTGTGTGAGGAAATCTTAATGTTAAAAGATGGGAGTCTGATATGGAATGGTACGCTCGATTCCCTGAAAAAAGAGTTTGATTCGTTAGCAATAAAGCTTCAAACAGATGGGGCGATTAAAGGTGTATTAGATAAACTCGATTTTATTGAAAATATTGAATATCTTGATTTAACGACTGTTAGATTTACAATGAACGATGTTACAAAAACCAATGTGTTGTTGCAATATTTGATTAGTCAAAATCTCACAATCGTCCATTATGAAACGGTGAAAGACTCATTGGAAGACGCATATATGAAGGTGATGGAGCGATGAAAAATTTTCTCGTCTTATTAAAAAAAGAAATGAAAGAAAGCTTAAGCAATGGTAAGTGGATCTGGCTACCGATTGTATTAATGGTCATCGGTATTTCACAACCGATATCTATCTATTACATGCCGCAAATTCTCGAAGTTGCAGGTAATCTCCCAGATGGAGCGATCATTAATTTTCCAACAACAACAGGGGAAGAAGTGTTAATTGGTACAATGTCCCAATACGGGTCGATCGGAACATTATTATTTGTCTTAGCTGTAATGGGAGTGATTTCACAAGAGCGACAAAATGGTTCCTTAACCCTTGTAATGGCGAGACCTGTAAGTGCACTTCAATATATCGGTAGTAAATTTATCGCACAGCTCTGTATTTTACTCGTATCAATAGCAGCAAGTTACGTTTTAACTTGGTATTATACGAATTTACTTTTTAATCATGTACCATGGACATTAATGCTTAATAGCTTGATTGTTTATAGTCTTTGGGTTGTTTTGATTGTCGCTGTAACAATATTAGTTGGAACATTATTGAGAAACAATGGCGGTATAGCTGGAGTGACTATTTTTCTTTTAGGGACACTAAGCGTTCTTACGTCACTGTTACCAAGATTTATGGAGTGGAGTCCTGCAAACCTTCGTGCCGAAGCTTCAATTATTTTATTAGAAGGAACGTGGGGAAGTTCCACTTGGCTAGTAGTAGGTAGCACATTGCTGCTTTCAGCATTGTGCATTGGATTAGCTGTGTTTACGTTTAAAAAGTTTGAGAGTTTTGAATGAGTGAGGGACATCTTTTATACTTCTCATTTGCTACACTCTTAAGGAGCAGAAAGCCTACCTAAAACTAAAGGAAATCGAAGTTTAGGTGGGGAATTAACTGCGCCTAAAGATTCGATATTGTATAACTTTCATCAATAATAAGGAAATATTAGTTAAGCTTATTGAAAGAGGAACAGTGTAGAGGGACATGGACAGGAGCTAGAACCAACTGGCTCATCAACGAAATGGTAAATAATTATTATAGTTGATTAGTTTTAGAGGAAGTCCCTTTCCAAAAATTTTTGAATGTCGAAATTTTTGGAAAGGGATTAGCTGTGCTTAAAGTACTAATTAATGAGGATGAAGAATTTCCCTACTAAAATATGATTTGGAGGCTATTATGTTTGTACATAATATTGATGAAGACTTATCTTTAAAGTTATTAGAGGTAAAAGATGCTGAGAGTTTATTTAAATTAACGAATTACTCAAGAGAATATTTACGAGAATGGCTTCCTTGGTTAGATACAACAACAAATGTAGAAGATACAATTGAGTTTATCAAAATATCGTTAAAAGGTTTTTCCGAAAACAAAAGTTTAAACACTGTTATATTGTTTAAAGGAGACATTGTTGGAGTAGCGGGTTACAACAATATTAATTGGGCAAATAGAACAGCCTATATAGGTTATTGGCTTGGGGAAGGATTTCAGGGAAATGGAATTATGACCAAGGTAGCCAAAGCGTTGACTAACTATGCTTTTCACGATTTAAAACTAAATAAGGTTGAGATTCGGACAGCAGTTGGAAATAAAAAAAGTAGAGCAATTCCAGAAAGATTAAATTTTGTAAATGAAGGCACGATCAGACAGGCTGAATGGCTATATGACTGTTATGTTGATCATGTTGTTTATGGAGTTTTGGCAGAAGAATGGAATGAAAAGTAGGTAAAACTAAAGGTTGTGGATCAAAAAGTGTAACAACTTTAATTAGTTGCGTTGAAGATTACTAGTAATATAGAATATCACGGACTACAGGTCCTCTATTTTGAGAAAAAGACTTAATTATTCCATAGAAGTTGTGTTTTTTGATTTTAATATGTTAATAAATCTATTTTATTCGTGATTTCAAAATCATTCAAAAATTCATACAACCATAAATTAAACTCCTTAATTTCGTATAAAGCATTCCTTTTTTTATGATAATACTAAAAAAAGATCTAATTAAGGAGTATGGGAAATTATGCCAAGAAAAGCTATTCAAATTAACAAGTTAGGTGAAAAAGATAAGGAAACAAATGGTTCTGTAGTGAACGATAAAGAAAATAACAAAGATGAAATCATTAAACTAAATAACATGTTAGCAGCTGTGTTAAATTATCTGTCAGATGATGAAGTAGACGAAATTGATATAGAATATCTTCTGAAAAATACGGAAGGTTTACGAGAATGGTGGGAACAATATCGGGAAAAAAATCGAAAACAAATCGAAGAAGAAATTAAAAAATCTTTAAGTGAACTGTCTTTAAAAGAACTAGAAAGTATCCGCGAAAAGATAAAAGAAAAAGAAAGCTGAGGTCTCAATTACCATAAAGACATTCAATTGTAGTAATTTTACTTTTTTATCAATAATTCGCAAGAAAACCTCCATCTTTAAGGAGTGTAGCGAGTAGTGCGGTCTGAATGGCTCTTCTTATCTCAAAAAACTTTAGTGTACTAGCGATTTGGAAATTACTTCCGAAATATATTTAAGGTGTACATAATCACTAGAAAAACTGTATAATAAGAAGAACTATAAGTAGGAAAGGGTGATATGGTGAAAAACTCAAATTCTAGTACGAATTTGGATATTGAGTCGATCCAACATGCCCTGTACTCTGTAAACCGCCATGCCAAAACAGCGATTGTTAAGCGTGATCTGTATGACATTAAGAATAATACGCTGCAAAAACTTATTAAAATTGGACATGCCAAAAAGTTGTGGCTTGAGTATAGTACTCAACCTGGAAAAGCAAAACAAAGTACAGTGGTGCTTGTTAAAGTTGGAATTAAAACAAAAGGAAATCCCCATTTTTTTCATATGATACCTGAAAAAGAAGATTATATAACATTAAAACATAAAGGAGTAGTATGCCCTCAAGATCTCCATAACCCCAAAAGCTCGATGTCTCTTAATACAGCAAAAAAAATTCTATTGCAATTTATTGGTGCGAAGCCTCAAAAAGTAAAGGTACAAAAACCAACTAAACCAGCACTAAATAAAAATGTTTTCATTTCTTCTTTTCTTGATGGTAGTTCCCGATCACGAAAACGTTGATTTTTAATACTTTTTACATTTTTTTGTAAGGTATTGGGGATAATATTTACCATAAGAATAAGTTATGGGAGAAAAATATGAGAAAAAAGCAAATAAGTATAATACTTTTTATTGTTTTAATGAATTTTTTATTTAAAACTTGGAAAGTAGTGCCGAAATATTATAAAAGTTTAATTTTTGTTAGCTTTTGGAATTCATTTTATTATTATCTTTGCAAAAGACATCTAGTATTTGAATATACGAATAAGGGCATAAATTGGAAAGTGTTGAGAGGGCTTCATATATTTATTGCTACTCCTTTATTAGTTCTACTCTTTTTATGTAAACTGCCTAAAACACTTTCAAAGCAGATCGTATATATTTTAAAGTGGGGAATCGGCTCTTTTTTTATTGAGATATTTTTACTCAAACAAAAGTTGATTAAATTTAAGTACGGGTGGAACATTTATTGGTCAGGTCTAATATATTTTAAAATGTACACTTATAGCTATTTATTCAACAAAAGACCGTGTCTTACTTGGGTGCTATCGATATTCTCTCTATTGTTTTATATTTTTAAATTTAATGTACCGTTAACTAAGCGACTTTTAAAAGGACCTTTTCTTTTTTTTCTACCCAAAAGTATTAAGTTTCCAATTAACTTTAAAACAACAATAAATTCTTTTTATTATGAAACAGTTAAAGGTTTGTTGAATTATGTGAAATTTAAATAGAGACTTTAGCGTTTACATTCATAGTAGATATTAAATTACAAACACATCAAATTCAAGTTGACAGATCGGAATTACTGGAATATTATAAGAATAATTACATAGCTGATTGGAAATACCAAAGGCACATACTTCGTTAACTACGTTGTGTGTCTTTTTTTGAGCTTAAATCACAGTAAGTTGATATGAATTATGAGGATTTATAAAACATAAGATTTGGGGAGAGTAATATGACTTTTGAAATAGCTTTTGTACTATTTGTTGTACTAGGTATGCTTGTATGTTTAATGAAAGAAATAGCTAGACCTGATTTTATTGTCTTTTTTGCATTGGCTGCACTTATTATTAGTGGAGTTTTAACACCAGCTGATGCATTGAGAGGATTTTCTAATGAAGGAATGCTGACGGTTGCGCTTCTTTTTATCGTAGCTGGTGCTGTGAAACAAAGTGGTGTTTTAAATCAAATTATTTCTAGTTCATTAGGTTCTGGACGAAGCCCGAGAAGATCTCTTCTGCAAATGATGTTTCCGATGGCAGGGTTATCTGCTTTTTTGAACAATACACCGATTGTAGTTATGTTTACTCCCGTTGTTCGAAAGTGGTGTATTGAGAAAAATATATCTCCATCTAAATTTCTCATTCCACTTTCCTATGCTACTATTTTTGGTGGTACGCTGACGTTAATTGGAACATCTACAAATCTAGTAATACATGGGTTTATGTTAGAACAAGGTCTTGATGGATTTTCAATGTTTCAACTTGCGATTGTAGCTTTACCAGCGGGTTTCATTGGTATTATATATATGGCTATAATTGGATATAAGTTATTGCCAGAACGTAAAACATCAAAACAATCTTTTGAGGAAAGTTCACGCGAATATCTTGCGGAAGCTTATGTTGAACCGAATTCTCCTTTAATCGGAAAAACAATTGAAGCTGCAGGACTTAGAAACCTTAATGGACTTTATTTAATTGAACTTATGAGGAGAGGCGAACGCATTGCCTCAGTTCCTTCTTATATAAAGCTAAATGAAAATGATAAATTAATTTTTACAGGTGTATTATCCACCATTGTAGAGTTGCAGAATATTAAAGGCTTAAGAGTTTCAACAGGAACAAACTTGAAATTAGAAGATTTGCAGAACGGTAGTGCGAAACTTGTTGAGGGAGTCGTTTCGCATCAATCTTCTTTAGTACAAAAAACAGTAAAAGAAACTAAGTTTCGTAGTAAATATGGCGCGGGTGTAGTAGCGGTTCACCGAAATGATGAAAGAATTAACAATAAAGTAGGGGATATCAATTTAAAGCCAGGAGATACATTATTACTATTAACGAACAAAGACTTTGAAAATAGATGGTCTAGTTCTAGTGATTTCTATTTGATTTCTCCAATAAAAGAGGCAGACGTGATCGACCCAAGAAAATCGATTATTGCCATGGTAACATTACTTTCAATGATTTTACTAGCTGCATTTAATATTTTGCCTATGTTTAAGTCTGCTCTATTAGCTGTAATTGTACTATTTTTAACAAAAACCATCACATTTGTAGGTGCTAGAAAATATATTCAATTTGATGTTTTACTTTTAATTGCTTGTGCAATTGGTGTCGGTATCGCCCTTGAGCAGTCTGGTGCAGCTTCGTTAATTGCTAGTTATTTTATTAAAATTAGTAAGGGTGCCGGTATTATTGGTGCAATTATTGTTGTTTACTTACTAACTACGATATTTACCGAAATTATTACAAATAATGCTGCTGCAGTCTTAATGGTTCCTATTTCACTTGCAATTGCTAATCAATTGTCTGTAGACCCTATGGCATTCTTTGTAGCAATAGCGATTGCTGCGTCAGCTAGTTTTGCTACGCCTATTGGGTATCAATGTAATTTAATTGTTTACGGTCCGGGTGGCTATAGATTTTCGGATTATTTGAAAATAGGGATTCCTTTAAATATTATGTACCTAATTGTAACTGTCGTTATTGTAAATTTTGTATGGGTTATTTAAATTAAAAAAGCATTGCTCATGTATTCAGGAGTAATGCTTTTTTTAATACTTTAAGAAAGTTTAACTTCGCTAAAGGATTAATGTATAAGAAAAACTAAGGCTGCCGCTAGAGGACTTGGCGATGAGCCAATTTTTTCTATAGTTTAATATTCAAATGAACATTTGAATATTAAGAGGAATATATTTATAATATAATCAAATGTTAATTTGAATGAATATTGGAGTGAATGAAGTGAAGAAGGATACTTGTGATATATACTGTTACGACAAAGAAAAAGTTAATCGAATTCAAAATGAATTAATAAAAGAAAATTTAAAGGGAGTTTCACATTTATTTAAAGCACTAGCTGACGAAAATAGAGCAAAGATAGCTTTTTCACTTTGTCAGGATGAAGAATTGTGTGTGTGTGATATTGCTAATATTATTGGTTCTTCTGTTGCAACAACTTCCCATCATTTACGTACTTTGTATAAGCAAGGGGTTGTAAAATACCGAAAAGAAGGAAAGCTCGCTTTTTATTCGTTAGATGATGATCACATTAGGCAATTAATAGTTATAGCATTAGTGCACAAAAAGGAGATGGAAAAACCATGTTTGAGCAAAAAGTAACAACATATCGAGTCCAAGGCTTCACTTGTGCCAGTTGTGCTAAAAAGTTTGAAACGAACGTCAAATACCTGGATGGGGTTATAGATGCTAAAGTTAACTTTGGGGCTTCAAAGCTTGTAGTTCAAGGTGCAATAACTATAGAAGAATTAGAAAAAGCTGGGGCTTTTGATAATTTAAAAATTCGTGATGACAAAGAACAAAAGGTCGAACATATTCCTTTTTGGAGACAAAAACAAAACTATAAAGTGTATATAGCAATAGTTTTGTTAATTTGTAGTTTTCTTCTTCGATTACAAGTAGGTGACGACCATATTTTTCCGATCATTGGTTATGCATCAGCAATTGTAATAGGCGGATATTCCCTCTTTATGAAAGGATTAAAAAATTTAGTTCGATTAAATTTTGATATGTCTACCCTAATGACAGTAGCGATCTTAGGTGCAGCTACGATCGGGGAATGGGGAGAAGGAGCAGTTGTTGTTATCCTTTTTGCAATAAGTGAAGCATTAGAACGATATTCAATGGATAAAGCTCGTCAATCCATTGAATCACTGATGGATATTGCACCAAAAGAAGCATTAATTCGTCGTGAAAATCATGAAATAATGGTGCATGTTGATGAAATAGAAATTGGCGACATTATGATTGTAAAACCAGGACAAAAAATAGCGATGGATGGCGTTGTGACAAAAGGGACTTCTACAATTAATCAAGCTGCCATTACTGGAGAAAGTATCCCAGTAACCAAGGTAATAGATGATGAAGTGTTTGCAGGGACATTAAATGAAGAAGGCTTACTTGAAGTAAAAGTAACAAAGAAAGTTAAAGATACGACATTATCAAAAATCATCCATTTAGTAGAAGAAGCACAAGCAGAAAGAGCTCCTTCACAGCAATTTGTAGATCGCTTTGCTAAGTATTACACACCTGTGATTATCGTTTTTGCTTTTTTGCTTGTTGTCATCCCACCTATATTTTTAGGAGGTAATTGGAGTGAATGGATTTATCGTGGTTTAACTGTCTTAGTGGTTGGTTGTCCTTGTGCGTTAGTTATTTCTACCCCTGTTTCAATTGTAACAGCGATTGGAAATGCTGCGAAAAATGGGGTATTGATTAAAGGTGGTATTTATTTAGAACAAGCAGGCGCATTAAAAGTTATTGCTTTTGATAAAACTGGAACATTAACAAAAGGAGTTCCTTCTGTAACGGATATTGTTACGTTTGTTGAAAGTGAAAAGGATTTAATGACTATTACAGCAGCAATTGAAAAAGGATCTCAACATCCACTTTCTTCTGCAATTTTAAAAAAGGCTGATGAAGACAAGATACGTTATAATGATTTAGCGGTTGAGGATTTTCAATCTATTACAGGTAAAGGCGTAAAAGCAAGAATAAATAATGAAATATATTATGTTGGAAGCCCGAAGCTTTTTGAAGAATTGCATGGAAAGATAGAAGTTAAAAAAAAACAAAAGATTAATGAAATGCAAAGACAAGGGAAAACTGTAATAGTTTTAGGAACAGAAAAAGAAATTCTTTCGCTCATTGCTGTAGCTGATGAAATACGAGAGTCGTCGAAAGAAGTTATCCGAAAACTTCATCATTTGGGGATTGAAAAAACTGTGATGTTAACAGGTGATAATAAGCGGACTGCTGAAGCAATTGCAAAACAGGTTGGGGTTTCTGACATGGAAGCCGAATTACTTCCGGAAGATAAATTGAGTTTTGTTAAAAAACTTAGAGCGAATTATCACAGTGTCGCTATGGTTGGTGATGGTGTAAACGACGCACCAGCTCTTGCAGCTTCCAATCTCGGTGTTGCAATGGGCGGAGCCGGAACCGATACAGCATTAGAAACAGCGGATATTGTGTTAATGTCAGATGATTTAAGTAAGTTGCCATATACTATTAAATTAAGTCGTAGAGCATTATCTATTATTAAACAAAACATTACCTTTTCTTTAGGAATAAAAGTTTTAGCATTATTGTTGATTGTACCTGGCTGGTTAACATTATGGTTAGCGATATTTGCCGATATGGGGGCAACATTACTGGTTACTTTAAATAGCTTACGATTATTAAAAATAAAGTTTTAGTTTCATCATTGTTCGTTTATTTTTAATCTAGTATTATATAACTCTTCTAATAAAAACCACACCAATGAAAAAAATTTTGGTGTGGTTTTTATTTAAATTTAGAAGAGTATAAAATTTCTAAATTAGAAACTGTCTAGCTCCAGGCGCCATCGGCTCGATCACTTCAGACCTTCTCTTTCGGTCAAAAACCCGACCGCTACGAGCGGGTCTTCCAGTGTTTGTCGCCGATAGGCGGGCGCCTTGCGCTTTTCTTGTTATTCCAATCTTAAAGGGTATCGAACTAAAAAAATCAAGATTAGGATGGGGATTAACTGCCTCTAGAGCTCGCGTAAGTAAAACTCTAATTGATTAAAGTTCAGATTTATAAAACATTAACGTTTCGTCGTTAATTGTTTTGAAACCATATATTTTTCTAGTTTTCTCTTAACGCGGGTTAGTGCATTATCAATAGCTTTCACTGAGCGATTATTATTTTGAGATATTTCTTTATATGAAAGCCCATCCAAATATAAATCAAGAACATCACGTTCTAAATCTGTCAGAAGTTCAGATATTTTAACCTCAATAATATTATAGTCTTCCTGATTAATAAATAGTTCTTCAGGATCTAGTGTTTTTGAGCAAGTGACCAAATCCATTAATGTCCGGTTTGGTTCTTCGTCAAAAATAGGCTTGTCTAACGAGATAGACGAATTTAGGGGGATATGTTTTTGCCGGGTTGCAGATTTAATGGCCGATATAATTTGTCTTGTAATGCAAAGCTCCGCAAATGATTTAAAAGATTTTAATTTATCTTTCTTAAAATCTCTTATTGCTTTAAAAAGACCAATCATACCTTCTTGAATGATATCTTCTCGGTCAGCTCCGATTAAAAAATATGATCTAGCTTTGGCGTTAACAAATTGTCGGTATTTATGTATTAAAAAATCGTGTGCATCATCATCTCCACGATGAACTAAATCTACTATATCTTCATCTGGCACATCTTTATATTTGTAATTATGGAACGTTTTACCATTTCTGTTCAAAAAATCACCCCGACTCGAACCCAAGTTAGTTTGAGATAATTATACAATATGAATTTTTATAGCGTCAAGGTTATAAGGTACTACTCTTGACAGGTACCATGCACTTTTTGATAAGTTAAGTATGAAAATTCTAACTAATAAGCGGATTTTAGGTTATGGATGCAAAGGTCCAATAAGTTAAACTAACAATCAAGTGGAGGATGAAGGAAACATCCTCACTGATTGAAGTTCAGATTTATAAACTCACAAATTTGTTCTTTTTATTCCCAAAATTAAGGCATGCTAAAACTCTCTAAAATCTGACATTATTATTCGTTGTACACACAATTGTAACATTTTATCCATAATTTCTCTGGGTTTTTCTAGTAATATAAATACGTTGAAGATGGATTTATATAATAATTATTACTTATGACAACAATGAGGTGTATTTTTTGAACTGGACAATCGGAAAAAAATTAATTGCATTTGTTTCACTTTCAATTTTTGCGTTAACGGTTATTTTATCGACCGTTAACTATATTACTACAAAAAATAGTTTAATTGAGAGTGCCCAACACAAACTAATTTCAGACTTACAATTAGGGTATCAATATTTAGATTTTAGATTTCCAGGTGATTGGAGTGTAGCGGACGGAATATTGTATAAAGGTAATGTGAAAATTAGTGAAAACTATGAAATTGTTGATAAAATAAGTGAGTTAACTGGTGGAAATTCAGTTACTATATTTTTATATGATACAAGGGTAACGACTAATGTGGTTACAAATGATGGTGTAAGAGCAATTGGATCAAAAGTTTCAGACGAAATAAAAGAATTCGTTCTTGATCAAGGAGCTCGTTTTATTGGACGGGCTGATGTAGTAGGTATATGGAATCAAACAGCTTATGATCCAATTCTAAATAAAAATGGTGATGTAATTGGAATTTGGTACACAGGTGTACCTGAACAGCCTTATAACCAAATTGCCTTAAAAGGTTCTTTTCTAAACATTGGTATTGCCGGAGTTATCATGTTTTCGATCTTTGTCATTAGTTATTTTTATTTAAATCAAATGATCATTAAACCGTTAAAAATGTTGACTGAATTTGCAAATAAAATTGCTAATCTTGAACTTAATGGGAAATCTTTTAATCCAAAGAAGAATGATGAGATTTCACAACTCGGTAAATCTTTTACAAAAATGAAAGAAAATCTATATGAAATCGTTCAAAATTTAATTGAAAGCAGCAATAGTGTAACAGATGCATCAACGAGCCTTTCAGCTAGTGCAAAACAAACAGAAGAATCTGCTACACAAATTTCTTCGGCTGTTCAAGAAATCGCTGCTGGTGCTAGTGAACAAACAGATCATACCAAAGAAATAATAAAGATGATGGAAGCTTCAGTAAATAAAGTTGGAGAAGGGCTTCAACAAGCTAGTGATACGCTTATGTTATCAAAAAAGTCAACTCAATCTGCTTATGATGGGAACAACGCTATTACTAATGCAATTAAACATCTAGAGAAAATTACAAAATCTGTAGAAGCTTCAACCCAAAATGTTAATAACCTAGGAAAACGTTCAGAGGAGATTGGGAGTATTATCACAACCATTACTTCAATTGCTGATCAAACAAACTTGTTAGCTTTAAATGCTGCTATTGAAGCGGCACGTGCTGGAGAACATGGTAAGGGTTTTGCAGTAGTCGCTGATGAAGTAAGGAAACTAGCAGAAGAATCAAGTAAGTCGGCAGGACAAATTACTGCTTTAATCCAATCGATTCAAGCAGATACCAACGTAACTGTGGAGTTCATGGAGAAAAACTTAATAGCTGTTCATGAACAGGTTCAAATTATTGAAAAAGGTCAAAATGCTTTAAAAGAAATTGTCCAACAAACTGAATTGACGGAGCAAAGTGCACTTAGCACAAATCAAGTTTTCAATGAATTAAAAGACAATGCCGAACAAACTTTAGGTGCTGTCAAAGAAATTTCAAGTATTATTGAACAAACATCAGCATCAACTGAAGAAGTATCAGCTTCAACTGAAGAACAGACTGCAACTGTCGAAGAAATTTCAGCGAACGCTGAACAGTTAGCCAAGATGTCTGAGAATTTACAGACCCAAATTAATCATTTTAAATTATAGTATTTTCATTTTAGATTTGAAGTTAGCCTTAGAGTCAAAAGACGAGCTTATAAACTCGTCTTTTTTAAATGAAAATTTTTAAAGCGCCTTATTAAGTCCTTTATAAGCAAATATTATCAAATCTAAACTCATTAATAAACGATTTACATTAGTATAAATGAAGTCATCTAAAGATAGGCAAAACAATATAATGACGCTATGGAAGGTAATGATTTATCTGAATTTTTTTTAGGGTATAAGACCCCCACCTCTAAGCGTAGCGTAGGTGGGATTTCCAATCAGGTGGAGTAGACTCTCCACCTGATTTTCTGGTGTTTCAGCTTCCTAAAACGAGTTCACTTGATTTAAGATTAAGATAACAGCTGAATTTTCTATGTATCATTTCAACAAGTTCTTAATATCTTCCTCTATTTTTAACGGAGATGTCGTAGGTCCATAACGTTTTACTACATTTCCATTTTTGTTAATTAGAAACTTTGTGAAATTCCATTTTATTTTAGGAGTCAATATCCCTTTAGTTTCCATCGTTAAATAATTAAACAGTGGGTGAGTATTATCTCCTTTAACATCTACTTTTTTAAATAGAGTAAAGGTAACTCCAAAGTTCAATTTGCATCGTTCTGCCATTTCCTCATTAGTACCAGGTTCCTGGTTCATAAATTGATTACTTGGAAAGCCTAAAACCTCAAAGTTGTTCTCTTTATATGTATCATATAATTTTTGTAATTCATTAAATTGAGGAGCAAATCCGCATTTAGTTGCCGTATTAACAACTAAGAGTACTTTACCTTCATAGTCCGCTAATGACTTATTGTCTCCATTTATCATCAGTGCCGAAAATTTATATATACTCATGTCTATTCTTCCTCTCAATATTAATTTCTATATTTTAATGCATCTCATAACTCCTTATTCTTTCTATCATAATACTATATCAAATTACGAGAGCGGTCGTAAGGTACTACGATTTTCTTAGGATCTTGTAAATAGATGTTTGTATTATTTTGATTGTTCAAATTTTTAATATATAGAACACACCTAAAAATAATGAAACTTTTAGAAGTTAGTACCGTATTTATAATTGATATCTTTTCCATATTTATAAAGCTGAACTTCAATCAGTGGGGGGCCTTCATCCTCGACTGATTGTTAGTTTAACTTATACCACAGGCATAAGAATAACTAATCATCAGCTGCACTGATGAAAGTTATTCTATATCGGACCTTAAGGGGCCGTTAATCCCCCAACTAAACTTTTCGAATTTCTTACGTTTTGATGTGGGTCTTACTGCCCCTTAAAGTGGGATAAAAAGACGAATAGATATGAGTTTTTGACTTTTAGTTTAATCTAAAGAGTAATTATGAATTAAGGGGGGAGTTAATTGAAAATTTTTTATGGTAAACAAAAAGGTGATATTTTGATTGAAGTAGATTCGATGGTTACAGGCGAAGTAACTGGTGATATAGTCGTTCTGCCTGGAGCACATTTAGATTTATCAGCGTCGGTCGAAGGAAATGTTACTTTGATGAGACATTCAAAAGCATCAATCAGAGGTCCGATTAATGGAAATCTTTATGATGAAGGGGGAACGATCGAACTTTTTAGTATTATAAGTGGAGATGTTGTAAAAAGTTACGGTATAAAGTAACCTAGTTGTGTTTACTTCCCACAAACTAAATCTATGCATAAATAATTGATTAACTAATATATTTTTTTACTCTATAACTATGAATACTGATATATTTTTCATAAATATTCGATAAAAGATTAACATGCGCCTCTGTAGCTCTAGAAGGGAAGAGCGCCGTAAAACATTGTAGGAACGGGTCGCAAGGCAAGGGTTTCAGAAGCACCGAAAAGCAAATTAGCTGAGACGGGTGAAATTCCTGTCGGTGAAACTCCGTAGGGAAGCGTGTTCCCCCTAGCCTATGCTTACGTAAGGAGTACGGGTTCGAATCCCGTCAGAGGCATCACGTAAAAGCTATAAAGCACGATGATTATTTCACTATTGTAAGTAGTCTTCTTTTATATAAGGAATCTTTAGGAGGAGAGATTATGAGCCGAAATGATAGAGAAATCACTGATCTATTCGATAGAGGTTTTTTTGGGAAACCAGGATGTATGATTTTACTTATAGTAGCTATTATTGCATTTTTTACAATAAAGAATCTATTTTAGTTATGAGGCGGAAATTAGTAGAGACAATTTGAACAAATATTCAATTTGAGGTAAACATAGATAGATGACACAAATGTATTTTCTTTGTTTGTGTAGGTGTTACTTGAAAATATTTAGCATTCCTTTGACGCTCAGGCGCTTCTCCTAAAAATTAGGGGAGCGCCATTTTTATGACCTAAGAAAATTTTTTCTGAAAAAGTGTAGTGTTTTTTCATTATACTTCGTCTATTATTGTGAAGGTGGAAAGGAGGGGAGAGAGATTAGTAGTGAAGAAGTGTTGATAAAGCAAATCCTAGCAGGCAATGATCATGCCTTTCGTTTACTAGTTCAAAAATATCGCAATCATATTTATAAAATTGTTTATTCAGTACTTCGGAATGAAAAGGATGCAGAAGATGCCGCTCAGGAGGCTTTTATAAAAATTTATTCTTCTCTTCCAAAATATGAGGGGAAAGGGTTTAAAACGTGGATGACGAGAATTGCGTTAAATCACTCAATCGATACTAAGCGTAAGCGCGATCGGATGAAAGAAGAAGTGAAAGAAGAAATTAATCTACAACTTGTAATTTCTAATAATGAAAATATAGAAGATGAGCTTTTAAAAAAAGAGAAGAAACTCCAAGTTCAAAAACATATTAATGAATTACCAAAAAATTACCGGGATGTTGTTCAAGGCTTTTACATACAAGAAAAAAGTTTTCAACAATTAGCGAGTGAGCAAGGGGTTAAGGAAAAATCAATCGAAGTGAAACTTCATAGAGCTCGAAAGTGGATGAAAGCCCGTTGGAAGGAGGAGAATTTTTAGATGAATCATATTTCAAGAGATGATTTAGAGCGATATGCAAAAGGTGAATTAGAAGAAAGACAGCGTGATGAATGCGAAACTCACTTATATTCGTGCGATCAATGTATGTCTACGTACATGTCAGTTTTAGAAGTGATTGGATCGTCTTTACCTGACATCAAAGAAGAAAGTTTATTCACTGATCAAATCATGCAAAAAATAAATGAAGATAAAATTGATAAAGTAGCCAAAAGACCATTTTACGAGCAAACATTTTTCCATTACATGCTAGCTGCAACACTTACGATCATTTTGATGACTTCAGGAGTATTCCAATCACTTACAGGTTATATCGATGAGGTTCAAAGGACCAGATTATCTGAAGAGACTCCATCAATCACAAACAAAATACTAGAAACGACGTTTATTCGAATAAATAATGAGGACTAAGGAGGAAAATGTTAAATATGAAAAATCAAGCAGGACATCCTTTTATAGCATTTTTACTATCAGTCATTCCTGGTGGAGGGCAATTTTATTACGGAAATTCTTTACGTGGAATGTTTTACTTTTTTGCGACGATCGGTTTTATTGCTTTAGGAATTGGATTAACGATCATAACTGGGAGTGAAGTTTTTCTATTATTGGCGTTAATTGGGGTTGCTATTTATTTGTTTAGCTTTGTAGATACCATTATTGTCGGTATACGAAGACCTCGAGCGATGAATTATCAGGATGGTGCCGTTCAAGAAAGTAGTTCTGAATCAGAACGGTTCTTTACAATTGTTCTTTCGTTTATCCCGGGTGTCGGTCACTTTCAATTAGGGTTAATGAACCGAGGTTTCACATTTTTAACAGCCTTTTTAGGCGCAGCGATTATGATCTTTTTTACTTCTATTATTTTACGACAAGGCGCATTTCTAATTTTTATGGCTTTTTTACCTGTTGTTTGGGTATATAGCTTTTTTGATGCGATCCAGCATTTAAATAGAAAGCAACGTGGCGAAACGCTTGAAGATCGTTCATTTTTAGACGATATTGAAAATCGCCGTGAGGATGGTCGTAAAAGTAAGTCTATCGCTACATTACTATCGATTTTTCCGGGTGCAGGTCATCTTTATTTAGGCTACCAACAACGTGGCATACAGTTAATGGCTGCATTTCTGTTTTCACTGTATATATTAGATACACTCAGATTAGGCATTTTTTTGTTTTTAATCCCAATTATATGGTTTTACAGCTTTTTTGATGGACTACAAAAAGCAAGCAAACACGGGGAAGGTCCAATCGAAGATACGCCAATTATTACTTATTTTGTTAACTATCAGCGTTGGATTGGAATTGCCTTAATGGTTTTAGGTTTGTTTTATATGTTTGATCGTGTGTTCATCCCATCAATTGCACCGAAGCTTGTCGATATTTTGAACGTTGATATTCGTCGTTGGTATTATGATTATTTTCAAATTGTCATTGTTTGTATTTTACTCATTGGTGGTGGATTTAAATTAATGATTGGTAGTAAAACGAGAAAAGGAAGTGATGTATCGTGAGGACGTGGCGAGTAGGAACATTTTCAATGGGATTTGCTCTCGTTTTTTTAGGCTTGTTTCTCTTATTATCAAGAGTAATTGGATTGGACGTTCATCAGGTGATGATTTCATGGTGGCCAGTGATTTTAATCATTTTAGGAATTGAAATTTTACTTTTTCTTTTCTTGAATAAGAAAGAAACGGTGATTATTAAATATGATTTTTTTAGTATTCTTATTATTGGTATGTTAGGAACGGTTGGCATTTCCTTTTTTATTTTTAGTTCCGTGGGACTTGTCGATGAAGTATCAGCTACCATCACTAGCCAAGATGAGACGCGAAATTTGCCTGAATTAAGTGAGGTTGTCCAACCTGAGGTTAAACGAGTGGTTGTTGAAGCAAGTTGGGATGATCTTACGGTTGAAGGTACCGAAACAAATGGAATATCTGTTTTTGGAACCTATCGGCTAAATGTTTCTCCTCATAACGAGACTGCTTTAGACAAGGAAGAATATGTAACATTCAATCAAATCGGTGATACATTGTATGTTACGATGAATCGCTTACCTCATAAAAATGGATTACATAGTAACTATCCAACGGTTAATGGTACATTGGTGGTACCTTCTAATCTTAAATTAGAGGTAAGAAGCTCGGGAAACAATATTGTTTTACGTCCACGCTTACAAGATGCTGATTGGACGATTGAGCGTGCGAGTTACGTGATTGTACATGTTCCCGCAAACGAAGACGTTGCGGTAGAGGCTTCCCGAGTTTCTCATATTAATCATGATCATGTTGAGTGGAAAACTTCAGAAAGTGAACTTCTAGAAGGTTCATTTATAATTGGTGAGGGAAAGAATACGATTAGAATCTTAAATGCTTATCAATTGAACGTCTTTACGTTTTAATTTAACAAGCAAAGCGCAAGCGCCTTGGTCACGAGCGAAAGGCGCTGAAGCTAGACAGTTTTCAAGTTATAAATTTATAAATTCTGATACTGCAAAAAAGACGTTATCCCCAGATATGAGAGCGCCTTTTTCTTGATGAAACCTTAGTAATGAATTACTTAACGGACACTATATCCCTTATTATTATGAAAACAAATATTTTTTCATGCTAACGGTTCAATGTGTCCGATTAACTCTATATAAAGGTAGATTTCTATAAATTAACGGATCTTGTGGTGCGTTAAAATGGTGAGGTATTCGTTATTCAAAACTAAATTGTGTTGTTACATTGAAAAAAGTGAGGGTTTAAAGATGAAAATATCTATCTATCAAATGGACATCATTGCTAGTAAACCTGAAGAGAATAGGGAAAAAGTTAAGGAGTGGTTAGCAGTTACATGTAAAAAAGAAAAACCAGATGTTGTTGTGCTACCTGAAATGTGGACAACCAATTATACATTACAAGAGTTAAAAAATATAGCTGATCGCGATGGTGAGCCGACGACGAGTTTTTTACAACATCTAGCAAAGACGTACGAGGTAAATATAGTTGGTGGGTCGTTTGCTAATAGGAAGGGCGGAAATATTTATAATAGCGCTGTTGTCATTAACCGACAAGGTGAAGTCGTGTATCGATATGATAAAGTTCATTTAGTTCCAATGCTAGATGAGCACTTGTATCTGACAGGAGGAACGACCTATCATACATTTGATTTAGAAGGGGTTAAAGCAGGTTTGATCATATGTTATGATCTGAGATTTCCTGAACTTTCTAGGAAATTAGCAGTGGATGGTGCCGAACTATTATTTATCGTTGCAGAATGGCCAGAAGCTAGAAAATCTCATTGGACTGCTCTCCAAATTGCTAGAGCAATCGAAAATCAGTTTTTTGTTGTCTCGGCAAATTGTGTTGGTCAATATAATGGGATCTCATATTGTGGAAATTCAATGGTTATCGACCCATTAGGTGAAGTACTATATTGTGCTAGTGATAAAAATGAAGATACAATATTAAAAGAAATCGATATGAAGCAAGTGAGTGAGATTAGAGAAAAAGTGCCAGTCTTCAAAAGTCGAGTTCCTCATACATACAAGTTGAACACATCGGAGTAGGAGAGTAAAGAAGTATCTGTAAAACAAGGTAACTTTAAAATGATCTTTGTGATTGACTGTTTTTAATTATAATTGAACAGTAAGCTAAAATAACGGTTGATTTTATTTATCTGAATTTTTTTTGGGGTAAAAGGCCCCCACCTCTAAGCGTAGGTGGGATTTTCCGATGCTTCAGCTTGCTGAAACGAGTTCACTCATCCGCAAAAAAGTTCAAAAACACAATCTACGAAAAACAGTCATTTAAAAAGATATCCGGTAAAGTAATAGAAAAAAACGAATATTGGAGATTAAGGTAATGATAGGAAAAGTAAAATTAAGGGCATTTGAACATGAAGACATCAAATATTTACATAAATGGTTTAATAATGCTGAGTCAATTTCTATGATCGGAAGGACCCCTATGACATTCGAGGAAACGGAACAGCTTGTGTTTAAAATGAGAAATGCTGGTGCTGTAATAATGGGAGTTGAAAATAATGATCAGGAGTTAGTGGGGTGGGTCCATTTTTCTAACATGGTCCTTGAACATGGAAGAGCAGAAATTGGGGTGCTTATGTCGCCTGATTATCGTGGACACGGTTATGGTAAATTCGCAATGAAACAAATGATTGAAATGGGTTTTAACCAACTTCGCTTAAATAAAATTTATTTAACGACGAGAGGGATAAATGAACGAGCGATAGCATTATATAAAAAGCTTGGTTTTATCGTAGAAGGTACATTGCGTCAACATAGCTATATTAATGGAAAGTATGTTGACACAATTTTTATGGGCTTACTTTCACAGGACTGGAGGAAGATGTAACTGTACGGAAGCTTATTGACTAGATCGCCTGTAAACAGTGAGAGGTATATAACCTCCACTGTTTTTTTCTATATTGACCAATTTATTTTATATAATCAGAATTTATAAATTTCTAACTTGGAAACTGTCAAGCGCAAGCAGCCTACGAGCTCGGTCACTTCAGTCAAGCTACTGACTTCAATAACTACATGAATAACGTCTCTGAATAGCTTCATGCAGCTTTGCTTGGAGGAAGCTTACTACGAAGCGATACTAGAAGACGCTAAAAGCACGTAGGAAGCCAAAGAGCGGCTTCTGTCAAAGGTCGCCCCAGTGAAGCTACTACTTGGATTACTACGAAGCTGCTTTGCTCCTGCGGTTACTCGTCGCACGGAAAACAATTGCTCCTGCGGTTACTCGTCGCACGGAAAACAATTGCTCCTGCGGTTACTCGTCGCACGGAAAACAATTGCTCCTGCGGTTACTCGTCGCACGGAAAACAATTGCTCCTGCGGTTACTCGTCGCACGGAAAACAATTGCTCCTGCGGTTACTCGTCGCACGGAAAACAATTGCTCTTGAGCAAACGGAGTGGCACAGGAGCGGCTGCTCGTGACCAAGGCGCTTGCGCTTTTCTTGCAGTATCAGAATTTATAAGTTTCTAACTTGGAAACTGTCTAGCTCCAGGCGCCATCGGCTCGATTACTTCAGACAAGCAACGGACTTCAATTACTGCTTGAGATCCTTCGTCGATTAGCTTCATGAAGTTTTGCTTCGAGGAAGCTTGCTACGAAGCTATGCTAGAAGACGCAGAAGCACATAGATTTCGGTCAAAAACCCGACCGCTACGAGCAGGTCTTCCAGTGTTTGTCGCCGATAGGCGGGCGCCTTGCGCTTTTCTTATATTCTTTGGAAAATTCAAGTTGCGTTTGTTGAATTGTGTCACTTTTTGATATACGATAAAAGTACTATTTTAGTGTTGGTAAATTTTGTTGATCACAAGAGAAAAGAGTGAAGGACATTGTTGGTTTGATATCTAGCTTTAGCGAACAATAAATGATTTTGGGGGGCTAAAATGTATGAATATGAAAAAAAGAAATGTAACTAATAATTTTAAATTAATTTATCTCCCTTTATTGTTTACACTATTTTCTGTTTTTGCTATTGCACTTTTTGCACATATTTCAAGCGAGCGAGCGTTAACTCATCAAATGGAACAAAGCGGTGAAGACTTAGCATTGTTATTATCTAGAAAAATAGAAAGTGAAATAGGTCATTATAACTATATAAATGAAGTATTGGAAAGAAATCTTCTAGTAGCAGGAAAAGCTGTACTAGCAGAAAAAGATTACTTAAGTAATGAACGTTTACGTGATATAAGAGATTTTTTTGAAGTTCATGAAATATTTTGGTACAGCAATCAAGGTGAAGTTTTATTTTCTCCTTCAATCGACTACATTGGATGGAAAGTAAAACCTGGTGACCCTATTGATCAATTTATGACACAACCAAACGATGTTTATGTTGAAGATATTCGGAAATCCACAGAAAATGATGATTTTTTTAAGTTTGTTTATTTAAGAGATGATGAAGGATCTTTTGTGCAAGTAGGCTATAGAGCAGAATACCTAAACTTTAGAACAGACAAATATAAAATTCAAAACATTGTCGAAAGAATCGCTAACAATGATGATAATATTTTATATGCTTTATTTATTGACGAGAACCTAATTGCAATTGCCGATTCGGACGTAGAAGATATCGGTGTAGACTATTCAGAAATTGTTGATTACAAAAGCGTACTAAGTGGCGAAGTTCGTGCATTTGAATGGTACTATCCGCAGTTGGGTGATTATGTATTAGAAGTCGCTGTACCTCTTTTTTATGAGGATGAGATCATCGGAATAGCTGCAGTAGGAATATCGATGGATGAAACAAAGAAAAATGTTATTTTCCTTACGGCAATGTTCATTTTACTTGCAATCATTATTTCTGTCGGTTTCTATATTATTCAAAGGAAAAATGTGATTAAACCTGTAATGATGTTAAATAAGGATATTCAATTAATTGATACGAAACAGTTAGATTTTCAGCCTCTAGAGGTTTCTGAAAATAAAAGTTTTGCGGGGTTATATGATACATTAAATCAGTTATTATCTAAACTTCAAGAAACATTTGAACATAATAAACATTTAAATCAAGAGATAGAACAAATGGCATTTAAGGATTATTTAACTAAGTTACCGAATCGTTATAGTTTATCTAAAAACTTTGATAAGTTCGTACAAAATCATGAGTTAGTAGCGTTTGTGTTACTTGATCTTGATAATTTCAAAGAATTTAATGATACTAAAGGGCATTTGTATGGTGACCAAATTTTGGTAGTGGTATCTGAACGGTTAAAAGAATGGGGTAATGATCAAATTTTTGTTTCTAGATTTGGTGGGGACGAGTTTTTATTGTTATTTTCATGTTCCGATGAATTGGAGCTGAAGCGTAACATCAATTACTTAGAAACAATTATTTCACAGCCTTTTCTTGTTCAAAAAGAAGAAGTTGTAATTGAAGCGAGTATTGGGATTAGTCTTTATCCTAAAGATGATACCCATTTAAATGGGTTAATTAGTAAAGCTGATATAGCGATGTACCAAGCAAAAAAAAGTGGTAAAAACCAATCCACTTATTTTACAGAAATATTAGAAAATTCTATTATTAAAAAAAATAATATTCAAGAAATTCTGCGATATTCGATTAAAAATAAACGATTTAGACTACTGTATCAACCTCAAGTTGACGTTCTAACTGGAGAGATTATTGGCTTTGAAGCATTAATAAGACTTAAAGACCATTCTATTTCACCGAATGAATTTATTACAATTGCTGAAGAAAAAGGTTTGATTGGAAAGATCGGACGATTTGTTATTGAAGAAGCGATACGGCAGTTATCGAAATGGAAAGAAAAAGGTTTGGACCTAAAACCAATTGCTATAAATTTTTCTGCTAAGCAGTTAAACGATAAAGCGATCATCAAATATATTGAAGAGCTGTTGAAAAGGTATGATATTCCTCCACAGTATTTAGACATAGAAATTACTGAGAGCATTCTATTAGATGATGATTGTGAAGCCATTAATTTTATTAATCGGCTCAAAGGAATGGGAGTAAAAGTGTCTTTAGATGATTTTGGTACAGGCTACTCATCATTAAAATACTTATCGAAATTTCCAGTTGATAAAATGAAGCTCGATAAAAGCTTTATAGATCAATATTTAAATGAATCTGGTAAGAAAATAATTAAACAATTAATACTTCTAGCAGAAGCCTTTGATCTCGATGTAGTTGTCGAAGGTGTTGAAACGATTGAACAAGTTCGATTACTTCAAAAACTAAAATGTAAAATCATACAAGGATACTACTTTAGCAAACCACTAGAAGCAAAAGAAATAAGTGAAATTTATACGAAGAAGTTTGATGTGGGGGTCTGACCCCCACTCGTTTAAAGCGCTAAAGTTTTCGGGGGGAGTAGCTTAAATTTCGTAAAAACACAGTACTTATCGGACCTATCCTTCTCATTAAAGCAGAACAGTAAAACAGAGGTTCTGACGATTCAGTTTTTAAGGTAACTGTATATCTGAGCTTATACAGTATTATTTATAATTTCAACATATTGACACAATCTAGCTCTATTAAAAAGCGTGGTTTTATTCTATGATTGTTGTAATAAGTATTATTAAAAATTGAGTATAACTTCTATCAGTGTTGCTCCAATCCACTGGTTCCAAGTTATACTACTACCACTGGCATAACAAACGTTAACTATGCCTTAAAACCTAAAGAATAACTATTTGTGGGAGGCGCATTAAATGAGCTGTGGATGTTCGAAATTAGAAGATGGAAAAGCTATCGTTGATCATGTGAAAAGTAAAGGAAAAGAAAACGCGGTACCTAAAGTTACACATAAAATTTCTTGCCAATGTGGAGAAATATTTACTTTAGAAAAAGTTGTTATGAATTGTCCAAATTGCAATATGACTTACGCAGTTACACCTTGTAGTTCAGATGATATTAGTAAAGTAAAGCCTGCTGGTATAAAATACGTTTAAAAGTTCTAGACATGTTCATTTTTTTCTGTATGGAAATTAATAACATAGTCGTCGTATATTAATAGTATCAAAATGCCAAAACAATCATTTAAAAGCTTAGAAAACAAAAGTTATATGATTAAAAAACTATAATTAGCCGATTGCGCCAATTCTTCTCGTGAACATCACGAATAAGAATTGCGCGTTTTTTTTACGATATACATATCATTTAGCTTATTCGTTGCTTGTAGGAATGATGAAAACAAATTCAAGAGATAATTAGGTAACAGATTCAGCGGCTGCTGGAACTGCTATGAAATTTTACGAGATGTAACCGCTACTGGTAATTTCATTGCTAATCAATTAAATGCAGATCGTACTAATGTTCGTGAAGTCCTAAGTACATACGCAAAGATTGATTTAACAACTGCAGAGGAAAAGCGTATTAAAACAGCAACTAGCAATCAAGTAGCATTTGTTATAAACACTATAATAAGTGAGCGCGCTTATGTAGGGTGGTCGACAACCGCGGACTCTGGGGTAGATGTTCCATTATATGCTTACGGACCTTCCGCTGATTTATTTAATGGTCTCCTTGATAATACTGATTTACGTAAAAGAATGGCAGAAGCAATTAAAATTGAATTTGCGCAGTAAGAAACGATTAAAGCTTAGCGATGTTCAAAAATGAGCATCGCTTTTGTTATGTAACAAAAATTACACGTGACAAATGTCTTGATATTAGTGTTAAATGTTCTATAGATGAGCTTGTAAACATATTAAAGGGGATGAGATTTTTGTCAAATGGAGCAAAAAGATTTTTAAAATTATTTGCTAAAAATATTAAAGTAGCAATGGGGCCAGGTCATTATCATGTAAACGGAATAAATATAACATGTGTACATTGTCAAAATGATAAATTCGAACATGGAAAAGCACAGTTAAACACGGCTATGTTAAGTTTTTTAAATTTAGATTTTGCAAATCGCTCAGCTAATATATTAACATGTGATCGTTGTGGTTTTGTTCATTGGTTTAATAAGGGTGTTAATAGAGTATAAAGATTTTTATATGATAAAAAAGTTTTTTCATTGTTATCATAAATAATTTGGAATGACACGAACATTTTGATGTGTCAAGAAAACTTTTTTAGATATAAATTCACATTTTTTTAAAATCTATATACTTAAGTATATTCGTTTATATGTGATAATAGTTTCATGCATGAAATGAAGTTCTATATAATTTTTAATCGACAATTTTGTTTCGGTAATATAAATAGATGAGGCTCAGATTACATATTGACTATTGGGGTCTTAGGCCTAAGCATGGGGGAGTGTTTAAGATTAATCGTTTATTAATGAAAGTCCTTTTTTTATTAGGTTTTTTCATCTTATTTAGTCAAGTAACATTGGCTGAGGAAGAGACGAACAAGATGTATTACTTAGGTAGTGATACTTGTCCTGTCTGTCAGGAGACTGCTAAATTTTTAGATAGGTTGGAGAACGAAGGAAACTTACGATTCGAAATAATTCGTATTGAAATAAGTAGAGATCGAGAAGAAGCACTCAGGATACTTGATAAATATGAAATACCTCCACAAGATAGATTAGTTCCATTGTTTGTTTTCGAAGACAAGCATATACTTGGATTTAATCAAATTGTAGAGGCTGAATTGACTGAGCGCTTGACCTATGGTAGTGAAGGCAAAAGTGGGCGTTTTTTGAATAATAATTTTTTAGAAGGTGTACCTTTAATTTTTGCAACTATATTAATAGGATCTGTTGATGGATTCAATCCTTGTTCGTTATGGGCTTTGATGTTTCTTATTAGTATGGTTATACGATTTAATTCTAGAAAAAAGATGGCCATTGTTGGTGGCGTTTATATTCTTACAATTGCAATCATTTATGGCTTATTCATGGTAGGAACTTTTTCCATAGTCGTCCGTATCATTGATTATTTTTGGTTTAGGTTTGCCTTATTTTTCTTAGCAATGATTGTAGCTATAGTAAATGTTCGAGAAGGATTTGGGAAAACGTCACTTTTATCGTTTACGATCAAAGGTGATCACAAAAAGAGTTTTGTGAAGAATGTTAGAGAAAGACTGTTCCATGTTGAATCTATGTTTGGAATTGTACTAGCTTCTATCTCAATTGGAGCTTTAGCATCGTTTATTGAATTGCCTTGTACAGCTGGGTTTCCGATCATCTGGAATGGATTAGTATCTAGTTACGGCGTTGGATTAGGAGAGTACGGGTTATATTTAATGCTTTACCTCACGATGTATATTTTAATGGAAGTATCCATCGTTGTTTTCATGGTATGGACAATGAGAAAAGCATTTATGGGACAATTTATAGGTGAAAACCTGAAATTAGTATCTGGATTGTTAATGGGGTTTTTAGCTATCGTTTTATTATTAGGTTATGAGTATATGAACAATATGTGGGTCGTGTTAGGCGGTTCATTGGGTGTTTTAGCGATTTCATGTATGATTATGCTCGGAAGAAAGATAAAAAATAACAAAAAGAAATAATTTTAACATAATAATACAGCTTTATTCCATTCTGTTGGAGTAAAGCTGTATTATATTTTTTTGAAGAGAATTATTAGTTATTCATTTGTTATAATGAGGAAAAAGTGAGAGCGGTAGTAATATGGATTTAGGGTTAACTGGAAAAGTAGCGATATAACAGGTGGAAGTAATGGAATAGGATTAGAAACTGCCCTTCAACTAGCAAATGAAGGAGCAAAGATCTTGCATCTGATAATATAAGGGTAAATACAGTCTGCATTGGGTTGATACAAAATGACCAAATTGGAAAAATGCGAAAAAGACAAGCTCCCAAAAAAGTTGGGATGAGTTTTCTACTGATCCTAAACATGGAATTCCATTAGGGCGGATTGGTCATACAAAAGAAGCTACAAAAGTAATTACCTTCCTTGCATCAGAGGCAGCTAGCTACGTAACAAGTACTTCCATAATAACGTTGATGGGGAAAAGGGTCCGCACTATAAGGGGATCCGAGGGCATCATTATTTTTTGAAAGTTATTTATAAATAGTGGGAGAAACCTTTCACCACCTACTAGTTTCGATTTCCAATCCTTAAAAATAATTGATTTTTTTATGGTATTGCTGAAATTAACACTATAAAATTTTGCATGCATCTCGGTCAGAAAACAGCTGATCCACTGCATGAATTGTTTTAGACCTTCATTAGTTGCGTCGAATTCAGAACGAACATTCGTTCGTGGGGGGTATTTTAATTAATAAATGCTAGTTTTTATCTATGAGTAATCCCAAAGACAATATCAATGGAAAAGTGAGGTTAGCGCTTTCAGAGTACACCAATGTGTCAACTCCACATGAGTTATTCGATATTTCAATTCGATACTACAGAAACCCCCAACTTAACATTTTTAGAGAAGTTAAGAGGCGGGATTATTCATATACTTCCAAAATTACGGACGTATTGAAACGAGTGTTCCTATTGGCACGATACTTGCTAATTCCTCTACATCTTTATTGTACATACGTATACATCCTCTTGATACAGCTTTACCGATTGAACTAGGATCATTGGTTCCATGAATTCCATAATGTTGTTTTGATAAGCTCATCCACATTGTCCCGAATGGCCCACCTGGGTTTGGTGCTTTATTTATGATGATATAGTTTCCTACTGGCGTCTCATGTAGTATTCTTCCGACAGCAATAGGGTACTGTTTTTGAATGACACCATTTTTTAATAACCTTAGCCATCGATTGTTAATGGACACTTCTATTTGATATGGAATTGTATAAGGTGATGGAAGACCTGGGATCACAATTGATTGTCCAGCATAAATAAGGTTTGGATTTATAGACGGATTAGCACGGATGATTGCTGAAAGCTGTGTACGATAATCTTTTGAAATTTGATATAATGTTTCACCGGGTTTAACGGTATGAATCATTCTATACCACCTCTGTACGTTAAAGTCATTTCACTACAATTACTATAGACTATGTAATCATCTATAAAACGGTTAAAGCTCACCAACAAATGAGTCATTGGTTGGTGATGGAGTATTTAATTGGACGAAGGATAGTAAGCCAACTAATAGTATGCGATTAGCAGATGTAATAATAAAGGTATAAAAATACATCCAGATTATCTGATCCCATAAACAAAATCCAGCTATAGAACAACAGGAAGTAAGATGGCATTTTATTATGATGTTTACTTGGATTTTATCAGCGTCGAGAAACCAGAATCATAGTATCTTGGTTTGGCATGTCGAGCGCGAGGAGGCAAATTTATTAAGAATGATTTCCTACGAGCAGATATGAAGCTGGTGCTCTTGCGTCAAATGAAGCTTATACAGATTCTGACCCATAATTTCTAGACTCTATGAACGAAATGTCAATTTATGTAAAGTGAAGAACCGATGAATTATTCTACCATAATTTTTTATTTTCGCTACTCTGAGGCTAAATGTTATTGGATGAAGAGCGTTTCCACCAACATTTTACCTTATGTAGGTCCATTTGAGTAATATTAAATTCACTCAAATAAATAGGAGCGATTTATTAAAATCGCTCCAAAATAAAAACGTTTTTTCTTCTATGATCATTTCGTTAGCTTTATGCGATCTTCGATTTGTGGTGGTTCTTCCATCCAGCCATTTTTGATCATTATTTTTCCACCTTCATGTGCAAAAGTAAAAATATCCTTTGCGAGTAAAGTCATTTTTGCCGGTAAGTCATTTCGCAAACTAAATGCTCCACCTATGGCGTTACTTCCAAGCCCAAATGTAGTTAACAGACCAGTGTTATACATCATTAATTTATCAGAAAAAGGCGCAGTTTTTGATGTAGTTGCCTTTCCTGCATGACTAGCTGGGGGCTCAATAAAGTTTTGACGGTAAAACTCCCCTAGTTCAATTTCAATTTTTTCCGATAGCTTCATTCCTTTTGTAAGATATTTTTTCACTTCATCATTAGTAGCAACTTGAGCGAAGCCAATCATTAACTGCATTCCTACTAGGTTTGTTTCTATAGCATGGTGAATAAGGGAAACTTCAACTGTATTTAGTGATCTCTTTTCACTAAACCAATCAAATCCACTTAAATAATTATTACTATGTACAAAAGTAACTTCTTTTGGCATTGATACATAAGCAGGTCTTACTAACACCCCTTTTTCTAAAAGGAATTGAGTTGCTTGACCGTTTATCATTTGAGCTTCTGCGGTTAATCCTGTAAAAAAATCGTGAATATCCTTACGGTAGGAACCACCGGTAAAAAGAGCATAAAGGCTCATCTCTATTTTCGTCATCATATGCAAATACATGATATCGTACATGTAATCGAATAACTTAGGTACACCTTTATTTACATCGCTTTCTGTAAAACCAATTGGAATTACTGCACCTTCTTGCTGGAAAATAGCCGTAATTGTCTCTATATTTTTTTGAGATCCCTCATAATGGGATTGTAACAACTGTTTTTCTTCAGCATTCGCGTGTTCAATAAAATGTTCTAACATTCTAAGCATCATTGTTTTTTCTTGATATGCCATCCACAGATTTGCCAATTCTGAAGAAGTTATAGGTGCTTGCCCCGAGTTCATTTAAGTAATTCCTCCTAGTCTTTTTTCATAATATAACCAGGTGAAAAAGAATTATGCCAGTATATGAGGTTTTTTGAGAGGAGAAGCTAAAGTAAATTTAGTTCGTCTTTTTTATGATGTTTTTCATAGTTGTGATTTTTGTCACATCTTTAATAGTGCTGATTATCTTACAATCTTATACAGTTAGACAAATGCACTCTTTATTTTAGTATAGTTCAACCTTATTTTTAATACTAATTTGCAGGAAAATTTGCTTGACTTATCTGATTAAAAAGGAGGAATTTAATTGAGAAAGTTTCTGATTAATATAGATCACAAACCTTTTGAAGAATTTGAAACAGTCGAAGAAGCGAATCAATATTACGACTCTTTAGTAGAAAGGCATGAAAATGTATATGATAATTTTTGTATCCTTGACTCAATGGAGCTTGTCGAAATAGCTACATTTAATCAGGGCGAAGAGGTGAAGCTACGTCTATCAACTGTATATTAATGAATGAATAATACTATAATTGATTATAGATAAATATCAGCTAGGAAAATTCTCCTGTTTTTTTGTTACCTTCAGGTCGAGGTAATGAATTTCAGCAACTTTGAACGAACAAAAATAGTTGTTGAAAAACTATACAGATATATAAGTGAAGGTCATAATTACCCAAAACGCACTGCATAAACTATAGCGAGTTATGAACGTTTTTTTTACATAATCAGAATTTATTAATTCTAACTTGAAATCTGTCTAACGCAATCAGCCTACGAGCTCGGTCACTTCAGTCAAGCAACGGACTTCAATTACTGCTTGAGATCCTTCGTAGATTAGCTTCATGCAGCTTTGCTCCTGCGATTACTCGTCGCACGAAAAACAATTGCTCTCGAGCAAACGGAGTGGCACAGGAGCAGCTGCTTGTGACCATGGCGCGCTTTGCGCTTTTCTTGCTGTTGGTCAGAACAATGAATTATTACATGCTCTAATAATTTCTAATAGTAATACCACCCCAAAGTAACAAATTAACTAATCGTTTTTTAAATCTCGTGCTTATTAATGATATTTTATACCTCTAATAATCCCTCCCTATAACATAAGTTTCCAAACACTACTATTCTATAAACAATAATTAATCAAATTGTTTTGCACTTAAGGGTCATGGCCCCCGCTTCTAAGCGTAGCATAGGTGGGAATTTCCATTCAGGTGGAATTGAGACTCCAACAGAATTTCCGATGTTCTAGCGAAGCTAAAACGAGTTCTCTTTCGTACTGACTAATCTGTAATTTTTTTTAAAAATTAGGAACTAAGACAACATTACTAAACACTAGAAGAAAAGAGTTGGTTAATGTACTTATAGAAAAGTACTAAAATTGAAGAAAAGCAAACTGTCACTGTTATAAGTGAAAGTATTTGTGATTAAATGTTTTACTTACAAAGAACAAGTTCTCAAATAGATAAATTTTAATGAAACAAGGGAATAGAAATATGAAATTACCTTAAATAACAGTAAAAAAGTAATAGTTAACAAAACATTCGGAATTTCCTATAGGAATTATGGTGAATTAAATTGTAATGTATGAATGCATACTATAGACTTGTATAAAATAGTCATCTTGAAATGATTTTTCCAGAATTATTAAGTATTAAAAAAGAATGGAGAAAAAATAGTATGAACAAATCAGATATTTTATTAGAAAGTAAGACAATTAAAGATTTCGTTTTCAATAATCGCTATGTTTGTGCCCCTTTTGATATTGCGAAAGCAACAAACTCTGGGTTAGTCACTGATGAACTTTTGTTTATTTACGAACAACGGAAAGGTCCTTCATTGATCGTTGTTGAGCAAGCAGCGATTGCACTAGATGGTCAATATCGTGAAAATTTACTTTTTGTCGATCGAGATGAATGTATTGAAGGATTATCAAAACTTTCAACTACTATACACAACAACAATCAGGTTGCTGTTTTACAGATAAACCATGCAGGGAGTGCTGCAGACACTAACTTAACAGGAATGGAAGCAGTGGCACCTTCAGCTATCGTAAATCCCACCTTCAATCGATCGTTACCAAAGCATTTATCGATCTCTGAAATTACCAAAATAAAAGATACTTTTATTCAAGCGGCAATCCGTGCAAAGAAGGCTGGTTTTGATGGAGTAGAAATACATAGTTGTCACGGTTTTTTGTTAACACAATTTCTATCACCACTTACTAATCAAAGAACAGATCAATACGGAGGTAGTTTAGAAAATAGAAGTAGGTTACTTATGGAAGTAACTATAGAGATAAGGAAAGCTGTTGGTGAAGACTTTCTCCTTTTAGTACGTTTAGGGGTGGATGATCTTTTACCAGGCGGAACTACACTTGAGGATTCGTGTTTTGTAGCAAAAAAATTAGAGGAAGAGGGTATAGACATTCTTGATGTTTCGACTGGACTTATGCCCCCTTTAGGTTTGCAGGGACCTGCGATGTTAAGAGGTATGCTCAAAACTGTGAAGGAGCATGTTTCTGTTCCAGTTATTGGTGCAGGTGAATTAGAAAATATTCACATTGCAACGGATATGGTAGCAAGTGGAGAAGTAGATTTTATTGGTTTAGCTAGGACGATCATGAATCAACCTAATTATGTAGAAGGTTTAATAAAGAAAATTTCGGGGGTCTGACCCCCGGTGAGGTAAAGCTTTAACGCGCTAAATCTTTTAATTTGATTAGCTGTTTTTATCCTACCTTTGAATTATTGTAAATTAATTGGTTATTTGAAATAATAGGTAGTAAAATGATTTTAGTTAACCGGCTAATAGAGCAGGTACAAAACTGAGTATTTTTTGAGAAAAGTAGTAGACTTACAAGGAATAACAAATACATACTTGGAGGAAAAGTCATGACTGTAGAAAAACAGCTGATCGAAAAAAAGTATTATGAAACGATAATGCCAGATCAAGAGAATGATAATCTGGTACAATTTCTTGGTAATTTATATATGAGTGAACAAAATAATAAAGATTCGGATCTTTCGTATATTCGTTTTTCACAAGGGGAAGTGTACTTTCAAAACAAAGATTATGAAACTGCTATTTTCAAGTGGGAGAAGGTACATAATCACTTAGAGTATTGGGCAAGAAAAAATATGGCTGATGCCTATTATGAGCTTAGTCAATTTCCGAAAGCTATTGACTTATATAAATCCGTAACTAGTGAAAGTTTAGCTTTAAATTCTGAAGTGGCATTAAAATTATTTTCCATTTACAACGAAATGGAGGAACTAGATTTAGCAGCCGACATCATTAAAAAATCAGTTTCCTTAAATCCAGATTATCCAACATTGACCGAAGTTGCTCGTTCTTTTTTTGAAGAGTATCGTGATTGGAGTAGCGCTATTGAGCTTGTAGTTAATGAAGCAATCCGAACGGAACACATACAGTGGTTTGAAGTATTAAATAATTATGTAGAAGAAGGGTTAACCAAACCGACTCCGCCCGATTATTATTCTGAACTTTTAGAAGTGTTATATAGCGTGGATCAAAGATGCTTCGAAAAGCTTGTTGTTTCACTTTGGAATAGCTATAAAGATGAAGAGGTGTATTTTTCGTGGCTAAGTGAAATCAATCGTTTAATCTTACGTATTGAAATAGATCCATCTAAGACCTGGCACGATTTAGCTGCTAACTATTATGAAACTTATTTCAACTTAATTAGTGGACAATATTTACTAAAAGAAATAAGAGATATCGTTCCAGATCTACTTACTAATTGGTTACATGTTGCAGATGATACTTATTCCATATTTGCAGCAACATCCGTTCTTGCTTGGAATGAAAGTTTCAAAACATCAGTGAGTTCTACCATTGTAGAAAAAGCTGAATATATTCTAAAGAATTCTAACAAAGATACAGTAAACATCGATCGAAGCATAGAATTATTTGATGAAATTACAAATTGGACGAAGAGTCTTAAGTTAGATATTGACCAACGTCTAAAATACTCCGTAAATAAAGTGAAAGATTTACAAACTAACTATCTTCTAATTACCGGAATGCATGAGAATGGGAAGACGACTGTTATCAAATCTTTACTAAGCAATAATAGTGGATCTAGTCCAGCTGGCACAGTTGTTTGTTATAGTAATGATAAAGAATTTCAATTGTATGAAATTTCTTCTCATTCAATTCACCCGGTTGAAAGTTTCAATGAACTTTTTGAAATGAAACAAGAAGAGAAAGAAGAAGAGGAAGGGAATACACTCCAAACATCGCTAATTCACGTTAAAATACCAAACCGTTTTTTAGAAGAAAATCAGTTAACTTTAATTAATATACCTGATTTTAATTACAATGCGAATGAAGCGATGAAACATAATAAAAAAGAAGAGTTAACTTTTGCCCAGTTCGCTGACGGTTTGTTATATGTCTTAACTCCAACGACCCTCTTTTCAGAAAGAGATCGTGAACTTTTACTAAAACTTCAAGAACAACTACCAAACGTGCCAATCCATTTCTTACTGAAAACGGATGCTATTTATCATCAAGAAGAAGTAACTCAATTGGTAGAAGAAACACGTACCATAATTTCGGATAGTTTTCCCAAGGCTAAAATCTTCCCGTATTCAACGCATAATAAAAGCAGCAAACAAACGGAAGACTTGTCTGGCTTCATACAAGAAGTATTTAATTATCAGTCGAGAACCGATGTTCGTAACAGGAAGTTATTATTTTACATTCGAGAAACCCTTACCTATCTTTTAAAAAGACGAGTGGAAACGGAAACTCAAATAACTGAGGAAATACGTTGGAAAGAAGATGTCGTTTCTAAGGTAAATGCAGCTGTTCACCAGTTAAGTGATTTGGAGAGGGAAAAAATGGACATCATGCAACGTTCTTATCGGGAAATAAAAGACGACATTAAGATGGATTTAAAGATGGCGATCCCTAAATTATTAAAAGAATGCTCTAGTTTAATAAAAGAGGATAGCAACTTTGGAAACATTCATATTGAACTAAACGAAAAGATGAACGAAAGAATTCATAATTATATCGAACATAGTGTATTACCAAAATTTTCAAAGGGTATTAATGTCTGGATTGAAAAATCCACTGAGGAGTTTTCTCTTAGTCAAGACTATTTAGAGGAAATGAGTGAAGGCTTTAATATGATGTATGGACAGCTACGCTTTAATCTCAAATGTGACTTTAAAGTAGTTGACGATTGGAGCCGTGATGCCCTCAGAATATCAAATGGGGTACAATTAGAAACGATAAATATTCTAAATCGATCAACTCCTTCACAATTGGTTATGAAAGGTGCTGGAAAAGTATTTGGAACTCTTCTCCCAAACAAGACAATGTTATGTAACATGTACAAAAACCTTATCGAAAAAGAAGATTATGAAAAGGTAGCAACAGCGAGTACCAATCAATTTATGTTACAATTTGAATTGTTTGAAAAAGGTTTAGAACGTGATATTACGATGTTCTTTAAAGCACCATTTATCGATTTACAAGAAGTGATCATAAACGAACAACTTGATATTCAACATAAGAAAGAAAGATTGCAACAGTTAAAATCGAATCCCGAAAGCTACATTGATCCAATTTCACTTTTCAAAGTAAAATTACTACAAATTGAAATGATGCAAAAAGAAACAAATAAGAGTTTGTTCTTTGCATAAAAGATAAAATCTGAATTTAATTCATGTGGAAAAAGGGGTTGTCAATCTAAAGTGTACCCTTTGTAAAGGACATTTCAAACTGGCAACTCCTTTATTTTTAGTATCAGAATTTAGTAAACTTTATCTCCGTTAAAGATAGAATTTTTAACAATGACATAATCTACATGTCGGATTGCCTCTAACTTGTTTCCACCTGCATAAGATATAGAGGATTGAAGATCCTGTTCCATCTCAATTAAGGTATCTTGTAGAGAGCCTTTATGTTCGACATACATTCTTTTTCCTTCAACATTTTTTCTTTCACCTTTTTGAAATTCTGAAGCTGAACCAAAATATTCTTTGCAAAGAATTCCATCTTTCTCAATGGTTTGTCCAGGTGATTCTTCGTGACCGGCAAATAATGAACCAATCATGACCATTGATGCTCCAAATCTAATCGATTTTGCTATGTCCCCATGTGTACGAATACCACCATCCGCTATAATCGGCTTTCTTGCTGCCTTTGCACACCAACGTAGTGCAGCTAATTGCCAACCGCCAGTACCGAATCCGGTTTTAATCTTTGTAATACATACCTTGCCTGGTCCAATTCCGACTTTTGTGGCATCAGCTCCAGCATGTTCTAATTCTCTTACTGCTTCAGGTGTTCCAACATTTCCAGCAATAATAAAACAATTAGGTAGATGGTTTTTAATATGTTGGATCATCTCAATTACAGCATTAGAATGTCCATGCGCAATATCAATCGTAATGTAATCTGGTGAAAGTTGTTCTTCTGCCAATTGCTTAATGAATTGATACTCAACATCTTTTACACCAACACTAATTGACGCAATTAACCTTCGAATTTTCATGTCCTTTATAAAAGATATTCGCTTCTCAGGTTCAAAGCGGTGCATAATATAAAAGTAACCATTTTCAGCTAAGTAAATGGCTATTTTTTCATCGATAATTGTTTGCATATTTGCCGGCACAACTGGTAACTTAAATGTATGACCACCAAGGTTTACGGTTGTATCACACTCAGAGCGACTTCTTACCACACTTTTTGCAGGGATCAACTGGATATCTTCATAATCAAACACGTTGTCCATAATCTACACCCCTAAATAAGAATATTAACCTACTTTAATATTAAGTTAATGGATAGTATAAGGTTCAAAGGTAGGTTAGCCTGTTAGAATAAGTCTTATGCATACCTAAATGTATTGATAAATTGAAAAGCAAAGTAAATAGTCACAAATATTATTTAAAGGTTTGGATAGCGTTGTTTATGTAGAAACCGTCGTTTTCTTGATAGATAATCTTACAAACAAAGTGTGGGGATTGTCGAAAAAAGATTATAATATATGTATCTGACTTTAAAAGATTGAAACTACAAACTCAAAACTTATACTTTGATAAGTGAATTTTGGTACGGTATAACATTGATTAAAGATTAGATATTGTAATTTATTCAATCATTAGAACCAATGATTGAATAGGTTACAACTTAGTTTTAAATAGGGGGTATCTAAAATGATTAAAAAGCGTCATATTACAGTTGCAAAAGGTGATGGAATAGGACCTGAAATAATGGATGCAACACTGAAAATATTAGAGTTTTCTGGGGCTGAAATTGAACCTGAGTTTATCGATATCGGGGAAAAAGTATATTTATCTGGTGAAACATCCGGTATCAGTGAAGAAGCATGGGAATCTCTTCGCCGCACAAAAGTTTTCCTAAAAGCACCAATTACTACGCCGCAGGGTGGTGGGTTTAAAAGTTTAAACGTTACAATTCGTAAAACGCTAGGTCTTTATGCAAATATTCGACCAAATATTTCATATGATCCGTTTGTAAAGACGAAGCATCCTAATGTAGACCTTGTCATTGTTAGGGAAAATGAAGAAGACTTGTACGCAGGAATTGAACATCAGCAAACACCTGAAGTAGTACAATGTTTGAAGTTAATCACTCGTCCTGGAAGTGAGAAAATTATTCGATATGCGTTTGAATATGCGGTAAAGAATAATCGTAAAAAAGTAACTTGTTTCTCAAAAGACAATATCATGAAATTAACGGATGGTCTTTTCCATAAAGTCTTTAATGAAATTTCAAAAGAATATCCTCAAGTTGAAACTGAGCACTGGATCATTGATATTGGAATCGCAAAAATCGCGGATACTCCACAGGACTTTGATGTAATTGTAATGCCAAATCTCTATGGGGATATTGCTTCTGATGTGGCTGCGCAAATTACAGGAAGTGTAGGTTTAGCAGGCTCCGCTAATATTGGTGATCATGTAGCTATGTTTGAAGCTATTCACGGAAGTGCCCCTGACATTGCAGGAAAAGGGATTGCGAACCCATCTGGATTAATTCATGGAGCTATTATGATGCTAGTACACATTGGACAACCAGAGGTAGCGACGAAAATTCATAATGCATGGTTAAAAACGCTAGAAGATGGAATTTTCACCGGAGATATTGCTAAGGGCGGTGCTTCAGTAGGTACCATGGAGTTTGCTGAAGCAATCATTCAACGCCTCGGTCAGCAACCTTCTACATTTGCTCCTGTTATATATAAAGAAATTAAGGAAGGCGAAGAGGTTAAGTTAGAGTTTGCTCCTCAAGCAAAAGATCGAGTAAAAACTGATGTTGTTCAAGAATTAGATGGCGTCGATGTTTTTGTTTTGAACAACACATTAACATCTAATGAATTAGGAGAAGCACTTAAAAAAGTCGCAGGGCCAGAATTTGAGTTAGTTGTCATCACAAATCGTGGTGTAAAAGTATATCCAAACGGATTTCCAGAAACATTTACAACTGACCATTGGAGATGTCGTTTCCAATTAACATCAAATGCCACAAAAAACAATAAAGATATTATAAACTTATTACAACGCGTTGACGAAGCGGGGATCAACTGTATAAAAACAGAAAATCTCTATAAGTTTAATGGTGAACGTGGTTATTCATTAGGGCAAGGTCAATAAATAATTATCACAACTAGAAAGACCTATTCGCAAATGCGAGTAGGTCTTTGTGATACTAAATTTATCTATCATTTATGGCAGGAGACTAACTTCTTCAAATGATCGAGAACTCGTTCTAGCTTCGCGAGAGCATTGGATATTCAGATGGATCCTCAACTCCACCTGAATGGAAGTTCCCACCTACGCTTAGAGGTGGGGGGCTATGACCCATAAATACAAATCAGTTTGATTAAGTGATGGGAGTATCCATACAACACCATTAAAGTAAGTACTATCTCCTTTTTCCATTAGTGAAATCAACAATAATATTTTTACTGAAATAAGTAAACTTTTCTTTAATACATAAAAAGACGAGTAACTTTTTTTCGTTTCTCCCGTCTATAATTAAAATGGGAATTTAATTTCAATTACTTATGTAGAATGTATGGAAAGACTTATTATTTTTCTGTTTTATTTAAATTTTATCATGTAAACTGAAAGCGAGGTGAAAAAATGGTTTCTCTTTTATTTCCTATCGTTTTTTTGTGTGTGGTGTTATTTATTATTTTTGTTATTTTTGCAGGTAAGCACGGCGAGTCTGACCAAGAGAGGGTGAATGAATTGATAAAAAATCTTTATGTTTATTTAGTTTGTTTTGCAACGTTGATGATGTCCATTGGTGGTGGAGTTGGTTTGTTTATGGCGGCTTCTGATATTATTGTTCCTAACGATTATTATATGAGTTATGAAGAATATAAAATGAACCAAAATTATAAGTTCACACCAGATAATGAAAGAGTTGTAGAAGAGTATAATGAAGAAGAAATGAGAGCTATGTACAATAATTACAGAGAGGCAGAAATCGAACGTTCAAAAAATCGAGCAAAGAATAGTTTGATTAAGTCTTTTGGTTGGATCATCATTCCACTTCCGATCTTTATTCTTTTTTCAAGGAGACTGCGTAAGCAACAAGCCTAATTTAGTTTAAGAACTAAAAAAAGACTTCCTGAATGGAAAAAGGTATAATTCCCAAAAAACGAGGGAATTATACCTTTTTTGTACTATCAATTATCATAAAGTATAAAATTTTATGGATGGCTTAAAAAGCTATGCTAAGACTTTAGTCATTAAGATTCAATGATAATTTATAACTTATCAGATGTTGAAAAATTATTTAGCCCTCAAATACGATATGTCAGAGAACTCGTTCTAGCTTCGCTTGAACATCGGAAATTCAAATGGAGTCTCTCAACTCCACCTGAATGGAAGTTCCCACCTACGCTTAGAGGTGGGGGGCTATGACCCTAAAGTACAAATCAGTTTGATTAAACTATTTAAATATGTCAACTGAAGTAAAGGACTTTAATACTTCCAGTTACTAACACTACAATATTTACCTAAGAACATTTTTTTATATCTTGATTGGATATACTTAAAATGTAAAGTCAAGAAAAACGAGGTGGATTTAATGGAATATTTACTTTCATTTACAAAAGCTCTAGGGATGTTTGTTGTTGGTTTGACAGCTTTTCGTATTATGGGAAGCCAAGCTGTAGGTAGATTAACTGACTTTGACCTCGTTGTTGCTATTGCTATAGGGGCATTAATAGCAAAACCCTTATCTGATCCAGAATTAAATCCTTTAATCTCAGTAGTTGCTATTTCAGCATTAGTCATAGCTCAAATTGTATTGAGTTTTTTATCGATAAAAAGTAGGTTGTTTGAAATAATCGTTCAAGGGAGTCCGATAAAACTAATTGAAAATGGGACGATTGTTATGAGTGGGTTACGTAAAGCTAGGATAAGTAAGAATGAATTAATGGAAGAATTACGAATAGCTGGTTATTCATCAGTATCAGAAGTTAAAAAGGTATATTTAGAGCCGAGCGGAAAGTTTAGTGTTTTGGAAAAAGATGTTGTGAAAAAACTGTAATTGAAAGAAATCATAATACATAATTTACATCATTAGACATAGTTTCACATCACTAAATTAATGCAATTTGAAGCATGTTCTAATAAAAGAATATTTTCTCAGCTCACTCACTCAGAGGAATTTGGTGCATAGAATAAAGCATCAAACATAGGAGTGATACAATATGGGAAAAAAGAAAAAAGTTGCTCCATTAACAGCAAATCAAAAATATGAATACACAATGAAGATGGTAACATCTAAATCTTGTATCACGTGTAAACGTCAATGTGCAAGAGGCTTGGCTTATATAGAAAAAATGAATAAGCCTGGTGCGGTAGGTAAAGGAGTTCCATGTATATTAACAAAAGGAAAAGCATATCAATAGCCCATACATTTTGGGCTATTGATTATTTAACATATAACTAGTTATTACGCGGACGTAGATGAAATTTGTGCACAATTCACGAGTAACCATTCATTTTTTCTTTCAGCAGTAGGATCTCTAATAGTGATGATATTTTAGTACTTCTTTTAATTACAATAATAGATAAGTTGCTAATACACAAAAAATAGAAAGTAAACGCTTTAAACTCCGACCCCCCATGCATGAATTGTCCAACTTATGAATAGCTATAAAAAAAGAGGTTTAAGTGACAAGTTGCAAAATAGTTGCACTTTCTACTTTCGTCTTTTAACTCTTTATAGTAGGGGGGAAATTCAGTGGTTGAAGCAATTTTAAAAATTTTTATAAGTGAACAGCAGGCTCAATCTATTTTATCAAATTCATTGATTGAATTTATTTTTATGGTCTTATTTGTAGGGTTTGTAGTCGCTGTTGTCAGTCATTTTATTTTGTATAGTAGATTAAGAAGAGTACGCGATTTCATTAGTTCAACAAATTCATTAGATATTGACCCATTGAATCAATTTCAAGGTGAATTTGAACAAAAGAAGAAAAGTGAAAAAGTAAAAGTAGAAACTTTTGTTCAAAAGAAGTTTTCAAGTTGGCGAATGTTAAATGTACCGGTTGTTAGTCTCATTAAAATCATCCAGATGACTGTATCTGTTTTTATTTTAGTTGGTGTATTAGGGACATTTATTGGTCTTGCAATGTCACTAGGTAGTATCGATTCAACAGGAGATCAGTTAGTAGAAAACGTGGCACTTGTACTATCTGGAATAGATGTAGCATTTTATACGAGTATTGCAGGTATGGGACTATCGTTAATCATGACAGTACTTACGAAAGTAATTAATACGGAATATATGTTAACGGACATTATGTTAAAAACAGAGTCTTATTTAGATGAACAAGATCAAGATGAGATGGCACGCCTCATTGAAGTTTCAGAAACAATTAATTCATCTATTGTCGAGCTTCGAAAAACAAATGAAGAATCACTCGGCAACATTGTAGAATCTTTCAAAGGGTTTCAAGAGTATACAGTTGGATTGCAGCAATCAGCACGTGATTTAGCAAAGTTTAATGATGGTTTAACCGAAAATTTGAGAGATTTCAATGTGCTTTTTCACAGTGTAAAAAAAGTTACTGAAGGTTTTGATAGTGGTGTCACTAAGCTAAATAAGAATTTTGACCAATTATTCACTTATTTTTACAAGATGGATCAAAGAAACGAAAAGATGACGGCTGCGTTTACTGAAACATATAAAAAAGTTTCAGAACTTACAAACTCTCAGACAGAAACGTTGAACGAATTTCAAACTTCTGTTAGTGATTTGAAGGACTTCTTCTCAACTATTTCTGATAGGCAAGAATCCATGTATGGTGCATTTGAGAGAATGAATGTTCAGAGCGATAATCTAGTAAAATTAATGAAAGAAAACAATCGACAGTTTAAAGGGATTTTTGGAGATGATCTAAGTTCAAAATTATTGGGAATTACTACTTATTTAAAAGAACTTAGAAAAGATTTTGATCGGTTAGGCTCCTCGATTGTCAGACTGCCTGAAGCATTAGATATGATAAATAGAGCTCAGGAAGAATATAAAAGTCTATTATCAGAACGTTTTGATGAACTGAAGCAATTTAATCAAGACTTCAGTAATCACCTGAAAGCTCATGCTGTTGATTCTCAAACCTTTGAAAAAAACTTGAATGATGCGACACGTTCATATGAGCAAATAGGTATAAAAAATCAACAATTACTAAACGAAATTAATCGTACAATCACACAAATGACTGATTCATTTAATCATCGAGAAAACCAAATTGAGGCAAGCGTTGGTATACTTAAAGATACACTTTCAAGATATGTCACTAATTTAGAGGGAACTCTTGGAGATAAACTGGATAAAGTTAGTAGAAACATCGGCGACTATGTCGTTGATATGAATGACGCCGTAAAAAAAGAGTTTAAACAATTAGGGGAAATAACAACAGAAAATCAACAAAGAAATAGTCGCTATACTCAGCAAACGATCAATGATTTAAATCAAGAAATCCAGAACTTAAATCGTAATCTTCATGTTTTCGCACAAGAAGCAGTGAGACAAAGTCAACGAATAAGGGTTGGAAGCAATGAATAATAAATATAGAAAATTATTTAAAGGTGAGCAGGAGGAAGGTTATTTCTGGCCGTCATTCACAGATTTGTTAACGGTGATCTTACTTTGTTTCATCTTAATCTTTATCATTATGATGGTCATAAAATCATTTCAAATAGAAGAGATGAAACGAACGATCGACCAAATCATGGGTGTTAGAGTAGATCTAATCAATGATTTAAATGAAGAATTTAGTGCTTCTAGTGTAGACATAGAGATCGACGAAAAAACTGGTGCGATGATTTTTAGTACGGATATTTTGTTTGAATTTGATGCAGCTGTCTTAAAGCCTGAGGGTTATGAATTTTTAAATGAGTTTGTTCCAATGTATTTAGACGTCTTGTTGGAACGGGGATATAAGGACTATATATCAGAAATTATCATTGAAGGTCATGCAGATCAAATTGGGGACTATTTATACAACTTAGAGCTTTCTCAACAAAGAGCTTTTAGCGTAGCTGAATATATTTTAAGTAAAGATTTTCCGTATCAAAATATTCAGATTCATTTAAAAGAGAAATTAACGGTCAACGGAAGGTCTTATACTGACGGACGTACTGATGAAGCTGGAAAATATAGTCATCAAGCCTCAAGGCGCGTCGAATTTAAATTCCGATTAAAAGATCAAGAGATATTAGAGAAAACACGAGAGTTGCTCGGTGGAAAGTAGTGTATATTATACCTTTGCGACACAGTTTTTCAGTAGAATGGGAAACTGTGTCTTTTTCTCATTATCAGAATTTATAAATTTCTAACTTGAAAACTGTCTAGCTCCAGGCGCCATCAGCTCTATCACTTCAGTCAAGTTTCTGACTTCACTGACTTCCTAGATTGCTTCTTTGATGATGCTTCATGCTACTTTGCTCCTGCGATTACTCGTCGCACAAATCACTGCTTCGAGAAGCCTACTTCGAAGCAGTGCTGTCAGACGCAGAAGCATATAGATTGCGTTCAAAGAGCAGACCTCTACTTGCCGACCTTCCAGTTTTTGTCGCCGATCACATCTCCAATAAGAAAAATAATGTCAGGATCAACCTTTTGAGATAACTCAGAGGCAGAATAATAAATGATTGACATTATTAAACTAGATGGTAATATTCACAGTTTTAATGAAAATAATTACAGTTTTCTCCCACTCTTAAGGGGAAGTAAGACCCCTACTTCAAAACGTAGGACAACCGAAAAAACTTAGGTAGATGATAAATGCCCATTAAGGTCCGATAAGGTAAACTAACAATCAGTGAGGGATGAGGAAAATCTTCACTGATTGTTAGTTCACTTTATAATGGGATTATTAATAATTTTGTTTAAGTATGGAAAAATTAACTTTATGATAATCAGAAGGATGTTGATTCGTTATTTTTAATTTAGATATATTAAATATGAAGCAAAGCTTAAAGTAAATTATTGATAAATCTACATACTAGATTATAATGGAATTAAATAGGTGTATGTCAAAATCGGTCGAAAGAAGGGTTTAACTGACCATGCCATTGAATTTTTTTAGCTTTTAAAGGATAAAAAATTCTCATTCTTACAGCGTGTTTTTTCTTTGTTATACAAAAAATAATAAAATATAAATTCAAAATTTTCATTACTTTTAGAAATGGTTTTAAACATAAAAGTATCTGAAATGATGGATTATTCTAATTATTTTTGTTAATATAGGGAGAACTAGCAATTTAGGTACTACCTTTTTGGGAAGGGACGCTTTTTGTCCGGGTGGGACATTGATGTCTACCAGTCGTAGTTGATATCGTTTATGTAGGTCAAAGAAAAATGGTTTGTCGATAGAAAGCTACCTTTGTTACCGTAGGCTTTTCTAATTTAACATGAAAGAAATGATTTTATAATTGGGGGATGATTAAATGATCAATGTTACAGTAGATAACAGTTCTCTTTTGAGGAACGATGTGAGGAAACTTGGGAATATCTTAGGAGAAATTCTCGTCCATGAAGGTGGAATTTCATTATTAGAAAAAGTTGAAGCAATAAGGAAGAAGGCAAAAAGCTTAAGAGAAAACTATAATGAAGAATTATACTTAAGTTTTAAAGAAGAGATTAGTAGTCTTAAGCCACCTGTACGCCAACAAGTTATTCGTGCTTTTTCAATTTATTTTCATCTAGTAAATATTGCAGAACAAAATCATAGGATCCGCCGTCACCGCCAATATCATTTACATGAAAAAGGCTGTGTACAACCCATTTCGATTGAAAGTGCGGTATCTTCTTTAAAAGAAAACCATTTTTCTGAAGATGTTATTCAAAAAGTTTTAAATGATTTATCAATTGAACTAATTATCACGGCTCATCCAACAGAGGCAACAAAGCGGACGGTGCTTGAAACACAAAAGCGCATATCAAAGTTACTTCAGCAATTTGACAATCCGATATTACTAAAGAAACAAAGAAAAGATTTGGATGAGAGTTTATTTAATGAAGTTACTGCTTTATGGCAAACTGATGAATTACGTTATCGCAAGCCAACGGTACTTGATGAAGTTAAAAATGGTCTTTATTATTTTGACGATACATTATTTGAGGTCCTACCAGATATACATGAAGAGTTAGAAAATCAGTTACAAAGTTATTATCCGTCTCATTCGTGGAAAGTGCCAAACTTTCTATTCTTCGGTTCGTGGATTGGTGGAGATCGTGATGGAAATCCTAACGTTACGCCAGAAATTACGTGGGAAACATTAAAACTTCAGCGGAAATTAGTGTTAAAAAAATATAAAGAAGCAGCAACTGAGTTAATGAAACGTTTTAGTCAAGCTAGTTCTCGAGTATCAATAAGTGAAGAGTTAATTCAGTCCGTTAAACAAGATGAGCAATTATATCTAGAGCCTGGAGAAGCTTGGCCGATTAAGAACGAGATTTATCGACGTAAGTTTGCTGTAATCCTTAAACGTTTACGAAACGTAGGAAACACAAAAATTGGTTATCGTTCAGCAGAAGAATTATTGAAGGATCTTGTAATGGTTAAAGAATGTGCTGAAAAACATCAGCCTGCAAATAATAAACTTAAAAAGATTCGAAAACTAATTCGTCAAGTTGAGTTATTCGGCTTCCATCTAGCTACACTTGATATTAGAAACCATAGTGGGGAACATGAAACTGCGGTAACTGAAATTTTAAAAGCTGTTAACATAACTGATGATTATTCTGCCCTACCTGAGAATGAGAAGGTTGCAGTTCTTGAGAAAGTTTTGGGTGAACCAAGACCACTATTATTAGTGGAAGAAGATTATTCTGAAGAAACACAAGAAGTATTAAACGTATTCCAAATGATTAAGAAAGCTCATTCTGAATTTGGAAGTCGCTCAATAGAAGTATACTTAGTTAGTATGACTCAATCAGCAAGTGACCTACTTGAAGTACTTGTTCTAGCTAAAGAGGCTGGTATCTATCGTTTACATGCAGATGGGAAAGTAGAAAGTCATTTACATGTAGCGCCATTACTTGAAACAGTTGATGACTTAATTGCAGGTCCTGGTATTATGAAGACATTATTTGAAATGGATGTTTATCGTAATCACATTACTGAAAGAGGAAATCACCAAGAAATCATGCTTGGTTATTCAGATGGAAGTAAAGACGGCGGAACATTAACAGCAAATTGGAAGCTTTTCAAAGCTCAGAAAGAAATCCATGATATGGCTAAGGAATTTAATATTAAATTGAAATTCTTCCATGGACGTGGTGGTTCATTAGGACGTGGAGGCGGACCTCTTAATCGTAGTATTTTATCACAACCTGCTGAAACGCTTGGTGATGGAGTGAAAATAACTGAACAAGGTGAAGTTCTATCTTCACGTTATTTATTAGAAGATATTGCTTATCGAAATCTAGAACAGGCAGCATCAGCATTATTAGAAGCTTCTGCAAATGCTTCGAAAAATTTATTACAAGGCTTTGTACGTGAAAAGTCATGGGAAGATGCGATGGAAGAAGCTTCAAAACATGCATTAGCAAAATATCAATCACTTGTCTTTGGAGACCCAGATTTCTTAACTTACTTTAAACAAGCGACACCTTTAAGAGAATTAGGAGCATTAAATATTGGCTCTAGGCCGATGAGTCGTAAGGGAAGCGAACGCTTTGAAGATTTACGCGCGATTCCATGGGTGTTTGCTTGGACACAGTCTAGACAAATGATCCCTGCTTGGTATGCGGCTGGTACAGGTTTGCAATCTTTCGCAATGAAGAGTGATCAGAATTTAAGACTGCTTCAGGACATGTATAAGAAATGGCCATTCTTCCAATCAACAATTAATAACCTTCAAATGGCATTAATGAAAGCTGATCTACAGACGGCAAAAGAATATATTAATTTAGTTGAGGATAAAGAAATAGCAGAAAGAATTTTCAATGATATTTCAGATGAATACAAAAGAACAAGGGAAATTCTTTTACTAATTACAGGTAATCAAGAACTTCTTGAGCATACACCAACTATCCAAGAATCTGTTCGTAGACGTAATCCTTACGTAGACCCATTGAGCTTCTTACAAGTTCATTTGATCAAAAACATGCGTGAGACAGACGACAACTATGAAGAGCTTCTAACAGAAGTGCTACTTTCTATTAGTGGTGTTGCTGCTGGATTAGTGAATACAGGTTGATTATTTTCATTAAGGTGCTAAGTACGAAAATAACAGGACTCAAAAAGAGTTCTGTTATTTTTTTTGCCTGAAAAAGCAACATTAACTTATCGGACCTTAAGGGGCAGTTAATCCCCCCACGTAAATTTTCGATTTTCTTACGTTTTGAGGTGGGGGTCTTACTGCCCCTTAAGAGTGGGATAAATCTACCACTGAATGTACGAGTTTATCTAATCGATGAATAAATTATATCATTTTATGAAAGAGGTTAAATTTTCTTTGTTAAAAAAACTAACTTGAAATATCTGAATATTAATAATTTAATCTATAATACAAAATAAGTTAAATAATTGTAATGAGAACGAACTTCTTGCATATCCATATACAATGTTAGTGGACATGGGTTATGACGAACAAGTTTAACTAAATATCACTAGTCTTCTAGTATATAACTAACTTTTGTTAAGAAACTATAAACATTTAGAAAGGGCTGATTACCTTTGATTATTGAATTTAAAGAATCTCACTCTGAAAAAGAAATAGTGAACAAATTTATCGAACTAATACGACTTAATAAGCATGTGAAATTAAATAAATCTAATCCACTTTTAACCTATAATGTTCGTGAATTTATTAAAACATCAAATATTCACCCCAAAAAACTTACAAAAGTTTTTGGAAGTAAATGCATAATGGATAAACTAAAAGAAGAGTTCCCAATTGAGGTCATTGAACACCCTCAATTCATAGATTTCCATTGGGTTGATAATCATGTAATAACTAATTAGATTAAAAAAGTAATTATGAGTGAAGCTGACATATTAATTTATAAATCGCTTGAAGCAAGAATACATCCTGTAGATATAACATCTAGGGGGATAGTTTTAATGATCATATTTATTAAACATATTATGTATTTAAATTATTAAATCTAGGCGTTTTCCAAAAAACAATGGAGAGCGCTATTTTAATGTTACTTTAATGAATTCTTCCCCATTCATGCAACACGCCACTAAGATATATTAACTACTTACACGGACTGTCTTAACTAAATTTAGTTTCGCTAACGTTTTTTGTTAATTACGAAAATTATTTTTTTCTAAAAATAAAACACTGTATCTAGTTTAAATACCTTATAAAATACGAGACATAATAAGGAAGAATTTATAAGGTTCAATTATTACCCTTGGAGGTTTCTAATGTTTAAATGTCCAGAAGAAAATAATATGATCCATGATAAAATAATCAACTCTATGGTTCAAAATATTGCAATTATCGATAAAGAAGGAAATTTAATTCTGACGAATAATCAATGGGATGATTTCTATAGGAATAATGGTGGTAGCAAAGAAACATGTGGAATAGGTATAAATTATTTTGATGTTTGTATGAAGAGTTATAAAGAAGGTGGGTTAAACGAAATGTTGTATGTCATAGAAAACATACAATTAGTGTTAAATCGAGAAAAGAACCTATTCACCTACGAGTATTCGTGTCACTCTCCAAATGAGAGAAGGTGGTTTGTAATGTATGTGACTCCACTGCATGAGGAAACTAACTATATGAATTGTGCAGTAATTGTCCATTTAGATATTACCAATAAAAAATTTGCTGAGGAACAAGCTAAGTACCAAGAAAGAGTTTCCGCAATAGGCCAGGTAGTTTCATCGTTAGCAGATGAAATTCGAAATCCACTAACTATACTAAAAGGGTTTTGGTATTTGTTTGATGATCATTCTCATAATTTAAAGGCTTTTTCAGAAGTTATTATTGATGAAATCAATAAAATTGAAGAGATTATTAATCGGTTTCTAGCAATTTCAGATCCAATAAATGAAAAATTTGAAAAAGTTAATATAAATGAGTTGCTATTAGAAACAATAAAGTTGATTGATTTTGACCCTGAAAAACATGATATTATACATTCTTATCGGATAGTACAAAATAGCATTACAGTGCCAGTTATTAGAAGTCAAATCATAACAGCTTTTTCAAATATAATTAAAAATGCGTTATCTTCCATGCCCAATGGTGGTAAGTTATCGATAAATATAGATGTAACCGATGGAAACCTTACGATTGAATTTTTAGACGAGGGTTGTGGAATTCCGAAACAATTATTATCAAAATTAGGAGAACCATTTTATTTGCTTAGCAAACATGGGAATGGTCTTGGCTTAATGATCGTTCAACAAATTATTAATAAACATAAGGGAAGCGTTGCGATTGAAAGTGAAGTGAACAAGGGAACTAGTGTTAAGATTTATTTACCTATGTACGAAAATTCAGGACGATAAATTTAACTTAATGAAGTAGAAATTTGTTTTTTAGAATAAAAGAGAGGACTTCGTCTGCTTTTATTCTAATGTGTAACTAGTATAAATTGACAAAAATCCGTCTGGACCCGGAATTACTGAGCAATTTACAAAAACAATTTGTAGTTTGGCAGGATGAAATAGAGAAGGAGCATACTGATTCTTTACACTCCACTATAGCCCGTCTAGCTGTCGATGGACTATGGTTTGCGGAAATATTTGGATTGGCACCACTTGAAAAGGACGTTAGAGAACGTGTATTACATGAACTTCTTAGATGGACAAAGGAGTGAGGTAGTTGATTTATCTTCTATTATTTACCGCAATCATTATTAGCAGTTTTGGAGATATTGCTTTGAAAAAATCTAAAAGTTTTAGACGTAAAGGAATAGCTATAGTAGGAGTCCTTTTCTATTTATTCACATTTTATTTGTTGTCAAATATCGTACAAGAAATATCTGTAGGCGTTACTTATGCTACATGGAGTGGTCTTGGGGTTGTTCTGACAAGTTTAGCTGGAGAGTTTTTATTCAGAGAGAAACTTAATTTGAAGGCTGTTACATCAATGTTCGTAAATATTATAGGAGTGGTTTTACTAAATATTTAAGGAGCATGAGCCTGACGATGAAAAATAAAAGAGGTGCTATTTACTACTTGCAATCTTTTTTGAAGTTTTTGCTACTACTAACATTAAACTTTCAGAAGGATTTTCTATTATTGAGTACAATCTAGCTGTAGTAGTAGGTGTGTTATGTTCCATTTACTTTTTTGCACGTTCTCTGGAAGAACTTCCACTTACTATTGCTTATGCCATTTGGGTCGGAGTAGGAACATTGCTTATTACTATTATAGGAATCGTTTTATTTAAAGAGGTCGTAGGAGGACTTCGTACATTAGTATTAGTAATGGTAATTATTGGAGTCATATCATTAAATTATTATTCTAAAGATACAAAAGAGAAACAAAATTTGAAAGAAAAATCAGCTTAATTTTTTAAACTCGGACAAAAAGTGAACTAGCTTTATAGCAAAGCCTATTAAACTAATTTGGAGGAAAAACATGCCTAATCATACGAACAAAATAATATCTGTTAATGTTGGAATGCCAAAGAGTATAACTTTTCAAGAGAAAAGTTTATTTACTGGGATAAATAAACAAGAAGTGAATAAACCGATCTTCTTATATAAAGAAACGTTCGAAGGTGACGGTCAAGCAGACCTTGATAATCATGGTGGAGAAGATAAGGCAGTTTGTGTATATTCTTATCAGTATTATCCATTTTGGCAGAAAAGGTTACAGCAACCACTTTCATTCGGTGCATTTGGAGAAAACCTAACTATAGATGGCCTCACAGAAGAGGTAGTGTGTATCGGAGACATTTATGAATTGGGAGATGCGATTGTTCAAGTTACGCAACCACGACAACCATGTCACAAATTGGCTCAAAAATATAATGAGCCAGAACTTCCATTGTGGGTTCAAAATTCAGGTTATACGGGCTTTTATTTTAGAGTGTTACAAGAAGGCTTAGTAACAAAAGTTAAACCTATGAAACTACTAGAAAGAAATTCTAAAAGCGTAACAATATCTTTTGCAAACAAAATCATGTATCACGATAAAATCAATATTGAGGGTATTAATAAAATTTTAGAAGTAGACGAGTTGTCTACAAGTTGGAGAAATGTATTTATGAAACGTATGGGAGTATAGTATGATTCATAATTTGAACGTGGAATAGATACACCTAACTTTTATTTTTTTCAAACAAATCAATTCGTTTGGTAAAGGGGACAAGGATAATTTCATTGAAATTTTGTAGCGTTTATCACATTTTAATCTAGGAGTTTACGTTATAATACTAACTAATTTAAATTGTGAAAAAACAAAATATTCTGATCGAATGAAATAGGGAGATGAACAAGAATGTCAAAAAACAATTTACCTCTTGTCTATTCATGTTCCGGTTGTTCCTCGGCTGCACAAACTGCTAACATGATTGCAATAAAAATGGATCGAGAAAAAATTGCCGAAATGTCCTGTATTGCTGGAGTAGGTGGTGATGTAAAACCACTTGTTAAAACGGCCAAATCAGGGAGAGATATAATAGCTATTGATGGTTGCCCTTTAGCTTGTTGCAAAAATTGTTTATCTAGACATGAAGTTAAACCAAAGCATCATTTTGTACTATCTGATTTTGAAGTACCAAAAATAATGGGCGAAGATCCAAATCCAGATCAGTATGCAAGTTGTTATAATCAAATTTTAGAGTTAATTGAAAATGCTTAATAAAAATAGACAAACTATAATGTATAGACTGTTAAATGGCTAGAAAACTAAGAAGGTTATGATAAAAGTGCATAAAGTTTAATAGACAAGACATTATCTTCTCGGATATTGTAAAAAAGGGCAATCGACACAACTTTAAACGTAATAAGTTTGTTCGAGTCGAGTGAGATAAAGGGGAGCTGAATGACACTAGGTTATCGTTATGGAGGCAAGGAAGCCTTTCTAGTCGATAAGCACTTGCGCTAGAAATCATTTTAAGTTCAAAATTGATAAACTCTAATTTCTAAATAAAAGAACGCATACTGTGCGTTCTTTTATAGTTTCATTGATTATGATATCATGGTCGACGTATCGTTCACTGCTGTTTAGATGGCTAATAGCATTTATAGCAACTTTGCAGCGTCACCTGCTGTAATGATCGTATGAACACGAACAACAGCTATTGTTTAAGCTGCCCAAGTTCCTTCAATGTTAGCTTTCCGCTCGCTATCAACCACAATTACCTTTCTAATTCTTGGCTCAGTATTGATATAAATTAGCTAAAAAGATCCAAGACAAATATCATATAAAAACTCTAAATGCTGGTGAGTAGAGAATGCTATCCGAATCGTTTTTTACGGAGCTTCCTGGATGGAAAAACAATTTCCCGACAAAATATTTAAGTTTTTTATTCAATAAAAAAGGTAAAGTTTTAGTAAAAGAAGTTTATTATTTACCTTTTTTGTATTAAATTCAAAAATAAAATTGTATATGAAGCACAGAGGCAACAACCTTATAGATGAATATATTTGATTTTAGGTCGTTCATTCTTCCTCCATAAAACAAACATTTATAAATTTTTTTCTAATGTGCTATATTTATTTTATCAAAAGTAAAAAAGAAGTAAAAATAAACAAAAATATTTAATATTGGGTAATAGAAAACTTTACAATATCGAAAATTGGTATAAAATAGAGAATGTAAGCCCTTTTATTCAACTAGGCCTTTTTAACTGTGAAAAACTAATTAGGAGGTGGTAGATTTAGAGATAGAAGTATTTTTCTCATAGTTGATATCTTAGGAGGAGGATTATGCTTAAGAAAAAAGGAAAAAAAAGTGCGCAATTAAGAAAGAGGAATAATAAGAATTTTATCTTTAATAATGCTACATTAAAAACGAAATTAATAGTATCATTTATACTACTTGGTGTGATACCAAGCATTATTATCGCTAGTTTTGTATTTTCAGTTTCCAGGAACACTATAGAAGATAAAGTATCAGAGATGACTCATGAAATAGGCTTTCATTTAGCAAATAATATAAATACAATGATTAATGAAATCGTACAAACTACATTAATTCCTTTTGGTAACTCTGAATTGTTAGATAACCTTGTTGGAAGTGAACAAAACTTAACAGAATATGATATATTTCAGAAAAACAGAAATGCGACAGATGGATTAACTGCAATCACAAATACTAATAGAAATCTTGAAAATATACAATTTGTACGGAATGATGGAGTTCGTTACGGTCCGCAAAATATTTATTTAAATGTACAAGAATTCATTAATTCAGACATTAAGAAGCAGGCTTATGAACTCAATGGTACCTTATTATGGAGTCATGGCTTTCAAAATGATCATGAAAATATTTACCTATTTAAAAGTGCTAGAGACTATTCAGGGAGAGATCGGGGAGTATTTATTTATACAATAAGTAGCGATATCTTTAACGATGTTGTAGGATCGGACGTAACTTTAGAGAGAACAATTTATATTGTGGATGAGGAAAATCAAGTTATTGCAAGTAATAATTATGAAGAAGTTGGAAATCGGTATACAGGGCATTTAAATACGAATAACAATAGTAGTGAATTAATTTCACATAATGAATTATCAAATGGTTGGCAAGTAGTTATTTCTACACAAAAGTCTTATTTAATGAAAGAAATTAATAGTGTTGTGTATTTAATTTATTTAATTGTTTTCATTTGTATTGTTATATCTATTTTGGTAGGCATTAAGATTACATATAGCATAACAAAACCGTTAAGTAAGATGGTAGCATTGATGAGTAAAGCAGAACATGGAGATTTAACTGTTCAAACCGATTACCTTCGAAACAATGAAATTGGTCGATTAGGACAAAGTTTTAATAATATGCTAGCAAATATAAAGAATATTATACAAGAAAATAAAAAGGTAGCTGAAAGCGCTGTCGAAAATGCCGATCATTTAAAGAAGATTTCTAATGAATCATCCGAAGCAGCAGAACAAATTGCAACGGCCATTGAAGAAGTCGCAAAAGGGTCAGTGGAACAAGTTGATTATGCTGAAAAAACAAACCAAGAAATGAAAGGGTTATCTCAAGAAATCTTAGACGTAACTAATAATGTAGAGAATGTGACAATAGCCACTGCTAAAACAAAGGATTTAAGTAGTAATTCAATAAGTAATATGAATGAATTAACCACACTTAATAAAGATGTACAAGAAAAAATTTATGAGATTGAGCAAACAATTGTAAAACTAGGTAAAGATGTTACCGGTATTCAAGGAATAATAAAAATTATTAAAGATATAAGTGAACAAACCAATTTATTATCATTAAATGCTAGTATTGAAGCTGCAAGAGCTGGAGAATCCGGAAGAGGATTTGCTGTAGTGGCTAATGAGGTTAGAAAGCTTGCAGAACAATCAAAAGAGTCAACAATGAATATAGAGAAAATTATTAATCAAATTTTACACCAAACAGAATGTTCGGTAGATTTAGTTAGGTCCTCAACAACATTATTTGATATTCAAACAAATTCAATAAATAAAACTAGAGATTCTTTCGAGCATATATTAAATGATACGAATGTCATTATTAATGATGTTTCTAGAATCGGAAATTCTATTGCGAAAATTAATGTAAGCAAAGAGAAAGTTGAGGAAGCAATTGTAGAAATGGTTAGTGTAGCAGAACTTTCATCATCAACAACAGAAGAAGTTACAGCTACAACAGAAGAACAATTTGCTGCGGCGGAAGAACTCGGTCACTTATCAGAAAGATTGTCTAATACAATTTTAGAGTTAGAGCGAATGATTAATAAATTTAAAATTTAATTTGATATACTTGATGTTTACTGCTATAAATTATAAAAAAATAACCAACAGTAAAAAGCCTCTTCTATAAGATCGAGGCTTTTTCTTTTGAGCTAGTTTACATCACAATATCTTTTGGATTTTAAACATTTCCGAAAGTAATTCCCAATTTTCCGGGAAACTACGGCCTAGTATAAAGTAACTAGCACCTCTGAGTGAATATTCATTAATAAGATCTAGTTTTGCTTTCATACTTCGAGCGTCTTCAAACCATACGATATGTTCATTACCAGCTGTGTCATAGTAGGTGAAAAATGGTGCTTGCACGTTGTAGTCATATCGGATGACGGCTCCAACTTCTCTTGCTAGATTTACTGCTTCTCTTGGTCCGATTGTTTCTGCAAAATCAACAGTTGGATCAAATGGTAACTGCCAATCGTATCCGTATAGTGGGAGTCCTAACATAATTTTATCGTTAGGAATTACCGATGTTGCATAGTCTAGTACGGCACGCATGGTTGGTAAAGGTGAGACGGCCCCTGGTGGACCACTAAACCAACCTCCAATATCATATGTCATCAAATTAACAAAATCAACAATTTGACCATGGGCTGCATAATCGTGATCAAGCCCTCCGAACCAAGCAACAGGTTCACTAGGCCCAACTTTTGGGGCTAACGTAGTAGAAACTAACACTCCTTGTTCTTTAATTCTCGGTGTAATCTGCCGTAGGAATTCATTATATAATTCTCGATCTTCAGGATAATTCTCTTCGAAATCAATATTTACAGCAAAATACGGCTTTTCTGCTAAAATAGCTACTAAATTTGATACAAAGCGCTCTCTAGCTGTTTCATTCGTAAATAATTCTCTAGTGATAGTAGGTGAAAATTCCTCGCCAGTAAAATTAGTTATGACAAAGATCGGTACGGCATCAGTATCTTCAATTGCATTCAAAATTTCATCGTCATTTATTGGAGTAAGCTCACCGCTAAAGGTTACACGGTAACTTGAAACATTGAAGTAAGTCAAATATGGTGCGTATTTATAAACAATATTGACTGCATTTGGATCATCCACACGAACATAAGCATTTACTTCAATTGGTCGATATCGATAATGCATCGGAGTTTGATAAAAAAACGGATTGATAAAACGATTAGTTGTTGGGATAACTAGTGTTTGGCCTGGAACTAACGGTGTTTCTGGACTAATTTCATTTACATTACTTAAGATTTCCAGAGGGACACCATAACTATTAGCAATCGACCAAAGCGAATCTCCACTACTTACAACAGCAATTTGAACCATAAAATCACTCCTTACTTATTCAAATTAAAATATTCCGTTATTCATTTAGTTGTGCAAGGAACACGATATCTTCGTTTATTCCACAAATAAAACAAAATGGAAGTGTAACTTATCTTTTGATTCACCGTCTAAAGAATGAATAGTAGTTTTAAGGAGGGATATTGATGGGATTTAAAATTTCAATAATGATTTTTACTTTGTTTCTTTTTGGAATGGGAGTGACGGGATGTGGGATCAGTGATAACCAAGACTTATCTTTGTCTAGTAACGTAATAAAAACTGAGAAAACATTACCAGCTTCCTTTTACGAGTTAGCTGAGCAAGGTACGTTAGCGTACAAAGTAACAAATCAAGATGCTTTTAATGAGCATTGGGATTACTTTGGGTTAACAGGAGTTCCAAAAGATGTTGATTGGGATAGTCAAGCTATACTGTTTCTAGGGATTATTGAATCGGGGTCATGTCCACTTGAGTTTTATACTGTTGAATTAAGTACTGATAAGTCGGAATTGATTATTCATCTTAAAGCAGAAACCGAACGTGCTTGTACGGATGATGCAACCCCAAGAACATTTGTATTAGCACTTGATGCAGACGAAGTAACCGAAGTTTCTTATATAAACGTTTATAATTATTATGGATTAAACCCAAGAGTTAAAATTTATGAAAATTAATAACAAAAGTATTAATGAAAATTCATAATTTTTGTCACTAGGATACTGTATATAGACTCGATGAAGCGTTTGTAACTCTATATAGTTTCATGCAACACATTTTTTGCAAATATGAATTCACTCATATAGAAAACATTATCGCTAAAGAACTTGATTAATTTCATTGGAAAAAGTACAAAGCTACAGTAGTAAAATAGTGAAGAGATATAACTATGCTAAGTTTGAGAGGGGGATGAAATGGAGAAACAAATTTTTGTTGGTTGGGGTACACTTGCTTTAATTAATGCTGGATTAGCACAGGGAAAGAACAGATCTGGTCTTAACTGGTTTTTAATTTCATTGTTTCTTGGTCCGTTAGCTACCTTCTTATTATTACTACAAGAAAAATTGCCAGAATAATATTATTTAGGACTACTAAAACAAAGACAGCAGATTTTCATAAGTTATTCTAACTGCATTATGAAGTTGTATTTTTTGACCGGACGTTCATATGTTCGGTTTTTTGTTTTATAATCAGAATTTACAAATTTCTAACTTGGAAACTGTCTAGCTTCAGTGCCTTTCGCTCGTGACCAAGGCGCTTGCGCTTTTCTTATTTTATTGAGCCTTTCCATTCTTCAAGGTAATATATATGATTAGCTTTTTTTAGTGTAAGTTAAATGATCTTTTAGGCGGTTAAATATTAGACATAGATTATTTGAGGTTGAAAATAAACCGAGGAGATGTTATTGGAACATCCTACTTGTTTTTGTTATATCCGTATTAGAATATAGGAACGTCTAATCGATGAAGATAGTTCACGAAACTTGAAATGAAGAGGGGAAAGCTTCAGAATAAAGATATACTTTGGGGTTTATTTAACTATTTGTTGACATAATGTATAGGAGGAATGATTGATGGAGATTGGTGTAAGTACGTTTGTTGAGACGACACCAGATGTTCAGACTGGCGAGGTGATAAGTCATGCACAGAGATTACGTGAGGTTGTAGAAGAAATCGTACTTGCTGATCAAGTTGGGTTAGATGTATTTGGTGTTGGCGAACACCATCGAGAAGATTTTGCAGCCTCCTCACCAGCTATCGTCTTGGCAGCAGCTGCTTCACAGACGAAACGAATAAGGTTGACTAGCGCAGTAACCGTGTTATCTTCGGCTGATCCGGTTCGTGTATTTCAAGACTTTGCAAGTCTAGATGGTATTTCAAACGGTCGAGCAGAAATTATGGCTGGCCGGGGATCTTTTATCGAATCTTTTCCGTTGTTTGGCTATGATTTACAAGATTACGATGAACTGTTCAATGAGAACTTAGAATTGTTGTTAAAAATACGTGAATCTGAAAAAGTGACATGGAGAGGTGGTCATCGTCCAGCTATTAACAACTTAGGTGTTTACCCACGCCCAGTACAAAACCCATTACCTGTGTGGATTGGTAGTGGAGGTAACCCAGAATCAGTCATCCGTGCAGGGGTACTCGGATTACCTCTAGTATTAGCGATTATTGGAGGAAATCCAGTAAATTTTGCGCCGCTTGTACAGATCTATAAGAAAGCAGCCTCAAAGGCAGGCCATGATATATCTAATTTGCCTGTGGCATCACATTCGCACGGCTTTATCGCAGAAGATACTGAGAATGCTGCAGATAAATTTTTTCCATCGACACAATACGTAATGAACGTACTTGGGCGAGAACGAGGTTGGGGTCATTATGATCGATCGAGTTTTGATGCGGCACGTAGCTTTGAAGGTGCACTATATGTAGGAGACCCACAAACGGTTGCTAATAAAATTATACATCTACGAAAGAAAGTAGGTATAACACGTTTTATGCTACATGTACCAGTCGGCTCAATGCCACATGATGATGTAATGAAAACTATCGAGCTTTTAGGAACGGAAGTGGCGCCGAGAGTTCGAGAGGAAATCTCTAGATGGGAAAGAGGAGCGAATAATTAACTTGATCTAAGAATGTTTTGTTTAGGTCAGTTATACCTGTGGATGAGGATTTTCTAGATGATAACTATCTTATTTAATGCTTGTGTAGGACAAAATACTAACAATCAACGAGCGATAACAATACCCACTGATTGTTAGTATTTTATAGTAAGAAATGAAGGTTTTCATTCTCATTATTATTTTTATAAATATCATAATTCATTATTTATGTATATTAGATACTTTATCAATCGTTTGTGATTAATTATAGGTTAATGCGACCCGTTTTTGGTCATTGTGAAATTCACTCTTATAACTAAAGTAGTTAAATTATTATTCTGTTTCTTTAAGTAATCCCTTTTTCTTGGCAAGGATAATTTTTGCCTCATTATAAGATAACCCTGATTGTTTATTCAGCCGTTTAACTTCATTTATATTTGTCCCAGCAATGGTTAATTTTCTTTTATCCATGATGCTCACTCCTTTTAAAGTAGTTTTGTTTTGCTTTTCAAAAAATATACTATACCTGTAAACAGACTGTTTTTTGCATCTGACTTATACATTGATAAAAACTAAATTTACCAGCAGTTTTTGTCATTCTTTATGGACCCTGTTCAGCCGGAAGGTCTTTATTAATTATGTTACAATATGTTTAATATAATTTTTTGTTTATAAAAATTTTTAAGCTAGAAACGTGGACTTTTTATATGAATTCAAATGTGAGAGTAGAGAATAATTTTTAGGAGGGTTTGAAATGGAAAAAGCATTGGATAGAATTAAAATGCAACTCGCACAAATGGATAAAGAAAATAAATGGGCAGAGGTTGATAGAGATGAGGTTATTGATCTACTAATTTTTGAAGAAATTAAGGCAGCTTCTTATCAATATGCTTATGAAAAAGTGGGGAAAATGGTAGAATTTCTCATTAAAGAAGGAGAAGCTTTAAAGTGAAAATTTCTTTCACTTATAGTTTACCGACTTTAAAGTAGGATGGTTTCTAAACTATAAGTGTAACTAAATATAAGTGAAGAAGTATTTACATTAATTTCTAAAATCGTAATTATAGGAATGGTTGAAACCTCCTCCTTTATTTTATTAAAACATAACTTAGTACAAACTAGAGTTTCAGATTTAGGAGGAAAGAGGTATGAATAAAACTTATATTACATCTTTCTCTTCTTCTACATATGTACTTTCTGGGTCGTAATATAAATCAGATGGGTCAGAATTTTGATGATAGCTACTTCCATTGAGAGTAATCATAAGCGATGATCCTACTAAAAACTCGTTAACACTACCGACGAAGATTTTGAAACAGAAGAGGAGAGCAGTGAATTTGAAAATGAAGATAAATTATCTGAAAACAGGACAATACAGGTCGATGCAAATCTTGAAAAAGCTGACTCTCCAAGGAGTATCCGCCTACCGATCGTATAAGACGCAAAAGGCACTGTTTAATTAGATCGAACAAGCTTCATTGATAAAGTATATAAAATCATAAGGAATAACTTATAAACTTATAGTTGAAGATTTAAAAACAATCTGATAATATTAAAGAAACTAAAGGCTATGTGTAACTGGCGAAAACGGATAACCGTAAGGGAGCACATAGTATCGAATAGCCGTTCGCCTGGGCAGAGGTAAGGGATTTATTCCCTTACCTCTTTATGCATATAGGAGGAGATAGCTAAACAACCAGAGAATAATTCAACATTAATTGTATGTAAGTAAAACAATATCATGTTACTATAACTTGAGCTTTAACTTAATATAAATTTTCATATAGTTTATTAATATGTTGTTGGGCATGATATAATTGGAAAGATTACGTATTTCTTTGTTGAAAAATGTTAAATAATTTGTAGATTTTTTTAAAATTTTTAAAAAATACTATTATTTTAATAGTATCTGCTTTATGATAAAATAATAATTTAGAAAATTTAAAACTATCAAAAAGAAAGAGGCGTTAAACAGAATGAGCACAATTACTGTAGACAAAGTAAACACAATTAAAACATTAAATAATATTGCTGAAAGTGGACTTAGAATATTTAACAAGGAACAATATACTATTGATAACGATAGTGAAAATCCTGATGCTATAGTTGTTCGTAGTGCGAATATGCACTCAATTAAATTCAATAATGAATTAAAAGCAATTGCACGTGCAGGTGCAGGTGTTAATAATATACCAGTTGACCAATGTACAGAAACTGGTATTGTTGTTTTTAATACTCCAGGAGCAAATGCAAATGCTGTAAAAGAGCTTGTACTTACTTCTTTAATCGCTGCATCTCGTAACCTTTTTGAAGGTGTTGCTTGGGCAAAAACATTAGAAGCTGAAGGAGAAAAAATTCCAAAGCTTGTAGAAGAAGGTAAAAAGAATTTCGTTGGGAAAGAAATTCGAGGGAAAACTTTAGGGGTTATTGGTTTAGGAGCGATCGGTGCGCTTGTAGCCAATGATGCACTTGATTTAGATATGGATGTGATTGGTTTTGATCCGTTCATCTCTGTTGATACGGCATGGAATTTATCGCGTAATGTACACCGTGCTATGTCAATTGAAGAGTTATTTGCAAAGTCTGATTATATCACTGTACACGTTCCATTAACTGCAGATACAAAAGGTATGTTTAATGAAGAAACATTTAAAATTATGAAAGACGATGTTTATATTTTAAACTTCTCACGCGGCGGACTTGTAAATGAAAAAGATATTGCTGTTGCACTTGAAAGTGGAAAAGTTGGGAAATACATTACTGACTTCCCTAATGAAGATGTAGTAAAAATGAAAAATGCTGTACCAATTCCTCACCTTGGTGCATCTACTGAAGAATCTGAAGAAAATTGTGCAGTTATGGCAGCTCGTCAATTGAAAGAATTTCTTGAAACAGGAAACATTAAAAATTCAGTTAACTTTCCTAATGTTTCTCTACCATATACAGGAAAACGCCGTGTGGCTGCATTCCACAAAAACGTTCCGAACATGGTTGGTCAAATCACTTCTGCTATTTCTAACTATAATTTAAATATCGCAGACATGATTAACAGCAGCCGCGGGGATTATGCATACACAATGATTGACATTGATAACAAGGTAGACAATGACCTTATTCCTAGCCTAGAAGAGAAAATCAAACAAATCGCAGGTACTATTGGAGTTCGAATTATTTAACTTATAATTACAATTTTAACAAAGACGCTCTCCCATTTTAAGGGTAGCGTCTTTGTTTCATTTAAGTATAGTATATTTTCGACGTATAGAAATTTCTGTAGGAATAATACAGGTATACGCGACTAAGATAACTAGAACTAGATTTTTTATTTCATTTTCATCTAGTAATCGATGTCAGCACCGGTTATTGAATTTATGAATACACTTTATAAAATTGAAAAATAAGGATGGAAAAGAGGTAAAAGAATATCAAATAGAGGGACTGTTAAGTATAATTGGAATTATTACCTCTTTATTTAAAAAAGTGAAGGGAGCAGGACGAAAATGAATTAACAAAATAAAAATAGTCGTATTAAAAGTTTCTATAATAGAAATTGCTTGAAAGAATGCACTTTTAGCAACGAAGGATACGTCATTAAAATTTAAATAAGATTACATAATGATTCAAACAAGATTAGGTACTATAAAAAAGAAAATATTAAACGTTTCGACTAGAAAGAGGAGCAATCATAATGTTAACTGAACTTTTAATTATCATCATTATTATACTTATTGGAAGCTTTATTCAAGGTGTTAGTGGGTTTGGCTTTGGATTATTTGCCATGGGCTTTATACCTCTTTTTTTCTCAGTAAAAGAGAGTGCGTTGTTTGTTATGGCCCTATCATTAGTTGTTTCGGCTAGTATTATCTTTAGAAACTATAAACATATTCTCGTAAAATCACTTCTAATTATTTTAAGTGCATCACTTACTGGGCGAATAATTGCCTTTTTTATTTTAAATGCCTATGGGGAAATGGATTTTATGAAAAAGGTATTGGGATTATTCTTAATATCTATAGTTTTTTATCTGTTACTGAGTAATAAGGAACCTTCTGCAGCTATGTTAAAAACACATATTATTCCAATAATTTTTGGATTTTTCGGTGGTTTTATTGGTGGAATATTTGCTGTTGGTGGACCTTTTTTTGTATTTTACTTTTTATTGATTTTTAATAATAAATATCGATATAGTGCAAATTTACAAGTAGTATTTTTTGTTAATAATACCTTTTCATTATTGCTACATGGTTTAAATGGAGATTTTAATTCATCGTTTCTTTTATATTTTATAGTCGGAGTTGTCACAGTTATTATTGGAACAACACTTGGTTTGAAAATGTTCGATAGATTACCACGTGAAACGATCAAAAAGGTTGCGATGATTATTGTTTCATTAGCAGGGTTAAATTTAATTATTTTTTCATAAGGAAGTAAATATTGAGTAATCAAAGAACCGTTAATATGTTTAAAACTACAATAGATAAACTTTTTATATAGTGGAGAAACCAAAATTGTAATTAAATGTGGCAATTAAAGCTTTGAATTTATTTTTCACATATTTTTCAGATAGTAACGAAATGAAATAAAAACGGGAGGATTTTATGAAATATTTAGACTTTACTGGTTTAACTGCACAACATTTTATCAGTGAACTTGAGAAGTTTAAGGGTGAAACGCATATAAAGAAAGCACAAAAATATTTTAAAGGGGAAGACAGCACGACTGAATGTTTAGGTCTCCATATGAGAACGGTATTTCAGCTTTCTAAGTTATTTACCGATATGCCCTTAGATGAAGTGGAAAAAGTACTTGAAAGTCCATATTATGATGCAAGAATGGGTGCTATTAGTATTATGGATTTTCAAGCTAAAAAAAAGAAAGTGACCAAACAAAAACGAAAAGATCTTTTTGATTTATTTGTAGACACGATAGAATTAACAATTGGGATATTGTTGATAGAGCAGCTCCCTCAGTAGTAGGTATTTATCTCCTTGATAAACCTAAAGAAATTTTATATAAATTAGCGCTTTCAAGAAATATTTAGGAACGCAGAACTGCAATTGTGAACACATACGGCTTTATTAAAAATGGTGATACAGAACATACATTTCGAATTGCAGAGTTATTAGTTAACGATAAGGAAGCAATGATTAACAAAGCAGTAGGAAGTTGGATACGAGAAGCTGGGAAAAAAGATGAAGACGCTTTGAAAAAATTTTTAAATAAACACGCAGTAGCAATGCCGAGAATTACATTACGTTATGCGATCGAAAAATTGGATAAAACTACAAGAGATTACTATATGAAGTTAGGTAAATAATATAGCCACCTGACTTCAAAAATGCTCATCTATTAGTTCGAATGTTTTCGTAGTTTGATGAAAATAGGAGGCAAGGGCATCAAGAGGATGAATGATGCCTATTTTTATTGCTTTAGTTAGAAAAACGGTAACTAAAGTACTTGTTTGGAACCGTAGCATGATGTATTAGTAGTTTCAAGTATCTTATAGCAGATGTTGAATTAAAGATATTAGAGTGGGAACTGGCTAAACCAAAATGTTTGTAAGGTATTTGAAACAAAATTAAAATAATTGAAAAGCGAATTTACACAAAACGAAACAATTACGATTTGAACCAACGAGAATGAATAGTAATAATAAGTAACGGAATTTATTGGAATTAGTAAGGCGTCATGATTTTGGTTAATAAATTTAGAGCAAGCTATAAATTTTTGATTTTCCTAAATAATCTGCAACGCTTATAAATTTTAGAATTTTATTTTACATTAGCGAATTTCATTAGTATACAAAGTTTCTCAATTTTTTTCTGTCTCAAAACTAAAAGTTTACTTCTTATTTGAGACCATTTTCACTTTCGCTCTTTTGGTCATCATAATATATATTATGTAAACTAGGTTGAAACTAAAATAGAACAAGAGTTCACTTACTTCGTTCCTGAACAAAAAAAGTCTAAACTAAATTTTCTTTTGTTAATGCCTACAGCACACAAATTTCCCCTCCTAATAAAAACACAAAATGCCCTGACAATTTTTAGTGATTGTTAGGGCATTTTTAATTCTTTGGTATGCTGCTTAGGAATAAAATTTTCACAGATTCACCTTCGACTTCCACCCCATTCAGATCCGATTATTTTTTCTAATTATCCCATCTGCTTAACTACTTCAACATCATCAATAAAATTTTGCAAACTAAGTTTAAATTTATTATTCTCTAAATCTTTAGAGTAGCCAAGGCATAAGTTTAATATGCTGTTCAATTTCTCTCCTGTACCAGCAATAAAATATGTTGTAAGTGTTTGGTTCTTTTCACTTGCAAGGACAACAACCGTCGCCATCTCTAGTACATATTCTATATCTTCGTCTGAAATATTCCTACTCTTTTTCTTTAGGATATTAAATTCATAGCTATTAATCGAATGAATTCGTCCTTCAAGCAATTCAAGTATCGCTTTCTTATTGATTACGTAAACTCCTTTAACTAGCTCGATTTCCGGAGCATATGGATCGTCCAATATATATTTAATACGTTTATTTCTCTTCCATTTTACTCAATAAATGTCTCACCTAAATGATCATAAAATTTATTGTATGTGATCAAAAGTACTTTTAACTTCCTACTGTTATTTTACCCATAGAAGAACATCAACAATTTTCAAGTAAAAAAGCCTAATCATCCTTACCTTTACGGTGGAATTAGGCTTTGGTCTTCCCCAATCAAACTTATTGCGGAATCTACATTTTCTATTGAATAGTATATTTGTACTGTACATTAAATAAAGCTTTTTTTATCTTCTTTGCAGATAATAGCACCCAATCACTTAATCTTAGTATATAAACTGAAAGCCACCTGATTAAAGGTGGCTTTTTTCCTCTTATTCTTTTCACTTAATTATCCCCTATATTTTCAAAACCAAGTAAAGATGATCAAAAGAAAAATTTAATAACGTTCTTCAATTATAGGGGCAGATTGTTTAAATACCGTTTTTTTATACAAAACATATATCAGTCCATAAAACCCCTGCAACCATAAACTTTGATTGCTAATTAAAGCGTAGATAATAGGTATTTATCGTTCGAGATCATTCTCTCTACTTACATTATACTATCAATTATAAATTATTTATAGACTACACTTTCTAAAGTTCCTGTCCTATACTGTTTTATATAAACCTAAAAATATAAGAGGTGTATCAGTATGAATGACAAAAAAGATGTCTTAGAAAATGGTCCTTTCTTTCATGGTACTAAAGCAGAACTAAAAATTGGAGATCTATTAGAACCGCAACACTTATCGAATTACCAAGACAAAAAATCTAACTATATATATTTCACTGCAACATTAGATGCGGCAAAATGGGGTGCTGAATTAGCAACATCTAATTCAAAAGAAAGAATTTACATTGTAGAACCATTAGGTGATTTTGAAAATGATCCGAACTTAACTGACAAAAAATTTCCTGGAAACCCAACACGTTCTTATAGGTCTAAATCTCCTTTGAAAATAATCTCTGAATTAAGCTCATGGGAAAGACATTCCGATGAAGAAATAAATCATATGCTTACATCTTTAAAAAAGTTACGTGAACAAGGAAAAGCTGTAATAGATGATTAATCTTCAACATCTATAAAATCATGAATAATAAGAACCAATAATCAACTTGCTTTTACAATTGGTTTTCGTTTCGGCACCGGAGCGCACCAAGAAGCGCAAAACTTAGAACTTGAGTGTCGCCCACACCCGCCCAACTTTTGACATCTGTACAAATTTAAACCGAACTCCTCCCCCTCAATCCTTGAGGGGGACATCCATTCAAAAACGAATTTAATAGTTACGCAGTATTTAGTCTACTACGTATTAAAGATTTAGTTATTCAATTAGTTCTTTCATTTTTTCTACTGCATTGTAGCACTCTTGTCTTTCTTCTTCGGTGTATTTACCTTGTATTTCTACAATGAGTTTGTCGTTGATTGGCTTTGGTAGTTTATCGTCAAATTCAAGTTTGACCTCAATTTAGCCAACCATAGCCTCCTTGATATTTCTTAACGCCTCTTTTATCGTTAGACCATTAGAAATACAACTTCTAATTCTGGAACTTTTGCAACAAAATACTCCTCTTTTTCGTCTTTCCATTTCTTTAACGTTATTTTATAAGGGTATTTATCTAAATTTATCAACAGTTTCATCCTTTATTCCCACTGCGCAGTAAATGTCATTGTTTTGTTAGTTGTTCTTCTTAAACATAACATAAGCATCCATTTTAATTGAATAACGCATTCAGATAAGTTTTCTACAATGAGTTTGTCGTTGATTGGCTTTGGTAGTTTATCGTCAAATTCAAGTTTGACCTCAATTTAGCCAACCATAGCCTCCTTGATATTTCTTAACGCCTCTTTTATCGTTAGACCATTAGAAATACAACTTCTAATTCTGGAACTTTTGCAACAAAATACTCCTCTTTTTCGTCTTTCCATTTCTTTAACGTTATTTTATAAGGGTATTTATCTAAATTTATCAACAGTTTCATCCTTTATTCGTACAAACTAAATTAGTGCAACACTAGTGATTTTATATACCTTCATTACACTTCCTCCTTTCTTCTTATGTATTTACCATAAAAAATAATAACCCTTGTTGAGCATAACTGCTTTGTTAGCAAAAATAATCACCATGACGATCTTCGTTGTTGTACTAAAGCTCCTCGTTAGCGACACAAGAGGTTGATATTATTAAGCTCTTATCTTTAACAAATCGTTACTACTCCAATAACAATAATAATCGGATCAGCACCAACTGGATTTGGAGAACCTTAAACTGTATTCGTTGTCGTATCGATGATGGATACTGAATTTAACCCTCTGTTTGTAACGTAAGCTCTTTTTCCATCCGGAGTAAAAGCATGAATCCAAGGGAAACTGCCAGGTAAAAGTGGAATGTTTGAATAACTGTATCCGTCGCCGTTTCAATAACGGATATGGAATCATCTCCTGAAATCGAACATATATCCTTGCCCCTCCTGGTGTAAATCGTGCAAAACTGGAGCATTACCTACTGCAATCGTCCCAGTGACTGTATCCGTAGTCACGTCTATAATTGTAAGATAATTTTGTGAAAAATTTAGAACATAAGCTTTTGTACTGTCTGGGGAAAAGTAGCACTGGTTGGAAAATCAAAAGAGGATCGGAAATAGTAGTAGTTACCGTATCCGTTCTCGTATCAATTACAGAGATCGTATTGTCTCCTGCATTGGAAACATAAGCTTTTGTTCCGTCTGGCGTAACGAATAAACTAGTCGGAAACGTACCTACATCGATAGAACGGATGTAGGTGTTTAATGCAACGTCAATGACTGCGATAACGATTTTTCGGTTTACGAATGACAGACATTAATCCAGCGACCTTCATTAATCGATAAATTCTTTTATGATTGAGCTTCTTATTAAATTTCGATTCATGTTCAACATCATACGACGGTAACTATAAATGCCATCGACTTTTTCATGAAGAATCTTCATTTCAGTTAATATTTCCTCAGTTTCTGTTTCTCGGTCGGATGGAGTACGATTTAGCCATTTGTAATAAGCAGAACGTGCAATTCCTGCTATTTTACAAAGTAGGAGAATGGAGAAATTCCCTTATTGGTGGATCTCTTGAATAGCCACATATTTATCTTTAAAGCGAACTTGATTTAATACCGCCTCCTTTCGAGTTCCTCTAACTTTTTTAAGAATTCATTCTCTGCTCTTAATCTTTCATTTTCTCTTTCTAATAGCTTCATCTCAAGATTAACTTTCTTTTGAAGAAAGCTTTACGTACAATATTTGTGGACCTGTTTAGTGGTCGAGCATCATCATTAGAGCAATCCATTAAAAATATCCACCGTGGTCCGCATTGTTAAGAGGCGTGGTGGATTCAGTCATGATATGGTTTTATTTCTCTAGTAACGGTTCAGAAGAACTGAAATGTCTCTTTAATTTCTGAATAATTTCATCATTGTCAGCTTCGACGACTTCTAAATATTGTGGTTGATCAAACAATTGACTAATTTCTTTTGGGAATGTCTGTTCAATATTACAAAGCTCAATCGATTCATTGAATTTTGCCGGATGTGCAGTTGCAAGTGTAACACATACTTCGCTAGCTTTATTACGTGCTTCATATGCAGCAACTCCACATGATGTATGCGGATCAAGTAAATAATTCGTTTCTGTATAGTATTTGCTGATAGTCTGTAGACATTCTTCTCCCTCTACTCCATATGCAGCAAAATCCGATTGTACTTGACGAAGCTGCTCTTCATCTACAACAATTTTTCCCTTTGTCTTGAAGTTCTCCATGACAGCAGTGACTGCATTTGGACTTTCAGAAAGCAAGTAGTACAGATATCGCTCGAAGTTGCTGGCTACTTGAATATCCATAGAAGGACTATAAGTACTACGGAACTCGCCAGGCTCGTACACTCCATCATTAATAAAACGTTCTAAAATATTGTTCTCGTTCGTTGCAACAATAAGTTTACCAACTGGAAGGCCCATTCTCTTCGCCAAATAACCCGCAAAAATATCCCCGAAATTCCCAGTTGGCACACTGAAGTTGAGGCTCTCTATATCTCTTTCTTTTGCCACTTGAAAATATGCATAAAAATAATAAACAGTTTGCGCTAAAATACGAGCGAAGTTAATGGAATTAATCGCACGCAGATGATAGTTGTTTTTGAATTCCAAATCTGCAAAGATTTCCTTGATAATTTTTTGACCATCGTCAAATGTTCCCTTTATCGCTAAATTCAAAACACTTTCATCATGAACAGTAGTCATTTGTAGTTCTTGGACCTTACTTACTTTTCCATGAGGATGCAAAATACAAATACGAATTCCTTCTTTTCCCCTTACACCCTCAATTGCTGACGCACCTGTATCCCCTGAAGTAGCTCCAAGAATATTGATCGATACTTCCCTCTTCTTTGCTATATAGGAATACAAATTCCCTAAAAATTGCAGAGCAACGTCTTTAAAAGCAAAAGTGGGACCATGGAACAGTTCAAGTACATACATATCATCCTTGATCTTTTTAACAGGAGTTACCTCGGGATCACGGAAGGTTCCATAGCTTTTCTCGATTAATTCCATGAGGTCTTTTTCTGGTATTTCTCCATCAACATAATGGGAAATAATTTCGTATGCTAATTCTTGATATGACAACTTTGAGATTGCCTTTAGCTTTTCTTTCGGAATTTGTGGAATTTTTTCAGGAACTAAAAGTCCACCATCCGTAGCTAGTCCCATTAAGACTGCATCAATAAAACCAATTTCATTTACATTTCCGCGTGTACTAATATATTTCATAACATCCTCCAAGAAAAAAATTATATATTCATATCCTTACCTAGATTTAGCTATCAGTCAATGTTTAATTTAAGAATAATCTAAAAAATTCTCTTTTTTTGTAGTTTTTCCTGAAAAAGATTAATTTTGTATCTAAGAAGGAAGTTTAATCTGCATCTCCATAAATGATACATTCTTATTTGGACAAAACTAAGAAAGGGAGGAATGTATATGATCGTTTATTTTGGAGCTCTTAAAAAATTCGAAAATTTTAATAAAGAAAAAATGGTTCAAAATATAAAAAACGATATTGATACGATTGGATTTTGGTTTACTTCTGATATCAATTCCGCGAAATCTTATGCTATGGGAAGCGACACCATTTTTGAAAAATCGAATACAGAGTTTTGGGAAGATGGTGAACCTAAAGTGGTTCAAATGGAAAGGCCAGTTAATGGCTTTGTATACAAAGTATATATTGATGAACCCCACCTTAAGATATATGAATCTAACACCGTTGATACGTATGATTTGTTTATGAAAGAGCGTGACAAATACTGTGATTATTTTAGTGCAAAAAAAAGAAACATATCCTGGAAAGATATGGCTATTCTTTTAAATAAAGACGAAGCCAATGCAAATTTTCGTAACAATCTTATTAGTCACGGGTATGAAGGTTTTTTAATAGTAAATTGTAAATTACAAAATGTTGTTACTGACTTATATTGTCTTTTCTCTGTAGATAATCTACACATTGCAGATATAATACCAGTAGAGGATTTAGACAATTAATAGTAAATTTTTTTAATATAATTGTGAATGCTGTCTTCTAACTCTTGATACCAAAATGTTGAGTTTCTTTCAAATATTCTTTAACTCAACTGCCGTTTTTGTGCAAAGTTTCTAATTTACTCTACTGGATCAAATTCAAATGCCTATACAAAGTGAAAATCAACCTATTTAAATTTAATAAAAGCAGCTAGTGATTCAATCTCACTAGCTGCTTTTATTATATAATCAGAATTTATAAATTTGAAAACTGTCTAGCTCCAGGCGTCTTGCGTTTTTCTTATTAATGAAATTAAATAAAATAAATCACGAGCTAGCTAAAAAAATAACAAGCAAACTTTAACTCTACATACCTGCCAACCTTTGTAACCGTTTCGAAATTTTAAGAAAGTCTTCTTGAGAGATACCGGGAGCAAATGTTTCAGGAACCTCAGGTAAATCTGGAACAGGAGCTCCTTTAGGTGCACCTTGAATTACTTCAAGTGGTGAACCATCCTCAGGATGTGTTCCTTTCCAAATGTGAATAATATCCTTATAATCTTGATCACTAAACGTATATAATCTTCGATGTTCCCCTGCATCCTCCCATTTTCTGGCTGCATCAAATTTTCTGTTGCTCACATTAGGAACAGGTACCATCTTCGTCATATCAACACCAGTAAGAACTTCAAGCGCTTTGGCATAAGCATTAATATGAACTCCGCCACGGACAAGTAAATATCCGATCATTTCACGTGCGACAGGATGATCAGTCATCTCATAGACACGCATTTTATGAGTACGAGCACCAATCTCTAAGAAAAAGTTATGAAGTAAATCCTGGACTAGGTTACCACTTTTAAATACATAGTCTCCTGTCCAAGGTGCTCCCATAGAATCGAATGGCTTTGCGGTTTGGTCGGTGTCAATAAAATGGTAGGAATTACGCTTATCTTTACCTTCACGCATTGGTGTTTGATCAGGATCTGCAGGAAATGTGGTATCCACTAACATAAGATTAATAGTATGAGATACTAACTCCACATGCCCGAATTCTTCACCACTAATACTGCAAATTAGGTCATAAAATGGCTTTAACTTCTTTTTTTGACGGAAGCCAAAAGATTGGAACATATACGTGTTTAAGGTAGACATTTCACCAAACCGCCCTCCAAGCAGCTCTTGAACCGCTGCAGCTGCATTAGGGTCTGGATGATCTGGTTTAGGCAATTCAATAGCAATTCGATCAAAACGCTTAATCATGGTATTCCCTCCCAATCTCTATTTGTTTAGTAAGCTTATGATGATGAGAGTTTGTTTCATGATATCTGTTCTATAAATTTATTTAGGCGCTGTAACATGAGGAAGCGATGAATGCGTATGAGTAGGCATCACCCAATTAATTTGTTGAATTCGTACAAAATAAGGAATACCACTTACTTCAAGAACAACATGGTCAGGGTGAACATCAGTCAGTCTCCCTCGGAGTGTCCCGCGTATTGTTTCAATAACCACTAGACAGCTTACCAAAGAGCGAAGGTTGTGAAAAAAATAGGGTTCAAATAATGAATAAAACTGGGGTTGTGAAACATTCGCCTGCTGGTAAGGAGTTTTATGATGTTGTGCATAATTCTTATGTCTAGAATCTTCGTTATAATGTTGAGTCACTGTACTTCCTCCTTCTTAGTTATCTGAATTAGTCTATGATGGCAGATGTCTAGAAGTGATTAATATTAGGTTAGTTTGCTTACGTATTATCCTCATCGAGATTTAGCGGGTTTATTTTCTATAACAACTAGTAAATCATTACTTTTTATTGGATGAAGAAACCAAATTTCTTTTCTTCCGAATTGTTTGATATCTGCTTGTTATTTTTTGAGTTTAGTAAGAATATAAGACGGGAGCAATCAAGCATGTGTTGAATGATTGTTCTTTCAATACATTCTAGATTACACTCTTCATTAGGTTGAAGTGGGACTCCTGAAATTTGTATCATACAATTCTCCATTCTAAGTTTACTTTTCATCTGTATTCATACTTAATTATTCGCATTTTGCTTTAATAATGTTTTTTTAGTCATTTTAATATATACGAGCGAATGCTCTATCATTTTAGGAGAAGACTTTTTTAAAAATTTAACTATTTATCTCCTAAATCCTAAGCCTGAAATATAAAAATAAGCTCACCTTTCCAGTACGTATGACAAATAGCCGTATATCACGATTTTTTAATCGAAAATATACCGTGGATGAATTATTGTTTGAAATCAAAGTACGAAAAAACATGAGAGAACTCGTACTAGCTTCGCTAGAACATCGGAAATTCAGATGGAGTCTCAACTGTACCTGAATGGAAGTTCCCACCTACACTACGCTTAGAGGTGGGGGTCTATGATCCTTAAGTACAAATCAGTTTAATCAAAAGTGTAAAAGCAATGGATCAAAGTCAAGCTCAGTTTACAACTTTTGAATATGCCCAATGCAACCCTGACTACTGGTAATTAACAACGCAACGCGGGCTTCTGATAAGACCTAATGTGCAACTGCGGCTGTAATTATCTATTACCATGCCACTTTGTAAAGTATTGGCAGCTATTTATTTAATTCTCTGTTTCAAAATCTTTATCTCTATAGCTGTCATAATGATCCTGACCTTGCTATAACCACCTTTTATTCCAATCATTTTTTTGCCGGTGATGTTGTTTATCTTAATAATCCTAACTTTCACGCGAACACACCATGGTTTAAAGGTCTTAATGCCGTACTTCTCAACCATGGTAGATTTTTCGGACATGGATTTTAGATAAGGACATTGGAACAAATGATTCAAGCTCTCAATGAATTTAGAAAACCAGGCAGTCAGCAAACAAGTCATAAAGCATACAAAATGCAACATGCTATTGTAGAGAATAACAAAAGTTCCATATCAAATGTACAGCACCTATATTATCTTTCTAATGGTATTAATGAAAAAGAAGATAAATAGAATTCAAATGATGAATTTAGTTTTCTTCCATATTTATTCAAGGGCATGGCATGAGCCTATTAAATTATTTGCTAGGTCCTAGCATAATCCATTACACTCACCCATTATTTGTATAGACGGGCTCCAATTTTATCTTTGAGAGTACTATATAAGTAGACCCACACTAACACGAAGAAGGGAAGTGTAAAAATGTATTCTAACGTCCCTCCGACTCTCGGAGCAAATATTCCTCCAAATGTTTCGCCAACTTATGCAGCTCCTGCTTATGGTTATGGCTATGTAGCTCCTACTCGCCATACTAATTATTTCATCTTAATTGTAGTGTTGTTTATTTTATTAGTCATTGTAGGTGCAAGTTATCTTAACTAAACGCTAACTTAATCCCGCTTGCTTTAAAAATTCCTGTGCAGTAAACGCTCGTACAGGAATTTTATTTATTGACCAATTAATGATCTTATACGTATCTAGAAACCTACTTCTGGGAGTTCTCTATTAATTGAAAAAAATTTCATTTATGTATTCCTGACCGAAACAATAGCGATGGTCTTTACTTGTTCCTCTCTATCCTATTTACTTAAATTTCCCTTGAATTATATGACGTTATAAATGTAACTTTCAGATTTTGATTAATTTTTATCCAATACTTTCTCCACTAAAATACTTTATCTAGTTTCGTTTAACCTTCGAACTAGAAAAATTTTTAATATATTTTGTCCAATTCTATGAATTATTCAATTTTTCAAAGAATATATTTCTTCTATAGCAACTATTCTAGTAAAAATTTGAATAAAAAGGAGAAATCAAACAATGACAGTTGTTCATTTTTATGAAAAGAATTCAATCGTTTTAAGTCAATTACGCCACCTTATTCCTTCAGTAGGAGAAAATATCAAGGTTAAAGGGCGTAAAGCAAAAGTTTTAAGCGTTAATAAAATTGATGATAATCTTGTTCGTGTACAACTAGAAATTGAACAAGTGGCAAAAAAAGAACCAGCTAAAGAAGAGACCAAAAAGAAGAAAAAATAAATAGTAACCATACCAAAAACCACGGCTTTAGCCGTGGAGTTTTGGTATCTTTAATTTTTTTATCACTTTTATTTAATCATCCTACCTCTTATTTTAACCATCAAAAATATCCACCAAACCCAAGAAGGTTTTCACAAAAACCTAAGCAGAGGTGAATTTGCTATGGCTTTAACCTTCCAAGATTATAAAAACAGATTACTAGAGGAATATGATTGGTTGAAAACTACTTACCCGATTAAAGATTTTAAATTAAAAAAATTAAACATCTACAATTGCAAAGATTATAATAAAAAGTATGCAAATGGTCATCAAGAAAAATATAAAGAAAAAGAGATAGATGCTTTCGTAATGGAAAAGATATCGTTTGATACAATCGAAATGTCAATTTTTATGGTACTGGATGAAGAACATGAATTAGATACTATTGATTTAATGGTTCTAGAAAAAGGAAAAATCAATTCAGACCATTTGTTTTTTTGGATGCTATACCATGAATACGGTCATATCTATCAACTTCAAAGAACGTTTCGTTTAAAAGGTTATGATGGATTTTTGGACGAAAGAGAAGAAACTGAGGAATTGATTAATCAATTATATGGCCAGTACTGTCGGGGTGAACTCTTTAAAGAAGACTTAGATTTAGCTTACAGAAATTTATGGTTCGAAAAAGAAGCAGATGATTTTGCTAATCATGTTTATCAACTAAGAAAACATACACTACCTAAATCATTATGATAATGGTGCTTTCCTTTTTAAAAGTTATATATTCCATCTAAATGCACCACTAAAAATTAAACTACTTCTTCTACTGTACGAAACTCTTCATTGAACGTATAAAACTCTCATTTTTTCGTAAAGAAATGAAAATTAACTATTGCGACTGTATTTCAATCTTATCAACTCTGCTTTAGTGTAAGTCTTCATACAAATCAAAAATGAAATGAATGATGATTGGATATATCTTTTTTTCCTTCTCCTTTGCACCACGTACATTTTCTTTTAATTTTGAAAATTTTAAAGATAGATTTATTCATTTTTCCAACACCATGACAATTTTTACAAATAACAATAATTGCCATTATATCACCACTTTTCAATATATTAATCTGATCTATCTATTATTAACTATTTATTCTTCATCAATACCAAAACTCTCGTTTTTATACATTATTATTCATTATTACACTGAAAGATCATACAAAAAAAGACAACCAAATTAGGTTGTCTTTTAGTAAAGCTTTTTTTAATTATTGTAAAAAAGCTTGAATTCCTAATACATAATGCATAAATAAAAATACACCTACCATGAGGCCAAGACCAATAATTAAACCACGTATTGCTTCTTTAATTACGTAGTCATCATTGTTCTTCAAATTTTTATTTTCCATCGAACCTTCCTCCTTTTTTGTTTTACTATAGGGAAGAAGTGAGAAAAAAAGTGGATTGAAATTTTACGATCATTAATAACCTATTGATTTTAAGAATAGGTATTGAAGAATATAACCAAAGACTCATTGGATGGGGTATACTTGTTTTCTCATCAGCATTAAAAACATGTATGCTAAATTGGTCATGTGTGTTGTCATTCCAAAAGGTAAAATCATTCTCTTCAAGAGTAATAGTTGTCAGAGACTCTTCCCCATTAAAAAAAGTAATACGATCACTAGGAGATAAATTAAGATTTAATAATGAGATTATTTGAAAAAAAAGTAAAATCTTAACCATAAAATACTCCTCTCTGATCTACTATATCCTTATTTAGTTTAGCCCACTTTACTCTTGTATAAAAGTATCATCAGGCATAATTATGGTTGGATAACGACAACATTTTTAACTACACGTACTTTTGATGTATGTCAATTTGATCACCAAAATCATACAAGAATGTAATATTGCTTTACACCATTAACTGGAAATCATAAGTTCCACTCTATAGTAAAAGTTAACATACGCTCCCTACTCTATATCGATTCAGTTAAGTTTATCTTCTAAAATTTACCCATGTGTTTTGATGAAAATAAAAACAAATATAGGTAATACTACTACCGAGGTGGTTTCATTGGTACGTAAAACATTACTTATATTTCTACTAACTCTTCATATTACACCAATCGTTAATGCTGAAGAAAAAACTATAGAAATCTTTGATATTGAAAAAGATCAAATAACAAAAACAGTCCCTTTACATATAGACATACAAGATGAAGCTAAAAAAATAGTAGAAGGAATAGACGATGTCTTTAGAAAATTCAAACCAATCCCAGCCAGTGGTTTTATGGTGAAAATCCCATTAGCCCCTGCTATTAAAGTAGAAAATAAGTGGCTGAACCATTTAATAGATGAAGTGATTATTATCATGCCGAAAGATGAAGAAGCTTATTTACTAATCTTTGATGAAGAAAATAGACCTTATTTTTTCACTATAAAAACATCGATCAATCTATTTTTAACTAATTTAAACCTGACCAAATGAGTCAAACTTTTAATTTATTATCAACAGAGTTTTGAAAAGTCTCATGTTTTAAAAGATAAAAGAGTATTTTTAATACATACTAAAATAAGGAGATCAACTTATGGATGACCAAATATTTAAAGCCATCAATGGATTATCAGGACGTTACCCATTAGTGGACAAGTTTATGATAGCAGTTTCCAAAAAATCTAATCTCTTATTTACGATCATTTTAGTCTTTTTCTTTTTACGTAGTTTATATAATAAAAAAATAATACGTAACATAATATTATCCATTTCGGTTTCTTTTTCTATTTGTTCGTTCATAAACTTTTTTTATTATAAGCCCCGTCCGTTTGTGAAACGCCGTATTGGGATCCTTATCCCCTCTAAGCAAACGTCATCATTTCCAAGTAGACACACTTTGTTTGCGTTTATTGTATCTAGTTCAATTATTCTTTATAAACGAACAATCGGCTCTATTCTAATGGGGTTATCTGTCCTAACTGGGATCTCGCGTATTTGGGTAGGACACCATTATCCTTCAGATATAATTGGCAGTGCCATCATTAGCAGCTTAACTAGCTTTATTATTGATAAACGTTTATGAAATATGTTATATTTTTACAACTAGTAATAAGTATCAAAATAGTTAATGCTCGATCAATATAAGCGAGAATAAGGGTTATTAGGTTTATAAAAATCGATTTTTTAACTCGGGCGACGGTAGTGAACAACTATCTGTTTGCCCGAACCATTTGTATCTATTTTTCGCTACTATTTCATAAAGATAATTTCTGATTGGTCTTGGAACTACTAACAAACAATATAGTAACTTCCATTCCCCCTTTAAATGCTTACATATCTTTAATACTGCTGTTGATTGATAGTAGCATTGATTATTTTCAATAAGGATTAAACTATCTATATTTGTAGAAATATTGTGCTTGTATACTATTTCTCGTCCAATATCACTCTGAATAGAAGCAAACTTATAAACAGCATTCTTGTCTCTTTTGATGATAAATTGAACACTGTGACGACAAAAGTTACATATACCATCAAATAAAATGATCTTATCCATATTTATCCCTCTTCTAGGTTTTGTCAAATCCTTAAGAAACCAAGTCATTTTGTTTAACAAACTTTTTAAAACCCTTTATTTGTATCAACTTTATTCAAAAGTGGCTTATTTGCTTCAATATTTCTAAGTGTTTCAATAAAACAATCAACTCCTTCATCTGAGGTTGTTACAGCTGAGATGTGCGGTGTTATCCAAACATTTGGATGACTCCATAACGGATGCTCGTCAGGTAGTGGTTCAGTAGTAAAAACATCTAAAACAGCAAATCGAACATCTTCATTATTTAACGCGTCGAGTAATGCATGTTCATCGAGTGATAACCCTCTACCAACATTTAAAAACCCGATGTTTGATACACGAGAAAACAAAGACTTATTAAATAGTATTGCCGTTTTTTCAGTTAACGGTAACGTGTTAATGATATAGTCTACCTCACCTAATATAGAGTAATGATTATCTACACAAAACACTTCAGTAAATGGATGCTTTTGTTTTCCACTCAAGGATACACCGTATACAACTACCCCAAAGGAAGCAAGAATCTGTGCAGTTTTCGTACCAATTTCTCCTGTACCATAAATTAATACTTTTTGTTCACTTAATAATTTAGGAGTTTTTTGCTGCCATTTTCTTTGTTTTTTAAAATCACGGAATAGCTCATGGAATTGAACGTCTTTTAAAATATAACTTAGGCAATACTCCCCTATTCGTTGCCCAAAAGAACAAATGGTTCTCGTTAATAAGACATTGTCAGGCCATTGTTTGTTTAATAAAAAGCTATCGACGCCAGCCCCAAAGGAATGAACCCATTTTACTTTGCTATAATCATAAGTAGATGTTAGATTAAAAGCTACAAATGCATCGGCCCAATCTAGGTGAGTTTCATTCATTTCCTGTTCAGGTAAATATCTAATGTTTTTTTGTATTTCTTTTTTGTTGATGATTTCTTCGATTTCTTTAAACTTTGGACTAACTACTAAAATGTTTTCGATCTTCATCTTCTTCTCCTCTTACACGTTAAGATTTTCATCTCTTTAAAAACCATCCTCAGATTTTGTACGCTTCCCTTTTAAAATTTAAAGAAAAACTATGTATGTATAATAATAATTGTCCTATTTGGTACTAAATAGATGTGACTTTATAAAAAGTGAACACTGTATGAAAAAGGTTAAATATATCATCAGATAATATGATCTATCTATATTTAAACCTAATGACCACTAAAATATATCATAAATTATTGTACACTAAAAAAATAAACCAACCAATTCATTTCCGAAATGGCTAGTTTAATTTGGATATTTTTGGTTTTTTCACTTCGGACGTTGCCTTTGTTGTTTTCACAGACATTCCTTTATGTTAAAACTTTCATAGTAACTGGAGGACACTCAGTTTTCGCATGTATATCTATTAGCAACTTTTTCAGATTAAGATTTTGTTGGTTTGGATCCATTAAAATTCCAATAACCGTACCACTGTGTGCAACAACAAGACCGCCCTGATAGATTTCTGCTAATTGTTCCATTTCATCAAAATGTTTCTTTGGGAGTACCTTTTGGTTTATTTTAGCACTTATCGTTGCCGCTTCAAAAATACTTTCACGACGATGTTCGGTAATCCCTTTCTTTGATAATTGGTAAGCCTTCCTGAGTTGTTGTTTTTCATAATTAGTATAAGTTTTTCGAGTTTGATTAAATTGTTGAGTGTCAACAATGCCACCGGTATCAAAACCAACTAGAACTAGCTCCGGAAACGATCCAAATGTTTCAATTTGTCTTCCATTTAGATAATCATACGCTACGATTTCATCATACATAATTCCATCTGTTGGTTCAATTTTTGTTGCGATTTCTGAAATGAGTTTTTCTGTTAGTGGTAAAGAAAAGCAGTTGGCTACTGCACGTAAGGAAGCAACTATATCAGCGCTGCTACTTGCCATCCCTTTACCAGTAGGGATTTGAGATTGGATCACTAATGTACCCCCCTGATTTATTTGATATTTATCTAGCAGGAGTTGACATGCCTTTCTCGCCTTACATTTATTATTATTTGCTTCGATTTCTTTTACGTTAGTTCTTGGCAAGAAAACAGCTTTACTATAAAGTTGTATTGGTAATGGTATTAGAAACGGATCATTTTCATTAATAATCCCCTGAACAAGCTCACCAAATGTACCGTGACAGTAGCCTGTGCCTATTTTCATTATTTTGACACCTTCTTAATTAAAACTATATTACCTTAAAATTCAATTCCCTTAACGGCAGGAATGCCTTCATTATAGTAATGTTTGATCGGTTTCATTTCGGTTACCAAATCAGCGATTGCTAATATTTCCTCTTTAGCGGAGCGGCCCGTAATAATGAGATGTATTTTTTCATGACGATTTCGGATGATATCAACCACTTCTTTTAACGGTAGGACGTCATCTACCGGAAAACTAGTAATAGCTAGAGCATTGTTTAATTCGTCTAAAATAATCACATCATATTGTTCTGATAAGATCTTCTCTTTTGCAAACGCCCATGCTTCTTTTAATGCAACGCGATGCTCTTCAGGCGTTTTCGTCCACGTAAAACCTATCCCTAGTTGATGCATCTCAATCCCAATTTCATCAAACATGATCTTCTCCCCGTATGTACGGTCCTTTGATTTAATAAATTGAAGCATCAACACTTTTTTTCCTTGGCCTTTTGCTCGAATGGCTAGCCCCATAGCTGCAGTTGTCTTACCTTTTCCATCACCCGTATAGACTAACGTCAATCCTTTATCACAATTTTCCATTTGATTCTTTCCCTTCCTTTAGATTTATGCTTTATCACTAACTCCTGCTGATGTAAATGTGGCCATTTCTTTAAGCATTAATGTGGCAGATTCCAAGAGTGGAAAGGCAACCGCAGCACCACTGCCTTCACCGAGACGTAATCTTAAATCAATTAAAGGTTCTTTTTCTAAAAGCTTAATTGCCGTTAGATGACCTGGTTCAACGGAACGATGACTAACGATCATATAATTTGCCGCGTCAGGACTAATCAATTTCGCAACTAGTGCAGCTACGGTACAAATAAATCCATCTACTAAAATTGGGATTCGATTACTCGCTGCAGCAAGCATTGCTCCTGCCATACCTGCAATTTCCAAACCACCAACTTTAGATAGGATATCGATTGGGTCTGTAGGATCAGGCTTTCTTGCCTTTAATGCTTCTTCAATGACTTGTTGCTTATGAATGATTTTTTCTTGTGGAATACCCGTTCCAAAACCTACGAGCGATTGGATGTCCTTCCCACTAATTGCTGCTAAAATCGCACTACTCGTTGTCGTGTTTCCTATACCCATTTCACCTAAAATAAGGCATTTGACCCCTTTTTGAATTAATTTTTCTGCCTCAGTGAAACCCACTTCAAGCGCTTTTTTAGCTTCATCCCTAGTCATTGCATTTTCTTTAGAAAAATTGCCAGTTCCGTATCGAACCTTTTTTGATATTAATGCTTCGCCTTCAATATCCGTTGCAACACCAATATCGACAATTTCAAATTGAGCTGAAATTTGCTTGCTAAATACATTAATTGCCGCACCGCCCGTTAAAAAGTTTTTCACCATTTGGCCTGTTACTTCCTGTGGAAATGCTGAAACGCCTTCATCAGTGATACCATGATCGGCTGCAAACACAATAACCCCAGGTGGTGTAACGATTGGAAATGGATTTGACGTCATTTCTGCTAAATTTCTTGCTAATTCTTCTAATCTTCCTAAGCTCCCAGGGGGCTTTGTTAGTGTATTCATATATTCATTGACCTGGTGGCCAGTATCCTTATCAAGTGCAGGTATAGAGTAATTAGTAAACTTTGTCATTTTTTTCCTCCTCAAATGAAATTCCTTCATTTTCTCATTTATTTTATCTAATTGGACGTGCTTACGAACATGATCAGCTAGTCGATCAAAAGCTGATTCGCGAATTTGTTGGAATGAAATTCGCTCATTTAGTTCAAGTAATCCTTTTTCTAAGCGAATTTTGTTTAAAAGATTTTTTCTAAATTCATCATTGTGAAAAATGCCATGAAAATACATACCGAGAACACGTTCATCTGCATTTTTACAACCTTCTTCTTTATCTTCCATCTGAATGAACGGTTCATAATCTCCTACAAATGCTGTTTTACCCATATGGATTTCATAGCCAGTAACATGAGTAAGCGTATCTCCAAAAGAGAGTGTTCCCTCCGATAAAATTGTTGTTTTTTCCGTTGTTATCGTTGTTTTTAATGGTAATAAACCTAATCCACTCTCCTTTAAGTGAGTTGATTCTATTTCGTCAGGGTCTTCAATCGATAAGCCAAGCATTTGAAAGCCACCGCATATACCAAAGATGATAGGCTTATGATCGTTATGTAAAGCTAAAATTTTGTCCATTAATCCGTTTTTTTTCAAAAATAGTAAATCTTCAATTGTATTTTTACTTCCTGGTAAAATAATGAGATCAGGCTGTTTTAATTGATCAGCTTTTGTAATAAAACGAACATGGCAGTCTGACTCAACAAAAAAAGGATCAACATCTGTAAAGTTTGAAATTTTCGGATATTGAATAACGGCTATATCGATGTCTTTTGTTTTATCTTCATCAGCTTTATAGCGATCAAGAATAACCGAATCCTCAGCGTCAATATTCAAGTTTCGTAAATATGGGATAACTCCTAAAACAGTTTTACCAGTATATTCTTCAAACCAAGTTAAGCCAGGCTCTAACAACTTGATGTCTCCATGGAATTTATTAATGATCACCCCAATGACTCGATCACGGTCACTAGAAGATAAAAGCTGCAGGGTTCCTACTAAGCTAGCAAAAACCCCTCCTTTATCAATATCACCAACAAGAATGACTGGTGCATCTGCTATGTTTGCCACACGCATATTGACAAGTTCACGATCGTTTAAATTAATTTCAGCAGGACTACCAGCCCCTTCTATGACAATTCTTTCATATTTTTCAGATAAAGATGTAAGTGCCTCTTCGATCAGCTGTAACCCTTGATAAAAAAATTCACTACGATACTGACCTGCTTGCATATTTTTATATGGCTTTCCATGAACGACAATTTGTGACTCGTTTTCTCGATTTGGCTTAATTAAGATCGGATTCATATCGGTTGTAGCTAACACACCGGCTGCTTCAGCTTGAACGCCTTGAGCTCTGCCAATTTCTTTACCATCCAAAGTAATGTATGAATTAAGAGCCATATTTTGTGATTTAAATGGAGCTGTATGGTATCCATCTTGCTTAAATATTCTACAAAAAGCCGTTACAACTACACTTTTCCCCGCATCTGAATGAGTCCCTTGAATCATGAGTGGGAGAGCTTTACTCATATCGTTTTGTCTCCTTACATTTTAGTATCCAATTTTCTACCATTTCAGGACAAGAAGCAAAATGAAAATGCGTGTAACCAGCGATTAGATTTTCACTCATATAACCTTCAGATGCGATACCACGCATTCCTTTTGTTTCATATGCATAAGGGATTTCATTTTTCGAATGAAAGATTGAATAATGAAATTCATGTCCTTTCGCCTGTAAATCGTTTGGTAAAAGGAAGTTCCCACTTTTTCCAGTTATTTCTCGGTATCCAAGAGCAGCTAACCTTTTTTGCATCGTAACTTTACCTGGAATGATCCCTACCATGTCATATTCTTCATTATTTGTTGTCTCAATAGCTTCGGTTAAATACATAAATCCACCACATTCAGCAAGGGTAGGCATTCCTGCTTCAATCGCTGTTTTTATTGATTGTTTTACACTATTATCGTTAGAAAGTTCATCAACAAATTCCTCTGGAAACCCGCCACCGAGGTATAAACCGTCAATATTCTCAGGTAAAACTTCACCTTGTAAAGGTGAAAAATAGACGATTTCTGCTCCGTATGCTTCAAGTAGCTCTAAATTTTCCTGATAATAAAAATTAAAAGCTGCATCCTTGGCGACAGCTATCCGGCACACCTGCACCTCTTTTTTTTCAAAAAGTGAATACGTCTCATCGACTTCAAGAGGTTCTGTTATTGAAATTTCTAGCAATTTGTCGATATCGATTGTTTTTAGAACGAGGTCACCAAGTTGATCAAAAAAGTCATCAAGCTCACCACGTTCAATAGAAGGGACTAACCCTAAATGTCTTTCAGGCATCTCAATATCTGACTCTCGCTGTAAATAACCAATAACCGGAACATGGCATTCTTGTTCAATCGCTGTTTTAACAAGATTAAAATGTCCAATACTACCGACACGGTTAGCAATCACACCAACAACGTTTACCTCTTTTGATAGACACTGAAATCCTTTTACAATCGCTGCAGCACTGCGAGCCATACTGGCACAATTAACGACAAGGATCACTGGGCTATTTGTTAAAATACTAATGTCTGCCGTGCTTCCTTTATTATTTCTTGGATCTTTCCCATCATAAAAGCCCATGACACCTTCAATGATTGAAATATCGGCGCCTTTACTACCAGTTACTAATATCCCTTTTACAACATTCTCTTTTAACATCCAACTATCTAGATTTCGAGATTCTCTCTGTGTTACTGCTGTATGGTAAGTTGGATCAATATAATCCGGTCCACATTTAAACCCTTGAACTACATAGCCCTTTTTCTTTAATGCTGCCATAATTCCAATCGTAATCGTTGTTTTTCCTACCCCACTACCAGTACCTGCAATAACGATTCGTCTTTCTGTCAATTTCTTTCCTACCTTTCTTTTTAAAATATGAACTCGATCTTTTTGTTTTCTTATTCATAGTTAATAATGTGACAAAAAACATTTAGACTTCTAAAACTAATTAAATTTCATTTGCTTAATAAATCTTAAAGTGTGTATTTAGAAAAACTTGGCTTATCGCCAAGTACTATAGCGAAAGCCTTAGTTTTCTTATACTTTAATCCTTTAGCTAAGTTAAACTTTCTTAAAGTATAAAAAAATCCTTAACTTGACGTTAAGGATTTTGAATACATATATGTATAGGCATAAAATTATACGATATCATATGAATTCTATCCCTCCCACCGAAAAATAAAGAAACAACTTTAAAAGCAGGTCTCCTGGCTTACGCTTCTTTCTACTCTTGTCTCCTTCCCAACTTATACGTCAGTGGTTATAGACAAGTTCATCAGCGAATACAGTAGCGGGGGCTGCATCGGACTCTAACCGATTTCCCTATTATCTTCACATTTTAATATGAAGCACTTTTAAATGAAATTATTAAATTTTCTAAATCTATTAAATAATATTTATTATCGTTTTGCAAGGAATAGATAATAAAACTACTTTTTTCTTTAAAATGTTTAGTATATTGAGATTAATTTTTCTGTTTAAATATGCATAATAGCCGTCCTACTACTATACGTTTGTATGTAGGAGGTGGTTAACTTGGAAACGAAAATTCACCACACAATAAATGATCTAATTAATAAATTACGCACTCACCAAAGGGCTGACGGATCTTGGAGATTTTGCTTTGAAACTGGCGTAAAGACAGATGCCTATATGATTATATTATTAAAATCTTTAAACCATCAAGATGAGGAGCTAATAAAAAAATTAGTAAAGCGACTTCTTTCAATTCAAAGCACTAATGGTGCCTGGAAAGAATTTTATGACGAAGAAGAAGGTAATCTATCTGCAACGATTGAAGCTTATTTTGCATTACTTTATTCAGGATATGCCAATGAAAATGAGAACCATATGATTAAAGCTAAAACGTTTATCATGAAAAAAGGTGGTCTTGCTAATGCCCATGATTTAACAAAGGTTATCCTATCTTTAACTGGACAAATTTCATGGCCCAACGCTTTCCAAGTTCCGATTGAATTTATCTTGTTACCTCGCTCTGCTCCAATTAGTTTATATGACCTTGTCGGATATGCTCGGGTTCACTATGTACCGATCCTTATCGCCTCAAATATGGATTTTCATCTAAAAACGAAAGAAACTCCGAATTTATCTGAATTGCTTGGAGGTCGACACATCAATGACCGTCCATTTGATTTTTCAAAAAGCATTATTGAGACGATAAAAAGGGAAATTAAAAAACTTATCTATTTACCGAAACAGATTCGTAGTCTTGCTTTTGAACAAGCAAAACAATTCATACTGAAGCGAATCGAACCCGATGGAACGCTATATAGTTATTTTAGTGCAACTTTCCTTATGATATTTGCTCTACTTTCCCTTGGATATTCAAAAACGGATCCAGCAATTGTAAATGCAATTAACGGCTTGAAAACTTTTGTTTGCAAAACAAAACATGGGTATCATACTGAAAATTCTACTTCAACCGTTTGGGACACTGCTCTAATTAGTCATTCGTTACAAAAAGCTGGTGTTGAAAATTTTGATCCGATGATTGTAAAAGCAGGTAGCTATCTTTTATCAAGACAGCAAACGAAATACGGGGACTGGGCATTTAACAATCCGAATACACCTCCGGGTGGTTGGGGTTTTTCAGATAGTAATACCATTAATCCTGATGTTGATGATACAACAGCAGCGTTGAGAGCAATAAAAGAACTTGCGAGTAACTATGGAAATTTTGCAAATAGTTGGTCTAGAGGTGTACATTGGGTATTATCGATGCAAAATAATGATGGTGGTTGGGCTGCATTTGAAAGAAACACTGATAACTTCATAGTTACCTTCATACCAATTGATGAGGCGGAGCGAACATTTATTGATCCTTCAACAACGGACTTAACTGGAAGAACGTTAGAATTTTTAGGTAATGATGTGAATTTAAATGTGATTTATCCACAAATACGAATGGGCGCTCGTTGGTTAGTTCGAAATCAAGAAGAAAACGGTTCATGGTATGGTCGTTGGGGCATTTGTTATATTTATGGTACGTGGGCAGCCATTACAGGGTTAAGAGCTGTTGGCATTAGCCAGAATCACCCTTCCATTACGAAAGGTATAGATTGGTTACACTCTATTCAAAATAAGGACGGTGGTTGGGGAGAGTCTTGCTATAGTGACGCACATAAAACGTACGTTCCTCTTAATGCAAGTACACCTTCGCAAACGGCATGGGCATTGGATGCGCTCATTTCCGTGTTCGATCAGCCAACTCCCCAAATCAACAAAGGAATAGAACAACTTATTCAAAGTGTTCACAAAAACAGCTGGGAGACAGAATATCCAACGGGAGCAGGTCTACCAGGAGCCTTCTACATTCATTACCATAGCTATCGCTACATTTGGCCTCTACTTACGTTAAGTAATTACAGAAACAAGTTTTTATCGCAATAAGAACTATGAATAGCCTTAGTACAAGATGTATTTTAATATAGTTATTTTTCTGTAATATGAAAAAATACTCGGGGTTATAGATCGAATTTTATATTTTAGAATAATAAAATCACTTCAACCCAAACTAGAACTTTAAGCGTAATTTCCATATAATTCATAAAGGATCTAGCTTTTTCACTAGATCCTTTTTCTAACGTCATCCCTTATTGCATCTATTACGCTTTCTGATAAATTTGCTGGAATTGATTTGCTTTCCTCAAAAAGCCACGTGTTGATTATTTCAAGGTCGGATTTATTGAATGTTACACTATAATCTTTATTATTATAGGAAAAATCAGCTGTTACGTATTCTTGTCCATCAAAATGATCATCAATAATCATTTGTTTGATTTTGTATTGATCCACGATTAACCACCTTTTATCTTTTTTATATAGAATTAACTACTTATTATTGTTTATACATGTTTAACTATATTCATCGATCTAACGATAGTCAGGAATTTTCTTTCTGTTCATCAGTTAACTTTTAATAATATTGATCAAGAATATCTTTTTCATGTTTTCTTGTTTATTTTTCTTATCGTCCATTTATTAATCTATCTTAGCCGCTACTCTTCTTTATTGTTATAACTGGCTTCCTCAAATATTAATGACTGTAAACTTGATTGATGGTCAAAATGACTGTCTTCTAAATCTGTATTCCAAGGGATATGATTCGAAGTTAATAGGTTAATAAAGTCAGTAAAGTTAAGCCCAGCTACAGTCGCTGCCTCCGATAAGGAAAGAAGTTTCGAGACATACAAAGTAATAGCGATTGAATATTGAACTAAATTTTCTAGGGGTTGGTTATGATCAAGTTGCCGAATTAATTCACTTGTGTTTTTTGGCAACTTGATCATAACCTCATTATTAAGCAAATTAGGCGGAACACGGTTCAAATTTTCCATTTCGTCCCATTCCTCGTGAGTAATCCCAATAGGCGCTCCCCCTTCAGTATAGTCTACGATAAAGGCAAACGATTCGTCTGAATCAAAATTATCCTCCAAATGTTGTTGATGTTTTCTTTTACGAGCTTTCTTTTGAGATCTTTTTTCTTCTATTTCTTTCATAATATTTTGTTTATATTCTTCACTGAAAGAGTGACCAAGCATTTCTAACTCAATTAATGCACAAAGCTTATCAACTCCATACCACTGACAATAGGATGGTAAGATATTTTTTGAAGTTATTGTTTGTGTTAGCCAATTCTTTTTGGCGTCTTTTAATCGTTGTTTTCTTTTTAGTTTTTTCCGTTTTTGTTCTATAGATCTTCCCATCTAACTCTCCTTTTGTAATCATTATCCGATTAAAAATAAAGCGTAATCGCCAACAATTTATGACTATAGACACAAATTAACTTTACAAGAAACGCGCAAGCGCCTTGGTCACGAGCAGCTGCTCCTGTACCACTCCGTTTGCTCAAGAGCAAAGCATCATCAAAGAAGCAATCCAGGAAGTCAGTGAAGTCATAACTTGACTGAAGTGACCGAGCTCGTAGGCTGCTTGTGCTAGACAGTTTCCAAGTTAGCAATTTATAAATTATAATTATGTAAAAAATAACCAAAACTCTCACACGTTTTAAAAAAGGTGTAATGAGTTTTGGTTAATGTTGTTTCCTGTATGATTATAGCCACTCATCAGATATTGAACTATTTTCTGCTAGTTGATACGCTGCATTTGTAATCGCTTCTGCTAGTGTGTCTCCTGTTCCATATATGTCGTTAAAACCAACCTCAAAATCACTTTTCTTAGTGTATGTAAATCCGAACTGTTGTAGTCTTTCTACGATAAGTATCGCTTGATCTAGATTTTGATCAGGCTTAAATTCTGAATCGCTAATGAAAGTCCGTTTTTCAAGGTCGAACCATTTACCTGAACTATTTAGACTCCATCCAAATATTCTACGTGCTATTACGTCTTTTTTATTGATCATACTTGTTCTCCCTTTTCACTAGTTTTATTAATTTTACCATTTTCATCGCTAGAAGCCTATTAATAAGCCGTAAAAATATATGCAAAAACCATTAAGAAACACACATGATTTATTACTCACACCCCGGACATGAAAATTAATTTTCTCCGGGGTTTTCCCGTTTACCCATTTACCTATAATGATTAATGCTATGGAAAGTACAATTCACGTGCGCTTTTGTGGTGGTTCGACCCTGAATAAGAAACTGTTTGGAATTTGCTTTGTGTACCCCCCTTTGTTGACTCTTCATTTTGAAGAAGATCACGTACAGAAAAATACTGTTTGTTCAAGCTTATTCCACTTTTCATAGACACTAATTTGGAGGTAATAGTTATGGACACAATTATCACTCATTGTGCCGGAATGGATGTTCATCAAAAAGAAATTGTTGTCTGTACTTTGACAGGTACAAATGATGATTCCATCCAAAAAGAAACTAAAACATTTTCTACACTTACTAAAAGCTTATTTGATCTTCTAAAATGGTTAGAAGAAAAAGAAGTCACTCACATTGCCATGGAAAGCACAGGTATCTATTGGAAACCAGTATATAACATCTTAGAAGGATACTTTGATATTACATTGGCTAATGCTCAACGAATTAAAAATGTTCCTGGCCGCAAAACCGATGTATCTGATGCAGAGTGGATTGCTAAACTTCTTCGGCATGGTCTAATTGAAAAGAGCTTTGTTCCAAGCCAAGATCTCAGAGAATTACGTGATTTAACTCGTTTAAGAAAAAAATGGATTGGAAATTTAACTGCCGAAAAAAATAGAATTTCCAAAGTGCTTGAATGTTCTAATATCAAACTTGGCTCTGTTATTTCAGACATTTTTGGTGTCTCAGGACGCAAACTACTAAATCAACTAGTTGATAAGGGTTATCTTGATGCAAACGACATCAACGCTAACATCCACCACTCACTAAGAAAAAAAGCTGATACTATTTCAGAATCTCTTTTCGGTACATTAAATGAGCATCAAATTTTTATGATTAGATGTTCTTGGCACCATATAGAGTTTTTAGAAAAATCAATTCAAGACTTAGAAAAACAAATTGAACTTCTCCTTCAAAATTACCAGGAAGATAAAGAGATACTTCTAACTATACCAGGTATCAAAGATCATACTGTGGCCAGCATTATTGCCGAAATTGGTACAGACATGACTCAATTTCCTTCCTCAAGACACCTTGCATCATGGGCAGGAGTAAGTCTGGNAATGTTCTTGGCACCATATAGAGTTTTTAGAAAAATCAATTCAAGACTTAGAAAAACAAATTGAACTTCTCCTTCAAAATTACCAGGAAGATAAAGAGATACTTCTAACTATACCAGGTATCAAAGATCATACTGTGGCCAGCATTATTGCCGAAATTGGTACAGACATGACTCAATTTCCTTCCTCAAGACACCTTGCATCATGGGCAGGAGTAAGTCCTGGAAACAATGAAAGTGCTGGTAAAAAAAAGTTCTAAAAACATTCAAGGAAACCCACATATAAAAACAGCACTTTGTGAAGTAGCCTGGGCAATATCAAGATCAAGGAAAACAGCTATGTCATCAGTTTTTTGGACTCTCTCTGCAAGAAGAGGAAAGAAAAAGGCTTTACAAGCAATTGCACATAAAGTTCTAAGAATTATATACACGTTACTACTCAATAAGCAGAATTATTCAGAACCCGGATTAGCTAAATAACTAGTAACTATGAACGAATATGCTGTTAGGGGTGTCTTAAAAAAAACATTGTAAGCACCCTTTATTTCCTATTGCCTTTTTTGTTTAAAAAGTTCTTTCAAGCCTAACCTACTTCCTTAATAACACGACTTTAGCTTTTTTATTTTCACAGAAAAAGCGCAAGGCGCCTGGAGCTAGACAGTTTTTAAGTTAGAAATTTATAAATTATGATTATGTAAAATAAGGTACAGAGAAATCTCTGCACCATTACCTTGTAAATTATATTAAAAATTATTTAATTATATGCCATTTTTTTACGACTGGCATTCATTTTGGTTGTAATAGAAAGATAATACTCTAATTCTCTTACTATTAGTAGTAAATGCGCTCTAGCTTCAAATGTCTCCCAAGTTTCTGGTAGAGGAACTTTTTTGAAATCTTCTTCCACTCGTTTGAGTTTTTTTAGACAAATAGTCTTGTCTGTATTTGAGTGAAAATAAGAGCTAACAAATTCAATAAAGTCGGCAATAAGATATCGTTGTTCTACCATTGGGTGAATATGTTCCATATTAAGTATTAATCTCTCTAATATTTCCATTTGTTTTTCTCGAATGGTGAAATACCGATAATAATAATCATCTTTTTTAGAAAGTTGATTTTCTAAATTTCGATAAGCAAGAGATTTTGCCTCTCTAATTCCCTTTACAGAATCCGTAATTTCTTGTTCTGTCCAAAGCTTTTGATTGGTCCTTAAATATTCAGCGATCTCACTAATAATATGTTGAATGTTCGTTTCAACTTCTTCTTGTTTCTTTTGTAACTCCCTTTCTAAGTTTGGCATATAAAGATTTACTAACAACGCCGATCCTACTCCTATCAATACCAAGGCAATTTCATTTAATACAATTGACCAAGAAACTTGCCCAGTCAGATAAATATGCAAAATGATAACCGTACTCGTTACCACTCCTTCATTAATTTTAAGAAAAACAGTTGTAGGGATAAAAAATAGTAGTAAGAGTCCGATAACTGGAGGAGAAAAACTTATACCTTCGAAAAAAACATACGTAAAAGGAATCGCAAGCATACAGGCCATAAACCTAGCTGAGGCGCTCTCTAATGATTTTTTCTTGGATGTTTGAACGCAAAGTATCGTAATGATTGCGCTAAAAACATAAAACTGCAAATCAAAATATTGACCAATGGTAATCGCAATAGAGACTGCAGCAGCTGTTTTGATGGTTCGAAAGCCTATTTTGTATTTCATCATAGCAAGGACTCCTTTTTCTTCGAGATATGTAATAAAGTGAGTGATATTTCCTAGTATTTTTTTGGTTTCTGTCCATTAACATTAATAAATTAGTGCACTACTAAATCTCAATACATTTTGTAAATAATCTCACACAACTTGTAACTTTGTTAATTGTTGAAATGATTATAGTACAAAAAAAGTAACGATAACTACATTTCCATTAGAAAATCTAACACTCTATTTCATTAGTGAGAAAAGAACAAGATACCTATTTAGGCTTTAGCTCTTTAGTTTCGTATATTATTCGCAGTGGAAGGCCTTTGACAGAAGCCTCTCTTTGCTTCTGAAAAGGTAAGAAGTGACCGAGATCGTAGGCTGCTTGCGCTAGACAGGTTCCAAGTTAGATATTTATAAATTCTGATTATGTAAAAAAACAGAAACACACTTTGTGTTCCTGTTCGATCTCTCGTTAATTTTTAATTTTTTATCACCTTTATTTATAAAACCACACTAATTTTCTCCTTTATTCACATCGGTCTTATTCATTATTTCTAGATAATAAGTAACAAGCTCAGGATACTCTTTTATGTCTTGTTTTCCTTTTTCACTAATGATATATGTACCCCTTTTAATTCTTTCAAACCATTGGTAAAAGTTTTTTGTTAAAATAGAAGAAGTTTTCGCTCCCGCCCCCATTTCAACTAATCTTTTCGGCGATAATGGTCCGAAATTTTCTAAATAACATGCAATTTGTATGCAGTTCTCTTTATAGGCAGTCATAATTTTCGTTCGATTACTCCCACCTACATTATAATCTGCACTTCTGCCGTTAACTTCGGCTAGTAAACTTTTTCTTTTTTGTTTGTTTTGACGTGTATTTTTACTCTGACTAAATGGAGTCGGATGAAAGATAATTTCTGCTTTTTTACGATTACTAGTAAATGATACAATAATTAATCCGAGCTCAAGCCTTCTAATTAAATGACATAGATCTGTCCAACGTTTGGATCGCAAGCTGTATTTCGGTTTAGGTACTGCGACATAGACAAACTCCGTTAACCGCTGCCGTTTTGTGGCTTGGATAAGGAGATCAACATTTAAGGTGAGTTTTAATTCGATAACAATTAATTCATCTTCTTTGACAGCGGCAATGTCACAGTCATTAACTTCGCCATAAACCTCATATCCTTCTTTTATAAAATACGTTTGGATTGGTTTATATAAGTCAACTTCTAATAGCTTTTTCTTCTCTTTCATAATATATAAACACCAGCCAATTCTAAAAAAATGATTTACGCTTCATCCCTCAATTTTATCATTAATGATTGACTTATGGGGCTGTATATCCTAGTTTTCACTTTTCTAAGTATGTATTTTTCTATATTGTTAAACTTCTCAATCCTTTTCGGTATATTGTCCAATAAATTTTAATAAAAATCTAATAAAGGGGAGGTTTGATATTTTTAATATAATCAGAATTTATAAATTTCTAACTTGGAAACTGTCTAGCTCCAGGCGCCATCGGCTCGATCACTTCAGACCTTCTCTTTCGGTCAAAAACCCGACCGCTACGAGCAGGTCTTCCAGTGTTTGTCGCCGATAGGCGGGCGCCTTGCGCTTTTCTTGTGATAACACGAAAAAACATGACTACTACCTATTTGGAGTGAGAGTTTATGGACCTTGAAACTTTTATAAAACAAGTAAAACAAGAAAAAACAATAATATTCGGTGATAATATCAATTCGTTTGAACAATTAATAGTACAAAATCGTAAAGATAATAAGAAACAAATAATTTTGGTGTACTATTTATTATCAGATCAAAAAATGACCAGAAGCTTCTTTCATGCTTCAGATTATTTACTATCATTGAGAAAGTTACGAGATCAACTCCATTTAGCTTTGATTCGCATCAAAAGAAATCCAAATCATGGTCCTGAAGCAATAAAAATTGCTAATTTACTTTTAAAACGAGTTTTTAGAAAACAAAGTGTATGCCTTCACCATTCCTCTAATGACATAGTACTTCAGATGGAGCAGTTTCTATATCAAATTACTGATGAAAAAAGCAGCTAAACGACTATAAAAATAGGTCCTTTAGCTGTTTTTCATTTTTTACCTGACACCAATTTGGTCTATAATAAAGTAAATTCAAACCCTTTATCTCTAATGTTATCAATAAGCTCCGGAAGAATAGAAACAGTTTGTTCCAATTCGTGAAGTAAAATGATTGAGCCATCTATGATATGATCAACGACATTACAAACAATTTTATGAGGAGTGTGTTTATTTTCCCAATCATAAGAGGTAATTTCCCACATAATTGGCGTTAATTCAAATTCTTTTAAAATTTCCATTGTATCTTCGTTATATTGACCAAATGGCGGGCGGAAATATCCTACCTTTGATCCAGTCACGTTTTCTATAATCCTTATACTATTATTTATTTGACGAAATTGTTCACCTCGGGTTAATTTCACTAGATTTTTGTGATTGTGAGCGTGCGAAGCAATCATATGGCCTTCATCTATCACCCGCTGCCACGGTCTCTCTTGATACAATAATTTGGATTGCCAAAAAAATATTGCTTGAACATTCTTCTCTTTTAAGATATTCAATATCGTATTTAAGTGCCTGCTCGGACCATCATCAAAAGTAAGTACAACTTTCTTATTAGCTTCTTTTACCTGTTTCAAGTTTTTTATCCAACGTTCATCTTTTAGATCGTACACGATCCCCTCAGAAACTACTCATGGATTTTTCATGTTTCTAATTCCAACTCCCATTTATTAATTAGTTTGTGTAATATAATCAGCTGTACGAAGAGCTAATGCCATGGTTGTTATAACTGGGTTTGCGGCCCCAGTGTTTCGTAATATACTATTATCAGCAACAAAAAGTCCACGAACATGATGAACTTGCCCGTACTTATTTGTAACCGAAGTTTCAGGATCATCCCCCATTCTACAAGTTCCCATCTCATGATAGTCAAGCCCAGGTGGTCGTAAAGATATTTCTTCGTCTTTCTTTCCATTTATGATTTTTAGAGCGTATTCCATTTGGTTATGAATATAAGAAATTAATCGATAGTCTTTTTGGCTATATGAAAAATTAACATCAATTGTCGGGTAGCCAAATCTATCTTTTTTTGTTGAATGTAGCATAACTTTATTTTCGTACCTAGCTTCAACTTTTCCGAAACCTTGTAGAAAAAAAGGAATTCTATCTTGCTCAGGCAATTGATTTTTATAATAGAAAAAAAAGCCACCTAAACCGTATAATTGAAGTTGAAATGGAATTTCCCTCGTCTGTGGAACTAAAATTCCGAGATTCCCAAAATTTTCCGGTAAGTCAAAGCGATTAAAACTACCGTTAACTTCTAAAAAAGAATGATTTACTAGATAATGCCCGATTGCTTTTCCTTCAATTCCTGAATTTAATAAGATTCTTGGAGTTTCAAGTGCACTAGCTGATAAAATGATGTTTTTTGCTCGAATAATATAGGGTTGACCCTCTGGAGTTACAACTTCTATCCCAGATATTTTGTCATTATTTACGATAACACGTACTCCTTTAGTATTAATTGAGAGATCAAATGGATTTAGTTCAAGTGACCTTGCAAGAAAATCTATCGAACTAAAGTATACATCCGATTTGATTGTACCAAACTTTGTCTTTGAAATGTCAGTGGCTATCGGTACTCCAGTAGCCTGAGGGAAACCATTTTCCCTTAGTCTTTTTAATGTAATATCTGTTATAGAAGCATCTTTTGTAAAGTCGTTAGTTACCCCCATAACCCTCTCAAGCTTATTATAATACCCAATTAAATCATCATAAGAAATTGGCCAATCATTAATTGGAAATTCTATTTTATGCATTCTTGGTGTAACGGCAGACCAAAATAAGGTTCTTCCACCTAAAGCATAAACGATTCTCGCTCCAGGAAATTCGGGAAGTTCCCAACCTACCGGGGTGCTAATATTCGGGTTTAAGAAGTACTTAGGAAATCTTTCATTTTCCAAGGTGGAAATATTATGCGCGTGTGTCGGTAGTAATAATCCACCAGCTTCTATCATTCCAATTTTTTTCCCTTTTTTACTCCATTGTTCACATACACGGTATAGTGCTGCTGACCCACCAGCTCCACTACCTACGATAAGAACGTCATATTCTTCAAGTACCATTTTTTCAATTGAAGTCGTTGGTATCCAATGATTAATAAATTCTTCTGGCATTTTCGGATAGCCAAATGGAGGAATTTTGAAATGATTATTTATTTCAGGGGGAATATACACTTTCATATTCGTGATATCTCCATCTGGATCACCAATATGAGCATTAACTCTTAATAATGAATGCATATCTATATTTTGTGAATGAGCAATTTCCCTCAATGTATCAGTACTTTTAGCAATTATTATTTTCAACATTATTCCCCCCCCACTTTACGGACTCTTTTAATATTTATTTAAAAAAAACCAAAATATACATATTATAAATACTTTAATTTAGTATTAAGTCTAATTACCTAATAAACAAAAAAACGCTAAAATATAGCGTTTTCTTAGTATTATATAATCAGACTACATGGGGTCCCATTTTCTGTTGTTCTTCCTATTTCGAACACCATTCTGTAATATTAATCTATTTTTTGAATATACGTTTTCACCATCTTTTTTTCATTTAATTGCTTGAAAATTATATAACCATTGTACTCACACCAAGTAGATAAATCTTTTATAAAGTTGACATCACTAGCTGTTATTTCCAAAATTTGTCCATCCATCATTTCATTCATTGCTTTCGATACACTCATAATCGCGCCTGGGCACTGAATACCTGTAACATCTATTGAAACATCTATTTCCTCTAATTCTTTTTGTCTAATAGCTACACCTTCATCGTTCGTTATAGTAACATGATTGGCAACATTAGTATGACTGAAAACTGAAGAATAAGTTTTCCATCCACCGTCCAAGTTTTTCACGTTAAAACCATTTTCCTGTAGTATTCGAGTAGCTAAATAACCACGTAATCCAACCTGACAGCTGACATAAATCGTTTCATTTTTTGGTAGTTCAGCTAACCGATCACGTAACTCATCAAGCGGTATATTTTTTGAACCTTTGATATACCCCATTTCTAGCTCTATTGGATTACGAACATCTATTAAAGTTCCACCATTAGTAACAATTTCATCGATCTCATTCCATTGAACTGTTTCAAGTACTCCTTCAACGATATTTGTCGCTACATAACCAGCCATATTAACTGGATCTTTCGCAGACGAATACGGAGGTGCATAGGCTAACTCTAAATCGACAAGATCCATTACTGATAAATTTCCTTTGATGGCAGTAGCAATTACGTCAATTCGTTTATCGGCGCCGTCTTTTCCAACTGCTTGTGCCCCGTAAATTTTTCCCGTTTCTTTATCAAAAATAAGTTTTAAGGCAATCGGACTTGCTCCGGGATAGTAACCTGCATGCGACCCAGGATGAAGATGGACAACTTGATAAGGAATACCCAAACGTTTTAACGTTTTTTCATTATTTCCAGTCGTAGCTACGGTGTAATCTAGCACTTTTGCAATTGAGCTACCAAGAGTACCTTTGTATTGAACGTTTTTCCCATAAATATTATCTGCCACTATTCTTCCTTGACGATTTGCTGGCCAAGCAAGTGGGACCATCGTTGGTTGTCCGTTAATATAATCTTTCACTTCAATTGCATCACCAATCGCGTAAATGTTGGAATCATTTGTTTGTAAATAATCATTAACTTGAATTCCACCACGTTCTCCTACATGTAGCCCGGAACGAACCGCTAGTTCATTTTCAGGACGTACACCAATAGAAAGGATGATCATATCTGTTTCAATTTCTTTTCCGTTTTGTGTCACGACCTTTTTTCCTTCATTTCCAAAAGAGTTTACTCCGTCACTTAAAATAAGGTTAACCCCTTTTTCCTCTAAGTGTGTGTGAATGATCGATGCCATTTCATAATCAAGAGGTGCCATCACTTGATCGGCCATTTCAATAATAGTCACGTCTAGGCCACGTTCATATAAATTTTCAGCCATTTCTAGGCCAATAAATCCACCACCTACTATGACAGCACGTTTCGGATTTTTATGATCAACGTACGATTTAATTCGATCAGTATCTGGGATATTTCGTAACGTAAAAATTGCATTTGCTTCTTTTAACCCTGGTATAGGTGGGACAATCGGGCGAGCTCCTGGTGATAAAACTAATTGGTCGTAGCCCTCTTCATATTGCTCTCCTGTACGTAAATCTTTGACAGTTACAGTTTTGTTGTTACGGTTAATATCAATAACTTCATTTAAGTTTCGAATATCTAATTTAAATTTATTAGACATTCCTTCAACGGTTTGAACTAATAATTTTTCTCGATCTGTGATGATTTCACCAATGTAATATGGTAATCCACAGTTAGCAAAAGAAATATGTTCACCTTTTTCAAACATGATAATTTTAGACGTTTCATCTAATCTTCTTAAGCGAGCGGCAGCTGTTGCGCCACCTGCGACACCACCAACAATGACGATTTTTTTACTCATTTGTTGTTCCTCCTTCAAATTTCATTTTCCACGCTATACACGTATGGGTATAATAAAAACTAAAAAAAATCAAACCACTTTCCCTTTCCAATCTAGCATACCACCAGCCATATTAATGACATTGTATCCATGACTAGAGAGGAACCGTGTAGCTAATGAACTTCTAGCCCCTGAATGACAAACGATGATATATTCAATCGATTTATCTAAGTCCTGCATATTATATTCAAGAATGCTAAGCGGGATATTGATGCTACCAGGTATTTTACCTGTTAGAACTTCGTCAGTCTCTCGAACATCGATGATACTTGGATTTTTTAATTTGTTAACTTCTGTTGATCTGATTTCCCTCATGAAAACACACCCTTTATATATAAAATTAGTACCATGAACTCATACCGCCCTTAACATTTGTAATCTGTTGAAAACCCATTTTCTTTAACAATTTTGCTGCTTTATTACTTCGCATACCACTTTGGCAGATAACAACAACTTCTTTATCTTTCGTTAATTTTTCGGACTTTAGAGTTAATTCATGAAGTGGAATGTTTTTAAATCTTTTTATGTGGTTGCTAGTAAATTCCCCTAAAGTGCGAACATCAACAAATTGAATGTCTTTTCTTTTTAGTTTCGTTTTTAATTCTTCCGTTGTAATTTGATTAACACCCTTAACCGGTACGAATCGATTGAATAAAAATATACCAGCAATAACAACGAGTACTACGTTTATAATTACATCCATTTATTTCACACCTTCTCATTCGTTTTCTTTAACCTATACTCGTATAGGTAATTCGTAGACGAAAAAAAATTTTAGTTTAGTAAATTAGTTACATTACTAATCCACTTTCCAAGAAACCGCTAACCTTTATCTACTTTTTACGAGTAGGTTAAAGGCTTCTTGAATAAACGCTTCAGTCTCTTCACCTTTCTCAACATGCTGTCTGACGCAGTGCTCCAAATTTGAACTAACGACTAAACCTATCGTTCGATCTAAAGCACTTCTAGCTGCAGACATTTGTATGACTAGTTCTTTACAGTCTTTCCCTTCTTCCATCATTCTTGAAATAGCTTTTACTTGTCCTTCAATTCGTTTAATTCTATTTTTCATTTTATCCGTGTAGTCCATGTATGTCCCTCCTCTTCGTACAAATTTGTATATTGGACTTTTTATTTGGATGATGAATTAAATAGAAGCCATTTATTTTAATCCCTTTTCTAAGTAAGAAGCGACTACTTATGTTTACATCTACAATATTTGAAGCAATAATGTATACACCTTTTGAGTTTAACCCTCGATAGTTCCTCTTTAAGTAAGCCAAAGGAATATTTATCGTTCCTTTTATTTGATGATGATGATGAGCCAATTGATAATCTCTAATATCAAGAATGTATGCATTGTTTGTTTTAACTATTTTATCTAATTCGATACATTCTATCCCTTTAACCGGAAAATGTCTTCTGTATAGATAGTAAACCGTAAGTAAAATAGTTACACTAATAATCGTGAAATACATCATTTAATCACCTATTTCCCTTATTTCACCACTTCACCTTTCCAATCAAGAATCCCACCCTTTACATTGACCAAATCTTTGTAACCAATATCTTTTAATATATTAGCAGCTTGCAAACTTCTGTTTCCACTACGACAAAAGATAACAACTGTTTTCTCTTTAGGAATTATGTCATAGTTATTTTCTAACTGACTTAGCGGAACATTCACCATGCCGTTAATATGTCCATTTTTAAATTCATGCGGCTCACGAACATCAATATAAACTATATCTTCTTGATCATCGTTCATGCGCATTTCAGCTAATTGATCAGTATTAATTTGCGCAATTCCTATCGTTTGGAATTGCTTATAGCCAAAAAATAACCCTAATAGTAAAAATAATAAAATCAAATGATAATATTTTTTGATCACTGGATAACTACTCCTCTCGTCATTTGTGATATTTTCATTTTATACCTAAGGGGGTATAAAGTCAATAGGGAGGTCTAATCATCATTCAGAGCACCAATCAATGTATGGTTGGTGCTTGTCACTAACTTAATTAAGGAAATCTAGGAACTGTTAAGGAGAGTGAGTTATTTTTTTATTCGAGGGATTTCTTAAGGAACTTACCTAGACATGAAAAGTAATAAATTATCTTCATTCTTGGGTCAAATTTAATAATTTTTCTTAAATTTGTTTGAACCTAAGCATTTACACATCCTTAATTGTGAATATAGATTATACATTAATAAACAATGAAATAAATATTGAATTTAGGTTGGTGGGTTCGGTTTAAATGAAGAGAGTACGAGGAATAAAACATTTTATTAATTAAGCTTGAATTTTTTTCGTAAGAGTGAAAATGGTAAATAACAGTACTTACTAATAAAATCATTGAGAAGTCTCAGTCTTGACTTCAACATCAAATAATCTCTGGTTTAATACTTTTATTTGGTAATCTTTTTGATCTACTTGTTTTTTTACATGCAGTAACATGCCAACAATTGTTTCTTCCTGATGCTTTTCGATGCGGAAAACCGCTGTTTTAATTTCTTTAATATCGCATTTCATAGTAGAAAAATCGGTCTGTAAATTCTTCATATCGCCTTTTATAGTAGAAAAATCGGTCTGTAAATTTCTCATATCGCCTTTTATAGTAGAAAAATCGGTCTGTAAATTTCTCATATCGCCTTTCATAATAAAGATTTCATCTTTAATATTGTTGATATCTCCTTTTATGTTATGGAGTTCACATTTCATTTCAGATCGTAGGCTATTTAACTGATTTTCTGTTTTTGCTTGTCCATCTAAAATTTTTAGTAGCAATTCTTCCATGTTCATTCACCTCCCTTTTAATTATATCATATCATTATTTTACCTTAAATCATGATTATAGTAATATAATCTAACCTATTATTCTTATATTTTACAATTTGTCCCTTTCACTATTTGTTCTATCTTGTATCCATAAAATAGCTAGTTTAAAAAACAACGATCAATGACGATTTAAGAAGGGGATTGGAAAATGAATTTATGGGCTCAAATTCAGTGGTTCCGCTATCTCCACAAAATTGGCTACTTTTTAAACCTTCATGGTCACCAGCTCCCCTAATTTGTTGAAACCATAGAAAAAACCAACCCACCTATTAACGCCACTTACTACATAGTTACAAACACGACCTCAACGTTCTGTGAAATAACTATTTCACAGAACGTTAATTTTACGATAAACTAGACTTGAGGTGATAATAGTGTCATTGTTTGCAAAATTAAATGCGATTCGATCGGAAGAAAAAAATACGAATCATTTCCAACATAAAGCATTGAAAAATGAATATAACCGAGTTGAGTATTTACCGTTCTTTATTCAAGATTATTTAATTAGTAGAATTACACTTGGATATTCAAAGGCAACGATTCAACGTTATATTTATGATTTTTGTGATTTTTTTACATATGTAATGAAACAAACTGAAAGTAAACTTGAAGATATTATTAAACTTAATTTAGAAGATTTTTTAAAACTAGAAACGTCCTCTGTACAACTTTATGTAAGTTATCTATCTTTAGAAGTTGAAAATGAAGCGCGGACGATTAATAGAAAACTATCAGCATTACAATCGTTATTTGATTATTTCATTGAAACAGAAAAAACAGTAACTAACCCAGTTACAAATGTGAATAGACCGAAAATAGGAAAACGCGAACCTGTATTTTTAACACAACGAGAAGTGCGACAATTACTAGAATATATAAAAACTGAACAACCTGATAAAAGTCGGCGAAAACAACTTTACCATGAAAAACTAAAGCAACGTGACTATCTTGTATTTTATTTGTTAACAACAACAGGACTACGAATTTCTGAACTTACTGCTTTAAAAATGAAAGATATACAGTTTGAGCGCCAAACGTTAACTGTACGTGGAAAAGGAAATAAGGAGAGAACAATTCCAATTACGTGTGAAACGATAATGACGATCGAATTTTATTTATCGTCACTTCCCTCTTCATCAAAAAGAGAAAATTCAAGCGATTCACTAATTATCGGCTATGACTTTAAAACAAATTCATATACAGAATCAGTGACTTTAAGTGCGTTACAGAAAATGATTCAACGTACGATTGAGCGAGCAAAAGCAGACGTTCCTATTTTAAGAGACAAGCCAATAACCGCACATAAGTTAAGACATACATTTGCGACTGCATTAATTGAGAATGGTGTTGATGTGTTGACGGTTCAAAGTTTACTTGGTCATGAATCGGTTGCAACAACGCAAGTATATGCCCATGTGCAAGATCATACACGAAAACAAGCAATTGAACGTTTAAATTTTTCGTTATAAGAAACTAATCAGTAAAAAAACTTACCATTGTTTGGTAAGTTTTTTTACTGATTAGGAATAAATGATTTCGTTTTCATTGTACGATTTCGACGAAATAAAGAAATTTCATGTAAAGTCATTTACATTATTTTCTAAGGATTGATATAATCAAACAAACCTCGCTTGCAGCCTCTAATGTAATACCTCATTCGAACTTCCAACACAAAGTTAAAAGAAAGGTGTGCTAGAAATGAAAAAGTTAATAATCTGTGATTGTGGTAGTGGTAAGTATAAAGAGTTTTGTTGTCCAACACATACAAGGGTCTGGTCAATATCTGTTAACAATCCGAATGAACATGAAGAAATGAAAAAGAAGATGACCATCAGCTCAGAGTTTCATATGCGATACCGTGGCCTTTTCGAGTTTTATGGTGATGATCTAATATCGTATAAACTTCAGTGTCTTAATAGGGGTAGCGTCAGGAAAATGCGGATTTACAACGCTAAGCCCGTTTCCCTGACGATTCCCCCGTTTTTAACAACGTTAAGAAAGCTTTAGTGGTCTTAAAGTATCTAATGAGACCATTTTCTCTGAATTAAAATGGTATTCTCCTAGTAAATTAATATGTTCCCAACCTAAAGGTGACATATGGTGCAATAATTCTTCATTAAAACTACCTGACCGTTTTTGATATTCTACTGCCTTTGTTAGATGTAAAGTATTCCAGATACTGATGGCATTGATAATTATGTTTAAGGCGCTGGCTCTTTGCAATTGATGCTGTATGGTTCGTTCCCGAAGCTCGCCTTGTTTTCCGAAGAAAATAGCTCTTGCCAATCCATTCATGGCTTCGCCTTTATTCAATCCTCTTTGTATTTTTCTTCTTAAAGATTCATCCGAAATGTAATTTAGAATAAAGATTGTTTTTTCTATTCGGCCCATCTCACGTAATGCTGTAGCTAGGCTGTTTTGTCTTGAATAGGAGCCTAGTTTCCCCATAATAAGAGATGCTGAGACTGTTCCTTCTCTAATTGAATGAGCTAATCGCAAAACACCCTCATAATTTTCTTTAATGACCTTTGTATTTATTTGTCCACGTAAAATACCTTCTAATTTTGGATACTCACTTGCTTTATCTATGGTAAATAATTTTGAGTCAGATAAATCTCTTATTCTCGGAGCAAATTTAAATCCTAATAAATGAGTCAGTCCGAAAATTTGGTCTGTGTAACCGGCGGTGTCTGTATAATGCTCTTCTATGTTTAGATCCGTCTCATGGTGCAATAATCCATCCAAAACATGAATCGCATCCCTTGAATTTGTATGAATAATCTTTGTGTAGTAAGAAGAGAATTGATCACTAGTAAAACGGTAGATGGTGGCTCCTTTTCCAGTCCCGTAATGTGGGTTTGCATCAGCATGAAGTGATGAAACACCTAGCTGCATTCTCATACCATCTGACGAGGATGTTGTACCGTCGCCCCAATAAGAGGACAACTTTAATTTATGATGGGAATTTACTAATATGGCTTGGGCTTTATTCATGGCATCTTCATACATGCGCCATTGAGCTACATTGGCTAGTTGCTTATATGTAAGTCCGGATGTGGCTTCGGCCATCTTGCTCAAGCCAATATTCATTCCCATTCCTAAAAGGGCAGCCATGATAATGATTGTTTCTTCCTTATCTGGTTTTCGATTATTGGAAGCATGAGTGAATTGCTCATGAAATCCTGTTATATGAGCCACATCCATGAGTAAATCAGTTAATTTTATTCTTGGTAGCATCTGATAAAGGCTTGCGCTAAATTTCTTTGCTTCTTCTGGAACATCTTTTTCTAAGCGTGCAAGTGAAAGCTTTCCTTTTTCAAGAGAAACGCCGTCTAACTTGTTGGAATTGGCAGGGGCAGCTAACCACTTTAATCTTTCATTAAGGCTCTTGGTTCTCTCTATCATATAATCTTCGACTGATAAACTGACTGATAATCTCATATGCTCCTTCGTTTGATTCCATGTATCTTCCGAAAACAGATATTCCTCAAAATCTCTATATTGTTTGCTGCCAATAATGGAAACATCTCCCGCCCAAACATGCTCCCGAAGTTCTGTTAAAACAGCCATTTCATAGTAATGACGATTTATTGTTGTGCCATCATCCTCATATAAATGCTTTTTCCAACGTTTTGAAATAAAATCCACAGGTGAGTTATCAGGTACTTTTCGCTTTCCGGATTCGTTCATTCCTCGGATGATCTCAACAGCCTTTAAAAGTGGCTCATTTGCCTTTGTGGAGTGAAATTCCAATACCCTTAATAACGTTGGCGTATATTTTCTTAGTGAATAAAACCGTTTTTGCAGTAAGTCTAAATAATCATAGTCGGCAGGACGTGCAAGATCCTGGGCCTCTTTCACCGAAGAAACAAAAGAATTCCATTCAATAATGGATTCTAAAACCTCAAAAACGTCTAATTTTTCCTTTTTTGCTTTGATTAAAGCTTGTCCGATGTTCGTAAAGTGTATAACCTTCTCATTCAGCTTTTTACCGTTTTGTTTCTGAATTTCTTCTTGAGCCTTACGGCCTTTTGATAACAGACTGAGTATTTGTCTGTCATGAATTTCAAAAGCCTTATCCGTTAACTCCTGAGTAAGATGTAATAAATAGACGGTTAATATCGAATATCGTTTATTTTCTTGAAAGTCACGGAATGCATAAGGCTCATATCTAGAACCTAAGCGAGACTACTGCAACAGGCGGTTGCGGTGCAAATGACTAATTTGTACCGTTTCCAATTCCATTCCTCGTACATATTTGAGTCGTTCTATTACTTTTAGAAATGTTTCGGGTGAGGGATGACCCGGTGGTTCCTTTAACCAACCCAATATCGTTTTATTAGATTCAGATGGATGCTGCGAAGTAATAATCTCTTCAAGCTTTGTTTTTTGCTCATTTGTAAGAGATTTACTAACCGTATTAAATAACTTCTTTTCAGCCATTGCCCTTGCTTCCCACACCATTCTTTCAAGTGTAGTGATAGCAGGCAGTATAATTTTGTTTTTTCTTAGAAAATCTATGCATTCATGCAGTAGATGAGTGGCATCACCATTTTCCAAAGCTAATTGATGAAGGTACTTAAATGTCATTCGATACTCACTCAGGGTAAAAGTTACAAAGTCGTATTCACTTCGAATTTCTTTCAAATGATCCCAAAGTGTATTTTCTCTTTGAGGATAATGACCAAGCGAGGATGGACTAACACCAATCTGTTTCGATATATATTGTATGACCGAATCTGGGATGCTTTTGATATGAGTGTATGGCCAACCGGGATACCGAAGAACAGCTAATTGAATGGCAAACCCTAAACGGTTTTCTTCCCTCCTTCGCTTATTAACTATTTCTAAATCACGTTTGGAAAAAGTGAAGTAGGTCCCCAATATCCATTCATCTTCAGGGATTTGCATAAAAGACTGTCTCTGTTCCGGTGTAAACAATTCTCTACCTCTCGCAATTTTCATTCAGCATCATCCCGTTTCTGTATTTTTCAATTTATTAGTTCAATTAGATATCAATAGAGTGTACTCTATTGATACAAGTATAGTAGACTGATAAAATCATAGTTAAGAGTGTCTCATAAGACTTGTCTCAAAAACGGGGTGAAATTTTGCAGAAAATCGGTTATATACGCGTCAGCTCGACTAGCCAAAATCCTTCAAGACAATTTCAGCAATTGAACGAAATTGGAATGGATATTATTTATGAAGAAAAAATTTCAGGAGCCACAAAGGATCGTGAACAACTTCAAAAAATGTTAGAGGATTTACAGGAAGGTGACATTATTTATGTTACAGATTTAACTCGGATCACTCGAAGTACGCAAGATTTATTTGAATTGATTGATTTAATACGAAATAAAAAGGCAAGCTTAAAATCACTTAAGGATACATGGCTAGATTTATCAGAAGATAATCCATATAGCCAATTCTTAATTACGGTAAGGGCTGGTGTTAACCAATTAGAGCGAGACCTTATTCGTATGCGTCAGCGTGAAGGAATTGAGCTCGCAAAGAAAGAAGGGAAGTTTAAAGGACGGTTAAAGAAATATCATAAGAATCACGCAGGAATGAATTATGCAGTAAAGCTGTATAAAGAAGGGAACATGACTGTAAATCAAATTTGTGAAATTACGAATGTGTCTAGGGCTTCATTATATAGAAAGCTATTGGAAGAGAACAAATAATCATTTCTTATTCCATTAAAGGTCCGTTTATTGAACAATAAGTAAAATGGTGACATATATTAAATCTAATATGTATCACCATTTTATCTTTTATAACTTTGTATAATTTAGGTCTTGATAATGTAAATAAAACAACTCTAATGTGACATAACATCAGTAGGTTATCCTATTGATAAAATAGCGATTTTATAATTTTAAAGTCACCCCTTTATCGGTTGTTAACAATTTTAGATACCATTACACTGTCCAAATATTCACTAAAACCAAATTCTATGTTTACTTTTTTTGTCTTATCAAAGTATCCTATAATTTTTTGCCCTGTATCTTCCCTTTCATAATAATTCTCACCGTATGCATGTATTACGTTTTCTTTTGAGCTACCTAGTTCTATGCCCTTCTGTGTTTTAAACTTATTGTTTGTATAAAAATATCTTACAACTTTATCATTCACAATCTGAAATTCTATGTCATTGTATTCAAGATATTTAGAATTATTGTTTTCCACTTCTCTAACAGAATCAGGGTCTCCAAAAGCTTGTCGTACCTTATCTTCCTGTGAATCTAAAGAAATTGAATTTACTTCTTCAGACAAGGTGGTACTCTCAGTGTTGTCATAGAATTCCATTCTATCAGTCGTTCCACATCCGGTTAAAATAACAAAAAATATTACTAAAACTAATGATACTTTGTATTTTAAAAAAAACTTAAACATAAGCAACGTCTCCCTAATATAAGATATTTGATTTTAATCTTTTTTACATAATACAACAAAACACTGCCGGCTTTTATATAGACTGGCAGTATTTTGTTGTGGGATGGAAGGAAAGTCAGGCCTAAAATACTAGTTTAGGATAAAACTATTATTTTGTTGGTTTTAAATAGTTTTGTAGCTCCCCTTTTATCTTTTTTATGTCATAATCCTCACTTTGTTTCTGATAATTATTAATTAACAATGCTGCATACCCTGATGTATATGCTGTTGCATAGGAAACACCGGTATCTAGTGTCATCTTATCGTTTAAATACAATGAAAAAATATCTTCACCTGGAGCGTATACATCTACCTTTTTGTCCTCAAATTCTTGACTATAGATTTCTCCTGCTATATTTAACATACCAACATTAATTACTTCAGAGTAAGAACCTGGATATGATAATTGTTTATCACCTGGAAACTTTATATTCCCAGAGGATGCTATAACTACAATACCTTTTTGATGTGCCTTTTTAATAGCAGTATGTAGTTTTTTGTGATCTTCAGGAAGTTCTAAACTAATGTTTATAATTTGAACATCTTCGTTTATGGCCCAATTGATACCCTTTATGAGGTTTTCAACTTGTACAGCCCCATTCTTATCAGCAACTTTGGCGATATAAAGATCAGAATTCGGTGCGATACCTAATAGATTAAAATCGTTCTCACGTGCTCCGATAATTCCAGTTATTTTAGTACCATGTCCATTATCATCATCATAGTTATCCTTATTATCACCAACAAAATTTACACCTTTAACGTAGATTAAATCTTTATTATCCTTATCAATCCCTGTATCAAGTACTGCTACTTTAACATCTGAACCTTTAATATCTTGATTATGCCAATCACTTACGGCATTTGAAAATTCTTGTTGCTTAACCTCCTTTTGATCCTTTGTATTTGGCAGAGGTTTATCCATAACGGGATTTTCCATGTTTGAATGGTCCATCTCTGAATGATCCATATTGGAATGTCCCATTGAAGCATCCATTTCTGCATTACTAGTGTTTGAACATCCTATTATTAATGATAAAGACAGTATTGCTGTTAACTGTAGTATTGTATTTTTCGTTTTTACCTACCCTTACGGAATTTGTTGATACCAAGGATGTGTGTGCCAATATTTACTGTGACCAATTAATGGAGAGCAGTTTCTTTCATATGCTTTACAATATCTTAAATTACTGTTCATTTTACCTAGAGTAGAATCTGAAGCACAGATTAGGAAAGAAACAATAGCTTTATAGCAATCTGAAGTTATGAAATTTTGATAACCCCAACCGTTATCATCTAAACAATAAGGCCACCCACCTCCAGAGATGGTACCGTCTTGAGTTTCAACAGAATGATCAATATAAATTGGCTCTTCGCTAATTTCTATTGGAACACAAGATTTCATAAAGAATAGGCTCTTCGCTAATTTCTATTGGAACACAAGATTTCATAAAGAATAATAGTCTAGTAATCTTCTCAACTTTTACTAGGGTTTCATACTTAAAATCGACCGTCAAGGAAACCACTTGACCGACGATTTTAAGTATGAAAGTGCATAGTTAGATTGAGAAGGAGATAATCTAAGCATGTGGCTTCACTTCTAACTTAAACTTGTTAGCTGTTGCATAGATCATGGCAATAAAGTTTTCGATTGATCGGTAGCCTCTTGCTTTCCGCTTCGATGCTTGAACAAGGCTATTAATTCCTTCAAGTAAACCATGGCTCCTAAACGAGACCGTATAGCCCAGTTGTACCAATCATCAAAATACCAACCTGAAAATAGTTGGCTTGTAGACCAAAGTCCCTGCAGAGCTAGTCTTAACCGATAAGCCTTAGCTGTATTCAAATGACTATCTTTTAACTTCATAAGCTTTTCTTGTTGGTACTGCGATAGGTTTTGTGAGTTTTTCAACCATAAATAACGTGTTTTTTTAAGCAATGGCTCATCATTCTGTTCCTGTCTGCGAACCTTATCGACGGCTTCGTTGACTAATTTCATGACATGAAATTTATCGAACGTAATGTGTGCTTTTGGAAATGCCTCTTCAATACCTTTAATAAAAGCTGGTGACATATCGCAACAGCATTCTAGGATTGAAGTCGCTNCGACTCCTTTATTTTCAAGGTGTTGCCTGAATGATTGGATCACAGAGGCATCTTTACCTTCAACGGCGAAAATGACACGTTTTGAATCGACATCTACAAATAACGTCACATAGCGATGACCACGTCGGCTTGAGGTTTCATCAACTGCAATACGAGTTATGTTTGAGAGATCAAGTTCATCCATATTTTTTTGCACATAATAATGAAAGACTCTCCACAATCTCGTATCATGTTCGTTTACTTCACGAGCAACAGCGGCAACAGGCATTTCTTTCATTAACTGCATAACTTGGGCTTCGAATAGCCATGTGAACCCAGCTTTTGGTCGAGACCAATCGACTTGAACAGTTAAAATCTTATCGCATGTATCACACTTTATTCTTGGTAACCTTGCATGAAGATAAGTCTGGTATTGCCAGAAATCCTTATGACGCCACATTCGATCGTCATTTGCGATATCATGANCACCATTATGTTCGTTTCCACAATGTGGACACGGGAACTTAGCTCCGCGTTTGAAGTCTAAAAAGACATGAAATTGATCTGAACTTTTTACTAATTTGTAATCTTCAATATACCAAGGATCTTGAATATCTAGTGCCTCTTGAAAAAGACGGTATTCTTTATCGAAATCTTGCATTCTTATACACTCCTGACCATTTTATTAGACTTTTTATCTAGTATGGACAGGTCTTAAAATCTATAAACAAATATTATTTAGCGAGGAACTGNCCACAATGTGGACACGGGGAACTTAGCTCCGCGTTTGAAGTCTAAAAAGACATGAAATTGATCTGAACTTTTTACTAATTTGTAATCTTCAATATACCAAGGATCTTGAATATCTAGTGCCTCTTGAAAAAGACGGTATTCTTTATCGAAATCTTGCATTCTTATACACTCCTGACCATTTTATTAGACTTTTTATCTAGTATGGACAGGTCTTAAAATCTATAAACAAATATTATTTAGCGAGGAAGCTATAAATTTCAGATTTTGGATATTTAACCTTTAATTCTTTTTTAATATTTTTTGCAATAGGATGGTTTTGTTCATCGATTTCTTTAAAGCCCAATAACAAGTTTTCTAGTTCACTTTTTTGATATTTTACTAGTTCTTTTATCTTTGACATATCTTCTTCGCTAATTCCAAAGTCTTTAGCATCAGCTTTTAAAATTTGATCTAAAGTATAAAACCTTTCTCCTTTTTGCTTTGCTTTTTCAATCCTTTCCTCCAAAGCATTCATTTTCTCTTCTTGCATTATAATCTTATCATTGACAAAACGACTATCTTGATTTACTTGTTCATTTTTAAATTCTTCAACAGCCTCATAGTTCTCAATCATTTCTTTTGCAATGGCTTTGTAATCAACTTCCATTGCAAATACTTGTGTTCCTTGAATAAGTAAAGCTACTAACATGAAAATGCTAAATGACAATTTCACTTTCTTCTTCATAAATGTCCTACCCCTTTACAAATTTTAATTTCCTAAACAGCACAGCATCTTTAAAAAGTTCCTACCAGGAAACCACTGAAATGTTTGCGAGATCCCTTTAAATAATCACATAAGGGCAAACCTTGTTCCAACTAATTTCCTAAAAATCCCTTCAATCATAGAAATATTACCATATGGGTTTTTTAATGTAAATCTTGTTATTTTTGTAAATTAAAACTTTTAAATGGTTTTCCTACAATAAGGATGTTACTAACAATCTCTGCTATAAGTATGCGTAAAATGCGGAGGTTACTCTTAAACAGAAATATTACTATTATGGATTACAACCTGAAAAAATATATTTCTACACTCCTTCTACATTTAGGGCTGCTTGTCGTTAATAGAATGCAAGTGATTGGTTTGATTTAGGAAAGTTAATTAAGAAAATTGTATAGGTGTATAGATTATTCTATATGTTAGATTCAAACAATGAATCTAGTTTTTGTAAAAAAATGCAAACATTTATAGGGGAACCTTATTTTCTCACGATTGTGACTTCAAAGGTCGACCTTTGAAGTTACAAAAATCTATAACTATTGTATCTTGAAATAAAGTTTGGTAATTAAATTCATCAAAAAGTATTATCCATGTTAGGTTCCTCTTGTTCAACAATCAGGAACATTTAATTAATTAACGTAAAAGACCATTTTCTTTTTTAAAATTTGCAAAGAATTTGGGCTTTTTGTTTGGAGTTTCTTAACGTTGTAAATCCGCATTTTCCTGACGCTACCCCTAATAGCGAACCTCGAAATGATTTTCTTGAAATTCTTGCAAAATATCTTACGGATTATTTAGAAGATGTTAACCTCTCCTCATGGGATGATTGCTCCCCTTTATTTTGGGAAGAATTCTTGTTCTGCTACTTTCCCTTTCAAATGGATATAAACCCTAATATAAGCCATACAGAAAAATTCCTTACTGAACTGAAAAAATTTGCACGTTGGTTAGATCGAAAACGCCATACATCCTTCTATAAATTCCTTGCCAAGTATATCGAGGAAACTCGAGGAGAATTGAAAGATTGTGAGATTTTGATAAATGGTCTTTATTTACACAAATTTCCTAATGTTTTTTCTGAGGGTTGGGATTTTGAAGACGAATTTCAAAAAGACTTACAAAAAACTGCTGAAGACATGGAAGTTGATCATATTTATTTAAAAGTAAAAGAAATTAATGGTCCTATCGTTGTTGGAGCGTGCCTCAATACGAACCTTTCTTATTATATTGTAGGATTGCCAATCAATTTACCTATACCTACAGGCACGATTATTAGTGGTCAAGTTACTAGAAAAAAAGGAGAATATTTATGGTCATGGAAATATCCTGAAAATGTCTTTCCAAGTAAAGCAAAAAAATATCTTGAAAATGTCATGATATAAACCAAACCACTCCTCAAAAAAATAACTCTATTTTTTGCCCCCTTTTCGTTACCCACTCTCTCTTTTTTGTTAATATACACATTCATAACTTGAAAGATAAAAAATGGGACCGTTCATAGTTGAACAGTCCCATTTAAATATGTTATTTCATGACCAATCCACCGTCAACGACCATGCATTGTCCGGTAACAAACGTTGACCAATTACTTGCGAAGAATAACACACTACCGACAACATCATTAGGTGTGGCAATTCGATGAAGTGGGGTTTGTTGTTTAATGAGTTCCTTTATTTCCTCTTTTGTTGTTTTACTTGCATCAGTAGGATAAACGATTCCTGGCGCAATGCAATTAACGGTGATTCCAAAAGCCCCGACATCTACCGCTAAATTTTGAGAATAAGCAAGGACGGCTGCTTTAGCAGTATTATAATCATGATAAGGTACGACTGGACGATAAACAAGGTTACTAACCATGTTTATAATCCGTCCCGCTCTCTTTTTCTTCATAATAGAGATTGCATGTTTGCATACATTATACGTCCCCTTTAATGCACCATCGATTTGTCGTTGGTAATCTTCCCATTCAAGTTCCCAAGCGAGTTTTCGTTGTTCGGGATCGAACGTATATGCATGGAGAGCGTTGTTGACAACAATATCAATCGTATCAAATTCAGAGATAACCTCCTCAAACAAGGATTTCATATCTGCTTCATTTGTTACATCACCTTGTACTGTATAAGCATCAACATCATACTTCTCGATTAGTTCATCTGCTAGTTGCTCTGCCTTTTCTTTATTTTTCAAGTAATTAATGACGACCGTTGCCCCTTGCTCGGCAAAACCTCTTGCGATCGCAGCACCTATCCCTCTACTTGAACCTGTTATGAGAACGACTTTTTGTTGTAGTTGTATATCCATTTAAACCACCTACTTTAACTGTTCCACCAGTTCATTTGTTGTAATTGTTTCAATTTTGACTCTTTCATTTAGTAATCCTAAGTTATAATACGTTTCTTCCACTTCTTTTAATATATCAAGATTCAACCAACCTAACCCTTTTTCTTCCATTTCTTCATTCGTTGACGTTTGGTTACGGATTTGAATAATTCCAAGGTTTCTCTCTACATTTTGTCCATCGATTGCGTGTAAAACTGCAGTTTCAGCTGCTTCTTCAGGGTTTTCCATCGTATAGGATACACTATCACGATACACTTGTAAGAAACGGAGTAACATATCTTGTTTTTCATTGAACACTTTTTCCGTGACAACAAAAACGTCAGCCGGTGTGTTTAACACATCTTTAACTTCTATAACATCTACCTCTCCTAAACCTTCTAGCTGCGCACTAAAAAGTCCAGTATCTGTTGCGGCTGTAGCGGCTACTTGATTGTTCATTAAAGGACCAAAATTTAAAACGCCAGCATCAACGATCGTAATATCTTCTTCTGTCATTCCTGCTTTGTGAAGTAAAACAAGAAGGTTATCATACGTCCCGCTTGCACGGCTATACACACCAACATGTTTCCCACGTAAATCCTCAATCGATGTAATATTATTTCCTTTTAGTGAAACAAGATTAAAGACATTTTCAGGGTATATATTATAGATGACACGTAATTTTTCTCCTTTTTCAAGCGCCAATAGAACAGCCTCTACATTCGCAAATGCAATATCAGCATTCCCTGCAATGATATTTCGAACCGCATCTCCACCACCTTGGCCTGGGATGTATTCGAACTCAAGTCCCGCTTCTTCAAACCATCCTTTTTCCTCAGCGACATACAGATTGCTTTGTTCGGCAATTGGGTTACTCCACGAAGCCATTCTTACTTTCTCAACGATTTGTTCTTCAACTACATGATTATCTCCTTGTTGCTCCTTTTGTCCTTCTTCATTTGCACCACAACCAGCGATCGTAAGTGTAAGTGCACTAAATAGAAATGCAGCACTTATTTTTTTAAAGATTTGTTTCATTTTGTTTTCCCCCTAGAATAGATATATTTTTTAAAAAATAGCTTTTCAATCCAATAAATAGATTGATACAATAACATGCCTTTCATGGTTAGTAAAATAAAAACAGAAAACGTTAACGTTGTATTTAACATCCCTTGTGAAGCGATAATTAAGGCTCCTAATCCTTTGCTTGCACCAATAAACTCACTAATCACTGCACCAACAACACTGAGGACAATGGCGACACGCAGACCAGAAAAAATATATGGAATGGCTGTAGGTAAACGAAGTCTTATTAACGTTTGAAAAGAAGTTGCTTGTAACGAATGAAATAATTGTAATTTTTCTCGACTTACATAGGTTAAGCCTGTAACCGTACTTTCGAATAATGGAAAAAAACAAACAAGTGCAACAATGATAATTTTAGGTGTGTACCCAAATCCAAACCAAAGGACAAGCAGCGGTGCTAAGGCAAGCTTTGGCATTGCTTGCGACGCAATGATGTATGGTTGTAAAATTTCTTGAGCTGTTTTTGATTGGGATACAAGAAACCCTAAGCTAATCCCAAGAAATGAACCTAGCAAAAAGCCACCTATTACTTCTATCGTTGTTACGTATATATGAGGGTAGAAGTACCCACTTTGAAAATTTCCAATGAGATTTATAACAATATCAGAGGGAGCAGGTAAAATAATCTTTGAAATTTCCCTTATACGTACAACTAATTCCCAAATACTTACGATGGCGATAAATAATAACAATGAAATGAATTTGTTTTTTTTCATTCTTTATCCTCACTTAACCCTTCGATCTCATCATAAATTTCTTTCACGATCTTTGTAAACGAAGGTTCAAACTTCCAGTCTTTCAGTCGCGGTCTTTGAAAAGGAACTGAAAATTCTCGAATGATGTTTGCAGGATTTTTTCCTAATAGTACGACTCGATCTGCTAAATAAACAGCTTCCGATAAATCGTGCGTAATAAAAATAACTGTTGTTGAAAACTGAACAGATAGTTCCATTAACTCTAATTGCAGTTGCTCCTTTGTCATAGCATCTAGTGCTGAAAACGGCTCGTCCATTAATAAAATTTTGGGAGCTGTTAAAAGAGCTCTCGCTAATGTCACTCGCGAGATCATTCCACCTGATAGTTCATGTGGATACTTACTTTCATGACCAGCTAAACCAACTGGTTGAAGCAATTCTTCTGCCTTTTTTCTATCAACTTGATTTGGGCGGCGTTTTAATTCAATAGGCAATAATACATTCTCCAATACATTGCGCCATTCTAATAAAACTGGTTTTTGAAACACATAGGTCATTTCATCAATTGGACTCATGATGTTTTGTCCGTTCACGATAATTTCACCTTTTGACGGCGTGAGTAACCCACCAATCATTTGTAATAAACTCGTTTTTCCACTACCACTTTTTCCAATAATGCTAACAAATTCACCCGCTTGAATTTGTAAATTGATATTGTTTAGTATAGGGTTTGGGCCTCCATCAAATTGTAACCCAACTTCTTGACAGTTAATGATTGTTGCCATTTTTGTCTCTCCTCTTAATCCCTGTCAGGATCAAATTCATCGATTTGATTTTCAAGGGAAGTTTCCACGTCACAAAAACGAACCAAATCTGCTAAATGGAATCTACCGTCATGGTGCCATCCTGGTTGTGGGTGGGGCATAGAACCTAACGCACAAATGCGGTTAACACCGCATTGCCCTAATAGTGAAATGATTGATGAAAAGTGTTTTGGAGAACAACCAACCCCTACCGTTTGAATATGACCTTCAATATTTTTACTATACTCTTTTATCTCATTTACGTTTTCAATAGGAATAATCGTAACAAAACGATTAAGTGGAGAAAAAGGAAAAAGAGTATCCCCTATAGATTTGTTTTCACCCATATCACGATAAACGACGGTCCAAGCAGTACTGTTCTCACATTTGATTAACTCTACTTTATTATTAGTAAAACTTTCAAATTCAACGTGTGAGCGATGCTTTAAAATTGCATGTTGTTCTTCTTTTGTTAATGATGCTCGTGGATGTGTCGTTTGAAAGTTTTCCATTTCATTTGCTAGCATTTGAGCAAGTTCGCGAGGTGAGTATTTGCCACCACGCTCAACAAAAAACACATGAGGTGATAAGCAGCCTTGTTGATCAAACCAAGAAACATCATAAGCCGCTAATTTGGCGGTTTGCCATGCTTTCGTTGTTGCTAAACATTCTTTAGTTATAACTCCAAAACTAATTTTATGACCATGAGCATGAAAGCTTACGTGAGAAGGAACCTTTTGTTTGATGTTATTAATGGCTTTATCGCCTCCATATGCGATGACTGCATTTGAATGAGAAAAGCTTACATCCTCTAATTCACTATCGCCGCCCTTCCAAGATAATATGGCTATACTTTCAGCAAGCTCTGCATCAATTTCTCTTAACGTCTCAGCAAATAGTACAGGAAATAACGGTTCTGAAGAGGATACTTTTCCTAAAGTTGCAGATTTAAGCAATAAACCTGCTGTTAAACTCCAAAGTGGTAAAGCCGGTACATTTCCTGAAAAAATATGGGTAATGACATTTGGTCCATATGCCCTGTATAATCCGCCAGATTTCCGTGGACGAAATTCGTCTAATATTAGCGGATTAGGAAAATCCTCATCAATCATTCTTTGTAATTTCGGTTTGCGAAATTGTCGCAAATAACGACTTAAGAACAACCGAATCATTTCATGATCATATCCAGTAATAATCGGCAATAAGTGCTCAGCATATTGCCTCCGTTCATATTTTGGGTCTAGCCATTTTTGAATGGCTTCATCCATGATGTCGATAATTTCATTTGTCCTTAAATTTTGCATATATTCTAATTGTTGTTTTTTAATTAACTTAATAACCTGTTCGATAAGCTCTGGGTTAAGGTTAGGAACTAGTAATTCAGCTTTTTGTCCATGATTTTCAAACGTTAATGTTTTTAGTGAAACATTTCCAAACAATCGTTTACTTTGTTCTGGAACGAAATAACATGGAAACGGTGTTGTCATTTTACAATGCCCCTTTAGCATTTTGTGATGAAGCCATAAATTGTTCAACAGCTAACGAACAACCTTTTGCCTCCGCACCTTTTGCTCTACCTAATAAAGAAAATCCACCGTCACCTTGAACACCAATATCTTCAGTAAGAATACTTGAAACCGAATTGATATTAGCAAGGTCATAATGAACAATAAGTCCCTTTTCTCCTAACGGTTGTTCTCTCATTTCTTCTAGATCCATGATAACGGTTTTAACCCAATGAGGTGATACCTTAGTCGTATGAATTTCGTTTTGATGAAAATAATCAAAAAGATTTCGGTCATAAATTTGTGAGCTTAATTCCGTCATCCCATACATGTTGACACACATTTCTAAAGGGACTTCACACAGTTCACTAATCTCTTCTTTAAACTCAGTTGGTTCAATTTCACGTGAACGTCCCTTTGCACCACCTGTATCCATAATCCTACTATTTGGTGGCAATTTAAATTGAATGTTGTTCTTTTTACATTCATCTAACAAATGAATAAATGAAAATGTTGCACCAATTAGCATAATTGGCTCCCCTTTTTCTTCGGCAAATTGAAGATCGTCAATTAATGTTTTTATTTGAAAACCTTCATTAGTAAATGCATATTTACTGTCACTGGTACCAAATGTCTCTTTTGCAATATGTAAATAATGAGCTAACGAAGAGTTTGGCATCTCATCTTGTGTTGGGAAGAGAATAAACATTTTCATATTATCTAAATCAGGCATCATAAAAGACTTAAAATGGGTTTTCATCGATAAATCATAAAGTTCTAAATCATGGTGATAGTTTTTCCCTCTTCTGTCTTGGTTCGTTGTTCCACTCGTCATAAAAACAGCGCTAGTCTCTTCTATCGGAAATGAAGATAACGTCGTCAATTTAAATGCATCAATTGGAACCGGTGGTATTTCTGTAAAGTGTTTAATTGTTCTAGGTGAAACGCGACGTTTCCTACAAAATTTCCGGTAAGGCTGATTGTATTCATATTGAAACTGAAACAATTTTAACGCGATTGTATTAAATTGTTCGTCAGTTGATGAAGATTGGCAGATAAACGCCTTCAATTCCTGTTGTAGTTGCATATATGTATGTAACAAAGGAGACCTCCTCAGAAAAAAATTTATAACAAACTATTTTGAAAACCTTATGTAAAAAACAAAAAGATCACCTTCTACTTAGAAAGTGATCATCATTCGTTAACTAATTTTATATAGAAACTCTCATATAAATAGCTCTAATCATGATGTTCCACTTCCCTCCGCTATAATGAGATAGTTCAGGTTCAAAGGGTCTTAAAGCTAGGCTTTAATCTCAGTCAAATAGACACCCCTAGTGGTTCAATGCTGTATGTTATTAATTATATTAAATTTACCATAAACGTTCAGTATGTCAACTAAAACGATTTTTGTATTTATAAACTAAAGCCTCATATAGTTACGAGGTTTTTCTATTACTTTATTTGGCTAATTGTAAAATTTGACGAACATCTTCCTCATATAATTTCACAAAATTACCGAGGGGTCCGCTTTCAGTTCCTTTTTTTGCCATTTCATCAATATGATCATCCAAAATATTTACTTCCGTTAACGATATCGGCATACCAATTGAACGGAAGAATTCTTCAGTTTTCTTAATACCTGCTAATGCTGTTTTTTCTAAATCAAAAGGATCAATTTCAACATTCCAAACACGATGAGCGTATTGAACAAATCGGTTGATGTCTTGTTTATAAACATACTTCATCCATGCTGGGAAAACGATCGCAAGTCCTGCACCATGAGCGATATCATAAATTCCGCTAATCTCATGCTCAATGTCATGGCTAGCCCAATCACCTACTCTTCCAGTGCTTAACAAATCATTATGTGCAATTGTTCCGGACCACATAATCTCTGCTCTTGCATCATAATTTGTTGGATTTTCTAAAACTGTATGAGCATTATTAATAATCGTTTTTAAGGTAGCTTCACATAGTCGATCTGTTAACTCCACGTTTCTTTCATTTGTAAAATATCTCTCCAAAATATGTGCCATCATATCTGTAATACCGCATGCTGTTTGATATGAAGGTAATGTATATGTAAGCACTGGATTTAAAATTGAAAACTTCGGGCGCAAGTTGTTATGCCCCATTGCTCGTTTGTACAACCCATCTTCATTTGTAATAACAGTACCAGCACTCGTTTCACTACCTGCAGCAGGTATAGTAAGAACAACACCAATCGGTAAACAGTCTGACACACTATTTTTTCCAGTATAGAAATCCCAAACATCGCCTTCGTATTTCGCTCCTGCAGCAATAGCCTTAGCTGAATCAATCACACTTCCCCCACCAACCGCAAGAATTAAATCAATATTATTTTCTTTACAAATTACGACCCCTTCTCTAACAAGACTAACCCTCGGATTTGGTTTTACTCCAGATAATTCGAAAATTTCAATTCCTTCTTCACGTAATGAAGAAACAACTCTATCATATAAACCACTGCTCTTAATACTTCCTCCGCCATAATGTAAGAGAAGTTTTTTTCCGAATTTAACAGATTCTTTTCCTACATATTGTTCCTGCTCTTTTCCAAATAATATCTTCGTCCCATTTTGAAAATCAAAATCTTTCATTTTTAAATCCCCTCCTCTACTACTATACTAATCTTAAAAAAATAATAAAGCAAGCGCTTGCATGAGTCGTTTTAAAAAAACACCAATTTAATTTCTAGATGTTAGATCGCACCTTCAAAATGAATCATCCCCTTTAATACTATGTAAAAGGGGATGATTCAAGCTTTAATAGATAAATTTAATAATTTAATGCTCTCGCTACTTTGATGCTAAATGTATTGGATGATGAGCTTTTCCAAAAATATCAGCAAATCCAACAACAATAACAAGAGTGGTACCATTGGAATTCCAATAGGTGCTATTTTCATAAACATAGTTAAAGTAGATCGAAAGCATTACATTGTTATTTTGTTATGATATTTCTTTTTTTATCAAAAAATCTACATTATTTCTTCAAAATTTCATTCTATTCTTACATTAGAAAAATATAAGGAGATGGTGATAATGAAAAAAGCAATGGTAGTATCTATACTAACGTTGGGATTACTAGTTTTAGGAGCAGGTAACACACTAGCAATGGGAGAAGAAACTCAAAACGGAAAAGCTTATGGTACATTTAACTTTGGACAGAAATTATTGAAACATGAAAATATGACTGTACATGAGGTAAAAGAAATGTATGTAAATCACCATGGTACTGTAGGTGCTGCACCAAGTAAAAAGTTCACCGAACATAAACAATGCATGATGATGGAAGAATAGAATACGAATCAAGAGGATTAATAGATACGAGTCAAATCAAAGTATCCCAAAGAAAAACTAAGCTAATGTTCTTTTTTCTCTGAATTTTTTTAGGGTAAAAGACCCCCATCTCTAAGCGTAGCGTAGGTGGGATTTTTCAATCAGGTGGAGTAGACTCTCCACCTGATTTTCCGATGTATCAGCTTGCTTCACTTGGATCCTTTAGTCTAATCATGGGTTACAAAGTGGGCATTGTGCAGGATCCGCATATTCTTTTCCGTTGGGGTAATGCTCCTCTTCTTGATAATTGCATTTTTTACACTCATAAATGTAAGAACGAACTATCTCTGTTTGACAACCACAATATTCACACTCTAACCCTTTTTTAGATTTGATTACTTCAAAACCGGGAGTTGAACACTTCGGACATAAGGAACTTATTTTTGACACAAGGTCAATTGTTGCTAGTTCAATGTTTTTCATACGAGTCGGATTGTACAAAGCCCTCATGTCAGTTTCAATATATAATGAATCTGGAGATTTTGAAAACAAGTTGTGCAGCACATGATGTAGATGATTCACATCGGTTATCCCTTTAACCATTTCATCCACATTTCTCGTTGATGGGTTAGTTTTTACAATAACACCATGTGTGGGAAAGCCAATTGATATGGCAAACTCATAGGCTTCCTCAACAGTTTTTATGACTTTTTGAGCGTAATTTGTGTTACTGTTTGCAATATATCCTACAATTTCCAATTCCTGTTCTTGATCCACCAATAATACGAGCTCTCTATTATAAGGTAAATAAGGAACAAAGGGGTGTGGACCAAATGAGCCTTCACTTGAAATACCTATACTGACGTTACTTTGTTTCAAAGCTTTTTCAACTTTTTTTTGTGCAGCTTGAAGCTGATCTCCGGCTCTTTCGACTTCGTTTGTAAACGTACCAAATAGATCGGTATTAAAATTTACAGGTATTGTAACGCTAATACCTAATTCTTTCTCTAAAATAGGGGCAATTACTAGTTCTTTTTTATGCATCGTGGCAATTATAGCTTGTCGATTTAGAAATAACTCCTTAACCTTTGTATCCATAGTCTTTAATTATTCTCCTTCTATACTAAAATGGATCATTTTTTCATTTTTAGTATATCATCTTTATATGTCTAACGTTTTACGACTATACGTGATCTTTGTCCTTGGTAGAAACACCTTCCAACACTTTTTTATCATATATGGGATTACAAGAAAAGAGAGCAACCAATTGGTACTCTCTTAACTAGCAATGCTAATTTTCACTCATTGTCGAGTGACTTTAAAGAAAACGCATGTTTATGATACATTTAGGTGTTTTTTCTGCTTTGTATTAGGATATATCATTTTGAAAGTTTATTAATTTCCATTGTTGGTCTTAATACATCATTTACTTTTTCAACAACCATATCTTTTTCCACTTCAAATATAACCGTTTCATAAATGTTTTCGGAGGAAGACCCTACCTTTATTTGATATGAACCTTTTTCGATTGCTTTTTCATTCGTTAATTTTGGCGTTTCTGAGATTTTAATTTGATTACTTATTTCTGCAAAAACAACTATATTTCCTATCCCTCCACATAAGACAAATAAAATAATAATCAATATTAAAATAACTTTCTTTTTTCCATATAATATGCTATTTCATCCCCTTGTTTAATAAGCAAACTGAATAAATAAATCATTTTTCTACCAAAAAATGCAGTCCGAGTAAACTAAATTTTTCGTGATAGAAAATCATTCCTATTTTTAAAAGTAATATTCCACAACCACTATGTATATCAGTTCACGCAAATATTTGTTTTCATATACAGATTGAATGATTTATAAATTCTGACTATATAAAATAAGGAGACGATCTCTTCCTTAAAAGCCAAATAAGGGTTAATCCTTATTCAGTATGGATATAATTAATTACCTATATATCCAAATAAGACTGACTCAAAAAACTTTTATTATTACTAAAAGGACTTTTATATAAGTATGAAGAAATTAATTAATAGTAGGAAAATTTAAAAAATTTATTAAGTGGACAAAGAAGCTACGGAGGACGAACATGGAAAAAAGATTAGAGGTGAGTAACAATTTAGATAAAAATATGAAACTTAACATGCACGATAAAGTTATTACATATAACAACAAATTAGCACCTTTATATATACGTAACAGCTTATTTACTCTTATCCCTGAGGGAATAGAACATATTTATGTAATAGGAATTGGCTCTAATCTTATTAATGGAGATAGTTTAGGTCCTTTTGTTGGTACGTTATTAAAGAATTTATATCCTGACCGTTTAACCGTGCTAGGAAGTCTTCAAACACCGATAGATGCAACAAACTACGTTCCTGAGATTTCACGCCTTCATCTACCAAACAATAGTTTTATCATTGCCATTGATAGTGTATTAGGGAATCCAAAGATTGTTAATTCTATAGTAGTTCGAAATGGTTCGGTGCTACCTGGGGCAGGACTTGGGCATAATCTTCCCCCTATAGGGGACTGTAGTGTTATGGGAGTCGTTTTAGAAAATGACCCAAAAGTAGAAGCTTCTCTTTTCTACACGAATTTAAATCTCATCTATACTATGGCATTACAGATTTCAAGAGGTATATCCTTGACTGTGAGACAATATTTTAACTATCCATCTGATCATCCCATTTTACTTTAGTTTCTCGGGAAAAAGTTGTCTCAAACAATGCCAATACCTTTAAATCGAAACCCAAATGTATATAGAAGCGCTTAGACAGTCAACGATATTCTACTATATGGAAAAGGGACGAGTCTAATTATAACGGATCGTCCCTAATTTTTTTACCACCAAATCATACGAAGTGTATTAACTTAAAACTTATGAAAAGACAACTCGTACTAGCTTCGCTAGAACATCGGTAATTCAGATGGAGTCTCAACTCCACCTGAATGGAAGGTCCCACCTACACTACGCTTAGAGGTGGGGCTATGACCTTAAGTACAAATCAATTTGATCAAGCCTATTTTTTATATAACTTTTGATAATATTCTTCAAGCATTCGTTTCACATCAAACTGATCCTTTGTACTTAGAATACTATTTTTCATCATTATAATCCATTTAAGACGGTCCTCGTAGTACGTTGGAATAACTTCTTTTAACAAGACTTTATAGAGTTCCCTTAAATCACGTTCATCTTGTTTCTTCTCATTTTCACATTGGAATCCATCTCCAAACTGCCAACCATTTTTCCCATGTACACAAGCTTCTGGCCACCAACCGTCCAGGATACTAAAGTTTAGAACACCATTCATTGCTGCTTTCATCCCCGATGTTCCGCTCGCCTCTTTTGGTCTTCTTGGATTGTTTAACCATACATCAGATCCTCTTGTTAACATTTTACCAATTTCCATATCGTAGTTTTCTAGGAATACGACAGAGTTTGGATATTTTTTTGTCATCGCTACTAGATTAGCAACGATTTCTTTTCCTGTGTCATCTAAAGGGTGCGCTTTTCCTGAAAAAATGATTTGAATTTTTCCGCTATTTAGCAATGGTCCAATTATAGTTTCATCTGTAAAAATAAAGTTACTTCGTTTATAAGGGGCTGCACGTCTAGAGAATCCAATAATCATATTGTTTTCATTAAGTGCTACACCATTTTTATCTTTAACAAATTGAATTAAATTTCTTTTGTTACGTATATGGTTGCCCCATAAATCTCCATCGTTTAAAGCAGCATCAACCATTTTTTCATCTACCCATGTTGGTTTATGGATGCAATTTGTTATTGCTGTAATTTCTGATCGGTCTTTTACGCATGCCCACATTTTATTTGCTGTTTTACTGTGAAGTTTCGCAACGGCATTTGAATTACGTGCAAGCCTTAAGGCTCCAACTGTCATATTAAATGGTGAACCACCAATCCAAACTAATTGTTCAATTGTTAATCCATTATTTGCACCCATATACATTAAACGATCTAAGTAATGTGATTCGTTTCCTTGAATCACGGGAGTATGTGTTGTAAAAACAATCTCCTCTCTTGACTTTAAGACTGCATCCTCAAAATCCATACCTTGATCGATCTTTTCCTTAATTAATTCAAAGCCAGCAAAAAGCGCGTGACCTTCGTTAAAGTGATATACATCTATATCGTATCCTAGTGCTCTTAAAACTCGAACCCCACCTATGCCAAGTACCATTTCTTGAGCAATTCGTTCTTCTCCAAACCAACCGTATAACTGACCAGTAATCCAACTATCTTCATTTTCAGGTAAATCAGTGTCTAAAAGATATAAAGGGGCATTTTGAAACTTGTCAACTTTCCACACCTTACATAAAACATCTCTTTGTCTAATTTTTACAGTTACACTTATCCCAGTATCTTCTAAATAATCATATTGATGGTTTGAATATGCATCATATGGTTGACCGTTTTCATCAATTTTTTGATCTGAATAACCTTGCTTCCATTTTATCCCGATCCCTATGATCGGATAATTGTGATCCTTCGCTCCCTTTAAATAGTCACCTGCAAGAATTCCAAGTCCACCTGCATACGTTTTCATTTTTGAATCTAATCCATACTCCATACAAAAATATGCAACTTTAGGATATGATTTGTTATCCATCAGCTTCCCCCCTTAAGTATTAAATCATATGGTGAATTATGGTTTTTATACTAAATAATTGTTATTAAATATGACAAAAGCTTGAATTTACTCACACTATTTATATATTAGCTTTTACCTATATTTATTAATTTTTCATAATATAGATTTCACACCACTAACACTAAGATAATATTTTAGTTGTGTTTATGGCAAACTAAATATGTAGGTAATGGCATTTAATTTGTGTAGGCCCTAAGGGGCATATACAGATAAAAAAAACCACTTGCCAACCTCTCAAAATAACTTTAAACTCCTCGTTGGACCAACAACGTTTGACAGGAGGATAAAATAGGAGATGTTAGCAGTGGCACAAATAGATTATATCAGACATCAAGTAAATCAAAAAGGTGAAACTTATGCCAACGTGGCAAGAAAGATGGATATAGATCGTTGTGGTTTACGTGTTCTTACTTCATTTCCTTAATGTTTTTCTTGTTCTTGAAATAGTGTTGTTAACATAGATTGTCCTTCTTTGTATTTATTATGGCGTTTTGCATTCTTCTTTTTCTCAAGAGGAAAAATAGGAAAGACCCCCGCCAATATGTTTATGGCAAACTAAATATGTAGGTAATGGCATTTAATTTGTGTAGGCCCTAAGGGGCATATACAGATAAAAAAAACCACTTGCCAACCTCTCAAAATAACTTTAAACTCCTCGTTGGACCAACAACGTTTGACAGGAGGATAAAATAGGAGATGTTAGCAGTGGCACAAATAGATTATATCAGACATCAAGTAAATCAAAAAGGTGAAACTTATGCCAACGTGGCAAGAAAGATGGATATAGATCCACGTACCGTTACCAAGTATGCCAATCAGGAAGAGTTTCTAGTAAAAAAAGCTCAAAAAAGAGTTTCGAAAGTGATGGGGCCAGTAAAGCCAATCATAGATAAATGGATTCATGAAGATTTAAAAAAGAAAAAGAAGAATCATAGAACAGCTAAACGTATGTATGAGCAGTTAGTTAAGTTTCATTGTTTCAAAGGTTCTGCACGAACAGTTCGAGATTATGTTTCCAAACGGAAAAAGGAAATCAGAGAATATATTGATGGGGCTGCACTCCCTCTCGAGACAATGCCAGGAACAGCACAAGTTGATTTTGGAACAGCGCCTTTTTTATATCAATCAGAAGTCATTGACTTGCCTTACCTAGTTATGTCTTTCCCATACAGTAATACATTTCTATTTCAAGTATTTCCTTCGGAAAATACAGAGTGTTTATTGGAGGGCCTACAACGAATGTTTCGTTATATGGGTGGTGTTCCAAAAACGATCCGCTTTGATAACCTATCGCCTGCGGTAAAAAAAATAAAAGGTAAAGGTCAGAGAGAACTTACAGATACCTTTGAGAGGTTTGTTTTACATTATGGGTTTCGTTATGAATTTTGTAATCCTGGTAAGGGAAATGAAAAAGGGCACGTTGAAGCCATGGTTAAGTATGTTCGCAATAACTTCCTCTTACCTGAATGTGTTGTCATCGACCTTGATCATTTTAATCAAACTCTCTGGCAATTGGCTGAGGAAGATCGTTGCCGTCCACATTATCTAAAACAAGAGCTTCAGTCTAAGTTATATAAGGAAGACCAAAAGGAATGGCTTATCCTTCCTGAAAAATTGTTTGAATGTGCACGTTATCAAGAAATGAAAGCTGATAAGTATGGAATTATTAATGTAGATAATAAGGAATATTCGACATCACCAAGGTTTGCCAAACAAAGGGTTAAAATTTGTATATCATATAATTCAATTATTGTGTTAAATAAAGACAATGAAGTTATTGTCACTCACTCTCGCTTATATGGCGTCAAACGTCGATCAATGATCTGGCAGCCATATCTAGATTTATTATCAAGACGTCCAAAGGCAATAAAATACTCCAGTTTGTATGATCAATTCCCTGAAGTTTGGACAACCTTTTTAAACAATTGTACAGAAGAGGAACAGAAAGATGTATTACGTCTATTAGGAAAACTGCTAAAAAATAATGATTTTACATTATTGAATGAAGCTCTCAATTTAGCTTCAGTACATGGGCATCCTAGCACAGATCAGATTAAGCATTGTTTTTATTCCTTATTAAACCAAGGTGAGTCGCATGTGGCAATAACTCCACGTAATAAGGTCCCAATAATGCCAAGTGTTATTCGCGGTCTCACTCATTATGATGCTTTTTTTCATGAGGGAGGTGTCGGCGAGTGAACGAGCAAATTAAGCTTTATGCCAAGCGCTTGAAGTTAAGCTGGATACGAGAACATTTTAGTGAAGTAGAAGCAGAGACTAACCAAGAATACCTCTTAAAGATATTCGAACAGGAAATACAAAACAGAGAAGAAAGAAAGATTAACTTATTACTAAGTCAGGCCCAACTGCCCAAAACGGGCACTCAACCCTTTCAGTGGGATCATATACAAATTCCACAAGGAATTGATCGGTCAAAAGTCGTAAATGGCGAGTTTATTAAAGAAAAGGAGAACTTGATATTGTATGGAGGGGTTGGCACAGGAAAAACATATTTGGCAACATTAATCTCGTTAAATGCCATATATAAGTTTGGCAGTCAAATAAAGTTCTTTACCGTGGCAGGTTTGGTTAATAAGTTAATAGAGGCTAATCAAAAAAATACACTCCAAAAGTTAATGAAGCAAATTGAAAAGCTAGAACTTTTAGTTTTGGATGAGCTCGGTTATATCCCACTTAATAAAGAAGGAGCGGAGCTACTCTTTCAAGTTATTTCAATGTGTTATGAAAATTCCAGTATAGTAATTACAACAAACTTACAATTCGGTCAGTGGAACCATGTTTTTGGTGATCCCATACTAACTGAGGCTGTCATTGACCGATTAATTCATCATTCGCATTTATTAGTATTTAAAGGTGATAGTTTCCGTTATAAAGAGTCTTTATTGCATCAATAATTTATAGGTGGCAAGTGGCATGCATTTTTAATTGCCATTTCATACATTTTTTACTTGCCAAATACAG
>NZ_MLQR01000021.1 GCF_001866005.1 Anaerobacillus alkalilacustris
TCAATGTGTTATGAAAATTCCAGTATAGTAATTACAACAAACTTACAATTCGGTCAGTGGAACCATGTTTTTGGTGATCCCATACTAACTGAGGCTGTCATTGACCGATTAATTCATCATTCGCATTTATTAGTATTTAAAGGTGATAGCCATGTTTTTGGTGATCCCATACTAACTGAGGCTGTCATTGACCGATTAATTCATCATTCGCATTTATTAGTATTTAAAGGTGATAGTTTCCGTTATAAAGAGTCTTTATTGCATCAATAATTTATAGGTGGCAAGTGGCATGCATTTTTAATTGCCATTTCATACATTTTTTACTTGCCAAATACAGCCAATATGCTTTGTAAACGCAATAAATGCGTCCACAAAAGCGCGGCCATTCATTTTTTCTGTTACGTGAATGAAGCGGTGGTTGGAAAATGGGAGCGCAAAAACGGCAAAACACACCGTACGATAAAAGCCATTAATCTTCAATCGTTTCGTTCCCCAATCAAACTGCACCATTTGTCCAGGCTCATGAAAGATATCAAGGTAACTTTCTTTTAGACGATTTCTTTCTAAATGGATCCATTTTTGAGCTTTCGATTTGCTCACTGGGAAACCATCTTCATTTAGTAGGAGTTGTAATTGTTCGATAGTAAATGATTTCTTTTTTGTTTCTAAAGCAAGGTAATAGCGTATGCGCTGCCTCGTCATTTCTTCGATTGGCTCATACTTCGATTTTCGCTTGCAGGGATACAATTTTGTTGAACCTGTTTCCTTAAATAATTTAACACGATGATTTACAGTAGCTAAGCAAGTGTTAACTTGGTTAGCGATTGCCCGTTGTGAATAACCTGAAAGAGTAAGATCTAGAATTTTTCCTTCTGTTGTGCGTGATAAAACCATATATCAACATCTCCATCTTTGGAATTTTGAAACTAGTAAACTACTCTAAAAGAGATGAGAGGTTATCACAATATGTTTTAGTTGGAAATGTATCTTTTATTTGGTAATTGATTGTCGGGATTGAATTTTCAGTGCCTGTGGACGATCCGCCATTAATAGAAAGAAAGCTCTTGATAAAAAAACTAGTCCAATTAGAAAAATCACTATTGGGCTGTTTGTTAACATAACCTAATTCACAAATTTTCCAATTTCATCAAATAGTTCTGCTCTCACAATGTCTTTGTATTTTTCTGCGATTTCAAAATACCTATCATTCCGATTTACCTTGTAGGCATAAATAACATTCGAAAGATCATCTGTACTTATAATAAAGACCTTTACGCCTTTAACGGCTATTATATCTGCTAAATTTTCAACATTATCATTTGATGAGGTAATAGCAATCTTTTCTTCATGAAAATATATCCTAGGTTCAGCATTTTTCCCATCTATTCTTGGACAAAGATCAACTTCTAGTAAATTAGATATGATTTTAAATGTATTCCCTTTATAACTTAGGGTAAAGTCCGGGTCTAGCCTCTTTAATAAATAGATAAGTGGTGCAATAATATAATCAGGTTCACTATGATAGTTCTTTAGGCGTTGAATGAAAGACCTTTCAATGCCTTTTACCTCAGTTATTTCGGATAATTCATCTTGAACATTTTCAGCAAGGACAAACTTCTCTACAGTAATTAGCTTTTTGAGGATTGCTTTACTTATCAATGTCTTATTTTGCTCCTTAAAACTAGCTCCTCTGTCATCGTTATAAAGATCTTTATAACTAAAATCATCATCTAATTCAACCTTCTTAATAAAAACATCTTCAATATTCAACCGTTTCATTCCCTTCTTCATTTAGTTTACGTACTCTGTTGTTACCTAATTATACCAGTTGTTACTAGGTTAATCGATATGTTTCACAGGAAACGTCACTGTGACACCTTGTTGAAACAGGGGGACAGGTTCGTTGTCCCACCAAATTTTTATGTCCTTTATGCAAGTGGAACAGTTAACCTGTCCCTATGTTTCAGTTCATAGCACTCAGGGATGGGTGCTTACTTTTATGATTGCAAGTTATTCGCTTGAGATAATTTATAGAATTACTATGGTGAAACAAAATTATTAAAAAATGTATCATTAGTAGTAAATTAGTAATAAAATAGTAAGTAATATTAAATTTTCGGTATAAAAAAATTTTAATTAACTATACTGAACAATTAAGGTGGTGGAATTCATGGATGATTTTCATATTAAGTATGATAGTAATTTGTTACAAGAGCTTTATGAGAAATTCACAATTGAAAGGTATTTAAACAAACCAGAAATTATGTATAGACTTGATAGTAACCTTTTGCAAATTCGAGCTAATTTGTGGGGGGATATATTAGAAAAAAGAAAGATGAATGGTCGATTAGTTGCATTAAAGGATCAAGACGGTAATAAATTTTGGTACTCAATGACACAAGGTTTAGAAAAATTAATACATGATATTGATGTTAGAGCCAAGGAGAGACTAGACGAGCTAGTAGTATCTGAAATACAACAAAGATTACTGATAGAAAGTCTAATTGATGAAGCATTTTTTTCAAGTGTTATAGAAGGAGCTTTTTCAACTAAAAAAAGAACCCGGGAACTGGTAAAGTCTAAGGATCCCAAAAATAAAAGTGAAAAAATGATCTTAAACAACTATCATGCATTAGAATTTATATTAGAAAACTTGCATAGTGAGTTAAATGAGGAAATATTTTTATCGCTGCATAAAATTATTACAGAAAACACATTAGAAGAGGATGAAATAACTGAAAAGTATAGAGATGGTCCAGTTTATGTAATGTCTGAAAATCAAACTAAAACGGAACCAATTTATGTTGCACCTCCGCTGGAAGATGTGCAACCAATGATGGATGAATTGTTCTCCTTTATAAATAATGAAAAACAATTTATTAATCCAATAATAAAAGCCTTTATTATTCATTTTTATATTGTGTATGTTCACCCATTTTATGATGGAAATGGTAGAGTTGCTAGAGCTTTTTCTTATATGTATCTACTAAAGAAGGGATATAATTTCTTTAGATTTTTTTCAATTTCCACTGTTGTAAATCAGAAAAAAGGGAAATACTATAAGGCTATTAAAGATACAGAAGACTATGGAAGTGATTTAACATATTTTATAAAAGCTTATTCTGAAATGACTTTAGAGTCTATCGAAGATATGATAACAAAGTTAAACAAAGAGCTTGAGCATGACTTATTGTCATTAGAATTAGAAAAAGATGACATAATTTTATCTAAAAGACAAAAAAAGTTTTTGACCTTTATTAAAGGAAAGGAAAGTAATATAACTACAATTCAGGAATACCTAAAAAAAATGAAAGTATCCTATGAAACTGCTAGAACAGATCTTTCTGAATTAACGGAGTTAGGTATTTTTAAGAGGGATAAGAAAGGAAAGAAATATATATATAAATATTTAGGGTTAAAAGGATACAAAGAGTATTAGTTTATTCATTATTGGGGATTCGTGCCTGTCACCACCCGAACTTTGTTGGTTTTTGTCGAATGGCGAGAGAGCAAGTCCGTTGTCCCTCTTCTCTTTATTTATATCCTCTGACTACAGGTGCATGTGGCACAACTTCAATTTTTTAGCTCTAAAATTGTATCAAGGCGTATGGTATAATTATAACAAGCACGGTAAATTGGAGGGTAATGCTTGTGGAAAAAGAAGTACTATTAATTAAAATAAGAAATAATATTCAATTGCATTATCCAGAAATAGATACGTTAATCGACGAGCTGACTCCATGCCTTATTCAAAGTATCACAGGAGAAACTTTTTCTACTGAAGTAAAGCCAGTAAATAAATTAGATTTAAAAAAGATAAATGTTATTAATGGTTGGAATCCATTTGATTGGGGAATATATTTAGAGAGGCCAAATTTTGTCTTGAAAAAATTATTAGTAAAAAATGATGATATTATACAAGGGTTAGTTGCCTATGAGATTAAAGATGGTTGGGTTGAACTAAATTTGGTAGAAAGCGCACCTTGGAATATTGGAACTAATAAGGACTTTATAGGTGTAGGTGGACATCTTTTTGCGATTGCTTGTAAGGCAAGTTTTGACTTAGGGTTGAAGGGTATACCGCTTTTTATGCGAAGTCAAAGTTAGTTAAACATTATCAAGATATATATGGAGCGATTCTAATTGATCCGAATTCACGTAGAATGATCATTGATACGAATGGAGCAAGAAAGTTGGTTCAAAAGTATTTTGATTAAGGAGGGAACAGCGATGAGTGCACAATTTCTCAGCAAAGAGTATTTAGAAAAGGTAAAAAAGCTAGAAGAAGATGCAGCGGGAGTATATGCAGTTCCAAATTATGAACTTAAAAATCAAGATGAATTCACCAAGAGAATTATTAATGAATTAAAGAAAAAGAATTAGGGATGCGTGCCTGTCACCACCCGAATTTTGTCGAAGATTGTAAAGTTAGTAGAATGTAAGAGTGTGGTAAAATAGTAGATGCAACTGAATATTGTGAGGGTGGTTGGTTGTTATGCTTCTTTCCGTTAGGAAAGGAGGTGATAATCATGGAAACATTTCTTGAATTTCTACGAGAAGCTTTGAAGGGAATAGTGCGAGAAGTTAGTGCATATTTCTTTCGGAAGAACATACTAGAAAACAAGAAAACCACCCTACGCCGTCGCAAGAAAAAGGGTGGTTTTCATAAAAAAATTAAACTTTGCCAACCACCACCCTGACGGTAGAGGTTGCATGGAGAAGTGTTAGCAGCACTTCTCTTTTTTATTATATATCCATTATATCTAAGTTTATTCATAATTAAAAGTGGCAACATGACGGTAGTGGTTGCGTGACTGTTAACAATCGAGTACGTTACGATTTGACAGGAATATGTTCACATCGAGGGCTTTTCTCTATTTCTAGGGGACATCTTACCTGTTCCTAATATCCCGTTAATCAGACATAATTCGAATTAAATCGTATTGATAAAAGCGGCGATTTCTCCTTCTATCGTCACCAAAAATCATATTTAATTTAACAAGTTCTCCAAGGCTTTTCCTAATAGTTGGAGGAGCTAAATTAGTTGTCTCCTTGATTTGTTGTACTGTCGCAATAGGATTAGAAAATAAAGCACCCCAAACTTTCTTTGTTGCAGGTTGCTGAAGCTTGGAGAGTCCTTCATTGTATAATTGTTCAGCTTGATCTAATTTATTGTATTGGTGTTTCGCCATACGAATAGTAGCATCAAGGAAAAACAGAATCCAATTTTCCCAATCCGGCTCTTTTCTTCCAATTGCCCGAACACCATTTAACATAGCATAATATTTAAATTTCTCTTTCTCTAACTCCTCACTTAAGAAAAAGAATGGTGTTTCAATTAAGTTAGACTGAAGCAAATATAAAACAATAAGTATTCTGCCTAAGCGTCCATTTCCATCTAAGAAAGGGTGGATGGATTCAAACTGAGCATGGATGATCGCTGCTTTTATGAGTGGATGGAATGATTCTTCGGCTGGAAGCTGATATGGATGTCCATTTATATACCGTTCAAGATTTGCCATGTATTCTCCCATCAGCTGAGGTTCAGGTGGAATATAGGAAGCATCTTTGATGTGTTTGGTTGGACCAATAAAATTTTGAATTTTTCTGTATTCCCCTGAAGAACTAACCGAACCTCTGGCATCTTTCATTAATTCTATATGCATCTCACGAATTAAACGTTCTGTTAAGGGGTATCCAGTTTGAATAGCCTCTACTCCCAATTTTAGCGCACTTTGATAGTTCCTAACTTCAACTTTCTCCCAATCCTCTTGCTGATCGATTTTATCTTCAAGCATTTCACTAAACGTAACCTGTGTTCCTTCAATTCTAGTTGATTGTACAGACTCATGTAAAGTTAATAGTTGAATAAATGATTCATTAACCAACGAATAACGAAGCTTTTGTTTTAGCTTTTCTAGTTCGGCAGAAGCTTCAACTACCTTTTTATAAAATGCAAGTTCAGTTTCGGCATCAAATGTTATAGGGAGGAGTGGTAAATTGTATGGTTTTTTCAACTTTAATACCTCCTTTATTACTATATTTTTGTAATATTATTACCTATAATACCTCATTTTGATACGTTATGCTATTTTTTATCAAAAAAATATCGCAAGGAGACGGTGCCTGTCACTACCCGAAGTATGTCGAAGATTGTCTGGTTAGTTAATCAGTAGTTTATTAAATTCTTATGTACTAATCATTTTTTGTTTGACAGGTGTTAGATTGGCTTTTTATAATAAAAGTGAAAAGCTGTATCGTTCCCCCGTATTTTTCATCTGTTTCATCCTCATCTTTTTTACACGAATGGAAAACCCAATTCAACTCAAGTCAGTTCCTAATTTCTATTATTATTTCAAAACAAAAATGTATCGTACTATTCCTTAGGAGGGATGTTCGTTTGTCTGCAAAAGTAAATAGTATTGGTCTAAAGGGCTTGGAAGGGTATCGTGTCCAAGTGGAAGTCGAAGTCATGGAAGGGGTGGAATCGGTCATTATTGTCGGTTTACCGGATGCTTCTGTGAAAGAATCGCGAGAGCGTGTTTCAGCCGCCTTACATAACATGGGGCATTCAATCGTTGATAAGAAAATCGTCGTGAATTTGTCTCCAGCGGAGCAGAAGAAAAATGGTCCGTTGTTTGACTTAGCGATTGCGCTTGGGGTATTAATCGGTGGGGAGTTTGTAAGTGAGAAACCTCCAAAGGATGCAGCGTTTATCGGCGCATTGTCATTAGATGGCTCCATTGTCCCTGTTCAAGGGATGTTGCCATGCGTTTTAGCTGCAAAACAACTAGGAATGAAAAAGTTGTATTTACCGTTTGAACCTTATTTTCCGCAAATTGCAATTGAAGATCTCGAATTAGTTTATGTTTCTTCTGTTCATGAAGTTTTGGAGCATTTATCAGGAAAACCTGTTCTTCCGTTTCATTCTGTTGAAAAGGTATCTGAATCAAAAGCCATCGTTCTTGATCGTGATTTTAAACAAATTATTGGTCATGAATGTGCAAAGCGCGCACTTGAAATCGCAGCTGCGGGTGGACACCACGTGATGATGGAAGGTCCGCCTGGGTGCGGGAAAAGTATGCTTGCTGAAACCTTTCCAACCATTTTACCCCAATTATCAAAAGATGCTCAGCTTGAAAAGGTAAGTCTATACCAATTGGCTGATGCACCACTAGATAGTCTCACATTACCCCCTTTCAGACACCCTCATCATTCAGCTTCTGCGGTCTCGATTATTGGCGGTGGGTCAAACCCTAAGCCTGGAGAAGTCTCCCTTGCTCATTGTGGCGTCCAGTTTTTAGATGAATTAGCCGAGTTTTCCAAAAAGACGTTGGATATGCTGCGTCAGCCCTTGCAAAATGGGAAAGTAACAATCAGTCGTGCGCATTCTACGGTCACATACCCATCAACGTTTATTTTTCTAGCAGCGATGAATCCATGTCCTTGTGGGTACTTAGGTTCTAGTAAACAGTATTGTACATGTACAGAAAACAAAATCAGAGCGTATCAAAATCGGGTATCAGGGCCAATTCTTGATAGGATGGATATCGTGCTGACGCTAAAGCCGGTGAATCTAAAGGAGATGAATTTTTCTAGCACTGAATCGTCGCTAGACATAAGAAAACGGATCGTAGCTGCAAGGCAAAGACAGTATGAGCGCTATGGAGCAGAGATCACCAATGGGGAAGTATTACTTGAAAGATTACTAGAAGTAAGTCCATTAACTGAAAAACAAAAGCAACTGATGCATGATATTTGTATGGAGCATGGTTTAAGTAATCGAGTACATGTGAAAGTGACTCGAATAGCGAGAACGATTGCTGATTTAAACAATGAAGAAAAAATCTCAGATCAAGCAATGATCGAGGCGTTTGAACTACGTGGAATAAAGGTAAAGGGTTATCAACTAGGTGAGTACCATGGGTAGACCAAAACGAATTTGGATTCCGAATATGTTTTATCACATTGTTTGTCGTGGCAATCGCCGAGACCCACTGTTTCGCGACCGTAATGATTTTATCGAAATCTTGCATATGCTAGAAAAGATATATGAGAAGTTTCCTTATGAGCTTGTTTCTTACTGTTTAATGACTAACCATTTTCATTTGTTATTACGATCGCAAGAAGAGTCGATTTCTAAAGTTATGGCACTAGTGAATAAACGCTATGCGAATTACTACAACACCAAATACAAGTTAACTGGTCATGTGTTTGAAAAAAGGTACTTTTCTGAAATGGTCAAAGATACAGGTGGGATGCTTACTGTAAGTCGTTATATCCATCTGAATCCCATTAAGGCAAAAATGGTCAAATCTCCTGAACATTATCCATGGAGTAGCTTTCAATTTTACGCTAATCCGCACGTGCTTCCCCCCAACTATATTGATACAACTCACCTTCTGAACTACTTTCCAGGAACAGATACTCAAAAGAGAGAACAGTTTAGTGACAGGCACGCCCCGGATTTTGTCGAATTACATCCTAAGCCAACGACCGAATAAACTTTCTTTTGCCGCGTATTTTCGTTTCTGCACGACTAGTTTACCAACTAATGTCCCGTAAAAATAAGCGGTGAAGCTCTTTTGGATCTTATTTTGCTTGAATTTGTAAACCGTTTCTTTGAACGCTTCGGTGATGATTGGTAGGAGTGATTCGATGGCCTCAGTAAATTTCATTTGCCGATAAGCAATAAGTACCCGGTCCCAGAGTTCGCAGATTTGTTTGGCGCGGTTAAAGAATGGTTTGACGGTTTTCGTGAACGAGGTAGGAACGTAGCTTGGTACGAAAGTATGGTCGAGTGTGTCTAGCGTAATAGGACGAAGATCTTTATCTTTTATTTTGTTTTCAAGTTTACTAGTTTCTGCTCGAATTTTTTCAGGGGGAGGCGTTGGTGTGGTCGACTTTTTAGTGGTTTGTCGCTCCGTCAATTTTTCGCTTAGCGTTCCGTCAAAACGGTGGAAAACGTAGACGTTGTGGGAGTAACCTCCTTTTTCCCTTGTTGTATGGTGGATGGACAGGATGCCGAGTTGTTTTGCTTTCTTTAGCATCCGTTCAAATGTTGAACGTGAAACACCCCCTTTTTCCGTTTGTGCGGCTTCGACTAATTTACAGATGCGTGCATTACAAATGCCAATTTCCTTGACGCTAAAACGGGTAAGAATTGTAAAGGCGATAAGCTCTCCTTTTGTAAACTGGTCACCATATTGGGATAAGGTTTGTTTCATTGTTTCATTAAATTGCTGGAGCGTTGTGAATTCGCGTAAGTGAGAGAATTGTTTAATGTTTCCTGGTTTCATTTTTCATGTTCCTTTCGGGGATTATTAATAGGTAAGTTCTGTAGAAATGTGTGGGCTTGTCGTTGCTCGTTCGTACAAACGGTGCGAAAAGCGGATCATGCAATACGACGTGCGTTGCAGCTGTTTTTCCATCGTGTAATAGGATACGGGTAATCTCAGTTGTTCGTTGTTTTTAAAGGTAATCACGGTTTCGTTCGGTTTTTTTGGAGTGACTTGTGGTGAGAGTGAACGGATATGATGGTGGAAAATCCATGAGCATTCGAATTGCGTGGGTGAGTGGGTAGGAAATGCGTAGATTTGCTCGAGTGGATCAATCGGGATTGGTACTTTGTGTTTGGCACCTGTTTGGTGAATAACGGCAGTGCGCCTTCCTTCATAGGTAGAACCAGCTTCTAAACACGCGTGTTTGATCAGTTGCAGCGGTGTTTTTCGTATGTAGTGTTGACAAGTCGGTTCGATGGCGATGGTATGATAATCTGTGTGGGCGATGGGGAGTAATGCCATTGTGTTTTTCGTGATTTCGTAAGTTTTTAGTATTGGGTTGGTCATTTGTAAAGCTCCTCTCGATTACATATGTTTTAAAAAGGTAGGATTGGAAAAGGCGAGTAAAAGTATCATTCATGGAATTATGTTCGTTGTCATCATACTAAAAAGCACTTTTTTACTAATAGGTGGTTGGTGGTAAGTAATAAGGGATGAAAGAGGGATAAATGAGGATGACTAGTTTTCCTCGGGTCGGTTCTTTTTAACAAATTCTTCAATAGGAGGAAGGGATTCTTCTGTGATTTCTTCCAAGAGAACCATGGCATCCATATCTAAGCCAACAGCAATTTTATAAATGGCTTCCAAAGAAGGAGTTCTTTCACCTCTTTCAACTTGACCAATATAACCTGTACTAAGGGTAGATTGTTCTGCCAGTTTTTCACGTGTCATATCTTTTAAATCCCTGTGGAATCTTATGATTCTACCAGCCCTTTCTCCAACTATCGTTTTTTTCCTCACTACTCTACCGCCTTTTTAACTAAAATTATGCATCCGGTAGAATTCAGTGAACAGAAGCCATGGCATGTATTCTGGGGATTTAGGAAGAAATTTTTCGTTTCTGGGGTCTGACCCCCACCGCTTTAAAGCGATAAAAAGAACGAACAGCCCCATTTCGGATTGCGTGTTCGTTCTTTGTGTTTGCGTATGAGTTTATACTGTTTCAACGAGCATTCTTCACTTTAGATGGTTAGCTAACTGGGTCATGGAATCGTTTAGAGTGTCGAGCTTCTTTTCGATTCTGTGCAGTAAATATAACGTGATCATTACTGGAAAACCGTATTCACTGATCAGTGGGATCCATATTTCCATTTGTCATCGAGCACCTTTCTAAGTTTAGATTAAAATGTTTATTCAAAAAGAGGAAGCGTGCGCTTCCTCTTTAGTGTGGTGGGGTCAGACCCCTAAATTTCAATGTCAGATACGTAACGTTCGACGATACGTGCCGTATGTTTGCTTACTAACTTACCGCCTGTGGAAATAAACGCATCTTCAGCGATAACTGCATCCATAACTTGAGCAACTTGAGTTGGATCAACTGGTTCAATTGGATTGTCTAAAGACAAGGTTACGTTTCGACCCATTTCATTTTTAAAGATAAGTTCAATCTTTTTAGCCATCTACTTTCACCTCCGTTTTTGCTTCTATTAATCTAGTAACTAGTTCAACACGTCATACACATTGTTTCGTGTCACACCTTCTAACGTGAATTGCTGCAGTGTTGCTAGAGCTTGTGCTGTATTCTTAAGTTGTTCACTTGTTGCAGTAATGTCAATGTTAGAGAAGTTCTTAGTTACTAAAATTTCCTTACCTTCATCTATTAATCTAGTAACTAGTTCAACACGTCATACACATTGTTTCGTGTCACACCTTCTAACGTGAATTGCTGCAGTGTTGCTAGAGCTTGTGCTGTATTCTTAAGTTGTTCACTTGTTGCAGTAATGTCAATGTTAGAGAAGTTCTTAGTTACTAAAATTTCCTTACCTTCATCATCGAAACCACCGTGAAATACTAATGATAATCTTGTTTGCATAATGTTTTCGTTCATCCTTATCACCTCCTTCACCTTATAAATACAAGGAAAGAGGGAAAAGGGGATAGGTCCTTGTCCCACCGAATTTTTTTAGGTTAAACATTTTTCATCTTTTTAATGTTCACGTTCGTCAATTGCTCCCTCTTCTTTATTCTCCAGGTGCATTGATAATACTAAGCGCATGAAACAGATGAGTTATCGACCTATACTGGTACGAAGAACCTATAAATAAACCGGGAACAAATAAGAAAAGACCATTAGGTATTCCAGAACATGAAGATAAATTTGCCCAACCAGGAATAGCTAAAACCGTAAATGCCATCTATGAACAAGATTCCATGGATAGTTCCTTTGGTGTAAAAGAGGTCAATGTCACCACTCGAATATTCACGAAAATTAATAGTTTTTGTTGTATCTTCTTTGTTGACGAAAACTTGTAATTAATAATAAACTACATGTAACCGGTTACAGTTAATTTTATTAAGGCGTGATGAAAGTGACAACAATTCGTGATGTAGCAAAATATGCAAATGTATCAGCAGCGACAGTATCGAGAGTACTAAATAAAAAGGGCTATGTAAGTAAGGAAGCAGAGGAAGCAGTTGTAAAGGCTATTGAAAAACTTAATTTTCAACCAAATGCTGTGGCACGAACCCTTTATAGTAAATCATCTCGTATGATTGGTCTTATCTTACCAGATATCACAAATCCTTATTTCCCTGAATTAGCTAGGGCAATTGAAGATGTGGCGTTATCAAATGGTTATACAGTTGTGTTATGTAATACAGATGACGATGAAAAAAAAGAGAAGCAATATATAGAAGCTCTTAAACAAAAATATGTAGATGGAATTATTTTAGTTACCAATCAACTTGATGTAACAGATTTGGCTCCAATGGCTGTACCTATTATTGCTTTGGACCGAATTTTATCAGAAGATATTCCAGCTGTCGTTTCAGAAAATGAAAATGGTGCTATTGTGGCCACTGAGCATTTAATTGATTGTGGGTGTAAATTTATTGCTCATTTACGAGGTCCAATTGGATTAACCTCTGCTGAAGATCGATTACGAGGTTTTCAAAGTGTTGTCCAACAAAAAGGAATAGCAAATATTGTTGTTAATAGCGATTTCAATTTTGAAAAATCTGAAGAGGTAACAATGCAATTATTGAAGAAGTATCCAACCATTGATGGGATTTTTACAAGCAGTGATATTACTGCAGCAGGAGCAATGAAAGCTGCACATACATTAGGCAGAACCATTCCTGATAACCTTCAAATTATAGGTTTTGATGGTATTCCGTTGGGGAAAATGTTGGCGCCTTCTTTAACAACAATTGAACAACCGATTTATGAAATGGGAGCCTTGGGTGCAAGGTTACTTATTCAACAATTTGAAAATAAAACCCTAGATACAAACTTATATAAACTTCCAACGAAACTTGTAGTACGAGGAACAACAAAAATGAGAGGAGAGAAAGCATGAAAAAACCATTAATAACAATCATCGGGAGTATTAATATGGATTTGATAACAAATACAACCAAATTCCCTTTACAAGGGGAAACAGTGATAGGTGGATTTTTTAAAATGTTGCCAGGCGGTAAAGGAGCTAATCAGGCGATCTCAGCTTCTAGGCTTGGTGGTCAAGTACAATTTATTGGATGTGTAGGTGATGATCAATTTGGTACGGAGTTAAAAAAGGTTTTACATGATGAGGGAATTCACCTACGTGTGAAACCGGTTACAGGTGAAAGTTCAGGTGTTGCGACAATCATTCTCTCAGAAGGTGACAATAGAATTATCGTGACTCCAGGGGCGAACGATTGTGTAGATGTAAACTATCTTGAGACTTTAAAAGAAGAAATATTAAAAAGTGATCTCGTCCTTGTACAGTTTGAAATACCTTTACAATCGATTAAATATATTTTAGAACTTTGCCATGACAATGAGATACCGTTAATTGTTAATCCAGCACCAGCAAAGAAATTAGAGTTGGAAGAATGGATGAGGGCAGCGGTAATTACCCCTAATGAAACAGAAGCCACCGAATTATTCGGTGAACTTAAGGACTTCCGGAAGCACCCTATCGCTCAAAAGCTGGTGGTTACTCAAGGAAAAGAGGGAGCTGCGTACTTAGAAAACGAAATGTTCAACTGCATACCGACATTTAGTGTTGACGCAATAGATACAACAGGTGCGGGAGATACCTTTAATGGGGCTTTAGCTGTAGCGATGACAGAAGGTCAAAGTTTAAAGGAAGCCATCAAGTTTGCTAACGGGGCAGCAGCTTTATCAGTTCAAAAATTAGGTGCGCAAAGCGGAATGCCTACTAGAAAAGAACTTGAAATCTTTTTAAAAAAAGAGGGTGTGTAACATGAAAAAACACGGCATATTAAATCGTGATATTGCTTCAGTATTAGCTAAACTTGGACACACAGATACAATTGTGATTGCAGATTGTGGGTTACCAATACCAGAGAGTGTGAAGTGTATTGATCTATCATTAAAGCAAGGTGTACCTTCATTTTTAGATGTATTGTATGAAGTTTTAGCTGATATGGAAGTAGAAGAAGCTACTTTCGCACAAGAAGTAAAAACTTACAATCTAGAACTCTATTCCAACTTAGAAGCTATAAATCTTCCTATAAAGATGGTCTCACATGAAAACTTTAAAGAACTAACAAAGAATGCAAAAGCAATTATTCGTACAGGAGAAAACAAACCGTATGCCAACATTATATTAAAAGCGGGAGTGATCTTTTAAAGGAGGAGTTTCGGTATGATGATTACAATGTCTGGCATTTCGAAGTCTTTTAATCATAATCGAGTTCTAAAAAATGTAGATTTCTCTTTAATAAAAGGAGAAATTCACGCACTCATGGGTGAGAATGGCGCAGGAAAATCAACGTTAATGAAAATTTTAACAGGTATCTATGCGAAAGATGAAGGGGTTATTGAAGTAAAAGGCAAGAAAGTTAATTATCGAAATCCAAAAGAAGCAGAAAATGATGGTATTGCGGTTATTCATCAAGAGTTAAATATTTTACCTGAAATATCAGTAGCGGAAAATCTATTTTTAGGAAATGAGCTTATATATGGAAAAACTGGGTGGATGCGTACAAAAGAAATGAACCAAATCACGGAAAAAAAGCTAGCAGAACTTGGCTTAGATGTCAAACCAACGGAACGAACTGGAAATTTATCAGTTGGAAAACAGCAAATTATTGAAATTGCTCGAGCACTAATGACAAATGCTGATGTGATTATTATGGATGAACCAACAGCAGCTCTAACAGATCGGGAAATTGAAACATTATTTAAGACGATCAATAAGCTTCAAGAAAAAGGAGTCGCGTTTATCTATATATCACATAGGATGGAGGAAATATTTTCATTGTGTGACCGCATTACTGTATTACGAGATGGCGAATATGTAGGAACAAAGGTAATTTCAGAAACAAGCTTTGAAGAAGTAGTTCGAATGATGGTTGGACGTGAACTAGGTGATCGTTTTCCAAAACAAAACTTTCAACCAGGTGAGGTTAAATTACAAGTAAAAGAAATGACTAGAGTTGGTGAGTTTGAAAATGTTTCTTTTGATGTTAGAGCCGGTGAAGTGTTTGGTATTTCAGGATTAATGGGTGCCGGGAGATCAGAAGTGGTTGAAACGATATTTGGATACAGAAAAGCCAGTCACGGAGAAATTCTAATAGATGGTCAACCTGTAAAAATAAACAATCCAGTAAATGCAATTCGGCACCATATTGGTTTTGTTACAGAAGATCGTAAATCGAAGGGATTAATTGTCAACTTCAGTATTCAACATAACTTGAGTTTATCGAATCTTGATGGGATTTCGGCAAATGGGTGGATCTCAAGCCGAAAAGAAAATGAATTATATAAAAAGTTAGTGCAAAAACTTGGTGTACGTACGTCAGGACCAAATCAAACAGCAAAGTCACTAAGTGGAGGGAACCAACAAAAAGTAGTAATAGCAAAGTGGCTTGAAAGAAATCCGAAAGTTCTTATTTTAGATGAGCCGACTCGAGGGGTAGATGTGGGAGCGAAAAAAGAAATTTACTCGATCGTTAATGAGTTGGCAGAACAGGGTGTAGCGATCATTATGGTTTCCTCGGAGTTACCTGAGATTCTTGGAATGAGCACTCGTGTTGCAGTTATGTTTGAAGGAAAATTAATGAAAATATTAGATCGTGATGAATTAAGTGAGGAACTTATCATGCATTATGCCACCGGGGGTGAAAAAAGTGTTCACAAAAAATAATTTGAAACCGTTACTCGGGTTATTAGGCCCTTTTATTGGTTTGATGGTAATTATCATTGTTATTTCAATTATGAATCCAAGCTTCTTAACCTTCTCAAATATTTTAAATGTACTTAGACAGGTCTCAATTAATGCATTGATTGCGTTTGGGATGACGTTTGTTATATTAACGGGTGGTATCGACTTGTCCGTTGGTTCGACCCTTGCCTTTTCTAGTGCAGTTACTGCTAGTTTACTAGCATCAGGAGTGGACCCATTTATTGCTGTATCTATTGGACTAATTGTTGGGACTCTCCTTGGAGCGTTTAATGGCCTAATTATTTCAAAAGGAAAAGTAGCTCCGTTCATAGCAACTTTAGCGACTATGACTATTTATCGCGGTCTCACCTTAATGTATACAGAAGGGCGACCGATTACTGGTTTAGGTGATTCTACTTTTTTTGAAATGATGGGCAGAGGATACTTTCTTGGAATTCCATTCCCTGCCGTAACCATGATGATTAGTTTTACAATCCTTTATATCATTTTAAAGAAAACGACCTTTGGTCGACGTGTCTATGCTGTAGGTGGAAACGAGGAAGCGGCAATTTTATCGGGGATAAAAGCTGACCGGATTAAAATATATGTCTATTCATTAACTGGATTTTTATCAGCTTTAGCGGGGTTGATTTTAACATCCCGATTAAATTCAGCACAACCAACTGCCGGGGCAATGTATGAATTAGATGCCATTGCTGCAGTTGTACTAGGTGGAACGAGTTTAACAGGTGGTAGAGGTTGGATCATCGGTACCTTAATTGGTGCTTTGATCATAGGTGTCCTCAATAACGGGTTAAATCTATTAGGAGTAAGTTCATTTTTCCAGCAGGTTGTTAAAGGTGGAGTGATCTTATTAGCCGTATTGATGGATCGCAAAAAAATGCTTAAAAAAGGGGAGAGGAAAAAATGAAAAAAAGCTTTTTGATGTTGTTGGTTTCAATGTTAATGTTGGTGATCGTAGCTTGTTCAACAGATTCTCCTACAGGAAGTTCCAATGGGAATTCTGAACCGAAAGAGGATGGTTTTACAGTTGGGTTTTCCATCTCTACTCTAAATAATCCATTTTTTGTTACTTTAAAAGAAGGGGCAGAGGCAAAAGCGAATGAACTAGGTATTCAGTTAATTATTGTTGATGCACAAGATGATAATGCAAAACAAGTAAACGATGTTGAGGATTTAATTCAACGTAATGTGGATCTAATTCTTATTAACCCTACGGACTCGTCATCAGTAGTTACAGCTGTGCAAGCTGCAAACAGTGCTGGTATTCCAGTTATTACAGTAGACCGTGGTGCTGATAGTGGGGATATTACGGCACATATCGCATCCAATAACATTGCTGGTGGAGAGATGGCAGGCGACTTATTATTAAGCCTTGTTGGAGCAGGAGTCAAGGTAGTTGAATTAGAAGGGATTTCTGGGTCGTCAGCTGCACGTGAACGTGGTCAAGGCTTCCACAACGTGGCACAAGGCAAAGTAGAGATTGTATCCCAAACAGCCAACTTTAATCGAGCAGAAGGATTGACCGTAATGGAAAATATCTTACAAGGTAACCCAGATATCGTTGGTGTATTTGCTCATAATGATGAAATGGCGCTAGGAGCTTTAGAAGCAATTTCCGCAGCTGGTCTAGACGACATTTTCGTGATTGGATTTGACGCAACGGACGATGCCGTTGCAGCAGTGCAAGATGGCCGCCTAAGCGGTACGGTCGCACAACAACCTGTTCTAATTGGAGAAAAAGCATTAGAAACTGCTCTATCAGTATTAAAAGGAGATGCAGTAGAAGAGTTTATTCCAGTAGACTTAGAGTTAGTTACAGAGTAATTGAGGAGACGGTGCCTGGCACCACCCGAAATATGTCGATTGTTTTAAGTGGAATAGATTGATAATCTAAGGATTTCTATGTAGTAGTGTTGGAGAGGACAGCTCACCCCAAGCAGCCATAATACTGGGTTGCCTGGGGTGATTTTTTACATTTCCTCCACTGGCAACCTTAATAATTCGTGTACGTATGGTGTCGATTTGCATGGTCCTTTGTTCTTCTGGAAAATAAAGCGTACGCAACCGGTTCGTTAAGTTATAAGCCAATAAAATCAACATCATCTTTCCTTCATTTTACTTTGTAAGAATGACTATTCATTTTATCAAAACCAAAACCATTCTTAGCTTCCTTGATGTAATTCTCCATCGTACCTCTTTTTTGATAAGTAAGAATGATATCTCTGGGAGAAAAGGCATCTATTAAATTAGTCACTAGGAACGTATGGTTAAACAACAATTACGTATTGGACGAGAGTTCTCCTCCGTCATTTGACAATTCAATTTTACGATTGAAATCAAGTGTTAATTGCGGTAAAGTAGCCATTATAAGAACCCTTTCTGTCGGTTATTTGGTGGTACTTTTGACCTTATCAGAAATGGGTCTTTTTTCATTTGTTTGATGCATGATCGTTTAATGAAAAAGCTTATTAGATAGGCAATTATAGACTATTATCGATTTTCTATGAATAATTCAGGATAAAGTATTACAATACTCAAAATAAAATCCGTTTGCAATCTTTTTAGTGTCTGTGCATATTATGAGGATAATGGATATGAATTATACAATTTCATTTCTTAAGTAATCGTACTAAAAATGATGAAATTGTGATACAATATAAGTACTTAAAGATATGGCACGGACTTAATTAAGAAAAGGAGGGATTAAAATGGCCACATCTTCTTTTAATAAGGATTTTACCTTAAATAGCAAAAAGGCTGTGGAGTCATTTGCAAAAATCATATCCACTCCTACAGATCATGTGAAAATAGATAGGAATATTATTTCGCCTGAAAAAGAGCGGCGAGGTGAACAGAAATTAAAACAAATATTATCTCGCTAAAGCATTTGATAGAAATGAGTGATGAGTTAAAAGCTCAGGACCTTATTTCTATTTTTGTGTGCAAAAAAGACCCAGATATAGAAAATTTTCTAAAAGAAAAAGCAATAATATTCGAAAAACTTGGCAAGAGTAGAACATACCTAATTTTTGACGAAGACTCTGATGATGAACTAAGAATACTAGCTTACTTCACATTAGCCTTGCAAGTCCTGAAAATACCTGAAGATTTATTGTCACGGAGAAAAACTAAGGTTTTTGATGGATTTAGTGCTAAGATTGGTGGAGAGAAAATTACAGAATTCCCTGCGATTTTAATTGGTCAATTCGGAAAAAATGAGTTATTCCTTGGTAGCTTAACAGGTAATGAAATGATGCAATATTGCCTTTATACGTTAATGGAGGGACAAGCTCGTTTAGGGGGAAGGATTGTTATGCTTGAATGCCAGGACATACCTTATTTGATAGATTTCTATAGTCAGTTTGGTTTTTTCAAAATTGAAAAAGACTACGAAGAAGGTGAACTTCTTCAAATGATAAAAATCTTGCAAGAAGGGGAAGTCATTCGGTTTTCTGGGGTCTGACCCCCATCGCTTTAAAGCGATAAAAAGAACGAACAGCATCATTCGTGATTGCGTGTTCGTTCTTTGTGTTTGCGTATGAGTTTATACTGTTTCAACGAGCATTCTTCACTTAAGATGGTTAGCTAACTGGGTCATGGAATCGTTTAGAGTGTCGAGCTTCTTTTCGATTCTGTGCAGTAAATATAATGTGATCATTACTGGAAAACCGTATTCACTGATCAGTGGGATCCATATTTCCATTTGTCATCGAGCTCCTTTCTAAGTTTAGATTGAAATGTTTATTCAAAAAGAGGAAGCGTGCGCTTCCTCTTTAGTGTGGTGGGGTCAGACCCCTAAATTTCAATGTCTGATACGTAACGTTCGACGATACGTGCGGTATGTTTGCTTACTAACTTACCGCCTGTGGAAATAAACGCATCTTCAGCGATAACTGCATCCATAACTTGAGCAACTTGAGTTGGATCAACTGGTTCAATTGGATTGTCTAAAGACAATGTTACGTTTCGACCCATTTCATTTTTAAAGATAAGTTCAATCTTTTTAGCCATCTACTTTCACCTCCGTTTTTGCTTCTATTAATCTAGTAACTAGTTCAACACGTCATACACATTGTTTCGTGTCACACCTTCTAACGTGAATTGCTGCAGTGTTGCTAGAGCTTGTGCTGTATTCTTAAGTTGTTCACTTGTTGCAGTAATGTCAATGTTAGAGAAGTTCTTAGTTACTAAAATTTCCTTACCTTCATCTATTAATCTAGTAACTAGTTCAACACGTCATACACATTGTTTCGTGTCACACCTTCTAACGTGAATTGCTGCAGTGTTGCTAGAGCTTGTGCTGTATTCTTAAGTTGTTCACTTGTTGCAGTAATGTCAATGTTAGAGAAGTTCTTAGTTACTAAAATTTCCTTACCTTCATCATCGAAACCACCGTGAAATACTAATGATAATCTTGTTTGCATAATGTTTTCGTTCATCCTTATCACCTCCTTCACTTTATAAATACAAGGAAAGAGGGAAAAGGGGACATGTTGAGACGGTGCCTGTCACCGCCCGAAATTTGTCGAAGGTTGTATGTTGATAGATTAATTACTTGAGAGATTTCTATGTTATTTGAAAAGCATGTTAAAGAAGTTCACCCTGAGTCGTATTATTGAACGGCTCAGGGTGTTTTTGGGTTTTCTTTCGATTTGTTATTATTCTGCTAGTTGTAGAAAATTTGTTCCTAATATCTCCTAATTTATTGTTCTATGAAAACTGTAGTCTTTTTTAACCATTTTGTTTATTAATGTTCGCATCCATCATTTTTTTCCTCTTCTTTATTCTCCAGGTACATTGACAATACTATATCCCTTACTTGCTCAGCTTGACCAGGGCTTAGAGACCCCAATAAAACGGTAATCAGTTGCTTATCAACATTCATTTCAATTCACCCGCTTTCCTCTATTGATTTATATGAATTTTAGTTATTAAGTATAAGCCTGTACGCATATGAGTACAATTATTATATATATTATATTGTACTCTTAAGAGTACAGTCAACCATTTAAATGGAAATGGGAGGAAAAATATGAGGAAGTTAAAATTATGTCTAAATGAATTGTTATATAAACATGATCTTTCCATTCATCAATTACATTTAATAACAGGAATTCGTCGTGCTACGTTAAGTGAGTTAGCCAATGGAAAAAGACAGCGAATACAATTTGAGCATATTGAAAAAATCGCCAACGCTTTAAATATAGATGATATCAATGATATTTTGAGGTTAGAAAGGGAATGAGTGAGTCTGTCTAGAAGAGACACCTATGGAAACATTTCTTGAATTTCTACGAGAAGCTTTGAAGGGAATAGTGCGAGAAGTTAGTGCATATTTCTTTCGGAAGAACATACTAGAAAACAAGAAAACCACCCTACGCCGTCGCAAGCAAAAGGGTGGTTTTCATAAGAAAAATTAAACTTTGACAACCACCACCCTGACGGTAGAGGTTGTATGGAGAAGTGTTAGTAGCTTCTCTATTTATAATATATTGACTATATCTAAAGTTATTCATAATTAAAAGTGTCAACTGGCTTTTTTGTATTTGTTTCTATTTTAGTTCAACGAATTCAATAGTAGTGAGGGAACGGATGTGCTAGAATAATAGTGCAACTCTCATATTGCAAGGTGGCGGCTGAACTCCCTGAAAGAAAGGGGGTGAAGCATATGACGACATATCAAGCATTTAGCTTAATAGCACAATCTAGTTTAGTGTTAATAGCGCTTCTCACATTAATCGTAACTATTGTCGTCAATTTAAACAAAAAGAAATAGCCACCCTGCCCTGAGAAAGTAAGGTGAGCTATTTCAGCAAAAATCTTTCTTTCAGCCGATCTTCAAGCGGCATGTAGTTGCATTGCCTGAGCGTTGCTGCGCTCAGGTACTTTTTATTTTACGTCATTTCTAACTAAAGTATACACCATCTTTCGCTATTTCAGCAAGGAGGAGATTCGTGCCTGTCACCACCCGAAATTTGTCGAAGATTGTAAGGTTAGTAAATCAGTAGTTTTTAAATTCCCATGTACAAAATCATTTTTTGTTTGACAGGTGTTATAATGGCTTTTTATAATATAAGTGATAAACTGTAAAGTTCCCCCATGTTTTTTCCGTTAATTCCTCATTTTTTAACGAACAGAAACCTCAATTTAGCTCTATCATTTCAACCTAAAATGTTGTTACATATTCCTTAGGAGGGATGTTTTTGTGAAAGAATCGCGAGAGCGTGTTTCAGCCGCCTTACATAACATGGGACATTCAATCGTTGATAAGAAAATAGTCGTAAATTTGTCTCCAGCGGAGCAGAAGAAAAATGGTCCGTTGTTTGACTTAGCGATTGCGCTTGGTGTTTTATATCGGTGGGGAGTTTGAAGAAACAGTGGGACAGGTCCCTCGCTCCGCACATCTAGTGTAAATGTAAAGAGTAATTATTATACAGTAATCGTACAAGTTGAATGGTGTAATGTTGGTTACTAACTTTGAGCGGCTAATGATAAGAAAAAGAATCTTGGGTATAGCTATTATGTCCCAAGATCCTTTTCAAAGCATAAACGTTTATTTTTTAAAAGCTTTCTGGTATATTTTTCAGTTGCTGAAATAGTTTGTTTTTAATGTCCTCAGATGAGGTGATTGATAATAGGGGAATATAGTGCGCGACAGCATGTTCAAATCCCCAATAGCGTAGTTTCGTTTTTTCTACAGATTTACTAGTCCAGGTATCTTCGGTTTCTTCAATTTTAAATAAGTGATCATACCTAAACGGTCCCCAAAATACCCAATGATCCGAGACGTTAGGCAGTCTTGTCCAATAAGAGTAGTCAAAATGATAGCGAATAAGTGCTATCACTGGATATTCGTTTTCCCCAAGATCAACTTCAATTCCAAAGATAGGTCCATTTTTTAAATCGGTAATATTCGTTAATGGGTGCTCATTTTCTATTTGATATAGCTTTATAAAATTACTGGTTAGCCAGCCTTCGTGGGCTGAGTCAGATTTCCATCTTAGAAATTTAGGAGTAATAGGAACAAAGCCCTCATCCTCTCCAATACGGTCGAGTTCTGAAAATAGTAAATGGAGATTTTTGTACGTTTCTCTTAATACATCGACTGCTGTAGAAATATTTTTCCCCATATTAGGAGTCGTTGAAGACATAATAATCTCTCTCCTTTATCATTTGAGTAGGCCAATGCCAGTTTTCTTTGTTTAGTGTCATGTCGCTTTGAAATATATACCCACCTTTGATGATTGGTTGGTGAAAGATGGTATCCTTAAACCCTTTAAAGCGAATAAACCCTTTCTTCGTTAGTAGCAGCTGCAAATCCTCTAAGATCAACTTCTGTCCTTTTTCTAAATCTATTAACTCTTGTTCCTTTAGCGCTTCAAGGATATTCTGCCAACAAAGAAAACCTAATTGAACCGAGGGTGAAATAATAGAGCGATCTTCAATATTTTTCTTAACCGTGTTCATCATTTCATATGGGGCTAGAAAAAGTAAGTAAACATCCTTATTAACAGAAAACTTCTCCAACATACGGGAATAGCGGGCCAATTGATTGTAACTTTGAGTATAATCAACTACTATGTCTTCTTCCTGGTCTTCAGATGAAATACCACTTAAATACTTTACTTCTATCCCAATGACTGTGTCTTCAAATGTAATCAATAAATCAATTTCACCAGCCTCTTGGCGGGGCCAAAACTCCATTTCATAATCATAGCCTTTTTGATTAGAAATAAAGGATAGCCATTTTACTTGGGTGTTCTGATTAGAAAGTAGGGTAGTTGTAAGTACATGTTTTAAGCCTATTTCAAAAGGTAGATATCGGATGGCCCCAAAGAAGTCGCCAGTTAGCTTATCTTCAAGTCGATCCGAGAGGTTGCTGCCAGTTTGTGAGATTTTATTATGGATTTCGGATATCATAGGTAGACCTCAATTCTGGTTTGTTTTGGATAATTTTAGTATATAGCAATGGGGTAGAGAAGAAAAGGAAGGTTGTTCGTGCCTGGCACCACCCGAAATTTGTCGAAGATTGTCTGGTTAGTAAATCAGTAGTTTATTAAATTCCCATGTGAGTGAATTTAATAGGATCGGAGGGACAGGAGCCTCGTTCGACCAAATTTTGTAAACATGAACGGGTTAGGGATTCGTACCATGAATGAAGATAGTGAAGTCATGTTAACCGTTTATAGTAGTCTTGCTAAAGAAGAGAGCCGAAGTCTTCCGGAAAGCGTCGCCTGGGGAAGAAGACTAACGGAGAAAATTTACTGAAAAGTATCCTCGCTATGTGTATGGATACGCTGAAAATGGAGACATGGTTATAAATGTTGAACAAGCCAAAATCGTTCAGCGAATGTATAGAGAGTTGTTGGATGGCAAGAGTACAAATCGGATGGCTAAATAGTTATCGGAAGAAGGGCAAGCCCCGTAAACGGAAGAAAAAGTGAAAATAGGAGTGGCGGAGTAAATGGTCACGCGGTTTTCAGATGGAACAATTTGTTATTATAGTGGAAATTTAGTTCTTACTAAAATTGGATTAGAGTATGAGAAAGATGGTCATATATTTTGTTGTAAAGAGTGCGCTGATGATTTCAAAAAGAAGTACATAAATAGTAAATAGCAGTAATAAAATTTGTAGAATGGACTGGCTAGTTACGCGATCCTACCCAAGATTAAGTCGGTGGGATATAGTAAGGTTGAAATTAGAATAATAAAAAAGGCCCACTGAGTTAACGTATAATTTGATTACTGATCTAGGTGGGGACTATTTTACGCTTACGGAAAGCGCGTAGGTAAAATGGAGAGTACAAATTCTCTGACCGATTTTTTTTGACTTCTTCTTCAACGATAGGGAGGATCTCGTTATTTATTTGACGAAAAAGTACCAGGGGGTCCAGACCTAAACCAAATGCAAATTTAAGAAGTATTTCATCATAAGAAGGGCTACTTTCACCTCTTTCATTTTGTCCAATATAGTTGCTGCTTAAGGTAGATTGTTCTGCAAGCTTTTCGCGTGACATTTTTTTAAAATCCCTTTGAAATCTAATGCATTTACCGATAGCTACTGTAACTATACTTTTTTCTTCCGCCAGCTTACCGCCTTTTTTAATTAAAATTATGCAGCGGATAAAAGTTTGTGAACACAAGGTATATTGGGATTTTGGTGTATGTTGGAAAAGTACAGAATTTTTTTTAGGAGGCTTGGCTGTTATAGGTTTTGAGCAAGGGTTGTATAGTAGAATGTGAGGAAGCATAGTGATGCTTCTAATACTTTTTTGGCTCTTCGCTAATTTCTATTGGAACACAAGATTTCATAAAGAATAATAGTCTAGTAATCTTCTCAACTTTTACTAGGGTTTCATACTTAAAATCGACCGTCAAGGAAACCACTTGACCGACGATTTTAAGTATGAAAGTGCATAGTTAGATTGAGAAGGAGATAATCTAAGCATGTGGCTTCACTTCTAACTTAAACTTGTTAGCTGTTGCATAGATCATGGCAATAAAGTTTTCGATTGATCGGT
>NZ_MLQR01000022.1 GCF_001866005.1 Anaerobacillus alkalilacustris
ACTTAATAGAAAGAGATGTCTGTAAGGATTTTCGTTTTAGCTTAAAAGAGTAACGTGTAAGCTTTTAATAGAATTGGAGAGTAAGAAAACAAGGACTTGTAAAAAAATGACATACAAGCCCCGGGTATCCTATTGCCTTTTTTCCTAAGTTGATTGATAAACTTTTCTTTAGACTGGATTATATTTTCCTGATTTAGAGGTTTAGATGTAATTTGTAAGTTATTGGCTCTTTAGCCTGATGACATTGGGTCTGACCCCCACCGCTTTAAAGTGGTAAAGTCGCTTTGGTACAAAATATTTTAAAAGTGCTCACCCAAAGTCATCGTCTCAGCCGACGACTTTGGGTGTTTTTTTGAAATAAAAAGAATTTTCACTCATTATAGTAGAGTATGAGACTAGAAGCTCAAAGGGAAATATCGCGGAAAGTCAGAAATTATTTTTTTCAGAAGGGCATCTCGAAAACAAAAAATCATCCTACATAGCAAAGAGGGAGATAAGAACGTTGACTGCTTACGTCAACTATTTTACACTTATGATCTCATTTTTCATAAATTTCCCTACGAAAGATATTGTAGATGAACTTTGGTCAAAATTACAAAAGAGAAGGGATATTAGGCAACATTCCTTGAGAGAAGCTTAATGAAGAATTGAATTAATTTTCATAGTTAGTTAATGTAAAGATGAGGAAAAATAAGGTGAACTCTGTTATATCAGCAAGATTCAATCACTATTCAAGCTAGGTTGAGACAGCCGTGAAGCTTATTTTGAATAAATAAAAAAAAGAGAAAATCTCGAGCATGGAAGGAATGATGATATGAAATTAGGATTTATTAGTGATACGCATGGAGGTTATGAAAATGTAGTCCAAGCTCTAGAACTTCTTAAGGGCTCTGATCAAATTTGCCATTTGGGGGATGTCCTTTATCATGGCCCACGAAACGATATTCCGGAAACTTATAATCCAAAAAAATTGACCGATTTACTCAAGGGACGGACAGATATTGTGTATGTCCGTGGAAATTGTGATGCGGATGTAGACGAGGCAGTATTAGAGCAAGACCTTTCTAATAAATCGAGGGTAATAACCTTCGACAACTATAGATTTTATCTCGTACATGGATATGAAGAGACGGAAGAAGAGAGAATACAGAAAGCAAAAGAGTTCGGGTGTCAGGTTGTTATATCCGGTCATACCCATGTCAAAGTACTGAAAGAACAAGACGGGATAATCGTACTTAATCCTGGAAGCACGACTATTCCAAAAGACGGTACAAAATCCTTTGCGTTTTATGAAAATGGACAAATCGAAATTTGGGATCTTGACAGCCGGTCTGTAATAAAGAAGTTAAAATTGTAAAGTTGATTTGCTTGAAACACAGAACAGTAGAAATGCAACCGGTGGAAATGTAGACTTACTTAGAAACAAAAAAGACATAAAATAGACCATTTAACTCTTATGCCTGTGGTATAAGTTAAACTAACAATCATTGGAAGAGTAAAGAAAAACCCCCACTGATTAAAGTTCAGCTTTATAGATAAAGATGCGATAGCTTACTAATGGTTATCGCTTTTTTGTGTACAAAAAGCCCTTCTAAAAAATGGTTGAAAGGTTGAGTTAAGTCTATTGAAAGTTTTCATTTTTAGGTTTCTTTATTTGAGTAAATTTCATAATACCATTAAAATATCTACACCAAGCTTAACTCAACTAAATGTGGGATCCTAGTGACGTTTAATCTTTATTATGAATTTTATTGACTTATGAAACTTTTTTCCTTTTGGATTGTCTATACAGTGTGAGCTCATAGAAAATAAGAGAAGGGTGTAAGTAATGGAGATCATTAGTAGGTTCGTCTTACATATTGAAAACTTTTTTTTATTAAGTCATTTTAGCAAAATCATTATTCAATGGACATTAACAGCATTAGCCATTTATGGTTTAGTTACATTTTTTCTAAAGAATTGGGATGAGACGAGAGCGTCTATATATATTGGGTTTGCTGTACGTTTCTTGTTACTTATCGGTTTATCTATTGAAATGCTTCATCAAGTAAGTATAACGGAAATTACCACTGTTTTTTACGATAGGCAGCCGTCTTTACGACAGTTTCTCCACTTTTTGTTTTTTGGCTATATCATTGTCGTCGGTTTTTACTATATCGTTACTCTAAAGCAAAAAAAGAATCAAGGAATCTTTTATACTTTTGATATTGCCGTTATGACACTACCAGCATTGCAGCTTCTCACTAGTTTTTTCTTTTTTGCGATCAAAGGGGAAGTAATTCTTGCTGATGTGGTTGGCTTTCTCATCATTTTTACTATCATTGGAGCAAGTCTGTATTTATTTTTCCAAAACTACTGGGAGTTTAGCTGGAAAACCATTATTCCATTTTATTTAATCATAGGAATTTGCTTAGTATTATTTTACATTACGGGTATAGTCGATTTGATTGAAGTGTCAAATCTTGTTGTTTTCTTAGGTTTATTATTGACGTATCATCTTATTAAAAGAAATCAGTTTCCGTTACTCGAAAAGTTAAAACAGCCGTTCCAGCTGACAATGGCTTTATTGCTCCTAGTTTTATGTAATCCACTTTATAATGCTGCAGATGCGGCGCTTGCTACCACTGACGCGGAATTGAGATTACGTTACTTTGAAACAACCAATTTAATACAATTAGAAGAAGCGAAAGCGTTAGCGACGAAAATTACAAATGATGAGCATTTTTCTTTCCGTCAGCCTGAAACACAAGATTTCCATAATCGATATTGGCTAAAGTCAAAAAATTATTCGGTTGATATTGATGGGGTTTCAGGAGTTGTCATGAATGTTCACCGCCAGACGAAACCAGAAGGCAAAACCCTTTCTGTTGAGGAATATGTTGCTCTCTCAAAGCAATTGTTAGAACGAATGGGCAGAACATTGCTAGAGGATGATCAAATTTACACGACTGTAACGGAAGAAGAAAATCGCGTTCATGTGGAGATGGTACCTAAGTATTCCGATGGTTCCGTGTTAGATGTATGGATGAAGACTTCTTTTTCTTGGGAAAAGGAATCTCTAATGCAATTCCATGAAAACTTACATTTATATCCTGTTGAAACGTTAAAAGATGTTTTCATAACGTCTGAAGACATGGAATCAAGTCTACATCAATGGTACGAAATGGTAGGGGAAGAGGTACCTGGATACGTAGTTGATAATGTAACGTATGGATATAGTAACAGGACGATTGAGATCCATATTACTACAGTAAATCAACATACGATCCATCTTAATGGTCGTTCCGGAGAAATTTTGTATTTTAGTGGCGAACTTGCTAATTATGAAACAATTGATTTGCAAGAGTTAGAAAACAAAGTATTAACTAGTAAAAACATTCAAATCGATAACTGGGAGCGAGAAGGTAACTCTAACTTTTGGGAGTGGAGAGAAAGAGATAGGAACCGAGAAGAAATGAAACTTTCCTTTGTCCATCAATTTGACTATACCAATGATGAACCTCTTTTTACCTACTCGAAAAACGTCGATTATCATCATCAACCAAGCACAAATGTGACTGTTGCCACCAATAAAGAAGCATATGAGGCTGTTGCAAGTTCAATAGATTATATTCCTTATGCACAAAGAGCAAGGTTAACTCATGTAATAGATGAAAATGATGAAGTTAGAGTGGCTTGGTTACTCGTGATTCAGCCGTATAAAAAAGCAGAGCATCGCCTCTACTTAGTTGACATTGAAACGAAAGAGTGGGTCTCCCTCTATGAATAAAAAAGACGAGTGTGCAATATTTCAAGATTTGTATGAATTGTATATAGAAGAGGAAGTTGAGGAAGAAACGAAACAATGGATGATGGAGCATGAGGTAGAATGTGCTCATTGTCAAAATAGCAGAAAGGACAGTGAAGGGAATTTATCCCTTCATGAGGACAGCGAGAAAATTTCGGGCATTCGTATTATGACAATGTCGTTATACAGTATGTTCCTTTTTCTTGCCATTTGGATGTCCGTATGGTACTTGTGGTAAATGAGTAATTGGAGAACGGTAGAGGATTTATATTCTCTTTATTATGAAGAGATATTTAGGTATTTACTACAACGAACAAGACAAAAAGAGCTAGCTCAAGATCTTGCCCAGGACACTTTTTTAAAAGCGTTTAATGGGCTAGCTTCTTTTAAAGGAAACTCAAGTGTAAGAACATGGCTGTATACAATCGCTCATCATACATTCATTAACTGGTATCGTCGTGAAACAAAATTTAGTAAGCATCCCATTGAAGAAACTTTTTCATTAGAACAAAACACATACAAAAACCCAGAAGAAGTGGTAGCTCAAAAAGCGGAACAAGTTCAACTTTTGACAGCAATTAGTTCATTAAAGGAAGATTATCAAACAGTATTGATATTACGTGAATACCAGGAGCTTTCATATGATGAAATTGCTCAAATCGTAGGGTGGAAGCTTTCAAAGGTGAAAACAAATTTACACCGAGCAAAGCTTGAACTTCGAAAGCACTTATGTAAAACAGAGGATGATAGAAATGAAGTGTAGCTTAATTAGGGATTTGTTGCCACTTTATATAGAGGGTGACTGCTCAAAACATACAAATCAAATAGTTAAGGAACACCTAGAAGGTTGTTCAAACTGTCACGAGCTATATGAACTGATGAAAACCCCTTTTGATGTAAGAGTAATAGATCAACCAATAGCAACAAATTCCGAAGGCGAGAATAATGAATTATGGAAAAGGTACTATGGTCGCCTTATTTTGAAGGGTGCTGGACTGTTTTTCATCGTATATATAACTGTTGTATTGCTTATGGTACTTTTAAAATAAGGGAATGCATAACTTAAAGAAATTTTTATTTATAGAGGGTGGTGATTGAAATGGCCGTTGCAATAAGTACGATAATAAACTTAGGTGTTATTAGTTTAGTAGTAACTTTATTGCTGCCACGCAAGGATCAAACTAAAAAAAAGTTATACATTTTGAGTCTTGTTGCTGCTTTTTTATTTGCAATCATACCTACAGTGGGTTATCGCATTGAAAATTATATAGGCTGGAGTTATTGTTACTTTGGATTTCCTGCTGAAATATTAGTTTATCGTGGTGGGTAGACATTTACCTTTCATTTTCTTGGCCTACTTTTTAACATCTATTTTTTCTATTTGCTTTTTAAGCTACTTCTAAAAATTTTGAAAAGCACTAAAAATAGTAAAAAGACAGCAACAGAAAGATAATTAATTTACTATTCCTATAGAGTGTCTGTCGAAGAAGTTGGGTTTATTATTTATATATATAGGAGACGTTTAAAAACAAAAAAGATGTTTGCATTAATTAAGCGGGAATGTAAAGTGATCAAAATAAAAAAGTGTTTCTTTTATTCAATCTTATTAGTACTTTTTTAACTGGTTGTTACACAAGTGACGTAAATGATCCAAAGAGATCTATTTACATTTAAAGATACTAACGTAGGGGATAACGGTCTGTTGGTCATATTACTATGCGGTTACCAAGTCCTATTCGTGAAAGTACAAGTGGTTTGGAGCTTAAGACAACAGAGGAACCTTATGGGATAATCGTCAATTAAAAAAGTAGATGAGACAGAAATAACAGAAAAAAATTACGACGAGACTGCATTATACAATGCCACATTTATATACTCGTTAGTTAAAAATGCAGACTGGGTTCAATTTAAAATAGCATTTATAAGCTGAAGGCCAAATTCCAAACTGAAAATAAGAGTAAAGGCCTTCATAGTAGAGCTGAAGGCCAAATTGCAAACTGAAAATAAGAGTAAAGGCCTTCATAGTAGAGCTGAAGACCAAATTGCAAACTAGAAGTAAGAGTAAAGGCCTTCATGGGGTATCTGAAGACCAAATTGCAAACTGGAAACAAGAGTAAAGGCCTTCATGGGGTATCTGAAGGCCAAATTGAAAACTAGAAGTAAGAGTAAAGGCCTTCATAGTAGAGCTGAAGACCAAATTGCAAACCGGAAACAAGAGTAAAGGCCTTCATAGTGTATCTGAAGGCCAAATTGAAAACTAGAAGTAAGAGTAAAGGCCTTCATAGTAAAGCTGAAGGCCAAATTGAAAACTAGAAGTAAGAAGAATGTCCTTCATAGTAGAGATGAAGGACAAATTGCAAACTAGAAGTAAGAGTAATATCCTTCATAGTAGAGCTGAAGGCCAAATTCCAAACCGGAACCAAGAGTAAAGGCCTTCATGGGGTATCTGAAGACCAAATTGCAAACTGGAAACAAGAGTAAAGGCCTTCATGGGGTATCTGAAGGCCAAATTGAAAACTAGAAGTAAGAGTAAAGGCCTTCATAGTAGAGCTGAAGACCAAATTGCAAACTGGAAACAAGAGTAAAGGCCTTCATGGGGTATCTGAAGGCCAAATTGAAAACTAGAAGTAAGAGTAAAGGCCTTCATAGTAGAGCTGAAGACCAAATTGCAAACCGGAAACAAGAGTAAAGGCCTTCATAGTAAAGCTGAAGGCCAAATTGAAAACTAGAAGTAAGAGTAAAGGCCTTCATAGTGTATCTGAAGGCCAAATTGCAAACTGGAAACAAGAGTAAAGGCCTTCATAGTAGAGCTGAAGACCAAATTCCAAACTAGAAGTAAGAAGAATGTCCTTCATAGTAGAGCTGAAGGCCAAATTCCAAACCGGAACCAAGAGTAAAGGCCTTCATGGGGTATCTGAAGACCAAATTGCAAACTGGAAACAAGAGTAAAGGCCTTCATGGGGTATCTGAAGACCAAATTGCAAACTAGAAATAAGAGTAAAGTCCTTCATAGTAGAGCTGAAGGACAAATTCCAAACTGAAAATAAGAGTAAAGGCCTTCATAGTAGGAATGAAGGCCAAATTGCAAACTAGAAGTAAGAAGAATGTCCTTCATAGTAGAGATGAAGGACAAATTGAAAACTAGAAGTAAGAAGAATGTCCTTCATAGTGTATCTGAAGGCCAAATTGCAAACTAGAAGTAAGAGTAAAGGCCTTCATGGGGTATCTGAAGACCAAATTGCAAACTAGAAATAAGAGTAAAGTCCTTCATAGTAGAGCTGAAGGACAAATTCTCATAAAAGGCTAGGATATAGTCCTTCAAAAAGGGCTTTTATAAAAAAATGATAATTTTAAAATCGATTTTATTCATAATAAGACCATTGATGTACCCCGACTTTAGGAAAATTTTTTTCTAAAACTCTTTTTATCCTCTTTTTAGTATTCACCACTTTACACCAGTCATGAATGATATTTGTAGTAATTTTTTTGATTATGGAAAAGAAGCATAAATTCGTTCACATTTCGCAGTACAGCAGTTGCAACCACTTCTTCCATCAATAATTAGTAAAAATTTATTTAGAACAATGAACCTTCTGTCCCTGTTCACTAAATTGACACAATGTAATGACGACAAAATGAGAAATATGTAATATATTACATATATAAGAGAGGTGGAACAAAATGGATAACTCATTAGATAGAGAAAAATTTATATTCGGTAGTTTGTTCTTATTGACCAATAAGCTGCAAGTGAAAGGTGACCAATTATTTGAAGAAGATGGAATGACACTCAGGCAATGGTTTTTAACTGTGATGATCCTTCAATTTCAAGATGGTACACCAACACTTGGTGAGGTATCTGCACTTATGGGAACCTCGCATCAGAATACAAAGCAGCTAGCGAAAAAGCTAGAGGAAAAAAATTTTTTAAGATTTATAAAAGATCAACGGGACGGTCGTATACTCCGATTAATGTTAACAGAACAAAGTCATCAGTATTGGAAACTGCGTGAAAATGAGGGCGATATCTTTTTGAATAAACTGTTTTGTGATCTGACGAATGAGGAATTAAAGATGATGGTAAGCGGAATCACGAAAATGCTAGGAACTATTGAAACGTGGGATGATGAGAAGAAAGGAGAAAATGAACATGAACAAAACTAGGCAATTGCTGAACATTGGAATAGCCATTATGCTTATCTCTGCTACTTTGAGTTTCATTGGATTGTCCTGGGATGGTCTTTATCAAGATGAAAATTTGCTTATTTTAAAGGGTTGGTGGATCAATGACTGGGTAACGCTTGTCGTTGCAGTTCCACTGTTTGCAATAGCTATTATTCTAACAAAAAAAGGCGGACTTAGCGGAGTAGCACTCCTATCCGGTTTGATGATGTATACGGTTTATAATTATTCGTATTATTTGTTTGGTGCCGCTTTCAATGCCGCTTTTATCGGTTATGTGATCGTATTTGTCCTTGGACTTTTTGGATTATTAGTAGGCGGAGTAACATTATTCTCTAAACTATCAGTAGCCCACATGCCATCATTGAAGATTTGCAAATTCATTAGTATTTATATGGGACTCACAGCGCTCCTTTTAAGCATCGGCTGGATTGGTCAATGGCTTCGTTTTGTAACAACAGGAATAACACCTGCACTCTTAGAGCAATTGGATATCACAAATCACCTCGTTGCAGCCCTTGATATGACTCTCGTTGTTCCGTGGTTTCTATTTGGCTCCGTTCTATTATGGAAAAAGCAAGTGGCAGGACTTATTGTTGGTTTTTTTGTTCATGTGAAAACCGTCATTTATACGATCATCTTACTTTGGGGATCAACCTCCCAAATGCTTACTGGAATAGAGGATGCCGGTGCTCTTATTCCACTTTGGGGCTTTTTCTTTTCGGGTTCGTTGATATCGATATCACTTCTACTAAAGCCCATCATCGGTTCTAAAATAAATTGAGGAGGATTCTAACATGAAAACAGCTATTATTTATGCGACATCGAGGGGTACGACAGAAAAAGCAGCGCAAATTTTATGTAAAGAGTTACAAGGGGATATCACGTTAATTAATTTGAAAAAAGAAAAATCGATCGACCTAGCTCACTATCAAGGTATTATTTTAGGAAGCTCGATCCATGCAGGTATGGTTCAAGGAAAAATGAAAAAATTCATCAAAGCACATGAAAAAGAATTACACTCGAAACAACTAGGGTTGTTTATTTGTTGCATGTTTGAGGAAGAACGAGCGAGACAACAATTTGAATTGGCTTATCCGGAGCACCTACGTACTTCTGCGATTGCTAGTGGAATGTTTGGTGGTGAGTTTGATTTTACGAAAATGAATTTTTTTGAGAGATTTATTGTAAAAAAAGTCGATAAAAACGCAACGGATATTTCTACGTTAAGTGAAGTGGAAATCAAAAAATTTGCGAAGATATTTAAAGAATGTATTACGACTGTATAGTTGAGAGGTGATTGATTATGAAAAAAGTAGGAAAAATAATGTTGGTAGCATTTGTCGTCATTATCGTGACCATATTTCTTGTATCAATGATAAGTAGCGCCGTTTTCAACTATAAAGTAGGAAAAGAAATTGACGTATTTTTAGAAAAACAAAAAGAGGTAGAAGTGGCGACGATCCCCATGGAAAAATTAGGGCATTTACCGGACCCTGTCCAAAAATGGTTAGTAACTTCAGGTATATTGGATAGAGAAATGGCTTATTTTGCTCGTTCAAAGCAAACAGCATTTGTTCGGCTAGATCAAAATCAAGAAAATTGGATGCCACTTGAAGCGGATCAATATTTTACAGTGAAGGAACCTGGATTTCTTTGGAAGGCAAAATTTAAGATTGCCCCGTTTCTTCATATAGCAGGACGGGATCTATACGATAATGGAACCGGCCATATGCTCATTAAGTTTCAGTCTTTCTTTACGGTCGCTGATGCAACAGGGTATGAAATAGATCAAGGTACATTAATTCGCTATTTGGCTGAAATTGTTTGGGTTCCAAGTGCAGCTCTTCAAGACTACATTACATGGGAGGCAATTGACGAAACCTCAGTGAAGGCAACGATGAGTTTTCAGAATATATCTGCATCAGGGGTGTTTACCTTTGATGAGGAAGGAAACCCTATTCATTTTATTGCAGATCGATACGGTGAATTTGACGGGAATTTTATCAAAAAACCGTGGTCGATTGAGATGTACGACCATCAATTTATTGACGGCTACAAAGTACCTACGAAGGCAAAAATAACGTGGAAACTTGATAACGGAGATTATACTTGGTATGTACTTGAATTAGAGGATTTAGAGTATAACAAGCTTGAAAAGTATTAAGGATAATAACAGAATCAAGGAGCCGGATCTTTGCTTCTTTCGTTTGACTAGTCAAACGGAACAGTCCCTTAATTTCTATAACGAAAGTAACGAACGACATGCTATGCATAGTAACGGGCGCTAGCTGAATACAGCGCCTTTTTCTTATAGAATTATATATTAGATTTGTTACTCAGGGAGTATTTTTGAAATTATCATTTACTTTTATAACTGGGAGAAAAGAGTTCGATAATATGGAATTATACTGATATAGTTAAAGGGTGATTTGGATGAATGAAGCTTGATTTCCTTAATTTTTTCAATCTGTAACCCAGTTAACTCTGTTATTTCACTAGTAGAGAAGTCTCGTCCTAATAGTTTTTTTGCTACTTCTATTCTTACTTCGCTTTTTCCTTCTACTATTCCTTGATTCTTTCCTTTTTCGTAGCTTTTTTATACCATGAATTCATCTGTTACATATTTTAGGGTTTTCTAAATTTAATCTAAATCGATCAAGTTGATGTTGAATTTGGTTGGATTGGTTTTCTTTATGGTGTTCCCATTCTTGTTTTTTCAATATAAGATAACATAAGAAAAATCAAATAGGTTTGTATGAACAAAACAAATGAAAGTATGAGCATAAATTTTATTTAAACTCATAAAAAAAATGTGAGGGGTAGTCGGAATGAGTATAGATAGTGGGTTTGACGATCTGATTGAATATTTTTTTCAAGATAAATTGCCAGTGTCCGTATATCGTGGCAAAAGCGGTTATAACAACACTACTCGTTATCTCGAAAGAAATGCTAATAAATATATTTTACGTATATATGAAACTCATAATGATGAATCAAAAGTAAAACTAGAACATGAGGTTTTATTGAAGCTAAATCAACTTTCCAATCTCCCTTTTCAAATCCCTGTACCAGTGATTAAAGATGGAAAATCATTACTTCGATTGCCCTCAAATAAAATTGGTTGTATTTACAACTATATTGAAGGGGACAACCCAGTTTTTAACACGAAAGAAGTTGTTTTTTCATTTGGCCAAAGTGTAGGTCATTTATTAAAGGCTATACAAACGATACATATACAGCAACCTTATATATATCGTCCGTATTATGAGATTGAATATGCTCACCCTAATTGTCCGATAAATAAAGTGGTAGAGTGGTGCATTAACCCACCTGAACATTATAAAGAATGTAAAAGGGAACTCTCCTGGATATCATCACAGCTAATTGATTTGAAAGAGTTTGTCCCACGTATTAAGAGTCTTCCTCATCAAATCATTCATGGAGATTTAAACGAAACAAATGTGCTAGTAAATGCAGATCAAAAAATAAATGCAATTCTTGATTTTGAATTTACTACTTTTGACCTTCGAATTATGGAAGTGGCTGTATGTATTTCAGATATCATATCTAAAGAAGCAAACGAAGACATTTATTTAGAAAAGTGCCACCATTTTTTCTCTGGCTTTGTTTCAACGATGAGTCTAATGGATACTGAAATAGAAGCATTACCAGTATTAGTACAACTTAGAAGGTTAGATGTTTTTCTACACTTTTTAGGAAGGTATATAGACGGAAAGGATGATCCATCGGTGCTTAAGGAGCGAATAATAAAAACAGCTACCTATCAACCATGGCTCGACGGGGGCGGTCGAAAATTAGTTCGTTTGTTGAAAAAGTTGATCTTATAGTACAGTTGGATGAAATAATTCAAACAAATAATATTGAGCTTTAAATTATGTTCACTTCTACAAGAATTAGTAAGACTAAGGCAATCATACCGGTAAGAGAAAGTCGGTATAGTTTAATTCGTATTACCAGATGAAATAGATTCATACTGCAATTCATAATTAGGAGTCGCTCCAGCGACCATTCGATCAATGATAGTAAATATCTCACCAGCTTTTACTGAGAACTAAGGTGGGGTTATTTCAAGTATAAAGGTAAAATAAATGGTTGCGAACGTTCGTTCTAATGTGGTAATATAAGTATGAAAAATGAAGAGAGAAAATTTAGTTTGTAGACATTTGGCCTTCAATTAGAATGAAAAAAACTGATTCAGAGAGAATAACAATAAATCAGATGTTTTCTGTTATTCAACTGCATGGTATAATATAAAAAATTTTGGGGGAATGATATGGAAGAAACATTAAGTAAAATCCTTACTGAACTTCAACAAATGAACAAACGAATTAATTCATTAGAGGAAAACCAAAATCAACGATTTAAAGGAATAGATGAGAGATTTGATGCTGTTGATCAACGATTTAAAGGAATAGATGAGAGATTTGATGCTGTTGATCAACGATTTAAAGGAATAGATGAGAGATTTGACATTGTTGATCAACGATTTAAAGGAATAGATGAGAGATTTGATATTGTTGACGAACGTTTAGAAACAATAGAAATAGATGTAAAAACTCTAAAAGACAATCTCATCAACGGACTTGAACCATATGTTGAAAAAATTATTACTCACATCGATGAAAGAACTGATGATTTAAAAGGAACAATAGAAGGTCAGCAACTAGTTATAGAAACTCTATCTGCACGCTCTATTAAACATGAATCTGAGATTAAAGACTTCAAACGGTTATTGAAACATCAATAATAACAACAATAGTCTAGACTACTATTAAGTTTGTAATTGTACGGATAGTAGAAATTTATATATTTGATTATTTAAGATTAAATGACCGAGATTCCGGTTTTTTTTTCGAAAGTAGTTGGTTAGTGGTTAGATCCCCTTTAAATACATTAAGAGCTTATTTCTTTTCACGTTCCTTTAAATACGGTTACACCGAACCCGTTTTCCCAGTGAGTATTAACTAGACCGCATTTTTATTCATTAAAATTAACAGTGATGCTTGTGTATCCTAAAGCCAATTTATTTTCAATATAGCCCCCTAAATAAATACCAGCAGCAAACCCTAAGGTGGTCGTTTAGAAAATTTTAGCTAAATGTGTCAGTGATTAAAAAGTTAGCTTTTTTGAAAAAGACCATTCCAAAAAAATCGACAAGTTGTTATGCTGTTTCTTGAATTGTAGAGAAAATCAAAGTGTTATCAGGGTTTTTATAGTTTCCGCTTTCATTAGTGCTAAAAATGTTTCTGTAGCAAATAGCGGATTGACTCGATTTATTTCCCCAGACTCTTCAATAACCTCATGCATTCTTTTTATTTAATTCTCCGATAAAACGTTTCTAGTTCCTCTCAAAAAACGATCTAAATCGATATCGACAGTAGCTTGTAAGTGAGAAGTAGCTACTTTTAAAAGGCGTTTGCGTAATGGTTGCCACTTAACATCGCTTGCATATAATGACGAATGCGAAACATCATTTGAATCATGGCTTCAGTATATAACTCTACATGAAACAAATACGAATAAATTACTCCCTGAAAATGCAATGTCTATGGAAGCAGCTAAAATAGTGGAAGAACAGTTTCCTAACCATGTAGGTATATCCTTGCTTTTGGTATGGTATCAACACGGCTGGTTAACTGAACAGGATTTTCATACAATTCAATCACTTTACGTAGAAATGGAAGGAAACTCGCTTAATGAGCAATCAATCGCTCCTCCTTTTGGTAAGTTGCCGAAAGAGGTTCTTAAAAATCTGCTTCAAAAGACGGGAAAGCAGTAACTACCCCCGTATTTTTTACAGTATCAGAATTTATAAGTTTCTAACTTGGAAACTGTCTAGCTTCAGCGCCTACGAGCTCGGTCACTTCAGTCAAGCTACTAACTTCAATAACTACTTGAATAACGTCTCTGAATAGCTTCATGCAGCAATGCTTCGAGGAATCCTACTTCGAAGCATTGCTGTCAGACGCAGAAGCATATAGATTGCGGTCAAAGAGCGACCGCGCTACTTGCCGATCTTCCAGTGTTTGTCGCCGATATGCGGGCGCCTTGCGCTTTTCTTGCTACATTTAACATATATAATTTCTTGTTACTTTCTGATGGGATTCCACACTTAGTCTAGCGATATTGTACTTGGACTTGGCTGACTAACCCCTTTTTCTAAAATCTCTATAATAGTAAGTACTTCAGCATTACTTACTAATCTTGGTGCGCCATTAATGATTGTCTCATAACAGGCATCATAGACTCGGCCGTAATCACCAGTTGGCGTCGGAATTTGTTTTTCAATCCAGTCACCATTTGCATTTTGATAGGTTACAATTCCATATTGGTTAGGGCTGTCCATTCCAAAGTTTTCAGTACCTGGCATGATCCCTAGTTTTAAATCATTTTCTTGTTGATCAATACCGTATTTAATAAAACTACCATTTGTCCCATGAAGGATAAACTTTGGATATTCTTTTTTAACTAAGTGACTTGTTTTTACAATCGCTTTTAATTTTCCATAAAATAAGCTCACATCATAGTAATCATCAATGCTCTCAGAGTTTCGAATCGATCGGATATCATATGAAACATGTTTTGGTCGGCCAAAAAGTGAAATAACTTGATCCATGGTGTGTACACCTAAACCATAAAATGAACCGTCTACCGATGATCCTGGATATACACTGTTATCTGGGCGATAGTAATCAAAATGTGATTCTAGTTCAATTGGCTCTCCTAGGTAACCGTCCTCCAATACTTTCTTTACGGCTAAGAAATCACCATCAAATCGACGGTTTTGATAGGGCATAATCATTAAACCTTTCTTATCTGCAAATTCTAGTAATTTTTTTGCTTCTTCAACAGTTGTACAAAAAGGTTTTTCAACTAATACGTTTTTGCCGTGCTCTAAACATTTCATTGCATACTCATAATGAGTAGAGCTAGGTGTACATATCGTTACAAGCTGAATGTCTGAATCATTTAAAAATGAATCTAAATCCGTTGTGAAATGAATATTAAAATCTGTATAATTTTTTTCTAAGTCAGGTTTTCTTCGTAAGTTGAAAATCGATTTTACTTGAATGTTTTGTCTTAATGTTATGTAAGGTAGATGATACCGGTTGGTACTTTTTCCGAATCCTATTATCCCCATTGTTAATGTCAAGAGGAAAGCACTCCTTTCTTTAATACAATTTTATTTCGACATAAATAACATATTGACATTCAAAAAAGTTGTATAAAACTTTCAAGAAGTTATATTATCTATTTTATAGTAGGTTTAAGAAAAATGTAAGTACGATGGTATAGGAGAAGAGTTATAGTGTAATAAGATTTTATACCTTGGTCTAAAACTAAAGCGTTGATGTAAAGAGTAAAACCAGTATTATTCAAAATGGCTTTGCTTTTTTTCTTTTTACGTATTCCAATTACAAGTGCAATGTAGTTATTACGCTTTTACTAACTCGTTAAGTCAAGAACATAAGAAAATTAGGTAACAAAAATGGTATTGAGCCTAAACGAAGTAAAGAAAATTTTTAAAAATTATAATTGTCATCATTAGCTTTGCATAAAAATACATTCTAATAATGATATTGAATTTTTATTCACAAGCAATTATAGTAATTTTAATAACAGAATTAACGTTTCCAAAAAAAATGGAATGATATGTTTTGTAGGGGGTGAAGGTAGTGCCTGAAACGGTCGATAAAATGAAAATATATGCTCTAAGTGAAACGGCTATTGTAATTGAGTTTGGAAAAAAGATTGAAGCTGATATTCATAAAAGAGTAAAAGCATTCGTATCATACATAGAAAAACATTCATTTCAAGGGTTTATCGAAACGGTTCCTGCTTATTCAAGTGTCACGGTGTTCTACGATCCTCTACAAGTCATTAAAGGTGAAGCAAATAGAAGTAATGTTTTGAAGAGTAGAAAATCTGCTTTTGACATTGTTTCTTCTTTGATGAACGAATTTGTCATACAGGCAAATGATGCTGTTGACAATTTGAAGAGAGTAGTAGAGATTCCGGTTTGTTACGGCGGGACATTCGGTCCGGATTTGCAATTTGTAGCAGAACAAAATAACCTTACTTCCGCTGAAGTAATTAATATCCATTCACAAGGAGAATACCCTGTCTACATGATTGGATTTGCGCCGGGTTTTCCTTATTTAGGAGGAATGTCTAAAAAAATAGCAACACCACGTCGATCAAGCCCGAGAACAAGTATTCCAAAAGGTTCTGTGGGGATAGCTGGAAATCAAACGGGTGTATATCCCATTTCAACTCCTGGTGGGTGGCAATTAATTGGCCGTACACCAATACAGCTATTTCTTCCCGAAGATGATCGACCTTCTTTTTTACAACCAGGAGATATCATAAAATTTGTCCCTATTTCTCAAAAAGAGTTTGAAGAGTATAAGGAGGGACCTCGATGAGCATTGTTATACTTCGACCTGGTTTACTAACAACCATTCAAGATTTAGGTAGGTTCGGTTATCAAAAGTATGGAGTCATTGTAAGTGGTGCGATGGATCCTTATGCATTACGAATTGCCAATCTATTAGTAGGGAATGACGAAGGGGCAGCTTCCCTAGAAATAACAGTCACAGGTCCTTTTTTAAAATTTGAGCAAGATTGCTTAATTGCGATAACTGGTGGCGATTTATCTCCCTCAATCGAAAACGTTCTAGTTCCTTTATGGAAACCTGTTTTAGTGAGAAAAGGAACAGTTCTTCAATTTGGTGCATGTAATAAAGGGTGTCGTGCTTATCTTGCAGTTGCTGGTGGATTTTCTGTAGATGAGGTTATGGGTAGCTGTAGTACATATCTTCGAGCAAATCTCGGTGGTTTCCAAGGACGAGCGCTTCAAAAGGGAGACATTGTTTCATTAAAAGTACCAACCGAACAAAATAAAGCTATAGAACAGATATGTTCTTTGACAGAACCTTATTTTTCTACAACATCCTGGAATGTGAATACTGAGTGGATAAGACAAGATATCGAAATTAACACGATACGAGTAATAGCTGGAACCCATTTTGATCTTTTTACGGAAGAATGTAGAAATTCATTTTATCATAATACATTCACTATTACCCCTCAATCGGATCGAATGGGTTATCGATTATCGGGACCAGATTTACAGCTTATTAATCCTTTTGAGATGTTGTCTGAAGCCGTTACACTTGGCACGATTCAAGTGCCCGCAGATGGAAATCCAATTATTTTACTTGCTGATCGCCAAACTACTGGTGGTTATCCAAGAATAGGTCAAGTGGTGTCGGTTGATAATCCGACTTTAGCTCAACTTAAACCAGGTGAAAAAATCCGTTTTAAAAAGGTAAGTATAGAGGAAGCAGAAGCACTGTATATATCTAGAGAAAATGAATTAAATGAGTTAAAAACAGGATTGAATTTAAAATTAAATAAAAAGTAGTGTTGGTGTCCTTCTAATACAAAAGAATTAGAAAATAAAATAATAGTGGAAACAGACGAGATGATAGGTATAAGGTGGGGCACAAACAGAGTTGTAAATGTACAGACCATACATGATATTCAAGAATTCAGTTAATAAAAAGTAAAAAACAACCTTCACAAAAAAGGTTGTACAGTCAAACAAGCATACTCTTATTTTCCGTTAGAATAACCTAGCTTTTGAGATATTTTAGCTGCTGTTCGTTTTACTTTTTCGATGATATGAGACACATGTTCTTTTCAAAAACGTACGTACATCTGGTCTAGCTGCACTTAAGTCACTACTACTTTTTTCGTATACGAAAATCTGTACCGCTACAGATGATGTATGATCCTCAAGTTCAGAATAGCTAATCGTATAGCCATCTAGTTTGGATTGTTGTAAAACTGTTCGAAGTTTCTGTTTGTCTGTAATAGTTCCTATACCGAACGGTTTTAGTTCATTAGTTTTTAAGATAATAATGATTATGAAATAAAAAAGTGAAAATTTATTCCTTATTTTACCAAATCAATTTGTGATTGTCTAGTTAACTAGTTATGTCATGGAGTAGCCGCGCTAACACAAAAAGTGAACTCGTTTCAGCAAGCTGAAACGAGTTCACTCAAGTATTAGAAGATATCAAAATTATGGGTAATCGGATTTATCGTATTTTCAACAATTGTTTTTGTTTTAATTTGGATGACCATTTCTGGTGTGATAGTGGTTGTTTCAACTGCATTCTTAGGTATTCGTACACTCAAACAAATAATTCAACAGTTATTATAATAGAAGAAAGGGGGAAGAATTTTAATGAAGTCCGTTGATCTTAATTGTGATTTAGGGGAAAGCTTTGGTGCATTTGTTGTTGGGCAAGATGAATTGATCTTACAACATATTACTTCAGCAAATATCGCTTGTGGTTACCATGCCGGTGATCATAATGTCATGGCTAAGGCTGTACAAATGGCCAAGAAAAAAGGTGTAAGTATTGGAGCGCACCCGGGATTTCCTGACTTACTCGGGTTTGGAAGAAGAGTTATTCAAACAGAACCAGAGGACATTTATCATTTTGTCATTTATCAGATAGGTGCATTACAAGGATTTTGTAAATGTAATAACGTTCGGCTGAACCATGTGAAGCCGCACGGCGCTCTATACAATATGGCGGCCAAAGATCCTATCCTAGCAGAGGCGATTGCAAAGGCTGTGTATGATATAGATCCGTCTTTAATCTTATATGGTCTTTCCGGAAGCGAATTAACAAAAGCGGGTGCAAAGATCGGATTAAAAATAGCAAATGAAGTATTTGCTGATCGTACATATCAGCCAGATGGTACGCTGACGCCACGAACAAATGAAAATGCCATCATTCATGAAACCGATAAAGCGATTGAACAAGTACTTTCCATGGTGAAAACAAGTACCGTCAAAGCAGTCGACGGGACAACGGTTTCGATACAAGCAGATACGATTTGCGTACACGGGGATGGACCAAAAGCACTTGAATTTACACAAACACTACGTAAAACTCTCGTGGCAGAAGGTATTCAACTTGGTAGATGGGACAAGTCCAGTACAAACAGAAAGTAGTAGAATACAAAAAAGAGCGTAGTCTAAAAAGCAGAAAATCGAAGTAGGGTGCACACGAATAAGAGCTAATCTAGTGAACTCGTTTCAGCTTGCTAAAACGGGTTCACTGAAGTAAAGTAGTAGTTTAATGAAAGAAGTTATTTATTAATTGATGAATTTTTAATTCAACAAAAAGGTGAATATTTATGATGATGATTATGAAATTCTACAAACTTATCATCGATTGTAAAGCCAAGCACTTCAATCCATTCAGACTAATTCATTAAAAATTAATTTTAATACTGTTAACAAGGCTAGTAATTCGAGAAGTACATAGTATCTGTATAAATAGAAAAATTTACCAGTTTTATGCCTTTTAACGTGTCTACGTATGTGGAGTGCGTGATTGGGATATAACGGATTAAGGAGAAACAAAATATGACTGGAACAAAAAGAGAATATATTAAGCAAGGTTCAAGAGTTAAAGTTGTACAAAAGCAAGACCAGCGTTCAGGAAAGCTAACAGAAGGTATAGTAGCAGATATACTGACCAACTCATTGATTCACCCTCATGGTATTAAAGTAAGGCTTGAAAATGGAGTTGTTGGTAGAGTAAAGGAAATATTGAACTGAATATTCGTTAGTGAAATTGAAAGCATTCACACTAATGTGTGGGTGCTTTTATATCCGATAAAATTCCTTCGTATCGTTCTTTTATATACATTTCTAGGGAATATTAGTAAATAAGTGAATAAGAGGTCAAGTTTCTGACTTCAATGACTTCTTCCTAACTAGATATAGCTTTTGTAATGGTTTTTTTGTTGATTTTAGTATCTGAATTATATATACTGCATCTTACATAAAAGTTTAGTAAACTAGTTAAGAATACATAAAACAAAGTTAGGGTAGCAACGCCCAGGATAAGTTATATTCATAATTTTGCTTGCCATTTAAGATAAAAAAAGGTGGAGTTTACTGGATGTATATCAAGGTCTTGAAATTTGGTTCAATTATGATCATGCTTTTTTTAATTATTTATTTAGGAACCCTTATTGATTGGTTATTCCGACCAATTGTTGTGTTTGTTCAAACATTATTTGTTCCTATTCTTCTTGCAGGAATACTTTTCTACCTATTAAGACCATTGGTTCATTTTCTATGCAAAAAAATGTCCAGAGTGTTATCAATCATTATCATCTACGTTGGTTTAATAGCCTTGGGTATTAGTTTCATTTCTTTTATTGGACCAGAAATTCAAAAACAATTTTTTAAATTAATCAATAGCATGCCCCAAATTATTTCTGAGTTACAATTGTTAATGATTGAATTGCAGCAAAATGAACTCGTCCAACGATTTGGTTTGGTAGAAGTATTTAATTTGAGAGACCAGATTGAACAAATAGGTATGGTAGTAGGTGGACTCATTGGTGAACTTGTTGCTAATACTTTTGGATTTATAGGTACGATTTTTAATACGTTACTATTATTTATTATTGTTCCTTTTATTCTGTTCTATTTGTTGAAGGAAGGTGAGAGGCTTCCTAATTATTTCTTAGATTTTTTTAGTAAAGAAAAGCAACAAGAGGTTAGACCCATATTAACAAATATGGATAAAACATTGAGTAGTTATATTCAAGGAGTTTTAATCGTTTGTTCGTTCATTGGAGTTCTTTACTACATCGGTTTTTCAATTATTGGGTTAGAGTATGCATTAATCCTAGCGATTATTGGAATGCTGACAAATGTTATACCATATATTGGTCCTTGGATTGGTGCGGTACCATCTGTCACGGTGGGATTGCTTCATTCTCCAATGATGGCCTTATTTGTTTTGATCATTGTTGTAGTCATTCAACAAATAGAGAGTATTTTGGTTCAACCTCAAGTGATTGGTAAGAGGATGGCTATTCATCCAGTGACTGTTATGATATTAGTGCTAGTTTCTGGACGGTTTATAGGTATTGTGGGAATGATCTTAGTTATTCCAATTTATGCTATTGGAAAAGTCATTGCTACCCACCTTTACGGCTTATGGAAGGTGAAAGAAGAAAGGAAATAACAATGCTTGGAGAATTTCTAGCTTATGTAGTTAGTTTGAATTGGTCCTACCAGATCCTAGAAACCTCATGAGTTCCCATACGCTTAGATGGATTATAAAATTCACAACAAAAAAATTAGGATATGGTTAGTTGCCACAAAAAATTTAGGGTATTTATTTAACTACTATTCTAATAAATAATTGAAATTATTGTGACATGATTAAATCAATGTAGTAGTTAATCAATAGGAAATGTTATAATTGTATAGTACAAGGGGAGGGGAAATCACATGAAACTAAAAACCTTTGCAACGATAGGATTTATTTCTATTTTCCTAGTTGGTTGTAGTGGCGATGGAAATACTGAAACTGAAGAGCAGGTACAAGAGGTAGAAAACATTAAACAATTGGTACATGATTATAGTGTAGGTAATTTAGAAAGTCCGAGAGTCTCAATTACAGCTCGTGAACTTCTTGTTACTAACAGTGATAACGCTGAAACCATCTATCGTTTACCTGAAGACGAGTTTTTTGTTTCTATTGCACCATACGTTGAAACAACACATCCATGAACTTATCATAACTTGACAGGTTGTCAAGGAGAAATGGTAGAAGAAGAGTTTATCGTTTTTATTGAGGATTCGGAAGGAAACATTATTGTAGACGAAACAATGACATCTTTAGAAAATGGGTTCATTGATTTTTGGTTACCGCGAGATCGAACGTACCTCGTAAGAATTGAACATGAAGGAAGAATGGTAGAGTCTGAGATTTCGACCTTTGATGACGACGCGACTTGCATCACAACAATGCAATTTTAAATAAGTACGAAAAGCACCTATTAGGTGCTTTTTTTCATAATCAGAATTAATAAATTTCTAACTTGAAAACGGTCTAGCGCAAGCAGCCTACGAGCTCGGTCACTTCAGTCAAGCTACTGACTTCAATGTCTTCTTGGATTACTTCTTGAATATGCTCCATGCTACTTTGCTTCGAGGTAGCCTACTTCAAAGCTATGCTAGAAGACGCTAAAAGCACGTAGAAAGCCAAAGAGCGGCTTCTGTCAAAGGCCGCCCCAGTGAAGCTACTACTTGGATTACTTCGAAGCGGCTTTGCGACGAGCAAACGGAGTGGCACAGGAGCAGCTGCTCGAGACCAAGGCGCTTGCGCTTTTCTTACTATCGGTTTGAGAAGACCGTAGTGGAATAAAATTTCCGTGTATCGATGAAATTTTCAACGATTCCTACTTTTATGAAGAGCATAAAAATTTGACCGAGCTAAATGAAATTATTTCAAATAGAGTTATATTTTAGTATATAAAATTTCAGACATGTTCTATATTAATAGTAATAGGTATTTTTGACTAAGGTGGTGCTTTTGTGGGGTTTATAAGAGATACTGGTAGATTTCTAGGTGGTGCAGCAGGGTTTGTCATTGGAAAACCCATCAAAGTTATTGGTGATGTGACAAAGGTCGATATTGTTTCGAAAATCGGCGATGGAGTCTACCATGCTTCAAAATTTGCTGGTGATACAGTTGGACAAGCTGTTGATGGTGTCATAGATACTACATATGGAGTTCTACAAAATGACGCGCTAAAACGCGAGCAAGGGTTAAATAATATGAGTGATGCTGCAATGCGAACTGGAAACGGAGTTTATGGTACAGCAAAGAGAACATATGCGAATGGTAAGGAAGTATACTCTGGTATTAAAGATGGAGATAAAACTAGAATTAAGCATGGTGTTGAAGGGATAGCAACGACTGTAGCAGTAGGTGCCATTGCTATTGGTGTTGTTGATGCTATAGATGGCATAGATGGATCTGCTGACTTAGTAACGGATACCACTCCACCTTCGGCTAGTGGTGACCCAGGAACACATTTTGTTGAGCCGCATTATGTAGAGGGCTATGTAAGAGCAAATGGAACAGAGGTTGATGGGTATTGGCGTGATGGAGATGGGGATACTTCGATAAATAGAGCGGTTGAGGATGGTGGCGGTTATCTGCGTTCAAATCCTGATGGGGATCCTAGTAATAACCTAAAAGGATAAGCGATTGTGAAAGTAATAGATGGACAAATGAAATAATAACGACGTCTACTCATTAGAGTAAGCGTCGTTTTTAAAAATATAAGAATTTTTAAATTTTGAACTTGGTATGATGTCTACCGCAAGCGTCCTTCTAAGTTAAGTAAAGAGATAGTGATCTCCCTATATTATTATTATTATTATTATTATTATTGGTAATTATATTGATAAATTAACAGTAACCAATTTATCTTATTAATAATAGTCTAATACAAGATTTATACTTACCAGAATCCTAGGTATGATGTGCAAGTTAGGTTAAATACCTAAAAAGGGATCTTTTTAATCGTTTATTTAATTATAGGTCTATGGTAATATATTAATATAGGTATTAATTAGTAATAGTTTAAGAAAATGGCAAACCTACCGAAAGTTGGGGACGCAAAGCCACGGGTCTACGGGTCTAACTGACTATGACGGCTGGGTTACCGAGAAGTTTCATTTTTTCTTTTAGGTAATAAGACCAATGGCTACTCCTTTTAATAGGAGTAGCCATATTTTTTATATAATCAGAATTTATAAATTTATAACTTGAAAACTGTCTAGCGCAAGCAGTCTACGAGCTCGGTCACTTCAGTCAAGCTACTGACTTCAATAACTACATGAATAACGTCTCTGAATAGCTTCATGCAGCTTTGCTCCTGCGATTACTCGTCGCACAAAACACTGCTTCGAGGAAGCTTACTATGAAGCAATACTAGAAGACGGAGAAGCACGTAGGAAGCCAATGAGCGGCTTCTGTCAAAGGCCGCCCCAGTGAAGCTACTACTTGGATTACTTCGAAGCTGCTTTGCTCTTGAGCAAACGGAGTGGCACAGGAGCAGCTGCTCGTGACCAATGCGCTTGCGTTTTTCTTGTATTGAAAAGGAGTAATTTAATGGGTAGCGTTGCAGAGAAAACACTTGGTCAAATTCATGAAACCAACATTTTAATGAATTCATCTATGTATGAAACGATGGAAGCAGTACAGGAAACAAAAGAATTAATTCAAGAAATTAACAAAGAATTAGAAGAATTGCATGAAGAAACAACGGAAAATTTTCAAAAAAATAAAAAAGAGCTTCAAAAAGAAATAAAACAGCTAGAAAACAATGTGAAGTCAGAAATTTCAGAATCGACCAATCAATCGATTACGATCATTTGTAACAGAATTACTGCACTAGAAAAGTCCACAACTGATTATTACAAGGAAAATAAAAAATCGTATGTGAAAATAGAGGAACAGAACAAGCAACAAAGACAAGATTTACATAATTCCTTTACAGCTCAAAAGAAATTATTGATTGAAAATGACACAGTTATACATAAACGCCTAAGTGTTCTTGAGGATAAGCAGCTTGAAATTAGCGATAAGCTAGTCGAGCTAGATAAAGCTTTAACTGCTACAAATGAAAAGATTATTCATAACAGTGAGGCATTGACTGCAAAGGTAAACGAACAAACCATGCAGCTCATGAAAAGTCAAAAAAAATGGTTTATTTTTGTTGTAGTATTAGTGTTCTTTGGATATTTACTGTAGGGGTGTGAGAATGAAATTAACGGTAACGTTTTGCGATAACAAAATAACATTAAGTGGTGAGGAAAGAGGAGAAATTCTCCCACCATATTATTATTTTTTTCAACAGCGAGTTTTGATTGGTAAGCAAATAGAACGATCACTTGATTTGTTTCCTCAATACATGTTTCATATTTTCACAGAAACTAATGATGAACGCACGCTAGCGTTTTTTAATGAGTTGAATGCTTATATTGTGAAGGAATATGACGTTCATACGTATTGTATCGACTTACCGGCTTCTTTTACACATTTTAAAACGTTAATCAATAGAGAGTTACCCGATGTTGAGGTAATTGTAAATAGCAATAATAAACCGAAAAAGAAAAATGAAATAGAAGCAGAAATGGACAAGAATGTTTACAAAGCCCTTTCAACTGTAATGACAAATCAAATTATTGAAAGATACCGATTATCTGGTCAATTGTATGAAAAAATATACCGAGTTGTTCGATTACGGGTGAATGAATATTTAGAGGAGTTACTTAAACAAGGGAAGGCAAAGCTTAATTTTAGGTTTGTAGATAAACATATGACTCTACAGGTTATTCGTATGGAAGTGAATAATCAAAATCCTATAATTAATAAGATCATTAGCCGTTATCAGAAAGGGCCTAAAAGTGAGAAGCAGCTTATTGAGGACCAATATGAAATGTATAATGGCAATTTCAAAGTAACATTTATTAGTCCATTCTCCTTTGGTAAATCAACTCTCGTTAATGGGTTACTTGGAGAAAAGTTGTTAAGTATGGATATTCGTGCAGAAACGGCAATCATCACAAAAGTTACTTGTGCTGATGAAAATCTACTGCTCGTACAATACCAAAATAAGCGTATTGAAAAATTTCGTTATGATAGTCCTATAGAATTGCGAGAAAAGTTGAAAGAACTTACAGGGGTACGCAGTTCGGAATTACCAACAGAGGTGCAGATATTTTACAAGATGACTCATCTCCCTGGTGTAACCATCATTGATGCACCTGGGTTAAATTCTAGACATGAAGATCATAACGAGATTGCGTTACAAGCACTAGAAATGTGTGATCTTGTTGTCTTTTTAATTAATCCGGCTCATATTGGTGAAGCAAACTTTTCTGAGCAAATTAAAGAGTTTCTCACAGTGGTAAGTCAAAAAGAACTTAAATACGCTTTTGCTTTGTCTAAAATGGATATTTACAGTGATGATTACGATGTTATCAAGGATGAAATAGAAATTGTCTTAAAAGATTTAGCCCCTAGTTATTCACCAAAGCAGTTATTTTTTATTTCAGGTTATTTTGGTCTCTATGGAAAATTATTAAGAGGTGGCAAGGTGGAGCTAAATGAAGTTCGCAAAAATCGCAGTATTTTTGTCATTGAAAATGATGAAATTCTTAGTGGGCGTGAGATAGAGCAGTACCATTCAGAGTTTCTACTTGATTTTAGTCAAATTGAAAGACTAGAGAGCTTTATCCGAGAAAGAGGTGAATTCAATGCTCCAAACGAACTCCATTTGGATTGTCGAAAACAAGAGGCAGTTGGAGTCGCTTCGGGAACTTAAACCGAAGCTACATTATAAAGAAGTCGTACTTGAAGCAGAATGTGACATTGAACGGTTGCCAAGCTATGATATGGTCTTTTTCCTTTTAACACCAACGCAAATTGGTCATAAATTTTTTAAAAAAGCTGTAGAAGAAGTGTTCAAGTTCCGTAAAAATAGTAAAACTATTTTTTTAGCTATTGATGATTGTCATCGACTAGATGATGAAGATGTCATTAAAGTAACGCTAGAGTTAAAAGCTTCTATTAAAGACATATTAAAAAACCCGACTGTCTTTAAAGTGTCTTCTTATTATGCTGCTTTGCACCTACAGTTTGAAAGAGGGCAGCTTTCGTTGGAAGATCTTCGTAGAAATCGCGAAGTTATGGTACCTACTTTGGAAGGCGAACTGATTATAGGGAAACAATTACAAGAAAATGATCTAGCCATGCTTCTTCCGCTAAGTAAAATGGAACAACTTTTTGAACTTGTACAGCCTTTTTCCGTAGGTATCCGAAATGCGGGAATTGACGTAACCAAGAAAAATTGGCAAGTGGTGGGTCCGGACCGAACAGGGAAGAGTCTTATTACCAACCTTCTTCAACAAAGCATCGGAGAAACAGACCACTTTGTGGAAAACGAAATAGGTACAGTAGATTCGGGGAAATATTATGATGGCATTTTCGTCATCTTTGATCTTGAATGGGACAAGTGTAGTGGTTACTTAGAAAAAATTTGTACAAGTACAGTTGGTAGTGAAAAAATGATCATTGTAAACAAAGTCGATGATTTTATGTTCTTTGATCAAAGTCGTGATGACCTATTCAAAGAAATTAGTACAAAGATTCAGAGCTTAACTAGTGATCCTATTTACTATGTTTCATCAGCTTATTATCAACAGTATATAAAGCTTCTCCAAGGAGAAGTTACAGTGGATGACATCATCAACGATCCAGATATTGTCTTGGTCGATCCACTAAATTTTCCAATAGCTAAGGAGAAGAATAAATCGAAACTTGCTCAGCTTCTTTTGGAACAATCTGGTTTTATAGAATTATTACAAAAATTAGGAGTGAAAGACGATGCTAGAGAGATTTGCAGAGACGAAGAAATTTTTAGTGAATGTGTTTAATGAAATACAAAATTCAGAGGATATTGATCAATATATTGTCGAGAATTCCATTGTTTCAGACGAAATTTTACGACTTGAAAATGGGGATTTTAAAATTGCTCTTGTAGCCCCTTTTAGTGCTGGGAAATCTACATTTATCAATTCAATTATTGGTAAAGATTTGTTAAGTATGGATATTCGTGCAGAAACGTCGGTTATTACAAAGATTAGTTACTCTGAACATATTAATATAGAAGTCACCTATATTCAAAATGACAAAGTCGAAGTGATTGAGACAGACGATTTCGGTGCACCTCTTACGTATGACACTTGTAAAGAAGTACTGAAAAAAATTACGACGGTTCGTGATGAAAAAAATGAGGAACTGATCCGTCAGGTAGTTGTTTATTGTCCACTCGAAATTTGTAAAGACAATGTAGAAATAATTGATACTCCTGGGTTGTTTTCTCGTCATGAAAAGCATGAAGCGATTACAAATAATATAATTCCTCAAGTGAACGCGGTCATCTTTATGATTGATCCAGACAGTGTAGGAGAAGCAAATTTTACAGATAAAATTCGTAATTATGTTAATTCCGCAAAAAATTCTAGTTTAGAAGAAGACGGACGTCACATTTTCTTTGTGATTAATAAAATTGATGTGTTTGATGCGGAAGATATTGCAAAAGCTAGACATGAATTAGAGGAAGTTCTTTCTGGAATAATCATGAAGCCTAACATTCATGAAGTATCTGCTTATTTTGGAATGAGAGGTAAGCAGGTTCGTAGTGGTGATATAGAAATTACGGATATTCAAAAAGATCGAAAAATAAAAATTCCTGATCCTATTGATTCTGAATACACGATATCGGGAAGACAAATTACGGAAAATAATACACTTGACATTATTCACTTTAGTAAAATTAGAGAACTGGAAAAATCTCTTGGTGAATACCTTCAAAGTAAAAACCAATACTTAATTACAGACGTTATTTCTAGTATTCGTAATATCCTATCCGATTCATTAAATAAACTAAAATTTGAAATTAAAGAAATTACTTCGACGATAGAAGAAGATCAATCAATTTATATTGAAAGAATTGATCAGCTTCGTGCAGAAATTGAATCTGTAAAAGTAAAAACGTTAGCAAATATTAATAGTCTTGTTATGAGAAGAATTAGAGGTGGGATTTCCGATAGTAGTTTAGAAGACGAAATCTCTGATGAAATCGAACAACAATTAGTTGGGACAGCCAAGGATATCGAACGAGAAATGTTTAAGAAGTGGTCAAAGGCAAAACAAGGAATTAACCGTCATAATGCAGAGGAAATAGTAGAAACGGTAATTTTAGAAGCAGAAGATTTCCTTGTGTTAAAGGTAAAAGAACTGGTAAGACAATCATTTTTAAATGTGAAAAAGATTATCTCTGCTTTAATTAGTGACATTCAACAGCTGCTTAATACTGTTACAGAAAAGTTTGAAGAAGCGGAAATCAAAAACTTAGGTTCTAAAATGGACCGTATTGGAAATTTAAATGTAGATAGTTTAGTTGGCTCTACGATGAGTAATATTGAACGAGAATTTTCAAGTATTATCGTTTCAATCGCTAAAGATTGTCAAGAAAAGGTTCGAGATGCCTATGATTCGTCCGTTTCAATGGTAAAGAAAAAAGGTGTATGGAACTGGCTCAAAGGACTATTTGGTGCTGAAGATTATGAGGAGAAGTTCGACTTATACCGTTTTAAACGAGAGCTTGATATTTTAGTTGATGACTTAACTGACACGATGAAAAATAGACTTATGGAAAGTCATGTAGCGATTTCTGAGCCGATTTTCTCAATGTCCAATGTGATTATGGATGATATTAATGGTGAAGTATCTAAAATCATTACTAATGTGGTGAAAATTAAGGAGAGCGTGTTGGTTGATTTAAAATCTGAAATGGATCGTAATGAGGATGAAAAGCGCACTTCTATTGAACTGAAACAGGTAAAGACTTCTAGTGTGAAGGAAATTAGTCACCGATTTGAAGAAAGGTTACTTGGATTAACAGAGGAGGTTATTGAAGATGAACTTTCCATCGAAAGCCCAGTCTATCAATGATTATCTAGATAAAATGTATGATCAGCTTATAAAGGACAGTGCATTTATAAGTGACTTTGAAACATTACAAAAAAAGTGCAACGTCGAAACTAGAAAGCTATCAAATTATAGTATTGCCATTTTAGAGGAAATAAAAAACGAGGTGACAAAAGCTTCTTTAACTCTAGATAATAATAAGAATGTGATTGCCGAACTTGATGGTATTCACCGTAATTTAGCTATTAGGCCATTTCAATTAACGAAGGAAGAGTGTTTATATGTAGAACAGGCTCCTGTTTCGAATCAGGTTCATCCTAAGCAAGGAAAACAAGAACGGCAAGGTACTTTCAACAAAGGGACAGGAGTAGGTGCCATCGTTGGATTAGGAGTGGGCTTTTTTATCGTAAAAAGCCCTAATCCTCTTCTGTTAGTTATTTCTACTCTCTCTGGCGCTTTAGTAGGTACGATTTTTCGGTTAGCATCTTCAAAGCCGCCTGTAAATACACCGAAAGAACTTTCAGCAAGTATCGAAAAACCAGTCCAACGGTTTGGAAAAGTGAATAAAGAAAAGTTTGAAACGGTTGTTAGGCAAAGAAAAGCGGCTATCCAAACTCTGTTTAAGCAGTACATTCAACAATTAGAGGAAGCCTGCCGCCGATATTAACATAGGAAGAGGGTTGCATTTATTGTGCAAGAAGATATCGTTCAATTGAAAAGAATTCAGACTCCTTTGCAAGAGCAACGTTTACGTCTCTCAAGTAGCAACTTATCGGAATATCATTTTTTTCAAATAAGGAAGATCACTATTTCTGATCAACTTGAAATAGGAGAAATTCAAAGCTTTGTCAATCGCAGTATAAAGGAGTTTATTGCTTCATTAACGGACTTGACGTCACCGCTAATTTTTCGAGTCAAAAGTAATCGTGAAAATCGAACGTTGACTTTGTTACTCGGGGCTAAACGAAAGAGTGGTGCCTCCATTGCCGAAAGATTTAGTTCCTATTTTCAATCCGTGGATTTTCATGAGGTAAATGAAACGAATGTAGATGATGACTACAATACCCAAGCTATTATTACTGGAATTCCAGCCTACAATGATACGAAATATGTAAATTATATTGAGCCGTTCGTTAGGCTTATTCAAAATAAAGATGTCTTACTTGAGATCGTAGCAAAACCAGTAAATAAATCAACGATTCTACGGCAGTTAGAAAACGTAACTGAGCTGAGAACGAAAAACTCTCTCGATTTAAAGCAGAGTTATTCAGAAAGTACAGCTACTTCTGATACGTCTTCTACGAGTTTAGGACAAACTTACACTGATGGAAGCAATAGTGGTGGTGGATTGTTGGTCGTTAATTCAAGTAATTCAACCAGTGAAGGAACAACAAGTTCTAGTTCAGACACAAAAGGCACAACGGAAACATTAACAAAAAATATGGAAAAGTCAGATCATCAAGCATTAGAGGTAGACGCTCTTTTAGAAGTTCATGCCACCCGTTTGCAGCAATCCCTTTCATCAGGACTTTGGAAAACATCTGTGTCCATTTATGCTAAAGATCGTGCTGATGTTTCGAGTGCTAGTGAAGTATATAAATCAACATATTGTCAGGATGCAGTCGAGCCATATCAAGTGTTTTTGTTAAAGGAAATGTACCCAACGGTTGGTTTGGTAGAAAAAGGAGCTTCAGGACAAACGATGGATTTATTCCATGAGCAATTTCGCGAGTTTTCTTTTTTAACAGGTGATGAGCTATCGTATGCTATAGATGTACCAAAAGAAGAGTATAACGGCTATGAATTTTCTCAAGTCCCAAGATTTAGTCAAAACCTAACAGAAAAAAAAGGAATTCCGTTAGGGCATCTTTATGATGGGGAAAAGAAAACGACTACGTTATTTCATCTCGATAAAAACAAGCTTGTTAAGCATGTTTTAGTGGCAGGTATTACAGGGAGTGGTAAGACAAACACACTTTTTAATTTGTTAAGAAATGTAAATGTTCCATTTCTAATCATTGAACCAGCTAAAAAGGAGTATCGTGCATTACAAAACATAATTCCTAATTTACGAGTATATACAATGGGAAATGAATCCGTCTCCCCCCTTAGAATTAATCCGTTTTATTTCCCGGATCATGTGAATATTCAACAGCATATTGATCATTTAAAAGTGATTTTTAATGCTTCATTTACAATGTATGCTTCGATGCCTAACATCTTAGAGCAATGCATTAATAATATATATATGAAAAAAGGTTGGAGTTTAACAACATCCACAAATATTTACCAAAGTGATCATGTTAATTATGAAAAATATTTTCCGACCATTGAAGATCTTTACTATGAAATTGATGATTATACGAAGGAACTGGGCTACGCTCAAGAGCAAATGCATAATATTCGTGCAGCTCTATTAACACGAATAAAAAGCTTAATGACTGGTGGAAAGGGTTTTATGCTCAATACCTCAGAGACGATGGATATTAAGACAATTTTACAATATCCAACTGTTCTAGAGTTAGATGCAGTGGCTGATGATGATGAAAAATCACTGATTATCGGTTTAATTTCAATCTTTATTTATGAGTATTTAAAGGCAAATGAAACTGAGTTTACAGGAGTATTAAAGCATTTACTCGTATTAGAAGAAGCACATAGGATTTTTGCCAATGTTAATCAACATGGTAGTCAAGAGCATGTGAACATTAAAGGAAAAGCCGTGGAAAGCTTGAGTAACATTCTTTCTGAAATTCGTGCCTATGGCGAAGGGATGATTATAGTTGATCAGGTGCCAACAAAATTAGCCCCGGACGTTTTAAAAAACACGAATACTAAAATCATTCATAGAATTGTTTCAAAAGATGATGCTGAATATGTTGCTAATTCACTAGCATTACCTAACGAAAAAATTCATTTCATAAGTAAGCTTACAAACGGTGCCGCTCTTTTGTATAGCGATGGTATGAATGCTCCGGCTCATGTACAAATTTCACATGGAAAAGGACATCTTTATTTTATGTCCGATCAAGATTTGAAACAGAAAAGTAGTTTGTACAATCAATTAGATGCAAAACGAATGCATCCTTTAACGGAAATCATTATACAGAACATGTCTCTTTATTCTGAGCTTACCAAGGAAGTGGAGAGGTTTTATTTATCATTACTTAAAGAGCCACTTCAACACTTGCACACTAACTATAAGCGTACAAAAGAAGCGATTAGTAGTCATGCAAGTATATATGGTTTTGATATGAGGATTGATATAGATGATTTTGTGTTTTCTTTTGTGAACGAAGCCTTATTTAAGTTAGTTAAAGCAAATAAGAAAATTAACAAACAGATTAACAAGCGGATTTTTATAGAAAAATATCTTGAAGTATGTCTCGATCTCTTATCGAAACCATACGAACATAACCGAAAAGAATACACCTTATTAACGATTAATCAAAAAAAACTAGGTGGTGACTACATTGTTTGAATTCTCAGCGATGGTGGAAGGATTCAGAAATATTGCGGCAAAGACAGAAACAACGCAAGAGGTATCTGAAATTGAACTAACAAAAGATTGGGATTCAAAAAATATAGAAATGGAGAAATTCCCTCTTGAAGATTGGCGGAAATTTGAAGTTGAATATATGGATCAATCACAGCAAGAATTGCTAAATGCTAATGATGCTGAGCGCTATATGTCAGATGATATCGGTCTCAATGAAAAGACTCGTGAATTTTCTGACCCAGCCTACATTAATGAGATTCGCTCTAAAAATGAAAATGTAGATCAGGTGTTGACTAGACAGGAGGAATCCCTGAAAACTAATGGTTCTGATTTGAACTACCAACGTATTGATGAACAGTTAGAACGGTATAAAGGAACTGTATTTGAGCATCAGTTGAAGGATACATTAAAAGATCATTTTGATATTGTTGAAGATAAGCAGCAAGTCGTACAAGTAGAGTGGGGCGAAACAAAGCCTGACGTTATTTTACGAGGGGCAGTAGAAGATATGAAAATCGGTGATTTAGAGATTAATAAAGGTGATGATCTCTTTATAGAAGCCAAATGTGGCTCAAGTGACTATATTCGTAGCGAAATGGGGCATATGGTAAAACAAGTAGAAGGTCATGATGGAAACTCATTGGTAGTTTTGACAAAGGATTATTTAGACATTAGCCCAGAGATCCGTGCTGAATTTGAAAAGAAACTAGCTGAAAAAAATAGTGCCGTATATGTAGTAGATGTAAAGGCAACAGACGTTAGTATTGGACTAACCAATAGTTTAAGGTTATAAGAGAGGTGAATGAACATGAGGCAAACGTATTACGGGGTACGTTCAACTGTCTATCAACAATTAGAAAAGGATATCAACCTTTACAGTCAGCTCACAAGGAATTTATACAATCGAGCATTGGGTAAGGACCAAAAGCAAGCCGTATTGACCGAAAAAGAAGCGTTAAAGGCAACGATTCAACAACAACTTTCCAATTCAGGAATCATCCTTGGCTTTTTAAACTCTGAACAAATAGAGGAAGTTGAAACAGAGATCGAAAACATCAGCAGCGAAGAGCTAAAGGGAATACTGCGATCTAACTTTATTCCCTATTTTCAACTAGAGTCACTCATTGTATCATTATCGACGATCCGTGAAACAGCTGCTCTCACAAATTTAATTTTCTTTTTAGAAAGGGCCAAACAAAACGAACAAAACATTATTGTTTGGATTATGTAGGTGATAAATTGGATTTCCAACAAATTGATCATAATGTGATGAAATATTTAGACAAGCAAAAAAAAAGCTTGCAACTCAATCCCCGAGGCATAAACCTTACGATAAAAAAACTTGACCAATATGCTAATAATTTTCATTTTGAAATAAATGAACTACTTAAGCAAGAAAATAAGTCTATAAACAACGACATCGAAAAGAAGATCCAAAAGCCTAAAATTAAATTTGTTGATGTTGATCGATTTGATGATGCTGATAAAGTGAAAAGTAAACTTGTTTCTGTATCTAACAAGCTTATTAATGAATTAAACATATTAATTAAAAACTCGCGTGGTTTCCATGTAGATACCGGACATGGTTCAACAAAACGTTTTAGACGAAATGTGGATTATATTTTACGTGAAGAGTTAGATGTAGCATATGAAAACACATCACGTCTCAATCGAGTTGTTTCAGCCATTAATCAAGAAATAAGATATGGTTATTGTGAAGATTATGATAACCTAAATAAACTTTTTCAACTTATTCGTGATTACAGAGTTATTGATGAATTAAAAGGAAGCTCTGAAGAAAATTTATTCGTTATTATTGATGACATGTTTAAGCAATACAAAGATTATTTCTCTCAATGTATAGTTAGTTATCTTACTTACTATAAACATATGCCTGAAATGGTAAAAAAAGATGAAGAGCAAGAAATAATAAAGGCAAATAGCGAACTGAAGGATGAATCAACTAGTCAAAGAATGGGAAGTCAAGAAAGTAAAAATAGTAAGCAAGTTGCTTCTGTTATAACGGGTAGCCATAGCAAAAAAGTAACACCTAGTAATCAGAGTACCAACAATCAAAGAGCTCAAGCTAGTCCATCCTTTGAAGTTGGAGAAGGAGAAGTTCTGGCTTCAAAAAGTAACTCGAGTAAAGAAGTGACTCCTAGTATACCTACGAAATCAAGTGAAGAAGTCGCTGTAAATACGGTATCGGTGCCAACTGAATTGGAACCACTTCATACACTTAATCAACAAAGTCAGTTGAGTAAGACGGCACCAACGAAAATTTCTCAACAAAAAATCAATGATTTAGCCAAATCGAATCAGCTTGCAGAACCATCTGTAAAAGAAGGAATAAAGACGGAACAAACGAAAGATAAAAGTACAGCCTCTGCTCAAAAAGAAAGTGAAACGGTCATAGCTGAAAACGAAAAGGCTTATTTGGAAAGTCAATCTACAAAGCCCAATCAAAAATCGATAGAAACGATCAGTATCCGTTATAACAACGGGGAAACGAGAGAGTTGTCGTTCAATCAAATTGATCAAAAATTAAATCTTCAGTTAGAAGGTTTATTTGTAGAAATTGAGCAATTGACAAAAAAGATAAATAAGATGGATTAATGATTGGTTCTGTCACCGCACGTTCAAATGTGTTTAGCGACATAAAGAGAACTCGTTTTTAACTTCGCTAGAACATCGTAAATTCAGATGGAGTCTCATCTCTACCTGAATGGAAGTTCCCACCTACGCTTAGAGGTGGGGGGCTATGACCCTTAAGTACAAATCAGTTTGATTAACCCTGAGGAAGACGATTCTAAAGGGCTAAGTTTTTCAAGTATGGTTGTTTACTAGATAACTAGTTTGTTGACCGCTTTAATAGTAGGTGGTAAGCAATGCCTTACATCATGGTGTGTACTCATTAATTGATGATTTATAACATGTAAAGTGGAGGCTCGCTATGGATAAAAAGGAATGGTTGAAAAATCAAGTGAAATCTGGTGCCGACAAGACGGTAAATAGTGCTAGGAAGCTTTATCAGGTATTAGATGAAAAGGACCGCGATTTAAAAATAGCAACTGGAAAAGGATTATTTCATACATATACTGAAAAAGGCGGCGATTTGGCTGGTAAGATCATTGGTACGCCTGTCAGTTTTATAGGTAAGAAAGTAAAAAGCCCCTTTGTGGATGATATAGGTAAAAGTCTTCATGGTGCAACGAAGTTTGGTGGAACTATTGCAGGACAAGTGGGCCAAGGAACCTGGAAAGCAACACAGGGCATTGTCAGTAGAAACAAAGCAGATCTTTATGAAGGCTTGGGAGAATTTGCTACTGCGGCAAGCAAAACAGTGGGGGCTGTTTATAAAACTAGTGCTTATACGTTAAAAAATAGTGCAGCTGTTATTAATGGAGTATACCATAAAGACTATCAGAAGGCGTTAGCAGGCATAAAAGGAGTCGGCAAGGTGGTAGTAGTTGGTACCGTAGCGATTACAGTGTTTGATCTTATTGAAGGTGAAGATGTTTCTGCTGCTGAAAATGGCGATTTTCTCATAACACACAATAGTCATCTAGATGGTCAGTTACACCCAGAAACAGGAGTTCCTTATGAAGCACAAACGGTTGTGCTAGAGAATGGGAATGAAGTCATTGGGGTTTTTCCTATATTTGATACGGTAGCTGAAGTAGAGCTTCCACCGGAGATGTATGAAAGTAGTGATTATCGCCATTTTTCCTATGCAAACAGTGAATTGGTAGAGACTGTTAGCAAAGATCCGCAAATGGCAAGCCAATTTACAGCAGAACAGCTAGAGCAAATTTATGCTGGGGAAACACCAGATGGCTATACATGGCATCACCATGAGCAGTTGGGAAAGTTGCAATTAGTAGATGAAGAGCTACACGCTAAATCAGGACATAGTGGCGGACGATCAATTTGGGGAGGTGGTTCAAATGCCCGTTAACCTAGAGTGGAAATTTGAAAAGCCAGTAGCGACAAATCGAGTTCTTGAACAACTAGAGAGTACTTTAGATGTTACATTGCCAATGTCTTATAAGCTCCTCGTAAAACAACATAACGGAGCAAGACCGAGACCAAATATGATCAAAATGATGAACGGAAACGACAGGGTAATAAAAACCTTTTTAACGGTGTATCCAACAAAAGGTGGCATCAATGATGTACTTGAGTGGTTGGGAAAACAGCTACCACATAAAATGGTTCCTTTTGCAAATGATCCCTTTGGTAATTATTTCTGTTTTCATTATAAAACGTCAAAAGGGGAACCAAGCATCGTTTTTTGGAATCATGAAAAGCAGCAGGAAGAATTTATGGCCCATTCCTTTGAAGAATTTATATATAATTTGACTGAAAAGAAATAATAGAACAGTATTCAAACAAAAACAAATGAAAGAAAAACCTACTCATTGACGTACACTTTGATTAATCAATAACTAGTTAGGACAATGACCCTACCCTAGCTTTTTTCACTTTGAATTTACAGGAGCGAACACCCGCCCCTCAAATCTCTTCCTAATCCTTATGCAGAAAAAATAAATTGTCTTTCATTCAGTAGAAGGTTACACTTTAATGGTAGAAATGACAAAATGAATCTAGCTAAGATTCTTGATCAATGGAGGTTTGAAAATGAAAATCGCTTTGGCAAATGATCATGCAGGTTATGCATTAAAGGAAGAAGTAAGAGAACTTTTACAGAACGAGGGTCATGAGGTTTTGGATTTTGGTACGTATGATGAAGAAGCGTGTGATTTACCTGATTTTATTTATCCAGCTTCATTAGCAGTTGCTGAAGGAAAAGCGGAGCGTGGTATTTTTATTGATGGAGTAGGATATGGTAGTGCAATGATTGCCAATAAAATTTATGGTGTATCAGCTGCAGTATGTCAAGATACTTTTTGCGCTGAATTAGCTCGTTCTCATTCAAATACTAACGTGTTGTGTATTGGTGGTAAAATCATTGGTTCAGCCCTTGCACTAGAAATTGTGAAAGTATGGATGAACACCGAGTTCTTAGGAGATATCGAAAAATATAAAAGACGTGTAGATAAAGTAAATGATATAGCAGAAAAGCATCTGAAAAAAATATAATTTATCTGAATTTTTTTTGGGGTAAAAGACCCCCACCTATAAGCGTAGCGTAGGTGAGATTTTCCAATCAGGTGGAGTAGACTCTCCACCTGTTTTTCCAATGTTTTAGCTTGCTGATACGAGTTCACTGTTCATTTTGGAGCTCCTTTGTAGAAGATTTGTTTGTTTTGGGAACAACACAAGATCACTCTTCTACAATAGGAGTTTTTTTCAAGTTGTACATTGGCATTGATGATTATCGTATTGATTACTTGCGTGAACACATTAAAGCCATGGGTGAAGCAGTAGAAGATGGTGTTGAATTAATCGGTTACACTTCTTGGGGATGTATCGACTTAGTAAGTGCTTCAACTGGAGAAATGTCCAAACGTTATGGAGTTATTTATGTCGACAAACACGATGATGGAAGTGGAACTCTAGAGCGTAAAAAGAAGAAATCTTTCTACTGGTATAAAAATGTAATCGCGACAAATGGGAAGGAATTAGAATAATACAATACATGGCACAAGGGGCAGGTTCGACGTGAAAATATCGTCGAACCTGTCCCTTTGTTTTAGCGTTTGTCCTGATTAATTATAATAAGACAAAATTTAACCTAAATATCCATATGTGAAAAACAAATAATGGGGAGATTAGTTAGTTTCGAATTAAGTTTGAAAAAAATCTTATTGTGGAAAAATGTGGTAATATGCGTGCATTGTGTTTAATAGATGGAGATGGACTCGTGAACCAAATATAGTGTTTTTGATAGTGCAGGAATAACCATGTACGATTCGGTTCCCAACAAAATAATTAAATTGATTTAGGAATAATTTATTGAAACTAATGCATTATATAACTTAGTTGCAAGTAAAGTTTTAATTAGTATAAGGAAGTAGTGGGACATGAAAAAGTGAAGGAGGAAAATAATGACTAATCGTAATGATAATCGAAAGCAGCCTCATACCGGGGGTAATAAAGCTGCCGATACGGAATTTGGTTCAGAAGTTGTTCAAAGTAAAAAAGCAAGAAAAAGAGCAGCGCGAGAAAACAAAAATAAATAATTAGTTTTTATATTTACTGTCGTCCTTTACAAATTGCAACTATTCTAAAATTTAATCGTAACACAAAAAAACCGCCTTTCCCGTCAGCGGTTTTTTTGTGGAGTTGTCAAGAAAAAATGACTTGACAATTATATTATCTTTTAAAAAATGAAAAATTATACATAAAAAAACAAATTTAAAGAGATGAAAAATAGGACTATTGTTCCTTATATAAAAAATGTTTATAAAAAGGAGTAAATCAGGTGGAGAGTCTACTCCATCTGATTGGAAAATCCCACCTACGCTACGCTTAGAGGTGGGGGTCTTTTACCCTAATAAAATTCAGATAAAGCGGAGGCGCTTTTTCATTGTATTCCCAAATGGAAGGGAATTAGTGGTAATATTGAGTTGGAATTAATGAACCTAACGTGTATAATTGTTGCCCTAATAATTAGTGTATTGATAGAAAACAATAATGAGGAACTTAAGTGGATTCAACCTACATTTTTTTCCCACTTTTAAGGGGAAGTAGCCTAGCTCAAAACGTAAGAAAATCGAAAAGGTTATGTGGAGGCTTAACTGTTCCTGAAAGTCCGATATAGAATAACTTTATCAGTGGCAGCTGATGATTAGTTATTCTTATGCTTTTGGTATAAGTTAAACTAACAATTAGTGGAGATTGAAGGAAAATAAATGCTGATCGAAGTTTAGATTTATAGATTAATTGTTGGTAATTCAAGCGAGGTGAATGTAATGCGTAAAGTTGAGATTTTTCCACATGAACAGAAATGGGCACAGATGTTTCAAGAAGAAAGTGAGAAACTTAAAACTGTATTTAAAGATGAAATTATTCATGTATATCATATAGGAAGTACTGCTATTCCAACTATATATGCTAAACCAATCATTGATATTATGGTAGAAGTTACGAACATTTGTAAAGTTGATAAATTTACTAGCAAAATGGAAGAGCTAGGCTATGAATCTCATGGCGAATACGGAATTCCTAATAGGCGTTTTTTTAGTAAGGGTGGTGACAACCGAACTCATCACGTTCATATTTTCGAACATGGAAATGGAGAAATTGACCGTCACTTAGCATTTAGGGATTTTATGATTGCACATCCAGAGGAAGCCTTGAAATATAGTCAATTAAAGCAAACGTTAGCTGAGAAATTCCCCACAAGCATAGCTATGTATATAGAAGGAAAGAACGATTATATAAAAGCAATTGATAAAAAAGCAAGTAAGTTGAGAAGAACCAATTAGATCAGGTGATTACTTAAACTTACACCTATTTTTGGAAGGGGAGCAAGGAACCTCTATCTTATTGAAAGAAGGAATGGTGTTGTGTGGAAAAAATTAAAATAGCATTCTATGAATTATTAGCAGCGTTCATTGTTTTGTTTTTTGTTTATATTGTATCAAATTCTTTTTTTGTAATAAATCAATCTACAAAGCCTTACATAATCTTTATTTCGTTACTAATATTTTGGATAGGAAAATATTCTGTTATAAATCGAAAAAAATGAGAGAACTACAACAAAAGCAGTAGGGTAGACTGAACCAAAGTTAAAGACTATGAATTACTCCACTAGTTTCAGTACGTAAATGAACCTGGTTCTTTACGGTAGAATTTTAAATCGCCATAAATAAATTTGGATAAAACGAAAGCGGGGATAAAAATGAATAAACAAACAATTTATTTTCTTATTACGTTAGTTATAGCAATAATTTGGGGTTACTTTGCGGACTTGAAAAACGGAGAAATTGGATGGTTTATTGGACGTCTTCTTTTTATGTCGTTCTTTGTAATATTCGTTAGTAAATTGTATAGATTTGTAAAGTGATACAAAACAAGAAAAGCGCAAGCGCCTTGGTCACGAACAGCTGCTCCTGTGCCACTCCGTTTGCTCAAGAGCAAAGCCGCTTCGAAGTAATCCAAGTAGTAGCTTCACTGGGGCGTTCTTTGACAGAAGCCACTCTTTGGCTTCTACGTGCTTCTGCGTCTTCAAGTACTGCTTCGTAGTAGCTTCCTCGAAGCAGTGTTTTGTGCGACGAGTAATCGCAGGAGCAATTGTTTTCCGTGCGACGAGTAACCGCAGAAGCAAAGCTGCATGAAGCTAGACGTTATTCATGTAGTTATTGAAGTCAGTAGCTTGACTGAAGTGACCGAGCTCGTAGGCTGCTTGCGCTAGACAGTTTCCAAGTTAGAAATTTATAAATTCTGATTATATTAAAAAACAATCTATTGCTTTTCAAAGGAGAACTAGTTTAATGCGCTTGTTTATGGGAGTGACACTAGTCTTTGTATTCCTAATAATAAAGTAACGCAGAGATAACTTTAAAGAGTAAAGTGGTAGAAGTTGTAAAAATGTTGTTTAGGTGGTGAATGACTTGAAAAGGTTATTAGTCATTATTTTAGTGATCGTTATTCTTTTAATAGGGATTATTGGGATTAAGTTTGGTAGCGCATTGGGACAAGAAGGAAATCCCACTCCCGTTTTGACAGCTATTATGAAGTTAGAGTCCTCAAATAGTCATTACGAACAAGTCACCGATACTGAACAAGGGATAAAATTTGTATCTAAAAATGGTAGTGGATCCCAAGAAAAGATCATTAAGGAGTTTATGGTAGAAAAGGGATTTGAGTTTAAAGAACAAATGGGGTCTGGATATATCTTTGAGAAAGATGAAATGACCACTATTGTAGTAACAAGGCTATTTACCAAAAATTATTTTCTTTGGGAGGTTCCTAATGAGGTAAATAACTAATGTTTGAAAGTTTTGTAGCTTAATATTTTTCATCTCAGTGGTTTAGGAAAGAGTTTTACTCATGGAAATCAATCATAAATAATTTATTGGTGAATATTGAGTATCGAGTGAGGGTTAAAGGGACTTATTCCCTCTGTTTTTATTAAAATTTGGGAGATGGATTGAGATGAATGTAAATAAAAATGATGAGAAGGATATTCAGAGATTTTTCAAAGCTCAAAAGTTGGCCTTGTATTGGTTGCTAGGACTTATTTATTCAGCGTTTATAGGATTACAGCTTGGTAGAATTCAAGCTATTGCAGATATTAATTATAGTCTCCATGAAATAATGCATGTCCCTTTTTACTTTGCGCTATTTATTGTACCTGTGTTGTTTCTTATTTACATGTATTTTTTAATTAATTATTTACGGAAAAGAGGAAGACAAACGACAAATCTAAAAACAGTTGTTCAAGCAATAGTAGTAATTACATCGATCATCATTGTTGTTTCGATAACTGCTTATCAATCTTTTGAAGTATCGACTGGCGGAGTGTTTGAGGTCGAACAAAAGAAGCATGAGGACAGAAAATATTATTTAGTACTCAATGATAAAAAAGTTAGAGTTTCTTATAATGAATTTCAATTAGTTGAAGAAAAACAACAGTATTTAATTAGTTTTGTTTGGAATAAACGATCTCCGAATAAAGGACGGCTCAAAACTATTGAGCCAATAAAGTGATATCTGAAGAGAGGTTGTTTCATAAAATAATAGAATAATTGCAATTGAAAGATATGAAACTAGAAGTCTAGCTGCCCTTTAGGACAGAGAATCCGTTATTTATTGAAAAAAACGTTATTATATATTTTAACGGACATCAGATCCTCTATTTAATCAAAATTATCATAAAATCGCTATTTCAAGACTAAATAACGGAATCTCTGTCCGAAAAAATCAAAAATCAAGATTTTTTTTCGTATTAACGGATCTGGTGTCCGTATGTTGTTTTATCGCTGTTTGAAAGGGCCATAAATATAACAAAAGGAGAACAATATGACTTTGCTTACTATTATCTCGATTGTGTTACCATTACTAATTCTTTTTTATGTCATTAGTAGTCTTTCAACGATAAAGTATCAGTTAAATTTGATAATAAAGAACCTTGATATTAAAGAAGAAGTTGAAGAACCTATACCTAATGAACAAATTGAAAAGGAATTAGAGGACGAATTTCTAAAAAAATAGTTTTGAAAGAGAGGCCGTTGAAGAAAGAACTACTCTTCATTTTGTATTATTGGTAAGATTTGAAGGGGGCAGAGAGTATGTATCCAATAGAAATGATACAGTTAATAGTTATCGCTTGTACTATTGCAGCAACTATAATCATCTCGGTTTTTTTGAAAAGTAGATGGCGACCACTATGCATGTCACTAGATGAAACTATTGGAACTCACTAAAGATGATTTCTAGTATTACGTTAGTAAAGAAAATGGTTGCTTTATGTTCAAAAATAATTGGTAGAGAAACGGGGGAATGAAAGTGGGAATTGGATTAATTGTTTTGGGTGTAATTACATTCTTTCTAGGGGCTCTTACACCTATAAATCTAATGTATACACTTCCAACTTCAATAATAATGATAGTCTTTGGAATTATGCGATTAGTAAAAAAGTAATACATAGTAAGTAAAAAAACTTAAGTTTACAAAAAAGGTGGTATTTTATGGAGTTTGTTATTATGTTAGGTGTTGTCATTATCGTAATAGTCTGCTTTTCCATTAAAGAAAAACTGAGCATAATAAATGAACAAAATAAAGCATTCTTCAAAGTGAAAAACAAAGTTAATGGAAAAGTATATACTGTATATTCGGTAAAAAATGAAACAAATGAAAGAACTGAATTTTTAATTTACGACAATAATAAATGGCAGTGGGTATTAAGTGATATTTATATACCTTATTAAAGCTATTATTTGGTGAAGAGAAAGTATTCTTGAATATATAATACATATACACTTATACTAGCTACAAATCAACGTTTTGAAAGTCAGAGGATTATCAGATATTTTTGAAGACAATTGGTAAATTATTAATGTTGAGAGTGAAATCAAGTAGTTTACATAGGTTTTGTATTACACTAGTACGATGGTAGTAGGGTTTGATCCAAATAACAAACACCAAAAAGGAGATTTATGAATCGTTATCAGCGTAACATTACAATTGCACTTATCATTGCCACCTTCTTAGCTGCGATCGAGGTAACTGTTATTAGTACAGCTATGCCTGTTATTACAAGGGAACTCGGCGGAATAGATTTGATCAGTTGGGTTTTTGCCATTTATTTATTAACTTATGCAGTTATGACACCAATTTTTGGAAAACTTGCTGATTTATTTGGTAGAAAAAAGATTTTTATTACTGGAGTAACTTTATTTTTACTTGGCTCGGCACTCTGTGGTTTTTCACAATCAATGGAACAACTAATTCTGTTTCGTGCTCTACAAGGGGTCGGGGCAGGGGCTCTAATGCCAATGACTTTTACAATTGTTGGAGATGTTTTTAAATATGAACAACGGGCAAAAGCTCAAGCAATTATCGGTTCAATTTGGGGAATTGCCGGTATTTTCGGTCCGTTAGTAGGTGGTTTTTTTGTCGATTATTTCACGTGGCATTGGATATTCTTTATTAACATTCCATTTGGTTTGATCGCAATGTATTTAATCTGGAAAAACTTGGAGGAAAGAATTGAGAAACGTAAACGTTCCATTGATTATGGTGGGGCTGTCACATTTATAATAGGTACAACTGCATTACTATATGCTCTTCTAACTGGCGGAAATGAAATTGCGTGGAACGATTTTCAAATGATAGTACTGTTTAGTGTCGCATTTGTATTTTTAGCTCTATTTATCATTGTTCAATTAAAGGTCTCAGAACCGATGTTACCATTTCAATTGCTGAAAAATCGTCACTTATTAATTGTAAATTTAAGTGGATTACTACTTGGTGCCATTTTAATTGGGTTAACCGCGTATTTACCACTTTGGATACAAGGGGTACTTCTTTTAGCTGCGACTTCATCTGGTTTAACCTTAATTCCGATGTCCATCGGCTGGCCAATTGCCGCATTTTTCAGTGGTCGCTTTATTGTAAAGTTAGGAACAAAACCACTTTCGCTTTCTGGAGTGATTTTAATTTTTATAGGTACGAGTGCTTTAGCTTTTATTACAAGCACGACCCCAAATTATATTTTGGTCATTATTATGTTTATTATTGGACTTGGTTTTGGTCTATCGTTTACTGTGTTTACTGTAATCGTTCAATCCTCAGTACAATGGCACTTTCGCGGTACAGCAGCTTCGTCCAATGCATTTTTACGCACATTAGGACAAACGTTGGGTATTGCAGTACTTGGAGCTGTACTAAATCAACATATAGGAGGTCATACAAATAATGGTACTGACGTAGCTCCTGAAATCCTTGCGACAGGACTACATTCAGTGTTCATAATCTTAGCTGTAATTGCACTGATATGTGTACTTTTAGTAGCTAGCTTTCTGCCAAAAGAGAAACCAGAGTATGCGGAGGATAAATCCTCTACGTAACCCTCCAACAATCTACTTGCTACCCTCGCAAAATTTGCGGTTCATAGTTAATAATCATTTAGGCTACTTTCGTTTCGAATAGTAGTCTTTTCTTTTTTTGTAGTAGCATTTTCCTCCCTGCGTATACTTCGTAAAATGAACAACGCGTAAGCAGAAAGGTATTCGTTCAGAAAACAACCGGAGTCGTACACAAAAGCCTCCGATCGTTGCATTTCACAGCCGAAACAGAAAACCAAAGTCCAATAGTTCTAAACCTTCCCCATATGTCTACAATGGTGTGTCAGGAAGTTATGAATAAGATGGGGAAAAGTACATAAATTATCTGTTAAAGGAAATTCGGAGATGTTTTTGAATTAGGTTACTATTATCATTTGTTGATAAGGGGTACTTTTAAAATGAGGTATATGTTACAAGAAATCTTATTCATTAGCTATATTTTCTTTGTCTTATTCATTTTGGAAGTATGGCATCGTTCAAATATTATTCATGTTTTCGAATGGCTGATCACTAATCCATATATTGTGTTTTTAAACTTTATATTTATTTTATCAATAATCTATCTCATGCAATCATTGACTGGACAACGTAGGTTGGCATTATGGATATCGACTAGTGTTTTTCTGTTTTGTTTTACTGCAAGTAAAATTAAACTAAATTTGAAGGGCGAACCGCTTCTTCCGTGGGATGGAGTATTAAGAAAAGAAGCTGCTGATATAGGTGGTTCTTTTGTTTTAATGACTAGTGCAGAGCAAGCGATATTAGGTTGTCTCGTTTTCATTTTTATAGTTTTCCCAATTTTTTTTTAGTAAAAGGAGATTCGAACCTAAAACTAGAATTCTGTTTTGTTTCATCCCACTTGTTGTATTTTCTATATTTTTTTTCGAGAAGCCGTTTTCACCATTTAAGTTCGGGGGAATTCATGATGATGATTGGAACAAGTCGATTGCATATCAAAGAAAAGGGGTACAAGTAGGTTTTATTCATTCGTTGCAAAAAGTAACGATTGAACCACCGGATGGCTATTATGATGTAACGTTCAATGAGTTGTTGACACAATTAAAAGAAGAAGAAATTGAAACTGAAATTAGACCGAATTTTATCTTTGTTATGAATGAATCCTTTTGGGATCCGACACGATTACCTAATCTTACATTTAGCGAGGACCCTATGCCATTTTTCCGTAGTCTTCAAAAGAATCATACATCTGGCGAACTAATCGTGCCAGTGTTGGGAGGCAGTACAGCGAATACAGAATTTGAAGTGTTAACAGGAAACAGTATTCATATGCTTCCACAAGGCTCACTTGCATATTCTCAATTTGTAAACCATCCGCACCCTTCGCTCGCTTCGACTTTAAAAAATAATGGCTATGAAACAGTCGCGATTCATAGCTATCATGATTGGTTTTACCGTCGTAATGAAGTATACACTTTTTTTGACTTTGATCGTTTTGAAAGTTATCGATCTTTTAAAAACCCGGAGTATCGACGCGACTTCATCTCAGATTTGGAAGTGTCAAAACAAATCATTATTGAACATCAAAATTCTGAAGGACCTTTATTTATTTTTGCCGTAACGATGCAAAATCATGGTCCGTATAATATGCGTCACTATCCAGAAGATCGGATCGAAGTAACCGATATGCATGAGGACATTACGAAAGTATTGAATAACTATAGTACTGGAGTGAAAGATGCAGATGATTCGCTTCAACTTTTAGTCAACTATTTTAGAAAGATTGACGATCCAACGGTTATTGTGTTTTTTGGTGATCATTTACCATATTTAGGTGCTGCCTATGAGGGGTATACAATAACTGGCTATTTAAATGATGCCAACCCTCGTTTTTGGGAAAAGGATGATTATGAAAAGATGTATAGTGTCCCGTTTGTTATATGGGATAATTTCTCAGATGAAAAGAATGCCGACCTACGTATGAGTTCATCTTTCCTAGGAGCATTTGTTTTAGAAAAATATTCACAGCCACAAACACCCATAATGAGGTTTTTAAATAAGACTGCAACAAAAGGGGCCGTTGTTTTTTCAAGTCGTAGAGATGTAAATGAATTTTCTCTTGAAGATGCCAAACGTTACCATCTTCTGCAATATGATCAGTTGTTTGGTGGACAAGGGCCAAGGTAGCACCACTGAAAAATGTCGCAAATATGTAAAGAAATACCTAAATGATAATGATGTGCCACTCCAAAATTTAACAAACTCGTTGTGGTTACCTTAACTTTTCTATATAATATATGAAAACAGAGCTAAAAATACCAAAATTTAAATAGAGAAATGATAAGGGAAAAATTTGGGCCGAAAATACATATTTACGCTAGTAGGGTTTTCTCTGTATTAGTAGTGAATTATTAGCGTGAATGGGGGGTATTATGGGGAAAAAAATAAGTAATAGTAGAGATGAACAACAATTAATAGATAAACAGAATGAAAGAAAAAATTTAAAGCTAAAATACAATGGTAAAGAAAATTTGCGATTTATGGCAGAGTATGATTATTTAACAGAATTACCTAATCGAAGGAACTTTGAAAACGTACTAGATGAGTTGATAATATTAGGTGAAGCTGAAATTCATGAAAATACAATAGTACTAATGTTTATTGATCTAGATCGTTTTAAATTCTTCAATGACTCCCTTGGACATAATGCTGGAGACAAAGTCTTAAAAATTGTTGCTGACCGAATAAACAATGTTGTTGGGTCTGAAAACTTAGTTGCAAGATACAGTGGTGATGAATTCGTCGTTTTGTTTAAAGGTGTTACTGATAGAGAAAATATAAACAAGGTGGCAGAGAGGATTCAGCAAAAGTTAACTGAACCAATAAGATTATTGAATAATGAGTATAGTGTAAGTGCAAGTATTGGCATTAGTATTTTCCCCGAACATACTAATCATATAGATGAACTTGTACTTCGTGCGGATCAAGCCATGTATAGCGCAAAAAAGAAAGGTAAAAACAGAGTTGAATTTTTCAATGTCGAAATTGCGAATGAAATAGATAGGAAAGCAAAAATTGAGCAGAATCTTAAAAAAGCAATTGACAATAATGAATTGTATCTTGAATATCAACCAATCGTAAATGTATATAACAAAAAAATAGTAGGGTTCGAAGCATTACTAAGGTGGAAGAGTGAAAAACTCGGTTCAATTTCTCCTGGTGAGTTTATACCTATTGCTGAAGAATCCGATTTAATATTTAAGATTGGTGAATGGGTATTTTTAGAGGTGTGTGAGCACTTAAGCACATGGTCAAAAAAAGGGGTTCCATCCTTTTACATTTCATTAAACATGTCGATAAAGCAGTTTGAACAACATAATTTAGTTCCAAAATTAGAACAACATATTAAAGATTTTGGTGTAAATGTAGATTTGATAAAAATTGAAATTACCGAGAGTACGGCTATGAAAAATAGTGAGGAAATTTTGTCTAAATTAAATGAATTAAATAATCTTGGGATTGAAATTTTTCTTGATGATTTTGGAACTGGATTTTCGTCATTAAGCTATTTTGAAAAGCTTCCTGTTAGTTTAATAAAGATTGATAAGTCGTTTATTAAAGATATCACTCAGCACAAAAAAAGAGCAGCGATCACTAGAGCAATAGTTGCAATGACAAAAAGTTTGAAAATAAAAGTATTGGCAGAAGGTGTAGAGGAGATCGAACAGTATCAATATTTATGTAGTATAGGTTGTCATATTATGCAAGGTTATTATTTCTGTAAACCTGTACCATTTAATTATGTTGAAGCTTTTTTTCATTCCACAAAGTAAATTTTTAGGGTGAATTTTCTCCAAGCCCAAATAGTTAAAATGTAAATTTCGAAATGATTAGTTAATAAAAAAGTAAATTTTTTATATGTATGAACTGAGAGTTTAAGATTTACTTTGAATTATTTTATGAAAACCCTTACATACTTAGGTGTAGCTAGAGGGAAGGACAATACTAATAAATAACTTCTTTAAGTTAGGAAATCGATAAAGTTATAGGTTTGCTTGTCAGTGTCTTACCATTCAACTGTATTAATCTAGCAAATCTAGAACAATTTCTGAAATTATATGCCTTACGACTAATTGAGATCTTTTATTCAACTGTTTTATATATTCTGTTTGTTCTTCCTATGATAAGTTTATCCCACCCTCAAGTGGCAGTAAGACCCCAATGTCATCAGGCTAAGGATACAAATATTGGAATGTTACTTTGAGGCCACTGAAAAAGTGAATGTTTTTGAAAAACGAATGATTATAGGGGGGCAAAAATGTCGCCCTAACCCTCAAACGAGCCTTAGAAGCGATTCTAGAGGCTCGTTTTTTGAATATTATTTTTCAGATAAAAAAATTTGGACTTTTTCAGCAGTCCGTGTTACTTTCTGCTTCTTTTTTTGTAATGAGCTAC
>NZ_MLQR01000023.1 GCF_001866005.1 Anaerobacillus alkalilacustris
CCACATCCACAATGTGGACACGGGAACTTAGCTCCGCGTTTGAAGTCTAAAAAGACATGAAATTGATCTGAACTTTTTACTAATTTGTAATCTTCAATATACCAAGGATCTTGAATATCTAGTGCCTCTTGAAAAAGACGGTATTCTTTATCGAAATCTTGCATTCTTATACACTCCTGACCATTTTATTAGACTTTTTATCTAGTATGGACAGGTCTTAAAATCTATAAACAAATATTATTTAGCGAGGAAGCCAAAATATTTATAATATTCTTATACTTCAAAAGTCTTATATGATACAATTCTCAAAGTAAATAAAAATGATAAGATTTAGGAGATGTTATATGAATAATCTACTTTTTCAAGAAACTACCTCTTGGATGTTGATTGGGACATTCGGTGCATTATTATTATTCTATGAAGCTTACAGAATTTATAAGCAAAACGGAGTTATTACTGAAACTAAGCTATTCTATCATACAATGACTTTTGTTTCGTTTTTTCAATTATTCGTAATTGTGAATTTTGATATAAATCCAATGATTTCATTTACGATCTTATTTAGTTTTTTTATTATCATCATACTTATTAGAGTTTTTAAAGGGAATAAAACGATTGTCATTTATGAAGCACGTTCGGAAATCATTTTTCCTATTTTAAAAACAAAGCTTAGAGATATGGGCTTTTCATTTGAGGAAAAAGACGGCTTTCATGATGAAGAAGCTATTTATTCTATAACTGAAGAGGCAACAAAAATTAGCATTGATGGCGGGATCTTAGGTGATGAAACGAAAGACTATCGGATTTCCTTCAAAAGTGAAGGGAGATCCTATCGTATTGAAGAGCTACAGCTAAGTTTAATTGAAGCATATCAGGCACAAAACAGAGATAAAATCTTTTGGAAACAAATATTAACAAATTGCGGACTGGGTGTTGGCATCATTGTTGTATTAGGTTTCTTTTTATATTAACATCCAATTAAAGCACACCAGAAAAGCTCAAGCGCCTTGGTCACGAGCAGCTGCTCCTGTGCCACTCCGTTTGCTCAAGAGCAAAGCCGCTTCGAAGTAATCCAAGTAGCAGCTTCACTGGGGCGACCTTTGACGGAAGCCGCTCTCTAGACGTTTACAACCATCTACACACTAATAAAAATGAAGTGTTAAGAGAAGTGATTGAGGTGGGACGCAGAAGAAGACCAGCGAAGTTTAAGGCTTACAATAAAGCTGAACTTCAATCAGTGGGGGTTTTCCTTCATCCCCCACTGATTGTTAGTTCAACTTATACCACGGGCATAAGAATAACTAATCATCTGCTTTCGCCGATGAAAGTTATTCTATATCGGACCTTTATACGCCTTTAGTATTTTTTCAAGGAATAATGTCGTACCAATAAGAAGCATACAATAATAAGGATACTAATCAGGAAAACTCCAAAGCCGCCCAAAAAATCTTCTGGTATAAATTCCAAGGCTGAAATAATGATAATAACGGGAATAACAGTCAACAGAAGGCCAAGTATCGTTGATCTAATTTGCTCTTTCACTGTTTCTTCAGTGCCGCGAATTTTTTGAGTAATTTTAATAAGAAGCAATTGATTTATTTTTGACGATCATTAAACATTAACCGCCAAATCGAGGTAGAAAAAGCTAATGCAGTATAAAAAAATTTAAAACAGAAAAGCATCTTCTCCATCAATTTCAGCCTTTTTACACTTTTCTAAGTCCTTTACTTATTAGTGATATTACCGATATATTCCCCAACACCAAAGCCTAAATAATAGGAAAGTACCCATATCCAAATGGTAACAGCAATTGCTACAAGTGCTGAATTATTTTCGATTAGTTCCTTAAATTCGTTGGATATTCTCATTAGACACCCACCCTTCCTTTTCATAAAATTTAACGTTTTTCAGTATCGTATACTAGGAAATGCTCAAAACGGGTTCTTAATTTTATATAACCAATTTTATGATAAAGAATAAACTCTATTATAATTGCCTTCTCTCTATAATTAATAATCTTATGGTAACAATAAGCCTTAATTTATAAACTAGAAAATTGAGAAAGCTAGTTGCGTAACCAGCTTATTGCCTTAATATTATAAAAAACCATCTAATTAAAAAAGAAAATACGAGCATTATTGCTATAAATATTAATGTAGGTAACCACTTGTTATTCGATTTATTCGTACTTGTAATCTTCAAGTATTCATTTGCCATAAACATGCCATTTCTTCTGGATCACCTAATTCGATTAGGGGATCCTCATTTTTAACTCTAGATTCTCTAATTTGTTCATATATATTGTTCCGAGCATCGTTTATTATCTTTTCTTTTACTCCATTCATAATAAGTTTATCTAATACAACTTCTAAAAACTGATTTTCCTTTTTTGTTAATTTAATCTCATTCATTAAAACCCTCCCTCGTTTTATTCCTCTAAGGCATTTTTTTTAGACATTTATATTTATCTTGCTGAACTTTAAACCAGTCTTTAACTTCACTATCTAAAACACTAACCCAGGGTTGCTTTTTGTCTTCATATACATGGCATTATCAATAAGTTAAGTGTTTGGCACCAAGATGCACTATCTGGTACCAGTTGATAAGAATCGCGCTCTCCACTGAAACTGCTTTTTTACTTATACTTTTGACTCCATATCCGACTTCCCTTTTTTCATTAACACTTCCTCCACATCAATAAAGCACGTACTATAAAAAAAGATTGTCATAAACGGATACGTAATAATCTCAGGAAAGCTATAAATATATCCGTTTATCACGTAATAAAAAAGAATTGCTAGACTAACAGCCAAAAGTTCTAACATATTATTTTTCGTGAATTTCCGATAGAAAAAGTCAATAAAATAAAACGGGTTAATACGTAATCCACTAAAAGCTCGAACAGCCACAAGAATATACAAGATGCCGACTAAATAATACTGTTTAATCTCCAATACTAGAAAGCTAACAATGTATAGTAATGTATAAATTAAAATTAGCATTATAATTCGATAACCCCTAACAGATAGATTAATCCAGCAAAATAAATGATACATATAATTTTTTGATAGAATTTTAACCGTTCAAATTTGTCATACATGTAATCAAACCCTTCCTTTTAAAATTTCATTCGTTCAAGCTAATATCCTGTACTTTTCCAGCGCTTAACGTTATTATTTCATCAAATAAATGAAAGTCTTCTTTAGATAATCCGTGAGCCGCAATAATAATTAATTTCCCTTTTTCTTTAAGGTGCTTTAAAATATTTTTTACAACTTCGTAATTCTCATCATCTAATGCGTTAAATGGTTCATCCAATAATAAGACATCTGGATCTTCCATAATCGCTTGACATAGTCCTAAACGTTGCTTCATTCCGAGTGAGAAGGTCTTAACTTTATCGTTTCGGTGATCATATAAGTTTAGAAGCTTTAAGGCATCATAAATTTCTTGTTCGGTAATTCGTTTTTTAATAGAAGCCAAATATTTCAAGTTATATAATGCCGTTTCATTTTCTAAAAAAGATGGATTTTCAATGATAATTCCATATGTATATTCCTTTATTTCTCTCACAACTTTTCCAGTAGTCGGTTTTATTAAGTCGCATAATAATCGAAGTAACATTGTTTTTCCACTACCGTTGTGTTCTTTTAACAAGTACGAATTTCCTTCTATAAACTCTATAGATATGTTGTCCAAAACTGTTTTACCCTTTATTTCTTTTGTTATCTTATTTAACTTAATCATATTTATCTCCTTTTTAAATCGTTATCAAATTAAGCTATTAAATCGTATTTTTTTATTTTGTTGTACGTTATTAAAAAAATAAAAGAAATGATCACTATTTTACCTACACTCAATAAACATATATGTTCCTTATATTGGGAAGACGCTATGACAAAGATCGATAATAGAACACTATTATGTGAAAATATTTGAAAAAGCATATATGAACATATCGTTATAAAGAAAGATGTCGATCTTTTTACTCTAAACATAATCAATAACACTAAAATACCAGCCCACAAAATAAATGTTGTTAAATATGAAAATGAGATAAAAACAATTTCAATTGAGTAAGTATAGTAGTCTGATAGAGTATAAAGAACAACATCTGTTACTACTTTGATTAGTGCTATTAAACTAACTGTCTTTATTATTTCAATAGTTAATTGTTTTAGAAAAATGAACTTAGAAGCCCTAGTAATAATGTACTCAGCATATACAAATAAGTTGGTGATTTTTGTTATTAAATTAACCATAATAATTGAAGCGAGTCCAAGATTTAATGTGAGCAAAGATATTGCAACTCTTCCTCTTTCTTCATTGTAGGTTGTCATTAAGCTTTCTATCCCAATAAAACTCGAAGCGTTATCAGTGATCGTTATCGAAGCAATATTTAACATTAGAAACAACGTAAATAAAGTAAATTTTGTCTTAAGTTTCATCAATAAAATCCTTGTAATTACTTACTAGATATATAGTAAAAACTAATAACAAAACACTAATTGCAATGAATACGATATATACGTTGTAGAAAAAGATAGGGTCTTTTAAAACATTTAAATATTTCAAACTAGAATATATGCTTAAAATTATAAAATTAAATACTATGTTTAAGAGGAGAGACATCACTTGCTTACCTGTAAACATATAAATTGCAATATAGAAAAAGTAAATAGATAAACTAAAAAGAAACACCCTTAAATAGGAAAAAATAATTTCTCCTGTAAGTTCACCCATTTTTTTAATAGATTTGTCACATGAGTTTTGACGGTTTTAATGGTGACTGATAGTGATATAGCAATTTCAGTTTACTGAAACGAGTTCGCTAGTTTCTCTCTAATTGTTTTAGTCGGCAAAACTTTTTCGAATACAACTTGCCACATGGACGCATAGGAGATTTATTAAAATAGCATGTGAATTTTCTTCCTAAAAAAACTTTGTCTTAATTTAGTAAATTATCAATTCCTAACTCTTACCAATTATCCTACTATATCTTGGTAAAAAAGTACCCGCCAAAATGTGGCGGTGTTCCGCCATTTTTGGCGGGAATATTACTTTTAAAATTCAGCTACCCTCAATTTCACGCTTAATATTTTAAAATTTAATCCAACTTTTAACTGACAACACCTTACACTTCCCTCCAATTTTTGTCGCTCTCGCCGTCACACAATGTCGGTTTAAATCCACGTTTATAATGCTATAATTTTTTATAGGGTAGTTACTTAACTTATAGAGTGGATACTTATTTTTTTTAATGTTTAAAGAAATGAACAAAAATGGTTTATCGGAAATCAGTGAAGGAGGTTTTGCGGCGAATTTACTTTGGTCTATAGGGGGATATGTTGGTGGTAAAGTTCTTGATAGGTACTTTACTTGGTATGGAACCTAATTTTTAAAATTAATACTTACAAACATCCATATCGAAATTTATAGAATTAAACTCACTAGTGTTGCACTAATTTTGTTTTACTATTAAAAACATTCGAAATCTTCAATAAATTATTTTATGCAAAGAAAAAGTCCTTTATAATGGATAAGTCAGGTGGTAACCCGTCCAAATCCACTAATAAAGGACACATCTCATGGACAAGATTACACGAAAAACTTCATTTGGACAATGGTTTTCACCAATAAATCTTGAATTATTTGAAGAACAGGTGAAAACACTGAAATTAGATTTTTAT
>NZ_MLQR01000024.1 GCF_001866005.1 Anaerobacillus alkalilacustris
GCTTGGCAGCAACGTTGTAGTAACGATCAACGTACATTTGGTGGTCTCTTTTATGATTTAACAGACGAATTACAAGATATAGACTGGGCGACAGCACTTTGTGAACTTCTTCTCATTCTTGAAGAAGTATCAAAGGAGTCAAATAAAGCAGTACAAAACTTAATAAAAAATCAAATAGTACAGTGGGTGAGTCACTTGCCCAACTATATCAAGGCTTTAGTGCCAATTTCTTGGTGCGAAACTTGAGTTATCAATTAAAGATGCTTTAACTTCCGAAGATATTATTGTTCATTCTTTAGCGATGATTGATAAAAGACTTGGTAAAAGGAGATTAGAGAATTTGAAATTCCATTCGGATACTCACCCGTTGTTGATAACATTCTTCCGAATAAGATGTGAGGTAGAAGGGGTCTCTAATTTTAATTTCTTACCAAATTAAAAAAGTTCTTTGTTTCACTAACTAGTGCGTATGTTGAAGAAGAAAAACGAAAAACAACAAAGCCATTTGTTGCGCAGTACAACGAAACTGCGCAATAAGATAAGGTTACTTCTTAGATTATATTATCGACGATACGAAGGTGTAGATTTGTTGCTAAAACGATTTGGTGTCTGCCTGCGATAAAGTTTTACTTTACGGGGCAGACACCTTTTTTCAGTTTCTAGTTTACGTTCGATAGCTTTTCCGATATTGGCATGGAGTAATTCCAGTAATTTTCTTAAAGATTACAGTGAAATTGGCTGGATGTTCATATCCCGTTTTATCTGCAATTTGTTCATCGCTTTCTCTGAGCAATCGTTTCGCTTCTCGTAAACGAATAATTTGCAAATACTCTTTGTATTGAAAGCCGCCTGTAATTTTCTTAAATGTGTGACTTAAATAAGATGGAGTAATATAGAAGTGTTTTGCGACCTTTTCTAACGTGATTTTCATATGATAATGATCGTTCAAGTAAGTCGATATTTCCGATATTTTCTGGTGCATCGGATGCAGTGAGGAGAGTTTCTCTATATTTTCTTTTATTGAATATCGATGCATATGAATGAGCAGTTGGGTTAAGAGTGCTTGGACATAAGTTTCATAAGCAACCTGTTTTGTCTCACACTCACGTATTAATTTTTGAAGCAGTTCTTCAACTATTGCCTGCATGTTAACGGAAAAGCGAATTAATGGAGCTCCGCAAATCTCTTTCAATAAGGGTACGTGCCCTGTTGACAACTGTGTCGTAAGGAACTCATCAGTAAAGTTAACTAGAATTCGTTCACACATAAGTACTTCTGAGCTCGTCGTACGGTGAACATCGTTTGGGTAGATGAAGATCATGTCCCCCTTACGAGCGGTTATAGACCGTTACACCTATATGGTACTATATCTACTTGAGCAAAAAAACCAAATTCATAATTATGAACTTGGTTTTTTACGAGGTAAGAAAGTATAAAATTCCTTACTTTGAAACTGTCTAGCGCAAGCGCCCTATCGACTAGAAAGCTTCCTTCGTCTCGTCTACGATAAGTCGAGAACGAAAGTCTAACGATTTCGACTCTCCTTCCTATATCTCACTCGACTCAGTACAGCTTATGACGTCGATGAGCAAGGGTGCTTGCGCTTTTCTTATATACTCTGTTAGGGTAGCTCATTTTCAAGAATGTACTCCCTTTAAGTTTCTATTACATTCTTATGCGAGTCTTATCTTAAAATCTTGATAGTCAAATTGTTTTGCAATGTAACAATTTCCATCTTTACCTTTAACGGCAATAGCTGGTAATGGCATTCCATTAAACGTGGTGTTTTTCACCATTGAGTAGATGGCCATATCACCAAAAACTAAGCGATCACCACTTTTTAATGGCTGATCGAAGGAATAATCCCCGATAACATCTCCTGCAAGACAAGTTTGACCACCAAGTCGATACGTGAATGGCTTTTCACCAACTTCACCTGAACCAAAAAGCGGTGGACGGTAAGGCATTTCTAGAACATCTGGCATGTGACAAGATGCAGAAGTATCTAAAATGGCAATCTCCATTTTATTTTGAAGCGTATCAAGTACTGTTGTAATTAAGTATCCTGCATTGAGAGCAACTGCTTCTCCTGGCTCAAGATATACGACTAAACCGTACTTTTCTTGCATTCTTTTAATACATTTTTCTAACAATGGGATATCATAATCTTCTCTTGTAATATGATGCCCGCCACCAAAGTTAATCCATTCCATTTGTGAGAGCCATGGACCAAACTTTTCTTCGACTGCATTTAGAGTTACTTCTAAATCGTCAGAGTTTTGTTGACATAGTGTGTGAAAATGCAATCCTGATACACCGTCTAACAAGTCAGGGCGAAAATGCTCGATCGTCACACCAAAGCGAGACCCAGGTGAACATGGATTATAGATGTCATGCCCTTCTTGAGTGGAGCATTCAGGATTAATGCGCAAGCCCACTTTTCTACCAGCTTGTAAAGCCTTGTCCTTAAACTTATCAAGTTGAGAAAATGAATTAAAGATAATGTGGTCACAAATTGAGATAATCTCATCAATTTCATCATCACGATAGGCAGGGGAAAAGACATGATTTTCTTTACCCATTTCCTCGTGACCTAGGCGAGCCTCGAATAAGCCGCTAGCTGTTGTTCCATTTAAATACTCTCCAATGAGAGGATACATTTTAGACATGGAAAATGCTTTTTGTGCTAAAACAATTTTACATCCTGTACGTTTCATAACTCCATTAAGGATTTTCAAATTTTTTTCCAAAAGACCTTCATCAACTACATAACACGGTGTCGGTAATTCTTCAAACCGCATCTTAACGAACGTACTCCGGATCTAACTTTTTTACAGGCTCAGTATCTACAAGCTCTGGGTTATGATCTTCTTGCCATGGTAAGCCCCATTTGTTTAAAGCATCCATGAAAGGATCTGGATCGAATTCCTCGATATTATAAACGCCTGGTTTACACCATGTTCCATTCATAATCATCATTGCACCGATCATTGCAGGAACTCCAGTTGTATAGGAAATAGCTTGTGAGCCCACTTCTTTATAGCATTCTTGATGGTCGCAAACATTGTATACATAATAAGTTTTTTCTTTTCCGTCTTTTTTCCCTTTAAAGATACAACCGATATTTGTTTTTCCAACTGTTCTTGGTCCAAGTGAAGCAGGATCAGGTAATACAGCTTTCAAGAATTGAAGTGGAATAATTTGTTTCCCTTCGTATTCAATCGGCTCAATTGAAGTCATCCCAACATTTTCAAGACATTTAAGGTGAGTTAAGTAGCTTTGACCAAATGTCATGAAGAAACGGATACGTTTAATTCCAGGAATGTTCACAGCAAGCGACTCTAACTCTTCATGGTATAATAAATACATATCTTTTTCCCCAACTTCTGGAAAGTTGTAAACTCGTTTGATTTCCATTGGCTCAGTCTCAATCCACTTACCGTTTTCCCAGTAACGTCCATTTGCAGAAACTTCGCGAATATTAATTTCAGGATTGAAGTTTGTTGCAAATGGATAGCCATGATCTCCACCATTACAATCAAGAATATCAATATATTCAATCTCATCAAAATGATGCTTTAAGGCATAGGCTGAAAATACCCCTGTTACACCTGGATCAAAGCCGCTACCTAAAAGAGCAGTAATTCCAGCTTTCTCAAAGCGCTCACGGTAATCCCACTGCCATTTATATTCAAATTTTGCTGTATCTTCCGGTTCGTAATTGGCAGTGTCTAAATAATGAGTTTTAGTCGCAAGGCAAGCATCCATAATTGTTAAATCTTGATAAGGTAAAGCTAAGTTCATTACTATATCTGGTTTAACCTCTTCAATTAAGGCAATTAACTCATCAACATTATTTGCATCAACTTGAGCAGTTGTAATTTTCGTTTTTCCACCATCTAATTTTGCTTTTAAGTCATCACATTTTGATTTTGTACGACTCGCGATACAAATCTCTTCAAATACCTCACTGTTTTGAACACATTTGTGGATAGTTACTGATGCTACTCCACCACAACCAATAATAAGTGCTTTTCCCATTCTTATCTCTCCTTACTAAATAGATTTTGCAACCTTGAGAGGTGGTGCATACAACCTATATTAGGTAGTTAGCAATTCTTTGTTAAAATATCCCCTCAAAAAGATTTTTTAAAACAAAAAAGCAAGTGCAAACGCATAATGCGCACAACACTTGCTTTAGATATAATTTTCAATATAAAAAAGCATCAATATATTTAGGATACAAGGTCATAAATATAATAACAAATTCCTAGAACTTTTCATTAGGAAGCTCTTAAATATTCAAAAAATATCAGTACGAGATCAGAGTTTATATAGCAAATAATTACTGTTATCACTCTTATTGATCGTTTCACAAGTTGTGTGCCTATATGCACTGGTTGTAAAGTAACCAACTTATAAAATTTGAGCTTTTAACTCAATCAATAAAGCAACTAAGTTGCCAATCGGCATTTGACCCGGCTGTCCGTATGGCCTTAACTTCTTGATGGAAGTGGTCAAAATTATCTGCTTGGAAATACATGATATTTTTTAAATATTAGTTTTCCAAATAATGCTCCTTTAGATTAACATAAATTATACAGATTTCAATAGTAAAATAAAATTTTTTTTGAGATGAAAATATTGAAATGATAAATTGAAGTTTAATAAATCGAGACTCGTTCCAGATGATGATAATAATGCATAAAAATGGAAGGTAGTATTGTAGTTACGTGGAGATACAGTAGGGAATTTTGAATTACATATTCATAATGAACTAAGTGGAACAGTAGTTAGTCGTGTTTACAAGTTAAGTGGCGTAGTAGTGAAAACTATAGTGAAAATACAATCCTTAATGAACTAACTATTGAAGTAGATGAAACAAAAAAATATACACAAATTCCGGAAAGGCTCAGCGCTTCATTTTGAAAAATTTTACCGCGGAGAGCAAAAAAAATAATAACGTTGGCGTTCATTAGGACAGAGATACCGCTATTATTAAAATATTATCACTTTATTAATCTTCTCGGTCACCTGGTCCGTTATTCCATATTAACTGTAAGAAAATATTAATAAATCTATCTAATAAAGGATCTGGTCTCTCGGTTATTTTTATCACAACACTTTATCGGAAGGTCGCTATTTGAAGGGATGTCGTTAAGTTTTCGTTGTTGGATATTGCATTCAAATGAGTCTCTTTTTTGTCATTTCTGTGGTGGTCTTTTTAAAAAGGGGTATCAAAATTAAGTTCCATTCATAAAAAACTAACAAAATTGGACAAAATATGAATAGCTTTTTTAGTAAAGCACCATTCGCTAAATATAGGGCGGTAACAAATAGTTGACAAGCTATTGATACAATGGTATTTTTTATTTTATTCCGATTGAAATACTATGAAATCAAGAGAGAAAGAGGCGTTTGAAAATGAAGAAAATTATAACTTTATTGTTTATACTACTGATGATGGTGGTAATAGTAGCTTGTGGTCCCGCTGAAGAGACACCAAACGAAGAGGAAACTAACGATATACAAACGGAAACAGAGAGTGAAGAAGCACGTGATACTGCGTGGGCAGATATAGAAGCAGCTGGAAAGATGATTGTAGGAACTTCAGGTACGTATAATCCTATTACATATTATGATGAGAACAATAATCTAACTGGTTTTGATGTTGAATTAATTAGAGAGATGGCTAACAGATTAGGTGTAGAAGTTGAATTCAATACAATGTCCTTTGATGGAATTTTACCTGCATTACGTAATGGACAAATCCACATTGCAGCTAATGATTTTGCAATAACAGAAGAACGTAAAGAGACATTTGATTTTGTACTTCCACACAAATATTCTTATGGCTCTGTGATTGTTCGAGTGGAAGATGTAGATAAATTTGAATCAGCGCACGATCTTGAAGGTGTGAAAGTTGCATTAGGATCGTTAACAAGTAACTATGCAGTGTTTGCAGATAATATTGGAGCAGACGGTGTGGCATATGATGGTGGAGTCGATGCTATTCTTCGAGATATTATTAATGGAAACCGTGATGCTTATTTAAATGATCGTTTAGTACTGCATCGTACATTAGAAGGATTTGGTGATGACCGCCTGGCGGTTGCAGAAAATGTAAAATATCACGCAACAGAAAGTGCGATCATTATGTTAAAAGGAAACCTTACTTTGAAAGAACGTCTTGATGAGGTAATAGAAGAATTACTTGAAGATGGTACAGTAAAAGAGTTATCGGAACAATTTCTAGGAGAAGACGTATCTCAACCATTAGATAAATCGGAAATTATTGGATTAGATGGTAATTAATTAAACGATACTAGAAGTACAAGGAGATTTCCTTGTATTTCTTTTTTCAATATTAAGATTTTTCGGAAGGAGGAGAAAATTTGTTTGATTGGTTTAATGAAATTAAATGGGAACATTTATATGAACCTAAACTTGCATGGGAATCATTACCGTTTTTATTTGAAGGTTTAAAATATACATTATATATTGCACTATTTAGTATGTTCTTTGCATTAATATTAGGTGTTTTAATAGGAATTGCTCGCATGTCTAAGTTCTGGTTTCTTCGCTGGCCAGCAAGGATTTATATTTCCTTTATGCGTGGTACTCCATTACTTGTTTTTCTTTTTATTCTTTATTATGGTTTTCCAGTACTTGGTATTAATTTTAGTAGTCCAATTATAGCAGGGATTATCGGAATTAGTATGAACTTCGCTGCCTATAACGCTGAAGTCGTGCGTTCTGCCATTATGTCAGTGCCTAGAGGACAGTGGGAAGCAGCTGCTTCTTTACAGATGGGGTATGTACAGACACTTCGAAGAATCATCATCCCTCAAGCTACGCGAATAGCATTACCACCTACGTTTAGTATTTTTATGGATGTTGTAAAAGGAACGTCATTAGCCTCGGTCATAACTGTACAAGAGTTATTATATAGTGCAAGACTTGTGTCAGGACGTACATTTGAGAGTATGACGATGTATACGACTGCTGCTCTTATTTACTGGGTCGTCTGTATTGTAATCGGTTATTTCCAGGAAAGATTAGAAAAACGATACAATCGCTATTTGAGTAAAAGGTAAATGAAGGGAGCTTTTTATGATTACTGTTTCAAATTTAAATAAAAAATTTGACGATCTGACTGTTTTAGAGTCTATTAACTTCTCAGTCAAAAAAGGTGAGGTTGTTTGCCTGATCGGTCCTTCTGGTTCTGGAAAAACAACTTTACTACGTTGTCTAAATTTATTAGAAATACCAAATGCAGGATCGATTATGATTGGCGACAAAACTGTTTCGTTTGGAAAGAAGGCGCCGACGAAAAAAGATATAAGCGAGTTACGGAGTTTCTCAGGAATGGTGTTTCAAGGGTTTCATCTCTTTCCGCACAAAACGGTTATCGAAAACATTATAGAAGCACCGTTAATTGTAAAGAAAAAAAAGAAAGAGGAATTAATCAGAGAAGGAGAAGCATTACTTAATAAAGTAGAAATGCTCGAGCACCGCGACAAATATCCTGATTCACTTTCAGGAGGACAACAACAACGAACAGCTATTGCTCGAGCGCTCATGATGAAGCCAGAGGTCATGCTTTTTGATGAACCGACCTCAGCCCTTGACCCTCAGCTTGTCAGTGAAGTTCTCAGAGTGATCGAAGACCTAGCAAAAGAAGGTCAGACAATGGTCATCGTGACGCATGAAATGAGTTTTGCTCGTCGGGTTGCAGATAAGGTATTGTTTATGGACGGCGGATACATTGTTGAAGAGGGCAGTGCTAAGCAAGTTCTTGAACAACCAACAGAGGAGCAAACAAAGAAATTTTTACGATTACTAGAAGAAGAATAGATTTTACTCATACGTGTTAAGTGATAAGAGCGTTAGAATAAAAATCCTTACGATCAGTATTGACTGGTTGTAAGGATTTGTTTTTTCTAAGAGTACATTTTACTTCTCCGTTATACTTCTTTATTTCCTACTACCCCATAAAAGAAAATATTCGTAATATCCTCAGTTAAAGGTAATATTTTCTGATACACTTCTTCTTTCTGAATATATTCTTTTAACATATGCACATAAAATAAAATTGCTTCATTTGAAAGGTTAGGGTCGACATATCCTTGTTCCTTACCTTCTTCAAATAGCTTTATAAAGTAAGGGATCGCTTTTTCGTTGTATAGCTTTTCAATTTCATTTCCCTCTGTATACTCCTTCATCATATAGTGATAAAATTCTTCGTGAATTTGACTAGCAACCTCTTTTTTATTAAAAATGATTTTCTTTATTTTTTCAGGAAAAGGTAGTTTCGCTTCGATAATGTTTTCAAAGTCAACGACTGCTTTATTTATATAAAAAATGAATACTTCATGAATTAATTTATGTTTGCTTTCAAAGTAATTATAAATAGTAACCTGAGAAACATTTGCTTCTTTAGCAATTTCAACAATGGAAACTTTTTGGATACCATGTTTCATAAATAGAGCTAATGCCGCTTCTAAAATATTTCGTTTCTTTAGTTCTCTTCGTCGTTGAAATCCGTCCATTTATTTCACCTCTAGTTTATATTAATAAAAATTATGTAATAAGACAAATGAAATAGTTCATAAACTATTGTCAAAGGAGTTTGTTTTGTATATTATGAAATCTGTAAGTTGAAATATTTCATAAATTTAAGTGTTTATAATAATTTAAACAAAGTCTTGCAGCAAACAAAGAAGTTTGATGGAAAAGAGGAGGCTTTATAATGACGATTTTACAAACAACAAATCTAACAAAGAAGTTTGGTAAATTTACGGCATTAAATGCTGTAAATATGGAAGTGAACAAAGGAGAGGTATTTGGTTTTATTGGACCAAATGGAGCTGGAAAATCGACAACTATTCGCATATTACTAGGTATTTTGAAGGCAACCGGGGGAGAAGCAAAAATATTTGGTAAGGATGCCTGGAAAGATGCGGTTGAAATTCATAAACGTATTTCGTACGTACCAGGTGATGTGACACTATGGCCGAATTTAACGGGTGGAGAAGTCATTGATTTATTTACGAAGTTACGAGGGGGAAACAATAAAAGTCGCCGCGAGGAACTAATTCAAAAATTTGATTTAGACCCATCTAAAAAGTGTCGAACCTATTCAAAGGGTAATAGACAAAAGGTGGCTTTAGTTGCAGCCTTCTCATCGGATGCGGATTTATATATATTAGATGAGCCTACATCTGGACTTGATCCACTAATGGAAAAAGTATTTCATGAATGTATCATGCATGCTAAACAAGAAGGGAAAAGTGTCTTACTTTCCAGTCATATTTTATCTGAAGTAGAAAAGCTATGTGATAAAGTAGGTATTATACGTCAAGGTAAAATCATTGAGTCAGGAACATTAAAAGAATTACGTCACTTAACGAGAACGAATTTGCTTGTGGAAACAAAGCAACAGATAACCGATCTAAACAATCTAAAAGGGATTTATGATATCGAAAGGAAAGAACAAGCCTTATCATTTCAAGTAGATCCAGAAGAATTAGATGCTGTGATGAAATATGTGAGTCAGTTTGGGTTAGTTAGATTAGAAAGTTCACCTCCGAAATTAGAAGATCTATTTATGCGTCATTATGAAAGGCCAAGTTCTCATATAGGAGTTGGAGGTGAATCTTAATGTGGAAGCAGTTCTACACTCAAACAGGAAGACTGTCTTATTTCATTTTAAGACGTGATCGAATTCGTATTCCTATTTGGTTACTTTCGCTAACTTTGGTCACGCTTCTTACTGCAAATGCTTTTACTGGACTATACCAAACAGAAGCAGAGCGTCAGATTGTTGCTGAGACAATGAGAAATCCGGCAATGACAGCAATGGTTGGCCCGGGGTTTGGATTAGACAATTATACGGAAGGCGCGATGATGGCTCATCAAATGTTGTTATTTACTGCAATTGTTGTAGCAATTATGAGTATTTTACTCGTAACACGACATACACGAGATGATGAAGAAGAAGGTCGGATCGAATTAATTCGTTCTCTTCCAGTTGGACGATTATCTAATTTAAGTTCAACAGTGATTGTATTATTTATAGTAAACGTTATTTTGGCCTTATTGATTGGTTTTGGATTGTATTCTTTAGGAATAGAAAGTATAGATCTACAAGGATCACTCCTTTATGGGGCAGCATTAGGAGCAACTGGAATTTTCTTCACTTCTATTACTGCATTTTTTGCCCAATTTTCGTCAACTACGAGAGGAACGATTGGTTATGCCTTTACTTTGTTAATGATTGCTTACTTAATTCGGGCGGTCGGGGATGTTAGTAACGAGATACTTTCATGGTTCTCGCCTCTTGGTTGGGTTTTGCAAACCAAAGTGTATGTTAATAATGATTGGTGGCCGATAATTTTTACAGTAGTCATAGCACTTCTAGTGGTGGGAGTTGCTTTTTATTTGAACGCCAACCGTGATTTAGGTGCAGGTTTATTACCGACAAGGCCCGGTAGAAAATATGCGTCACGTTTTCTGTTAAGTCCAATTGGACTGCCTTTTAGACTTCAGCAAACCGGAATTATTGCATGGGCAATTGGAATGTTTATATTAGGAACGTCTTATGGATCTGTACTAGGTGATTTGGAAACATTTCTTGAAAGTAACGAAATGCTAAGAGAGATGTTACAAGCGGTAGAAGGATTATCGTTAACTGAACAATATTTAACGATGCTAATGTCGGTAATCGCAATGCTATGTACGATCCCTGCTTTAATGTTTATATTAAAGCTGAAAGGTGAGGAGAAAAGAGGACATCTTGAACATATCCTTGCTCGTTCGGTATCCCGTACAAAGATAATGGGAAGTTATTTTTTCATTTCCATTGTGTTTGGCTCAATGATGTTATTCCTCGCGGTAATTGGTCTTTGGGCAGCTGCAACAGGAGTGATGGATGATCCGCTGTCATTTGAAACGTTATTTGGAGCAGGGATGGTTTATTTACCAGCGATGTGGGTGATGATTGGGGTAGCCGTTCTCCTTGTTGGACTTTTCCCTTCAATGACAGGTATAAGTTGGTTGTATTTAGCTTACTCTTTCTTTGTTGTTTATTTAGGTGGTTTGCTCCAATTCCCTGAGTGGGTAGGGAAAGCCTCACCATTCGGTCATGTACCAAAACTTCCGGTAGAAGACTTCGATTTTTTAAAAGTCTTATTGCTAACAATTGTCGCAATTGCTCTCGTTTTACTTGGATTTTTAGGATATAATAAGCGTGATATTGACGAATAATAATAAGAAAAAGCACATTCTAAGTAAGAAAAGAATGTGCTTTTCGTATAACTTTTGTAGTAGGGAGGTAAATTTGTGAGAGAATTATTTCAGACTAATCGTGACGAATTTATTAAATTTATTAACTATTTAAAGGATTTAATTTTTATTATGGAAGTTATAAGTGAACGTGAATTTCGTTATCTAATTGTGAACGATGCAGCAAAAGAAGCACTTAATTGCTCGAATATGATAGGTTTAAAGATAGAGGATGTTGTTTCGATGCAAGATGCCAAATTTTTAATCGAAAAGTATCGAGAAGTCATAATCAATAAAAAAGAAAACAACTTTGTTGCACGATACCAAAAAGATAAGTATGGTGAAACGGTTCTAAGTCCTATCTTTAATGAAGAAAATGATGTCGTTTATATCATTGGCGTTACACGTGATGTTACTGCTCGTCACCTTTACGAAGAAAAAATTCGTCATTTGGCCTTTTATGATTCGTTAACAGGACTTCCTAATCGAGAGTTATTTAATAGAGATCTAAATCGTGCAATGGAAAATGCAAATAGACTGAAAAGTAAATTGGCATTGCTTTATATTGATTGTGATAATTTGAAGCCAGTTAATGATCAGTATGGGCATGATATAGGGGATCAATTTTTAATAGAGGTTGCAAAAAGGTTACATAGAAGTGTGAGAGTTAATGACAGTCTAGCTCGTATAGGTGGTGATGAATTTAATATATTATTAACAGGAATTAATAAAAATAAAGATATTATCAAAATTGTTAATAGAATTTATAGTACAATGAAAAGAGATTGGATTTATGCAAACATAAAGGTTGATATACACATTAGTATAGGAATTGCTGTCTTTCCAACTCATGCAAAAGATGCACATAGATTATTAAAAAAAGCGGATATAGCTCTATATAAAGCTAAGCAATGTGGACGTAATTGTTATTGTTTTTCTGATAGTTAATGGAATACAACAAAATTTTTTATAGATAAAATATGAAAAGGTTTGATGTTATGAAAAGTGTAGAGCATGATTATTTATTACAATCTTTAATAAAGCAAAATGAAGTATTAGAAAAAATCTCTCAAGGGGAAGACCTAATTCATGTACTTGAAACAATAATTTTAAGTATAGAAGACATATTTAGTGACGTAATGTGTTCGGTCCTTTTTTGGGATGATAAGCAAAAAATATTAAAGAATGCTATCGGACCAAGTTTACCTCAGGAATACTTAGCTTCATTAAATAACGGGGTGAAAATAGGACCAAATGAAGGATCTTGTGGGACAGCAGCGTTCTTTGGTGAAACAGTGATTGTTACAGATATTTCTTTAGATCGACTATGGAGTAAATATAGAGATTTACCATTATCTTTTGGGTTGAGATCTTGTTGGTCAAAACCAATACATTCCCCAGAAAGAAAATTGTTGGGAACTTTTGCATTTTATTATTCGAAACCACACCAACCGTCAATGAGTGAAATTGATGTATTTGAAAGATTTACGTACTTAGCGGGAATTGCGATGGAAAGGCAAAAAGTTGAGCAAAAACGTGAAAAATATGAGTTAATGGCTGAAAATATTACAGAGTTACTTCTTATTTTAGATCCGAAAGGGTACATAACCTATGCATCGCCTTCTTTTAAAACAACATTAGGATATGATCCAGACGAGCTCCTTGGGAAGTATTCATTCGACTATTTACCATTAAATAATGTAAAATTTCTTTCAGAGGAATTTGGGAAAATTGTAAAAGAAAAAGCCGATGATTTTAAAATAATTAATATTATGAATAGAGATGGAAAGTATGTACCAATTGAAGTGACAGGCGTCCCCGTGTTGGAAAAAAGCGGTGAGGTAAAAAATATTGTTATGGTTGGTCGGGATATTCAAGAAAGAAAAATAATTGAAAAAGCATTGAAAGAAAGTGAAGAAAGATATCGATTATTGGTCGACTCATCACCAGATGCCATACTTGTTCACGATAATGGAGAGATTGTCTATACGAATAAATCCGGCGCTACTCTTATCGGCATCGATAAACCTAGTACAATTTTTGGGAATTCTATCTATTCATATATTGATCCAAAAGACCATCCGATTATTATTAATAGATTAAAACAGTACTATTGTGGAGAAGCGGAGATGCTAGATCCAGTTGAAGTAAAAGTTATCAAATGTAATGGTGAAAGCGTAAACATTGAAATTACCTCTCGTGTGGTTATTTATGAAGGGAGAACTTGTGTCCAATCTATTGCCAGAAATATTACAGATAGAAAAAAGAACGAAGAAAAAATTAAATTTTTGGCCTATCACGATCATTTAACAAAGTTACCTAATCGTTTTTATTTTAATGAATTAATTCAAAAGCAACTTGATAATATGAAACAAGTAAAACATAAAATGGCTATTTTATGTTTTGATCTTGATAATTTTAAACAATTAAATGAATCTCTTGGTCACTCTATGGCAGACAATGTTCTAAAAACAGTTTCCGAGAAAATTCGTAAATGTATACCAATTGATGCAGTTATTGCAAGAGTTTCTGGAGATGAGTTTTCAATTTTACTTCCTAATATAGAAAATATAGAGCAAGTAGAATTTATATCCAAAACGATATTGGCCACTTGTAACGATGAAGTTTCTATAGAAGGACGTAGTATAAAGACACCAGTAAGTATCGGGGTTAGCGTTTATCCTTCTCATGGGAAAGATCGAGAGGAATTAGTTAGGAAAGCCAACTTAGCATTGGATACTGCCAAACAAAAAGGAAAAAATAATTTTCAATTATATACAGAAGAGATTAAGAATAAGTTTGTTAGAAAAAGAAAATTGGCTGAAGATTTGAAATACGCGATCGAGAATCATCAATTTTTTATTTGTTATCAACCGATCATAAATACAATGAAAAATAAAGTATGTTCTGTTGAAGCATTATTACGTTGGAAACACCCATTCGAAGGGATGATTTCACCTGGAGAGTTTATTCCGATATCTGAAGATAATGGGACAATTGTTCCAATAGGAGAATGGGTTTTAAGAAGTGCTTGCTTTCAAGTGAAACAGTGGCAACAACGAGGTTTTTATGATTTAGTATTAAAGGTAAATTTGTCAGTTCGGCAGTTTGAACAAGAGAATTTTGTAGAGATGATTGCCAATGTACTAAAGGATACCAGTTATAATCCACAACTACTAGAGTTGGAAATTACCGAGAGTATATTAATGCAAAATACAGAGCAAACAATAGAAATATTAAATAAGCTAAAAAAGTTGGGGGTTAAGATTTCACTTGATGACTTTGGTAAGGGCTTCTCTTCACTTTCATATTTAACCGATTTTTCTTTCGATGTATTAAAAATTGATCGTTCGTTTATACAGAAGGTTTTAATAGACGAGAAATCTGCTGCAATCGTTAATACCGTTATCAATTTAGCTCATCAATTAAATTTAAGAGTCGTTGCTGAAGGAGTAGAAACTGAAGAACAATTCAAGTTTTTAGTAAATAATCAATGTGAGGAAGTTCAAGGTTTCTTCTTTAGTCACCCTTTACCAGTAGAAGATTTTGAACGGCTATATTGTACCTAAATAGTATGTTTGAGAAACCCTTGCTGAATAACTAATTTTATGGCTTATTCAGCAAGGGTTTATTGTTTGTATATCGTCATCGATTACCCAGTATTACTTGTTCCAATCAAAATTAATTTCTCGTAAAAAGGCCCTTGCTAAAATCATATGTCCAGTAGCGGTAGGGTGAATACGGTCCCATGCCAACGTCGAAGGGTAAAGGTCCTTTAAGACTTGGTTAAAAGCTGCTTGTGTATCGACAAAAATACAGTCGTGCTCTTCAGCGATATGGCTAACAACTGAACCATATCGGTCCATTGTTTGGCGCATGGCGTCTTGTTCATTACTTTCTATATAAAAAGGTGTCATCAGTACAATCCCTTTTACATGAGGACTTGTTTCATTAATTAGTTTTCTCAGCGTTTCCTCATACTCTTCGATGTACACGTGCCAATCTTTAATGAATGGTGTATCATATTGCCGCCAAACATCGTTGATCCCAATCATAATTGTTAACCAATCAGGTTGTTGCTTTAGCACATCAGTTTTCCACCTTTTTGCTAAGTCGCGAACAGTGTTTCCATTAACTCCTTTATTAACAATTCTAATGCTTAACTCTGGATAAACAGACTGTATGAGTGCATCAATGTAAGATACATAACCTTTGCCTAACGCACCGAATAAACCTTCCCCTTCTGGTTTCGTTCTTTCACAATCTGTCACCGAATCTCCGATAAACAATAATTTTTGACCTTTTTCAAGCTTCATTTTATGTCACCTTCCTAGTGTCATTATTAATCAATAATGTAAGATATCCAATAGATTAGAAGATTTAAATAGTTCTTAAACTCCAGTTTCTGATAATTGTAATAACTCACTTACTGTAACAAGTTGATAACCTTGCTCCTTCAGTTCAGTGGCAAGGATTCGTACAGCTTCAACAGTTTGTGAACGATCACCACGACTATCGTGAAAGAGAAGAATACTTCCACTTCTTATATGATTGCGGGTTTTCGATAAGATAAAATCAATTCCTGGTTGTTCCCAATCTAATGCGTCAAGGTTAAGTGCTCCAATTACCTTACATCCTAATTTTTCTGATATGGAGATGACTACTTCATTGTAATCTAGGTAGGGTGGGCGAAAGGTAGCTGGTTTTATACCTGTCATTTCTGTTATTATTTGATCAGTTCGTGTAAGTTCGGTTTCGCAGTCACTTAATTGTATTTGAGTTAACTTCGGATGAGAATATGAGTGGTTCCCTATTTCATGTTTTTGATCTACTACAGTTTTTACAATTTCCGGATGTTTTATCATTTGGTCACCAATCATATAAAAAGTTGCTTTCCCACCAACTTCTTGAAATATTTGTAATAACTGTTGAGTATAGATAGGATTTGGTCCATCATCAAATGTAATGGCTACAGCTTTATGTAACGATTGAACTTCATTAATAATTTTTATTTCTTCCATTTGTAACTCTCCTTTCAGAATAATAAGTTAACTATACTAATCTAATAATAGTATAAATTGGTATGACAGAAAAAAGAATAGAAAATAGTAGATAAATAGGTATATCGTCTATACAAAAAAATCCTTACTAACCGATGTTGCTGTTAGTAAGGATTTTTACAATTAATTTTTTTAAGACATTAAACGTTTCTCTCCAGTAATAGCTTGAATTGGTTGTATATTTTGAGTGAATTCCACTGTTCCCTTATACGTACCGTCTTGATCTCGAACTGCAAAGTAGCGAATATATACAAATTTATTGTGGAAATTAATCCAAAAATCCTCTACATCTTTTTTGCCAGATTTAAAGTCGTCCAATAATGCATTTACAATGTGAGCACTTTGTGGTGGATGACAGTTTTGTACTGTTCGACCAATGATTGACTTAGTACGGTGGAAAATTCGCTCCTTACCGTGTGAAAAATAGCGTACAACATCGTTTTCATCAATAAATGTAATATCTATTGGAAGGTGGTTCATCATTAACTCTATTTGATCTAAAGATAAAATCCCAGTTTCTAGTTGAATGACTCCTTCTTTCATAAAGGATTGATCTAATAAATCTGCTCGTTCAGGCTGCCATGGTGTTGGTGGGTCGATAAATGTGTAGCCAATCACATCACCCTCACGTTCAATCTTAAGCCATTCATCTTCTGTTAACTTTTCCATAGACATCGGTAATAAAATGTTTTCCTCTTTATAAATCATCTCTGAAACTTCTTCAATAATATATTCTACTTTTGTTATTAGTTCTTCTAATTGGCGAGTGCCGTCATTGAGTTGATTACGTGCTTCTTTAATTGCTGCTCGTATTCTATCATCGACACCCCACATTACTTTCGTTGGTCCAAAAATACCGACTTTCTCTAAATATGGAAAAAGTAAATTTTCTTTACGGCTATAGTGATTATCTATTTCTAGGAGTTCTGTTAAATCATTAAAAAGTTTTTCTTTATTTTCATCACTTTGATCACGTTGATATTGATCCTTATGAAGACTAAGTTTGAAATTAACGAATTTATCAATTTCTCGATTTTCCTTAAAAAATGTGTGTACAGGGTGTCCTGGTTTAGTTCCAAGAGCTTCATCGCTGTGAATTTCCTCAATAGAACCTTTGAAAACTTCTGTATGGACCGAACAAAGGCGTTGAACCTCTTCTACAGAAATACCTTCCTCGATCATTAAGGCTTGCTCCATTTGAGAAATTTCATTGACACTTACTTTATCAATGGCCTGTTGAAACCGTTCTTTTACTTCATCTACATTTTTTCCGTCGTGTAATTCTTTTATGATCTCTTTTAATAGTTTTTGTCTTTGAGATTGATTTAACTCCTGTTTTTCACGGTTATTTATCATTTCACTCATTTAATTCAACTCCATTAATCGATGATTTTAAATCCATGACTTGTTAAATGCTCTTTTACTTTTTCTAAAGGGATCTTCATAGTACGGCATCCTTTTGGAATAGTCATAATTTTCCCCATGGATTGAAGCATCCCTGGTTTTGTAATATTTACAAAGCCTAATTCTTTCATTAATTCAATTAATTCTGGATAGGCGGTACACAGTTGATATATAGATTTTTTTAAACATATTTCTTTCATAACTTGTTCACCTCTTAGTAAAAAAGTGCGAATGATTTTTATTCTCAACTATATTTTAACACGAAGGAGATGCTTATACGGTGATATAAATCACCAAATAACTGAAAATCGAAGCAAAAACCCAAGCGAACGAATCGCTTGGGTTTCTTTTAATGACTGTGTACGTCGCTATCTATTCCATTGTTAAGAAGCCATTCGGCGATTAAATGAGCTTCTTGATCATCAACGAGACCATCTGGCATCATCCCACTACCTTTGAGAATGATTTCAGAAATGTCATCAACGGTCATTTTTTCTGAAAGGTTTTCTAGGCTAGGGCCGCCACCACCCTCTAAATTACCGCCATGACATGAACTACAAGCACTTTGATATAAACCCTCTGCTGTAACAGTTACGGAGTCATCTTGTACTTGTTGTAGGCCAAAAGCATGGTAAGGTATAAATTGGATTTCATGAGGTGGACCTTCAGAAGGCATTTCTGCAAGTAATGCCCCGGTTTCAGTATCCCAAATTTGCACTCCGCTTACCGGTCTTCCACCAATTAAATAAGGATAACGTTCTGTAGACAAGCCATGATTTAATGTCCATAATTCCTTGCCGTCAGGGCTAACAGCCATATGGGCTGGAATAATTGTTCCAGTTTGGTTCCAGACAACATCATGAGTCATTGTGTCTACTTTGAAGATTTGATGACCACCAGTGGTTACGTAACCAAATTTTCCATCTGGATTGAAAGATATATGAATAGGACGATTTTTCAATTGAATTCGATCTGTAATCTCAAGTGTTTCTACATCAATTACTACTATTGTATTATCACCACCAACGGCAACCCATACTGTTTTTCCATCCGGTGTTAAATTAACACCGTGTACTTTTCCTTCGGTTTCGCCAACGATGATTTCTTTAACGATTTCGTTTGTTTTCCAATCAAACACAACGACTTTACTTTCTGTGTTAACTGTAGCGAAAAGGTAAGGTGTGTCAATAACGATGCCATCCCAATACATTGCTGGTGTAATATAATCTGCACCTTCACCAACATGTAATGTGTCGACTTCTATTTGTAATTCGATATCAACGATAGAAATTGTACCGCTTCGATCATTAGCTACGTATAAATATTTTTCATCAGGAGAAAGCGCTGCATGATGTCCGCCTTTACCTACCGGTGTTCTCCATATTTCTTTTAATGTTTTTGTATCATAAGCTAGTACATACGAAGGTTCTTCATAGTCAAACCAATTAACAGTAAAGAACATGGAAAAATCATTCGTAAATGTCATGGCATGTACATCGTGTAAATTAGGATAATATTCTGGAATTGTTCTCTCAAGCTTTGGACCACCTGTATCAATAGCTGTCACCAACTTTCGATACTTTGCATCAAAGATTAAAATTTTATTACTAGCGCCACCTGCAACGACAGCAAAGTATTCGCTTCCATAAGTTCCGCCAGCAATCTGAATATCAAGGGAATAATCCTCTACTGTTTCAGAGGTTGATTCAGAATCAACGGTTTCTTCTTTTTTTTCTTCACTAATACATGCAGTTAATAGTAACAAAATTAAACTACCTATAACTATTAAGCTTTTTTTCATCGTAATGGCTCCTTTAATATATATTAATTTATAAATATTTTAACAAAAATAGTAAATGTATAATTATCTAAACTGTGACACTTAAATGAATGATTTTTTATTGGGAAATATAAGTACGTAAATTCTTAGAAAATATATAACAATGTTCATACTATGTTCATTTAAAGATGATAATATAGACACGTACTAATTTATTAGGGTTATAAGAAAGATTTTTTTCAAAATGGAGGGTTTACTAAAATGGCTTTAACGAAAGAAAAAGGATTTGTTTTTCTATTTGCATTAATATTCTTTTTAGTAGGTTGCAGTACTAATGGTAGTACATTAGCAGAGGAAAAAGATGAACCAGCTCGTTTTCCTGTTGAGATTAGTCAGATTGAAAAGGGTACACTTACTAGTCAGTTAAGCCTTTCTGGGAATGTTATGGCTAGTAAACAATTACCAGTACTTCCAATGGTAGCAGGAGAAGTAAAAGCTGTTCATGTAAAAAACGGAGATATCGTTGAACCTGGTGATCTATTAATCGAAATAGATGTATCAGATATTGAATTGAATGTTTCCCAAGCACGTGCTGGCTTAGAGGCTGCTGAAGCTAACTTAAATGGAACAAAAGCAATGAGGGAGCAAAGTATTCGTCAGGCACAAATGCAATTAAATCAAGCAAAAGATCTTTATAAGATGCTTGAAGAGGCAGAAGATATCGATATTGATCTAGATAATGTGCCTGAAGAGTTTCACGACATTTTTAATCGTTTAATACAAAGTAATCTGCCAACAGAAGCAGATAAAAAGCAAGCGAAAACCGCTGTGGAACAAGCTGAGATGGCATTAGCTCAAGCGAAGAGAACGGAGCAAGTTGATGCAGCTAATGCTTCGGTGAAACAAGCAAAATTGTCTGTAGAAATGGCTGAAAAGCAAAAGAAACATGCTGTTGTTAGAGCGCCAATTGAGGGCCAAATTAGTAATTTTCATACAAGTGTTGGAGCAATGGTTTCTCCCCAAGCTCCACTTTTACAAGTAGTTCAAATGGATCAACCGGTAGTTCACCTAAACGTAAATGAATCGATGCTAGCAAACATTGAAGTAAATCAAGAAGTTGAGGTTTATATTAGATCAAATAACGAGATGTATGAAGGGCGTATTACCTATATTAGTATTATGCCTGCAGAACAATCACGAGCATATCCTGTAGAAGTAGCCATTTCTAACCCAGGAAATAACCTGAGGGTGGGGATGCTTGCAGAAGTCATGGTTCATCCTTTAATTGTTGAGGAAGAAGTACTTGTTCATGTTGATGCAGTAACGAATGAAAATGACCAGAGTATTGTTTATGTGACTCATGATGGAGAAAGTGTACAAAAAAGAGTGATTACAATTGGAAATGAAACTTCAGAATGGATCAGTGTGGAAAATGGCCTAGAAGAAGGAGAATATGTCGTTGTGAGAGGGATCCATCAGCTTTATGATGAAGCTTTAATTAATATCCGTAACGATATCGGTCAAAGTTTTGGAGAAGAATTAGATGAACCACTAGGAAGCGAGGATAAAGAGTCTAGTAGTGAAAACGAGGTATAACGGAAATTCGGAGGTACGTAAATGAGACTAATAAATGAATCGGTTAAACGGCCGGTTGGTGTAGTTATCATCGCACTCGTCATGATTATGTTGGGTGTGGTGTCTTTATCTGGTTTAAAAGTAGATTTAATGCCAGATTTAGAATTACCAATTGCAGCTGTTTCAACCCCATATAATGGTGCAGCTCCACAAGAGGTCGAGAGTTTGGTGACTAGGCCACTAGAAGGAGTGTTAAGCGCTACGGAAGGTTTAACAACCATTCAGTCAATTTCAACACAAAATCAATCATTGATTTTGTTAATGTTTGATTTTAATACTGATTTGGATAGTGTTATGCTTGATCTTCGTGACCGTATAGATATGGTTCGTCCGATGTTACCAGATGGTGCAGGAGCACCTTCTGCAATGAGGTTTGATCCGAACCAAATGCCAATTATGCAAATTGGTATTTCAGCAGAGATGGACTTAACTAGACTAACTTATATTGCAGAGGATAATATTATCTCACAAATCGAACGTATTCCAGGTGTAGCCTCTGTCAACTTAACCGGTGGTCAAGAAAGGGAAATTATTGTCGAACCAGACCTCGTATTAATGCAAAGGTATGGGTTGACAATATCACAACTGGTACAAATGATTGGTGGCGAAAACCTTAGTGCGCCAGCTGGTGAACTTACACGCGGTGGCCAAGAAATGCCATTACGAATTGTCGGTGAATTTCGTACAATAACAGACATTGAGAATGTTAATATCCCTCTAAGGACAGGACAAACTCTTAAATTGTCTGATATAGCTGAAGTGAAGGATACGTTTAAGGAACAATCGTCGTATGCCTATGTTAATGGTGAACCTACGTTAAGCATAGATATTTCAAAACAGGCTGATGCAAATACAGTTGAGGTTGCTCATGCCGTATCAAGAGAGCTTGATAATCTTCAAAGAAGTTTAACTCAAGGTGTAACACTGACAAAAATAATGGACTCATCAATGTTTATAAAAGAATCTATTAATAGTGTTGCTATGAATATGATTATCGGTGGAACGATGGCCATTCTTGTTCTTTTAGCATTCTTAAGAAGTTTAAGAAGTACGTTAATTATCGGGTTATCAATTCCAATAGCTATTATTTCAGCATTTACCTTGCTTTATTTTGCTGGTGAAACGATTAATATTATTACTTTAGGTGGTCTGGCTCTAGGTATTGGGTTATTAGTTGATAGTTCGATCGTTATTTTGGAAAATATCTATAAGTTTCGCGAAAGAGGTTATAGTCGAATTGAATCGGCAATAAAAGGGGCTTCTGAGGTATCTTCAGCGGTAATTGCTTCAACGATGACTAGCTTGGTTGTTTTTTTACCTATCGTTTTTACACAAGGAATCGCAGCTGAAATATTTATGCCATTAGCACTAACTGTTGGGTTTACGTTAATTGCATCACTCGTTGTTGCATTAACAATAGTCCCGATGTTATCGGGATTATTGTTACCAGAGATAAAGGCCGACGAAGACCCTAAAGGATTTAGGAAAATTGGTGCAGCTTTTGGACGCTTACTTGACGGAATAACTAAACGCTATCAAAAAATATTAAAATGGTCTATTCATCATAAGAAGACGATTGTATTCGGGACGATTTTCCTCCTGATTGCTAGTTTAGGTACTGTAAAACTAGTTGGTTTAGAATTAATGCCGGCATTTGATCAAGGAGAGATTTCAGCAAGGTTTGAAGTTCCACCTGGGACATCGATGGAAGATAAGCTAGAAAGTGTAAGAGAAATAGAAGGGTTTTTATTAGATACCGGTGTTACCGAAGTCGTACAAACGTCTATTGGTGGAGGCGGTATGATGGGCATGGGTGGCGGTTCGAGTGATGGTAATTTCTTTATTCGTCTGTTACCTACTAATGAGAGGAATATTACGACAAATCAAGTAATTGAAGCTTTTAGAGATTTTACTGAGACACTACCAAATATTGATGTCAATGTAAGGTCATTTGAGAGTGATGGTATGGGTGGCAACCCGATTGATATCGAAGTAAGAGGAGATGAACTTGATACCCTTAAACTAATCGCTGATGATATTAAAGATATTATTAGTGCGGTACCAGGAACGGCTAATGTTACTCATTCAATGGGAGAAACACGACCAGAAATTCAAATTGTAGTTGACCGAGATATTGCGAGACAACACGGTTTAACATATGCAGAAGTAATGGACACAGTTAGGAGTAGTGTTAGTGGACAAGTAGCTTCTCTTTTGCGTAGAGATGGACAAGAAATTAGTATTAAAGTTATTTTACCTGAACAATATCGTGAGAATTATACAGATTTGCAAAACTTACCGATACTAACTCCTATAGGAGATCTTGTTCCACTTTCTGAAATAGCTAAATTTGTACAAGCAGAAGGGCCAACTGTTATTACACGTCAAAATCAAACTCGTGGTGTATCCATTAGCGGGGACATTATGGATCGAGATTTAGGTAGTGTCATTGCAGAAATTGAAGAAGAGTTAAATCAATATATATTTCCAGAAGGATATGATTATCATACAGGTGGGGAATATGAAATGATGATGGATGCATTTGTTGATTTATCTCTTGCGTTAGTTCTAGCGATCTTTCTTGTTTATGCAGTGATGGCATTTCAATTTGAAAAAGTATTGTATCCATTTATTGTTATGTTTAGTTTACCAGCAACATTTATTGGTATTATGGTAGGTTTCCTATTAACAAACAGGCCGTTAAGTGCACCGGCATTTATTGGAATCATTATGTTAGCAGGTATTGTTGTAAATAATGCAATTATTCTTGTTGACTACATTAATAAATTAAGAAGTCGAGGTATGTCTAGAGAAGAAGCCATTTTGGAGGCAGGTCCAACAAGGTTACGTCCAATCCTTATGACGATGTTAACAACTGTTTTAGCCATGGTGCCACTAGCGATTGGGTTTGGTGAAGGTGCTGAGTTGCAAGCACCGATGGCGACTGTTATCGTATTTGGTTTAACATTCTCTACAATAATTACTTTAGTGCTAGTACCTGTCATTTATATCTATACCGATAGTTTTACAAACTGGTGGAAAGGTTTATTTACTCGTTAAAAAGAGAATAGTGATGCGGAAGTTTCATAATAGAAAAAGAGCACGTTTTTTTTCAAGAGTACAAATGGTAATAGCATTTGTACTCTATTTTTTATGTTTGAATTTTCAAGGATCGTGCAGAAACAAGGGTGAACCGCGCATAATCGAGTAGAAGCCGCGCATAAAATGGTAATCGCGCACAAATTTGAGAAATCGCGCAGAAAGGGATCTGGATCGCGCAGAAACAAGGGTGAATCGCGCAGAAAGGGATCTGGATCGCGCAGAAACAAGGGTGAATCGCGCACAATCGAGTAGAAACCGCGCATAAAATGGTAATCGCGCACAAATTTGAGAAATCGCGCAGAAAGGGATCTGGATCGCGCAGAAACAAGGGTGAACCGCGCACAATCGAGTAGAAATCGCGCATAAAATGGTAATCGCGCACAAATTTGAGAAATCGCGCAGAAAGGGATCTGGATCGCGCAGAAACAAGGGTGAATCGCGCACAATCGAGTAGAAATCGCGCATAAAATGGTAATCGCGCACAAATTTGAGAAATCGCGCAGAAAGGGATCTGGATCGCGCAGAAACAAGGGTGAACCGCGCACAATCGAGTAGAAATCGCGCATAAAATGGTAATCGCGCACAAATTTGAGAAATCGCGCAGAAAGGTAGCGGGATCGCGCAGAAACAAGGGTGAATCGCGCACAATCGAGTAGAAATCGCGCATAAAATGGTAATCGCGCACAAATTTGAGAAATCGCGCAGAAAGGGATCTGGATCGCGCAGAAACAAGGGTGAATCGCGCACAACCGAGTAGAAACCGCGCAAAAAATGGTAATCGCGCAGAAAGGGATCTGGATCGCGCAGAAACAAGGGTGAATCGCGCACAATCGAGTAGAAACCGCGCAAAATGCTAGAAGTATTTTCCTTGATTTAGGAGTTTAGGTTTCGTTTCACATCAAAATGTAAAAAGAGTGTGTCACCAAAAGCTATGCTTTGGGGACACACTCTTTTTACATTCGTATTAATAAGTTTTTAATAGTTTTATTTCATTAAACGCCATTAAGAATGGAGCTACTCCATGTCCGTTGTTAGTAACGATTGGCTCACCGTGGCAATAATATTCGTAGCTGCCGTCACGAACAATACCTAACTCTGGATGTGTGCCAAGTCCAGCGCTTTTACAAATGCCACCTAATAATACCTCTCCATTCTCTTCAGTAATGTATTGGTCAATGATTCCATCAAATGCTAATTTACCGAATTTGGAGTAATCATCTGCTAAATAGCCAAGGCGTACACCTTTTAATATTGCATAAGCAAACATAGCAGTTCCACTTGATTCTAAGTAGTTCCCTTTACGACCACTAAATTCTACTACTTGATACCACAATCCACTACTATGTTGATAACGTAACATGCCATCAATAGCTTCACTGAGGAGATCCTTTAATTCATCGGTATTTACATTTTCGCCTTCAAGTAATTCCATAATATCAACGAGAGCCATCACAAACCAACCAGCGGCACGTGCCCAGACATGTGGAGATAGACCAGTTTCTTTATTGCACCAGAACATTTCACGAGACTCGTCATAGGCGTGATAATATAATTGAGTTGCATCATCAAATAGAAGGTTACGAGTTTGTTTAAATTGATTAAAAGTATCGGAGTAGTCTTTTTTCTCTTCGAATTCCTTGATGTACTGTACATAAAATGGCTGTCCCATATAAAGTCCATCCATCCAAATCTGGTTTGGATAGTTGGTTTTATGCCAAAAGTTCCCTGTGTTCGTTCTAGGGTATGTTTCTAATTGCTTGAAAATTATATCTAGCACTTTTTTATATTTTTGATCTTTTTCTTTTTTATAAAGAGTAAAGAGAATAGCAGTCATTCTGATTTGGTCGATTGTATAATAATTAATGTCGATTTGCTTAACATGACCATTTTCATCAACAAGCCGATCTATAAAATCTTTTACAAATTGATAATCTTCCTCATTCCCCGTTTGTTCATAACTATCTAAGTAAGCTTTCATAATACATCCTTCTACATAGTGCCACTTCGTTTCGTACCACTTGTCACAACCATCCATATATTGCTTTTTAAACTTTTCGATTATTTCATATGCCAATATAATTCCCCCTTAATTAGATTAAAGATGAGTACTTAAAAATAACAACGTTGTAATTCTAATATTAAGAGTAAATGTAAGCGCGGTCAATATATTTTTGTTCGTTAAAACCTTTTTAAGTTAAGAAAGACACAAAAATTTTATTAATCGTATTACTTTCTTTAATGTAATAATGTTTTATTAGTTTAATTAAGTTCTATAGATTTTTGATTACAGCTATTGGGATTTTTCGAAATTGTTACATACTTTTACCAATAACGGTAAAAATAAGTGATGCAATTTAAGAGAAATTGAAAGGGTTTGGTAAAGGTGGATTTTTTTATCATAATGGTAGCCCCAGTACTTGTCGTTTTTATTTCAGTTATTGTTTTCTTTATATGGGCATTAAAAAGTAAAGAAAATTACAAGTAGAAGGAGGAATAAAAATTGGAGTTTGATACGTTATTATTAAGCCGTTTACTTACATTTATAACGTTAGCATTTCATATTATTTTTGCGACGATCGGTGTTGGTTTACCGCTTTATATATGTTTAGCCGAGTTAATTGGTATAAAAAGAAAAGATCCATACTTTATCTTATTAGCAAGAAGGTGGACGAGAGGTTACGTAATTCTTGTTGCTGTTGGCGTCGTAACTGGCACGATTATAGGTTTGCAATTATCCTTATTATGGCCTAGTTTTATGCAAAAAGCCGGCCACTTAGTTGGACTACCATTGTTTATGGAGACTTTTGCCTTTTTCTTTGAAGCAATTTTTTTGGGGATCTATATATATACTTGGGACCGTTTTTCCAACCCCATTTTTCATTGGTTATTATCCATCCCTGTTGTAATTGGGTCATCTGCATCTGCATTTTTTATTACAACTGTAAATGCATTCATGAATACACCAAGAGGCTTCACATTAGTTGATGGCTCATTTTTGAATGTACAACCATTAGTTGCGATGTTTAACCCTGCTACACCAACAAAAGTTGCACACGTACTGACAACAGCTTATTTGACTTCAGGGTTTGTATTGGCAAGTATTGCAGCTTACTTTTTATTAAAAGGAAAAAGTCACGTTTATTATAAAAAAGCACTACACTTTTCAATGATAGGTTGTTTAGTTTTTTCGATTTTTACAATGTTAAATGGCGATTTTGCTGGGAAGTATTTAGCCAAGTACCAACCAGAAAAACTCGCAGCAGCTGAATGGCATTTTGAGACAGAAACTCGTGCAAAATTGCTTTTAGGTGGAATCCTTGATGAGGAAACACTAGAGGTTAAATACGGTATTGGAATTCCAGCTGCTCTCAGTATATTGGCCTATAATTCCCCAGATGCGGAAGTAATAGGACTTAATGATTTCCCAAGGGATTTATGGCCCCCACTTTATATCCATTATTTTTTTAACATTATGATATTTAGTGGAATGTTCTTAGCATTTGTTGCAGTTCTATATTTTGTTTTTTATTATGTCAAAGCATTGAATTCGCTACACCCTTGGTTGTTACGAGGCATATTTCTAGGTGGACCGTTAGCAATGCTTGCTATTGAATCAGGATGGATTATGACTGAAGTAGGTAGGCAACCATGGATTATAGTTGGACTTATGAGGACAGGTGAAGCTGTTACGACAGCAGGGGAAGTGTTTGAAATGCTAATTTTGTTTACAAGTTTGTATTTCATTTTAGGTTTATTAGTACCGGTTATTTTAATTCGTTTATTTTCAAAAAAATCAGCAGAAACTGAGATCGAAAAAAGAGGGATTATTTTATAGAAACGTGGGGTGTTACAATGAACGACATATCCGTTGAAATTATTGGTATCACCGTATTATGGATTTTTCTATACGGGTATTTAATGATTGCATCGATTGATTTTGGTGCTGGGTTTTATTCCTTTTATGCTAGGGTAACTGATAAAAAGCATAGTATTAGGGTAGTTATTGATCGTTATTTATCACCAGTATGGGAAGTTACCAACGTCTTTCTTGTTTTTTTCTTTGTTGGTTTGATAGGTTTTTTTCCTGATACAGCCTATTATTATGGTACAGCATTGCTAGTTCCAGGGAGTATAGCATTGGTATTACTAGCTATACGAGGCTCTTTTTATGCATTTGCAAATTATGGGGTTAGGGAAAATAATATTTATTTATTTTTATACGGTGTATCAGGTTTGTTTATCCCTGCATCTTTATCCATTGTGCTAACGATATCAGAAGGAGGGTTTATAGGACAAGAAGGAGAACATGTACACTTATTGTTGTCTGAACTTTTTTTCAGTGCCTACTCTTGGGGTGTTGTATTATTATCGATTGTTAGTGTGTTATTTATTAGTGCTAGCTTTTTAACTTATTATGCGCAGCGAGCGGAAGATGACGATGCCTACAAACTAATGAGAAAGTTTACGTTAATATGGAGTGGACCAACTATCCTACTAAGTTTTTTAGTTTTTTTAACGTTACGTACACATAACTTGGAACATTTCGAAGCAATGGTCGGGGAATTTTACTTTTTTGTGTTATCGTTAATTTTTTTCATAGGTGCAGTGTGGTTAATTTATAAACAAAAGTACTTTGGGACAGCTTTTATTTTTGTAGCTTTACAATATGGGTTTGCATTTTTTGGTTATGGTTATACACATTTGCCCTACATCCTCTACCCTACATTAACGATATATGAAAGTATCACCGGTGACGAGATGGGTATTTCATTAATTATTGCCTTTATAAGTGGGTTACTATTGCTCATTCCTTCTTTATATATGCTCTTTCGATTGTTTATATTTAATGCTGAATATAACAAAGGCGTACGATAAAAACAGAAGAAAGTCCTTAGTTTTAGCTAAGGGCTTTTTTTGGAAGCTACTACTTTGATTACTTAGAAGTTGCTTTGCGAGAAGCTAACGAAGTGGCAAAGTAGCAGCTGCTCGCCACCAAGGCGCTTGCACTTTTTCTGTGAAAATAACATTGTCGAGCCCACGACTAAGAGGTTAGAAAGCCTTAAAACAGGGATTTTTAGAAAAAAGGCAATACCAAAATTAGAGGGTGTGACATCATTTTTTTAAAATAACAACCTTAATTGATTATAGAAATAGGGGTTATCTAACCAGCTAGACAGGGTTCTGAGAAGTGTTGTTTATTGAGAAATAAAGTATAAATAATTTTAATGACCTTGTGCGTTATAGCCTGTAAAGCTTTTTTCTTACCTCGTCTAGCAGAAAGAGACCAAAAAGTATTTGCCATTGAAGTCTTTTTCGACCTTGTTATTGCCCATGCAAACTCACACAGAGCTGATTTTATATGTGGGTTTCCTTGAACGCTTTTGGAACTTTTTTTTACCAGCACTTTCATTATTTCCAGGTGATACACCAGCCCAAGAAGCTAAATGTCTAGATGAAGGAAATTGACCCATATCCGTTCCGATTTCAGCAATAATACAGTCCTGTTTCAGCAAATACTGATATTGGTTCAGCTGCTGTTTATGTAGCTAATAACAATTCATATGCAGTAACATCGATGGTGAAGTATGGTCATGGGGAGTTAATCAAAATGGTAAATTAGGTATTGGAAGTACTGATTTTACTGATGATGGGGAGCGATTATTCCAGTGAAAATCCCTCTCTTTACTAATGTAAAAGCTTTAGCTACAGGTAGTGGTCATATTATAGGCTTAAAAAATGCTGGAACTGTTTGGGGTTGGGGTAGAAATGATTTAGGACAATTAGGATTAGGCAACATTGAAAGTCCAGTTATTTCACCAGTGCAAATTACGGGATTAGATAACGTAAAAACAATCCACGCAGGAAACAATTTCTCTTTACCTTAAAAAATGACGGAACAGTTTGGACGTGGGGTGTTCGCGATAACGGGAGGTTAGGTCTAACTGAGTTAGTCATCATTTTCATATTTGAAAATATAAAATGGAGGAGTTTATGGTTTTTCAATGGCTAACTAAACTAGGATTTATCATTGGACTAGGTACTGCTATATATAGTGGGTATATGATTGGTATGGTAACCAATAAGTTGTAATTGCATTAACAGAAGCAAAAGAGGTACTAAGTATAGAGGGGGATGTTATTGATAGACAAACACTACCATTATTACAACAAGAAATAAAACAGGAACTAGATTTTACAGATGCATTTGGAATTTTAACTATTCCTAAATTAGATAGAGAGCGGTTCTTATACGTATGAAGTTACAACGACTTATATTGTTGATGCTGATGATCTGACGGTCATAGATTTTACGATTGATGAAGAAGTTCTTCTACTAACTACATGTTATCCATTTAGTTATGTTGGGATTGCACCACTTCGTTATGTGATTGAAGCTAAACCGAAATAATTAATGTAACAGCTTATAAATTGATAAACAAAACAATTGCGAAATAGTGAATACTAATATAAAATTACGAGTACAAGATATAGTTTACGCGAGCGAGGATAGAACTATATATAGAATTTTTTATGTTATTTCATAATTTTACGGAAAAATAGGTGTCTATTTATGAGACTTAATAGGGAATTCGGTGAAAATCCGCAACTGTCCCCGCAACTGTAATTGTGGACGAAATGAGATGACCACTATATAAGATTGTCACTTTTTGTGGTGCTTATATGGGAAGGCTCAAAGTAGGGTGAAGCAAAAGTCAGGAGACCTGCCTGTTTTCCAAGTTTCTAAGTCTTCGGGGGCTGGGATTCTAGAAACGGTACGAATAATGATATGGGAGGAGTTGTTTCCTACCCATAAATTATATAATGCCGTTTCTCTAGCCTCTTCCACGTAGGAAGGGGTTTTTTACACGTTAGGAAAGTATAGGTAAGAAAAATTGAGAGAGGTGGCTATAACTTGAACGTTGTCATAGATCCTGAACAAAAATGGAAAGAACAAATAACTTTAATCATGAAAAAATTTCCAAATCTTAATTATCGTAATTTTGAAGACAAATCTTTTCGAATGCTAGAGAAATTAGATAATCAAAATGAAGAAAAAATCTTAAACAAGATTATTTTAGAAGCACTTGACCATATTACCAGTGAAGAACCTGATTGGACGTATATTGCAGCACAAATTTATGTAAATCTTTTATACAAACAAGTTGAAAGAAATCGTGGCGGACGAGTCTATCAATCCTTCAATAAGCTCATTGAAAGTTTATATGAGAAAGGGATCTATCGTAACGATTTATTAAATTGTTATGATCGAATGGAAATTAATGAATTAGAAGGTTTACTAACTCCAAAAAATGATCAATTATTTACATATATTGGCGTGAAGACGTTAGCTGATCGTTATTTAGCCAAAACACATGAAGGGTTACTTTATGAACTCCCACAAGAACGATTTTTAATCATTGCGATGACATTGATGAGGAAAGAACCGAAGCAAAAAAGACTAGAATATGTGAAAGAAGCGTACTGGGCTTTATCTAATCTTTATATGACGGTTGCAACGCCGACTTTGGCGAATGCTGGAAAAACCTATGGGCAATTATCGAGCTGCTTTATTGATACAGTTGATGATAGTTTAAGAGGAATATTTGATAGTAATACGGATGCTGCAACTGTGAGTAAAAATGGTGGAGGTTTAGGGTTATATTTAGGTAAAATTCGTGCGAAAGGGTCTTCGATTAAGAAGTTTAAAGGTAATTCGTCGGGTGTTTTACCATGGATGAAGCAGTTAAATAATACCGCAGTTAGTGTTGACCAACTCGGGCAACGTCAAGGGGCAATTGCAGTATATTTAGATATTTGGCATAAAGATATCTTTTCTTATTTAGATGCAAAATTAAATAATGGTGATGAGCGCCTTCGGACACATGATTTATTTACTGGTGTTTGTATTCCAGATTATTTTATGGAAAAGGTAGAACAAAGAGATGATTGGTATCTGTTTGATCCACATGAAGTTCGGCAAATAATGGGCTTTTCTTTAGAAGATTACTATGATGAGAAGCAAGGTCATGGAAGTTTCCGAGAAAAGTATCAACAATGTATGGCCAATCAAGCTTTATCACGAGAAGTTGTCCCTGCAATTGAAATATTTAAAAGGATCATGATTTCCCAACTAGAAACGGGTACACCTTATATGTTTTATCGAGATACAGTTAATCGATTAAATCCAAATAAACATGCTGGGATGATTTACGGATCAAATCTTTGTACAGAGATTATGCAAAATATGAGTGCAACCACGGTAAAGGAAGAGGTCACAAAAGACGGAAAAATCATTGTAACAAAGCAGCCAGGTGATTACGTTGTGTGTAATTTGAGCTCAATATCATTGGCTAGAGCAGTACTCGATGACGTTCTAGAACGATTAATCCCAATTCAAATTAGGATGCTTGATAATGTTATTGATTTAAACCGTATTAACGTCTTGCAAGCTGAGATCACTAATCAAAAATATCGAGCCATAGGTTTAGGCACATTTGGATGGCATCATTTACTTGCGTTAAAACAAATAAAGTGGGAATCAAATGAGGCTGTTGAATATTCAGATCATTTATATGAAAAAATTAATTATCTTTCAATAAAGGCAAGTCTTGAACTGGCAAAAGAGAAAGGTGCTTATCCGATGTTTAAAGGCTCTGAATGGGAGTCTGGTAAATATTTTGATGATAGAGACTATCACTCACAGAAATGGAAGCAACTTAAGTTTGAAGTAATGAATAATGGAATTCGAAACGGTTATTTGCTTGCCGTGGCACCAAACTCTTCAACTTCGATCATCGCTGGTTCGACTGCATCAATTGACCCAATATTTAAAAAAGAATACTCAGAAGAGAAGAAAAATTATAAAATTCCAGTTACTGCTCCTGATTTGAGTGCTACGACAACTTGGTACTATAAACCGGCTCACATGATCGATCAGCATTGGAGTATTAAACAAAATGGTGCAAGACAAAAACACATCGATCAAGCGATCTCATTTAACATTTATGTGAAAAATACGATACGTGCTAAGGAGTTGTTAGAACTTCATATAGCAGCATGGAAAGCAGGATTAAAAACTACTTATTATGTTCGTTCAACTTCTAGTGAGATAGAAGAGTGTGAAAGTTGTTCAAGCTAAGGGAGGATTAATTTATGAGTATATTGCAACGACGTAAACTTTATGATGTTACAGCACCAAATGCTTCAACGGGAATCATTAATGGAAAAAGTTCTAACGTTTTAAATTGGGATGATGTACGATTTTCGTGGGCCTATCCTCTTTATAAAAATATGCTGGCAAACTTTTGGACTCCGTTTGAAATTAATATGTCGGCGGATATCAAGCAATATGAAAAACTATCAGCAACTGAAAAAGAAGCTTTTAATAAAATTATTGGTTTACTTGCTTTTTTAGATAGTATTCAAACCGATTATTCGATGCATGTGGCCAAATACTTAACAGATTCTAGTTTGTCAGCATTAATGACTGTTCTTTCGTTTCAAGAAGTGGTTCATAATCAAAGCTATTCGTATGTTTTATCTAGTGTTGTTCAAAAACATAAGCAAGATGAGATTTTTGAATATTGGAAACATGATCCAATCCTTCGTGAAAGAAATGATTTTATTGCTGAAGGATATGAACGTTTTATTGAACATCCAACTCCACAAACGTTATTAGAATCGATTGTATTTGATGTTATATTAGAAGGTTTAAATTTTTATTCAGGCTTTAGTTTCTTTTACAATTTAGCACGAAATCAAAAAATGGTATCAACCTCAACGATGATTAATTATATTAATCGTGATGAACAACTGCATGTTCATTTATTTTCAAATATTTTTAAGGAATTGAGAAAAGAGTATCCTGAACTTAATAGTGAAGCTAATCATAGGTTTGTTCAACGAACGTTTCGTAAAGCTGCTGAACTTGAAATAAAGTGGGCGAAATATATTATTGGAGAAAAAATAGATGGAGTCGAAATGAATGATCTTGAGGCTTATATAAAGTTTATCGCCAATAAGCGTGTGAATGAGCTAGGAGTTGAGCGACCATATGAAGGCTATCGGACGAATCCTATGAAATGGATTAAAGCCTATGAGGACGTTAATAGTAGCAAAAGCGATTTCTTTGAACAAAAATCACGCCAGTATACAAAAGTATCAGTTGATAATGGATTTGATGATCTTTAAAAAAATGATTAATAAGTAAACGAGTAACTGTGAAATGAAATTCAAGAGTTTTTAGCATCATTAGCTAAAAACTCTTTTTCACATAATCAGAATTTATAAATTACTAACTTGAAAACTGTCTAGCTCCAGGCGCCTACGAGCTCGGTCACTTCAGTCCTTTTCGGAAGCCAAAAAGCGGCTTCTGTCAAAGGCCTTCCAGTGCCTTTCGCTCGTGACCAAGGCGCTTGCGCTTTTCTTGATTATTATGGAATAAAATTAAGACTAGTAAGTTTGATATAATGACTAGTTTTTCGGAAACAAGAGGATGATACTTAAAATAAGAGCAATACGAAATATCTTAGGGAATAATTTAAAGCTATTCATGACTATCAATGAAAACTCGAGAATATCGCTGAGTATGGCTTTTCACATTTGCGGTAATTTATGGTTTAATTAAATCATATTGTATGTACAGAAAAAACTTTACGAACAGTAGAACGATTATGGAAAGGAAGTGTCATAATAATGGATAAAAGTGACAGGACAGTTTTTAAAGTTTCGGTTGGTATCGCTGCTCTTTTTGTATTAATTGGTGTCCTTATTCCTAATCAGTTAGGTCAAGCAATGGTTGTTGCTCAAACCTTTGTGCTTGAATCTTTTGGTTGGTTTTATCAACTAGTAGCTACATTTTTTCTTGTTTTTGCTATTTATATGATCTTTAGTAAATTTGGCAAGATTAAACTTGGAAAAGAAGATGCTAAACCAGAATTTAGTAGACCGACATGGTTTGCGATGTTATTCTCAGCAGGTATGGGGATAGGACTGTTATTCTATGGTGTAGCGGAACCAATTGCTCATTTTGCTTCACCACCAATGGGAGAGGGCAGTACAGAACAATCTGCAATTATGGGGATGCGTTATACTTGGCTTCATTGGGGCTTACATGCTTGGGCTATTTATGCAATAGTTGCTCTAGCACTTGCTTATCAAAAGTTTAGAAAAGACGCACCGGGATTAATGAGCGCTACACTTTATCCTGTGCTTGGTGAAAAGGTGAAAGGTCCGATTGGTAAAACAGTCGATGTCGTAGCAGTTTTTGCAACTTTATTTGGAGTAGCAGCTTCATTAGGTTTAGGCTCTCAACAAATAAACGCAGGACTAGAATATCTTATTGGTATTCCTAATAACTTTATGGTACAAATGTTAATTATGGGTATCATAACAGTTCTTTTCATCATCTCAGCAAACACAGGAATTTCTCGAGGCATAAAGTATTTAAGTAATATTAACATGTCGTTAGCGACATTACTTTTATTTGCAATGCTAATCCTTGGTCCTACGCTATTTTTACTTAATATGTTTACTACAAGTCTTGGTAGCTATGTACAAAATGTTGCTCTTATGGGTTTACGTTTATCACCTTTTGATGGAAATGAAGCAGCCTTTACACAAGGGTGGACAGTATTTTATTGGGCATGGTGGATTTCATGGACACCATTTGTCGGTATGTTCATTGCTCGTGTTTCAAAAGGGAGAACGATACGCGAATTCACAATAGCGGTATTACTAGTCCCAACAGTTGTTTGTGGTCTCTGGTTTACGGTCTTTGGTGGAACCGGGATATATTTAGAATTAATTCAAGGTTTAAATGTATCAGGTCAGGGACTTGAAACAGCGTTATTTTACGTATATCAACATCTACCTTTCGGAATAGTTCTTTCTATTTTAACAGTAGCATTGATAACAACATTTTTTGTTACTTCAGCTGATTCGGCAACGTTTGTATTAGGAATGCTGACAACTGGTGGGAAGTTAAACCCTAACAATCGAGTTAAGGTTACGTGGGGAATTATTCTTGTCGCGTCAACTTTAGTATTAATGGCTTCTGGAGGGTTAGCCGGTTTACAAACAGCTATCATTGTTAGTGCTCTACCGCTTACCTTTATCGTGTTAATCATGTGCTATGGATTGGTAAAAGGACTTAATAAAGATTTAAAAGAACAAAATAAAGCTAAAGATATAACAGCGGTGAATAAAAAGGAGAAAAAAATAGTTGGTAAGACTGCTATATAAGTAAATACTAATTACGGGTAGTTTCAAAAGGCACTTCTAAATAATAGAAGTGTCTTTTTTCATAAAATAGATTATTTTTTCAGACTACAGTAGGTAAACTAAGGTGTACCCTTGCACTCTTTTACACTTGAAAGATAAGGGTTAAGAAAAAAATATGAAAGTTAAAAACTTTTTTATAAGTTGTAAGGTATATAGAGTGATTTAATTAATTGGATCTCTAAACATCATAATTGATCTGATTAAAAAAACAATAACGAGGAGAGGAAAGAAAATGAAAAACCTATTATTTTTTATTTTGTTTTCAAGCTTACTAGTTCTAGGGACTGCTTGTTCACCTGATGAAGGAACGCAAATCCCTGAAAGTGAAGACTCTATAGAAGAAAAAAATGAACAAGAAGAAGCAGAAAAAGAAGAAATAGATAATGAAGTTAGTATCGAAGAAGAAACATCAAAGGAAGAAGTAGAAACCGAACAGAAGGAATCTAAGCAAGAAGATTCTAACCTGAATCAGGAAGAAAGTGCATCGGAAGTTGATCAAGATATTGTCACCTTATTAAAAGGTAAAGCTATTGTAGGAAAGGAAATTAATGATGTGAAGCAATTACTCGGCGAGCCAAATGTTAATCATAAAGATACGATTATGCATGCATGGAGATATGATTATACGGAAGATGGCTACAAGTATAGTAACGAGCTTATATCTGTCGATGTTGCGGGTTTGACAGAGCGAAGTATGAACGCGCAAGTTTTCGTATACTTTGAAAACAATAAGGTTTCTTCAGTTTCTATTTATTATTTCACAGATGAAGATATTATGCATTACCGTGAAACAAAGGAAGGGTTTGAAGAATACTCTGCAAGTGCAGATTAATTACTTTATGAAAAAAATAGGGAAATGATGTGAAAAATCCTTACTACATGGTAGTAGGGATTTTTTTTCTTTTCAGGGAATAAAGGTTTTTTCAGTTAGTTATTGTAAATGACCTTATTATTACATAAAATAAAAGTGAGTAATCACTCATTAAATGATGGGAGGTCAGCAAATGATGAATACTTCTTTAAAAGTACAAGTAACAAATGTTTGTAAAAGCTTTGAAAATAATTTAGTCTTACAAAACATTAATTTAGATGTTAATGAAGGTGAAATTTTTGGATTGCTTGGTCCATCTGGTGCAGGGAAAACAACGTTAGTAAAAATGATTGCAGGTATCAACAATGCAGACAGTGGGACGATTCGTGTATTAAATGTATTGATGCCGAACCTATCATTACTTAAGAAGGTTGGGTTTATGGCTCAATCAAATGCATTATATGGTGAACTTACAGCTTTAGAAAACCTAGATTTTTTTGCCGCAATTTACGGATTGAGAGGTAGTATAAGAAAAGCCAGAATTGATTCAGTCATGGATTTAGTTAAGCTTACAGAAAATCTGAGGAAGCCAGTAAGCCAATATTCTGGGGGAATGAAAAGAAGGTTATCCTTAGCTATATCATTGTTACACGAACCAGAAATATTAATCTTAGATGAACCTACAGTGGGGATTGATCCGGTACTAAGGCAGTCTGTGTGGAACGAACTTAAGAGGCTAAGTGAAAACGGTACGACTATAATAGTTACAACCCATGTAATGGATGAAGCAGAAAAGTGTGAGCGTTTAGCATTACTTCAGGATGGTCATATAATAGCAACTGGATCTCCAGAAGAGTTAAAGGAGAAAACAAATGCATCTTCAATCGAAGAAGTTTTTTTACAATATGGAGGTGCTGATGTATGAAGGTAAAAGCATTAGTTATAAGAATTATACGGCAGTTTATAAGAGATAGACGAACAATTGCGATGATTATCATCGCGCCTATGTTTATCCTTTGGTTAGTTTCTCTTGTTTTTGCTGGAGAAAAATATGAGCCAACAGTTGGGTTTGTAGGTGGGGATGAAAGGATTGCTAAAAAGTTTGAAAATGCAGTGATGTTTAACGAAGAAAAAGGTGCGTTAACTGCTTTAATAAACACAGAAATTGATGGATATTTAGTTATTCAAGAAAGCTCACCAACGATCGTTATTGAAGGAACTGATCCAGCTATTAATAATGCTGTAATTCATATGGTTCAAATAGCGATACAAAGTCTCCAAAATTCACATGTCGAAAATCAACCGAAACCTGAAATCGTTTATTATTATGGTTCTGAAGATATGAGTACATTTGATAATATTGGTCCTTTTTTGATTGGTTTCTTTGTTTTTTTCTTTGTATTTATTATAGCAGGAGTATCTTTTCTTAGAGAAAGAACGAGTGGTACTTTAGAAAAATTATTATCAACACCACTGAAGCGTTGGGAGATCGTTATTGGTTATGTGTTAGGATTTGGGGTATTTACAACCATACAATCAACGATTATCGTCTTTTTTTCTATAAAAATTTTGGGAATGACGATGATAGGGTCAATTTGGTTAGTATTGTTAGTTACCCTTATTTTATCAATAACAGCCCTTACTCTTGGAACTTTACTCTCTGCATTTGCGAAAACTGAGTTACAAATGATTCAATTTATTCCAATTGTCATTGTCCCTCAAGTATTTTTCTCAGGTTTATTTAATGTTGATACGATGGTTCCGTGGCTTAAATCATTAAGCATTATTATGCCTTTAACCTATGGTGGAGAAGCAATGCGAGATATAATGTTACGAGGAAAAGGATTATCAGATATAGTGTTTAACTTAACAATTTTAATGTTATGTTCTATTGGTTTTATGATATTAAATAATCTTGCTTTAAAAAAACACCGTAAGATCTAGAGAAATTGTCTGATATTGGGTAAAGGTTTATAATGATAGTACTCTTATAGTGATTAAAGGAGAAAATAAATATGTCGCAATCAGATTCATTAAGGGAACTATTATTATTTGATGTAAGCAACGAAGTAAAATACAGTGAAAAGCAATTAAAAATTTTAGAAGCCGCTATTGAAACTTTTTCTGAGAAAGGTTATGCAGCGACATCGACGAATGAAATTGCAAAAAAAGCTGGAGTAGCAGAAGGAACGATATTTCGTCATTACCATACTAAAAAAGAATTACTTATAGCTATTGTTTCTCCTTTAATGACGAAACTTGTCGGGCCACATATGGCAAAAGATTTTGCTAAAAATATATTTGAAGTGGAATATAAAAGTTTTAAAGATTTTATTAGAAAGTTAGCTTTAAATAGGTATGAGTTTGTAAAAAAACATTCATTAGTTGTTAGGATTCTCCTTCAAGAAATTTCGCTTCACGATGAATTGAAAGAGCCTTACATGAAATTGTTTCAGGATCATATCTACGAAAAATTTAAAAATAAGATAGTTGAATTTCAAGATAAAGGAGAAGTTGTTCCGTTACCACCTGATACAATTATACGTTTAATAATAACGACGATTGTTGGAACTCTTGTGTCAATGTTTGTGCTGTTACCTGAAAAAAAATGGGATTATGAACTAGAAATGAACAGTACGATTCAATTATTAGTGAATGGTTTAATAGTGAAGTAACATGTTTAAATACCCTATTAAAAGTAAATCTTATCATCATCAAAACAACTCTGTTTAAGGATAGGATACTACTACAACGGTAGAAAACCTTACTTTCTGTATTTAAGAAGGGAAGGTTTTTTCTATTTGTGAGGTTATCACTATTGTCACAGTTTATCCAAAGAAAAGTAACAAATCCGTCAAACTTTGCTCAACTATTCACAAAATAATGTATTATACTTAAAGTAAGTTAGTAATCACTAACTAACACAAAATTTATTATGAAATAAGGAGTGAAGGACTTATGTTTATGAATTTATTAAGAAATAACGTATATGCATCTGGAATATTAACGGTGTTAAGAATATATTTAGGTTGGAAGTGGTTAACTGCAGGTTGGGGTAAAATCACAGGCGAACCTTTCAATGCTGCTGGATATTTAAATGGTTCAGTCAATAATCCGGTAATGAGTGGAGAAAGTATAGTGTATCCTAAATATGTGGCGTTTTTAGAAAATGTAGCTATTCCTAATGCTGATCTTTTTAGCTTTATGGTTGCATGGGGAGAGTTCTTAGTAGGATTAGGATTAATTTTAGGAGTACTAACAACAGCAGCAGCATTTTTCGGAGTTGTGATGAACTTCAGTTTCATGTTTGCGGGAACAGTATCAACAAATCCGTGGATGATCTTAATTTCAATGTTTATTTTAGCAGCAGGTGCTAATGCTGGAAAATTTGGTGGAGACCGTTGGGTATTACCATATTTAAAGCAATTGGTATTCGGTAAGCTAATTAAGAAAACAAACAATGTAGAAACTACAGCATAATATAAGTTAAATAGAGAGTACACGACTTACATTGGTCGTGTACTTTTTGCATCTCTTCTTGGTATATAGTTAGGAAAGTACTTGCGACAGATTGAATATTACCATCCTAAAAATAATTGATTTTGTTAAAAAATAATTATTTTTAACCCAATTTTTTCCTTTTTGTGTATAATTAAAATTGTTTGTGATATAGAGGAGGAGAACTTATGAGTTTATTACGTTTACTTATGTCTAGAAAAAAAATTGTAGGTTTAATGGTTGTATTTATTTTAATCATTGGTGTGTATGGGGCTGGTAAACTTGACCGAGAATTGTTTCCAACCATATCATTTGATGGTGCACAAGTCTATGTAAATGCAGGGCAAATGTCAACGTTAGATGTAGAGCAGGAAGTTACTAAGCCAATAGAACGAGTACTTAACGATATAAGTGGAATTAAACATATTCAGAGTACTTCTACCATTGGTGTTAGTCTAATAACAGTCCAAGCAGAAGAGGGGTTAGGTGAAGAAGTATTTAAAGAAATAGAAACTTCAATGATCGGTTTGGAGAATCAACTTTCTGGGGTTAATTTTATATCTACTTACCAATTTTCTACTGAGCAGCCTTATGAGTTTTATATGACGATTAAAGACGGTCCAATGGATAAAATGACTGAATTTGCAAAGCAAGTAGTGAAGCCGCGTATTGAGGCATTGCCAGAGGTTCGAGAAGTTAGTTTAGAGGGAATAGAAAATAAGGAAGTTCTTGTAGAATTAGATTTAAATCAACTTCAAGATTTACAACTTTCTCCCCAACAAGTTGTCCAAATAATTCATCAGGCAAATAATGATACATCAATTGTTACGTTAGAAGGAGAAAGTGGAAAGCCAACAGTGAGGTGGACGACAAATTTGTCAACTATTGATAATGTTAAGTCAATTGAAATTCCTACTGTTGCTGGAATAAAACAACTAAGTGAAGTAGCAAAAGTCTACGAGGAAAATAATACAACGACTTCAGTCGGATGGAATAATGGTACAAGAGAATTTATTTTTGTTCAAATAGGTAGGGCATCGGATGTTACACAGGTAGAAATGGCAGCTAGTGTCCGACAAGAGTTAGAAAAGATAGATGAGGAAGGGCTAGTTAATGATTTTGTTTTTGAAGAGTTGGTTGCTCAAGCTGATTATGTAACAGATACCATTGAAGGTGTAAGTACAAATGTTATGTTAGGTGGAATTATTGCTTTACTTGTTCTTATATTGTTTTTAAGAAACCTTCGTGCAACTTTTATTATTGGTTTATCTATCCCGTTATCGATTTTATTAACGTTCACAGGTATGTGGTTATTTGATTATAGCTTTAATATATTAACTCTTATTGGATTAGGACTTGGAATTGGAATGATGGTCGATTCTTCGATTGTTATTTTAGAATCGATTTATAGAAAAAAAGAGGAAGGTTATAAAAAACTAGATGCAGTTTTAGCTGGAGTTAAGGAAGTTGCAACAGCAGTAATTGCATCAATGTTAACGACTATCGTTGTTTTTGTACCGATTGGACTTCTCGGTGGTGAAATCGGTCAATTTATGATTGTTTTATCGATCATCGTAGTCATTACTTTAGTGAGTTCAGTTATTGTAGCATTTACACTTATTCCAACTTTAAGTGAAAATTTCTTGAAATTAAAGAATAAAAAGCATGGGCGCCAGGAAGGTCGAATTGTATTAAATTACGGAAGGTTAATTTCTTGGGTAACTAGAAAAAAGCGAAATCGATACAGTATTATCGTTATATTCTTGGCAGTTTTTATAAGCTCTTTATTATTAATCACTAAAATTCCAATGTCAGTTATGCCTGATGTTTTAAATCGATATGCTGAAATTATGGTTCAGCTTGAAAGTGGACTAACGCCAGCTGATAGGGAAGAAATTGCCATTGAAATCAATAAGACATTAAATGAGATCGATGATGTAGAAAATAATTTAATCATGGATAATGTTGATGCATTTTTTGTTCTAATTAACATGACACCAGAAGAGACTGCAACCCTACATCAAACTGAAGTTAACGAAGAAATAAATAGAGGATTACGTGAACTACAAAAAGACTACCCTGTTCAAAATGTAGGTACTGCCGATTTTTCTGGCTTAAGTTTCCCAGTTAATATTGAAATTAAAGGTGAAGAGTTTGAGAGACTAGATCAAATAGCAAATGAGTTAGAGTTGAAACTTGCATCAGTTGAGGGTTTGGTAGGTATTACATCGTCATCAAACAAAAACATGGCTGAAGAGCTAATTGAATTCAAATATGAAAATATGAAGAAAGATAGTGTAACTGCTACACAACTATTTTCACAAATGAAAGATTGGTCTATTCGGATACCGGCTGGTGAACTTAAACGGGAGGATTTACTATCACCAATTTTTGTAACAACAAATGTAAATATCAAAAATAAAGAAGATTTATTAAAGCAAAAGATTGCTACAATTAATGGAAATAAAAATTTATCTACTTATTTACGACTAGTAGAATTTGAAGTGCCGACGGAAGTGACACGAAAAGATGGAGAAAGAATGGTAACAGTATTTGCAGATATTGAAGGAAGAGATTTAGGTTCAATTAATCGTGAAATTGAAGAGGTACTAAAAAACTATGAAGCTCCTGTTGGCTATTCGATTACAACAGCTGGGCGTTTGCAAGAGCAAAAAGAAGCCCAGCAAGATATGCTTATCATAGTAGGGATTGCGATTTTTCTCGTTTATGTCGTTATGACTGTTCAGTTTAATAGCTTTATACACCCTGTCATTGTGATGTCAATCATTCCATTGACAGTAACTGGAGCTTTATTCGGGTTACTACTTACCCAATCTCAATTAAGTATCTTGTCGGGAATGGGGATGGTGTTTTTAATTGGTATTGTATTGAACAATGCAATTCTTTTCATTGATCGAACGAATCAGCTTCGTGTTCAGGGGTATCATCCAAATGAAGCTCTCGTTGAAGCCGGGAAAAATCGCCTCCGTCCAATTTTTATGACAACATTGACAACAGTTGGTGGTATGCTTCCGCTAGCAATTGCGTCTGGTACAGCGAGTAACTATCAATCTCCTTTAGCGATCGTTATTATTTCGGGATTATTATTTGCAACGTTTATTACATTACTCCTCATTCCGTCTGTATATCTTTTATTTGAAGATCTAAAAAACGGATTAAGTAGGTTGTTATTTAGAAAGTCCAAAAGGCGTAATATGAAAAGAGACATAGGTCTAGATAAATAATCATAATAAAAGTCCCCCTCACTTGAGGGGGATAAATAATAGTGTTGGTACCGCTTTCTTTTCGGTGGAACAAAAACAGGTTTAACTCAATATTAGAGAAATATTTTTACGCAAGACGGAAGACAATACCGTGTCCACCTTTTGGATATTCCCACTTAATATTTTCATAAGGACAACCAATACGACAACTACCACACTCGTGACAACCTTCATAACCTACATGCATACGAATTTCTTCCCACTTGTAAACTTCTGCAGGACAAAAAATTGTACATATTTTATCAGGGCATTTTGTCAAACAAGTGTCATGATCTAAAACATGTAAATGAGAATTTATGTCTGCTTTAAATCGCACAAGATATTGTTTTTCTTCGATTGTTTGAGCCTTTTTTGGTACACTCATGTTTCATCACTCTCCAATTTGAAGGACAACGAGAAATATTTTTAAATAACTCTAATCCTCCTTTTTTTATACTATTTGATTGTCATTGACCTTGATAAGGTAAAAAATGAATAAATCTATATTAAATTATATAAAAAGTAGTATAAAAAAATGCGATTAATACATTTGTTAATCATGTAAATTTGTAAAAAAATATGAAAAGAAATTATTTTATCCCACTTTTAAAGGGCAGTAAGACACCCACCACTGATTGAAGTTCAGCTTTTATTTCTATATATAATGAAAACGCTATAATTTGATAACTAGACATTTATCAAGGAAATATGTTAGATTATTAAGAAATTACGTTTGATTTTTTAATGTTCAAAATTTATAAATAAAGGATGAGGGTGCAATGGAAGAAAAATATATTAGAGAATCTAGAGTAGTTCAAACTGATTTGGTATTACCGTTTGATACAAATAACCATAACACACTCTTTGGTGGAATTCTTATGAAAAAAATTGATGCAGTTGCATCTGTTGCAGTAAGAAGACATTGCCGAAGTGAAGTGGTTACAGCCTCAACTGATTCGGTTGACTTTCTTCATCCTATTTTGACTACTGATTCGGTTTGTTTAGAAGCATTTGTCACATGGGCGGGGCATTCGTCCATGGAAGTGTTTGTAAAGGTTATTGCTGAAAATTTAAATACTGGAGAGCGCCGTGTTGCTGCTACAGCTTTTTTAACATTCGTAGCATTAAATAAATCGAAAACGCCTGTCCAAGTTCCTAAAGTAATTCCTGAAACCGAAGAGGAAATATACTTGCATAAAACAGCAGAAGATCGAGCGAAAATTCGGAAAGACAGAAGAATTAAAAGTAAACAATTAGCCGAAAAATTATCGATGGATAAACCATGGGATCGTGTTAGTATTTAATATGTTTTATGATCTTTGAAACATTAGAAATGGAGTTCGCTCTGATGAAGAAGCTTTCAAGTTAGCAAATGAAGTATATGAACAACTACTTGCGGGTATTGAAATGGTAGATTTGGTAAATCAATACTCTGATGACACGGAAAGTATAGAAAATGAAGGTCGCTATGAAAATGTAGAAATAATCAATTTAGTTCCAGAGTTTAGTGATGGTTATTAAATTTAGAGATAGATACATATAGTACGCCAGTAAAGGCGGAGTATGGGTATCACATTATTCAATTAGAAGAATTACAAACCGCACCATATGAAGATGTTACTGAAACTTTATTAGCGGAATTAACTCATGAAAGGTATATTGATTATTACTTTGATATGCTTCCAGAACAAATTAACGAAGTCAGATTACCGGAAGTTGTTGAGGAATAAAAAATCATGGGGAAACAGAAATAATAAGACCGGAATATACGGTTATTAATACATCACTAGTGAAGTTAAGCTTTTATTAAAAACTTAGTAATAATAAACTAAAAAACACTCCCGTTGACTACTTAGTCAAGTGGGGGTGTTTCTTTTCTTAAAACAGGTAATTGGATACTAAAAGTTGTTTTTTCTTCATTTGAAATACATGAAATAATTCCGTTATGTTTCTCGATAATTTTTCTACAGACAAATAACCCTATTCCTGTGCCTAACTCTTTAGTCGTATAAAAAGGCTCAAATATTACTTCTCTTGTATCATCTGGAATTAAAGGACCGTTATTAGTGATATTAATAAGCACATTTTGTTTGTCGAGAATAGTTTCAACAGTAATTTCTCTTGGTTTTTCCTTCTTATTAATAGCGTCAATCGAATTCATTAAAATATTAAGGAATACCTGCTTAATTTCATTTTCATTAGCAATAATAAATGCATCTTTCGCGTAGTTAGTCGATACATTCACATCTATATCGACAATACTAGGGTATAAAAACTTTATGATATCTTCTAATAAAAGTTGAACAGTTAAAATTTCTTTACGTTTTTCTTGGGCGCCTTCATTTTTTGAAGTGTGTAGGAATTGTGTAATTCTAAATTTTAGCTGGTCAAGTTCACGTTCAATGATATCAATATATTTTAATGTTGGATTATCAGTTTTTAATAATTTAACAAAGCCAATGACTGCTGTTAGCGGGTTTCTAAACTCATGGACAAAACTTGAAGACATTTGACCTAGTAAACTCAGCTTGTCTTTATGAGACTGATTAATTAATAAATTTTTTTCTTCAATTTGTTGTTCTTTTAACAACGTATACTTTCTTACAACGAAATAGCAAAAGTGATCAAAGGTTACATTAATTCTTTCAATTGCTAATTGTAATTCATTCCTAGTGACCTCTGCAGAAAATACTTGGTTAATAATTAGAGATCTTCCATAATTCACGTTATAAACGAAATCACCAATGTTTTGATTTGATTCAACTCTTTTTTTAGCTACTTTGTGTGCAAACTCTTTTAGTTCATTTTTTGAAATAGAGTTTGCCAATGTCTTTTGTACTAGTTGATACATTAATAGCCCAATTTCTTTAATTTCATCTTTATATATATCGTTTGATTCTAGTCGGATATTATGATACCACTCTTCAAGAAATTTAGTATTGTTTTTTTCGAAAAAGTCGATCAAATTAGAGATTTTCACCATTTCCTCACCACTTCTACATAGGTACTAATATACTTATTTCTACAAAAAAAATGTTGTTCCTTCAATTTTTTGAAATTTTAATAAAAGAGTGAATTTCTTTAATGACCAAAACCGAGCTGCATAAATCTATACTTAGTTACGAACGATTAAAACGTAACTTGATATAGTATCTTAATGGTAAGGGTAATGAATGATAAAATTCTTTTAAGAGGGATAAACACTATGAATATGGGTAATCTAAGTTGAAGTTCTAATTTTATGTAAATTGTGGTAAATACTTGTAACTAACGTTGGTTGATTTTGAAAGGTAAGCATAAAAAAATAATCATTTTTGAATGTTTTTGAAAGAAAGTGGTTGAAAAATGAAAAGGCTTACGTTATTATAAATGTAAGATCAATAATAACAGGTGGTGAGATTAGGTGCTAACTCCTGAGAGACACCGAATAATATTAGATCTTTTGCTAGAAAAGGAAGTAGTGAAACTTCAGGAACTTGTTGATGCTACATCTTCTTCAGAATCAACCATTCGTAGAGATTTAAGTCAACTAGAGGAAGAAAGGAAGTTAAAACGAGTTCATGGTGGAGCTTCACTTTTAAAGCAAAAAGGCGTAGAACTTAGTGTCATTGAAAAATCTACAAAAAACTTAAACGAAAAAGAGCTAATTACTAAATACGCAGCCTCACTTATAAAAAAAGGAGATTGTATATTCTTAGATGCTGGAACGACTACGTTTCAAATGATCCAACATATTAATGCAAAAGATATTAAAGTAGTAACCAATGGATTAACACACTTGGAAGCATTACTAGATAAAGGAATTCATACCTACTTGACAGGTGGTTATATAAAAGGTATTACAAAGGCATTAATTGGTAGAGGTGCTTTAGAAGGAATTATGACTTACCGTTTCGATAAATGTTTTATTGGAGTGAACGGTATTCATACTGCTTTGGGCTATACAACACCCGACCCTGAAGAAGCAATGGTAAAGAAAATGGCTATAGATCTTTCACAAGAAAGCTTTATTCTTAGTGATAGTACAAAATTTAATGAAGTTACATTTTCTAAGATTGCCGAATTAAAACAAGGGGTTATTATAACAAATGATATTGATGATGAAATAATAGCGCCATTTATGGAGCAAACGAAGATAAAGGTTGTGAAATGATGATTTATACTTGTACATTAAATCCATCTGTAGATTATATTGTGAAAATTGAAAACGTAAATATCGGTTCTTTAAATAGAACGGATCACACAGCGTTTTATCCAGGTGGTAAAGGAATTAACGTTTCCCGCGTATTAAAGAGGTTAGGGCAAGAAACTACAGCATTAGGATTTATTGGTGGTTTTACTGGTCACTTCATTGAAAATTCACTAATAGAGGAGGGGGTACATTTAGACTTTATTGAAGTAAATGAACCTACGAGAGTGAATGTTAAATTGAAGTCTTCAGTAGAAACAGAAATAAATGGTCAAGGTCCAGCGGTTTCAAAGGAAAATGAGCAAGAATTATTCGCAAAAATATCGTCTATGACAGATCAAGATTATCTTGTTTTGGCTGGTAGCTTACCACCGACATTATCGCCGGACTATTATCAACTTCTTGCAAAACAATGTAAGGAAAACAAAACTCGCTTAATCGTTGATACATCAGGAGATGCATTAAAAGACCTATTAACGTATCACCCATTTTTAGTAAAACCTAATCAACATGAATTAGGAGAGTTCTTTAATGTAGAAATCTCATCTATTGAAGAAGCGGTAGAGTATGGTAGAAAGCTGTTAGACTTTGGACCTGAAAACGTTATCGTTTCGCTAGGTGGAGACGGTGCGTTGTTACTTAATAGTGAAACGACAGTTTTTGCAAATGTTCCAAAAGGTGAACTGAAAAACTCAGTAGGGGCAGGAGACTCACTAGTTGCTGGATTTATAGCAGCTTATGTGGAAAAAGGTGATTTTCTTGAAGCATTCAGATACGGTATTGCTTCAGGTAGTGCAACTGCTTTTTCAAATGATCTATGTGAAAAAAGCACTGTTGAATCGTTATTAAAAGAAATTAATATAGAACAACTTTAATTTACAAGGGGGTAAAACTATGAAGATAACTGATTTATTAAAAAAAGATACGATAGAATTGAATCTTAAAGCTAGCTCTAAAGAAACTGTTATTGATGAGCTAGTTGCAAAACTTGATGGTGCTGGGAGATTAGCAGATAAAGCAAAATTTAAAGAGGCCATTTTAGCTAGGGAAGCTCAAAGTACGACGGGGATTGGTGAAGGTATTGCCATTCCACATGCAAAAACTAGTGCAGTTAAAACTCCAGCCATTGCTTTTGGACGTTCAAAATCTGGTATTGACTATGAAGCTCTTGATGGTCAACCTAGCCATTTATTTTTCATGATTGCTGCAAGTGAAGGAGCAAATAATGCTCATTTACAAACACTTTCTCGCTTATCATCATTCTTAATGGATAATGAGTTTCGTAAAAAGTTAGAAAGTGCCAATACAGTAGATGAGGTTATTTCAGCAATAAATGCGAAAGAAACAGAAAATGAGGAGGAAGAGAAGATGGTTAATAAGCCGAACGCTGGTAAAATTTTAGCAGTAACTGCTTGTCCAACTGGTATTGCTCACACATTTATGGCAGCTGATTCTTTGAAAAACAAAGCAAAAGAACTAGGGTACGATATTAAAGTAGAAACAAATGGTTCAACAGGTGTTGGTAATGCGCTAACCGCATCTGACATTAAAGACGCAGTTGCGATAATCGTTGCAGCAGATACGAATGTTGAGATGGATCGTTTTGACGGAAAGCATGTTATTCAAGTACCAGTTGCACAAGGAATTCGTAAACCACAAGAATTACTTGAAAAAGCTATGAAACAAGATGCACCAATTTATCGTGCATCAGGGAATGGTAATAAAACTGAAAATGAAACGAAAGGTAAGTCTGGTTTTTATAAACATCTAATGAGTGGTGTTTCAAATATGCTTCCATTCGTTGTCGGTGGTGGTATTCTCATTGCTATTTCTTTCATCTTTGGAATTGAAGCCTTTGATCCTAATCATCCTTCATATCATCCAGTTGCCGAAGCATTAATGACAATTGGGGGCGGTAATGCATTCGGATTAATGATCCCAGTACTTGCTGGTTTTATCGCAATGAGTATTGCTCAACGTCCTGGTTTTGCTCCTGGTATGGTTGGTGGATTAATGGCTGCCTCAGGTGGTGCTGGATTTTTAGGTGGATTAATCGCTGGTTTCTTAGCTGGTTATGTAGTCCTTGGATTAAAGCGTTTATTTAATGGTCTACCGCAATCTTTAGAAGGTATTAAGCCTGTATTACTTTATCCTTTATTTGGTATTTTAATTACCGGTACAGTTATGTTATACATTGTAATTGAGCCTGTTGTTGCTTTAAATGATAGTATTGAATCGTTCTTAGGTGGAATGGGAACAGGAAACCTTGTCTTCTTAGGTTTACTTTTAGGTGGAATGATGGCAGTTGATATGGGTGGTCCTATTAACAAAGCGGCATTTACATTTGGAATTGCTATGATTGATGCGGGTAACTTTGCTCCTCATGCAGCAATCATGGCTGGTGGGATGGTTCCACCACTTGGAATTGCTCTAGCAACTACTTTCTTTAAGAAGAAATTTACTAAAGCGGAACAAGATGCTGGAAAGACAAACTACATTATGGGTGCTTCATTTATTACTGAAGGAGCTATTCCGTTTGCAGCAGCTGACCCTGGACGTGTTATTCCTTCGATCATCGTTGGTTCAGCAGTAGCGGGTGCATTATCTATGATGTTTGGTATTGGTTTACCTGCTCCACATGGCGGATTGTTTGTTATTCCAATTGTAAACGGAAATCCATTGCTTTATATTGTAGCAATATTAATTGGTGCAGCAGTTACGGCACTCATGCTTGGGTTCTGGAAAAAAGACGCAAAAGAATAAAGTTGAACTTCAATCAGTGGGGGGCCTTCATCCCTCTACTGATTGTTAGTTTAACTTAACTGCCCCTTAAGAGTGGGATAAAGAAAAATTAAAATTAGTGGCGTATGTCACTGGTTGAAGTATTAGAAAATCGCTTCTCAAGAGAGTATACTCTTTTGGGGGCGATTAATTATTATTGTCGATAAATTTTTAAAATGAAAAAATGTATATAAAAGGAAAATTCATCCTACTAGTGGAATACTAAGTAGTATGGATTTTCTTTTTTTTACAGTATCAGAATTTATAAATTTCTAACTTGAAAACTGTCTAGCGCAAGCAGCCTACGAGCTCGGTCACTTCAGTCAAGCAACCGACTTCAATTACCTCTTGGAATCCTTCGTTGATTAGCTTCATGCAGCTTTGCTTCTGCGATTACTCGACGCACAAAACGCTGCTTCGAGGAAGCTTACTACGAAGCCGGTACTAGAAGACGCAGAGGCACGTAAGAAGCCAAGGAACGGGGTTTAGTCAAAGGCCGACCTAGTGAAGCTACTACTTGGATTACTTCGAAGTGGCTTTGCTCCTGCGATTACTCGTCGCACGGAAAACAATTGCTCTCGAGCAAACGGGGTGGCACAGGAGCAGCCACTCGTGACCAAAGGGCTTGCGATTTTCTAATGTTTTTTTTGAATCCTTCGGGAATGACTTGGTGCTTCATTGCGTAGAGAATCCTACATAATACAAATATACTAGCAGAAGTAGAAAAGAATTTCTCACGTCGCTGACCCAAAAGTACGCATTTTCTTGTAAGATATTAAGCAGAGAGGTTATATTTAAGAAGTTAGTGTTTATTTTTAGTTCTCGTAGATCCTTAAGTTAAGTTAAAAGAATCAAAAAATAATACCTTAAAGAGGTGTATTCACGTGAATGAAATTGAACCACTACTTTTGAATGTCCTTTTTTTACTATGTTTTCTTTTATTTGTACCTTTTTTTGTTGAAAGGCTGTCAAAAGAACTTTCATCATTAAAAAAGCGTAGAATTTTTCTGTTTTCAGCATGCGTAGGAGGAATTAGTTGTTTATTATTCCCAATAAACATTTACGAAGGGTTTCAATTTGATCTACGTTGGATAATACTTATTTTTGTCGGCTTATATAGTGGGACTTTAGGAAACATTCTTATTTTTGTCGCTACGACTGTTTATCATTTTTTCCTTGGTGGAGAAGGTTTTTATGCAGCTATGTTTATAGGTATGACAATATTAATTAGTGTTTACCTAGTAAAACACACTTATCAGGTGCTATCCATGAAAAAGAAATTACTTTTAAGTGGGAGTCTTTCCTTGTTCTCTGGTATATTTGTTTTATTTATTCTGTCAGTATATCAGGTTACAGTTAGCTCCACATTCGTTATTAATTATCTATCCTTTATGATTTGTACGACTTTATTAGTTGTTTACCTATATGAACTAATTTTAGAAAAGACAATAATAGATAATAAGTTAGTTAAAGCAGAGAAAATGGAAATTGTCAGTTATCTTGCCTCATCTATTTCACATGAAGTCCGAAATCCTCTGGCAGTAGTCAGGGGGTTTCTGCAAATGATGGATCAAGTAGATTTGTCATCTGATAAAAGAAAAGAGTATTTAAAAATCTCAATTGCTGAGATTGATAGGGCTAATGATATTATTCGTAATTATTTAACTTTTGCTAAACCGATACCTGAATCTTTTGATGTAATGAATATTAAAGAAGAATTACTAAGGGCCATTAATATCATAATGCCTTTGGCAAACATGAATTCTATTGAGGTAGAACATAAAATTGGTACATTTTTTATCAAAGGAGATCCACAACTTCTTCAACAGATCTTATTAAATATTACAAAAAATTGTATAGAAGCTATGAAAAGTAATGGCAAACTTATCATTCAAACGACTGAAGAAAGTGATAGGCTTACTATTGAGATAACAGATAATGGTCAAGGGATGACTGAAGAGCAACTTTCACGGTTAGGGGAGCCTTACTTTACTACTAAAGGTGGAGAAGGGACTGGACTTGGGATGATGGTTACTTTTAGAATTGTTGAAATAATGAAAGGGAAATTGACTGTTACAAGTAAAGTCAACGAAGGTACGACTTTTTATATTAGTTTTCCTTTGGTAAACAGTTATGAAGTTCCTTTTGAAAAGATAAGCTGACCTAAAGGTTTTTTACAGGTTTTCACAAACGGGAAATCCTACTGGCTATAACTGTGAGATGAGAGTAAGGCCCAATGTGGAGTACCAAAAGAAATTTGAAGTTTATTTTAAAAATGTAGTTAAGATTATTCACACTTTATTCATATTGGTTTGTTAAAATGAAGATTATCTCGAAGGAAGGTGATCGTAATCAAACCTTGGATGAAGTTACTTGTCTTTTTGTGTTTGTTAATTATATTGTCTTTAGGAGTATTAAAGACAGAATTGTTGAATAACGTTAGGGCTGGTAATGTTGGTGAAATTCAAGAAATGGCCAATGATAGTATAATATCTATGTTACTTCTTACTTTTCTTATCATGACAGTACAAAATACCTTTACCATTATTCCACTCATTGTTGTTCTAACTATTAATATTGCATTTTGGGGTTTTCTAAATGGAGTCATTTGGAGCTGGTTTAGTAGTATTGTTGCTTCAGCCATTGTATTTTTGAGTGTACGTTATTTATTTAAAGAAATGGTAACAAACAAAATAAATCAAGAATTTAAAGAGAAAATTGAAAAAAAGGGATTTATGTATGTGTTTATTGCTAGAATTTTTCCTTTTTTTCCAACCAGCATTGTAAACCTAATTTCAGGAGTCAGTTCCATTAAGTTTACTCATTTTATTATAGCTACAAGTATAGGTAACTTTTTATATTTTTTTATCCTTGCCCTTGTACCATTAGGTTTTTTAACGGGTGAAGTAAATAGTTACTTACTTTCATTTATTTTTATAGTTTTTATTACAACTTACTACATTTATAAGAAATATAAGAGGAAAAAAATAGTTAACAATGAGAATAATAAAAACTTAACTATGATTTTTAAATGAAAGAAGAAGGTCACCATAATTTATTATGATGCCCTTCTTTTTTTGCATATAAAGTGAAGAGGACGATTGTTAGGTATTAAATGCCTTTAGAGATAAAAATATAGATGTGTAACTGCTAAACTAAAATAGACAGTTTCCGACAAATAAATTTGAACACTTATTTACCAAAATATCCTCTAACAGTATGATAGTTTTATATTATTTAACTGTCGGGGGGCTTTGAAAGGTGGAAAAGTGGTTGAAGTATGTGGAAATTAAACGAATGTTAGAACAAGGGTACTCAAAAGCAAAGGTTGCAGAAAAGTTTAATATTTCAAGAGGAACATTGTATAAGTGTTTATGGCAAACTAAATATGTAGGTAATGGCATTTAATTTGTGTAGGCCCTAAGGGGCATATACAGATAAAAAAAACCACTTGCCAACCTCTCAAAATAACTTTAAACTCCTCGTTGGACCAACAACGTTTGACAGGAGGATAAAATAGGAGATGTTAGCAGTGGCACAAATAGATTATATCAGACATCAAGTAAATCAAAAAGGTGAAACTTATGCCAACGTGGCAAGAAAGATGGATATAGATC
>NZ_MLQR01000025.1 GCF_001866005.1 Anaerobacillus alkalilacustris
CATTCGAACACTCGTAATTCTTTCATATGACCTAAAATTTCATTTGGAAGTTGATTATTGTCCTGCTTATCGACTATCATATAGGGAGCACCTCTCTATTGGTTATTTGTTTTCTTGGTCGATAACATCTTACCAAATAGTGGGTGCTTTTTGTATTTCCAAATTTCAAGTCAATAGATATATTTAGTTTTAAATGGCACTAGTAGTACCAAGGTTTCGCTTTTAAAATTTAACTGCGAAACTTGAGTTCTACTTTATAAATCATTCTGATGTCGCTAACTCTGAGTTTAAATATATCGTTGTACTCTTTCATCTTTTTGATGTCATTTTCTTTTCGATAATATGGGTCTTCTGCTAACTGTAATAAAGCATTCTTTATTCTTTTTCTTGTAGGAGCGTCTTGTTTTTGAACAAACTTTTTGGATTTGTTCGAAACTTTAATTTCAAACATCTAAGTCATCCTTAAACACATCTTCAAAAGAATGAAATTCACTATACATTGCCTCTTCAATTGCTTTCTTTTCCTCATTAGTTGGTTCAACTTCATAAAATTCCTGTTCATACTTAGTTAATGTTTCAAGGATTTCTTTTACCTTCTCTAAATTTTTTTCTGAAATATTGTCAATGATTTTATACAAATCTTCTCAGACATAGTTTCTTCTTGTTTTCATCAATCCACTCAACATAGAAATACATTGATTATTTTTTCTGTTGACACGAAAAAAAGCCAAACCTTTAGTAAACTGTTCAGGACTAGATAAAAGGAATCAGCAACAACTAACCCTTTTCCTTGTTAAGCATTTGCACCCGTTACTTGAATATGAATTAGACATTCAGTGAATTAGCTATTTCAAGTAGTTCATCTTTTGCTTTATTATCTTCATTAATAACGAAATTGTAATGTAAGTTATATTCTATCCGATCTTTTAACCAACTTAGGTCTGAAGATGGGAATGGAGTCTCTCGAAAAAATGCTACTGTTCCATCTTCAAATATAATTTCCTCATATTCGCTGCCTTTTTTAATACTACTAAAATAACGGTCAAAATTTGCTACTATGAACTGTACGTGAACCACTCTTTCTTTAGAATTGTAAGTAATACTATATATGATTTTTTTCAAATCTTTTTCCCAATCTCCTATGGTTACATCTGACTCTTCAGCTAAAATGGTAGAGTTTTTAAGTATTTAGCCTCAAAGGGTAGGGCGGTAATGTTGACTTAACTCATTCTTCAATCTTGAATATATCGTTTTTCTATTAAACTGGTTCGCTATATAGTTTCATATTGTTTCTTCATCCACCGTTCCTACTGTGGCACAAAAGTAGCCCCTTGCCCATAGGCTGTCCCCAATATTTCTTTTTTAGCTCGGGAAACTGCTCCTGATACAACCTTGATGACCTTCCTTTTAGGTACTGCATGATTTTACTAGGAGAAAGACTAGGTGGATGCGATAACAATAAATGAATGTAGACTTTTCCAACACTACCTTGCAAAATTGTGATTTCTCTCGCTTGGCATCCCTGACTGATTAACTCTCGTGTTCTTACGGCATTCGCACCATGTAATTCCTTATATCTATATTTTGTCACCTAGGTCACATGGAATTTGATATCAAAAACTGCATGACTATTCTTTTCAAACGTTGATATACCAAAAAAATAAGCATACAAAATCATATCTAATTTGTACGCTATTTCTAATGTTATTTGTCATTTTCTCTCCCAAAACTGAACTCGTTAATTTAATTCAGTCTCCTTTAATTTAGGGAATCTCACATTAGGTACTGGTCCTTTTGGAAAAACAATGTGATAAAACCTTACTATATTACTGAAAACATTATCTTAGCTAGTTAAAATAAGAGTAACAAAAAGGATAGGGGCGATGTTAAATGAAAAATGAAGCTTTAAAGTTAGCAAGTGAAATAATTCGCCTAGATTTAGTTCGGGATGAATTATTAGAAGAATTAATTTTACTATCTGGGAATGACGCACATGAAATTTTACGACAGGTTCAAAACGGTCATCAATGATCGTTAATGATATATTTTGATTTGTAATACAATTTTTATTCTCCTCCTTAAAATGAGAAAAAAGCGATCCAAATGCGGGTCGCTTTTTTCTTGAATATTTCATTATCACTTAATTTAATACCCGTCACACCTAAATGTAGCTTGATGTGGCAATCATTTTAATGAACGGAACTCAAATAACGGTATTTTACCTTTGTAATCCTTGAGAAATTTGAGAAATGACTTTTTGTTTACTAGTTTCATCTGCTTGTTGCCAATAAACTTCGAATAAAACCCCTAAACCAGGAAGCATTTTCTCTTCGCCGCTTTGCATCGCATCATCAATAGTAGCTTTCACATCATCCGCCGTACTATTTGCTACATTTGCTAAAATTGCACCACGTAAATTAAACCCCATCTAATTAACAGCTCCTTTATGGTAAAATAAAATTTAAGCCAATTGGCATTTCTGTTATAGTATGACAACAATTGGACGAAAATATTTGTAAATGAAAAAAGGAGTTTGTTATGGAACGAATTGAATCGGTAAAAAACATAAAGATTAAAACAGTAAAAAAATTACATACTCGTAAAGGTAGGGAAAAGTTAGGGAGTTTTCTAATAGAAGGAGAACATTTGGTAGAAGAAGCATTAAATTCAAATGTTATTATAAATGAAATTTTTATAGAGGAGAATTTTACTATTCCCTCAAACTGGGAGTTATCAAACATTCCAATATATATCGTAAACGATAAAATCATGAAAGAGATTTGTGATACACAAACACCTCAAGGGATTGTTGCGGTCTGTGAATTATTAGGTAGAAAACCGTTAACGATAGTGAAAAACGGTTTATATTTATTAATTGATCAAGTTCAGGATCCAGGTAATCTTGGAACTATTATTCGTACAGCGGATTGTGCTGGTTTGTCAGGAGTCATTTTAGGGTCGGGAACGGTCGATATGTATAATAGTAAAGTTATTCGTTCAACACAAGGCTCTCTTTTTCACTTGCCGATAGTTAGGGGAGAATTAACAGAATGGGTGAAAAAGCTTAAAAGTGAAAAAATACCCGTTTATGGAACAGCCTTAAACGAAAAGGCGAAAGAATATAAAACGGTCTCATCACCAGAGAGTTTTGCTCTCATTGTTGGAAATGAAGGAAATGGGTTATCGAAGGAACTTCTTCAAGTGACGGATGAAAATCTCTTTATTCCTATCTATGGAGAAGCTGAATCACTAAACGTTTCTATCGCTACAGGTATCCTATTGTATCACCTCCGTAAATAATACAAGACTTCAAGCCGTATTTGAAACTGAAAATTAGGGATATAAAGAAGGTTTGCCTTATTGAGAAAAATCAACTATAATTGAATTCGAATTTCATAATATTAAAAACGTTGAAAGAGAGTAGTAAATTGCCTAAACGACATTTCAGGGATGAAGTACCTAGACTGAAAGTGCTTCTATGATCGTAGCAATTGAATTCGCTCTGGAGTTGGCACCGGAACATAGAAATATTAAGGTTGCATCGGTCTTGGACCGTTATCAAGTTTGAGTGAATGAATCAGTTTGGATTCGTTAATTAGGGTGGTACCGCGAAGTCTTCGTCCCTTGCTTGGGATGAGGGCTTTTTTGTCTTTTATCCTAAAAACACCCCCCTACTGATTAAAGTTAAAGTGAAAAAATTGATCGTTTAGGTCAAATTTTTTTAACATACATAAATTAAGGAGGAAAAATTATGCAACAACGTTTAAAGGAATTAGAGCAAGAAGCTTTAAATCAAATTGAAACAGCTGAAACTCTAAAAGATCTACAAGATATTAAAGTATCCTATTTAGGAAAAAAGGGTCCAATAACAGAAGTATTACGCGGAATGGGAAAGCTTTCAGCTGAAGAACGTCCCGTTATTGGTCAAATGGCTAATGATGTTAGGGAAGCGATTTCTAATAAGTTAGAAGAGAAGGTTGCGAAACTTGAGGAATTAGAGGTAGAACAAAGACTTGCAAGTGAAAGCATTGATGTAACATTACCAGGCCGTCCAGCGCGAGTAGGAGCAAGTCATCCTCTAACAACGGTAGTAGAAACAATTGAGGATATTTTTATTGGATTAGGTTTTGAGGTAGCTGAGGGGCCTGAGGTAGAAACAGACTATTATAACTTTGAGGCTTTAAATTTACCAAAAGATCACCCTGCCCGTGATATGCAAGATACTTTTTATATTACAGAAGAAATTTTACTAAGAACTCACACATCTCCAGTTCAAGCACGTACGATGGAAAAGTATAAAGGGAAAGGCCCTGTAAAGATTATTTGTCCAGGAAAAGTTTTCCGTCGAGATGACGATGATGCTACACATTCACATCAATTTATGCAAGTAGAGGGGCTTTATATAGATGAAAATGTTCGTATGAGTGATTTAAAAGGAGTACTTTTAGAGTTTGCTAAGAAGTTTTTCGGTCCAGATCAAAAAATTCGTTTGCGTCCTAGCTTCTTCCCATTTACAGAGCCGTCGGTTGAAGTTGATCTTTCTTGTGTAATGTGTCATGGCGATGGTTGTCGTATTTGTAAGGAAACAGGCTGGATTGAAGTGTTAGGTGCTGGAATGGTTCATCCACGTGTATTAGAAATGGGTGGTTTTGATCCGCAAAAATATTCAGGATTTGCATTCGGAATGGGTGTAGAACGTTTAGCAATGTTAAAGTACGGGATTGACGACATACGTCATTTTTACTTAAATGATAAAAGATTTTTAGAGCAATTTAAACGAGCATAATTTTAATGTTTTATTGAAATGCTTCATGCATTATTCTCGCCACTAAGATACTATATCTAGTTACAATGAACCGTTCGTAACAAGGCATAAATTTTTGTGGCTCACTTTTGGGTAATTATGAAATTCCCTTGATTAAATAAAAAATTGAAGTTGGAAAGTTATAGCATAGGTCACTTTTGAGTAAATTTCTGCTCATTAGGAAAGTAATCGAAAAAGCGGAAAGAAACGCGAAACTTGCTTAGCAAGTAGCTAGAGCTTTTCTTACAAGGAGGAAATGTTTGTGTTAGTATCTTTTAATTGGCTTAAAGATTATGTTGAGCTTAATGATATATCAGCAGTAGAATTAGCAGAACGTCTAACAAGAAGCGGTGTTGAAGTTGACATTGTACATTCATTAAATAAAGGTGTAAAGAATGTTGTTATAGGTCATGTTGTAAAGCGTGAACAACATCCGGATGCCGATAAGCTTAGTTTATGTCAAGTTGATATAGGGGAAGAAGAACCAGTACAAATCGTTTGTGGTGCAAAAAATGTAGCAGAAGGTCAAAAAGTGGCCGTAGCAAAAGTAGGAGCCGTTTTACCGGGTAATTTTAAAATTAAGAAAGCGAAACTTCGTGGGCAAGCATCAAACGGTATGATTTGTTCATTACAAGAATTAGGAGTTGAAACAAAATTTGTTCCTAAAGAAGTTTCAGAAGGTATCTTCGTTTTTCCTAATGATGTTGAGGTTGGGAAAGACGCATTAGATTACTTAAATTTACACGATGAGGTGTTAGAACTAGGATTAACACCAAATCGAGCAGATTGCTTAAGTATGCTTGGGGTAGCATATGAGGTAGGAGCGATTTTAGGTGCAGAAGTTAGCATTCCAACAACAAATTTACCAAAAGGCTCTGAACTCGCTTCAGACTATATAAAGGTAGATGTAGAAGCACTAGAAGATAATCCTATGTATAGAGCTATGATTATTAAAGATGTAAAGGTTGGTCCATCTCCACTTTGGCTACAAAACCGTTTAATGGCTGCTGGAATTCGCCCAATTAGCAACGTAGTAGATGTGACAAACTATGTTTTATTAGAGTATGGTCAACCACTTCATGCTTTTGATTATGATCTTTTTGGTTCTAAGCAAGTTGTAGTTCGTAGGGCTTCAGAAGGAGAGGAAATTGTAACATTAGATGATGTTACTCGCAAGCTTTCAAGTGATCACCTTGTTATTACAAATGGTAGTGAACCGGTTGCCGTTGCTGGTGTTATGGGTGGAGCGAAAAGTGAAGTTAACGAGGGGACAACGACAATTTTACTAGAAGCAGCCTACTTTAAAGGGCCAACAATAAGAAAAGCATCAAAAGATTTAGGATTACGAAGTGATTCAAGTGTTCGTTATGAAAAAGGAATTGATCCAAATCGTGTTGTCCTAGCTCAAGAACGAGCGGCAACGTTAATCAGTGAGCTTTCAGGTGGAACTGTTTTGGAAGGTTTTGTTGAGATTAATGAGCTTGATGTGAAACCATCACCAGTTGAAATTTCTATTGAGCGTTTAAACAAAGCGTTAGGTACAGATTTAACTATCGATGTTGTAGAACGAATTTTCAAGCGACTTCAGTTTCTATATTCCAATAACGGGGACCTTTTAACTGTTTATGTACCAACTCGTAGACCGGATATTACAATCGAAGCAGATTTAAGAGAAGAAGTAGCTAGGCTTTACGGCTATGATCATATACCTACAACGTTACCTGTTGGTCTTACTACGGCTGGAGCATTGACGCAAAGACAATTACGTCGTAGAAAAGTTCGGAAATTTTTAGAAAGTGTTGGCTTAGATCAAATTATAACGTATTCGTTAACTAATTCTAGTAAAGCAAAAGGATTTGGTAAAAAGTTAGAGAATGTTCAACCTGTTCGACTAGCAATGCCTATGAGTGAGGACCGTAGTACGTTAAGAACAAGCCTTATCCCACACGTATTAGATGTGATCCAATATAATCACAATCGTAAAATTGATGATGTTGCTATTTATGAGGTAGGTTCAATCTTTTTATCTGAAGAAAAAGAATTGTCAACTCAACCAACTGAGAAAGAAATGGTAGCTGGAGCATTTACAGGTACTTGGCACAGTCATTTATGGCAAGGTGAGAAAAAGAAAGTAGATTTCTTTGTAGCAAAAGGGGTACTTGAAGGTTTGTTTGAGTCTCTAGGAGTATCAGAAAGTATTCGTTACGAAACGGCGAAAAGAGATAGTTTACATCCTGGTAGAACAGCAGCAATCAAGTTAGAAGGAAAAGAAATAGGCTTCATTGGGCAAGTTCATCCTATTTTACAAAAAGAATTAGATATAAATGAAACATACGTCTTTCAATTTGATTTAGAAACAGTTCTTGAATTTCATCCTAAGAGTGTATTTTATGATGAAATTCCTAAATACCCGGCCATTTCTAGAGACATAGCACTTGTTGTTGATGAAAAAATTAATGCTAAACATGTAATGGATGTAATCGAAGACCATGGTGGTAAGTTACTCAAATCAGTGCAGCTTTTTGACTTATACCAGGGTGAGAAAATGGAAAGTGGACATAAATCTTTAGCTTTCTCACTTACTTACTTTGATCCTAGCAAAACGTTAACAGACGAAGAAGTAACGAAAGTGCATAATACCGTACTAGAAGGGTTACAAGATAAGTTAGGAGTAACTTTAAGAGCATAATACCTAAAGCGGAAGGGGGAATTTCTCCTTCCGTTTTAATATACAAAGTAAGAAATTCTAATTTGAAAGTTGGTAAAAGTCCTCCAGTTAAGCTGCTATTTGGATTATTTCGTTGCTACTTTGCGATGACTGTTTGGAAAAGCGGTTAGTCGTGACTAAGACAATGACGCTTTTGGCAAATTTAAGAAGAAGTTTTTTATGCCGATAGTAATAGATTATATTGAAAAATTAATAATAAAAAGGGTGGAGAGTCTGTGTACGAGATTTCAAATATTATCACTTTGAAAAAAATGGATTATTGTGTGTGGAATGTAGTTTTTCAGATGGATGGGGAACTGCTTAATTATTCTACTGATTTTTTATATTTAATAAAAGAAAATAAATGGGTGTGTAATTCATTAATTACACATGAACTTACTAGTTTGATGCAAGGAAATGAATGTGTTTATTGTGGAGAAGATAAAATCGCTTGTTTTATCGCAAGTAAAGATTATCAACTAATTAAACAGAATCTTGTTAACAATATTGAGTTTCAAAAGGAAGTAGAAAAGGTGATAAAACTTTCAACAGAAGAAATCTCAACAGAAATTATTGTGATCAATGATAAAGCAAAATGGGAAAAGCTAGCAGAAGACAATCGGTTTTACGGAAATATTCTTCGTATAAAAAAGAAAAACGGGAATGTTGATTGACGGTAGTAATTTACTCTCAATCAACATTCCCATTATTAAAGTAGTTTTTTTGCCTTTTCGGTATTCGCGAAATGTAACTTGCAGAATTTATTTAAAGCCTGTACACCTTGTTTCTTTATCAGACTAGCCGCGGCTTTGTCTACATGAGGACCAGCTCCTTTGGGTATTTCAAACCCTGCAGCCTCACTTAGCTTATCCATTTCTTTTACAAAAGCATAACGGGCAATAATTGATGATGCTGCAACAGATAAGTGAAGCGATTCTGCTTTTGTATGAAAAAACATATTTTCGCCTTGTACTTTTTCTTTTTGACCAGCAATGTAACGATAATAAATATTCCGTTCAACAAATTGATCAATTAAAATTCCATCATAGGGTGTATCGGCTAACTTCTTTTTTAAATGTAGCAGCGCTTGATTATGTAATATAGCCTTCATTTTCCCTTGATTCATACCTTTCGTTTGGAGTGAATTATATTTTTCATTTGGAAGAACCAGTAGGCTATAAGGAATTTCCTTAATTAGTTGTTTCGCTATTTTGCATATTTCAGGATCTTTCATTCCTTTCGAATCTTTTACCCCGAGCTCTGTAAGTTGTTGGAATTTCTCTTTAGAAACAAAGGATGCCACTACTGTCATCGGTCCAAAATAATCTCCTGTGCCTACTTCATCAGAGCCGATTAAGGATAGTTGAGATAAACGTTTTTTCTCATCACCATTATTAATCGTCTTATTTTTTTTGTTTTGATGAACTGCGCCCTTTGCAAATTCCATCCAAATTATAGCTTCTGCCTCAGGACTTGCTCCTTGGAATAAAACTTTCCCTGACTTGTAAGCAGTAACGGTACAATTCGTAGGTTTTGCTGAGAAGACTGCCCCAGGTGGTAGTTTAGATTGTAAACTGTCATTATAAAATTGTTTCATTTTTTCAATAGTACTAGCTTCTACTAACAAAACTTGTTGGCCCAAAGTGAAAACTCCTTTATTCAATGTGAAATTTAAAGAATTTCATCATGCATTATTCTTGCTACTAAGATACTATACCTAGTACGCTAAAAGTGTTTGTGATTATATATTAACATTGATTGTACCATTGTTTCCCATTCCTTCTCAATTATCAAACGACATATTTCCAATCGAGTCGGTTCGTGATATGATAGAATGTAGGATTTTTTGATTATAAAGATGTATCATAGCGCTTACTTGTTTCGTAACATATAGGAAGAAAGAATATACAAATATATAGTTGGAGAGATGTCTAGTTTCAGCGCCTACCAGCTCGGATGCTTCAGTTAGTACACTGCTTGTAGTTACTTTATTGCTGTTTGCGATAGGTAATATCAGAAGTACAAAGGAGACCAAAAGTGGTTTTCCTCAAAGCACTTTTGTATCCGTTGCTTTTAAATAAGGTGCTTGAGCTTTTCGAATAGGAGGGTCGTTGTGAGAGAAGAAAATGGGAAACGACGAACTACGGTAACGATAAATGGACAAAAATATGTGATCTCCGGTAGGACGGATGTAGGGCATATTATTGAGGTTGCAAATTTAGTAGATAAAAAAATGAAAGAAATGAGAAATGCAAATCCGTATCTTGATAAAATGCAGCTAGCTGTATTAACAGCAGTGAATATTAGTGATGAATATTTGCGTCTGAAAAAACAAGTAGAGAAAGAAAGATTAAAGAAAGATGGGGAAAAATAAAAAATGTTTAGCTTACTATTATTTATTTTATTAATTACAAGTTTTTTTGTTGGATTTAGGAGAGGTTTCATACTTCAACTCATTCACTTAACTGGTTTTATTCTTGCTTTTATTGTAGCTTATCTTTACCATGGTGAACTAGCGACTCACATTAGACTTTGGATTCCATACCCGCAATTCCCAACCGATAATCCAGCTTTTATGTTGATAGAGGCATTTAATTTTGAACATGTTTATTACACTGGAATTGCTTTTGCAATCTTGTTTTTTTCAACCAAAATATTCTTGCAAATTATCGGCTCTATGTTTGACTTTTTAGCACATCTACCTATTTTAAGTACTATTAACGGATGGCTTGGTGGTATTCTTTGTTTTTTAGAAACATTACTTATTTTAGTAGTTTTACTCCATATCGCAGCCCTATTACCTATCGAATTTGTTCAAGATATCCTTAAAGAATCTACGTTTGCAAAATTAATTTTAGATTATACACCAATTTTATCTAACGAGTTGAAGGAAATGTGGATTGAAAATATATTTTAATGTATAGAAAATAAACTTCTCTATCAATACGAGAGGTTTATTTTCTATTTATGATGGATGATCAACGCTATAAAGATTTTTGAAGACTTAAATTTTCTTATGCCACTTCCTAAGAGGCAGTGATCCCGTCTTGAAGCTTAAGAAAGTCGAAAAGTTTAGATGAGAATTTGGTTTAGTTAAACTGATAATTAGGCGCGAATTAAGAAAATCCATTACTGATTGAGTTCAAAATTATTTGCTCATATTAGTAAAAAGAAGGTATGATCATTTTGTGAGATATATACTCTCAAAATAAAGAGAGGGGTTTAATATGAACAAAAAACAAGTCATAACTACACTAGAAACAATTGCTTTATATATGGAAATAAAAGGCGAAAACAGCTTTAAAGTTTCAGCGTTCAGAAAAGCTGCACAGGCGTTAGAAGTAGATGAAAGAACACTAGAACAGATAGATGAACCAGCAAAACTTAAAGGTATTGGTAAAGGAACAGCTACAGTTATAGAAGAACTAAAGAATGAAGGAAAGTCTAGTCTGTTAGAAGAATTAATGAATGAACTACCAGCCGGACTAATTCCATTATTAAAGCTACCAGGACTTGGTGGTAAAAAGATTGGAAAGTTATATCAAGAATTAAACGTTGTGGATGTTAAAACTCTTAAACAAGTTTGTTTAGATGAAAAAGTACAAGCCCTAGCTGGTTTTGGTAAAAAGACAGAAGAAAAATTATTAGCTGCTATCGATGATTTTGGAAAGCAACCAGAACGTCTCCCTATTTACGAGGTTTTACCAATTGCGAAAAGAATCGAAGAAAACCTGGTAAAAATGTCTGGTATTATTCGCTTTTCACGGGCTGGGAGTTTGCGGAGAGTAAGGGAAACTGTAAAGGACTTAGATTATATTATAGCAACAGATGATCCAAAAGAGATACGTGACCAGCTTTTAAAGTTTCAAAACGTAGGTGAAATAATTGCTGCTGGGGACACAAAGGTATCGTTACATTTAAATATGAATGACCTTCGTTTATCAGTAGATTTTCGACTTGTTACAGAGAATGAATTTGCTACTGCACTACATCATTTTACAGGATCAAAGGATCATAACGTTCAAATGAGGCAGCTTGCAAAAGAACGCGGCGAGAAAATTAGTGAATATGGAGTAGAAAATATTGAAACTGGAAAAATAAGTACATTTCGCTCCGAAGAAGAATTTTTCGAACACTTTGGACTTCAGTACATTCCCCCTGAAGTGCGAGAAGGCGATGGCGAGATTGATGTATGGCAAATCGAAAATCCATTAATTTCGTTGGACGATATACGTGGAGATATGCACATGCACTCAACCTGGAGCGATGGAGCAAATTCTATTTTAGAAATGGCCGAAGCATGTAGAGAAAAAGGATATTCTTACATTGCCATTACCGATCATTCAAAATTTTTAAAAGTAGCTAACGGCCTTACCGTAGAAAGACTTAAGGAACAACACAGAGAGATTGCTAAGCTTAATGAAAAGTGGGATGACTTCAAAATTTTTACTGGTATTGAAATGGATATATTACCTGATGGGACTCTCGATTATGATGATGAAGTGATAAAAGAAGTTGATTTTGTTATTGCATCGATACATTCATCATTTTCCCAAGAGCGAGCTGTGATTATGGAACGTTTAACAAACGCTTTAAGAAATCACCATGTAGATTTAATTGCTCACCCAACAGGAAGGCTGATTGGAAGAAGAGAAGGTTATGATGTAGATGTAGATTTACTAATTGATATTTCGGTTGAAACAAATACAGCTTTAGAACTAAATGCAAACCCACATCGTCTTGATTTAGCTAGTCATTGGCTAAAAAAAGCTCAAGAAAAAGGGGTGAAGATTATGATTAATACAGACGCACATAATTTGGATATGTTAAATGATATGGAAATTGGCGTATCAAGTGCGAGAAAAGGTTGGATAAAAAAAGAAACTGTAATCAATAGTTGGGATCTTCCTGCACTAAAGAATTATTTAAATAGAAATGATTAAGGAGTTGGGACAGTGTTACAACGTGTATGTCGTCTCCTAGAGTACGATAAAATGAAGAATCAATTGATCGAACATGTAAGCTCTTCGCTAGGTAGAAAAAAAGTAGATGAACTAGTACCAATGATAAACATTGAAGAAATACAACATGCGCAAAACGCAACGCATGAAGGAACTAAAGTACTCCGTTTAAAGGGTCAGGCACCATTAGGGGGAATACGTGATATAAACGCTAGTGTAAAACGTGCTCAAATAGGTGGTATGTTAAATGAAATCGAGCTTTTAGATGTTTCAAGTACCATTTATGGTGGAAGAAGATTTAAAAAGTTTATAGAAGATATGCTTGAAGACGAAGTAGAGCTACCAATACTAGCAGAATTAATGGCGACGATTACACCACTTACTGATGTAGAACGTGAAATTAAAATGTGTATTGATGACCATGGACATATGCTTGATTCTGCTAGTCCAACGTTACGTACGATTCGCTCGCAAATTAAAAGTCACGAAGCATCGATTCGTTCAAAACTAGAAAGTATAATCAGGTCATCTAGTAATCAAAAGATGTTATCAGATTCAATCATTACAATCCGTAACGATCGTTACGTTATACCAGTAAAACAAGAATATCGTAGTAATTTTGGTGGGTTAATTCACGATCAATCAGCTTCAGGAGCAACACTTTTTATTGAGCCACAAGCAGTAGTATCTATTAATAATCAATTACGTGAAGTTCGGGTTAAGGAGAAGCAAGAAATAGAAAAGATCTTATTGGAGCTTTCAGAGAAGGTTTCTCTCGTTAGTGATGAACTATTACAAAATATAATAACGCTAGCTGAAATAGATTTTATTTTTGCTAAGGCCTTATATTCAAAAGTGCTAAAAGCTTCCCAACCAAAATTAAACGACATTGGATATATGAACATGAAAAAAGCTCGCCATCCATTAATTGGACATGATGAAGTAGTACCGATTGATGTAGAGCTTGGTAAAACATATAGCTCTATTGTCATTACTGGACCAAATACAGGCGGTAAAACAGTTACACTAAAAACAACAGGGTTACTTACTTTAATGATGCAATCAGGTTTACACATTCCAGTTGATGAAGGATCTGAAGTGGCTGTATTTAAATCTATATTTGCAGATATTGGTGATGAACAATCAATTGAACAAAATTTAAGTACGTTCTCCTCTCATATGACAAATATTATTGATATTTTAGAGAAGGTAGATCACGAAAGTCTTGTTCTTTTTGATGAACTTGGTGCTGGAACTGATCCTACAGAGGGAGCGGCATTAGCTATTGCGATATTAGATGACGTTTACCAACGTGGAGCACGAATTGTAGCTACAACCCACTATAGTGAACTAAAAGCATATGCTTACAATCGTCCAGGAGCGATAAACGCGAGTGTGGAGTTTGACGTAGAAACGTTAAGTCCTACTTATCGACTTTTACTTGGAGTTCCCGGTCGTAGTAACGCTTTTGCAATCTCAAAACGTCTTGGCTTAAGTTCTGATATTATAGATAAAGCAAAGGCACAAATATCGACAGAAACAAATAAGGTAGAAAACATGATTTCCTCGCTAGAATCTAGTCAGAAAGCAGCTGAAAAAGAAATAGAAGAAGCGGCGAAAATTCGTGAAGAAGCTGAACAACTTAGAAAAGAGCTAGTGGAAAAAGTTGCCTCGTTTGAAACAGAAAAAGAAAAAATTATCGAAGAAGCCGATAAGAAAGCTTATGAAACAGTTCAAACTGCAAAAGAAGAAGCTGAATTTATCATTGAGGAACTTCGAGAATTGCAAAAAGAAGCAAGAATCGTAAAAGAACATCAATTAATCGATGCGAAAAAACGCTTAGAAGAATCTGCTCCAAAATTAAAGGATAAAAAGAAAAAAACTGCAGCTACAAATACTATTGGTAAAGAACTACTACCTGGAGATGAGGTAAAGGTACTTAGCTTTGGTCAGAAAGGTCACATTGTAGAAAAAGTGTCTGATAAAGAATTTCAAGTTCAAATTGGGATCATGAAGATGAAAGTAGCAATAACAGATCTTCAATTACTCGATCGCCCTAAACAAATAGAGAAAAAGCCGATGGCAACAGTACGGGGTACGACAAGCCATCATGTGAAACCAGAACTTGATCTTAGAGGTGAACGGTTTGAAGATGCGATGCAACGTACTGAAAAGTATTTAGATGATGCGTTATTGGCAGGGTATAATTCGGTTTCAATTATTCACGGTAAAGGAACAGGTGCCCTAAGAAAAGGTGTACTTCAACTATTGAAAAACCATCCACACGTAAGAAGTTCTAAGATGGCTGCAATGAACGAAGGTGGACTTGGTAATACAATTGTTGAATTCAAATAATGGGAGGTGAGGAATGTGGACCGGTTATTTCAAATTGATTTCGTTTACACAGCCGCCACCTTTAGTGTTGTAGTTTTAGCTACTATTGTTTTCTTAACAATTTTTGAAACAGTAACCAAGTATAATAATTGGGAAGAAATCAAAAATGGGAATGTGTCTGTTGCATTAGCGACAGGGGGGAAAATTTTTGGGGTGGCAAATATTTTTCGATTTTCAATCCAGCATAATGATTCACTCTTCACTATGTTAACTTGGGGATTTCTCGGATTTGGCTTACTTATATTTGGTTATTTTGTTTTTGAATTTTTAACGCCTCGTTTTAAAGTCGACGAAGAAATACAGAAAGATAATCGCGCTGTTGGTTTACTTTCATTTATCATTTCGCTTGGTCTTTCCTTTGTTATAGGTGCAGGGATCATAAAATAGTTTATTAATTTAACAAGGAAACTAGTTATAAATAATATAAATGAGTGAAATAAAGCGACATTAAACTATGTCTATTTTAAACGTAACAGTTCAACTAGATATACTATCTAGTGGCTAAAAAATTGTATATTATGAAATTCTTAACCGCAAAGAATTAGTCTTTGCGGTTTCTTTTTTAAAAAGGATTATTTACCCCACTCTTAAGGGACAGTAGGCCCCCACCTCAAAACGTAAGAAAATCGAAAAGTTTAGTTGGGGATAGAATTGCTTTCATCAGTGAAAGCTTCTTATGCATGTGGTATAAGTTAAACTAACAAACAGTGGGGATGAAGGAACCGCCCATTAATTTAAGTTTTGCTTGATAAATGCTCAAGCTAGTAAACGAATTTACTCGTTTGATCCCGATTCGTGGAGGGGGTGTCTAATGCTGGTTCTCTTTTCTTAATACAAATTTTATAGAAAGTCTATATTTTTCTTTATATTAAAAAATAGAAAATAACATTACGATACATCTATGTTTATTTTGTATGTGAGTAAATGTGACGTAATTTATTTTTTTTAACTCACTTTATGAAAGAATAAATAAATAGTAGCAATTAGCTACAACATTATGATTTTGTTAGGAGATTATCTTGATGAGAAAAAAATTATTAGTTGTAGGTAACGGTATGGCTGGTGTTCGTAGTGTTGAGGAAATAATTAAAAATAATTCTGACGCTTTTGATATTACCATTTTCGGAAAAGAATTACATGTTAACTATAATCGAATTTTGCTTTCGACAGTTCTTCAAGGCGATACAACCATTGAAGACATTATAATTAATGATCAAAATTGGTATGAAAAAAATAATATAGAATTATTTACAAATGAAACAGTTGTCAAAATAGATAAAGAGAAAAAAATGATTAAAACCGATCAAAATCGTGAAGTAGGTTATGATAAATTGATTTTAGCGACCGGGTCAAGTCCATTTATGCTTCCTATTCCTGGAGCTAAGAAGGAAGGGGTTATTCCTTTCCGTACGATTGAAGATTGCCAAAAAATGATTGAATATTCAAAACGATATAAAAAAGCGGTTGTGATTGGTGGGGGACTTCTAGGGTTAGAGGCGGCTAGAGGTTTACTAAATTTAGGAATGACCGTTCATGTCGTACATTTAGCTCCTTTTTTAATGGAAAGACAATTAGATGAAACGGCAGCGCATTTACTGCAAAAAGAATTAGAAAGTCAAGGTATGAATTTTTTACTAGAAAAAATGACTGAAGAAATTATTGGAGATCATCATGTGCAAGGGTTACGTTTTAAGGATGGAACAGAAATAGAAGCGGAGTTAGTTGTGATGGCTGTGGGAGTAACACCAAACATTCAGTTAGCAAAAGAGAGTGGCATAGAAACAAATAGAGCCATTATTGTAAATGATTTTTTACAAACAAATATACCAGATATTTATGCTGTAGGAGAATGTGTAGAGCATAGAGGAATGGTATATGGATTAGTCAAACCATTGTATGAACAAGGAAAAGTACTGGCTAAATCGGTATGCCAAAATGAAACTGAAGGTTACAAGGGCTCTGTACTTTCGACTCAATTAAAGATTTCTGGCGTTGACTTATTTTCTGTCGGTCAATTGAATGAAGATGATACGACGAAAACTATAAAAGTTTATGATGAACTTGAAGGTATTTATAAGAAAATTATTTTCAAAGGTAATAAGATGATTGGTGCAGTTATGTTCGGGGATACGAGTGATGGCTCACGAATTTTAGATATGATAATAAAGCAAAAAGATATAACTGATTTAGAGAATGTTCAAATGTTTCAACCACCCAATATGACAGAGACACAAGTCGAAGCTATGGATTCTAGCAATATTATCTGCCAATGTAATAGTGTTTCTAAAGGAAAAATTATTGAAGCTTGTCAAAAAAATGGTATAACAACTATTGACGAAGTGAAAAAGTGTACAAAAGCATCGGGATCGTGCGGAAGCTGTAAGCCATTAGTTCAAGATCTATTAAACTATATTCAAAGCCCTGATTTTGATGAAGTTATAGAAAAAATACCTTTTTGTGGGTGTACGTCGTTATCAGAAGATGAAGTTGTTCATCAAATTCAAGTTCAAAACCTAGTTTCTATTGAAGAAGTAGTGAAAGCACTTGATTGGAAATCCGAATCTGGCTGTTCAACCTGTCGTCCAGCTTTAAACTATTATTTAGCAATGATATATCCAACTTATGTAAAAAAACAAGATTCGCTTTTTCTTAACGAAAATATGAATGCTACATTACAAAGTGATGGGACTTTTTCAGTCATACCACAAATGTATGGTGGTGTAACAGATGCTAAAGAATTACGTAAAATTGCTGACGTAGTTGAGAAGTATAATATCCCGTCTGTTACACTGACAAGCGGTCAACGAATCAGTTTAAATGGAGTGAAAAAAGAATATTTGCGAGATATATGGTCTGATTTAGACATGAGATTGTGCTCCAGAAATGAACATACGGTTCAACCTGTTCGAACGTGTATGGGTGAAAATGTGTGTAAATGTGATAAAGAAGTAGCCATTGATCTGGCAATTCGTATAGAACGAAGTATGGAATTTATTCAAACACCTAACCGTGTGAATATGAGTATTTCAGGATGTATCCACAACGGAGCTGAAGCAACGACGAAAGATGTAGGAGTCGTACGTATTGATCGAGGTTGGGAAATTTATGTTGGTGGTAACAGTGGGCGGAATGTTAAGGCTGGAAATTTATTATGCGTTACAGAAAATGAGGAAGAAGTTATTAAGTTAATAAGTGCATTTATCCAATACTACCGTGAAACGGCAAATTATTTAGAAACAACTGGGGAATGGTTAGATCGGATTGGTCTAATCCATGTTCGTGAAGTGTTGTTTGATGAAGAACTTTGTATTGTATTACTAACCCGATTAGAAATGGAGACTTCTACACAAAGGAAATCACTAGCATTAAAAATGATTTAAAAGGAATGAGTAACTATGACCGAGATGTTATTAAAATACTTTCGAACCAACCAACAAAAATGGCAGGCCGAAAAAACATATGATACACAATGTCCTTATTGTAGTATGCAATGTAAGATGCAATTAATTGAACAATCTTCCTTTACAAATAAGAAATATAAAACAATCTCAAAAGATAATCCAACGTCACAAGGTCGTTTATGTATTAAAGGTTTAAATGCTCATCAACATGCGCTGCACAAAGAGCGCATTAAGTATCCTCTTTTCAAAAAAGATGGTGAATTTGTTCAAATTTCATGGGGAGAAGCTTTAGAACATATAAAAATAAATTTTACTCGTATTCAATCTGAATATGGCTTAAATGCATTATCTGTTTATGGCGGTGGCTCTTTAACTAATGAAGAAGCTTATTTACTAGGGAAGTTTGCACGTGTTTCATTAAAAACAAAATACATTGATTACAACGGGCGTTTTTGTATGGCAGCAGCAGCAACAGCTGCAAATCAAGCCTTTGGTATTGATCGAGGGTTAACTAATAGTTTGTCAGAGATCCCAAATTCAAGATGTATCATTATAGTAGGGTCAAATCTTGCAGAATGCCAGCCAACAATGACTCCTTATTTTCATAAAGCAAAGGAAAACGGAGCTTATATTATTGTCATTGATCCACGCGAAACAGAAACGACGAAAATGGCGGACCTACATCTAAAGCTAAAACCAGGTACAGACGCTGCGCTAGCCAATGGGCTATTAAAAGTAATCATTGAAGAAAATTATGTTGATGATCTTTTTGTTCAAGATAGAACGAATGGATTTCAAGAATTAGAAAAGTATCTAAATGCTGTTGACTTAAATGAGATTGAACAAATAACTGGCATAGAAATTGAGCATATTCAAAGAGCTGCTAGGAAATTTGGAGAAGAGGAATCAGGAATGATTTTTACTGCTCGAGGTGTAGAACAACAAACAGATGGGGTTATGGCTGTCAGAAATCTATTGAATATCCTTTTGGTAACAGGGAAGATTGGAAAACCTAGTTGTGGCTATGGTGCTATAACTGGACAAGGGAATGGCCAAGGCGGAAGAGAACATGGGCAAAAGGCTGATCAATTACCAGGGTATCGGTTGATTGACAATAAAGAGCATCGTAAATATATTTCCGATATATGGGGAATTAATGAAAAGGACTTACCGAAAAAAGGTGTTTCTGCTTATGAAATGATAGAAGAGATTCATAGGGGGGAAATTAAGGGGATGTTTTTGATGGGGTCCAACCCAGTTGTTTCCAACCCTAATGCGAATATCGTAAAAGAAGCTTTTCAAAAATTAAAGTTTTTGGTCGTTGTCGATATGTTCATTTCTGAAACTGCCAGATACGCTGATTTAATTTTACCTTCATCATCTTATTTAGAAGATGAAGGAACATTAACGAATTTAGAAGGGCGTGTCACGTTACGCGAAGCATCGAGGGCATGTCCAGGAGAAGTTAAGCATGACTGGCAAATTATTTGTGAAATTAGTCATATTCTTGGAAAAGGAAAATACTTTTCTTTTAAATCTGTAGAAGATATTTTTAATGAACTGAGAGTGGCAAGTCGTGGTGGAATAGCAGATTACTACGGTATTACGTACGACCGATTAAGAGAAGAGAATGGAATCCTATGGCCGTGTCCTACGATAAATCATCAAGGTTCGAAAAGGTTATTTGAGACATCATTTGCTCATTTAGATGAAAAGGCTGTGCTTATTCCTGTTTCAAATTATTCAACTGTGTCAAAAGAAAAAATAAGTGAAGAATATCCTCTGTATTTAACGACAGGAAGGGTATTGGCTCATTATTTAACAGGTGTACAAACTAGAAAAAGTTCGGTTTTAGCTGCAAGAAACTTTGAGTCTTTTATAGAAATTCACCCATCAACTGCAATGAAATACCGAATTCAAGATAACAGTTTGGTCCAAATTGAATCTAAAAAAGGGAGGATTGTAGTAAGAAGCAAATGGTCTAATCAAATTCGCCAAGACACAGTTTTTGTTCCTTTTCATTGGGCAGATTCGCAAAATGTTAACTGTTTGATATCTGATTCATTAGATCCAACCTGCAAAATACCAGGCTTTAAAATTAGTGCAGTTAAGATTTCTCCAATAGACTGAGTTCTTTAAGTTTGAGAGGTGTAGGGATAATTTCTTCGTTTAAGGGAAATTTCTTATTGTAAGCAATTTAGTAGCATGCACTAAATAAATAATGATATAATACGCATGAGTATAAAATGGTATTTAGGGAGGATTTTAACAATGGCTATTGTAAATGTTACTGACCAAACCTTTACTAGTGAAACAAGTGAAGGTGTAGTATTGGTTGATTTTTGGGCACCTTGGTGTGGTCCTTGTAAAATGATTGCTCCAGTTCTTGAAGAACTTGATGGAGAATTCAATGACAAAGTAAAGATTGCAAAAATTGATGTAGATGAAAATCAAGAAACTTCAAGTAAGTTTGGTGTAATGAGTATCCCTACATTATTAGTATTAAAAAATGGTGAAGTTGTAGATCAAGTAGTCGGCTTCCAACCAAAAGAAGCATTAGCTGAATTATTAAATAAACATTTATAAGCTTTTTTCTAATTACTTTGGGTTACTACCCCCATGAAAGCTTAATCAATGAAAAGTCTACTGTCCATTTAAGGATAGTGGACTTTTTCTATTCTAAATAATACCGTTTGTTCGACTTTTGATCCTATGCTATAGTTTATTGATAAAACACCAAAAACTTATCTTGTATCTTAAGAGTAATTTAAAGTAAAGAGTGGTGATTAAATAGATGGAAAAGTTTAAGGAGAAATTAGCGATCTTACCAGATCAGCCCGGCTGTTATTTGATGAAGGATTCAAAAGGTACGGTCATTTATGTTGGTAAAGCGAAAATATTAAAAAATAGGGTGAGATCCTACTTTTCGGGTTCTCATAACGGCAAAACCCAGCTTTTAGTCAGTGAAATTGATGACTTTGAATATATCATTACTTCCTCTAATCTTGAGGCATTAATTTTAGAATTAAATTTAATTAAAAAGTACGATCCCAAATACAATGTTATGTTAAGAGATGACAAAAGTTATCCTTATCTGAAAATTACTGCCGATGAACACCCTAGACTCATTACTACAAGAAAGGTAAAAAAGGATAAGGGGAAGTATTTTGGACCATATCCAAATGCAGGCTCTGCAAATGAGACAAAAAAACTACTAGATCGTCTTTATCCGTTACGAAAATGTACAACTATACCAGAACGGGTCTGTCTTTATTTTCATATTAATCAATGCTTGGGTCCATGTATTCAAGAAGTTAGTAGTATTACAAATAAAGAAATGGTAGAGGAAATAACGCGTTTTTTAAACGGCGGTCATTCGACGATAAAAAAAGAACTAATTGCGAAGATGGAAGCATCAGCTGAAAATCTTGAGTTTGAACGCGCAAAGGAATATCGTGATCAAATCCAACATATAGAAGCAGTTATGGAAAAACAAAAGATTACAATTACCGATGAAATTGATCGAGACGTATTTGGTTTTTACTACGATAAAGGCTGGATGTGTGTACAAGTTTTTTTTATTCGACAAGGTAAGTTAATCGAACGGGATGTATCTATTTTTCCAGTTCTCCAAGAACCAGACGAAGAGTTTCTAACGTTTTTAGGACAATTTTATAGTCAAAAGGAACATATAAAGCCAAAGGAAATCTTTCTTCCAAACTCAATAGATAAAGACCTTACAAGTGAATTTCTTCAAGTACGAACAGTTCATCCGCAACGTGGTCAGAAAAAGGAATTAGTAGAATTAGCGATACAAAACGCTACAGCTGCTTTAAAGGAAAAGTTTGATTTAATCGAAAGAGACGAAGCAAAAACAATTAAAGCTATCGAGAATTTAGGTGTTGCACTAAAAATCCCAACCCCAAAAGTTATTGAAGCTTTTGATAACTCGAACATTCAAGGCGTAGATCCAGTTTCGGCTATGGTTAGTTTTGTTAATGGGAAACCTAACAGGAAAGGTTATCGTAAGTATAAAGTTCGTACTGTTCAAGGGCCTGATGATTATGAATCTATGCGCGAAGTAATTCGAAGGCGATATCTAAGACAGTTAAAAGAAAACTTACCGTTACCTGACTTAATCGTTATAGATGGGGGAAAAGGGCAAATTTCTGCCGCGCAGAGTGTAGTTCAAGATGAATTAGGCCTTACAATACCAGTATGTGGCTTAGCTAAAGACGAAAAACACCGTACATCGCAATTATTAATGGGTGATCCGCCTGTGGTTGTACCGTTAAAGCGAGATAGTCAAGAATTCTATTTATTACAAAGAATTCAAGATGAAGTTCACCGCTTTGCAATTACTTTTCACCGACAAATTCGTAGTAAGAGTCTCTTTTCTTCTGTGTTAGATGAAATAGAAGGAGTTGGTGAAAAACGCAAACGACTCCTATTAAAACATTTCGGCTCTGTAAGAAAGATGAAAGAAGCTAGTTTAGAAGACTTCCGTCAAATTGGAATACCGGAAAAGGTAGCTCTAGGATTAATGGAAAAACTGAAAGAGTAGAGAAAGAAAAAGCAGTATGTAATTCTAACCTAGTATTTTACATTCTAATAGAATTCTGTTACAATATTTACTAATTGAATATCCAATACTTCAAAAATGAAGTGGTGGTAGAGGCGCAAAAACTATTAGTACGCTATAGGAGGACAGTGAGGTCCAGTGATTATAGCTGAAAGGGGAATTTGCCGAAGTATATTCAGTAACTCACTACTCTTATACTGGACCTACATTGAATAAATGTAGAGCTGTCACACAATCGATCCCAATGGTTGTGTGGAGAACTATCTCACGTGAAAGGGAACAATAATAGTTTCTATTTGTTTTGACTACATTTGTTAAAGCGTCAGTGAGGAGTCTTCCTTACTGATGCTTTTTGTTTTTTATCGTATGTAGAGCGGGATTTTCACGAATGAATTATAGGGATAGAATTTTTGGGAAACTAAAATTTGAAAGGGTGTAAGTCAAATGGCTTTAGTTGTTCAAAAGTTCGGTGGAACATCAGTTGGTAATATCGAACGAATTAAAAATGTAGCAAACAGAATTATTAATATGGTTGAAAACGGTGACCAAGTTGTGGTCGTTGTTTCCGCAATGGGAAAATCAACTGATGAGTTAGTAGCTTTAGCCAAAGGGGTTACTGAAAAACCAAGCAAGCGTGAAATGGATATGCTTCTTTCTACAGGCGAACAAGTGACTATATCGATTTTAGCAATGGCACTTCAAGAAAGAGGTTATGATACCGTATCGCTAACGGGGTGGCAAGCAGGAATAATAACGGAAGCTTGCCATAGTAATGCTCGAATTCTTAATTTTGAAAAAGAAAAAATAACGAATTATTTGACTACGGGAAAAATTGTTATTGTCGCAGGGTTTCAAGGGGTAACAGAAAGTGGAGAGATTACCACATTAGGAAGAGGAGGTTCCGATACGACAGCCGTAGCTTTAGCTGCAGGTTTAAAGGCGGACCGATGTGATATCTTTACAGATGTTACAGGTGTGTTTACAACTGACCCTAGAGTGGTGAAAGAGGCAAGAAAGTTAAGTTCAATTTCTTACGATGAAATGTTGGAATTAGCCAATTTAGGTGCTGGGGTTTTACACCCTCGTGCAGTTGAATTTGCAAAAAATTATCAAGTGAAGTTAACAGTTCGTTCTAGTATGGTTGAGGAAGAGGGAACAATGATAGAGGAGGAAGCGTCAGTGGAAGAAAATCTAGTTGTAAGAGGGTTAGCTTTTGAAAGTAATGTAACAAAAATTTCAGTATGTGGGATGCCTAATAATATTTCAGGGTTATCAAATATATTTACTACGCTAGCAGCAAACAATATTAACGTTGATATTATTATTCAAAATGTGATTGATAGTGAGAATACCAATATTTCCTTTTCAATTAACTCTGAAAAGTTCACCGAAACTCTTGAGGTTTTAGAAGAAAATCGCTCAGTTCTTTTATTTGAGGAAATCCAACACGAAACAGGGCTAGCAAAAGTTTCAATTGTTGGCTCTGGAATGATTTCAAACCCTGGGGTAGCCGGAATTATGTTTAAGTCTCTTTCTGATGTAGGAATTTTAATAAAGATGGTTAGTACGTCTGAGATTAAAGTTTCAACAGTTATTGATCAAAATGAAATGGTTAAGGCGGTAGAAACGCTACATAAAGAATTTAAGTTAGAAGAAATAAAAGTTCTTCAAAGATAAAGTAAAAAAAGACAAAAAAGAGTTTGACCAATTGATTATGGTTCAACTCTTTTTTACATGGTAGAAAATCATAAAGTTATTTTCTTTTTTTAGGTGGTTTAATATGTTGTAACACGGTCTTCTAGATCCCATTTAACATGAAAAACAACTTTTTTTAACTTTCCTATTTTAGAAATCTCGTTTGCTTCAGTAATAAATCCTTGCATGTATTGGATTTGTTCTGCTATAAAACCAGCTTCTAATGGGGCAGAAAACGATTTTTTTTGATCAAATAGATGTGAAGTTAATTCAAATATTGCTTCTGTCTTCTTTTCCTTCACTAATACTAGGTTGCCCCAACCCGCTTTATCAAAAAAAGCGATCAGTTCGTCAATTGAAGAAAGTGGATATTTTCTAGCTAATGATTTTCCTGCCCAATATAAAATGACATTATGGTCTTTTCCTAATAGGTCGGGAAGTACTTCCTCTCTTAAGAGTTCATATCCAAACAATGGTATTTGTAACCCTTCGGTGTGTTCAGGTAAATTTCTCTCTTTATGTTTAAAAATCATTTTTTTCCCCCACTTTTTTTGCAGTACATTTCAGTTATTATTATATCTCTTTTCCTTTAGATTGTACTATATAAACTTGTGCAAAATATGGTATACTAAACCCCGAGTTGATTCGGAGGTATGTAGTTATGAATTTTTCAAAGGGGAAATTTCTAACCCCATTTAGAATTATTATTATTTCATATATAATAGCAATGTTTTTATTTAGCTTGTTATTATATTTACCGATATCACACCTACCAGGTGTCTCAGTTACATATTCTGAAGCGTTGTTTACCTCAGTTAGTGCAGTTAGTGTGACGGGGCTAACAGTTGTTAATGTTTCAGAGACATTTAGTTATATAGGAATTATCTTTTTAGCCATTGCCATCCAGTTGGGTGGAATTGGTATTATGACGCTTGGGACGTTTGTGTGGATGTTATTTGGTAGGAAAATCATTTTGTCACAACGAATGCTGATTATGGTTGACCAAAATCAAAATACATTTTCTGGCTTAGTAAATTTAATGCGCGGCATTTTGTTTGTTGCGTTAATTATTGAGCTTATTGGAGCTTTAATATTAGGTACATATTTTTTAAATTACTTTGAAACGGTTGGAGAAGCATATTATCAAGGTGCTTTTGCATCTTTAAGTGCATTCACAAATGCAGGTTTTGACGTGACTGGAAAATCGTTAATTCCTTTTGCTAATGATTATTTTGTACAACTAATTGTTGTCTTATTGATTTTTGCTGGGGCAATTGGTTTTCCGGTATTAATGGAATTGAAGCAATACTTTTCTAAAGATCACCCGAATTTTAAATTTAGTTTATTTACAAAGATTACCACAACCACTTATTTCATTGTCTTTGTTTTTGGTTTTATATCAATTTGGTTGTTGGAAATGGGCCACTATTATGTGGGTCTTGAATGGCATCAACAACTATTTTATTCGTTATTTAATTCAGCTACAGCAAGAAGCGGTGGACTAGCAACAATGGATGTCTCACAACTTAGCTTAGCAACATTATTATTGTTGTCAGGTTTGATGATTATAGGTGCAAGTCCGTCGAGTGTGGGTGGTGGGATCCGTACGACAACTTTAGCAGTTATGTTTTTAACCATTCGTAGTTTTGCATTAGGAAAAACTGATGTCAAAGTATTTGGTCGGGAGATACATCAAGAAGATCGACAAAAATCATTCATAGTATTATCTGTTTTTATCGTTATGTTGTTTTTAGCGATTATTTTAATTGCAGCTTTTGAAAATAGTGGTGAAATAGCTTTGATGGCAATCATATTTGAAGCAAGTTCTGCTTTTGGAACTTGTGGATTATCTATGGGGATTACGCCAGATTTAACTTTGCCAAGTCAAATGATATTAATGGTCTTGATGTTTATTGGACGTGTAGGACTAATTGCTTTTCTTTTCTCCATTCGTAAAAAGGAAACGAAAAGTTATTATAAGTATCCTACCGAACGAATTATCATAGGGTAATAAATGGCTCATTGAAAGTATATACTTCAATGAGCCATTTGCATTATTTTTTTGCTTAATTAGTCTTAACTTGTATTCGCTTTCTTGACGCTGAATATATATAGACGTTACAATGAAATTGTCACAATATTTTCAAAAAAACAGTTGCAATCGAAATGTTTAATATAATAAATAAGGTATTCAATAACTGAGATTTGTACATAATTTTGAAGGTCTCTAAAGGTATTTTTATAGAAAAGTTAGATAAATAGAGGAAATCATTCAAATTTAATGAATAAATATTGGTAGTAGGACTTTACCAACATAGAATTAAACGATTAATAAACCTACTAAAAAAAATGGACAGGAGGAAAACGCATGGCTGGAAATCGAGAATTTTTTTATCGTAAGTTACATTCTTTATTAGGTGTTATACCAGTAGGGATTTTTTTAATTATTCATTTAATGGTTAATTATACTGCAGTCCACGGTGCTGAGAGTTACAATGCAGCAACTCATTTTATGGAGAATCTCCCATTCAGGTACTTATTAGAAATCTTTTTCATATTTTTACCTTTAATATTTCATGCTGTTTATGGTCTATTTATTGCTTTTCAAGCAAGGCATAACACAAATACTTATGGTTACTTTCGTAACTGGATGTTTAGATTACAACGTACCACTGGTGTAATTACAGTAATTTTTTTAGCTTGGCATGTTTGGGAAACAAGAGTTGCTGCTGCTTTAGGAGCGACTGTTGACTTTGATATGATGGCAAATATCGTTGCTAATCCGTTTATCTTAACGTTTTATATTGTAGGAATAGTGGCGGCAACGTTTCACTTTGCTAACGGACTATGGTCGTTTTTCGTCACATGGGGAATCACCATTACTCAAAGGTCACAGCAAATTTCAACCTATGTAACGCTTGGTGTTTTCTTGGCGTTAACGTTTGTTGGTATTCGTGCAATCTTAGCATTTATCTAGCCAAATATGGAGGAGTGATCTCATATGAGTAAAGGAAAAATTGTGATAGTTGGTGGTGGCCTAGCAGGATTAATGGCCGCAGTAAAATCGGCAGAAGCAGGAGTTAAAGTGGATTTATTTTCAGTAGTTCCCGTAAAACGTTCTCACTCTGTTTGTGCCCAAGGTGGTATAAACGGGGCTGTAAATACAAAAGGTGAGGGAGATTCACCATCAGAGCATTTTGATGATACTATTTATGGTGGTGATTTTTTAGCAAATCAACCACCAGTTAAGGCAATGTGTGAAGCTGCGCCTGGTATTATTCATTTATTTGACCGTATGGGTGTGATGTTTAACCGTACATCTGAAGGGTTACTAGATTTTCGTCGCTTTGGTGGTACTCAATATCATCGTACAGCTTTTGCTGGAGCCACTACAGGTCAGCAATTATTATATGCGATGGATGAGCAAGTGCGAAGGTTTGAAACAAAAGGTCTCGTTAATAAGTTTGAAGGCTGGGAATTTTTATCGGCAATAATTGATGATGAAGGTATATGTCGAGGAATTGTTGCTCAAAATCTAAATTCTTCAAAAATTGAATACTTCAAAGGTGATGCAGTAATTATTGCTACAGGTGGTCCAGGGATAGTATTCGGTAAATCAACTAATTCAATGATAAATACAGGTTTTGCAGCTGCTAAATTATATGAGCAAGGTGTATATTATGCGAATGGTGAGTTCATCCAAATTCATCCAACGGCTATTCCAGGAGACGATAAACTTCGCCTAATGAGTGAGTCAGCTCGCGGAGAAGGTGGACGTGTATGGACATATAAAGATGGAAAGCCTTGGTACTTTTTAGAAGAAAAATATCCTGCGTATGGAAACTTAGTACCTCGTGATATTGCTACACGAGAAATTTTTGATGTGTGCGTGAATCAGAAGTTAGGAATTAATGGAGAAAACATGGTCTATCTCGATCTTTCACATAAAGATCCTAAAGAATTGGATATTAAACTTGGTGGTATTATGGAAATCTATGAAAAATTCATGGGAGATGATCCTCGTAAAGTACCAATGAAAATTTTTCCTGGAGTTCATTACTCTATGGGAGGAATATGGGTAGATTATAATCAAATGACAAACATTCCTGGTTTATTTGCCGCCGGGGAAGTAGATTACTCACAACACGGTGCCAACCGTCTAGGAGCAAATTCGTTACTTTCTGCTATATTCGGTGGGATGGTAGCTGGCCCTAAAGCTGTTGAATATATAAATGGACTCGAAAAGTCTGTTGAAGATATTTCTACAACATTATATGACCGTTACTTAAAAGAGGAAGAAAGTAAATTCGAATCACTGTTAAAAATGGATGGGAAAGAAAATGCATTCCAACTACATCAAGAACTTGGTGCTAGTATGACGGAAAATGTGACGGTAGTCCGTGAAAATAAACGTCTTTTAAAAACGGATGAAAAGATATTAGAGCTAATTGAGCGTTATAAAAATATAAATATTTCAGATACAACAAAATGGAGTAATCAAGGTGTAGCATTTACACGTCAACTTGAAGGAATGTTACATTTAGCAAGAGTAATCACAATAGGTGCTTATAACCGTAATGAAAGTAGGGGGGCGCATTACAAGCCAGAATTTTCAGACCGTAATGATGAAGAATGGTTAAAGACAACAAAGGCAAAATTTAACGCTCAATTGAATGGTCCAGAGTTTGAATATGAAGAAGTAGATGTTTCATTAATCAAACCACGAAAACGTGACTACACCACTAAAAAGAAAGTGAGTGAAAAGGCATGAGTCAAAAAACCATTCGATTTATCATCACCAGACAAGTGGATCCTGAATCTACGCCTTTCAAAGAAGAATTTGTAATACCGTATCGTGAAAATATGAATGTCATCTCAGCTTTAATGGAAATGCGAAGAAATCCGATAAATGCATCCGGTAAGAAAACAACTCCTATCACGTGGGATATGAGTTGTTTAGAGGAAGTATGTGGGGCCTGTTCGATGACTATTAATGGGAAACCAAGGCAATCCTGCACTGCTCTTATTGATCAACTTGAGCAACCGATTCGGTTAGAACCGATGCGGACGTTTCCGGTCATTCGTGACTTATTAGTAGATCGCACGAAAATGTTTGAATCTTTAAAGAAAGTAAAGGCTTGGATTCCTATCGATGGGACATTTGATTTAGGGCCAGGTCCAAGAATGGCAGAAGGTAAACGTCAATGGGCATATGAATTGTCTAAGTGTATGACATGTGGAGTTTGTTTAGAGGCTTGTCCTAATGTTAATAGTAAATCTCCTTTTATTGGTCCGGCGCCATTGTCTCAGGTTCGTCTTTTTAACGCTCATCCAACAGGTGCAATGAATAAAGCGGAACGACTTGAAGCAATAATGGATGATGGTGGTTTAACAAATTGCGGAAATTCTCAAAACTGTGTTCAAGCATGTCCTAAAGGAATTCCTTTAACGACATCTATTGCGGCTCTAAACCGTGACACAACAATACAATCTTTTAAAAACTTCTTTGGTAGTGATAATAATTATTAGTAAAATGTGCCCCCTTTATCGCTAAGTTAATCTAAGAGTCAAAAAGTTAAAAATGGGCACGATATTTTTAAAAAAAAGGCGAAACTTCTTTCACATCTTCTCATAAATAAGTCACATGGGAACATCCCCTAACATAGGATATCGTAGCTAAATATTAAAATATCCTATTCAATGCAGCCCGTGCAAGAGAGGGTGAATTAATTGAAAGATCACGAATTCCGTCCTAAGCCACTACTCACAAAACGTGAAAAGGAAGTATTTGAATTACTAGTCCAAGACAAGACTACAAAGGAAATTGCACAGCAGCTATTCATAAGTGAAAAGACTGTTCGTAATCATATTTCGAACACAATGCAAAAGCTTGGAGTAAAGGGGCGCTCGCAAGCAGTCATTGAGTTAGTCCGGTTAGGTTATTTACAGATTTAATGGCTCCGGCTTTCTATTTTAGAAGGCCGGCTTTTTTAATGTATTAGAATTTATAAATTTCTAACTTAAAACTGTCTAGCTCAAGCAGCCTACGAGCTCGGTCACTTCAGTCAAGTTTCTGACTTCACTGACTGCCTGGATTGCTTCTTTGATGATGCTCCATGGTACTTTGCTTCGAGGAAGCCTACTTCGAAGCAAAGCTGTCAGACGCAGAAGCACGTAGGAAGCCAAAGAGCGGCTTCTGCCAAAGGCCTTCCAGTGCCTTTCTCCCGTGATCAAGGCGCTTGCGCTTTTTCTGTGAAAATAAAAAACTTGGGATTTATGCTATTGAGTTAAGATGCGGCTAAATCTTAAAGGTTTTTAAGTTGTTTTCTAAAAAAGGCAATAGGAAATAGAGGGTGTGTAATAAATTTTTTAAAAACACAACCTGATGATCTATGTTTTTCAGTTTTTGATAATTAACGACTCAATGCTGGTTCGGAATAGCTTTGGTTATTTAAAAATAAGGTGTAAATGATTCTTATA
>NZ_MLQR01000026.1 GCF_001866005.1 Anaerobacillus alkalilacustris
CTGATTGTAAATAATTTTCCAAATGTATGGAGCCACTTTTGTTTGGGTATTTACTTTTTTGGCTTTCAACAGCGAAAGTAATTAAACTGAAAATTCTAACAATATTTATGCAACACTAATGATTTTTCACACTTGTATAATCCTGTTTCATAGATGTTTCAACTCCCTCATCACGGTTTGGATCGTGCGCTCATCTACGCCGTGGAAGAAGGAGATTTCAGCGTCTGCCTTTTTGATCATGCAAATGCTGTTTGAAAGTGTTGCCGGCGGCATCGGTGTATCGAGATTTTTACTTTCTGAGTGAAGTGTAACGGGGACAATTGTTAATTTTTTTTGTGGCATAAGAAAAGCACCTCCTTTATTTGATACTTGTATCGTACCAGGAGGCGCTACGTCTTTATATGCGTTGTTTGAAGTAGGGCTTACTGTCAAAATATAAGTTTTAGTGGGGAAGAAGCAAAGTACCTACTATATTGTAAGCACTAAAAACAAGGTGCCGTAACTAACCAAGAAAAGATTTATAATACCTATCACTGATTGTTAGATTATCGCATAATATAAAAACTAGGTAGCTGTCTATGTAAGATAATTTACAAAGACTAAACTTAGGAGGTCACAATGATGGGTATTAAACATTATTTTTCAGATGGAAATACGAGTCAAGGTTATGTTTCATTTGTTGGAAATGTTGTAGATGATATCAATAGAATATTTCTCATAAAAGGTAGTGTACGTGTCGAAAAAACTAGAGTCCTTAAGAACATTAGTGAAATTTTTGAAAAGCAAAATGTAGATGTGCATTGGTTGCATAACTCAACAAATGATGATTTGTTAGATGGTATTATTATTCCACAAATGAGTATAGCAGTTCTTGATGGTAGTAATAGAAGTGGGATTGAATCAAAGTATAAAAACTTTGTTGAAGTTGAGTTTGATATTGATGTGGCATTAGATAGAGTAAAACTAGCGGTGAATAAAAAAGCTATTCTTAAATTAATCAAGGATAATGATCAATTTCATAAAGAAGCTTATGCAAAGTTCGCGAAAGGGAAAGAAATTCATGAAAAGAAAGAAGAATTATATATTTCGGCGATGGATTTTGATAAGGCGAATAAGGTAATTGCACAAATTGCAGCGAACTTATACCATGATGTAAGAGTGGAAACTGAGAAGCCGATTGTGAAGCAGCTATTTTTTGGTGCTGGAACATCTCGTGGACCTATTAACTATATTGAAAATATTACTGAAGATATTAAGAAAAGATATATTATTAAAGGGCGCTCAGGTAGTGGAAAAAGCACGCTCATGAGACGGATTGCAAAGTATGGTGAAAATTTAGGTTTATCTGTTCAGTACTACCCATGTGGTCTCGATCCTAATAGTTTAGATATGATTATTATTCCTACATTAAGTGTAGCAATTTTGGACGGTACTGCTCCGCATATAATCGATCCTACTAGAGAAACAGATGAAGTAATTGATATGTTTGAATTATGTATGGATCAATCCGTTGAGGACAAATATGGGAAGGAATTTGATCTATTACATGAGTCTTATAAAGAAGTGATGAAGGAAGGAACGCATTTGTTACAGGAAGCGAAACATATTGGGCATTTATTAGATGAACTTTATCAAAATGCATTAGATCAAATGATTTTAAAGAAGGAAATTGATAAAATATTAAATACATTCAAAGGATTACATTAATCTTTCATTTTAGGAGGGAGCATTTTCGTGCTTTCTTCTTTTTTATATAATCAGAATTTATAAATTTCTAACTTGGAAACTGTCTAGCTCCAGGCGCCATCGGCTCGATCACTTCAGACCTTCTCTTTCGGTCAAAAACCCGACCGCTACGAGCAAATCTTCCAGTGTTTCTCGCCGATAGGCGGGCGCCTTGCGCTTTTCTTGATTTTGCTATAGATATTCGTTGGTTAAGGTAGCGCGACGATATTTTATATAAAAAAATCAACGATTTTTTTGGATTTGAAGGATTTTTAATACTTTTATGGAAATATTTATGTTAGCTTTATTTTATCCCACTCTTAATGGGCAGTAATACCCCTACCTCAAACCTTAAGATAGTTGAATAATTTAGGTGGGGGATTAACTGCCCCTAAAGGTACAATATAGAATAACTAACAATCAGTAGCGATGAGGGAAAACCCCCAATGATTGAAGTTCAGCTATATGATTATAAGAGTATGCGAATAGTTTGAGTGAACATGGAAAAAATATGTAAATACGTTCGGGTTTTTGGAAGCATGATTATTTATTGCATTCACTCATACTAGTTTTTAAACAATATTTTTAACATCTAAGTAGAGGAGATTATTATGTCTGGAAAGGAATTTGTTATTGGTATCGACGTAGGCTCAACAACGGTAAAGGCTACAGTCATACATCCGAAATCAAAAAAAATAATCTGGTCAAAATATAAGCGGCATCACACTAGACAAGCTGAACTAGTGTTAAAGTTTTTAGAAGAAATTATTGAAAAGCTAAAGATTAAAAATAATGATAATGTTCGAATATTTACTACTGGTTCAGGTGGCCTGCCATTAGCAGAAGTACTAGGTGCCAAGTTTGTACAAGAGGTAAATGCGGTAACAATGGCAGTGGAAGAACTTCACCCTAATGCTGGTAGTGTTGTTGAGTTAGGTGGACAAGACGCTAAAATTATTATTTTTAAAGAAAATGAAAAAACAGGTGGAAAACACGCCATTACATCTATGAATGATAAATGTGCTTCAGGAACAGGTGCGACAATTGATAAATGTATGATTAAAGTTGGTATGGTCGAAGAAGAAGTCATGCAACTTCGTTTTGATGATAGTAAACTTCATCACGTGGCAGCTAAATGTGGAGTCTTTGCTGAAACTGATATTGTTAACTTGACGAAAACAGGGATTCCGGCTAAAGAAATTATGTGTTCATTAGCTGATGCAATTGTTATGCAAAACTTATCGGTACTAAGTCGAGGAAATACACTAAGACATGAAGTAATCTTACTCGGTGGGCCAAATACATACTTACCGTTTTTACAGGATTGTTGGAAAAAACGAATTAAAGAAGTTTGGGATGAAAGAAAATATCCTTACCCAAAACATGTAGATATTGATGAACTAATTTATGTCCCTGATAACTCACAGTATTATGCTGCCTTTGGGTCTGCTATTTATGGACTATATGAACCTGGAAACATTGGAGTATTTAAGGGGATTGAATCTTTAAAAGACTATATTTTATTTGGTAGGAAAGCAAAATTAGGTGAGTCGGCAGGTCCACCATTAGTTAAAACAAATGATGAGTTAGAACAATTTAAAATGAAGTATCAAATCCCACCATTTAAACCAGCTTATTTTTCTATTGGTGAAACCATTCGTGCCATTTTAGGTGTTGATGGGGGGTCAACTTCATCAAAAGCAGTTCTAATTGATGAAAACGGACATGTTTTGTTCAAGGCCTATCAGTTATCAAAAGGAAATCCTCTTCAAGATACGAAGGAATTATTAAAATTATTAAAGGAACAAGCAGAAAAGAATGGTGCTACTTTAGAGATTGTTGGTTTCGGAGCAACGGGTTACGCTGCAGATGTTTTAGAAAGAACTTTATATGCAGATGTTAATATCGTCGAAACTGTCGCACACATGAAAAGTGCTGTTCATTTTTGTGGTGATGTAGATGTTATTTGTGATGTTGGTGGTCAAGACATAAAAGTATTATTTTTAAAGAATGGCCATATCCGAAATTTCCGCTTATCCAACCAATGTTCTGCAGGTAATGGAATGCTGTTACAGGCTATGGCTGATCAATTTGGTATCCCAATTTACGAATATGCAGAAAATGCATTTCTTGCGGAGCTTTCACCGAAATTTTCCTATGGTTGTGCAGTATTTTTGGATACTGATCGTGTTAATTTTCAAAAAGAAGGGTATTCAAAAGAAGAACTCCTTGCCGGTCTTGCATATGTACTACCGAAAAACATTTGGCAGTATGTTGTTCAAATTCCACGAATGTCTGAATTAGGTAAGCGGTTTGTTCTTCAAGGTGGAACTCAACATAATTTAGCTGCCGTGAAAGCGCAAGTTGACTATATCAAAGAAAGAGTTCCTGATGCGGAAGTTTTTGTAAATCCTCATACTGGTGAGGCTGGTGCGATCGGGGCAGCTATGGAAGCATTACGTGTTGTTAAGAGAAAAGGTTCTTCGTCATTCATTGGGTTGAATGCAGCATTAAATATTAACTATACGACAACAAATGACCAATCGACTGTTTGTCGTTTTTGTCCAAACCATTGTAGTCGTACGTTTATTGATACGATTACACCAGATGGTAACAAAGCTAGATATATTTCTGGATTCAGTTGTGAAAAAGGAACTGTGGAAGATAAAGAAGCTGTAATTGAATTAACAAAAAAACGAAATGCATTAAAGGTCACATATCCAAACTTAGTTGAATATGAAGCGAAACGGATGTTTGAGTCCTTCTATGAGGCAAAGGGCTTACCTTCAGCAGAAACTGAAATTGAAGATTTGAAAGTTGAAAAACGAGTCATCCCATTTTTAGAACCGAAAAAGGTTAAGGTAAAACGTTTTTTCCAACGTTCTGATTCTTCGGCAATTGAAAAAAGAAAAGCAATTAAAATAGGGATTCCAAGAGTGTTAGGGATATGGTCAACAGCTCCTTTTTGGCGAACGTATTTTAAAACCCTAGGGATTGATGCGAAAAATTTAATTTTTAGTGACTACACAAGTGAAGATTTATGGATGAAGGGTGGAAAGTATGGGTCTGTAGATCCTTGTTATCCTTCGAAAGTTACCCAAGCCCATGTTCATAATTTAATCACAAAGCATCATGAAAAACATAAGTTTGATTATATTTTCTTCCCTTGTATAACACATTTGCCAACTTATTTAGATAATATTATGGATACAACTAGTTGCCCAATTGTTAGTGGTTCTCCTAATGTTATTAAAGCAGCTTTCACAAAGGAAACTGACTTTTTTAAGGAGAAAGGTATTAAATATGTAGATCCTGCTGTTACTTTTGCTGAAAAGAATTTTATGAAATTACAACTATTTGAAGCATTTGTTGACATATTGAATATAACAGAGGACGAAAATAATTTTGCTGTAGAGCAAGGTTTTATGGCTATGGAGGCCTTTGATAAAGAAATGGAAGACAAAGGTAAAGCTATTTTAGAGGATGTTGAAAAAAATGGACGCCTTGCGATCTTAATGATTGGGCGCCCTTACCATTCAGACCCAGGGCTTAACCACCGCGTATTAGAGGAATACCAAGTCAAAGGCTTTCCTATTTTATCGATGCGCTCTATACCAAAAGACGAGAGGTGGGTTTCAAAGTATTTTCAGGATGATTTGAAAACTGAAAAAATCACTAGCCCATTTGACATTAATGATGTTTGGCCAGAAAATTTCAGTTCAAATAGTGCTCAAAAAGTGTGGGCTACTAAATTTGCAGCAAGACACCCAAACATTGCATTATTAGATTTGTCGAGTTTTAAATGTGGGCATGATGCACCTACGTACGGAATTATCGATTTGATAACTGGAACTGCTAATGTTCCGTATTCAGCTCTTCATGATATTGATGCCAATAAACCATCAGGATCAATAAAAATTCGTGTGAAAACATATCATCATTCATTAAAGTTAAGAGAAGAACAATTAGAGGATGCAAGAAAAGTTAATCGTAAGCAGATGATAGAAGATTCAACTTTGGAAGAAACGAGTTAGGTTTTTAGGGGGGGGCATCATGACAACAATCACAAAGGTGAGAAATAAAGAGAGAAATGAAGTTGGAATTCTCCGAGAAAGAAAGCAATGGTACGATCAAGTACCTCGTCCTTATTTAAAAAAAGAGAAGCGTACAACAACTATACTTTTCGGTGGGTTAACGTTAATTCAGGATTCATTGATTGAAGCTGCTCTTTGTGGGTTGGGTTATAAAGTTAAGGCGTTAGATTGTCCAGATAACACATCCTTGCAGATTGGAAGAGAGTTTGGGAATCGAGGACAATGCAACCCTACATACTTCACTGTCGGTAACTTGATAAAGTATTTAAAAGGTCTTGTTGCAGAAGGGAAGACAAAAAAAGAGATCATAGACAACTACGTGTTCATTACAACTGGATCGTGTGGCCCATGTCGTTTTGGAACTTACGTAACAGAATACAGGAAAGCACTTCGTGATTCTGGATTTGATGGTTTCCGAGTATTACTTTTCCAACAACAGGATGGACTGAAACAAGCTACTGGGGAAGAAAATGGTATTGAATTAAATGTACGCTTTTTTCATCGGTTATTGAAGGCGATATTTATTGGTGACATTTTAAATATATTAGCTTATCGGATACGACCTTATGAAATGGAAAAAGGCACAACAAATAAAGTGATAGCCAACTGTAAAGAAAAGATTTATGAAGCCCTTTTGTATAGAAAGCCTCTTATACCTGTCTTACTTAGTTGTAGAGCTGAAATTCAGGAAATAAAAGTAGATTGGACTCAAGTAAAACCAAAAGTAAGTGTTATCGGTGAGTTTTGGGCAATGACAACAGAAGGTGACGGTAATTATAAATTACAACAATTTTTAGAAAGTGAAGGAGCAGAAGTAGAAGTACAACCAGTTACTGCCTGGATTCTATTTTTAGTTTGGGAAGGGCGTTTTGATACTAAACGTAGAATAAACCTTAAAGAATATGATCGTGGAAAATACGGCCTCGTTGGAAAGAAACCAGGGCATAAACTAATGAAATTAGCAATCGGTGAAAGGGCAGTTCGTGTCATGTTCCAATTTTATGCGAAGTTATTAGGGTTATATTATTACGAGTTACCAAACATGGATCAAATAGCAGAATATGCTCACAGGTATTACGATAATCATAATCGTGGTGGAGAAGGTCATATGGAAGTTGGAAAGTTATTATTAAATGTCATAAAGAAAAAAGCAAATATGACCATTTCCGTTAAACCATTTGGATGCATGCCTTCCTCAGGAGTTTCAGATGGGATTCAGTCTTTCATTACAGAGAAATATCCCGAGGCAATCTTTTTACCAATTGAAACGACCGGTGATGGAGCTGTAAATGTTTATAGTCGAGTACAAATGATGTTGTTTAAAGCAAAGCAAGAAGCTAAAAAAGAATATGATGAAGCAGTCCTAGCAAAACGACAACAACAAATTCATTTGGATGAAAAGGTTGCTTCTAAGCATTCTTTTAAACATGTAGTTGCATGTTCTGCAGCTAATGTTCTTTATGATCATTAAAAATTAAAGATTGTTTTGGTTCAAAGAATAATGAATTTTTGCATTCGTTATTTTCATCATTAAGAAATTGTAACCTTGTTACGTTGAACTGTTCGTAGCGGCTAATTTTGGTATTTATGAAATCCGCTCAGCTGCTTTTCTTAAGTGAAGAAATTGTCCCGTATCTATGGCAATTTCTTCTTTTTCCTTTTATACTTATTTGATAACATCATTAACTTTTCACAGACTGAATTATCCTAATTAGATTGAAACTGTAAAAATAAAGTAAGAAAATAGTTATGATATTTCAATTGCTAATGTTATAATATGAAGGGTTTTACGTTATTTAGAAACACGAAATGTGAAGGTAGGAGGTTGAATTTGATATGGATGCATTAGAGGTTTTAATAAATAAAGATAAAATTGTCCCATATTTTCAACCAATTTTACGTGCAGAACAACAAAGTGTTGTAGGCTATGAAGTTTTAGGAAGAATTAATTTGGACAACAAGATGGAAAGTTTAGGTGACTTCTTTAATAATGACTCCATCCCTGTTGAATATGTTTTGGAAATTGATGAACATATTCAGCATTTAGCATTTGAATACTATTGTAATGCCCGAATAAACACGGATTTATTTATCAATTGTAATGCTAATATACTAATGAACGATCATGAGTACTCAGAACAACTGATTACAAGAATTAAATCGTATGAATCGCGTGGTTTAAAACTCGAAAATGTTGTATTAGAAATTAGTGAACATAACTATCGAGGTGATTTATCCCAACTCGGTCATCTAATCATTTATTTGAAAAGTCTAGGGCTTCGTATTGCTATTGATGATGTTGGAAGGGGTGGAAGCAATTTAGATCACATTGCCCAACTCGAACCCAATATTTTAAAGGTTGATCTTAATTTTATTAAAGGTCCAATGATGCTTCAAGCAAACAAAGATGTACTTTATTCACTAAGTATGTTTGGTAGGAAAATTGGCGCAACGTTGCTGTTTGAAGGTATCGGTGATTTAACAAAGCTAAATGCTGCATGGAGAAATGGTGGTCGTTATTATCAAGGATTTTATTTAGCAAAGCCAAGTCCAGAATTTGTAAATGAAAATTGTTGTAAAGAAAAGCTAACGAAAGAATTTCAACAATTCATCAATTTTGAGAGAAGCAAATTAAATAGTCAATATATCTTTACTGAAGAATTGAATAATCGTTTTGATTTTGTGATTAAAAGAGAAAAGAAGTTAGTTTCTGATGATCTAATAAAAGTGATAGCAGAAGTCTTTAATGATGTTTGTTTTAGGATTTATATTTGTGATCAATATGGGTTTCAAAGATCTTCTAACTATGTCAAAGGTGAAAATAAACAATGGGTGTTGCAAAAAGATTACTTAGGGAAAAACTGGAGTTGGCGGCCTTACTTCTTAGAAACAATCGTAAGAATGCAATATGAAAAGAGGGGTGTCCTCTCTGATTTATATAGTGACATAGAAACAAATGAATTTATCCGGACGTTTTCTTATCCAATAAACGAAGAACTATACTTATTTTTTGATATTCCCTATACGTTTTTATTCGAGAAAGAAGGATTATTATAATGGTTGGACTCAGCAAAACTGAGTTCTTTTTTCACGTTAGGAGTATAAAATTTAAACAGGATGTTTTTAGACATTGCATTCAGACGTTTTTGTAACCTTTGTAATAATAGAGGTTACATGCCTTAACTTTAGTAACTTTTTTATTTGATTGGAGTAAAAAAATGCCCTCTATAATAAATTTAAAAGCACTTTTATTTTTTTATTACTCAAGTATGACAATTATCGTAAGCTACCTTCCTGTTTATTTTCAGGTAAATGGACTGAGTAAAAGTGAAATAGGTATATTATTGGCAATTGGTCCGTTTGCTGCGATGATCAGTCAACCTTTTTGGGGTTATATGACTGATAAATATAAAACTTCAAAAAAGATTATTGTTTTATGTTTAACAGGTGCTATATTCTCAGGTTTGATAATGTTTCATAGTTTTCAATATGGCCTGATTATGTACTTTACAGTTTTTGTTTTTTATTGTTTTATGGCTCCTGTAGGTGGATTGGGGGATAGCTTAACCCAAAAAACGGCTAACCAAATGAATATTTCATTTGGTTCAATACGGATGTGGGGTTCAGTTGGTTTTGCGGTGATGTCATTATTAAGTGGTTTTCTTTTAGCTTATATCGGCATACAATACATATATTTACCATTCATGTTTTTTCTGGTAATTACTTTACTAATGGCTTCACGAGTGAATGATGTAGAAACTTCAAAAAAACCTATTTCCTTAAGAGACGCATTGAAATTATTAAAAAACAATAAATTTATCCTATTTTTATTCATTATTATGTTAGTTACAATTACTCATCGAACAAATGATAGCTTTTTAGGTATATATCTTTTAGAAATAGGGGGGACAGAAGCTTTTATTGGATGGGCTTGGTTCATTGGAGTAATTTCCGAAGCTTTAATTTTTGCTACAGCCACTTATTGGTTTAGGAAGTATCACGTATTAACGTTTACGATTTTTGCTGCAGTTCTGTATAGCATCAGGTGGTTAGTGATGGGGTTAGTACCAAATCCTTATCTTGTACTGTCCCTTCAAATGTTGCACGGGTTAACCTTTGGGATGTTTTATTTATGTGCATTTAACTATATTACTGGAACGATCCCTGAGGAACTTCAATCAACTGGGCAACTCTTATTTTACTCTTTTTTCTTTGGCTTATCAGGAATGATTGGTGCGAGTATAGGGGGACAAATCATAGAGCGAGTTAGTACCACTAATCTTTACTTTTTATTAGCGTTTTCCTCTATTGTTGGCGCGGTTACCATTGGTGTTTATAAAGTTTATTATTTTCATTCAAAGAAGACCGAACTGGTAAATGAATCTTAGAGAACAAGGCTATAGCTGTATAGGAATACTAATTCTAAACAAAACTTGTTTTAAAAAAAGTAAGCTAATGCATATAAAACGATCAATTAATCAGGAATAAAGGAGGAAAAATGTATGTTCATATTTTTAGCAATTGTTGCAGTTGTACTATTATTTTGGGTGGTTTCTTATAACTCGCTAGTTAAATATCGTAATTGGGTAGAAGAATCATGGGCGCAAATTGATGTTCAATTAAAAAGAAGGTTTGATTTAATACCAAATCTTGTTGAGACGGTAAAAGGATATGCAAAGCATGAACAGGAAACATTAGCAAAAGTAGTTGAGTTACGAAATCAAATTAGTGGCTCTGGAGCAAAATCAAGAAAAGATCAGATGGAAGCGAACGACCAATTAACCGGGGCTCTAAAACATTTATTTGCTTTACGTGAAGCTTATCCTGACTTAAAAGCAAACCAAAACTTTATGATGCTTCAAGAAGAATTAACTGGGACAGAAAATAAGATTGCTTATGCTAGACAACTTTATAATAATACAGTAATGAAATATAATACGAAAATACAATCCATCCCTACAAACATTGTTGCTTCGATCCATAAATTTGACCGTCGTGAAATGTTAGAAACAAGAGCAGAAGAGCGTGAAAACGTTCAAGTGAAATTTTAGAGGGATAACACATGTTATTATACGAACAAATCCAATCGAATAAGCGGAAAACAATTTTCATTGTTGCGATGTTTATCGTTTTTGTTATTACAGTAGGTTCAGCCCTTACTTATATTTCTGCAGGAGATTATATTACTGGAGCGGTATTTACAGCCATTTTTGCTTCGGTATACACAATCATTATTTTACTTTCTAGTACAAATGTGGTTATGAGTATGAATCATGCTAAAGAAATTAAGTCTAAAAATGAAAATCTATTTTTATGGAATTCAGTTGAAAACTTGGCAATGGTTGCACGTATTCCAATGCCACGAGTTTTTATTATTCAAGATTCAAGTCCTAACGCTTTTGCCACAGGAACTTCACCAAAAAATGGAGCGGTTGCTGTTACGACAGGATTACTAGACCGATTAAATCGTGAAGAAGTTGAAGGCGTTTTAGCTCATGAAGTCGCTCATATTAAAAATTATGATATAAGACTTGCTACGATTGCTTTAGCTTTAGTTTCTGTTGTAGCAATTATTAGTGATTTAGGATCTCGAATGATTTTCTATGCGCGTGGTGGCAGGGACAAAAAGCAGCATCCGGCTGTTTTAATTATTGCGCTAGTGTTGCTTATTCTCTCCCCGTTAATTGCTTCGTTAATTAAACTGGCGATATCAAGAAATCGAGAATATTTAGCAGATGCAAGTGCGGTTGAACTAACCCGAAATCCAAATGCTCTGGCTACTGCGTTAGAAAAAATATCAGGAGTAAGGACACCAGTAAGAGAAGCTTCTAACGCTTCAGCATCCTTATATTTCGCTGACCCATTAAAGAAAAAGATGGCGGGACTCTTTTCTACTCATCCACCATCTGAAGAACGAATTAAACGGCTTAGGAATATGTGAAGCTTTTGCTTTTACAAAAAAATTCTCATAGTGATTATAAAAGTACAGGTGAAATTCTTAACGGAATCCGTTACCTATCGCAAACATTAAAAAGGTATTATTAAATGACCGTCAAATTTCATGCTAATTTGACGGTCAATTTTTGTTGATAAAAAATGATTTACTAAAAAAGTTATACAAAATATGCATCACAAAATGTTATACCAATTGTCCATAGACACCAGCCAGTTATATTTACATTTCTATATACAATTTCATACACATTAATCCGGACATAAATTTACTAATAAAAAAGTTGTATAAAGCTGACGAAGGACAAAATCAGGCTGAAACGAATGCTAAGTGTTCTTCATAAAGCCGATGAAGGACAAAATCAGGCTGAAACGAATGCTAAGTGGACTTCATAAAGCCGATGAAGGACAAAATCAGGCTGAAACGAATGCTAAGTGTTCTTCATAAAGCCAATGAAGGACACAACTAGGCTGAAATGCATGCTAAGTGTCCTTCATAAAGTTGCTGTAGGATTGCACTAACTAACGCAGCGATACTTCAATCAGATATTCAAAATAGGCTGTTTTCACAAGGGTTGTTGTGATTGAATTTCCAGGACTATAGTGGAATGGAGCGGAAGGCACTTGACTCCTGCGGGAAAAAGAGGAAAAGTACCTACAATAAAGTATACGAAAACAACCAAAAAAGTCTGGCATGTTCAATCTTTTTATATTAGGATACAAAAAAGCACCGCAAATGCGGTGCAATTAGTTATACGTTTTTGGCTGCACTTTCTTTTGACATTTATGGTTTTGCGATAGCAAACGGAACCCGTTATGAAATTCTTGTGCTTTTTTCTTTTAATCAGAATTTATAAATTTCTCTAACTTGGAAACTGTCTAGCGCAAGCAGCCGAAGAGCTCGGTCACTTCAGTCAAGTTTCTGACTTCAATGCCTTCTTGGCTTCCTTCTTTGAAGATACTTCATGCTGCTTTGCTCCTGCGATTACTCGTCGCACGGAAAACAATTGCTCTTGAACAAACGGAGTGGCACAGGAGCAACTGCTCGTGACCAAGGCGCCTTGCGCTTTTCTACAGTATCAGAATTTATAAGTAGATCCTATTTTATTTAGACTTGGACTTTTAATATTGAAACTGTTTCTTCGTTTAGACGTATAAACAAAAAGGATAAGACTATGTTAAACAAATATTAAACACGATTGGAGAAAATGAGATTGAGTGATTTAATTAAACCTACTGAGCAAAATGAGCGTATCGTGCCATTGGACATTATCCGAGGTTTTGCTCTTTTAGGAATTTTAGTTGTAAATATGCAGTTTTTTAATACACCTAAGTTGTTTGTTGCTGGTACTGAAATTAGTTTATTCAACGGAATTGCTAGTCAAATTGCTCATTATTTCATTTTGATTTTTGCGACTGGAAAATTTTTTACTATTTTTTCATTTCTATTTGGACTTGGTTTTTTTATTTTTATGAACAGAGTTGAACAGAAAGGGTTTTTAGTAGCGCCACTCTATAGACGCAGACTCTTTTTTCTTTTGGTTATCGGCTTTATACATGCCATTATAATATGGAGTGGAGATATCCTTCTTCCTTATGCTTTGGCTGGTTTTTTCCTACTATTATTTAAAGATAAATCAAAAGAAGTTATAAAAAAATGGGCAATTACATTATATGTCATTGTTAATTTCATTATTGGAATTTTCGCTTATTTATCTACATTAGTTTTAGCCGTTTTTAATAATACCGGACAATTTAGTAACCAACATGAAGAGTTAGTGGAACGAGCGGTATTTGTTTACCAAAATGGTAGTTTCCTAGAAATTCTTTCGTTTCGTTTAGCTGAGGAAGTACCATTAATATTATTAAATTTACTCGTAACAGTTCCTTTTGTTTTATCAGTTTTTTTGTTTGGATTGTATGTTGGAAAGAAAGGGATTTTGACAAACATTACGGGCCATTTATTATGGATTAAAAAGGTTTGGAACAGAAGCTTTCTATATAGTTTTATACTCACAATGTTCTATTTGGTATTAGAATTTCAATATATTATTATCCCATTTTATTTACATGATGCAATAATTGAAGTATTAGGCTTTGCAATTGGGCTTATTATGTGTTTTTTTTATATGACATCAATTGTAATTCTCTGTTCTAAGGAAAAAAAGATGAAAATCCTTATGTTTTTAGCACCGGTAGGTCAAATGGCGTTAACTAATTATTTATTACAGACCTTTATTTGTTTAGTCATTTTTATTGGCTTTGGATTATATGGTAAGGTAACTCCAGAAATAGGAATAATTATCGCATTTATCGTTTTTGTATCACAAGTTTTCTTTAGTCATTATTGGTTAAAAAATCATAAATTCGGTCCAATGGAGTGGTTATGGAGAATATACACTTATAAAACTTATTTTAATTCAAGTGAGAAATTGTGAGGGATTTCCCTAATAGGCTTATTCCCCCACAGTTTTAATTTGAAATTTTTTCATTACAAATTCATGAATAGGCGCTTGAGTTATTCGATAAATCATCCATGGTAAACGAGGCTCAAAGCTTTCAAGTGCAACAACAATTTGCTTGTCATCGCTAAGTGAGAATGAAAATGTCCCTTTTTGTTTCTTTTTTGCTAATAAACCACCAGTAACATGTAAGACAACCTTTTGATCTGTTGAAGTTTGTATAGTAAGGATCAACACTGGGTTTTTTAAAAACTTAACATACAGACTGTAAGATTTGTCTTTAAATGAAACGGAAATTATATTTTTCGATTCAGTAGCAAGCCATTGGAAATATCTATCAACCATATAAGAAGGCTTCTTCCTTTTTTGAGTATTTAATATTTGAATTGACCAATATTTTTTACTATCATTATTAAACGCAACTAAACCGTTTTTCTTTATTCTCACATGAGGATTTGATTTATGAACATTAAGATATTGCTTCAGATGGTGGTTAATTTTTTGAGTCATTTTGTCACCGCTTTTAATAAGTTATAAGAGTTTACATCAAATTTTATCATAATAAAAAGAGTTGTCTATTGGATAAGATAACAAATATTGAATTTTTGGGTAAAAAATTCAGATAAAATTCCATTTATGGTATCATATGATTATGGAATACATTGGGGGTGTAACAAATATGAAAACGTTTAAGTTATGCACAATGCTTGTCCTTTTAGATAATGATCATGAACCAAAGGAAATACCAATATTAGAAGGGCTAATTATTAATAAAGAGGAAGTACAGAAAAATTGGTTAATTGAAGCTGTAATTACTAAAGAATGGGAAGGATATTTTAATAGTCTTTATAGTAGCCACGAAAAGTTTATGGTTGAAGCAACTATTACTAACAAAAATAATAACCCAGCAACCTTTGTTTGTACAGTTAAAAGCATTACAAAATTAAAGAATAATATTAGTATCCTTCTTGTTGGTTCATTAGTCGTCAAGAAAGATGATTTTGCTGATATGATTTTAAAAAGTATTATTAGTGAAGGTTTTGAAGGTGACGATATAGTTGTTGAATTTAAGAAAAGAAAGAAAGATCGGGGAAGAGCGATACAAGGTGCGTTAGCTAATGCATTTGTACAAGAAAAAGATAAGTTTTTTGAATAGTTGGAAATAATGTGTGGCTGACTCATAAAGGGTTAGTCACTTTTTATATGTGTCAAAAGTTGTCCGATTTTTAAAGCATGAAAACTATGGACAAATAATATAATGAAATATAACAATATGATCTTGATATATGTTAAATGTCCAATTTACTATCTGAAAAAAAGAGGATTTTCTGACGCAAGATAAACTGTTACTTTTATTTAATAGTTTCATGGACGAGTTAAATAAAGGAAATGGATTTATTCCCCTGTTAGGTAATAAAGCAGGGGATTTTTTCTTTGTGCAATCATGAAAGCTTACTATTTGGAACAAAGAAATTACTTAGTGTGACCGTCAAGTAGAAATGAACACTTTTCGCTGATTTATTTTGAACATTTCATCCCTTAAAAATGGAAGTTCGGTGTTTCATTCGATAACTATCATCGGTGAACTGGATTATTTCGGCACGATGAATAATTCTATCCAATATTGCAGTTGTAATTGCCGGATCACCGAGAAGTTCTCCCCATTCACTTGGGCCCTTATTTGAAGTCAAAATGATAGAGGAGGAATTATATAAATCGTTAATTAAAT
>NZ_MLQR01000027.1 GCF_001866005.1 Anaerobacillus alkalilacustris
GGGACTTTGATAGTAGCTCATTACAAAAAAAGAAAAGCAGAAAGTAACACGGACTGCTGAAAAAGTCCAAATTTTTTTATCTGAAAAATAATATTCAAAAAACGAGCCTCTAGAATCGCTTCTAAGGCTCGTTTGAGGGTTAGGGCGACATTTTTGCCCCCCTATAATCATTCGTTTTTCAAAAACATTCACTTTTTCAGTGGCCTCAAAGTAACATTCCAATATTTGTATCCTTAGCCTGATGACATTGGCCACAGGCTCCACCTCCTTTCTGTTAGAACAAAATAAAGAGCCTACCTTGTGATAGACTCCAAAAACCCGAACCATAATTTTAAGTTATTGACCCTTTATCCCTTTATAATTGTAATTACCTTTCTTTATTTCCTCATGGTCGGCTTTAACCGCCTCATCATAATCAGGCCTTTGCGACTCTTTGTCTTTGCAAGTCATGCATAGGCATTCCGTCGAATACATGGACGTGATTCGCCCACCCTTCAAGCTACTGCCACATCGGTCACAGTGTGATTGAGTAAAAAATTTATCCATCAGTACCTCCCAATGTGTACTTTTCTCTAGTCCTATCGATGAAATGCTGAAGGTGTTCGGCATTCTCTTCGAATTCCATGTCGCTGTTCCAGAAAAGGTCCAAGTCCTCAAGCAAATACAGAATGGTTAGTACACTTTCCTTTGCATCAGATTCACCAAGCACTACCTCTTTTTCAATGATGGTAGCAATCAACCCTCGTATCATTGCCCGATAGGTTTCTCTATTCATTTGGCTCACCTGCTTTTCTAAAGGCTCCGCTTCCTTCGAGGTTGGCAAGTAGCACCTTCCTTGTTGTTTTATACTCGCTCCCGTTCATCCCAAGGCGAATGAGCCAAGTTCGCAAGGCATATTTCGGATTGTCATCCTGTGCTTGCTTAAACGATGCTCGCTTTTGCTTTAGGGCACTTTTGTTGATGAATGCAATTAAATCTTGAAAGGCTGCAATCTGATCAGGGTTTAGGTTCGTTGCTTTTAGTTTGATCGTGAAAGTTTCTTCTTCAAAATCAAAGGCTATGCCTGAGATCCTTTCTGTTCCGAGTTCATCGAGCGCTTTCTGAAACTCTTCAAAGGTACTTATCTCTTTGAAGCTTAAGTCCTCTGCAAAAGTGCCATCCATCAGCGGTTCGGTTAGCTTGAAGGCTTTCATGATCAAGTGTTGCTTGCTAAAAAGCATGTTTACTAGATTGCGGAGGGTTGCTCCGGTGTGTTCTTCAAGCGGAAGCTTAACTTCTAAACTGTCTATGTTTAAAGGATCCTGCTCTTCTTCAGGCATCTGCTCCGGTTCATCATTTAGAACCGTTGGACTTATCAACTCTTCAAAAGTCTTTACTTCTCCAGCTGAAGTTGTGATTGTTCCTTGCCTGTCGATTGTGTAGGTTTCTTCAGGCATTTCAATTTCGTAGGCAAAGGTTGGAGCATTCAGATACTTCGGCTTTACTCCGAAAAACTCGCCTAGTTTCTTTACCATTTCTTTTCGGTTCATTTTACTTCCCTCCTGTGTTTTGGTGTAGTACATATATCACTCTAAACACAGGTAATAGCAAGTCATTCCGGACAGATATCCGCATTTATTTTTAACGTAAAAAGCAAGCCCCTCAAGGCCTGCCCTTTAATCATTTTCAATCCCAACATACCTTGCATAAGTATATCCCTCGTTATTAACAAGAATCTTTTCACCGGTATCTTGGTTAATCACTCGAATGCAACGAACCTCTCTGTTTTCATTCACTCCACCATCTTCCTCGGTGATCCAAGGCTGGTCGTTGAAAAAGTCATTTGCAAAGGAATGAAATTGGTCGTCCTCCAATAACACCTCTTTTATCACACAGTAACTTTGACCCTGCTGCCTACTCTTTATCGCTTGTTCAGTCAATACCTCCAACTCGGTCAGGTCGCCTATTTTTCTACCGAAGATTGCTCTCAAGTACTAATCACTCCACTTCAACGTATTCCATCATAATTTGCAGGGCCTCATCATAGGAACCGGATAGCATCACTTGCTCAATTACTTCCTTCGCTTCATCGGCTTTCCCGTTTTCTTTTAAGGCTCTACTTACCCGACCGAGGATTGAAAAGATATTTCCATCTTCACCCACTAGTTTGCAAGTTGGCTTGATTTGTTCTTCCATCGCTACACCTCCATTCTATTAAGGTAGTAGCATATTGCCATACACATTGAAGCATAGCAACTAGATTCATAGCTATTACTGTAATAATTCCACTTCTTCTACCGACTCTGGTTTTGGTACATCAGCAAAGGCAATCTCTTCGCCATTTCTCAGTAAAAATACACCTTTATCAGTCCCAACCTGCTCAATGTACCTTTTCACAATCACATCAGAATACTTTTCATCCAGTTCAACCGTGTAGCAAATGCGATTGGTCTGTTCACAGGCAATAAGTGTAGATCCACTCCCACCAAACGGATCGAGCACGATGCAATTGCTCATGCTGCTGTTCTGGATTGGGTAAGCACAAAGGCCAACAGGCTTCATGGTTGGATGAAGGGCATTCTTTGAAGGTCTATCAAAATTCCAGATGGTACTTTGTTTTCTATCTCCGTACCAGTTGTGCTTTCCATCCTTTAACCAACCAAATAAAATGGGTTCGTGCTTCCACTGGTAAGGGCTACGGCCAAGAACCAGGCTTTGCTTTGCCCAAATACAAACACCAGACAAGTAAAATCCTGCATCTTTAAATGCCTTTCTGAAGTTGTATCCTTCCGTATCTGCGTGGAAAACATAAATGGATGCATCCTTCTCCATGCTTGCAGCCATGTTGCTAAACGCTTTGAACAAAAAGCTATAAAACTCTTGGTCTTTCATATTATCGTTTTTGATACTACCTGCTTGAGAAGAGTAATTTACATTGTATGGCGGGTCCGTTATCACTAGATTCGCCTTTTGCCCATTCATGAGTTCCTGGTATACATCAGGGTCTGTACTATCACCGCAGATTAACCTATGCCTTCCAAGCAACCACACATCGCCCTTATGTGTAATTGTAGGTTCAGCCAGCTCCTTTTCTACATCAAAATCATCTTCGTTAATATCTTTGTCATGGACTTCGTTAAATAGCTGATCAATTTCAGGTGGATCGAAACCTGTAAATCCGATATCGTAGTCCATTGATTGCAAATCCTGAATCAAATCTGCTAATAACTCTTTGTTCCATTCACCACTGATTTTATTAAGAGCAATATTTAAAGCTTTTTCCTTTGTCTTATCAATATCGATAACTACACAATCAATCTCGGTATAGCCCAATGTCTTTAAAACAGAAGCTCGTTGATGCCCACCGATAACCGTCAAATCCTTATTCACGATAATTGGGTCTACATATCCGAACTCACTGATACTATTTTTTATTTTTTCAAATTCACTGTCTCCCGGTTTGAGCTTCTTCCTTGGGTTATAACTAGCTGGAACCAAGTCGTCTATTCTTAATTTTTTAAAGTTCATCTTCTTCACTCCAAAATCTTGATTTTATGTAACAGTCATGGCTACAAAACTTTCGTTTCTTGTTCCCGTAAGTGCTAAACTCTTTTCCACAATGTGGACATGTATAGTGGTAGATCGCAGTTTCACTTTTGTTTCTCGCTTGCGGGTTTTCTTTCCACCATTTCCGGCGACATTCTTCAGAACAAAACTTCCTAGCTCGGCCACGCCCTTTTTGTTTGATAGGTTTACCACAGCAAGTGCAGAGAAGATTATTCTTGATCTGTTCTTTCACATTTAAAGCAACCACACTCGAATCACCGGTTAGGCCATTCCTTCTACAAAAGCCACGTATGCTGTCTCGTGATTTTCCCAACACCGCTGCGATTGCTTTATAGCCAACCCCTTTTAACCGAAGGTCATAAATAAGCTGCTTTTCTGCTTCCGTCATCTCTCATGCTCCTTTCTGCGTAAACAGTATTAAAAAGAGCAATAAAAAAACGCCTGAATTAGCCATTTACTAAACTAATACGGACGTTTCATTGCCATTTCTTATTTAAGTGTTAAATGTTCCTCAAAACCAATAGCACCAAGGCTTTATTAGGATTTTTATAACTTTTCCATTTGTACTATTTCGCAAATTATAAAATAGCTAAAACCCTTATTTTAACTAATGATTTTCACTATTCGATATCCTCTATGGATACCCCCCTTATTTAATTACGCGAAAATTCACGTGAAGGGGGCACGCGGTCACCAGCCAATGGGTTGTAGGGATTTGACCTCCCCTAGGGGGGCTATCAAAAGGTGTACACTGGATGCTGGTCTTCTGTTCTCGTCTTTCTGTCATGGCACTTCTTACATAAAGGCTGCCAATTGGTTTCATCCCAGAACAAACGCTGATCTCCACGGTGAGGAGTAATATGGTCCACAACCGTTGCTGGTGTTACCTTCCCTTTCTTTTCACAATGTTTACATAGAGGATGGGCGTTTAAGAATTGTTTCCGTGCTTTTCGCCATCGACTATCATAACCACGCTCCCTTGCACCAGCTCGTTCGTCTGCATAAAGCTTCGCATGAAACTCACAATACGATTGGTCCGTTAACAATGGACACCCCGGATGCTTGCATGGTTTCTTTGGTTTCATAGGCATTTATCTCAACTCCGTAGTTCACTTTATAAATTAAAGAAAGCCCAAGAAGATATTCCTTCAAGGGCTGTTGTTATGCTATTTCTACATCTTATACTTTAGCACACTTACTACATGGCTTATAATGGCTTTTCATGGCCTGTTTACACAAAGTTATATAGGTTCGATGCAAAAAGCTGCCTTTGTTGAACATCATTTTCACTTATATATTAGAAAGTACTTCGTGTAAATCAGTCACCGAGGGATCAATAAAATTAGTGATGTTAGGATGGGCTTTATTTTTACTAACTATTTCAAAGGAAATAGGGTTTGGATGAACATCTTTTGCAAGAAAAAATACTTGTTGCTCTGGATTTGGAAGATGCGGAATGTTAGCAACATATTTTTTTAGAAAGTTTTCAAATAATATTTTATGTTTATTTGAAAGAAGCTCCGAATTATCAGGAATACCTTTCTGTTGTAGTACATCTTGAATATAAGCATTATCTAAACTATTAATCATACTACCAACCATAATAAACACTCGGTCAGAGTTTACCCCAATGGATGCTGCTTCATTAACAACATCCTGAATATGGTCATACCATACATCACCACGGGTGTAACCTAAGTCAGTTTGAAATCGAAGTAAAGCTACTGGTTGATTATCTTTTTGAAATAGGACATATTGATTATGACTAGATACTTGTAAATTCGGCAATATTTTAGCAAAGAAGTTAACAAGCACTTGTGTGAGATTTTTGGATACACGCTGACCAGACTTTCTCTTGAGACTTTTTGCTTGCTTCAGAATTTCCTCATCTACATAGACGTCCGTAATTTTCTCAAAAAGTTCTTGTTCTAAATTTTGACCAGAATGAGAGGCTACAGGGGGGTGTTGATTAATTGTATTCCCACCCTTCACCAGTGATACAAGTTCATCCAACAAACTAACTGCCTTCGCTAAGTTTTCACTATCCGTTTCGCTCCACGTCATAACTAAAACCTCCTATTTTGTTTGCTCGCTTGCTCACGTAAATAAGTATACATTTGAAACTAATTAATTGTCAATAGCGTATTTGCGTGAGCAATCGCGTAAACAAAATAAAAAAAGACATTACATTTTATTTATCTGTTGTTCAATTTAAAAAAGCCCGAATAAACAAGTTCTCTTAAAAATGCTTGTTTTCGAGCTTTCATTACTAATTATTCAAAATTGTTCATGTACATCTTTTTTCAGGAGATGATAAAATTCGGTTTGCATCTTTCAACGCTTTACTATGCAATCGATAAATCCAACGCAAATCGTATCCCAAAATTGCTGCTACTTCTTCCCATGTGCTGCCATTCAGATAGCGAAGTTCAAGAAGTAGTTTATAGAGTGGGTTATCAATTCCCGCAACAAAGTCTTTCAACTCCTGCTTTAAAGCTACCAACCTATCAATATCTGCATCAATTTCTTGTTCAAGATTCATCAACTTTACAAGTGTATTTTCCATCGGAGATCGCTGCTTTGATCCTTGAACGAGGTCTGAGTGAATAACCGACGTCACTTTAAGAGCTTGATTTCTTAACACAGCTACCTGTTCTAATTTACAGTTAATTAGCTGATCAAGGTTAAAGGCTTGAGATAAATACTCCTTTGCATTCACAACCATTCCCTCCTGCCTAATTTTCAATTTAGTTACCATAGCTCATCCCTTCTTTCAGATAGTTTGAGTTATCCAAATTGTACATATCAATAATTTCATTACGGATTTTGACATCCAGAGATTGTATATGTTCAAAAGCTTTTAGTCTATCCATCTGCAATTGAGTTGATGTTTTAAAAAAGCTACACCCAACCCCTTCACACTGTTTCACTCTTAGAACCTTACACTTTCCATTCATGTAAGCAAAACAGTTCTGTTCCTGTTTCATTACTTCATCCATGAGAATTGACCTCCTTGTGCTTATTCATTTTCGCCTTCACTGCTTCGATAAGCGCAGCTTGGCTCACATCTTTATCTTTCAAAGCTTTCATCACCCGTTCATCGATCGTGTCTTTGGCAATCAAATGGTGAATGATTACGGTCTCCTTCTGGCCTTGACGCCACAATCTCGCATTCGTTTGTTGGTAGAGTTCAAGACTCCACGTTAATCCAAACCAGACAAGGGTTGAACCCCCAGATTGTAAGTTCAAACCATGTCCTGCTGAAGCGGGGTGAATGGCCGCAACTGGAATTTTCCCATTGTTCCATCTCTTTATAGAACCCGTACTTGATAGTACTTCAACTTTAAATCGCTTTTGTATCCGGATCAGATCGTGCTTAAACCAGTAGGCAATTAAGACAGGTTTCCCATTGGCTCCTTCGATTACGTCTTCTAGCGCATCTAGCTTTCGGTCGTGTATAGGCGTTACCGCACCATGATCATCGTAGACTGCACCATTTGCCATCTGCAAAAGTTTGTTTGATAACGTTGCAGCATTGGCTGCAGTAATTTCCTCGTCGTTAACGGTCGTTATCAAATCTCGTTTCAGACGATCAAGGGTTTCCATTTCTTTGTCAGAAATCCTGACTGCTACTTCATTCATCACTAGCTTTGGTAGTTTCAGATAATCAGAACCTTTCATACTAATCGTGATATCTGAAATCTGTTGATGAATAGCTTCTTCTGCTCCTGGCTTAGGTTTGTAAGAGAATATGACTTGTTGATTGCGTTTATCAGGTACAAAGTAAGTTTCTCTGTATCTACCAATAAACCGTCCTAGTCTTTGTCCCATATCCAAAAGACGATACTCTGCCCATAAGTCCATGAGTCCGTTCGATGATGGTGTTCCGGTAAGGCCGACAAACCTTTTCACTTGAGGTCTGACTTTAAGTAGACTTTTGAACCGCTTTGTCTGATGAGATTTAAACGAGGAAAGCTCATCTATTACCACCATGTCAAAATCAAAGGGGATTCCACTTTTAGAAATCAGCCATTCCACATTTTCACGATTAATGATGTACACCTGAGCTTTTCTCATCAGTGCTGTTTTTCTTTCCGTTTCAGTACCAATTGCAACGGTGTATTGCAGCCCTATAAGATGATCCCATTTTTCAATCTCTGCTGGCCATGTATCTCTAGCTACTCGAAGTGGTGCAATGACCAGCACTTTTCGAACGAGAAAGCTATCTAAGGTTAGATCGAAAATGGAGGAAAGAGTAATCACTGTCTTGCCTTAACCTAAGCCCATATCGAGAATGAGGCTTGCAATCTGGTTGTCCTTAACAAACTCCATTGCAAATCGCTGATAATCATGCGGTATGAACTTCATTTGGCATCACCTCCCATAATTTCAGCGAGTAAAGGTTCTATCTGCTTTACGTTATCCAAGCAAAAAAACAAAAACCCTAGAGACTCTAACTGTCTTTTTCGCTTTTCCTGTAAAGGCCTTAATCTTTTTCCTGGTGCTTTGACTTCCACAAAGGCCATTTTTCCATGTGATAATAAAACCAATCGGTCTGGCACTCCATCAAATCCGGGGGATATCAATTTTAGTGCCAACCCTCCCATCTTTTTTACTTCTGTTACTAGTTTTCGTTCGAGATGTTTTTCAAGCATGTCTGCCTCCTTAACATCAGTGATAGGGGGAGTGTGCAGGTCCGTGCATGGTATATATATAACTTTATATATATACTATTTTTTTTAACCCTATAGAAAAGTCTATAATATGACCTTCATAGACCTGCACACTTTAGGAAAACCATCTATTCTAAGAACTCTGACTTCAGTCGTAAACCATTGATGATGATGCCAGCTCTCGTCTTTTTTCTTGTAAATTCCGCCGATTCTAAGGCAGTATAAAAGTCAGCAGTACTTCGGGTATACTCTCCTGTGCGAATACAAAAAGCACGATACTCGTTATACACCTCACCAGACTTTGCTGTGAAAGTATCATCAAGCTCACAACACTCTGTGAGAAAATGTGAGAGCCAGTCATTATTTTCCTTATAAGCCTGCATCGCATCCTTCACTTTCTGTGGGAGTTCGATTCTGTATTCATCTTTGATTACTTTTTTTGCCCCTTCAATAATCCAAGCAAGTATCGCACCCCCAGCATGCTCAAAAAGATAATCTGTATAATTCTTAATGTCTTGGCTCCCTTCAATCTTTGCTGCAAAAGGAATAACAATCAACCTTCGCCATGTGCCTTTATCGATCGCCCCGACCTTTGGAAGGTGATTGGTATACAGGACAAGTGTGTGACTGGGAATATAGCTAAATGGATCTTTATACTTCTTTTCCGCATAAATCTCATCCGTAGAACAGAGCTGTTTCACATTAGAGGTATTAAGGCGCATCCCTTCTTCCATTTCTGCTGCAATCAATAGCCTTTTTCCCTTTGCCTCAGCAAGTTCCGGTTTAACATTTCTGCGGCAACCGACTGTCAGCATATCTGCAGAAATATTTCCACTATAAGAGCCGAGAACCCTTGACACCACATTCCAAAAGGTTGATTTTCCGTTACGCCCTTCACCATAGGCAATAATTAAAGCTTCCACATAAACTTTCCCAATCGCAGAAAGCCCTACGATTTTTTGCACATAATCAATAAGCTCTGTGTCATTTAAGAAAAATGTATTTAGAGCCTCCTCCCATTTCCTTGCACCCACATCATTTGGATCTACTGCTGTCTGCTTTGTAATAAAATGTGAATAATCATGTGCTATATGAGTGTTCGTACCTTCACGTAAATCATAGGTAGCTGAAGGAGTATTCAGCAGAAATTCATCTGCATCCAGCGTCTTTTGTTCAATTTCTAGCATGGGTCGAGCCTCTCTTAATGCGGATGCAATATATTTTGAATCCCTGCGTTTGATGGCATACTTCTTGTATTCATGAGCAGCTTCATATTTTTCATAAGCATGAGATTGCTGTTTATTAAAATGGTTGACGGCTTTCTTTGGACCCAATGATGCCAATATTTCTACAGCACCGTTTTTAACCATTTCAGACATCGCCTTTTTCATTTCCGTCTCAGCTTCTTCCAGTTGTCTAGTGGTAAGCTCCTGAGCGACTGCCTGTGACCTTGACTTTGATTCCTCCCAAAAGCTACCGTTGTAAACGATATAATCAGTGGCCGGAGAATATCTAAGTTGTCCTGTATATTCTCTTGCAAGCACAATGGCTTGTCCAACGTCTGAGAAATCATCAGGTTTCAATAAAGTGTCTGAGTTGTACTCTTCCGGAGAGATATATCCTTCTTGTGATGCCACGCGTTTCCCAAAATGAACTGCGCTCTTCCATATCAGTTGTAATTCGCTTTCTTCAAGAGGTGGATTGCACTTTTCTGCCTGTTTTATAAACAAAGCATAGGCCTCATCCGAATTCCCATAGCGCTTAATGATCTTCCCAGCAAAATGAGACATGGTGCTGTTACGCTTTCCCTCTGGCACCTCTTCCTGTCCGTTATCCCAATCCATAAATGCCGCATCATCTAAAAATTCCGCAAGATCTTTATTACCGTCATAGACTTCTACATCCGTATTCTCGGTTCCAAAAATCAGTCTTGCACTGTCAAGCGCATTGGTATCAAAGTAAGGAAACACTGAGACAATCTGTTGTTTTAACATGACATATTCATTCTGGTCTGTGGTTGTTGGAATCATGAAATATACATGAAATCTTGGTCGAGCTGACTTGTTCCCTTTTTGTTTCATATGATTTCTGCTGTAAGAAACCACAAAAGGAACACCTGAAAAAACATGTGCAACATCAGCTGAAGTAACCCAGTCTTTCGGATCATCCGAGTGGTCGTTATCACAGTCAAGTACAACATTATCTGCCTGAATATAATTAGAACTACTGCGGTAGTTGTCTTTATATTCCGCTGAAACATGATCGTATTTGATCGCTTTAAGGAAAGATGTTTTATCCGTAATGACCGCCTTTTGAGGATAAATACAGTTTGATAGATTTCCTGTGCAGTCAGCCGTATATAAAGTAAAAGAAACCTTGTCCATAACTACTCCACCTCATTGTCAGGCCCTTGTTCAATAAGTGGCAGCATTCCATCATCTTTCAGTAGCTCGTAAATGAACAGTCGCCCCTTCTGCGTCCAATAGGTGTGAACTTTGGAGTGCATGGATCCATCTTTTCCTGGATACGTATGAGTTTTGGTTGTCGTGTATCCATGATGAGCATATTTTTGATATAAAAGCCAAATCTTCCCTTGACGAAACTGAACCCCGAGATCACGAAGGTATTCATTGAGCCAGCGACCGGACTTTCCATAATCTTTAGCAATAGTCGTAATAGCCACCGCATCCTTGCAATTAAGCACCACATCGTAGTAACTGGCTTTGGGTTGCATTTCTGCAATCTGTTGTTCTTGAATACCGATCGTCGTAGTAAGCTCAATATTTTTTTCGCGTTCTGCTTTGAGTTCTTGTAACGCCTTAATCCAAAGATCAGGATTTGCTAACAATTCATCTACTGCATATAACCCATGCTTGCGAATAGAAGGGAGAACCTCGTGAGTTACCCAACGTTTAAATTTCTTCAACTTTCGCTTTCTTTTGGAAATGTAATCTTCACTAATACCTCTAGCTTTTGATGGATGCATAGAGAATAATAAAGAATAAAGTCCCGGCTCATTCACAACCGCTACCTGTTGCACGCCGCCAGGAGTAGTCATTTGCGTATACCCCTTTTCATCTTCATCAAGGGACTGCATAGCGCGATTTCGATTTGTTTCACCAAACACATCGCACACGTCTTTTGCCACCCACCAAGTTTCACCGTTTTTCTGAACGGTACGCACTTCACTGCCTTCAAAATTAAAAATCGTTAGTCCTTTCATATTGAACCTCCCGCATATAGTAGTGATAGGACGATAAAAGTTGTCCTCAGCTATAAGCGAAAAAAGAGGAGGTCTCGAACCCCCCAAACTAATCTTTTTTATAAAAATTACATTCGAATCCGTCGGCAGGTAAGACGAGACCCTGCGCCCAAGTCGGTGTTTGGCTCATAAGAGCACAAACGTCCTGAACAGAAACTTGGTGAGGAACCTCCAAAACCACCTCGTCGTGGACATGCATCACAATCTTATAACCTGCTTCATCTAGATTTCTCATGGCATAACAAAGAAGGTCTCTTGAGATGGCTTGGACGATGTTTTCGACAAATTTGGGACCATAGCTATCAATACGCTCCCACTTTTTTGTGGCTCCTACACCTTCATAAGTCACCGATTCGTTGCCAAAACTATTAAGGTCCATTCTTGGTTTTACATAGGTAAGCTGTCTACCAGATGGAAGTTCAATCAAAAGCATTCCACTACGGTACCCAAACTGGATCTGATGTGTTTCTGTCCTGCTTCTCTCTTTTACCGTTGCTTTTACTGACCGATCGACTTCCCACCACAGTCTGACAATATTAGGATTGGCATTACGCCAGGTGTAGACTAGTGGTTTCAGTTCTGCTTCGGTAAGTCCCATCTCCAAAGCTCCCATTGCTTTTAAAGCACCCACTGACCCTCCATAGCCAAGGGCCAGTTCAGCAATCTTACCTTTTTGTCTTAACGGGCTTCCTTTTGTTACTTCTTCCAAGGGAACTTTAAACATTTGGGAAGCAGATGCTTCATATATTTTTCCATGGGTGGAAAACACTTCATTTCTCCATGTTTCGCCTGAAAGCCAAGCAATGACTCTCGCTTCAATGGCACTGAAATCCGCAACGATGAACTTGTGACCTTCTTTTGGAACAAAAGCAGTACGGATTAATTCTGAGAGGACACCAGGAACAGATTCGTACAATACTTCCAGTGCATCAAAGTGACCGCCTACTACCAATTTTCGTGCCTGTTCCAAATCTAGCAGATGATTTTGTGGAAGATTTTGAACTTGAATAAGCCTTCCTGCAAATCTACCAGTTCGATTGGCACCATAAAATTGCAACAGCCCACGAGCCCTTCTATCAGCACAAACTGCATTTTCCATGGCATTGTATTTTTTCACACTGGACTTGGCTAATAATTGACGAAGTTCTAATACTTCTCTTAAATGTGCAGGTGCTGTCTCTAGCAGTACTTTGACGGATGCTTTATCAAGGCTCTCTGTTTCCAAGCCATTCTTAGAAAGCCAGCTTCTCATCTGTGCGACGGAGTTAGGGTTATCAAGTTTCGTGAGTTCTTTCAATCGACTTGTAAGTTCTTCTTTGGATTGTTCATCACATCGGATAGCGTTACGCACTAATTCTAAATCTAGCTGAATACCTCGATCGTTGATTTGCTGATCTAGAATATAGTTTTGCCACTCCTGATCTGGCATAGGGAAATTCTGGAGTTTTGATTGAATTGAAAGCTCCGCTTCAACATCGCGAATGTTATATGCTTTATATCGATTCCACCTATCCCGATCATGTTCTGGTAAATTACGTGTACGACCACCATTGGATTGTGTCGGCTTACAAGGAACCGAAAAATACCGGATAAGCTCTTTACCTTCCGTCAGCTTTTTCTTATCCGCCCCTGTTACAATTGCAGCTCCCTCTAAGGAAAGAGGAAGACCAAGATAAGCGGACCACACCATCGTACAGCGCCACGAATCAGGCTCTAACCATACTCCAAAGTAACGGGATAAACAGATACGTTCAAACTGTGCATTAAAGGCCCATTTGATCACCCGGTCATCTAAAATGGCATCCAGCACTTCTTGTGGAATATCTTCACCATTTACTAAATCAACAACTTTCACTGGTCCACCATCTACACTGTAGCCAAAAAGTAAGATTTCAAAATCCGGTGCTTCTGCATATTTATAAACTCCTGATTTCCCAAGTTCTACGGATGAAAAGGTTTCAATGTCACATGATAATTGCTTTATTTTAGTCATTTGAATGTCCTCCCGCTCTTTATGCTGCTGCTAGTTTTTCGGGAAACCACATAGGGTGTTATGCTAAACTTTCGGTTTAAGTCTTCTAATCCTACCGAAACTAATAGATTGATATTGACCTTCATATCCAAAAATCCCCTTCCAAACTTTCTTTTCAGTAATAGCAGAAGAGGGAGCAGCTATAGCTCCCCCCTCAGTTTTAATTTGGTTTCTACGATAGAAAGTCATCATCCACATCAGTGGCAAAATCTTCAGCTGCATTTGTTCGTCCACCTAGAGGCTCTCCATCTCGGATCTTTTGAATATTACCAAGGCCACACGCCACACCTTTGTTTCCATTGGAGTTGAAGGCATACAGGTTAATACTTACTCTTGCGTAGACACCTGAGTAGATTTCCGAACGCTCAAGAATTGGATTGATATCTTTATCTACGACTTGCGGAGGTGTATTGCTATTTGCATTGACGAAGTAGCTGTTCGCATAGGCTTCATCATCAGGCCGATCAATATCTCCATCGCGCAGAGGAATCTTTAAGACTGCTTTATTTGGGATCTTACCGCCAAATTTTCCTTTACCTTCTTCAATTGCGGCATTAATTGCTTCATTAATAGCGGTGAGCGTCTTCGTATCACTTTTAGGAATAATTAAACTCACACTGTATTTTTCAGCTCCACCATTGATAGATTTCGGTTCCCACACATTGGCATAAGAGAGTCTTACAACTCCAGTGATTACTTTCGTAGGGTTTGCACTTTTTACTTTATTTGACATAATTATTCCTCCATAAAATCATTTTTTGCTGTCCCAGTTGTTATTTCAGAACGCTTATCTGAGACAGGTACGAGCACAGGTTTTCCGGGTGGCTTCTTGACCAGCCCCCCTAAGATTTCATTAAAACGTTTCTTTCCTAGCAATTTTTCCATTTGGGTAATGGTTATGAGGCTTTGCCTGTATATGTCTTGATAGCCTGCCTTTTTCACAGCTTCAGCTACTGCTTTTTCATTTGTGTATTTGCGGTTCGATCGTCCTGTAACGACCTTAAATCCAGGCCACTCTTTTCCATGATTAATGGCAGCATTAGCTGCATAAGCCATGATGTCATTTGCCCAGTTAGTAAGGTCGCCTAGGGATGATAGAATCTCTGCGATTTCTTCATCTGACAGTAGTGGTGGTAAAGCAAATTCAAATACTGCCAGTTTCATTTTTTCTTCCGCTCTTGCTCTACATTTCACTGCTGCCCGACAAAATTGGCACCATTCTCCCGGACAATAGTTACCGTCACCAGTAAAAGCTAATTCTGCTTTAGGCTTCAAAATTTCATCAGCCCATTGGTACAAACTTTCTTTTGAAGCTGTAGATGTGCTAACATTTTCTCGCCTAGGTTGATAGATTGTCATTGAAACCTCACCGATGTCATAAATACCATCAAATAACTCTAGTGCACCAAGGGAATAGAGCTTCATTTGTGGGTTTTCCTCTGCACTGACCAATACACCTTGTCCATACTTAAAATCGATAATGTGAAGAGTTCCGTCAGCGATGATTAAACAGTCACCGGTCCCAAAACCATCTGGAACATAGGTTGAAAAATCGAGACGCTGTTCAATTAAAACGAGCGGATCATTACAGTCTTGTTTGACTTGCTCAATAATCTCAAGTACGAACTCCACGTATTCATCGGTATACTTGTCCATCTCATTAGAATCGTACTGCGAGACTGGTTTTTTTGATTGCATCTTCAGTGCCTTTCGAAGTTTGTGTTCACTTAATGCATGGGCAGCAGTTCCAATGGCTGCAGCTTCTCCACTTTTGTCATCAAACTCTAGCTCAAGCCTGGCCGATGGTGTACAGTTCATCCAGCGATGAGCCCCTGATGCAGAGAGAATGGCATGATTGCTCATTTTAATCCCTCCGCATCAGAGAGCAGGAAAGAGTACTTGGTTGGTTCAATCTCGCTGAGTTTAGATGCACCATACTTTTGTAGTAGAGCTCTCACTTCAGCTGTAAATCCGTCATGACTCTTTTCAGCCAGTACGGCCCTTACTTCTTCCAAAGTAACCTGCTTTTTCTCTGGCTGATCTTCAGGCTGAGATTGTTCCGACTTTGGCCTTTCGGCAGGCTCGTTATTTGCGAAAGCTTCCGCAACAGCTTTAAGGCTATCCGCTAATGAATTGAGATCAGTGACTACATCAAGAAGAAGCTTGGTTTTGCTCATGGCCCACACCCCCTTCCTTAAGTTCCCTGATTTCTACCGTCTCGACTGAGTCACCGGGAGTAATGACAAGCAAGCTTACTTTCTTTCCGAATAAGAAATCTAGCATTCTACTTCGGATCGTTTTTCTGCTGCTTTGAATTACAGGACTTCTATCTCCCCCGTTTTTTGCCACATTGATTGTGACCTTGTGTTTCAGGCTCATATTCAGTCTCCTTTCCAGAGGCGATTTATCTCCCCTCATCGATAAGCGAAAAAGAGGGCTCTTTCGAACCCCTTTTTAGGAAAGAATTTTTCTTAATCTTTCGTGCATCTTTTTCAGACGTTTGCGGATAGCTGCTTCGGACACGTCTTCTTCAGCAGCGATATCAGTATTGGAACGCTTGTCCAAATATACTTTTTTAAATAATACTTTTTGTTGAGGTAATAGGTACTCCATAGCCTTGGTAAGCTTGTCCAACAAATAAAGGTGTTCTGCTTCATTTTCAACATTTACATAGAGCTTTTCTGGATTAGTACGATTATCAGTAAGATATTCATTTCGATCATTAGCCGCTGTGCTTTCTCCATCTTGATTAGCATCGAGATAAGTTATTACTCGGTAATTGTAGCGTCGCTGCTCGTCCACTTCGTAATCATCCATAGAATGTAAAATTTCAATGTCAGCCTCAGTGACCCCATTTTCATTTGGAGTAATAACGATCTTTCTTCCTTCTGCAGTGTAGTAAATGTAGTTGGTTCTGTTCTTTTTGCTAGTTTTGTATTCTCTTTTCATAACTTGACTCCTTTGGTTTTCAAAATTTGGCTTTGAAATCCGCGGGAGCCGCTAATTATCCGAAAGACAAAAAAGACGACAGTGGAATACCTTTTTCAGGTATTTCGCACTGCCGTCTAACGGTCTCGCGGATTATCTTATTAAGTTTTTATCTAAGCTGTTTGCTTCTTACGATTGATGACCTTTGTTGTACCATCCGGATTGATTTTAATTAGGGTGATACAATCTTTTACTTTGATTTCAACGATGCCTGATGCATCATCAATTCGGCATACCAACTTTCCGTCTAGGTTTCTGATCTCGCTCATACCAAGCTCCTCCCTGCTTTTAAATTTTGTTAGTCTGTTAATAACCACCTATAAGTACCTTTGTGTTTTAATATCCTATTTTTGTTAGTTAATGTGATATAATTAATTGGAAAATCTTTAACAATCATCAATAACTAATTAAATATCTTACAAGCTAATTATCACAGGACAGACTTTTTCAAAATAGAGACAGGCATGGGACATGTGATACAAACATGGTACAAACCAAAATCTCTTAAAATATGAAAGGAGGCAACCTACAAAATGAATTTTTCGGAATTTTCAAAGAGACTATATAAAAATCTGAGTGGTCTCAATAGCCAAGGACATTTTATAGGTGCTCTCTTTAATGCTGCTGGAAGTAGTTTCTTTGTTTTAAAACCTCCCTATGGTACTGATGGGTACCAAAGAAAAGTATTTAGTGGTACAAGGGACTTCACTCAGGATATGAAAGATAGTTTTCCAAAACCCTTAGATACTGATGGACTTATGCTATTTTTTCAGTCACGAATCGGCGAGAAGACCATGACTACTATAATGAAAAACTTTGGTATACCTGAAAGTGAGCATCAAAACAAAGACTTATTTATAAAAGCGCTATGTAAACAGTTTCAAACCATCGTATCGGAAGTATCTGATGAGGTAGATGATATTGTTGCCTCAGAATACTCTCGACTGTTGCGAAAGTCCGGAGCAGAAATAACGAACAACGCACCTTATTATCCGGGCGACAATATTCTTATAGTTAGCCGAGTTCCAGAACATGACCATAACGTGAGCTTTTATAAAAATTTTGAACACCAATGGACGATTAGAAATACGGGTACCGTTACCTGGGAAGGTAGATACCTTGAATGTACCAACCAATCTGACCTGAGAATTAGGGCCAAAAACAAGATCATTAACATACCGAAAGTTAAACCTGGGGATGATGTATGTTTGACAGCAGCGTTTAACGCTAGAGGATTTGAGGGCAGATATGAAGCTTTATGGGAAATGAAAGATACTGAAGGTCGCACATGTTTCAACGATCAGAAAGCGATTAAAGTCGTAGTTAAAGTTGTAAACACTCGAAGCGAAACAATGGAGGCTTGAAAATGAAAAAGAAAAACAACATTGAAAAATGGTCGACATTGAAGGAGATACAGGAACACTTGGGGGCCGGAAGAGAAACAATTTTACAGTGGATAGCAAAGAGAAACATGCCAGCATATAAGGTCGGCAGACTTTGGAAATTCAAAATTTCTGAAGTTGATGAATGGATACGTTCCGGTGGAGCGGATGATCGCAATGCCAAGAAAGAAAAAACCGAATCATAAGATCAGTCATTAAATGGGGGTGGGGGTAGTGCAGGTGCAACAATTTACGAAAACACTAAAAAAGGGATTTGACGGCGTCTTTACTGAGGTAACTCATACAGAATCACTAGGGCTTAGGAACCCCAATCAGCTACGCATGTTCCATTTGGATGTAGCAAACAATACATTTTCTTTTGATGCCTTGCATGAATTTCTTTTAAGAAACATAGGTCGATATGTATTTTCCAGAGCTAAAATGGAGCAGTTTCGGATAGACGATGATTTAGAGGTGGTTGGAGCTAAAGCTATTGGCCTTCTACGAGATGCATATAAAATGGATGAAGAATGGATCGGTGAAGAACTCGGCGATGTCATGCTTTATGTTTTTTTAGAACAAATACTTGGCGCTCCGAAATTGTTTAGTAAAATAGAGCTGGCTCCATTTGGTGATCAGAGTGTTCTTCATAGTGGAGGTGTTCATTTACTCTCTCTTGGGAATACAGGTACAATGCCTTCCTATCAGATGATTTTTGGAAAATCTAATATTATCGGTGATTTGCAAGATGCTATCGATAATGCATTTGAATCTCTTGTAGAAATAAGGGACAACACCGGCAGTGAATTAAAGGTTGTTGAGAGCACCGTATTTTCTCAAGCTTATGACCCTCAAACCACCAACTATCTAAAAAGCATCATTCTTCCGAGCAAGAAAAAGAACGCCTCTGTAGATAAGGCGTTTGGGGTATTCCTTGGCTATTCACTTGGTTTAGATCCGGATAATTATTCAAATACAGAGTTCCGTGAAGAACTTATGCTGAAAATGGATACAGATATAAAAGCTCATGTAGCCTACATTATTGAAAAAATCAAAGAAACAAATTTAGGTACGCATTCATTTTACTTTTACATATTGCCATTCAACGATGCAGATGGAGAGAAGCAGAATATTATGAATACATTGTTGAAGGGAGCGGTTTGATTTGAACCATAATAATAATGATTCGAACCACGATAATAATAAGGTTAATCTAGGTAGCGCTATTTTTACAGACCTTCATAAGGATCCCTACTTGAACGAGTTGTATGACAATATTCTATATAACTATTCAATTAAGTTGTTTGGAGTCAGGAATGATAAAAAGAGATCCGTGGATATAGAGGACGCTCTGAGATTTGCCGATATCCTATCAAAGTCATCAGATCCTCAAAACGCAGATAAACATAAAATAATAGCTCAAGAGATCGTTGCACTCTTAAACACCATAGAACCGGAAAATCCAGCGGTTAAATTTTATTTAGGATCAGTGCTTTTAAGCGCAGGAAATTTTCGTGGTATGGCAATGGTAACTCCTGAACATCAAAGTAAAACCCTGCTTGATAGGTTTTATGCAGAGTTTAGTAAAGACATTATGCGCATTCCAGCAGCTCCTGAGAACCAATTTTTCCGTTCTCAAAAACTTGTATATGACAGACTAGATGAACCATATTTCAGTTATTCAGGACCTACCTCAATGGGAAAGTCCTTTGTAATGCGTATGTTTATTAAGAAACAGATTATGGACGGGACTAGAGTTAATTTTGCGCTGCTTGTTCCTACTAAAGCACTGATTAACGAGGTCACAAGCAATGTGATAAATGATTTAAAAGAGCTTCTTGCTGAATATAATTATAGACTTGTCACTTCTGCTAGTGCACTGTCTCTAAAACAAAAACATAACTTCATAATGATTCTTACACCTGAGAGATTATTGTATCTACTTATAAGCAATCCAAACATAGATATTGACTATCTATTCATTGATGAAGCTCATAAAATCTCAACCAAGGGCAGTCGTAGTGCATTTTATTATAAAGTGGTGGATATGCTTAACCAACGTCAAAAAAAGACACGTATGATCTTTGCTTCGCCCAACATACCAAACCCGGAAATTTATCTTAAACTGATATCCGATACAACTAATGAAGTTAAACAAAAATTAACTACTACCTTTACACCGGTAACTCAATTAAAATACTTTATCGATTTTCCAAATAGACAAATTCAGCTATATAACACATATAGCGAAACCTTCACTAATGTCGCTAACATGAAAGAATCCGCTACGTTTTACCGGTTATTATCACGAATTGGATCAGAAGCACAAAATATTATATATTGTAATTCAACTTTTAAGGCCGTTGAGTTAGCACGAGAATTTGCTGTAGATAAAGAAACAAAAGATAACAAAGAACTTCTCACTTTATCAAGAGATATCAAAAATGAAGTTCACGGTGATTACTACCTAGCAGACTTGATTACTAAAGGCATTGCTTATCACATAGGTTACTTGCCTTCATCAATTCGTATGCGCATCGAAGAACTTTTCAAGGAAGGCCTTATAAAGACAATGTTCTGTACTAGTACTTTGGTTGAGGGTGTTAACCTTCCAGCTGATAACTTATTTATCACCCACTATAAAAATGGTAGAGCAAAAATGTCCCCGGTTGATTTCAAAAATCTAATCGGCCGTGTTGGAAGAATAGAGTACAACCTCTATGGCAATGTATTTCTTGTTCGGCTTGAAGATAATGTTAAAACAGAAGATTTTATTAAGTTATTAAAGGAAGATGTACCTGAGCAAAAATTGTCTCTTGTGACAGAGTTATCAAAGAATCAAAAAAAGCTGATTGTAAACTGTCTTTTGAAAGGTAATATAGAATTACTTAAACATCCCAAAAATCAGTCAGATGATAACTTTGCACTGATGCGTAAATTTGCAATTATTCTTTTAAGGGATATCACCAAAGGAAATAAGAGCCCTGTCTGGCAAGAGTTTTCTAAGCTATTAGATAGGGTTACTGAGACAAAAATTATTGAAGCATTTAGAAGTAAAGATGAAATACCAGACGATGACATCAATGTTTCAGTAGATCAGATAGCAAACTTAACTGTTGCCATTGCCAACGGATTAAATTACCCTGAACTTGATGAAAAAGGAAATATCGACTATAACGATTTACTAATTTTCCTTGAAAAACTTAGTAAAATCTTTAAATGGGAAGTCTATGAATCCTCAACACTTGGATTTGTCAGTAAAGATGGTACTCATGGCAAACTAAGATGGTATGCTGTCATCCTCTCCCAATGGATAAAAGGAACTGGTTTAAGTTTTATTATGGAACAGTCTCTTGATTTCAAACGAAAAAACCGTAAGTCAGGTGTTATGATAGATTTCAAGCCGGTTACTTATAATGATTCACTTGAGCATCGTAATATCGTGATTTCCGATACCCTACAAGTAATCGAGAATATTGTTCTTTTCAGTATTTCCAATTATTTCTTGAGATTTTCATCAGAATATAAACGTCATCATGGTTTGGAATCATTCCCTAACGATTGGTATGAGTATGTTGAGTACGGCACAACTAATCCGCTCTCGATCATACTTCAAAGGAATGGATTTTCTAGAGAAACATCAACCTATATTAGGCAGCATAAAGAAGAGTATGTCGTTGTAAATTCAGATGGTGAAATAAAGCTTCGCCGTTCACTCGTCGAGTGTGGCAGTGTTAGCGTTCGTAAAGAAGTGGCAAATGTTCAATACAACATACCTGAATTGTTTATTGATTAAAAAGTACCCTGGTCAGCAGCTTTGAACTGTTGACCAAGGTACTCTATAATAAGTAATTATCCCTCTATTTAATCCTCTCCAAAGAAATTCCATTTGAATTTCTTCTTTTCATCTTTATCTTGCTCCATATACTCTTCGCAGATTTACGATACCGGTAGCGACTTATTAATAAATTAATTGTTAGCATATGTAAAATGAGGGAGATTATCCTTTTAGAATCATAATGCTGTTAAAGAAAAAACTGAAGGTAATCACTCCTTCAGTTCTATAGTGGCATCTATAGTTTTTATAAACTTGCTAGTACCTCTTTTAATTTCTCCAACTCTTCTTTTGAAATCGTTACACCCTTACCCATTTTCTCATGGTTCGGAGCCCAATCACGAATATCATACTTTGGTTCACGGCCATTCCAACTAATAAGGTTCAGTTCTTTTGTCCATCCTTTTGGTGATTCTGATAGGATTGCAATGTGTTCAGTGATCTCAAACTTTAGTTCTGCCAATAAGCTCACTCCTATTTCGATAATAATTAAATTTCTGGTGGTTTATCAGTAAAAGGTATCCCATCAGTATTATAAGTTAGAGTAAATACCATATCTGATAACCATTTTTTAAATGAATCATTATCGTTATATTGCTTAAATATTTCCATATTATCTGTCATCATATTGATAACTGCACGGTTTAATGCTTTTTCACTCTCAATTCTAGCATTTTGTTTATCCGAGTTTTTCATAGCATTTAAATAGTCTTTATCCTTTGAAACAGCCTCTGGAATTACAGCAATTTGTTTTTTTACTTGTTCTTCATCATTCCAATTTATATTTCCGAATAAGTCATGAAAACTTGATAAAATATTACTAAGTAAATCCAACTCTACATCAGATCTACCACCACCAGCCGATGTTGGTACTGGGGCAATCTCATAATCTTCTGTATCTTCAAGTACAATGGACATTTTTGCTTGAGCTTCTGCCCGGTAACTATCTAAGTCAATTGCTTCTAATATGCCCTTTGATAAATCTTCTTCTTTCGGTGCTGGAAGTTTCGGTATTAATAAATTTAAAAAGATAGAAAGTTTCTCCCAATCAGCATTTCCGTAAGGTAAAATCGCTGCTAAAAACCCATATGTCCTAGTAAAAGCCTTAGCTTTACTCTTGAAGTCTATTTGCTCATCTTCATCTAAATTATCTATATAGTATTGCGAACAAACATCTAATATTGGATCAAGTTTATCTCTTTCAGCTCCGTTTAAAAATAACTCCACGATTGAGTCGACATTTTGCTCTGTAAAAACTTGATATCTCCAGATATCGCTTTCTAAATCATTTAATTTATCAGGATCTGTTTCATCTGAGAGAATAGTTGTCCGATAATACTTTGAAAAAGCATCTTTAATAGTATCCGTGTCATTAGCAAAATCTAGAACAAACACGTCAGTTTTGTCCGGATGAGCCCTATTTAACCTTGATAATGTCTGAACTGCCTTAATATCAGTTAATACTTTATCAACATACATTGTGTGTAAGAGCGGTTCATCATATCCTGTTTGGAATTTATTTGCAACGACCAGGATTCTATAAGGGTCTTTCTTTAATTTTTTCTCTATCTCATTACTCGGAAAATCATTGATTATACTTTCCGTCAACTTCTTACCGCCAAACTCTTTTTCACCAGAGAATGCTACAATTGCTTTATATGGACTTTTTCTCTTTTGTAAGTATTCAGTGATTGAGTAATAATATTGAATGGCCCTTTCGATGCTACTAGTCACGACCATAGCACGTGCCTTGCCACCAACTTTACGTTTTGCAATAACGTGGTCATGAAAATGGTCCACCATAATTTCAGCCTTTAAACTTATCGCTTTCTCATTCGATTCTACATACTTACGTAGCTTCTTTTGCGCCTTCTTTTTATCAAACATCGGATCATCTTCAACTATTTTAGCAATCTTATAATAGCTATTAATTGGAGTGTATTCTTTTAATACATCCATGATGAAACCTTCTTGAGTAGCTTGTTTCATGGTGTATACATGAAATGGTCTATGTTTTACTTGACCATCTACTTCATGTGGTACACCAAACATTTCTAGCGTTTTATTTTTCGGTGTAGCTGTAAAGGCAAAGTAACTCGCATTGGTTAACATTTTTCTGCCTTCTAAAATCTTTATAATCTTATCCTCTATTGTTTCCTCTTCGTTATCCTCATAGTTTTCTGATAAAGCCATATTCATCTTAGCTGACATATTTCCACTTTGACTTGAATGTGCTTCATCTATGATAATTGCGAAGTTATTTTTTCTATGCTGATTACCAATATCATCTAATATATATGGGAACTTGTGAACGATTGTAATAATGATTTTTTTTCCATCCTGAATTAATTTCTTCAAATCCCCTGAACTAGCAGCATGACCAACTGTGTTCGATACTTGCATAAAACCTTTAATCGTATTTTTTATTTGTTTATCAAGGTTAATACGGTCAGTTACTACAATAACCGTATCAAAAATATCTTTACCGTCTTTTTGAAGTGAAACTAACTGATGTGCCAACCAAGCAATGGAATTTGATTTCCCACTACCCGCACTATGTTGAATAAGATACTTTTGCCCAGGGCCTTTTATCTGTATATCCGCTAAAAGAGACTTTACTCCAGATAACTGGTGGTAACGAGGAAAAACCTGTTTTCTCGTTACCTTCTTTGTTTCCTCATCTTTTTCTTCTACTATTTGTGCATAGTTTTCAATAATGTTAGATAGCTCTTCTTTAACTAGAATCTGCTTCCACAGAAAATCAGTTTTAATACCATTTGGGTTTGGCGGATTACCTGCACCATCGTTGTACCCCTTATTAAAAGGTAGGAACCACGAGGATTTTTCCTTTAATTCGGTGCACATTTTGACCTCATTATCATCTACCGCGAAATGTACCATGCATCTACCAAAATTGAACAAAAGTTCTCGTGGACTTCGATCATTTTTATATTGTTGAACAGCGTCTTCAACATTTTGCTTAGTTAATCTATTCTTTAATTCACAAGTAATTATAGGAAGCCCATTAATAAAAACAGCAAAATCAAGAGCTAATCTTGTATTGTCATTTGAATACATTAACTGTCTCGTTACACTAAATATATTTTTATTGTATAAGTCTACTGCTGTCGCATTCTCAAGTGAAGGTGTTAGGTAATATAAATCTAAAGTGACAGGATAGATTTTTACTCCATTTCTTAAAACCTCAATAACTCCATTTTTAGTGATTTCTCCTTGTAAGCGATTAAGGAATTTAACCTTACCCATATCACTTTTGAAAACTCCTAATTTTTCTAACTTGTCTGGTTGAGTGTCTTGTAAGAAGCGAAATAAACGAGTTTCATCAATTGCATAATCTTTGTTGTAATCTTGGTTGTTTCCAAGTTCATACCCATTATAATTAACGAGATGTTCAACAATTAGCGTTTCTAATCCTGACTCTTTAGTGTTACTTTGCATTACACTTCACACTCCTCACTTTCTAGGATTTCCTCTTCTAACTCTTCTTCATTATCCTGCATTTCTATCTCATTAAGTTGAGCTTCATTAATTTCAATGTTGCGGACGTCGACTTGGCCTGTAACTATGTCTGAGATTAGACGTGTACGGTATTCAGTGATTAGTTCTATTTCTTTTTCAATTCTTGCTATTGTTGAATTAATAGACTGTGACATCTGATTTATATAGTCAACAATTAATAGCTGTTCTTCATATTTAGGTAAAGGTAGTATAATGTTATAAAAATCGTCAGTGTACAAACGCCAAAATCCCTCTACAATACCTCTAACACGAATTCTTAATTCTCTACGGCATTTTAAACTTTTAAGAACTATTTCTGCGTAAATTGGGTAAATTCTTTCATTTGGCCTTAGAACTGTGTAATCCGGGCTTATAACCCCAGTTTGTGGTGCTAAAGCAAAAACACCTAAATGTGCTTTTAGTCTATTTAAAACTAAATCATCTTTCTTACATACTTTTCCACCTATATAATTTTCAGATAATAATCTCCGTTCATTTAACTGCTCATTTGGAATTAAACCATGTTTTTGACTCATTGATAAGTGTGTCTCTAACCCAGTGGTGGAACGTGTATCAATTTCACGAAATAAATATTTACATCTTACCGTTTCCCAATTATCTGGAATCTCCCCTAGCCATTCTACACCCGAAGGTTTCATCTGTACCTTCGGATTTAACCCTTTTGTTACCGCTTCGTTAGTTACTGCTTGTTTTTGCTCTTTTAGAACAGATATTAGCTTCTTCTTCGTTTTGATAAACCTATCTATTTTGGTAAGTTGAAAGTCAAGGTATTTAACTATTTGGTCCTGCTCCATTCTTGTCGGTAAAGCTATTTTTGTTCTCAGAAAAGTGTCTGTAGATATTACTTTCCTGAGACCAGTATATAACGGCTTAAGCAATTTATTATTATCCAAAAAAAGGTAGTAATAATATAAGTACTTTTTGTTTACATTTTTAATTTTAAAAACGGTATAAGCACTTGTTATCATTCCATTTAAGGGAGATAATCCAACCGTACGAGGTGTTTCGTCTATGTCAAACAAACAAAAAACCATATCACCCTTTTCAACTGCCTGATAGGTTGAAAAATCTTTTGGGAACTTCCCTTTAAAATTTTCCATGTCTCTTGCAATTATGCCTCTTAATGTTAAAGATAATAAAGTATAATTATTATGTTGGTCCCCCACAATATCCTTCTTTAAGGTCATAACATTCTTATTTCTTACTAAATCCCAATGTACAGGGACTTTATCCAACCATGGCAAATTAACTTCTTTGTATTGTTCATAAGGTTTAAGTGTCATGTTACTTCCCACCTATGATTTCGTAAAGTAAGCCTTCAGTTTCAGCTTCTAATGCCTTAATATCAGCTGCAATTTCATCTAGTGTTCTAAGTTGAATTGGTTTGTAGAAATACTTTGTGAAACTGAGTTCGTAACCAATCTGTGTCTTTGCTTGGTCTATCCATGCATCCGGTGCGAAAGATAATACTTCGTCTTGGAAGAATTTTTCGATACCCCCAACATGAAGCAATGGAATCTGTTCTGTATCACGTAGGTTCGTATCAGGTTCATACTCTACAAGGTGTTGTTTACCATTAATTTCAGTTTCAAATATTCCATTTAATGCGTTCGGTTCTATTTTGGCTGGTTTGTGTAGTTTTTTTATTACTTTTTCTGCTGATTCATCTACTTGTGTTAGGTTGGATTTGATAAAATTCATTTTCTTTGCAGGTAATTTGATTCCTAACTCTTTTGCAACTGTAGTAACTTGAGCTACAAAGTCATTGTAATTTTTTAAGATTGCGTAATTAAAATGCTCAGCTACTTTTTCAATGATTGTAAGAACTTGTGGTTCCTTTTGCTGCTCGCATTGTGTAGAAAAGCTTTGAAGATTTTCTTTCGTTAAATTAACTCGCAAACGAAGTGGTCTCTCTACTGTAATTTTGTGATAACCAAACTCTTCATTTGGGAATACTTTCGACTGCTCTGTCTCATCAAAGTTAACTAACAAATCCGAAATCTCTTTTCTTAATTCAGGGGTAAGCTCGCAGTTTTTATTCCCTAAATTCTTTCTTAATGGACTCTTGATACTTGTTGCATCGATAAGCTGCACTTTACCTTTACGACGTGGTTCTTTTCTATTTGTTACAATCCAAATAAAAGTTGCTATCCCTGTGTTGTAAAACATATTTTCTGGTAGAGCAATAATTGCCTCAAGCCAATCATTTTCAATGATATAACGTCTAAGATTACTTTCTCCTTGACCAGCGTCACCGGTAAATAGTGAAGACCCGTTATGAACCTCAACAATACGGCTACCCATTTCTGTATCATGTTTCATCTTACTTATTTTGTTTGCTAAAAATAGTAACTGTCCATCACTGGAGCGTGGAATCATTTGAAAATCGGGTTCACCTGCATGGTTTACAATAAAGCGAGGGTCTTTGATGTCACCCTTACCTCCAAGACGTTCCATATCAGTCTTCCAGCTCTTACCATACGGTGGATTCGATAACATGAAATCAAAATTTGTTGTCGGGAATCCATCATTGGATAAAGTAGAACCGTAAGCTACACTATCATTTTGTACAGCCTCACCTTTAATAAGTAAGTCAGCCTTGGTTATTGCATACGTTTCTGGGTTAATCTCTTGTCCATATAAATAAGTTGTAATACTTTTTTCGTGTTCCTTGGCCAATTGATGTAACCTTTCATCAGCTATTGTTAACATACCACCTGTTCCACATGCTCCATCATATACTAGATACGGTGCATCTTTAATTTTGTCAGCTATTGGTAAGAAAGTAATATCAGCCATTAGTTCAACTACATCACGCGGTGTAAAGTGCTCTCCAGCTTCCTCGTTATTTTCTTCATTGAATTTACGGATTAGCTCTTCAAAAATTACGCCCATCGTGTGATTATCAAGACCCGGTAAATTAACATCTCCATTCCCATCTAATACAGGTTTCGGACCTAAATTAATCTTTGGACTTACAAACTTCTCAATGACAGCTCCTAAAATGTCGGACTCAACCATTGTTTCTATTTGATTTCTAAATTTAAATTTTTCTAGTATTTCTTGTACATTTGGTGAAAATCCATCTAAATATGCGATAAAATCAGCTTTTAATTGTTGTTGTTTTGCCCTAGATTTAAGGTCTTTTAATGTAAATGGTGATGAATTACAAAATGCTTGACCAGCTACGTTACATAATGCATCAGTTTGATTAACAATTTCGGCTTCATCTAATTTTTTCTTCATATCTAATACTGCTTCTTTAGTAGGTTCTAAAACTGCATCAAGTCTGCGAATAACTGTCATCGGTAAAATGACATCTCTATACTTTCCCCTTACATAAACATCACGAAGGCAATCGTCTGCTATACCCCAGATGAAACTTACAAATTGATTATATATTTGATTAGTCATATATCTTCCTCCAAAAAAAATTCTACTTTCCATATATCATATCATATGACTTACAATAAAAGGGAGGGGATATCCTACCAAGGTCTCTAAAACTTAAACGCAAAACTATTAATATTGACTTTGACCCCGGAGGTCTTACTTTTACGCGTAAGAGCACTTTCAAGCTTATTCATCTATCCTATCAACTCAACCCCTCTAAAAACAGGTGTTATCTAATCTGTCAACTCAACTCTGTCACCTTCGCGTCGATTGATAGGTTACCACAAACAATAAAAAGAAAGGGTTCCCCTATTATGAGTACCCCCAGCAAAACAGCCGAGGGAAAAGCTCATTGTAAGGAAACCCTTATTTTATAGGCTTATTCAGTTATTCTATTTATCCACTCTTGACATCAAGACGACACACTCAACATGCGCTGTATGCGGAAACATATCAACTGGCTGCAGGTATTCTAACTTAAACCCTGCCTTTAGTAATTGATCGACATCTTTAGCTAACGTAGATGGATTACAAGAAACGTAAACAATTCGTTTTGGTTTTACTTTGATCATTGCTTCAAGGAGCTTGCGATCGCATCCTGTTCGTGGTGGGTCGACAACAAACACATCAGGACGCCAACCTTGTTTTAACCACTTTGGAAGAATTTCTTCTGCTTTTCCAACTTCATAATGCGCGTGTGTAAAGCCTTGTTTTTCCGCATTACGTCTTGCATCCTCAATGGATTCTGGGATTACATCCATTCCTCGTAATTCTTTTGCATGAGGGGCGAGCCATAGTCCGATTGTTCCTACACCGCAATAGGCATCGACGATTTTTTCTTTTCCAGTTAACTCTGCTGCTTTCTTTACCTCATCATATAACTTTACTGTTTGGATCGGATTTAGTTGGAAGAAAGCCCTCGCTGATAGTTCAAAGTTTAAATCACCTAATGCTTCTTGGATAACTTCTTCACCATGTAGATGAACAGTTTCTTCACCAAAAATAAGTGACGTTTTTCTCCCATTAATGTTTTGTAAGACAGATTTCACTTCTGGTAATCGACGTTTAATTTCTTCGATCACAAGTTGTTTACGTGGTAAATCTTTCGTTGCAGTTATTAAAACAAGTTGAACATCCCCTGTACTAAATCCAACTCTCGTAACAATTGTACGAACAATACCTTTTCGTTTTCGCTCTTCATAAATCGGAATATTTAAGGCTTGCAGAATACCTTTTACTGTTTGCGTTACTTTGTTCGTCGCAGGATGTTGTACCATACATTCGGAAATATCGATTAACTGATGGGAATTTATTCCGTATAATCCTGCAATGACTTCTTCTTTCTTTTTTCCTACTTGAAGCTGGCTTTTATTTCGATAATTCCAAGGATCTTCCATTCCAATCGTTTCTCTCAATGGAAGATGATCACCTTGTAGCTTCGCATGACGTTCAAAGGCTTGTCTAACAATATCTTGTTTTTCTCTTAGTTGCGCCTTGTAATCTAGATGTTGGAGTTGGCACCCCCCACATTTTTCATAAATCGGGCAAGGTGGTTTAATTCGCTCCTTAGATGGTTTGCGAATTTTTTTAATTTTTGCTTCTGAAAATTTCTCCTTCACGTCTGTCACGGTCACGACGACTTCCTCGTTTGGCAATGCTCCTGGCACAAAGACCACTTGCCGTTTAAAGTAGCCGACACCTTCCCCGTTAATACCGAGCCTTTTTATTGTTAATGGAAATTCTTGACCTTTTTTTATTTGTACTTTCTGATTTTTCATCATTTCAACTCCGTGCTTTTTGATTTCCTAAGCTTTCCCACAAATAAAGGGATGCATAGCTTTTGTACGGGGACCATTGTTCACTCATCGTTAATAACTCTTCAACCGTCGGCTTCTTCTCTAATTCGAATAAATTTTTCGCCGCATTTTGAATACCAATATCTTTAACAGGAAATAGATTTTTACGAGCCATCCCAAAAAGCAATATATTTTCTGCGGTCCAATAACCGATCCCTCTTATTCTTACCAGTTGTTCAATGGCTTCTTCATCCTTTAATAACTTTAACTCATCTAAATTTAGTTCGCCACTTGCAATAAGCTTCGATGTATCAATGACGTATTCTGCTTTACGTTGGCTAAATTGCAATTTCCTTAAATCTTCATAATCTAGATTACTAACTGTTTCTGGAGTTGGCGGAAACCATACACCGTCCTGTTCTTTCCCAAAGCTTTTCACAAAACGTTCAGTTAATGTATGAGCAAAACTCAAATTTAATTGTTGATGAATAATCGTTTTCATCACACAATAATAGAGATCAAATTCACATAGTAAAGGTAGACCTCGATTGTCTTGAAAAAGTACTGCTAAATCGGTATGTAAAAAATGATTGGCTATTTCTTGTAGTGACTCTTCTAATTGGAAAATAGTTATGATTTTACGAATCCCTTCCTCTTCATATCCTGATGGTAACTGAATATGACAGTTAGGGTTTTCAATAGGTCCTGAAAATGCAACACTAGCAACAACATCTTTTCCATAAACATTAATAGGCACCTTAACACCGTTCTTTTCTTTATCAATAACACGAATAGTATCATAGCTTAAACGTTCGATTACATGTAGGTAGTTGTATGGTCCTGTAATTTTCACATCCATATTTTCACACCTCTTCAAAATGATAAGGATGAATCCTTATTATAACAATAAACTTCCTAAACTTACTATCTCACAGTTTGAATAATCTTTGTTACAATGAGGGAAGTAAAATGATTAAGGGAGAGATTATTTTGTCGATTTCAACTGACGTAGCATCAATACAAATTATGGCAGAAGTATATAAAAAGAATAGCACACAATCTGTTTTTGAAAAAACAGTAAATAGCCTTGTTCAAGAAGTTCCATATATAGATTGGGTAGGTATTTATCTTATTACAGAAGATCAAAACCTACAATTAGTTGAGTCATCTGATGACGCTGATGATTTAGGTTGGGAGTATAATGGAGAATTAAAATTCCCGATTACAAATTCAATGGAACAGCAAATCGGCTTAATTGTTGTTCGTAGTAAACAAGCAATTGCGTTTGATGTAACAGATGTTACTACTTTAGAAACAATTGCTGAAGCCATTGGTCAAATTTGCTATTCTAATTAATACGAAAGAGGCTCTTACTAAGGTTTGTTTCCCTTACGAAAAGAGCCTCTTTTAGGTTTAAGAAACCATAAATATCTTATATTTCTCGTAATTTCTTGTTAAGCATGTAATCATCTAAGCTTTTAAATTCATACCCTTGCCTACATAATTCATCAATGACTTCATCTAGTGCTTCGGCGTTATCACTAGATATGGAGTGAATAAGCATGACAGCCCCCGGGTGAACACGCTTCATAATTTGATCATAAGCATGTTTCCAACCTTTTTGATCTTCTACCACCCAATCTCTATAAGCCAGTGACCAAAATACATTAATATAACCTTGTTTTTCAGATAAGGCTAACGTTCTTTCGCTGAAAACACCACGTGGCGGACGTAAATAAATCATATCATTACGACCAGTAATCTCTTTGTATTCGGCTTTTACTTTTTCTAATTCCCTTGTTAACCTTGCATCATCAACCGCCACTAGACTTGGGTGATGCCAAGAGTGATTACCAACAATATGCCCCTCATCAACCATTCGCTTAATTAGCCCTGGCTGATCTAATAAATAATGACCTGTTACAAAAAAAGCTGCCGGTACATCTTTTTCCTTTAAAACATCTAGAATTTGTGGGGTATAGCCATTTTCATAACCATTATCAAACGTTATGTATACTTCCTTTTTATCGGTATCTCCAATATAAAAACCACCGTATTTATTTAGCAATTCTTCATAAATGGCCTCAGTTGTCACCGGCTGGTTATCTGGCTTGGGATTATAACTCCAGTTGTATTCTTTGTTACTATATGCTTCAGCGTTACTTTGGGGGAAAATCAAAGAAACGAAACAAATCACTAAGAAAAAGACAATTTTCCTCATGATATTCACCTCTCCTCTTTATTTTCCTTTAGTTTTTTCATTCTGAAAAAAAATATCCAATTTTTAAAATCGAATTATTACTAGCGCCTTACGTTACTTTATAATTTTTTTTAGCAAAAAGAACCTTAGTTTAACCTAACAGATTCAGTTTTGAGAGGGGAAAAGTGAATTCACAAAATAACGGAGAATTTCGCATTCAAATTCCATACATGTTAACTTTGTAATTAGCACACAAAACGCACAGATAACATCTGTGCGTTTATATCCTGTTTTCTTTTGTCCGATAGAGTTAATATAAAGCAATATTGCTATTTGTTATTTTCTCTCCCAAAGCTGAACCCATTAAACTTAACCAAGGTTCTCTAAATACATTTTATTAGTTATAATTTTTGATCTAAAGCTTAAAAGTAGAAATAGACTCATTTAATTCTTGGGAAAGCTTCGTTAATTCTTCAATCGATTTGTTGATTTGTTCAATAGCATGAGTTTGCTCTTGTGTCGAGGCAGCAACCTCTTCGGTACCTGCCGCTGTTTCCTCAGAAATTGCCGAAATGCTTTCAATTTCTTGAGCACTATTTTCACTTTCACCCTTCACACTTTGCATTGATTTTGCGATTTCCATAAACTCTTCAGTAATCGCACGAATCATTTTAGAGATATCAGTAAAGGCTGCTGTTGTTTTCGTTACACTTTCAGCTTGCTCTGTGATAATATTTCTCGTTTCTTCAGCTTCTTTAACAGTATTATTCGTAGCACTTAAAATATCATGAACAAGTACTTGAATTTTTTCCGCAGAACGAGATGATTCTTCGGCTAATTTACGGACTTCATCAGCTACAACAGCAAAACCCTTACCATGTTCGCCTGCTCTTGCAGCCTCAATTGCTGCATTTAAAGCGAGTAAATTTGTTTGTTCACTTATTCCACCGATAACTTTGACAATATCGCCAATTTCAGTGGATTTTTGATTTAACGAAAAGATAGAATCTACCATATTAGCAAACGCTAAACTACTATCATTCGTAATTTGTTCTTGATGACCAACAACCTTCATTCCTTCATTTGATGCTTGTTCTGTATTCATGGCGATCTCAAGAGACTTTTGATAATTTTCTTCAATTTGCTTTATGGATTGAACAATCTTATTAAATGACGTTGAACAATTTTGAATACTAGCAGCCTGCTCGTCACTTCCCTGTGCTACCTCATTCATAGCGGTAGCAATTTGACTTGTAACTGTATTAGCCTGCTTTGAAGACTCTAGAACTTGATCAGATGTTTTAGAAAGTTGGTCAGAGGCTGTCGCTACTTGTCCAATTAATTTACTTAGTTTATCTTTCATTTCATCAAATGATTTAGCCAGGTTACCAATTTCATCTTGCCTATCTAACTTTATTTCATAAGTTAAATTTCCATTAGCCAGCTCTTTGGATGCTTCTGTTAACTTTAATAACGGTTTTGTTAATATATTTGAAAACACGAGTGCGACAATTGATGAAATGACTACTATCCCACCCATAAGTAGAGCAAAAGTCGTCATCATACTAGACACTGGACGAAATGCTTCTTCATATGTCTGTCTTATAATAACACCCCAACCAACAGTTGGAACGGATGTATAAGCAGAAAACATCGATTGTCCTTCAAACTCATAACTTGCAATACCCGTTTCTCCATTAACAGCCTTTTGCACAGGATCTAAATATGATAGATCCATTTGTTCTTCTACGTATACAGTATTAGGGTGGGCAAGCAAATTACCGGAGCGATCAGTGACAAAGGCAAAGCCTGTTTCACCTAGTACGATGTTATTGCGCATTTCTTCAACAGATTGTAGATCAACGGTAGCCCCCATAATACCTACAAAGCTATTTCTGTCATCAAATATAGGTGTAGCAATCATAAATGCAGGTTTTCCAGTTGTTCTAGATATTGTTACATCACTGATTACAGTTTCTTTTGATTGAAAAACCGCTTGAATATAATCTCGATCAGATATATCTAACAGGTTATCAAAACCATCTGAGCGAGCAATTTGCTGTCCATTCGTATTAGTTATAAATAAAAGAGCAAATTGTTCATTCTTTTGGAAAATCGCTTCTAAAACACTTACTTGATTTTCAGGATTTAAGTTTTTCACATCATCTAGGAGTGCAAGAGATTCTAGTAAAGTCACATTGTTCAAAATATAATCATCAATACGTCCTGCAAGTGTTGAAGCCATTTCCCTCGTACTGTCTGTTAAATTTTTCTCAATTGTACTGCCCTGAATAGTTATAGCTACAATACCTATAGCTCCAACTGAAAAAATTAATAAACCTAAAATTAAAAACAGAATTTTACCTTTTATCTTCAGCTTTTTAAACATTGTCTATCTCCTATTCTCTTGAAAGTAAATTTATCTTGTTGTTATAGGAATTCTCTTAATGCTTTTTAAAACAACTATATTTTCTAAACGGAAAAGGACTCAAAATTAGCAACTCACTAATTTTGAGTCAACATAACTTTTACTTAAATACTTTTTCCTTAAATTGCGAAAGTTTTTCTAAAGACGTTTTATCTACATCTGCATGTAGACTATTTCCATGCGAATCCATTGTTACAATGGCTGCAAAGCCTTCTACTCGTAAATGCCACATTGCCTCTGGTATGCCGAACTCGAGAAGATCAACACCTTCAACTTTTTTAATACAGTCAGCGTAATATTGAGCTGCACCACCAATTGCATTTAAGTATACTCCCCCATGTTCTTGTAATGCCTTTAATGTCTTCGGACCCATGCCACCTTTACCAATTACAGCACGAATGCCGAATTTTTTCATAACATCCCCTTGATAAGGCTCTTCACGTATACTCGTTGTCGGCCCAGCCGCTTTTACGTGCCACTCGCCATTTTCATCCTTTAACATAACAGGACCACAGTGGTAGATCACTTGCCCGTTTAAGTCAATCGGAGCATCATGTTCTACTAAATGATGATGGATTGCATCGCGCCCTGTATGAATCGTTCCATTCAGAATGACCACGTCCCCAACCTTAAGGTCTCGAATTTGTTCTTCTGTTATCGGAGCTTGTAACACAACTTCGCGACCTTTGTTTTCTTGATTAGTCACCTCACTCTTATCTTGTGAGAAGTCTATTTTATCTCCATCCTGATAAAGCCACTCTTTAATTTCACCAGTTGTAGAATCTAGCGTTACACCTAAACGGCGAAATGCCCAACAATTATAAGCGACAGATACAAAGAAACTTGCAGGCAATCGATTAAGAGCTCCAATTTTACAGCCAAGTAATGTTGCTTCACCACCAAAGCCCATAGTTCCTATTCCTAATTGATTTGCATGCTCCATCACGTACTCCTCTAGCTTCCGTAGATTTTCGTTTACATTTACGTCATCAACCGAACGAAAAAGCTGCTCTTTAGCTAAAGAATAACTTGAAATTCGATCACCCCCAATTCCTACACCAATAAAGCCTGCACTACAGCCTTGCCCTTGAGCTTGATAAACAGAGTGAAGAATACATTTTCTAATTCCATCTAGGTCTCGCCCAGCTCTACCTAGTCCTTCAATTTCAGTCGGTAAACTATATTGAATATTTTTATTTTCACAGCCTCCACCTTTTAAAATAAGGCGAACGTCGATTTCATCTTTTTCCCACTGTTCAAAATGAATGATTGGTGTACCAGGACCTAAGTTATTGCCACTATTTTCTCCCGTAAGCGAATCTACTGAATTAGGACGAAGATTCCCATTCTTTGTTGCTTTTTCAATGGCATCAAGGATTGCTTTCTTCATCTCAATCTGATTGGCTCCAACAGGAACCTTAATTTCAAAAGTTGGCATGCCTGTATCTTGACATATTGGAGATACATTATAATCGGCCATACTGATGTTTTTTGAAATTGTCCCGAGAGCTAATGCAGCTGTTGTCCCTGCATTTTCTTGCTCTTTTGCCTTTACAATTGCTCGTCTTACATCATTTGGTAGATTGGTAGATGTTTCAACAATAAGCGTGTACATGCTTTCTCTAAATTTTTTCAATTCCTTTTCCCCTTTCAGTAGAAAACTAACTACCTTCATGTTTTAGGTGAGCCTTATTACACTATTTTTCACTAATGAACGGTTCCTTAAAGCTTTTTATCTAACCACTAAATATTATATAACGCAACAGATATGATTTGTAAAAAATTTTCAAAACGATACGTAAGCGGTACCTTTTTTGTAAAACCAAAAAAATAAGTGGACATACCTCAAACTTTTGTCCACTTATTTTCTATTAATATAAAATACTTTCATTTGGCACGTTCCCACTTACTAAGTGAGAATCATTATTAATATAATGAAAGATTGGTTTGTTACTATCAGTAAATTCTATTTTTGAAACACCAGTATTGCCAATTATAAACGGACGATGTATATCATTCCAATTCTCGCCAAACATTAAATACATTAAGAAAATGCTAATAAAGCCACCATGGGATACAAGGACAACTTTATCACGTCTATGCCCTACTAATAGTTGTTCGACAACATACTTACACCGAGTTGTAATTTCCTCAACTGTTTCTGTACCTTCTATACCTGTTGTTAATATAGATGGAATATCCTTTAATTCAGGAAATTGTAAATGTAGTTCTTTCCTCGTTTTTCCTTCAAGTGGACCTAAACCTACTTCTCTTATTTTATCCCACTTGTTAACTTCAATAGGATGATGATGACTAATTGATTGAGCTGTATCAAAAGCACGTATTAAATCACTAGAATATATAAAGTCTATAGCTTTTGATGCAAAAAAATCCCCCAATAATTCCGCTTGTTTTTGTCCAAGTCCTGATAGTGGAAATTCCTTACAACCTTGTAAGACTCCACTCTCATTCGCAACAGACTGACCATGCCTAATTAAATATAAGATCAAAAGTTACCTCTCCCTTTTATATTTTCTAAAAAGTAATTACGTAATAATTAAATTAAAAAACTGTGTACCCAATGGCACATCAGCTTTTCATTTTTAGCGTTAAGATTAATCCAATCATAACATTATTCTGGTTTTAATTCATTTCTAAATTTTTTACATTTATTCTCTATCTCATCTAACATTTCAATAATTCGATCGATTTCCTCTACTCCAGTTTCTTCTGGATCCATAGAATCGAACATTGTCATTAAGAGCTCCATTTTTCCATATAAAAAATTAAGTTGTTCCTTTTGATCGTAAATTGATTTGCTCAAATTATAACTACCCCTTTCATTTCTTTACATATGTAGTATATATTTTTTTAAATTGAAAACAAAGGTTTCTAATTGTATTATTTTATACTTTAAAATTGTTATACTATTACACAAATAATAAAAAATCCTCCAAACCTTTACAGGCTCAGGGCTTTCCTCACTAACTTATTTATATTAGGTCTACCTACTTCTATTATAATAACTCCTTTATCATTTACATGAATATCCTCAGGATTTGGCTGAGGTCTCCCTAATAATTCAGCTATCTTACTATATGGCTTTTCTATATCTGTTATCTCCTTATTCATATTGTACCTCTCCCTGTTGTTTGTTATTTCCTACCTCACTACTACCATTCGAGCAGATTTAATACTGTGACAATCAGCGCCTTATACTGTTACATCTGCCCTCTACTTTTTATTAAGATGGGGAGTTGATACTGTGACTTATATAATTTTCCAATTGCATTTATAATTGAGCTGATAATATTTTTAGGTGGGAGAGGATTAAATGGACTACTATGCTTTATTGTCAGGACTTATAGGTACAATTATAGGGGGGTTAATTACATGGCTCAATACAAGGTACAGCCTGAATAAGCAGTTTAAGCTACAAGCACAGAGAGAGGAACTAAAGGAATTAAAGGATGAGAGAATTGCTTTAAATTCTGTTAAGAAAGAAATTAACCATAACCTAATACAGTTAGGTGCTACAAAGAAAATAATGGATGTAGAAAAAATGGAGTATATTAATTACAAAGCAAGCAATCAAAATAATAATTTAAAGATGGATAAATGGAATAAACACAGTGATATTATTGAAAGCATGGATGATTTCCCCTTAACTACTTTACAAGCTCTTTATGTTAATTTAAGTTTCGAGATAAGCAATCAAATGACTGACAAAAAAAGAACAATAAAAGGAATTGACCAGTGTTTAAAGGCAAGTAAGGACATTGAGGAATACTTAAAAGTGTATCACCCCAGACAATAAAAAAAAGAGTAGGTAAGGAGCTGTTACTCCCTGCCTACCTGTCCTTATTTCATATTCACTTTAGACAATCCCTTAGAGATTGCTTTTAATGACCTGCTCTTAGCATTGTCTCTCTTAGTGATAGCTGACTTAGACTCTTTCTTAAATGAGTTGCTTTTGCCCTCACCCTTTAAGTCTGCCTGTTTACTCATCTTATACAGCCTCCTTATTCTTTTTCTTGTACTTTCTTACATAGTTGCTTACAGTCCTACTGTGTACATCAAACATATTAGCAATCTCTTTATAAGAATGTCCTGCATCATTCAACTCTACCTACTTTAGAGCATTGTTCTGATTAGCTAACTTACCTTTTCCTCTAGCTACATATCCAGTAGTGTATATGGTAACTTAAAAGTGACCCACCTTGACTCCCTCTTTAACTCTCTGAGTAATCATAGCTCTCTCCATCTGAGCTAAGCCTCCCATGACTGTTAGTAGAAAGTCGCTCATAGGATTATCCTCAGTAGTATCTAACCATGTATCATTGATTGACTTTAAGGATGCTCCTTTATTCTTGATAATCTCCACTATCTCTAGTAAGTCCTTTGTAGACCTGCTCAGTCTGTCTAGGCTGACTATGAGGACTGTATCTCCCTCCTGTAGCTCCTCTAGCATCCTGTTTAGCTCAGGTCTTTCCCTCTTTGCTCCTGATAGCCTTTCCTGATAAATAAGCTCTGCTCCTTATTCCAGTAGCTGAGCCTCCTGTCTAGAGAAAGTCTGTGCCTCATTAGTTGTACTAATTCTCATATATCCTACAGTCCTGCCCATGATGCTCCCCTTATTTGTAGTCTATTGTAATTTCAAAAGGCTTGTCTCCACCTACATCATTCTTAGGTTTCCAGTACCATACTTTATCAATAACATCATGCAGTAGTTTATTAGCTCTCATAGAGGTCTCATTAGACTCATTTACTGTATGCTCCATAGACAATAAAAGCTCTATCTTAGCTTTAAGCTTTTTCTGTTTCTCTACCTCACTTTTTGCATCTGCACCCTCTAGGTTTTTAAGCTCCTGCTCAATACTTAGCTGAGCCTCTTTAATTGTTCTAATTTCAGCCTGAGCCTCCTCAGCCTCATAGATGCCCATTTTAAATCCATCTTGTACATTCTTTTTCTGTTTATCTAATTGATTATACTGCAATGTAAGTTCCTGCTGTTTCTGAGCTACCTTACTAATGATGTCATTACTGCCTGAAAGAACAGCCTCTATCTCTGCATCTATCTCTGTTAGATGCTCCCTGAGCTTGTTTAGTATCGCCTCCTGTAATCTGCTTATCTTAATGCCATTGTTTGAGCATCTTTCTATACCTTTCATCTCAGCCTTAGCCCTAGCTCCTTTAGAGGCATAGCAGTTAAGTAAGTATAGATGTCTACTGGACATGTCTAACTTAGCTCTGCCCTCTCTGTTACCATATTTCATACAAAAGGATAATGTTTGCTTACATTTAGGACATACAACCAGCTTAGATAATGTATAAAGCCCTTTCTGCTGACTCTGAGGGACTTTCCTTCTCTCAGCCCTCAATACCTGAGCCTTTTTGAATGTATCAGAATCTACTAATGCAGGATGAGCCTCCTCTACAGTTATTACATCCTCACCAGTCAACTCATAATGAACGGTACCTCTGTATGCTACATTGTCTAGAATAATTGAAAGAGCCCTGACATTAATAAGCTTTCCTTTCCTGTTTTTAATTCCTCTCAGCTCTAACTGCTCTTGTATCTCTGTCATGTTCATTCCCTCATATACATACATATTGAAAATATCCTGTACTACCTTAGACTCCTCAGGATGAGGCGAGAGATGCTTTTGGTCATCTTTTGTGTATCCAAATGGAGCTATACCAAAGTAAACTCCCTTTTTAATAGCCTGTATCCTTCCCCTCCTGAGTTTTCGCTTAGTCATCCTCATAAAGTGATTATCCATCTCAGACTGTATCCCTGATGTAAAGATGTCATCATCATTCATAAAGTTATAAGTTTTGTTTAAAGTAAAAAGCATTAAGCCCTCATTTTTCATAAACCTTACAAATAATCCAAAGTCTGTCCTGTCCCTTGTTAACCTGTCTTGGTCTGTAACTAGGACTCCATCATAGATGTTTCTCCTGAGCTCCATCATCATCCTCTGTAATTCAGGTCTGCCATCCCAATCCTCTGAGCTACCTTCCTCAGAAAATATCTCATACTCCATATTGTTCTTATCTGCATAATCAGTTAGTAACTCAAGTTGTCTACTTATCTCTAAAGCATCTGCATCCTTTAACCTTGATTTTCTAACATAGATTGCTACTAGTTTTTTACCTGCATTGACTGTTACCATTTCTGCTGTAATCTCCCCTTTACTTGCTTTATGTAGACCAGCCTCTCTCACAGCCCTTATTATATCAGGTCTCGATATAGATGCAAGATGTTTCACATTCAATGATAAATTGTATCTTGCATTGACATAAGCTACTTATATTACTCATAATGATAAGGGATTAATAAGATAGGAGAATGTAAATGAAACAATATAACACTATTACCAAAGGGAAACAGACCCCTGATACTGATGCTTGGGAGGCTTATCTAGATGTAGAGCAACATGGTCAGCCTACTCTCTCTAGTATAGAATTTACTACTACTAATCTATGTAATATGAGATGTAGACATTGTGCTGTAGGTCATACACTTTCTCACAAAGACCCTAAGGCACTCCCTTTAGAGCTGTTGCTACAAAGATTAGAGGAAGTTCCTACCCTGAGAACAATGAGTATCACAGGTGGAGAACCTATGATGTCCTTAAAGTCAGTAGAAAATTATGTATTACCTTTATTGAAATATGCTCATGAGAGAGGTATGTACACTCAGATAAACTCTAACTTAACCTTAGACCTAGATAGATACAGGCTAATAGCACCCTACTTAGATGTATTACATATATCTCATAACTGGGGTACAGAGGATGAGTTTATAGACACTGGCTTTGCTATGATGGAAAGAAAGCCCACTAGAGAGCAAAGAAAAGCATTATTTGACAAGATGATAACTAACTCTAAGGCTTTATCTGAAATGGGAGTATTAGTATCTGCTGAGACAATGATTAATAAAAATACATTACCTCATCTAGAAAAAATCCATAAGCAAGTAGTAGAGGAAATGGGATGCAAAAGGCATGAAATTCACCCTATGTATGATAGTGGATTTGTTGGTATGACTGAGCCTGTAATGGCGCAAGATATCAAACATATCATGTACCCAAGTGATTTTACCAACACTTTAGAGGTAGCAACTACCGAAGAACTTAAAAACGGTATACGTCGCCTTTTAGCGCACCGTAATAAAGATGTTTGGATGTTATTTGGCACTTTACCGTTTTACGCATGTAGTTCAAATAAAGATGATTTAGCGTTATTGAAACAGTTATACAACGAGAAAAATGTCTCCGTTCGAAACGATCCTGATGGTCGATCTCGTCTAAATATTAATATTTTCAATGGTGATATTATTGTTACTGACTTTGGTGACATCCCTTCCTTAGGTAATATAAAAGATACTTCCTTGCAAGATGCATATGAATGTTGGAGAAAAACTGATTTAGCAAAAAGCCTCTCTTGTCACTGTAAAGAAGTTCAATGTTTAGGTCCTAATCCACTTGTTAAAGATACGTATTATAAAAATGTTGACTTTACCAAACTAAAGTCAAATATTACCCTATAGTAATATTTCTCGAAAATATAATGACCTGGCTCATAAAAAGAGTCAGGTCATTTTAATTATCTTGGTTGATTAGCTGAATAAAACTTTAATGCAATGTGATCTTGAACAGGTATCCATGCTCCAATTCCTTGTTGCGTCACATTTTTAACTTCAATTCGTTTTTTTCCACCTTTTATAATTAAATAAACTTCACCATAAGTTACTTTTCCTTTTTCACTAGCTGCTGGCACATAGGCTGATAAATAACCCACTTGTTTTACAGGAATGTTATAAATTTGTTCCTTCTTTGTCCCGTGTCCGATAACCGTCGATAACGCTAAAGGTAGTCCTGTATTTTCCGCAGCTTTGATCATCATCATTTTTTGTACTGCATCACCGTTAGGTATTTGTGCTGTTAAGCCACCTGTTACCTTTTTTTGTTGCTCTTGACTATAATGAATTTTTTTTGCAGCATTTGAACCACGGTTATCATGATAGTTTGTATTCACTTTTTGATATTCCCAATTAACACTAGTTTCATTTGACTCATACGCGAGTGGCCATTGCCCTAAGTAAATGGATGCATTAAGCGAAAGAGCCAGCTTATTACCTTTTATAGAAGATTCATTTAAAATTTTAATCAACTCTGGATTTTCAATTAATACGGTTGATGTATCCAGTAATTCTTGAGCCATTTCACTTGGATGCAATTGAGGTAGGTCTTGAGTTGGATTTGGATACGTATTTTCTTTGGAAATATTTAATACGTAGTTAGGGATACTAACTCCTTCTTGGGCTTCATTTTCCCCCTCTGCCAAAGCTGAAAATGGCTGAGCTAATAATATACTAAAAGCAGTAATAATCATTAATAATTTTCTCATTAATTATCCTCCTAAAATAAATCAGTAAATTCATTTACCGTTATTTTCTTCGAAGGTATAAAATTTTATCCATTCTTTTTTAATGGTATCCGTATACGATTCGTTCTACATAAGGAAAAAATAACTGTACCATCGGACCGATAGATAGAGTAACTACGATTGTCCCTACTCCAATGGGCCCACCAGCAATAAAAGCAAAAATTAATGCCGTGACTTCTCCAATTGTTTTACCTGTCATAAGGTTCACATTAAAACGTTTTTGTATTGCTACCATGAAGCCATCAATTGGAACAATTGTAAACTTTGCTTGTAGATAAGTGGCAATCCCAAAGCCCATCAATGTAACACCTAAACCTAATACGACAACTTGAATCAATACAGTTGCAGGCATAAAATTTGGAAAAATAAATAATAACCACAAATCTATAAAATAACCTAAAATAAGCGCTGTGACTATTGATAAAAGATCAGGCCTTTTCTTCAATATCAAGGCGTTCACAAAAATCAAAATAACACCAATTAATATTACCCATGTTCCTACTGTAAAACCTGTTAATTGAGCTAACCCTACAGACAAAGCATCCCATGCCCCAGCTCCAAGCCTTGATAAAATTGTAAAACTGACACCAAGTGATAAGATAAATAATCCAAACAAAAAACTTATAAACCTTTTTATCGTCAAACTCATTTACATTCTCCTTAATTGCTCCTTAATAAAAGCACGAGATCAATTCACGAACAAGAATAATAATGAAATAATTACAAAAACTGACTAAATAACAATCATTAAGTATAAATTTACATAAAGTAGGTGATTATATGGACTTTCAATGGGTTTGGAAAGGGATCCTTATTGTAATTGCAGGTACATTAATTTTACGCGTAGCTGGAAGGAAATCAATATCTCAGTTAACAGTATCTCAAACCGTAATAATGATTTCAATTGGAACACTAATGATCCAACCCGTCAGTAATCGAAACATTTGGATTACATTTTTAATCGCCCTTTTACTTGTCTTAGTGTTAATAACACTAGAGTATATCCAAACAAAAAATGATACGTTTGAGAGTATCATAACAGGAAAAGCTCTCATAGTTATCGATAACGGCATAATGTTAGAACATAACTTAAAAAAATTAAGATTAACCGTCGATCAACTTGAAATACGTCTTCGTCAAGAAAATGTGAAAAGAATTTCCGATGTTCAAATGGCTACAATTGAGCCAAGTGGACAGTTAGGCTTCGTTCTAAAAGAACATGCACAACCAGCAACAAAACAAGATATGCAAGTATTGATTAATTACCTTCACAGTAAATTACCTGGTGGTCAAATCGCACCACCTACAATTACCCAATCCCAACAAGAAATAAACGACTTATTCACAGAAGTTAAAGCAAAAGGGACTAATCAACCAAATAATAAAGAATTAAGGTAGTTACATTTTTAGTATACTCATTCAATAGCAAAAAAATTTTGTGCTAAAGGATGAATGAAAACAAATTTTGAACAAAAATTAAAATGAAAACGAGAAGGGGGTTATTAAAATGAATCAAAATACATTAACACAAGAAGTTACCAATATTATAGATCAAAACCATGTAGGAGTTCTTTCAACTATGCAAGCAAACAAGCCCTACGCTAGATATATGATGTTTTTTCATGATCAACAACAACTTTATTCAGTGACAAACAAAGAAACCCACAAAGTTGAGGAAATTGAAAAAAATCCAAATGTAAATGTTCTATTAGGATTCGATGAAAAGAATACACAGTATATTGAACTTCAAGGCAAGGCATCGATTATCGAAGACAAAGAAATAAAAAAGAAATGTTGGGATGAACAATTAACACCTTGGTTAGAGGGTCCAGACGATCCTGAATACTGTTTACTAAAAATCACACCAGAACATATCGAACTTATACAAGGTAATCACGAAAAAACAATTATGTAAGAAAAGTAAGCAACTAATATATTAGAAAGTAGAAAAAGCTGCCCTCCGAGGAGCTTTTTCTACTTACCACAAACATTTACCCCACTCTTAAGGGGTAGTAAGTTAAGTTAACAATCAGTGGGGGATGAAATAACCCCTGAAGTTAAACTTTATATTACATTCTCCATCCCCATTTTTAATTAGGAACAATTTCAAATGTTTCTGTAATTTCGATGCAATCAATTACTGATTGAACCATTGAACAGTTTTTTCTAGTAACCGTTAAACATTTTTCAATAACTTCTTTGGATAAATCCGAACCAGTTATAACAAAGTGCATATGGATTTTTTCAATTCTATCTGCTTTTTTTTCGTTTCTTTCGACCTCTGTTGTAACTGTAATATCAGAAAAAGAAACCCGTTTTTTTTCTAGAATTTTTCTTAGCACTCCACCACTACACACGGCAATCGCTGAAACTAATAGTTGATAAGGTCGAAAACCGTATTTTTCATCGCCACACACTTGTAACTTCCCATATTCTACCTCAGTTTCAAATCCATGTTCTTTCATAAGAAATTTCATACTTTTTCACTTCCTTCATTATGTAAATCATTCTTTTTCATTGTATACATTCTAAGGTCTTTCGTCATCTTTTTTCCCTGTTAGAGGCTACCTATAAAGCTGAACTTCAATCAGTGGGGGTTTTCCTTCATCACCCACTGATTGTTAGTTTAACTTATACCAGAGGCATAAGAATAAAGTAGGCTTCCTCGAAGCAGTGTTTTGTGCGACGAGTAATCGTAGGAGAAAAGTAGCATGGAGCATCTTCAAGAAGTAATCCAGGAAGTCGTAGCTTGACTGAAGTGACCGACTCGAAGGCTGCTTGCGCTAGACAGTTTCCAAGTTAGAAATTTATAAATTCTGATTTTATAAAAACAGCCTTCACAATGAAATTTGTGAAGGCTGAAATAAATTATTTTTAATTATCGTTTAGTTACGTTAGCAGCTTGAGGGCCACGGTTACCTTCAACGATTTCAAAAGAAACTTCTTGACCTTCTTCTAAAGTTTTGAAGCCTTCATCTTGAATAGCAGAGAAGTGAACGAATACATCGTTTCCACCTTCAAATTCGATGAAACCGAAACCTTTTTCAGCGTTAAACCATTTTACTTTACCGTTTTGCATATTAAATTGCCTCCTAAAATACCATGTCTTGCACATGTATGTTTAAATTACTAAAGCGCTTGCTTTAGATCAATATAATATTAGCATAGCAATAATTAAATTGCAAAATAATTGTTGTAAAAAGATACAAACACAACTTTCTACCGTACAATTTTTACAACAACAAGAAAAGCGCAAGGCGCCCGCCTATCGGCGACAAACACTGGAAGACCTGCTCGTAGCGGTCGATTTTTGACCGAAATCTATGTGCTTCTGCGTCTTCTAGCATAGCTTCGTAGCAAGCTTCCTCGAAGCAAAACTGCATGAGGCTAATCGACGAAGGATCTCAAGCAGTAATTGAAGTCCGTTGCTTGTCTGAAGTGACCGAGCTCGTAAGCTGCTTGCGCTAAACAGTTTCCAAGTTAGAAACATTATACTTTCTTACCTTGTAAAAAAAGAAGGCAACCACGTAATGTGATTACCTTCTTAAACCATCATACACCTTACTAACTACTCAAAATTGATGCTTTTAGGGTCGTAGCGGTTTTTATCTGCCGGTAACACCTCTTTCTAGTAGGTATAATTACTTTTGAACTTCAACTACTCTGTTCAACGCTTATCACACCTCTCTTGAGATGAAGCTTCAAAAAACACTTCACTTTCCTACATCTTTATTGAATGTTTAGTTGTGTATTTGGTTTTATTGAAAAGGGCTGTTGCCCTCTTCGATATTATATTGTGCAAAATAAAAAAAATCATACATCTTTTTTTTCTTCTAAATTTTCAGTTGTAAATTTGGTCTGGGGTTTTTGATTACAATCCTCGTACAAACTTATTAACTCTTCTTTTGTTTCTTTAACGGCAGTTACAACTTGTAGCGAACTTTTTCTTAAATGTTTAATATTTTCAGTTATAGCCTTAAGATCATGGTTAGTATCATCAATTGCTTTAGTAAATTTATTGCTCGTATTTTTTATATGGACTAGGATTTCATTTCGGTTTTCATTAAGGAAATTGATAAATGTTGATGTTTTTTTGGTACATGTTTTTAAACAACTACATACATCCTTTTTAGATTTAGTTGCCATTACTATCGAGCCAACAATACCACCTATAACCATAGTACGAACTAATTGTTTCTTCTTTTCTTCATCCACTACCTTCCCCTCCAATCCTTTTTAATTAATAGTTATATTTTAACAATAATTAGAGATTAGAGTAAAAGGTTTTCCAAAAAAAATTATTAAAGCACTTCAATCCCGCAGTGAATTACATTTTCTGATACTGTAAAAAAAGCTTAACAAATGTTAAGCTTTGCATTATCTATTTTTAATTATATGCTTCTGTAAGAAATTCATCTGTATCTAATTTCTCGAAGCCACTTTTTTTAGGATTTTTTAGTTCGTTTAACTCTTTACTTAATCGCTGAATTTGTTTTTCCATTTCTTCAAGCACTTTTACATCAACTGTCACTGTCATAAGATGTCCCCCTACTTTCGCTGTGATTATTCAACATATTATTTTTCTAATAAAATTTTATTTATGAGAATATTCTAATAAATTAAATCGATTTTGTAAATAATCGACTGTCGATTAAACGTTTACATTTCTGAACATTATGTGAAATAATGTAACCAAAAGATCTGAGGATAAGTGTTAGTTTTGGGGATAACCCTGTGGATATGTATGTGTATAGTGTGAATAACTTATTACTTATCCACCTATACTGTAAATTTTACTGTGGGTAATTAAATATTGCATTTGTTGATAACTAGCTAATTTTCGACAAGAACTTCCAAAATTAAATAAACCACTATCAAGGCATATAGTTAAAAATGAGTTTTTATCGTTATTATGAAAACAAATCATGCTGATATATCGGTGATGGATAGTAAGCAAAAGTTCTATCCTTTAAGGAATTATTTATTAATATATGGTTTAGCATGGTTAAATGCCTTAATTCATCATGAATGAAGTCTGCAACTAGTTCACGAATATATAGGTACGGAGATAGGTTCCTCATTCTCTTATAAATTGACAAAATCTCTAATTTCTGAAAATATAAGCCCTCAATTCCGGCAATATAAGACTCTGGTATCTCAAATTGTGGAGAATCACCTTCAGCCTGTTTCCCTGTTAATGTAAAGTAGATCTTTTTTAACTCATTAAAATGTTCCCGTTCATCTTCTAACATTGATTGTAATAATTTCTCTTCTCTTTTATCTGAAGCAATAACTTTCAGGTAATCAAATGTTAGTTCAGTAATCGCTTCATGTCTTACAACTTCAATAATTAGTGTAAATAATATTGAAATATCCTGAGAAGTACTCCTAAGAAAATAATTTTGATAATACATATTTCACACTCCATTTGTTTCTTTGCTTGTTCCTAATTAAATTTTTTTAAAACTTAGATGGCTAAATTCACTTTTATATACATTATGTAACTTTAAAAATTAGGTGAATAAAATATTTTTCGTTAATGAATGCATTCCATTATTACCAAAAAAAGAACCCCATAAAGCTGACCTTCAACCAGTAAGGCTTTCTTCATCTCCACTGATGTTAGTTTTACTTAATAACACTGGCATAACTAATCATCCGTTTTCACTGATGAAAGTTATTCTATCTCTGGGTTTAATTCATTTTATATTAACTAAGAAAATCACCATCTTTACTATAACAAGCTTAAAATTTATCTGTACTAGAGAAGGTGCAGACAATTCGAAAAATTGTAACAAATTAAAGCGTTTTCATAGTTAGAAAACGTTATAATCAAATTAATAAATAAACTACTTAAAAAAGGAAGATGTTGATGAGGAAAACCTTCAGTAAAACATTTGAAGAACTTGTAGAAGAAAATAAAAAGCAGTTACTAAGTGACCCAGAAGCTTTAAAAAAAATTGAGACAAAACTTGAAAAAAAACATTTGGAATATTCCCAAAGCAATAGAGTAGGGTAACCACTTACGTGGCTACCCCCTCATCAAACCGTACGTGCCCTACTAAGGCATAAGGCTTACCAATGTGTTACTTGAATTATTTATAAGTCGCTATACGTTGGGCATAGTTCATTTTACGTGTTCGTTCAGGAGAGAAATAGTTCTCTCCTTTTTCTTTTGCTCTTTCTACGGCTCTTTTGTACTTTTTCTTTTGTTTATCTTTCATATATTGTAAGTAGTCGTATAATTGATAACCGTACTGCTTGCCGTAATATTGAAGGAAAGACGGGACTAGTCCTATCATTGCGAAATACTCAATATTCCATTTGGTAGTCATTGCCCAGCCTTTTCGTTGGTCGGGGTGTTTGTGAAGCATAGCTACTCTTAACCTTTTTCTTATATAAGCGTCAATGGCGAGTAGCTCCTTACCAAATGTATTGAAGTAACAGCTACTTTTGAGACCATATCTCTTATTTTCTTCTAAGGCTTCCCAAAGTGTGAGAAAGTAATTTACTTTCCCTCTAATAATAGGATTTACACGCTTCATCCATTCCTCTTTGCTGAAAGTAAGTGTTTTTCTCGTTTTCATTTTGATTTTCTGACGAAAATCTTTCCAAGTGCTATCTTTTGGTTTGGCTATGTAATAAGGTTTTCCATCCTTCTTTCGCTTTCTCCAATGTTCGAAAGTAAAACCGAGAAAATCAAAATCTTCATCATTAAAGTTGACGATCTTTGTCTTCTCTATGGATATCTCTAAACCTAACTCTTTTAGCTTTGCTTTCGTGATTTGTTCCGCTTTCTTAATGTCCTCTTCTGTTTTCGCAAACAAAAGAAAATCATCTGCGTAGCGCACAAATCGTATATTGTTCAAGTCTAATTCCCAATCCAGTTCGTTTAGATAGATGTTCGCAAGTAATGGACTGATCACGCCGCCCTGTGGAGTGCCGGAGTTAACTTGATTGTATTTTCCTTCTTCCATGTAACCAGCTTTTAACCAACTCCATACTATATCGAGCGTTGTCCCATCGGCGATATACTTGTTTAACACCTTCATCAGTTTCTTATGTGGAATGTTATCGAAAAAAACCTTTGATATCGCAATCATAGATATAGTTGTACCCCTTTTCGATATTCCACATAATGATTTGTAGAACTCGTTTCGCTCCTCGATTAGGGCGATAGCCACAAGCCCAATTATGAAAGATGAATTCTTCAAACTTTGGTTCTAATACATGAACGATCGCCTGTTGGACGATCCGATCTTCTACATTTGGAATGCCAAGAGGGCGTCTATCACCGTTCTTTTTGGGAATGTAAACTCTTCGAACAGGAGATGGTTGATATTCTTTCTTTCGTAGCTTTTCTAAAAGAGAGTCGAGATTTTCTTTCTCTTTACTTTCATAACTTTCAATGGTTACCCTATCAATTCCGCCAGCGCCATCATTTGCTTTCACTTTCAGCCATGCTTCCTTCAGTTTACGGTCAAACATAATTTGTCCGTAAATACTATGCCATTTCATTTTCAACTCTTCATTCAAGCCTATTCTACACCTTTCATTGTGTACTTCCAGTTCGTTTTTACCGAAGTAACGTTTTCTGTTTTCATTACACACCTTTACAGATGTTGAACCACAAGGTCGTTCCCCTTCCGTTCAGATTTTGTTTTGGTCAAATCCCTACTACCGTACTATGGGAACGTCTGACTTCTCTATCAATGATGATCATTTCAGATTACCCTTATAGATCATCATCCTTTTCAGGGAAGATAGAGATCTCACGGGGTTACCGCATTTTCCTTCTAAGCATACCCACTACCTTTCACAGAACAAGCTCCTATTTGTCGACTGGTTCTTTGGCAAATAGATACCATTAGGAAGGCTTCCCATTATTATCGGATGGTCGCCAACTTGTCCCGCCGCGTCTGTAGTTCACTATTCGTTTGGGTCTGCATATCCGCCTACAGTCCTCTCGGTTTCCTGCATCTCCTTCAGACAACACTTCACAGCGATGCCCTAGATTAGGCTTCTTGGGTTGTACCAGCACTCCCAAGGAAGGACTTTCACCTTCGTGACATGAATCTTCTGGGATTCGGGAGCCGTTTTTACCAAAGTATCGTACTCCAACCTTTAACAATTCATTTGTGTATTTAAGCTACACAAGATGCGACTGCCCGTCGCACAATAAAAGGAGCTGACAATTGTCAGCTCCTTTCTTTCAATTACTATTAGGCAGACTTAATGAATTTCATAATTGTATTTTTCTCTTCTATTATACTAAGTGTTGTTGGATGAAGAGCATTTCCAACAACATTTAGTTTTATGTAGCTCCATTTAGGTAATTATGAAATTCACTCGACTAAAAAAAATTATTTATTACTTTTCTAACTCCTTAAAAATTAATTGTTCAACTTCTGATGCGAACTCCTTTAAATCTTTATTCATGTAATCTTTTGGATGAATTTCCGGTAATATAGTTACTGTTACATCAGCTGGTTTAATAATAAACCCATTTTTCTCCATGATTTTGAAAGAACCGTTAATTGCTACAGGAACAATCGAAGCTTCTGCTTTTTGTGCTAATTTAAAACTACCAGATTTAAATGGATTTTTCTTTATCCCTTTACTTCTTGTCCCTTCAGGAAAAATTACAATATTCGATCCATTTTTAATATTTTCGGCACCTTGATTTATAGCTCTAATTCCTTGACGTCGATCTTTCCGATCAATGAAAACACAATTCATGTAAAACATCCAATCCCTAATGAGTGGCATCTTTTTCACTTCAACTTTTGAAATAAAACCTAATGGGCGCTCAAGAAATCCTAATAAAATAGGAATATCAAAATTCCCTTGATGGTTACTTACAATGACAAATGAATTTTTCCCAGGTAAATTCTCTTTTCCATTGACACGAATAGTCGATCCACTTAATCTCACAAGTTTCTTCGCCCAATTACTTGAGATTTTAAACACAAGCTCGTTCATTTGTTCAGTTTGTCCAGCTTTATGTAATTTTTTTACCTTTAATAGGGATGGGTACGTAATAATTAAATAATACCAAAAATAAATAAACCATATAATTGTTCGAAACATAATAACAATCCTCCAAATTTCTAGTAATCTCCACTTTATTATACTAGGTTAGTTATTTTTTTACATATTAAATTTTGTTTAGAAGTGATGATTTTATTACAATAATCAAAAGAGGTAAAGGAGGATGAGAATATTGAAAAGTTTATCAATAATAGTCCATGGCAAAGTACAAGGCGTTGGATTTCGTTACTTTGCGTTGCAATTAGCCTTAGAAAATGAAATTACGGGATGGGTAAAGAATATGGATGATGGTAGTGTTGAAATTGAAGCAGTTGGTGATGAACACCAACTTGAAAAATTTATTTTCAATTTAGAAAAAGGAAACCGTTTTACCAAAGTTGAAAATTTGCAAATTAATGATATAACTGTAAAAAAGCGACATAAATCCTTTAAAGTTAAATATTAATACCATTTAAAGTCTGGCTCAAACCTTCCGTAAAGTTGATTGAGCCAGACTTTCATACTTCTTGTTACTTCGTATTTTTCTTTTTCGCTACCAATGCTCCTTTACTTAAAGGTTCAGTAGAAAATTCATGGTCTGGTGAAACTCCCATTGGATTAACACTTCTCTCCCCCATTACTTGTGGGTCTTTGCTTCCTTTTGTTGGTCTTGGTGTTTTCGCCACTTTTTCTTCACCTCCTAAACATTCATAACATTCCCTATCTATTTTGACATTATAATCACACGTATTTTTTGAAATGTAGATAAGAAAGAATGCACCAGCAACATGGTCAGCACTGACAGCTAACCATGCATAAGAAAAGCGCAAGCGCCTTGGGCATGAGCCGCTGCTCCTGTGCCACTCCGTTTGCTCAAGAGCAATTGTTTTTCGTGCGACGAGTAATCGCAGGAGCAATTGTTTTTCGTGCGACGAGTAATCGCAGGAGCAAAGTAGCATGAAGCAAGCAAGGAAGTCAGTGAAGTCAGAAATCGAGCCGATGGCGCCTGGAGCTAGACAGTTTCCAAGTTAGAAATTTACAAATTCTGATTAAATAAAAAAGGACTGTCACTGAAGACAGTCCTTTTCAATAATATATTAAACTCCTTTATATGCTTGCTTGTAAATCTCTGCTAATTCAGTTACAAGAGGAAGTTTCGGATTAGCCGTTGTACATTGATCTTCAAAAGCACGGTCAGCTAATACATCTACCTTAGCATCAAAGTCTTTCTTATTAATTCCGCAAGCTTCTACACTCATTGGAATTTCTAACTCTTTTGCTAATTTAATGATTGCTTGAACTAGGCTCTCTACACCTTCTTCAGTTGTCTTAGCAGGTAATCCTAGAACTCTTGCAATCTCTGCATAACGTAAATCAGCTTTAAAGTGCTCATACTTAGGGAATGCAGTAAATTTCTTAGGTTTTGTTGCATTGTAACGAATTACATGCGGCATTAAGATTGTATTAGCACGTCCATGTGGAATGTGGAACTCAGCACCTAGTTTATGCGCTAAACTATGGTTAATTCCTAAGAATGCATTTGCAAACGCCATACCTGCAATTGTTGATGCATTATGAACTTTTTCACGTGCAAGTTCATCGTTACCATTACGGTAAGCTCTTGGTAGGTATTCAAATACTAATTGAATTGCTTTAATAGCTAAACCATCTGTAAAATCATTAGCTAAAGCAGATACGTAAGCTTCAATCGCATGCGTTAGTACGTCCATACCAGTGTCAGCCGTAACACCTTTTGGTACTGTCATAACAAATTGTGGATCAATAATAGCTACGTCTGGAGTTAATTCATAATCAGCTAATGGGTACTTTTCATTATTTGACTTATCTGTGATAACTGAGAATGAAGTTACTTCTGAACCTGTTCCAGATGTTGTTGGAATAGCTACAAATTGAGCTTTTTGACCTAATTTAGGATATTTCACAACACGTTTACGAATATCTAAGAATTTTTGCTTTAAGCCATGGAAGTCTGCATCTGGATGCTCATAGAATACCCACATACCTTTAGCTGCGTCCATTGCTGAACCACCACCTAAGGCAATGATACAATCCGGTTGGAAATTAGCCATCATTTCTGCTCCAGCCATTACTGTATCAAAAGATGGATCAGGCTCAACATTTGAGAAAACTTCAACTTGAACGTAGTCAGGGCGTTGTCTTAAATAGTAAGTTAATTTTTCAACATATCCTAATTTAACCATCATTGGATCTGTTACAATTAATGCTTTTGAAATATTAGGCATTTTTGCTAAATATTGAGTCGAATGCTTATAAAAGAAAATTTTTGGTGGAACTTTAAACCATTGCATATTAACATTCCTTTTCGCGAGACGTTTAATATTTAATAGATGAACAGTACTTACATTTTGTGAAACTGAGTTTTTACCGTATGAACCACAACCTAATGTTAATGATGGTAAAAACGCGTTATAAATGTCACCAATTGCACCTTGAGATGACGGAGCATTTGCTATAATACGACAAGCTTTCATTCTAAGTCCATATTTATTAAGAACTTCATCATCATTAGAGTGGATAACTGCAGAGTGCCCTAAACCACCGAACTCTAGCATTTCTTCTGCACGTTTGAAACCTTCTTCTGTAGAGTTAACTTTATAACAAGCTAATACTGGGCTTAATTTTTCTCTTGAAAGTGGGTGATCTGGTCCTACTCCTGTTAATTCCGCAACAAGGATTTTTGTATACTCAGGAACATTTACACCTGCTTTTTTAGCAATTTCAAATGCTGGTTTACCTACGATTTCAGCGTTAACTGCGCAAGCTTTTTCATTGATTACTAGCTTTTCTACTTTAGCCTTTTCTTCTGCATTTAAGAAGTAGCAGTTATTAGCAATCATTTCGTTTTTAACTTCTTCATAAATTTCTTTGTCAATGATAACCGCTTGTTCAGAAGCACAAATCATACCATTATCAAATGATTTAGAAAGGATTAAATCATTAACTGCACGTTTCACAGTAGCTGTTTTCTCAATATAGCAAGGAACGTTACCAGGTCCTACACCTAATGCAGGTTTCCCTGTGCTATAAGCAGACTTAACCATTCCAGCTCCACCTGTAGCAAGTACTAATGCAGTACCAGCATGGTTCATTAATTGTTGTGTTGCATCAATTGACGGTGCATCGATCCATTGAACGCAATCCTTTGGTGCACCAGCTTTTACCGCTGCATCACGAACAATGCGAGCTGCTTCACTACTACACTTTTGTGCAGATGGGTGGAAAGCAAAGATAATTGGGTTTCTTGTTTTAACTGCAATCATTGCTTTGAACATTGTTGTAGACGTTGGGTTTGTTACAGGTGTTACCCCTGCCACTACCCCTACAGGCTCTGCAATTTGAATTAAACCATTATTTGGGTTATCGTCAATGACCCCAACAGTTTTATCATACTTAATGTTGTTGTACACATACTCAGTAGCAAAAATATTTTTAATAATTTTATCTTCGTAAATACCACGGCCTGTTTCCTCAACAGCAAGTTTTGCTAGTGGCATATGTTGATCAAGTCCAGCTAAAGCCATTTCTTTAACAATCTTATCGATTGCTTCTTGGTCTAAGTTTAGAAATTCTTCTAATGCCTTCTGACCATTTTCCACAAGCTCGTTAATCATTTTTGTAACATCATTCTGTTTTTCCACTTCTTTTTCTACAACTCCCATGAATAAATCCTCCTTAAAATAAATCCTTAATTAATTGTGAAGTGATGAGCATCTTTTATTAAAAAAATATTACTTAAAAATAAATTTATGTGAAACAATGAGCAAGTTATTTTTAAAAAATTACTCACACACTGGATTTCTTTGAATTTTTGTTATAGAAATATCATTGTACATTCTTGAATTCTTTTTTATCATACAAACATAGTTAGATGTCCATATATATGAAGGAAAATCCTTACCATCTTCAAAGAGCATTGCATCAAATTCGTCTTCAACAAGTTCTTCAAACATCTCTTGTGTGTATGTCTCAGTATCAGTTGAAAACTCTTTCCATTCGCATAAAATCATTTGTAATCAGCTCCTTTTGTTTTCTTGAGTTTATTGTAGCACATAAAAGTATGTGAAACAGTGAACAAAGTTTGTCTGTTTTTGAAACGCTTACAATGTTGATATTAAAAGGTTTTATTTTCTCACTAAAAATTTTTTGGTAGTTTTCACAAAATTCGCTTTTTTTCACTTGATTTTTCATCTGATTCTAGCAAGCTACCACATGGTTAATATTGTTTCTAAATACATAAGCACACAAACCAGCTTGAAATTATTTATCCTTCACAGAAAAACCTACATAATTACCTTGCTTATTGATGTAAAAGAACCAATCTGTCCGTGAGTAAGGTTGTGAAGTAGTTGTGCGAAGAGTAACCGTAGAAGCACAGCACAATGATCCATTTAGGTATTTATTTTATGTAGTAATTGAAGTCCGTAGCTTGTCTAATATAAATTTAACCGTAGGTAATGGAACTATCTAGTAAAATTAAAAACGCTAGATTAAATCCAGCGTTTTTTATGTGTTATCTAAATATACTATCTAAACGGATAGTCGTATTCAATTTCTTCATCGAACTCTACATAATTCAAGTAAACCATGAGTAATAAATAACGTTGACCTGTTTGAGGGTCGCTTAAAATAATATGGTCTCTTCCTGCTGCCTCAATAACTCCTTCAAACATTTGCTGTCTGTTTTCAGGTGCTCTTCCATCAAAGGTCATATAAACTCTAGCAATTTTCCCCCGATTTAAACGAAGAATATTTTCAATATAAGACATTTCTAGAGGTAACATTCCCTCTACCGGAACTTGAGGCAATGTATGCATAGGAATTCGTCTAGTACTTTGGCTTGTGCAACTTCCTGTAGGAGGATATTGATTTTGAGTTACGTAGGGGGAAACAATTTGATTATTTGTTGGCAATTGATAACTATTATTTTGGTTTGGTTGATAATACATAAGAACATCTCCAATCTTAATTTAGAATACGGAATAAACTTCTGGACATTCACTAGATAGAGGTGTATAAAAACAATGTTCTTTATACCTTCCAGAGTTCCATTGTCCCCACCATTGCGCAGGACATGGTCCATCTGGTCTAAAGAACCATAATGAGAATTCAGCTGGATGATGACGTTCCCCTTTAATTAACCTATCTACTAAACGCAATTCATGTTCTCGCGCTGGTTGGTAAAAGTAACCATGAAGGACCGCCTCAAATCCTCCTGGTGATTGAAATGTCATTTCCGGTACTGTTCTAATATGAACAAAATCAAGACATGTTGAACGAACACGATTAACCATAACATTACCCGCTTTAAGCATCCCTAAATCGCCTTCACCTTCAGCCTCGGCTCGTATTAGCCTTGCCAACATTTCGCGATCTTTTTGATTTACTTTAATGACTGCCATCTATTCACCCCACTTATCAAGTTCATATATAAAATATAGGGTTTTATCTAATTTTGTGCTTATTTTTTTAAAAAATAGGCTCCGTGAAGAAGGAGACGTGCTTTGGTCACGAGCAGCTGCTCCTGTGCCACTCCCGTTTGCTCGTTGCAAAGTAACTTCAAAGTAATGAAATGGCGGGCTTTGAAAGAAGCCGCTCTTTGGCTTCCGAAAAGAACTAAAGTAACCAAGCTCGTAGGCACTTGTGCTAGACAGTTTCCAAGTAAGAAATTTCCTTATTTCACAAAAAAAGCTACCTCTAGTGTTTATATCACCAGAGATTGCTTTTGTTTTATTACTTATTTTTTCCTCTTTAAAAATATATCAAGTATTTCCTATCAGAATTTTAGATAGATGTTATAACCTAACTATTATCTCTATTAGCATCTTTGTATTCTAAAAATTGCAGATCTGTAACTTTCATAAACCTACTGTCATCAGGAATGTACTTCTCTTTTATTTGTCGACAGGTTTCAACCATATTTTTTAACGTTAAATAATGTGTCAAACCTTTCACTCCTTAAGCTGAAACTTGCTAAAATTAGCTTAGATGATGCAAAGTAAAATCTACACTCGCTGACTGGTGTATCCTTTCCAATTTCATGGACAGGCACCATATTCATTTTTTTTCATAATATATATGAGGAGGAGACACCCACATGCCATTTGAATTATATAGGGAGGTTATTATATTAAAGGGTAGCTCATATATCCTTCATTTATAGCCTCCTGAATGCTCTATGTACAAGAATAAGAGTAGATCGACTTTCCCTTTTCGCAGTTCATAGGAAGGATTTACAATTTAAGACAAGCCCATCCTGTTACAAGATTTTATTTAGAAACAATTAAATTGAGTAAATATATCCGGTTTAAATGAATCATTTTTTTATACAATTTAGAGAACTAACGTTACGGTCTCTCATTAGTTTAGTATCAGAAATGATAAAGAGAATGAAACTCTTTTATTTTTATGGAACGAGATGTAAGACTGTTTCAATAAGCTTCAGTTTAATTAGGATACGCGCTAATGATTGCCAAAAGGGACCTAACCTCAGTTAGATCCCTACCCTACAAAATATCAACTATTCTCAATCTCTTCAACTAACAATGACAGCTCTTCCCACCGTTCCATCGCTAATTCTAGTTCAACTTCTACGTCTTTTTGTTTTGCAAACAATTCATTAATACGTCCAATGTCACTGCCTGCTTCAACAATTTCCGCTTCTAAATTTGATTTCTTTTCTTCTAAAGCAGCAATGCGGTCTTCGATAGTATCCCAATCTTGTTGGTCTTTATAGGATAACTTTTTCTTTCGTTCTTTCCGTGGTTGCTCCTGTTTTGTCGCCTGTGTGACTGCTGAAACCATCTCTTGTCGTTCTTTTTCCTTCTCCATGTATTCAGAATAACTTCCTTGAAAACGACTTATAGTCCCATTATTAAATACAAGCAAACGATCCACTACTCTATCTAAAAAATAGCGATCATGTGAAACCGTAATTACTACTCCAGGGAATCCTTCTAAATAGTCTTCCAAAATACTCAATGTTTGAATATCTAGGTCATTCGTAGGTTCATCTAAAAACAATACGTTAGGCTCAGTCATTAATATTTTTAACAAGTAAAGACGACGGCGCTCTCCGCCTGATAAACGACGAATATACGTCCATTGCATCGCTCTTGAAAATAAAAATCGTTCAAGCATTTGCTCTGCTGTAATAGTTTGACCATTTGAAGTATGAACAACCTCGGCAATTTCTTTAATGTATTCAACAACACGTAAATCACCATTCATCTCTTCGTCACCTTGAGTATAGTAACCAATCTTTACTGTTTCTCCTACTTCAAGCATCCCACTATCAGGCTCCAAACGTCCAGCAAGAATATTTAATAACGTCGATTTACCACTCCCATTTGGACCAATGATACCGAGCCTCTCTCCAGGTACAACTAAATAACTAAAATCATTAATAAGATTCGAACTCCCAAATGCTTTAGCTATTCTCTCGACTTCAATAACTTTGTCTCCAAGACGCTTCGAACCAATTGAAAATTCAACATTTTGTTTAGCCACAGGTCCTTTTTGTTCCTTCAGTTCTTCGACTCGATGAATTCTTGCTTTTTGCTTTGTTGTTCGAGCCTTTGCACCACGGCGTAGCCATGCCAATTCTCTCCGTAACGTATTTTGGCGTTTTTCTTCATTTTGTTCCTCAATAATTTCTCGTTCAGCTTTCTTTTCTAAAAAGACCTCATAGTTTCCTTCGTACGTATATAATTTCCCAAGATCTAATTCAAAATTTTGATTCGTGACTCGGTTTAAAAAATAACGGTCATGGGTAACTAACAGCATTGCACCTTTATACTGAGATAAAAAAACTTCCAACCATTCAATCGTTTCATTATCTAAGTGGTTTGTCGGCTCGTCTAATATTAGGAGATCAGCCTTTTGTATTAATGCTTTTGCGATCGCAACACGTTTTTTTTGACCACCCGATAATAGTGCAACGGATTTAGAAAAGTCGGTAATCCCTAGTCTAGTTAAAACCGTCTTTGCAACGGTATTTGCCTCCCAAGCCTCTAATTCATCCATCTTTTGTTGCTTTTGTAAAAGTCGCATTTGCAACTTTTCACTCTCTGGTTCTTTTTCTAACTCGGCAATAGCTGCCTCATATTCCCGCATCGCAACCATAATTGCTGAATCTCCAAAATAAATTTGCTCCAATACAGTCAATGAACTATTTAACTCCGGCTGCTGAGGTAAATATTCAATATGAAATTGATTAGCATGTGTGATCTTACCTTTGTCGTATGACTCAATTCCAGCTAATATCTTTAATAGGGTTGATTTCCCTGTTCCGTTTACTCCTATAAGACCAATTCGATCTCTTGATGAAATTGTAAAAGAAAGATCATCAAACAACGTTTTATCTCCATATGTTTTATGTAAATTCTCTACTGAAAGAATACTCATGAAACCATCCTTATCTATATACGTATATTAATCTAAATACAATAGTTCTATTATAGCAAATCTACATTATAAATGATGAGTAAGCAAAAGTATTTTAAAGAAAAAAGGTACATTAACTTATTTTATGAATAAAAATAGGTTAAGGAGGTGATTTAATGGTTGAAAAAGATGAGCGTACGTTAGCCATGCTGATTTACCTTATTAGCTTTTTCACAGCATTTATTGGCCCACTCCTCATTTGGTTACTAAAAAAAGACGAGTCACAATTTATCGATCACCATGGTAGAGAGTATTTTAATTTCTTAATTTCGTTTACGGTTTACTCAATTATTAGCGCGATATTAATCATTATCGTCATTGGTGCTTTTCTTCTGGCCATTGTCGCAATTGGTGCATTTATATTGACTATTGTAGCTGCAATTAAGGCCTATGAAGGGGATTACTATCGTTTTCCATTTATCTTCAGAGTATTATAAAGATTACATTACTAGTCTAATTAGAACCTTTCGTTTACCTTTCATAATCACTAACCGGTGGATAAAGCAAAAAACAACAGTAATTACTACTGCTGCTTTTTTGCTTTATCTTTTTAGTTTCCGTTAAGGTACTTATCCCATTCTTAAGGTAAAAAAGTTACTATCTCAAAATTTTAGAGAAACATTAAGAATATTTAATAATAAACACTTTCCGTCCATTTACATTTGCGACATTTTCGCATTAACTCTGTTTCAACAAAATCATGAGAACAATTATTTTGAATAGTTTTTAACTCATGTTGTAGCTGCTTCTTTTTCATATCTAGAATTTGAATTTCCGCATTAATTCTTTTTACCTGTTCAATATTGTTACTATTATTTATAGATCTTTGCTCCATCATTGAGGAACTCCTTTGCTTTAAGCTTCATTCCTTCGTCAATGATCTTAGCATCCGATTTTCCTTGTTCATTCGCAGAGTTTCTAATATCATGAGAAATTCTCATCGAGCAAAACTTTGGTCCACACATAGAGCAAAAATGGGCAGTTTTAGCTGCTTCTACTGGAAGAGTCTCATCATGGAATTCTCGTGCACGTTCTGGATCAAGAGAAAGGTTGAATTGATCATGCCAGCGGAACTCAAAGCGTGCTTTTGATAAAGCATCATCTCGTTTTTGAGCACCTGGATGGCCTTTTGCTAAGTCAGCTGCGTGAGCCGCAATTTTATAAGTAATAACCCCTTCTCGAACATCTTCTTTATTAGGTAACCCCAAATGTTCTTTTGGTGTTACATAGCATAACATGGCCGTTCCATACCAACCAATCATCGCCGCACCTATCGCTGATGTAATATGATCATAACCTGGAGCAATATCTGTTGTAAGTGGGCCTAATGTATAAAATGGTGCCTCTTTACAAATTTCAAGCTGCTTATCCATATTTTCTTTAATTTTATGCATTGGTACGTGTCCTGGACCTTCGATAATAACTTGAACATCATGTTTCCAAGCAATTTCTGTTAACTCTCCTAATGTTTCTAGTTCAGCAAACTGAGCATCATCATTAGCATCAGCAATTGACCCTGGGCGTAAGCCATCTCCTAAGGAAACAGCAATATCATACACTTTAAGAATTTTACAAATTTCTTCAAAGTGAGTATACAAGAAATTTTCTTCGTGGTGTGCTAAACACCATTGTGCTAATATTGAACCACCACGAGAGACAATTCCAGTCATTCGATTAACTGTCATAGGAATGTAGCGAAGTAATACTCCCGCATGAATGGTAAAGTAATCAACACCTTGTTCCGCTTGCTCTATTAACGTGTCACGGTACACTTCCCAAGTAAGATCCTCAGCAATCCCATTCACTTTTTCTAAAGCTTGATAAATAGGTACCGTCCCTACAGGTACTGGGGAATTACGAATAATCCACTCCCGTGTAGTATGAATATTTTTACCCGTTGATAAGTCCATAATAGTATCCGTACCCCAACGAGTTGCCCATGTCATTTTTTCTACTTCTTCTTCAACTGACGAAGTAACCGCAGAATTTCCGATATTAGCATTAATTTTCACATGAAAGTTCCGTCCAATAATCATCGGCTCACTTTCTGGGTGATTAATATTGTTAGGAATGATCGCGCGCCCACGAGCAATTTCTTCACGGACAAATTCTGGATCCAAATTTTCTCTAATCGCTACAAACTCCATTTCAGGAGTTATAATGCCTTGTTTTGCATAATGCATTTGCGTCACACATTTTCCATCTTTGGCACAAAGCGGTCGGCTACTTGTGTTTGGAAACCACTCAAGGTTTGCGCGTGGGTCGTTTTCTTTAAAACCATTATCTTCAGGTTTTATTTCACGCCCATCATACTCCTCCACATCATTACGCTCTAAAATCCATTGTTTTCGAATTGGGGGTAACCCTTTACGAACGTCAACTTCATAGCTCGCATCCGTATAAGGACCACTCGTATCATATACACGAACGGGGGGGTTCTCTGAATTCCCTGCAATTCCAGTAGTCGTTGAAAGCTCAATTTCCCTCATAGGTACTTGAATATCCTTTCTTGATCCTTCAACATAAACTTTTTTACTTGCTGCAAATTGTGACTTTAATTCAATAGACATTTCTTTTTGCATCGACAACGTAACTTCCTCCTCAAATTAAAATTTGTGACTGAAGATACACCAACTATAAAGGAAATGATTTTTCTATAAGTAAACTTAGCTATACACCAGTTTTTATTGGTAAAAGCCTTAGCTTCACCTATACTATTATCCAAATTTTATACTTTTTAATAGATTGAAATTCATAATCGAAAATTAACCTATTCAGCTAGATACAATATTGTGGCGTAAAATCTATAAGTATAAAATAAAAAATCGGGCTCTGAATACAGAACCCGATTGGATGTAAGAAAAATCAAAGAAAGCGACAAAAGATATACGTATTCCTGTCAACCTTCTTGTTTTTACTACTTCCCTCCGCTGGTATCATCCAGATCAGGTTCCAAGGGTCAAAGAATTTAACGCATTCTTTTCTCAATCCAAGCATTATGGACTCCCCTAGTAGACTTTTCACTATTATCATAACGTAATTCTTATAAAATTAATACCAAAACTTACTAAATTTCTAAAAAAAATTTAATTTTTTTAAAATTCACTCTACTAAAAGGATGCCATAATTTATAAATACGAACCACATAAATCTATATCTAGTTACAAACGCCCAAAATTAACTAGATACAGTATTCAGTAGGGGCTTATATAAATAACGGAATGATTATCGGAACAACGACAGAGGTAAAAATAGCCGCTAACCCCATAGCTACTCCAGCTACGGCACCTTGTAATTCTCCTTCTACAGCAGCTTGTGCAGTCCCTTGACCATGGGAAATCGTTCCAAGTGATAAACCTCTTGAAAGTGGGTGGTCAATTTTTGTTACACTCATTAACCACGGACCTATCATCGTTCCGAGTACACCAGTAGCAACAACAAATGCCGCTGTTAATGCAGGGTCACCCCCAATAAGCATTGAAATTTCCACCGCAACTGGCACTGTTACTGATTTTACACTTAATGAAGCTACCAACTCGCTAGAAAGCGTAAAAAGCTTCGCTAAAAATACAGCGGCTAAAATCGTTGACAGTGTACCTAAAATCATACCCACTAAAGCAGGACCACTATGTTTCTTAATAATTTCACGATTTTTGTATAAAGGGACGGCAAGGCCAACTGTTGCAGGTCCTAACAAAAAAGTCATGATATCTTTTGCTAATGTATAATCCTCAAATGTTAATCCAAAAGAAAGTAACACTACAATAATAACTGTTGTACTAAAAAAAACAGGAGTGGTAAAAGGAGATGGATACCTTTTTCCGACTTTTCTAGAAAGGAGATAAGCACCTACTGTAATTGCAATACTAAATAGGGTGACGCTCATGTTCAACATTTTCACCTTCCTTCTTCTTTGCTAGTGTCTGAGATATCATTCCTGTAACATAAATACCAATAGCAGCACTGCCAATTACAATGATAGCTAGAGTAATACCATGTTGTATAAATAGACTACCAAAACTCATCAATCCAACTGCAATCGGTATAAAAAAGAATGCTAAATGCTTAATTAATAAAGATGAAGCCTCCTCTACCCATCTTAATGAAACAACACCAGTCAATAAAAGAATAAATAACATTACCATTCCTAATACATTTCCCGGTATAGGCAAATTGAATGTATTCACTAGAAAATATCCTAACTCATTTAAGAGCCAAAGAAAAAATAACTGAACGATGACTATGAGTGCTTTTTTCATACAACAAAACTCCCCTAATAACGTTTAATTAAATTATTTTAACATATTTTATAAACCTAAAAAAACTTGGTTTTTCTAAATATTAAACGAGTGCGCTAAAGCTAGACAGTTTCTAAGTTAGAACTTTATAAATTCTTCTGTAAAAAAAATAAGAGACTAATTAAAATAGTCTCTAAATTTCGTGAAATTTCTGATTTTTCACGGTATATCTCTTATGGTTTCCAATTTTGGATAAGAGTACTCTTCTTCAAAATGTTTATTAGATTAGAAAAGTACTTGTCGAAAGTATTCATTCCCCTACAAAATCAATACTAATAGTTGTGAAGCTATCGAGATAAAAATTAAAGCAATAGGGTAAGCCGCAGCATAAGCAATCGCAGGATCCTCTGTATCTATCAAATTGTTACAAGCTCCTAACCCTGGTGTACTCGTCATTCCACCACAAATTGCCCCTAATGAATGGATAATACTTAAATGAAATAGTTTTTTTGCAATAATAAATGCTGTAATTAACGGAACAATCGTAATAATTGCACCACCAATAATTAATACAAAACCCTCTTTTTCAATGACTTCCACTAAACCTTGACCAGCAGTTGTGCCCGCTCCTGCTAAAAATAACACAAGACCAATATCCCTAATAACTCGATTAGAAGGTTGATAAAATCTCGCTTTTATTGGTCCTAATTTTCCGAAATGACCAATAATAATAGCAACTAATAATGGCCCTCCTGCGACTCCTAACGTCATAGTCCCTAGCCCGGGCAAGTGAATAGGAATCATTCCTACAAGAATACCGATTAATAAAATGATACTTATTGAGAAAATATGCACATTTACTTCTTGATGTTGCTTTGCCCCAAACAATTCCTGTACTGCTTTAATTCTTTCTGGACTACAAACAACAGATAGTACATCCCCACGTTCAAAGCGCCACTTTGAACTAGGATTAAATTCATATCCTCCTCTTTCTAATCTAGTAACAGTAACACTATATTTTTCTCGTAATTTTATTTCTCGTAGATTTTTCCCAATCATTTCTTGGCAATCAACAACGACACGATGCATCTTTAAGTTTTCTCTAAAATTAACATTAGATGTTACTTCTGAACCAACAGCCACCTCTAATTTAGATAAGTCCTCAGGGTAACCCACAGCAATTATTTCATCCCCCTTTAATAGAACTGTATCATTTCTTCCAAGAAAATTACGATCTCCCCTAATTACACGACTAATTACCGCATTACTCTTAATCATTGATTGTAGTTCTTTTAACGTTTTTTTATGGATATTATTTTTTTCTATAGCTATAGCCATTTTTTTGAGAGAACTTTTATGTTTAACAGGACTGAGAGTTTTGTGTAAATCTTTGCGTAAATCAACTTTTAAAACTTTCGGAAACAGTTGAACGAATAGGACAACAGCAATTACTCCAAAAGGATAAGCAATTCCGTAACCTACTGACACAATTGGGTCATTGGTCGCCTCTAGAGCCGCAGCTAATCCAGGAGTACTTGTCAAAGCACCAGTCATCAAACCAATTGTCAACGGTGCCGAAAGATTAAAAAGCTTACCTACTAAAATGGTCGTTAAACATGCTATAACAATAATTAAAAATCCTAAAATTCCAAATACTAACCCACTACTTTTAATCATCCGAAAAAATCTTGGTCCAGCTTGCAGTCCTACTGCAACTATAAACAAACTTAATCCTAGATTTTGAACGACAGCAGGGATTTGATATCCATAATGTCCTAACACCATACCAAAAAGCAATACTCCTGAAGCTCCCAAATTTATCCCCTTATACTCTACCTGCCCAATAAATGAGCCTATAAATAAAACGAAAAAGATAAGTATTAAAGGTTCTGATAACAATGATGATATGCCAAACATTTTATAACCCTCCAGGTTTAAAATTAAATTTGATTATACCGGTGATTAATTATAGCAGACCTACCAAATAATATTTCTATTTTTTTTTACAACTTAAGTACTTTTCCTTAATGTAAAGGTTTACTTTTCGAAATTGTAAAAATTATTAGTGAACACCTACCAGCATCTGGTTATATTTGTAAAACATTGGAGATCATAATTAATAGAAAAGTAGAAAGGATGTTTTTAATTTGGACCACTTTGATAAGTTAAGCAAAGCTGTTATGAAGGAAAAAATACACGAAAAGTTTCTCACCGGAAAAATGGCAACTGAGGAAATGGAAAAAGAAATTCGTAGCATTGGTGAAAGAATAAAAAACAGTAACAAACAACGAAAAAACAATTTGTAACTAAGTAAGAGATTTAGACGACATGTTTGTGGACTTAAGCCTTTACATGATGGAAAGAAATAAGATACCTTTATAGTGGGATGAATTCTACATACCAATCATTCCGAAGAAGGAGAAATTTTATGAATGGAAAAGTACTAATTATGACAGCTGTTAAAGCTGAACAAGAAGCTGTGTTACGTGGACTAAATGGTGACAGTAGGTTTGATGTTATTGTAGCTGGGGTCGGACAAGTAGCTGCAGCAATCACTACAACAAAAGCACTAGCAACTTCCAATTTTCATGTAGTAATTAGTGCTGGTATCGGTGGTGGTTTTCGTAATCAAGCAGAAACTGGTTCAGTTGTAGTAAGTTCTGAGATCATTGCTGCTGACCTTGGCGCCCAAACAGTTGATGGGTTTAGTATGGTTGAAGAATTAGGTTTTGGTTTTTCTCGGGTCTCAGTAGACCGGGAATTAGTTATTAATGTAACGGATACATTAAAGAATTCGGGAATGATTGTTAAAACAGGGCCCATTCTTACTTTATCTACTGTTACTGGAACCGAGGAAACTGCCCAAGAGTTAGCTGCGCGATTTTCGGGTGCCACTGCTGAAGCTATGGAAGGGTTCGGAGTTGCCTCAGCAGCTAAAGAATTTCACATTCCCTGTTTAGAAATTCGGACGATCTCAAATCCAGTTGGTCCTCGTGATCGAAGTGCCTGGAAAATAAAAGAGGCACTAGAAGCACTAGAAAAAGTAAGTTCAATATTACCGGAGGTGCTAAATTGAAGATTGTATTTTCACCTTGTCCTAACGACACCTTTATTTTTCACGCATTAGTACATGGCTTAATTCCAGGAACCCCTAAGTTCGATGTTACTTATGCAGACATTGATGTAACAAATAAACTAGCTGTACAAGAAAATGAATTTGATATATTAAAAATATCTTATGCCGCCCTACCGTGGGTACAATCTGATTATGCTTTGCTACCTTGTGGCGGGGCACTAGGACGTGGTTGTGGTCCTCTAGTTTTATCAAAAGATAATTCTTCTGACCCTTCCGTCCTTTCTGGTAAACGGGTAGCTGTCCCAAGTGAACGCTCAACAGCATATTTACTATTTCGATTATGGGCAGCCGAGAAAGTGCCTGGTGGTGTAAGAGAAATAGTTGTCATGCCATTTCATGAGATTATGCCGGCGGTTCGCAATGGATCGGTTGATGCAGGCTTAGTTATTCATGAAGCACGTTTTACTTATCAAACATATGATTTGTCACTCCTCACTGATTTAGGAGAATGGTGGGAAAACGACACTGGTTTACCTATTCCACTTGGAGCAATTATCGCCCGTCGCACATTAGATTTAGATGCTTTGGCTAACTCGATCCGCCAATCCGTAGAATATGCTTGGAAAAATCCCGATGCTTCTTTAGATTACGTCATGTTTCACGCCCAAGAATTATCTCCTGAAGTTGCTCAAGCCCATATAGATTTGTATGTAAATAAATTTTCTGCAAACTTAGGGAAAGATGGCTTCGCAGCTGTCGAAGCATTACTTGGTCGTGCTGCAAAAGAAGGGTTAGTTCCAGAGCTAGATTTAAAAGCATTAAAGGTGTAATTATAATTTTATAATTAAAGTGCATCCGACTATGGATCGCGCTTTTTTTGTCGTTTATAACTTAGCTCACTTTCTTGTTTTCGTAATTTCACCTTCGAGTTTCAAAGATTTACTGTCTAGTCCATTACAACGTCCACTCATCCATATTCAAACTATCATCTATTTATTAACTCAAACAGGAAAAAAGCATTGGCACAATGACCACTGCTCCTTTACTGCAATACTTTTTGAGATGTTAATGTTTTTATTAATTCATCGATAGAAGGCTTTGATAAACAGTCATCAACTTTCAAGCCCGCAACTTGTGCTGCTTGATAAGATTTTCCACCAAATGTAATGATTGTTTTATTAGCGAAATACTCCTTCGAATTAATTTTATTTTCCTGTAAAGTATTCATAAAAACTTCTACTGATTTTGTACTAGGAAAAATAACTGTATTCACCATTCTCTCCGCTTCAAGTCGGCGTAAAGTCTCTATCGACTGTTCAACAAATTTTGTTTGATGCAAGGCCAGATAGTCCAAACGTCTATTAAGTGGTACCGGTGCACGGTCACTTGTTTTACCACCAATCATTAATAAATTACTAGAAAATGATAGTTCTGAATCAGGTTGAGACGTACAACCATATTTTTTTAAAGCATTTTCAGTTTTTATCGATTTCGCAAAAAACGTTCCTTGTATAGAACGGATATCCATGCCATATAGTGAAAGTGCTTCAAAAAATAAATCTACACTTTTTGGACACGTAAATAAAATTTGCTTGTAATGAGTAACTTTTTGAAATTTTCTCTTCGTGCTTTTATCAAAAAGCAAAGACTGAGACTCGAAACGAGGAAATTGAAATACATCTGCACCAAGATTTGTTAATTTTTGAGCAACTTCTCCTTCTCCCGCTGTTGTTCTTGCTAAAACAATGCTTTTGCCATAAAGAGTTTTTTTCTCAAACCACTTCAGCTTCTCTCTTAGGGAAACAACTGAACCTACTAGTGTAATAGCTGGATTTTGAAAACTTTCCTCTTCTGCTTTTTGGCTAATTGTTTGTAGTGTGCCTTCCAATGTTTGTTGATGACCATATGTCCCCCATTGGATTAGGATGACAGGGGTTTGTTTAGATTTCCCATGTCTTATTAGTTGACTTGTAATATAGTCTAAATTACCAATTCCCATGTAAAAAGCGATCGTATCAATTCCATTAGCTAAACTTTTCCAATCAATATGAGGCTTTCCATCTTTTGACTTATCATGTCCAGTTACAACCGCAAAAGAGGTAGCATAATCTCGATGGGTGACAGGAATACCGGCGTACGAACTTGCGGCAATTCCAGAAGTAATACCTGGCACTATTTCAAATTCAATTTCATTTTGTGCAAGTACCTCAGCCTCTTCCCCAACACGTCCAAATACGCTTGGATCTCCACCTTTTAGCCTTACAACTGTTTTGCCTTGTTTACTTTTCGTAACGAGAAGTTCATTAATCTTCTCTTGTCTTACTATATGTTGTTTAGGAAGTTTTCCGCAATAGATTAATTCCACTCCTACTGGGGCTTCCTCTAATAACAATGGATTAACAAGCCGATCATATAAAATAACATCGGCCTTCTGAATACATTGTAACCCTTTCACTGTAATTAGTTGTTTATCTCCAGGTCCAGCCCCAACTAGATATACTTTTCCTTTATTCATTACGAGACACTCCCTCTAACATCTAGTAAACTCTTATTACATTTATCTTAGTCTTATTAATGTTTAATTATATTGAGGTAAGGCATGGTGGAAAAGCTTGTAATTACATATCCCCACCACGCCTTGATTTTCACATGAAAATCTACTAGTTTATTATTTTTCAACAATTATTGATAACATTAACGATTAACTCTATTTATTACAGTTGAATAAAAACGTCATCTCCCTTAACCGTTACTTCGAAAGTTTTTACACATCCCGTATCAGGTTTTTGAACAACTCCATCTTCAAGAGATAATTTCCGATCATGCAGTGGGCAAAATACATACTCCCCACTTACGATCCCTTGAGATAAAGGACCTTGTTTATGTGGACATTTGTTCTCTATGGCTTTTACATTCCCGTTAGCTAACTTAAATATTGCTATTTCATGTCCATTTACGATAACTTCTTTTCCTAACTGTACCGGCAGCTCTGATAGACTTGCAACCTTAATTTGACGATTATTTTTCACAACAGTTTCCATTTGAATATCCCCCCAAAAGTTTATAAAGGTACACTTTCTTATTGCAAAACTTCAATTCGTTTATTTTTAAACAGTTCATCCTTCAACGTTTCACTTTCAATAATTTCTTCCCATGGATCTTTAACTAACGTTGATAGTGTAACTTCCATTCTTTCTACCAACTCTGAGCGGAACTTGTCATCATTTAATATTTTTTCTTTAATATTCTCTAGTCCAACACGTTCAACCCAATGTGAGGTTCTTTCCAAATATCTCGCCGTTTCGCGATAATATTGGAGGAATGCAGCTGTAATCTCTATTACCTCTTCGGTTGTTGTTACTTTAGCAAATAAATCTCCTTTTCTTAAGGTTGCCCCTCCATTTCCAGCTACATGAATTTCCCATGCACCTTCTATTCCAACAATTCCAACATCTTTAATTCCTGATTCTGCACAGTTTCTTGGACAAGCAGAAACTGCCATTTTTACTTTATGTGGTGTGTTTAATCGTTCAAATTTTTTCTCAAGAGCAATTCCAAGTCCAATTGAATCTTGTGTTCCGAAACGGCAGAAACTTTCTCCTACACATGTTTTTACAGTTCTTAAAGTCTTCCCATATGCGTAACCAGATGGCATTCCTAACTCTTCCCAAACAGCAGGTAGATCTTCTTTTTTCACACCTATTAAATCAATTCTTTGCCCTCCAGTTACTTTTACTAATGGCACTTGATATTTTTCTGCTACATCAGCAATTTTTCTCAAATCAGCTGGATTAGTAACTCCTCCATACATTCTAGGTACTACTGAATACGTACCGTCCTTTTGTATATTAGCGTGCATACGTTCATTTACAAATCTAGATTCTCTCTCATCTTGGTAATTGGTAGGCTGAACCATCCCTAAATAGTAGTTTAGTGCTGGACGGCATTTTGAACATCCATCTTCTGTTTTCCACCCAAGAACATTCATTACTTCTCTTGTATGTGTTAACCCTTTTGCTCGAATTTCTTCTACTACTTCCTCATGAGATAAATCTGTACAACCACAAATTGTTTCTTTATTTGAAGCACTTGCTAATTCAGAACCAATCGTTTCAGCAAGTATCTCACCAACAATTGGTTTACAAGATCCACAAGAACGACCAGCGTTTGTACAGCTGCTAATCTCATTTACCGAACATAAGCCATCTTCTTTAATCGCCCGAACAATTTCTCCTTTTGTTACCCCATTACAGCCACAAACGGTATCTTGATCAGATAATGTGGTTGTAGAGCCTGCATCATCAGTACCGACATTTTGAATAATGTTTACACTAGATAATCCTGAAATATCATCCTGGGACTGTATCATGTTAAATAACTTTGTTCCTTCAGATGTGTCCCCATATAATACGGCACCGATGACTTTGTTATCTTGAATAACAACCTTTTTATATACACCAACAAATTCATCATGCACACGAATACTTTTGGATTCTGGCGTATTGAGAAAATCACCTGCTGAAAATACATTTACTCCTGAAACTTTTAGTTTCGTTGATAGAACTGAACCTTCGTAACCCACTTCTTGATGTTTTCCAGTAATGTGGTTTGCTAGTACCTTTCCTTGTTCCCAAAGCGGTGCAACTAGACCGTAAACCATATTTCGGTGCTCGGCACATTCACCAACAGCATAAATATTCTCAGCGCTAGTTTGCAAAAAGTCATTTACAACAATGCCTCGATTCACTTCAATACCACTTTCAACAGCGACTGCGATGTTCGGTTTTATTCCAACTGCCATGACAACAAGGTCTGCCTCAGTTTCAGTTCCATCTTTAAACTTCACTTTTTCAACACGGTCTGTACCACAAATCTCTGTTGTCATTTTAGACATTAAAAAGTTCATACCTTGTTGTTCTAATTCTTTGCGTAATAATCCTGATGCTACCTCATCAAGCTGCCTTTCCATTAAATATTCTGGTAAGTGGACAACATCGACTTCCATGCCTAAATTTAATAGTCCACGAGCGGCTTCTAATCCAAGTAACCCCCCACCAATGACAACTGCTTTTTTATAGGTTTTCGCAGCATCAATCATCGTTTCACAATCTTCAATACTTCTAAAAGCAATGACTCCTTTTAAATCTGCACCTGGAACCGGAAGAATAAAAGGATTAGATCCAGTCGCTAAAATGACATGGTCATAAGAAGTCTCTCTCCCTTTATCTGTATAGAGCACTTGGTTTTCTTTATCTACTCTAGTTACTTTTTCATTTACATATAATGAGATGTTATTTTCCTCATACCATTCTAAACTGTTTAGTTCGATGTCTTTCACCGTTGTATCCCCAGCCAACACTGCCGACAACATAATTCGGTTGTAATTTACGTGGGGTTCATCTCCAAAAATTGAGATTTCGAACTCTTCGTTCCCACCTAATTTCAAAATCTCTTCAATACAACGCACACCAGCCATACCATTACCAACTAAAACTAGATGTTTTTTTGCCATAATTTTTACCCCCTGCATAATTCTGTGTATCACTCAGCTTTTTTCTATAGTCAGAAGACCTTCTAACTTCGTCTTCGTTTGAAAATATAAAATTTTCAGTTAATTAATAGCAGATTAAAGAGCCTTTCTCTCTTCATATGTTTCGAGTGACTCTTTCGCATTCGTATCCTCGTCTACAGATGACGTATAATAATCGTCTGCAAAAGCATTTTCTGGCTCTTCTAAAAAGAAGAAACAAACGAGAAAGCTAATAAACGCTCCTGATGCTAAAATGAAGAAAAACTGTTGTGGTGTTACAAACGTATAAAGTGTTAAGTAAATCGTTGAACCGACATTCCCGTATGCACCAGCCATTCCAGCAATTTGACCAGTAATCCTTTTTTTGATCATTGGAATAACCGCAAACGTCGCTCCTTCTGCCCCTTGTATAAATACTGATGTTAAAACAGTAATTAAAATAGCTAAAACTAAAGGCCAACCTGAGTCTATGAAGCCCATTGCCACTAAGCCAATTGATATCCCAAACATATATACCAACATCGTATTTCTTCTGCTTCCCATACGATCGGATAGAATACCACCAAGTGGACGAGCTACAATATTAATAAAGGCAAAAGACGCTGCAATTAAACCTGCCGATGTTGGTGTAAGCGAGAACGTCAACTGGAAAAACATCGGTAGCATTGAAACAATCGCTAGTTCAGCCCCAAAGTTAGCAAAATAAGTAGTATTCAAGGCCGCTACATTTTTAAATTTATAACGATCATCCTTTGGAACTCCCTTCTTCAAGATCGGTACATTCACTTGAAGAATTTTATATACTTGATATACAAATGTTAAAAGTATAACTCCATAACTAACGTGCAAGGCAGTACTAGTGATAAACCCAAGTCCTTCTAATCTCCATGCTAATATTGCAAGTGCACCACCCAAAGGAATTGTCCAAAGGATTAGTTGAACCATGTCACCCCAACTACTAACTTCCATTGCTCCGTTTCGTTTTGGACGGATATACTCTTTACCGTCTGGTGTATCTTTAACAGAGAAGTAATAAATAAAAGCATAGATAATACAAAACAAACCAGATAAGGCAATTGCATATCGCCAACCATTTTCACCACCAAACATCGTTAAGGCGATCCACGGAAGCAACATCGCTGCCACGGCTGAACCAAAATTACCCCAACCACCGTAAACTCCTTCAGCAAATCCAATATCCTTTGGCGGAAACCATTCTGAGACCATTCTAATTCCAATAACAAAACTTGCCCCTATACTACTTATTAATAATCGTGAAATCATTAATTGCATCCAGCTATTACCGAAGGCAAAAGCAAAAGTCGGAATTGCCATTACAAGCAATAGTCCAGCGTAAACTTTTCTCGGACCATAACGGTCAAGTAATATCCCGATCACAATCCTTGCCGGAATAGTAAGTGCCACGTTTAATATAGCTAAGGATGCCAGATGTTCTCTCGTTAGCCAATCCATACTTTCTAGCATCGTTGTCGCTAAAGGAGCCATATTAAACCAAGTGAAGAAGGAAATAAAAAAGGCAATCCAAGTTAAATGTAATACTTTCATCCTTTCATCTTTAAATGTAAACAAACTACTAATCTTCATGTTTTTAGCCCCTTTAATTAGTTAATATGGTAAAGTTTAACTTCAAACCGTAAATAATTCCCAATTACTGCTTGTAAGTTGAACTTTTCGGACCCTCAGGGAAATACCCCATCTAGTCTTTTTTGTTTCTCTTAAGTTTTTATTTGGAAGTCTTAATGCCCCTTAAGAGATTGATGAAACGATAGTTATAGTTTTACACGCTTTGTGTCTTTTTTGTGAAATTTTGATAGAATATATAACAAAGGTTTTTAGACTTTTCTATTTATTATCTTTTTTATACTTTTTTGTTACAACGCAGTATAAATGCCTAAACACTTGATAAGATCACATGATTTCAAGTGTTTAGGCATTTATTTCTACTTAAATATTTCGTTTACTCTAATTTCATGGTTAACTATTGTACTTCAAGGGTTTACTTATTATTTGCAATTTTGACTCGGGTTTACTCGATTCACACTCCATTATGTTCGATCATCACTCCGTTGTGCGCTATGCTACACAGGTTATGCACGATACCACCTATTTTTTGAGTTTCTCCACTCCAACCACATATAACATAAGAATTTGGTAGCTGATCCATCGTCTTAATTTATTGTAAAAAATCATTTATCTAACTCTATTCGGGCATTTATATTTCTACTATAATAATTATTAAAGTATTATCATGGAATAACCCAAATTTACCTTCCATATATTCAATCAATCATAAATATGAGCTACTATTAGGGAGGCTGTTGAGTGAGAAAAGTTGTTGCTAAGATGATTTTTATTATTTTAACATGTGGTTTTATATCTACCCTTGTTCCAGAAGGTTTAGTTGTACAAGCGGCAAAAAAGGAAACTATCGTCGCTCAAGTGGAACCTTTTCTTATTGATAACAGTACTTCTAAACACCCACAGATTACTTATCAGGGCTCAACATTTTATCCCCTGTCAGAGTTCTTAACTATTTATAATGGTAAATTATATATCGAAAATTCTAAGGCTTCTTTTACGTTACCCTTGCAACTTAATAACGGTATTAATTCAACACCATATATTGACCCAACTAAAATAAGACCTATCGCAAAGCAGATAGATTTCAAAGAAACTGTTCAAGCTGAAGCTGCGATTATTATTGAGAACAGACCAGAAAATATATTTTTCTCAAAAAATAGCAATGAAAAATTATATCCAGCAAGTACTACAAAGATCATGACTGCTCTTCTTGCTTTAGAACTTGGAAATATTTCTGACACAGTTATTGTTTCAGAAGAGATTGAAAGTATTCCATTTGATAGTTCGAAAGCACATATCAGACCTGGTGATGTCTTAACTCTTGAACAATTATTATACGGATTAATGGTACCTTCGGGAAACGATGCTGCAGTTGCCGTTGCTTGCCATATTGCTGGTTCAGAAAAGAATTTTGTAAAAATGATGAATGAAAAAGCAATGGAAATCGGAGCTGTAAATACACAGTTTGTTAATTCACATGGTTATCATGATCCTGACCAATATACAACTGCTGAGGACCTTGCAAAAATAGGACTTTACGCTGCTCAATATAAAGATTTTCTTCCTTTAGTTAGTACTCCTACCTATAGGGCCAATTTTCACCGGGAAGATGGAGAAGTAGTCGTCCGTAACTGGAGAGCAACAAATCAACAAATAAGAAAACAGAGTCCATACTATGACGAGACTATCATTGGTGGAAAAACTGGGTATACAAGTGCGTCAAAACATACTTTAGTTAGTTTCGCTAAAGAAAATGGTTATGATTATGTAACAGTTATCCTTCAAGGCCACCCATATGAAAGATACGTAGATACTTCTAAACTCTTTGAAAGAGCGATTACAGAAAGAACGATATATAACGAAACAAACAAGCAAAGGATTACTATTGAAAATCTTAACTCTACTTTAACCTTTGGCAATAAAGTACTGGCTAACTATGAACATATTTTTATGTATAAAAATCAACTGTATGTTAATGAAAACGTATTACATCGTTTTCTAGATGAAGTAAACACAATTAATAAAATTAGGTACAATTTAATCCTACCTATGCTAAAAGACAATCTTTATTTACACAATGGTAAGTTTCCTTTGCAATTTCGATCAATCCATGGAATATATAATCATAGGTTAGATTTTTTTCAACAGAAAGAAAAAGACATTTTATCAACTGCGTTAAGTAGATAAACAGTTTACATTTCATAAATCATCATTTTTACAGCTTGGTTTTGGTAGTTATAAAATTCAATCAGTTAAATAATATTCCCTATGAAAATGGCGTATCAAACTGTGATTAGTTTGATACGCCATTGCAAGTTTATTTTTATAGTTCCATTTTATTCAAAATCCCTTTAAGTTCTAGTAGTTCTTCTTTAGATAAAGTAATTCCCTTACCCATTTTTTTATAATCGGAATCCCAATCCCGTAAATCATACTTTGGTTGACGATCATTCCAGCTTATTAAATTTAATTCTTTTTTCCAGCCTTTTGCGTTTTCAGAGACCTTACCAAATGTCTCAATAATTTCATACTTAATTTCTGCCATTATTTTTCATCCCCATATCCTTAATCTATCTTCTTAATATAGCATTGTAGCAACCCAATAAAAATATGGGATGCCTATAATTAGGTTGAATGGTAACGTTAACCCAAGTGCTGAGCCTAAATATATCCCAGAACTAGCTTTTGGAATAGCTTGTTCTATCGCGGCCGGAGCCGCTATATAGGACGCACTTCCCGTTAAAATTGCCAGAATAAAGGCACCACCCAAAGATAATCCAATAACGTTACCTACAAGTACACCTATCGTACCACCAATAATTGGTAGAATAAAGGCAAACATAAAAGAGAGTGGGTTTAATTTTTCCATTTGTTTAATACTTTGTGTCGCAATCATACCCATGTGTAATAGGAAAATACATAGGACCCCATAAAATAAGTCCCCGAATAGTGGTTGAATTTTTATTAGACCATCGGTATGAGCGACAAACCCTATAAAAATCCCCCCTAGTAATAAAAAAATACTTTTTCCAAAGAATGCTTCCTTTACAACATGTTGCAAACTCGAATTAGGATTGTTTGTTTCCTCCCCATTCTTTTGCACATACATTTTATAAAAAATAATCGCTAAAATAATTGCAGGACCTTCCATAATTACTAGTATCGCTGACATATAAGCTTCATAATATACAGCAACCTTGTCTAAAAAAGCTATACCTGCAACAAAAGTGACCGCACTTACTGAACCGTAGTGAGCAGCAATAGCCCATGAATTAACTATAGAAAACCGGAATAATTTTTTTACAACAAAATAAGCAATAAATAACATCAGTATACTTAAGAAAACCGCCGCAAAAATTGCAGGTAGCATTTCCGAAAATGAAACATTTCGTAGTTCAACTCCACCTTTAATACCAATTGTAAATAATATAATCATTGTATATCCAACATAAAAAGCTGAAGGAACTTTGAGATCAGAGTTTACCAACACTGCAAGAATACCCATCAAAAAAAATAAAATCATCGGCGATAATAAATTAGCGTAAGCAATTTCCACGATTTGCCCCATCCAAACACCTCTTTCCACTATTTTTTAACACCAAATGACTATTGGTATTGTTTACTAATATGAACTTATCATACGACCTTTTTTGTATTAAAACAATTTAATTGATTGGTTGAATTTCATAATTACCAAAACCGGGCTGCAAAATCTGCTCTTCAATCAGTAGGGTTTTAAGTAGGATAAATCTATTTCAACGTTACAAACCGTTCATTGTAACCAAATTCTTAATGGCGTGAATTATGAAAATTCATTTTTTTCATAATCCATTACAAACGGATAATTTTTATATCCATAACTTATCTAAATTTACGCGATTGAAATATAAGTATTGCCGTTACACCCTTTTTTACAATAATGTGACTTTACAATAGGAGAAAACCCTTATTTAGCTAATGACATAAATGCTAAACAAGGGTTACTACTGCTTATTCCTTTTTCTAATCAAGATAGAACCGCTTAGAATCTCATTTCATCACCGGTAATCATATATAAGAAAAACAAGCCAAAAACAAGTGTTAATGCTATACGTATTCCTTTAGAATAATGGCCAAATTTCCATAATGCATAAATCCCAACTGGTGGCATTAGAATTAATCCAGCCCAGGCAAACCACAGTTCTTTGTAAAATCTATTATCTTGGTGTTGATCTTGTCTCATAGTATCCTCCAACTAAAGGTGTTTGCCCTTATATTAAGTCATTTTCACTAAAAATACTACAAAGATAATGCAATATCAAAATATATATAATAAAAGTCTTTATTTAAACCAACCTTTTTCTTTGAAGCGAGTAATTGCCTCGATCCGGTTACTCACTTCTAATTTATCAAGGATAGATGATACATAGTTTCGCACTGTTCCTGTTGTAATGAATAAATTACTGGCAATCTCTTTTGTACTCTTACCTTCAGACATTAGAACTAGCACTTCACTTTCCCTGTCTGTTAATGGATTTTCTTCACTATAAACCTCATCAACTAATTCAGGTGCATAAATACGTTTCCCACTCATGGCACTTCTAATGGCACTAGTTAATTCATCACTTGGGCTATCTTTCAGCATATAACCGTATACTCCTGCCTTTAAGGCTCTTTCGAAATAGCCAGAACGCGCAAATGTAGTTAAAATAATGACCTTACAGCCAAATCCTTTTAGTTCTTCTGCTGCTTCAAGTCCACTTTTTCCTGGCATTTCGATATCCATAATACAAATGTCTGGTTTATGCTGTCGTATTAACTTTACAGCTTCTTCTCCATTTCCGGCTCTCCCTACAACTGTCATATCTTCCTCTAGATCAATTAATGCGCTAAGTGCTCCAAGTAGCATTTTCTGGTCTTCAGCAATGACAATTTTAATCATCCTTCTCCCTCTCCTTCTTTCATTTGCTTGAAAGCGTTAGGTACTTTGATCGTTACGGTAGTACCTAAATTTGAGTCAATATCTAAACTTCCGTTTACAAATTCGAGCCGCTCTCTCATACCCTGTAAACCGTTTCCGCTCATATTTTTAAGGGAATTTCCCATACCTACTCCATCATCTATTACTCTTACAACAAGTTCATTTTGTCTAGGTTCAATGACTACTGAACAGTTAGCAGCATTACTATGTTTAACAACGTTTGTAACTGCTTCTTTTATACACATACTCACTACATTTTCAGCAATGAGTGATGTGTTCGTTAATTTTGGATTTCCTTGTAAAATAAATTTTATTTCCGCAGCTTTTAATATCTGTTTGACACGAAATATTTCATCTTCTAACTTTGTCCCACGCATTTGTGTAACCATTTGTCTTACTTCCTTTAATGCAATTCTAGCCGTTTTATGAACGTCTTTCATTTCTATTCGAGCTTGCAATGGATCTTTATTAATTAATTTTGACGCAAGATCGCTCTTTAATCCAATTAATGAGAGCTTTTGCCCCAAAGTATCATGTAAATCTCGAGAGATTCTTTGCCTTTCTTCTAACTTAACTAATTCGGATATACGCTTATTAGCATCATTTAATTTCCCTTGAAGTTCATCTTCTTTATTTTTATTATAAGTACTAACCGGAAGAAGAATAACAGCTATTACACTAAGAACAACAAATGGCAGTTGTGTTATTAAGACTCGATAATGAGTTGTAACCAAACCATAATAAATAGTAGAAAATGTACTAATTAGTAAGATAATATATAGAACGATAAACGCAACTTTATTTTTAAGATTACCTGTAAAAAATGCTAAAAAGAGAAAGAAGTAAATATACCCAAATAGTAAAGCCATGGCAGCTGAAATACCAATTTGGACACTCGTCCCAAAGTAAACGAGCCATCCTTTAGACACAAAGGATAGCACATAGCATATAAAGAAACCAATAATCATAATAATTCCTATAATAATTTGTGGGGTTGATGAAGACTGAAAAATAAAATAAAAAGGGAGAATGTAAAAAACGACCCAAACATAAGGACTAAGTCCAGTATTTTCAAGAAATTTCTGTTTTAACGCTTTCACAAGTACTCCCGCCTTTATTTCTTATTTTTATTGCATTAATGAATTTCGTTATTAAGTATTCTCGCCACTAAGACGCTATATCTAGTTACTTAGAACCGTTCATAACTAGATATATATTCATGCGGCTCATTTTTGAAATTATGAAATCCAACAACACAACTGTTAATTTGTTTTCCTAGCAAATCGAACATCTGCTTTTTCATATTGTACTTTATTATTTTCTATCGTACCATTTTTTCTAAAAATATGTTTTATATCTTTAAAACTTACAAAGTTTTTACTTTCTTCGTCCCAGAGACGATAGCTTAATGATTTCAAACTAGTTTTAAGTGAAATAGTTGTTGCTTTTTGAAGTGGAACTGCTGCATTATGTGCTTTTTCTAAATTATAATTAGGAACACGAGGACTTAAATGATGAACATGATGAAATCCAATATTCCCAGTAATCCATTGCAGAAGTTTTGGCAACTTATAATAAGAACTTCCTTCAACTGCGGCTTGAACAAAACTCCACTCATCGTCATTTTCAAAATAAGATTGTTCAAATTGATGCTGTACATAAAATAACCATATGCCAAGTAATCCCGCCAGGAAGAAAATTGGCCCTTGAATCATCACGAACGCCTTCCAGCCAATTAACCAAACCAGAAATACATATAATGCTACAATTAATATATTTGTAAGATAAAGGTTCAATCTTTCTTTTCGTTTTGCACCTTTCCGATTAAAACGGTATTCAATTAAAAACACAGCAATTGGACCGATGCACAGCATAATAAATGGGTTGCGGTAAACACGATACGTAATTTTACGCCACAGTGGTGAAGCCATATATTCATCGACAGTAAGAACCCACATATCTCCAGTTCCTCGTTTGTCTAAGTTTCCACTCGTCGCATGATGTACAGTATGAGTATACTTCCATTGTTGATAAGGAACTAATGTTAATACTCCAGTAAGAGTACCTACTATATCATTAGCCGTTCGACTTTTGAAGAACGATTGATGGCAACAATCATGAAACAAAATAAACGTTCTTACCATAAAACCTGCAGCAACAATTAAAATTGGCATTGTCAGAAAATAGGATATAGAAAGACTCAAATATGCTACGTACCACAAAATAAATAACGGGCCAATTGTGTTAACGATCTGAATAATACTTGAACGTAGATCAATTTTCTCATATGGAGCCACATCTTTTTTTAAGGTTGCTATTTTTTTTACATTCATTTCATTATTCCCCCTCTAAACTCCGAACTTAACAACATAAACACTGTATTTATTATAAAAAACTAATGTCATAACATTAAGTCATAAACGTCAAGTAGTGGACATGACATTTGTCATATAGTATCACAGGTTAGAATTGGCTAATGAAGGGAAACTGTCAGTAAAATCTTTAGAAAACCCATCAAAGAAATTAGCTCATAAAAATAGAGAACAAGCGATTTAGGCATTGTTCTCTAAACTGGCTAATCATATAATTCAAACCCTAATTTTAAGGTTTCTACAATGTAATCAACTATTTCTTGAATTTCTTGGTTGTCCGTTTCTATCTTCGAATGATGTGCTAAATATATCTCCTGTCTATCATTAAATAGTTTTTCTATTTCCTCTATTGATTTCCCCTTTAAAACCGGACGACTATCAATAATTAAACTTATTCTTTCCTTCCAAGATTCCCATGATAAATCTAAGAAGAAAACAATACAGTTGGACAAGCATGTTTCTCTTATTTCTTCTTGTAAAAATGATCCACCACCAAGAGAAATAATCTTCAGCTTTTGTTTAGATAGGTTTATTATGACTTCTTTTTCTTTCTGTCTAAAGGCTTTCTCGCCAATTTTTCCGAATAATTCCGAAACCGGCATTCCATATTCTGCTTCTATCACTTGATCAATATCGATAAAATCACGGTATAGTTTTTTTGCAACAAGTTTTCCAATCGTCGTTTTACCTACACCCATAAACCCTATAAAGACAATACTCTTTTCTCTTATAGCCATGTTATTTGTCATTATTTCTACCCCACCTAATATATTAGAATGTATATAATAACCGTTCGAAATTTTCAATTTATTTAATAATCACTTTGTTAATAATAACTTAATTAATCCAGTAAAACTAGTCATATTAGCAGTTATCTTTGTGAAATATGTTGCGTCAAGAATTAGGAAAGATCAAATTGTACTAGCTATGGGTATCTATTTATTTTGAATGATGCTAATAAATCAAGAAAATTTTAATGTTAGTTGTATAAATTTTATCTATAAAAAAATCCCAATTTCAACCCGAAGAGATTAATTTCAATGTATTTACGCTTAAAAATCTTTTACAAAACTTAGCATTAAATAAATGTAGGTCTTATCGCGAAGTTAAAAGTGGGAGAATAATCAAAAAGCTGTTCCAAAAAGATGCAGTTACCTTAAATGATACGTTAATAGAAAATGGTACATTCTTCTATTAATATATTTTAGGCGACATTTCTTGGACAGCCTCTTTATTTATATCGTTTCCTTAAGTAATGCTTCAAGTTGATCAGATTTGACGGGTCTACTAATCAAATATCCTTGTACTTTATCGCAGCCTTGTTCCTGTAAGAATTTGATTTGATCTGGTGTTTCTACTCCTTCAGCAGTAGTAGCAATATTGATCGTTTTAGCCATATTGATTATAGTCGTAATAATGGTTTTGGCATTTTCATCGTGAAAAATTCCATTTACAAATGAACGATCAATCTTAAGTGTATGAATAGGAAACCTAGTAAAGTAAGCTAAAGATGAGTACCCGGTACCAAAGTCATCAATTGCAATACGAATCCCCATTTCTTTCAACTTCCTCATTTTTACTAACTTTTCTTCAACCATGGTCATAGCATTTGTTTCTGTAATCTCTAGTTCAAGAAACTGAGGTTGAACTGAAGTTTCCTCTAAAATGTTTTTTACCATCTCAACAAAATTTGGTTGATCAAATTGTATAGTAGAAAGATTTACCGAAACGAACATTGATGAGTGACCTGCATCATGCCATTTTTTCGTTTGAACTAACGCTTCCCTTAAAACCCATTTTCCAATATCAACAATGAAACCAGATTGTTCTGCGACTTCGATTAATTTAAGTGGAGAAACACTTTCAAATTGCTCGTGTTTCCACCTAATCAGTGCTTCTGTCCCAATTATCGAATTTGTTTTCATTTCAACAATTGGCTGATACACTAAATACAATTCCTTTTTTTTGATCGCATGATAGAGAGCATTCTCTATTTTTTGTTCTAGCTTGATCTTTTCATTAATTTCAAGATCATAAAACTGATAACGATCACCGCCCTGTTTTTTCGCTTGAGTCTTAGCGATATTCGCTTGATTGACAACATCTTCAACAGGAGTCAAATAAGTATCCATAATAGCAACACCAATGGAAATTTTTAAGTGATACTCATTTTCCTTAACTTTCATCTCGGTTCTACACTGAACCCATAATCTTTCAATTCGTTTCTCTAGTTTCTCTAAAGATTCTTCCCTTAATAATAAAATAAACTCGTCACCGAAATTCCTGCCTATTCCTTCACCAATTTCTATAAAACCTTGAAGTTGATAAGCTAACTTTTTAAGAACTAAATTACCACCTTTATAACCGCTTAAACTATTAATGCGTTTGAAATCATCAATTGAAATAACCGCAATGGCAATAACTAAACCTTTATCTTTTAGTTGTTTTACTTTATAAGGTAAATCTAATAAAAATCCATTTAAATTATATAAGTTAGTTAATGTATCATAGTATGTTAATTTTTTAATTTGCCTAAGCATTTTATTAAAACTTTTAGCTGCCATACCTATTTCATTATTTACATTTTCATTAGCAACTACATTTAAATTACCGGTTTCTGCTTTATCAAAAACTTGTTTTAGTTTAAGGATAGGTTTTGAAATAGAAGTCGCATAATAAAAAGCAAATATACTCATAGAGAAAATACCCAAAACAAAAAATAAAATGATCTTTAAACGAGCATTACTAATTTCCCCTAATACTTCTTCATTATTTATTGTTAGAAGTAACGTCCAATCAGGTGATCCTTCAATTGATTTGTAAAAAGTAAACATCTCTTTGCCATGAAAATCCCTATACTTAAACCACCCTGAATCTTCTTCCTGTTTTAAAATAACGTTATCGTTATTAGTAGGTGGTATCAGTTCTGAAATATGTCTATGATATCCAATTGATTGGTCATGATGTGCAACTATATTGCCCTCTTTATTAACAATCCATGCATAACCTGTTTCCCCTAGATTAATGCTTTGGACAACGTAATTAAGAAATTTATTAGATAGAACAATGTTAACTAACCCGACTAATTCTGCATTTCTTTTGACTTCGTGGGAAATGATGACAATTGGAACATCTCGATCTGCATAAGGACTAATAAAGGGTTGTGATATCCAATTGGGTCTACCTTCTAAAATAACTTTTTGAAATTGTTCTTGATCTGATATATCTATGTAGTCACCCTTTGTTGTCCAAGCATTACCATCTAAATCAGCAATGGTCATGTTTCTATGTTGCCCCTCAACGACTAAATGCGGCAAGTAATTTTGGATTTTTTCCAATTCCATTGATTGGATAATAGGAGATTGTGATATAATTTTCGTTTCAAAGAGGAACTTTTCTAGTTCTTTTTGAACTTCATCAGCTCTAGCTTTTGAAATTTCTTGAAATTGAACTAACATATTTTCGGGTAGTCTATTTAATTCTTTATCCACTACATATATTAAAAAACCAAACAAAATAAGCAATCCGACTAACAAATATATGAGCATTTGACTTCTAATCGATTTGATTATCACATTTGTTCTCTCCAATCGCTATAGTTTTTTAATATCTTATTGATTTCCCCTGCATTTATTAACATTTGATTAGTTTCATTATACTAGAGTTATGTGAATTTTTGTCGATATTTGCTCTTTTTTCCTCAAAATAAAAAAACAGTAGCACAGTTATTTTACTGGCTATCTGCTTTATTGCTTTTGATTTACCACGTTTGCTTGGTAGGGCCTTTGTGGTTTCTCTTCTTTTTTAATGGGTCTTGATCTCTTGCTTCAAAATGACTAGGGTCAATCGGTATAATGGCATCTCTAATAAATTCTTCATTGATCGCATTAAGAATTATGTGAGAGTTGATCTCTTCAATAATGTTTGTACCTTTTTGGATTGATGAAATTCATTCATTTAGGAAAGCTTTAAAAATGCTAACACGAGACTGTAAACTTCAAGAAACTAATTTAGTGCTTATTATTTTCAACTCCTTTTCATTGTTCACCTAACTTTAACAATGAAAGCGTTATGTATTTGAAGGGATTTTGAACCTTCAAAACTTTTGATTCCCTTAATGTTTTTTGTGTGATAAAGTAATGATTATCTTAAACCTATACCACTTTCCTTCATTAATGTAGAAGCGAAAGTTTAACAAAAAAAAGAAAGGTGAATATACAATGGAAATTGTCGCTCTTTCAAAAGTTGAGGAATTAGCATTAAAAAAACAAAAGGTTTACTTACAAAGTCGAATTCGCTATCTACTTAGATCAATGTTAGCTAGCCTTTTTATTGGTTTTGGAGTTATTGTCGCGTTTAAGACAGGAAACCTTTTTTATTTAGAAGGTTCGCCATTAACGTATCCAATGGCAGCCATTACCTTCGGTGGTGCAATCATTTTAATTGCCTATGGAGGTGGGGATTTATTTACAGGGAATACATTTTACTATACTTATACAGCACTCCGGAAAAAAATGAACGGAATAGATGTTGTAAAGTTATTAGCTATGAGCTATGTTGGTAATTTTCTTGGTGCAATTTGCTTTGCCATTCTTATTTATTTTACTGGTCTTTTTAATGACCATTCCGTTAATAGCTTTTTATTATATGTGACTGACCAAAAAATGAACACTCCTTGGCTAGAGTTATTCTTTCGTGGAATTCTCTGCAATTGGCTAATTTGTCTTGCATTCTTTATCCCTATGACGCAAAAGGATGAAGGGGCTAAAATTTTTACAATGGTTTTGTTTGTTTTTTGTTTCTTTATATCTGGTTATGAACATAGTATTGCTAACATGTGCACGTTCGCTATTGCATTAGTTTTAAATCATCCAGATACAATTTCATTAAACGGATTAATACACAACCTTGTTCCTGTAACTATTGGAAATATTATTGGTGGAAGCTTATTTATGGGCGTGTTCTATTATTACATGAATACTCCTAATCAAACCGAAGAAGTGGTACAACAAAGAAAAGAGAAGGTTAAAGGAATTATCTAAAATTAACTAGAAAAGCGCAAGCGCCCTTGCTCATCGACGTAATAAGCTGGACTGAGTCGAGCGAGATATAGGAGAGTCGAAAGTCGTTAGACTTTCGTTCTCGACTTATCGTAGACGAGACGAAGGAAGCTTTCTAGTCGATAGGGCGCTGAAGCTAGACAGTTTCTAAGTTAGAAATTTATAAATTCTGGTTATACAAAAAAAGAAAGAAGGTCCTTCTAATAGGTACCTTCTTTTTCGTTTCTTTAATGATAGTCATTTTTTTTATTAGCACTACCACTTGTTTTATGTTTATTTCCACTTTTTTGTTTCTTATTATTTTTATTATTATGGTTTTGCTTATTATTACTCATTCGTATTCCTCCTCCTTTTCCAATGAGCCTCATAGCCTTACTAATAACAAAGACGAATGCCACTTAAATTTGTAAAGAAGGATGATCACTGGTTGTGACCACCCTTCTTATTCAACCATACACCCTTAACATCTATTCAAAAATAATGATCTAGGGCCGTAACGATTTTTCTTTCCCGTAGACACCTCATTTCATAGAGTTTCTGAGTATTGAACGAAACTGTTCAATGTAATCACACACCCTTGAGAGATATTACGTTTCAAAAAATATTTACTTTCCTTACATCTGTTTGAATAGTTCATGGATTGTATGGTTATTCGAAAAGGACTCTGTCCTCTTCAAATATTATGATGTACAACTTTCAAAAGATTATTCATTTAAGACAGACAAGAACTGAGCAAATTTCATAATTACCAAAAATGAGCTACATAAACCTATATAAAGTATATTAGTTACAAGAATCATTAATGATAAAACTGAACTTCAATAAGTGATAGACACTAGTTATTAGTTTAACTTATACCACAGACAGGGAATAACTAATCATATCATCTGCTTTCACTGATGAAAGTTATTCTATGTCGGACCTTGAGTGGCCGTTAATCCCCCACCTAAACTTTTTCGATTTTCTTCCATTTTGAGGCAGCGGTTTACTGCTTATTGATCATCGACCAAAAAACCTACCAGTGCTTCACTAGTAGGTTAATCAAACTGGTTTGTACTTATGGGGCATTGACCCCACCTCTAAGCGTAGCGTAGGTGGGAGCCCCCATTCAGGTAGAGTTGAAACTCCATCTGAATTCCCGTTGTTCTAGCGAGGCTAGAACGAGTTCTCCCTTTGACTACTCTTTCTTCGCTTCATCAGCAAGCTTTTTAAAAGACTTTACTTTACCGTGGGGATTTTGCGCTTCTTTTCGTGCTCGAAATTGTCTAACTTCTTGTGATTTCGATTGTGTCACTGTAGATAAACTTCCTTTCAGAATGTTTTTTGTTTCTGAGTGTATTTTACCAAAAAACCTTTTACAATATTCCTATATTGTATTTCAGCTTGATTAATACTTTCACCACTTCCATAGCTAGTGAAATTTTAACTCTTACACCCGTTTTCTTTCCATTAAGTTTAGTCCTATCCCCATACAAATGATGCCCATTGCAAACAATACGGCTGCTGGATATAAAAATTGCTTAACATCCCACTGTAACAATGTTGCACCCTTTAACAGCTCCATCCCGTATGTTATTGGTACAAAGCTAGCTAACAAACGCATTGCATCTGATGTGACAATTTCAATCGGCCAATATGCTCCACCAAGCATCGCAAAGCTTACAGAAACAAGAGGAATGATTACATTTAATTGCTGATGATTTGTAGTTAAACTACCAATTAAGACACCTATTGAAACGATCGCAAAAATGTAAGGAATCACAACTATCAATGCCATAACAAAACCACCATAAAAATCTACATTGAATAGTAATTTAAATAACACGAACACGATGACCACTTGAATATAACCTAATATAAAGCTGAAGCCTAGATGCCCTGCATATATTTGAGATTTCTTAATTGAAGATAAAATAATTCGATCCCATATTCCCTCTTGTTTTTGAATTACAATCGTACTGATTGTAAACATCACCGAATAAATGACAAAAAACAAACTAAAGCCAAATAACGCTTGCAATCCTTGATCATATAAAAACGCAGAAGTGCCCTTGAACGTCTTTTCATTTACGGCGAGTATAGGGGTTTCCAGTGCCCCGACAAGCGTTTCTGTTAACATCTTTTTATCTTCTCCAAAATGTTCAGCCATTTTTGTAACGATAAATCGTTCTTGGTAAAAGGAAACAACATGTGAATGCAGCGCTCGACTATTTTGCGAATTTACTACTAATAAAATTTCAAAATCATTCTCCTTTAGTACAAGTGCCATTTCTGCAACGTTTTGTCTTAACTTTGCTTCGACCTTTTCTTGATCTTCAATTACTATGTTGAATTTTTCGTGTTGATTTAATTGCTCGCTAAATTGTTCGACTTGTTCATCGGTTAGCCCTTCTGTATATGCAGGTACGGAAGTGACACTGAAATCTCCTTGACCCAATACGGATGCAAAAGCAAAGGTTAAACCTATCATTCCTAAAATTAGCAATGGCTGATGCTTTATAGAATGGAGATGACTCCAAAATATCGTCCACATTTAACTCATCCTCCTTTTCGGGAAAATCCAAACTGAAACGAGAACGAGAAGTATGCTAAAAAAGATACTGCTAATCAATGCAGGTAGTGCACTACTTAATTCTCCACCTCTCATCACAAGTAAATAAGATTGTAACGCACTGCCATTTGGGGTTAAGCTTCCTATTTTCCAAAGGCTTTCCGAAAAAATATTTACAGGTGTAAAACTTCCTCCTAAAAATGCCATGATTGAAATAATTCCGCCAGAAAAAATATCAACTAATCTATTTGTTTCAAACTTGTAGCAAAGAGCAGTGACTAATACACCTAATGATCCTACAGATACGCTAAGAATGACCGTGACAACCAAGAAGTTTACTGGATTTGGCCAATGGACATTGTAAAAAACAGCGCTAACCCCAAATATGACACATAATTGGATAACTGCAATCAATGAAGTTGAGACCCATTTACTTAAACCGTAAACCCAGAGATTTATGTTGGCAAGAAGCATTCTGTCAAAAACAAAGGTTTGTTTCTCGGTATAAGCATATCCCGCTGCGTAAGTGGCAGCATAAAGGACAAACATGACTGCCATTCCAATCGTATAATAGTCGAATGATGTAACTGGTTTTAAATTTTCAAAATGAGTCGTTACACCTATGTTTTCAAATTGAAATTCGTTTGAGAAATTTGATTGTTCAAGGTCAGCTATTTTCTTTCCAAGAGAGGTATTAATGTTGAACTGTCGATAAAATGACTCAATAATATCTGAAATAATATTTGCTTGAAAAGCTTCCTCTTCATTTAAATATAAATCTAGAGCTAGTGGATTTTCCTCCTCTAAAAACATTGCCTTCCACGTAGTTAAGCGATAATCTTTAGGAAAATGAAGAATGGCTATTGTTTCACCTGTACTCTGTAAACCATCTAAACTAGGTTTTTTTTCTAGATTGATAAACTCTGAAAGTTCTTCTGTAAGGACACGATCAACTAGCATTTCAGGGATAGATAGCTCTTCGCTTAATTGGAGCAGAACCTCTCGTACTTCAATAGGAAGATTTATTTCTTCTAATAGTCTTTCAAATTCAATTCTTTGCTCATGATAATTCCCTTCATCTACAACGGCGATATCAATCGTAAAATCTGATACATTACCTTCAATCATGCCACGAAGAGAAAATCCAAGAATAGAAATTAATATGATCGGCATTAATAGTAGGATCACTAATTCCTTACGATCGCGGAGCAGCTGGAGTAAGTCCTTTTTTAATAAATTCCAAAACATTCTATTTTCACCTCTTTAATCACGAAGTTTTCGACCAGTAAGATGTAAAAACACATCTTCCAAACTTGGCGTCTGCAGTTCAAAAGATAGTAGTTTCGTCCTGGAATTTTTCGCTATTTCAATAATATCTTCCAGCAATTGAGCTTTTTTTGGAGCAATTATCGAGATAATTTGGTTGCTTATAGTAACAGATGAAATACCTGGGTAATTTCTTAATGATTGATAAAACATCTCTGAATCCTCTTCTACTTTTATATCAACGGTCTGTTCTTGTGATAGAATTCCTTTGATTTCTTCTTTTGTCCCCGATACAATAATTTCGCCACGATCCATAATGTATAGACGGTCACAAAGATACTCGACTTCTTCCATGTAATGACTTGTATAAAGTACCGTCATTTTTTTCTCGCGATTTAAATTACGAATCGTTTCAAGAATGTAATTGCGCGATTGTGGATCAATCCCAACTGTAGGTTCATCCATAATTATTATTTCAGGTTCATGAAGAAGCGCTACAGCTATGTTCAATCGACGTTTCATCCCTCCAGAATAAGTTTTAATTTGTTCATTTGACCTTTCAGTCAAACCAACTAATTCAAGTATCTCTTGGACCTTTCCGGTTAGTTTTTTTCCCCTTAGCCCGTAAGCTCTACCGAAGAAATACATATTTTCTTTTGCTGTAAATTCTAAAAAGAGCGCAATATCCTGTGGCACGACACCAAGAATCGGACGAATTTCATTTGGATCTTTCACAACTGATTTTCCCTTTACGAGGACATCCCCACTTGTAGGTTTTATTAACGAAGAAATCATTGAAATAATTGTAGATTTACCAGCACCATTAGGACCGAGCAATCCAACAATTTCCCCCTTCTCGATAAATAAATTGACTCCCTTCACCGCTTCCACATTTTTATAACTTTTAACTAACTCAACGGCTTCAATCACCATTTATGCCTCCCTTCACACTTTAAAGATTAAGATATTTGACTCATATATAATGTTTATCTAACTGAGATTATTTTAATTGAACTCTTTTTGAAAAAATAGTCCACTCCGTCACTAAAAGTAAGAAAAACCATGACGGAGGTCACATCCACTCCGTCATGGTTTTTTAAGAAATCTTCAATCACTTGATTAAATCATTTTTAACTGCAAATATAGCTAACTGGGTCCGATCACGGAGCTCCAATTTATCTAAGATATGACTAATATGGTTTTTTACTGTCCCTACAGATAAACAGAGTGATTTAGCTATTTCTTGATTGTTTCTTCCTTCTCCAACTAGCTTTACAATCGAATATTCACGTTTCGTTAAAGGGATTTCAACGTTTTGTTGTATCTCTTTTTTTAAGAGACGTGGTACAACTTTAGCTGCTACACTTTCGTCTAAAGTCATACCGCCCGATAAGGCACTTTCAATTGCCGCAATAAGCCGGCCGCCGTCTGTATCTTTTAGCATATAACCGCATGCTCCATATTTCAGTGCTTCAATTGCATATTCATCATCATCAAAAGTTGTTAACATGAGAATTTTTGCTTCTGGGTGGCGTATTTTAATTTGTTTTGTCGCTTCTAGCCCATTCATCTTCGGCATTCGGATATCCATAACAACGATATCTATACTTTTTTCATCAAACAATCGCACAGCTTCTTCCCCATTTGATGCTTCAAAAACCACTTTAAAGTCTTCACACTGTTCAATCATTAACTTTAATCCTTGTCTCACTAAATGCTGATCCTCAACAAGTAAGATCCTCTTCATCATCTTCCCTCCCTAATTGGAAAAGTTCCCGTTAAATAAAAGTATCCATTTATTTGATGAGCAATTAACGTTCCTTCAATAGCTTCAAACCGTTCTCTTAGTCCAGATAAACCAAATCCTTCCTTAAATGGGACATGATCATAAACACAGTTAGCAACCTCTAATTTCATTGTATGATCACCTAATATTTGTAATGTTACTGTTACTTCTCTTGATTGTGCGTGTCGCATGGCATTCGTTAAGGATTCTTGAATAAAGCGATAAATGACTACATTTTGGTCATTTGTTAACGGAGCTGATAAAACCCCTTTTTTCGTCGTTAAATGAACACGGATATGAGTTTCAGATTCCAATTTTCGAATTAGCTGAAAAACAGAACTCATCCCTCCTACACCATCAACCTGTAATACTTTTACAGCTTTTCTTGTTTCTTGTAGACTATCACGTGCCATTTCCTTCGCTTGTCTAATACCTTTTTTTTCCTTATCACCAACCGAATGTTCAAGAATTTCTAACTGCATCATTAAAGCCGTTAATTTGTGTCCAACAGAATCATGCATATCCCGTGCAATTCTTGTCCGTTCCTCAGCTCTTGCGCTTTTTTCCACTTCAAACGCTTGACGCTTTAATGCTCTATATTCTTTAAACATTTCATTATATAATTCATCTTTCTCGTTAAGATCACTCAACCTGTTATACATATACCATGAACTTGGTGCAATAAGAGAGACTATGATCATATGGTAGACTATCAAAAAATTTAATCCTGAAAAAAAATAAGGAAAAAAACTAATTAGTAGAGTTAAAACAATATAATAATGCCCTTGTTTATTTTTAATAAATATAGAAGGTTCAACTAATAAAAAATAATAAATAAACCAAGCAGAAATTGATTGAACTCCTAAATAACTGATATGTATTACTAAATATGTTACTAGTAGTAGGATATGGCTGAGCAGTTTTTGTTGTATGATTGGTCTAATAAAATAGATAAGAAAAAAAGAGCCTAATAAAAACATGAACCCCGCTTCACCTATTACAACATCCCAATAATCAAATAAGACCATAACCCAAATAGATAATAAAACAATGATTCTCCATAGAAAATTTGCCACATTTATTCAACTTCTTTCTATATTCTTTCTTCATTATACACAACTCATTAACAAACATTTCTAAAAATATGAAATATTCGATGTGATATATCGAGATATTTTCAACGATTATTTACTATTTGAACTCGGGCACTTATCAACGATTTCGTGGCCGTTTTCTTCTATTCACCCTATAGTAAGGTGTTTAATAAAAGGTTCAAATAAAAATAGAGACCAACTTGGTCTAAACTCGAAAAAACAGAGGAAAACTCAACAGTAACTCTTGAGTTTGTCCTCTGTTCATATAAAATATGATGCTAAGTAGTTTATTTATATAAAGCTAAAACTTCAATCAGTGGATGTCTTACTGCCCATTAAGAGCGGTAAAAAAAGGACTAACAGAGCTAATGTTAGTCCACTATTTTTCCTCAAAGAATTTCACAATATTCCGCCCACTACTTTTGGCATCATATAATGCCTGATCTGCTTTTTCAATTAACTCTTTAATACTAGCTCGTTTGTCCGGAATTGTCGTAGCAAACCCCACACTTACCGTGACAAACTCACTTACCTTAGAAGTAGAATGTGCGATTTGTAAATTTTCAATTTCTTCTCGAACTCTTTCAGAGACACAGCCTGCTCCCTCTACATTTGTTTCTGCCAATATAATAATAAATTCTTCACCGCCATATCGAGCTACTAAATCCCCTGGTCTTTTCAATATATTTTCCACAGTTATTGAAATTTTTCTTAAACACTCATCACCCTCTTGGTGACCGTACGTATCATTATAGGCCTTAAAGAAGTCTATATCAAAAAGAATGATAGATAACGGTTGTCCATTTCTTACATGTCTCTGCCACTCTTTTTTACAAGTTTCATCAAAATGACGCCGGTTTGCTATTTTAGTTAACCCATCTTTTCTGGAGAGTTCGTCGAGCTTCCTATTTGCTTCTTGTAGTTTATTTTCTGCAATTGTCCTTTCAGTAATATCTGAGATTGCCGCAACAACTGTAGTTATATTATGATTTTTGTCAAACAAAGGAGAAGCATTGATAGAAACAATAACTCGTTCTCCATCATTTTTAGTTAGGCCATGAACAATATTGTGAACTACCTTTCCTGTTTTCATTACTTGAAAAAATGGTAACTCCTCATCTGGAAATTCTCCTCCATCAAGCGAGGTTATACGCCACTCCGGATCATTATAATAGCGTTTCGTAATTTCATCCAAACTAATGTGTAGTATTTTCTTTGCTGTACTATTTGCAAATGTAATTTTCCCTTTGTTATCCAAGACAACTACACCATTCGGTATCGTTTCTACGATTAGACTTAAATAATCTTTGCTGTTTCTTAGTTTTTCTTCAGAAGCTTCTAAATCATGAATGGTCGTTCTAACTGTGACTGCCATTTCATTAAATACATCACAAAGCTTTCGAAACTCTTCCGGATTTTGCTTTATCGCATCCTTATCAATTTGCGCAACATAATTTTTGCTGCTAATTAGTTGTGCTCCACTTAATACATAATCAATCGATTGAGAAATCTTTTTATAAAGGACGACTATGAAAATATACGCTATTACTAAAATCGTTACGCTAATAAATATTGTATACAACACCATACGATAGAAAGAATTAAATACTTCACTTTTTTTAATTTCTCCAATTATTAACCAATTATCGTTATTTGCCCATTTATATGTTCCTAATACTGTTTCATCTTGATAGTTTTTATAATAATTAACAGCCTCATTATTTTGTGCTTTTTGTAAAAGCTCATAAGGAATTTGTATTTTATCACTTTGTTCTTCAAATAGTTCAACACTCTTTAAGCTATTTCGTCTATTAGTAATTAATGTACCATCTTTATCAACTATAAAGGTTTCCCCAGTATTCCCTATCTCAAGCCGGTTCATTAATTCATCGAGGGTGTCTAATACTACAGTCCCTAAAACTAACCCTTGGAAATTATCGTTTTGATTATAAATAGGTGCAGAGAAGACAATTATATTAGCCCCTGTGATGCGGCCAGTAAGGACAGCGGAAATGTGCTCATTCCCTTTTTTCCCCTCGATAAAATACTCCCGGTCAGAAACATCCGTATACGGTACCTCTTCTAAACTCGTATCAAATTCGGCAATACCTTCCATGTTCACATACAATAATGAGGTGAAATCTGCATTATTTCCAACAAACGTGTGAAAATATGGCTTCATATTTTCTTTATCAACTGCTTTTACAACCGGAGAAAAAGCCAGCGTTCGAATATCGTTTTCTCTTTCATCTAACCACTTTTCTATAAATAAATGTTGAAGGGCAATGACATTTTCTAAATTTTCAGCTGTTTCTCTTTCGTGTTTCTTTTTATCCATTGATAATGGAAGAAAACTATGAAATGCGATTAGTATAATAAGCAAGAAAACTCCAACTTCAAATAACCGCTTTAAAGATACATTATTTGAAAACATATTATCCCTCCTAACTAATGTAATAGCGCTCGAAAATTGATATATTTTTCCAAATTTAAAGTTTGCATAAAAAATAGAGGGCACCAGTTACTTAGTTTTTTGTGTAACTTTTTTATAGTATGCGCCGCACTTTGAAATGAAACTATACATTTTTTAACATTAGATAATACAATTGATAAACTAGATATTTATATTAGTAGCATTACTTTTGTATTATGATATTCATAAACTTAGTTTAATTTTATCACACTTCCAAAATTTATTGACAATATATTAACCAAGTAAGTTGAGAGAACTCGTTCTAGCTTCGCTAGAACATCTGAAATTCAGATGGAGTCTCAACTTCACCTGAATGGAAGTTCCCACCTACACTACGCTTTGAGGTGGGGGTCCATGACCCTTAAGTACAAATCAGTTTGATTAATACATTTTAAACTATTTAGAATTTTTAAGTATTCATGTAACATTAAGTGATGAAGAAAATTTAGGAATTGAGGTTTACTCTATGAACAAAATCTTAAAACAATCTCCGATTTTACTACTTATACTAGCTACAATGATATGGGGTGGAAATTTTGTAATTGGTCGGGCAATTGTTGATGAACTGCCACCTCTCACACTAGCTTTTTGGCGTTGGGTTGTTGCTGCGTTTGTATTCATCCCCTTCGTTTGGAAAGAAATAGTCGATAAAAAAGAAATTTTGCTTGAAAATTTAAAGTTTCTATTTTTAATGGCTTTAACAGGAGTGGCTGGGTTTAATACCTTATTATATGTAGGTCTTCATTATACGACATCCATAAATGCATCACTAGTTAATACGACAGCCCCTTTGATGATTGCTACACTTTCCTATTTTTTATTAAAAGAAAAGCTCAAGAAAAATCAACTACTTGGGATCATTCTTTCTTTCACTGGTGTCATGGTTATTTTTTCGCAAGGATCATTAGAAGTTCTACTAACTTTATCCTTTAATATAGGGGATGTTATCGTCATTATCGCAGTCATTCTATGGGCACTATATTCGATTACGATAAAGTACCATTCTAACAGGCTACCTCCACTTAGTTCTTTCGCTGTTTCTTTAGTCATCGGTATATTTATTTTATTCCCTTTTTTCTTATGGGAAAACGTAATTGTTACTAAGGAGACTGTCTGGAACATTAAATCATTTGGGACAATCAGTTATGTGGGTCTCCTTGCTTCCATCGTAGCTTTCCTTGCTTGGAATAGTGCAGTTAGTCAAATTGGGCCTGGAAAAGCCGGCATCTTCCTTCCACTAATTCCTGTTTTCACTACCGTTTTTGCAATAATTTTTCTAGGGGAAGTGTTAGTTTGGTTTCAAGTTTTAGGTGGTTTTATGGCTGTTTTAGGTATTTACCTTGCAACTCGAACTAGAGAAAGTCAGCAAAAAAAGAGAGGATATCTCAAAAGCGGAACAGCAAATTAGTTAATCTTCTTAAGTATAGAAAAATCGAGGGGGAAATCACCCTCGATTTCATCCTATAAATCGATCATCTTACAAGAAAAGCGCAAGCGCCCTTGGTCACGAGCACCTGCTCCTGTGCCACTCCGTTTGCTCGTCGCAAAGCCGCTTCGTAGTAATCCAAGTAGTAGCTTCACTGGGGCGGCCTTTTCGGAAGCCGCTCTTTGGCTTCCGAAAAGGACTGAAGTGACCGAGCTCGTAGGCGCTGGAGCTAGATACCTTTCCAACTCAAAAAATTTTATACTTTAGCTTTGAACAAAAATTCTATATAGATACATTAGCTTTTTCTTTAACATCTAATGCTGATGTTAAAGAAAGACTGTCCAAAAATTGAATTTGAAAGCTACCTGGCCTTGGAGTTTCAAGCGATTGAATTGCCTTTTCTGCCGTAACACCATAAAATGCACTAGCGCCCGCTGCCGCTAGTAAATAGTTTGATTCGATAGCTGCAAATGCGGCTATAACAGAAGTAAAAAGACAACCCGCACCAGTAACTTTTGTTAAAATCGGATGTCCATTTTCAATGATAATAACTTGCTTACCATCAGTAATAATATCTTGCTTGCCAGTTATCGCAACTACAAGCTCAAGCTTAGTTGCTGCTTTTTTCGCTAGTTCAACAATGTCTCCATTTCCAACACCTGCATCAACGCCACGAATGTGCCAATTTTCTCCGACTAGATTTGCAATTTCAGCAGCATTCCCACGAAGAATTGAAACATTTACCTCTTCTAAAATTCGTTGTGATACTGTTGTTCGATACGGGGTTGCTCCAGCTCCAACTGGATCAAAAATAACTGGAACATTATTTTCATTAGCTGATTTACCAGCTATGATCATAGCTTCAACTTCATCGGCAGTTAAAGTCCCAATATTTAATACTAAAGCACCTGCAATTTTGGCCATATCTGCAACTTCTTCTTTTGCATACGCCATTACAGGTGAAGCCCCCAACGAAAGTAATCCGTTTGCTACATAGTTGGTAACAACAACATTTGTTATATTATGAACTATTGGAGCACTTTGACGTACTTTATCTATTAATCCTGTCATCTGTTCAATCATCATGTGTTATTCTCCTTCCTATAAACCTTTAGAAAATCATATCGTTAAATGTTTTTGAATTCACCCTATATTTTAATATAAGGTGAGGGTGTATGTCATTTCTTGAGAATTTTTTAGCTAGCTCTGCAGAGAACTCGTTCTAGCTTCGCTAGAACATCGGAAACTCAGATCGAGTCTCAACTCCACCTGAATGGAAGTTCCTCCCCGCTACGCTTAGAGGTGGGGGTCTATGACCAGTAAGTACAAATCAATTTGATTATATGAGTTATGAGTTTTAAGTAAAAGCAATAATTACTATAAAGATGTTTAACATAACTATTACAATCTATCAAAGGTTTATGTAGAATGTAAGAAAGCTACATCATACTAAATTTACAAGGAGAAGTGTAAACATTGAAAATAGTATCAATTTGTCCAAGTAACACCGAATTATTATTATATTTAGGTCTAACTTCTTCAATAGTAGGAGTCGATGACTTTTCTGATTTACCGGAAGAAATTACTGAGTTACCAAGGTTAGGTCCTGATTTAAAAATCGACATGGAGAAAGTAGTGGCGCTACAGCCAGATTTAGTTGTAGCCTCTCTCTCTGTACCAGGAATGGAGAGAAATATCAAAGAGTTAGAGGAACGGAAACTCCCATATATTATTGTTCCTAATCCGAAATCATTAACCGATGTTGGAGAAAGTTTATTATTTATTGGAAAAGCAACGAATACATATGCAAAAGCACAACAGTTATACGATAAATACAACTGTATACTTGAACAATATCGCTCTTTAAAAAAACAAGTTACAGTACCTAAATCCCTGTATTGGGAATGGTGGGCCAAACCGATTTTTACACCTGGTGCTAACAATTGGTTAACCGAAATAAGTGAAATGGCCGGTGGTAAAAATGTGTATGGTGATCATGATCAAGAAAGTGTAAAAACAGATTGGGAAGATGTAAGAAAAAGGAATCCTAATGTCATTTGTGTTGCTTGGGTAGGCGTACAAAAAGAAAAAGTTAATCCGAAAGTTATTCTAAAACGACCTAATTGGGAACAGATGGATGCGATTAAAAACCAGCAATTATATATACTAGAAGAGCATTTGTTTTGTCGACCATCACCTCGATTATTAGTTGGATTGAGTAAGATCGCCAATATTCTTCATCCCCATATATATCCTGATCATAACGACCAAATCGATCCATTGCTAGGAGAATAAACCCCAAAAAATCCCACCTACAACGGGTTTAGGTGGGATTTTTACACATTAATAGATCGCGGCTCAATCATTCACTTTGCTCAGGCTTATTTTATTTTTTTAGATAACCCATGCCATACATATTGAACATCATTTGCATGATTAGCTACGTCCTGTAAAAGCCAACCTAATAAATCCCTTATCCTTCTTTCTTCATTATTAATAGGGACAATTCCTCTGCCTACTTCTAGCATAATGATGACAATGGTATCATTCCTTTTTTGCTCCTTTACCTTTAAATCAGTTATTAGGGATTGAAACTTTTTCCTTATCTCTAAATCATCGTCCATTTTTTTTAGCTCATTAGCTATCCAAATTTCCCACCCTTCCAAAATTAACGTTGAATTTTCAGCCCAGCTAGTTTTCCAATCGCACAATAAATCTCCTTCATAAGCTGTAATCCAACTTTGTTTTCTATATTGCGCTTTCACTAGTTTTCGCTTTCCTGAGTAGGCACCACCGACAACGAGTTGCATATCCATTCTCCTCTCTGCCAAATTAATGACAATTCTAACGCTTTTCCATGTTCAACAGGGAAATCCCAAAGAGTACGAGATGCATAAAATTTTAATAATAAATAACGAATAACACCACCGTGAGTCATTATTGCAATTGGAAACTTATTTTTCTGTTCTTTTTGAACTCGTTTTATTAATTCATCTAAAAACCAGTCTATTCTTGAAGTAAACTCAGACCACGCTTCACCATTTGGTGGAGAGGATTGTTCCCAATCATTTAACCACTCTTGATAATTAGCGTCACACTTTAGCTCATCATATGTTTTTCCTTCCCAATCCCCAAAGTTAATTTCTCGCAATCTCTCATCTACTATTACTGACATCTTTCCATTTAAATAATCAAGAGTTTCCTGACAACGTCGTAAATCACTAGAAAATACGTAGCTAAATGTTTGACCATATATTTGCTTTTTCAAACCATCTAGCGTTTCCAATTCACTTTGCAATAGACCAATATCTGTATGTCCTAAATAACGTTTTTGTTTGTTCCAATCAGTCACACCATGACGAATGAGAAGTAAATCCAAGCGATCGCAAGTCCCCATAGTTCTCCTCCTTCGATAGCCGTTCCTAATAAATCACCATTAATTCCTTTAAACACTTGTCTTACCCATACTCCGTAAAGCGCAATAAATAAAACGTAGGTTGGTAAAACAAAAAAATAACTTGGAAAGAAAACAAAAGCTGCACACATCGGTAATACTGCTATAAAAATGTCTAAACCACTTAAGTTACTTTTCCATTCCCAAGCTAAACCTTCTTTTTTGGCAGTAGGGAGAAAAAACAATAAGGACACTGCAGAAAATCGCGAAAAGGCGATAATGATCATACAGACGTAAATGAACTGATAGGAAATGTCTAACAGAAAGTATAAAAGGGTAGCCTTCCATGCGAGTAAAAATACGAGTGCCAAGATACCAAAGCTCCCCACATGAGGATCTTTCATAATGATCCACTTTTTTTCTAATGGAGCATTTGATCCAATTGCATCGGCCACATCCATCCAACCGTCAAGATGTAATCCACCAGTAAGCCAAACCCATAACGTAAGCACGAGTAACACTAGTATGGCTAAAGGTAAGTAGCTTTGAAGAAAAATAGTCACAAGACTAATTATTGTCCCTATTAATAACCCTACAACAGGATAATTTCTAAGTGCCCATTTACTCGTTTCTTTGTTCCATGGACAAGCGACCGGAATTGGTAACCGAGATAAAAATTGAACGGCTAATAAAAATCCGTAGATAAATTGTTTCATTTCACTTCCCCCTTCCAATAAACTGGGATGCCCGCAATCAATTGAATCGCCTGATCTACATCATTAATAATAAATTGGTGCAAACTTTCTAAATAATAAATATAATTATGAACACTTTTATATGGTAGAGGGTAGCCCTCATTTACATCATTAGAAACGATAAAGAAAACTATCTGTTTTTGCTTAACGATTTCCACCCAATTTCCAACTGTTTTCGTTAATTTTTCTATGTCATAATTTAAATCGAACATCATGTTACTTAACCATATCGTTAAACAATCAAGCAATATAACATCACCCTCTCTAGCAGTTAATAGAATGGAGAAAATGTCATATGGTTCCTCTAAGGTCTGCCAACAATTCGCTCTACTTTGCTGGTGAATTTGAATTCGTCGTTTCATTTCATTGTCCACTTTTTTAGCAGTTGCAATGTAGGTTAACTTTGATTTTGGGTCATTATCTTTCGAATTATTGTATGAAGAAAGTGCTTGTGTCTCCGCAAAACTACTTTTACCTGATCTTGCTCCTCCCGAGATAAATACAATCATTGCTCATTTCTCCATTTCTGAAGATAAAATAGTAACTGTTTATTCTCCTCTTCTGAACGAATAGCAATACGTAAATACTCCCCTTCAAGTCGCTTAAAGTTATGTGTATGTCTCGTTAAAATTCCATGTCGAAATAGATAGTGAAACAGTTGATCAGTTCTATTTGGATTAAGGTTGTCCCTAAGGAGAAAAAAATTAACTTTTGAAGTTGAACAATAAAAATCTAAATCAGTTAACTTATCGAAAAGATAAGTAGATTGCAGCTTAAGCCAGTGGTGTGTTTTTTCTATAAAAGTACGATCCTCTAGTAACCTAGGAACAACAGCATCTGCAAAAGCATTTATGCTCCACGGCATTTGTGCCTCTCGCATTTTTTCAATAACTTCTTTAGTAGCTAAGACATAGCCGAGTCTAAGTCCAGGAATCGTATACATTTTCGTTAAAGACCGAAGTAAAATCAAATTTGAATAAGAGGCTAACCATCGTGTTAAAGAAGGGATCGAAAAAGGGAGGAAATCTACGAACGCTTCATCGACAACTATATATGTTCCTGTGTTTCGACCTTCGTTTAATAACTGTTTCAAACTTTCTTCATCGACGACTGTTCCAGTTGGGTTATTAGGGCGACAAAGAAAGATAACATCCACTTCCTTCATTTTTTCAAAAATCTGCTGTAAAGGAAGTTGGAAATCACTTTTTTCATCTAAAAACACATCTTCTGTTACAATTTGATAATGAATACATGCTCGTTCATACTCTATAAAGGTAGGTTGAACAATAATAGCTTTTCTGCCTTCAAATAATTTTGCTGCTAAAAAGATAGCCTCTGCCCCACCATTCGTGAGCAAAATTTGACCATTAGAAACCCCTTCATATCCAGCGATACAACAACTACTACGAGAGTATGATGGATCGGGGTAACAAGTAAGACTATCTAGATTTTGTATGATCTCTTCCTTTAACCAGGTGGGTGGCCCTAAAGGATTTAAATTTGCGCTAAAATCAAGGATTTTTTTATCATTTTCTATATTACATAATTTTTTCATTGCTTGGGGCTGTCCACCATGACTTGGCCACTTCATTTCTTTCACCTCAACTCATTTTTTCAATTACAAGAACGATCATTATTAACATGACGATAAAACCGAACCATCCTGCGTGCATGTAAAGAATTGCATCCTTAATATGGTTACTCATCAACCTCATTAAAGGATCTCCCATTGTTGCACGTACAGACTTTTGACCATGATAGTAATTTACTCCACCTAGTTGAACACCAATTAAACCCGCAACCATTGCTTCTGGCCAACCGCTATTTGGACTTGGATGCTTTCTTGCGTCTCTTAAGGTAATCTTTAACCCATGCTTTATTTTTGAACCTTTAATAAAAAAGGAAGCGGTGATCATCGAGAAAGCAGTAAGACGTGCTGGTAACCAATTTGCAATATCATCTGTCTTTGCTGATGCCCATCCAAATTCTTTATAACGTTCATTTTTATATCCCACCATTGAATCCAATGTGTTAATCGCTCGGTAAACCATTGCTAACGGGGCGCCGCCAATCATTGCCCAAAAAAGCGGAGCCGTAATTCCATCTACTGTATTTTCAGCAATAGTTTCTACCGTTCCTCTTACGACTTCACTTTCCGATAAGTCTTTCGTGTCTCGCCCTACAATCATACTCAATTTCGTTCTCGCCTCTTTCAAGTTTCCTTGACTTAACGGTATATAAACTTCCAAACCAGCTGTACGAAGCCCCTTAATAGCAATAGTAGTTGAAATGAAATAGACTTCTACCAGTACCCCTACAAAAAAATGAAGTTGGTAGGCGAAACGAACAACCAAAAACGTAACGACAAAAACAATTGTAATTACTACCGCTGTAAGCATTACACCCTTTAATCTACGTTTTCCCCCTTGATTACATCTCTTTTCTAGAGCTGAAATAAGTTTTCCGATCTGAATAACAGGATGCGGTAGCCATCTCGGGTCACCTATTACTAAATCTACGATAACTCCAGCAACAACAATTAATAGTACGAAACCTAGAAGACTAGTTTCTTGAAACATGGATAGAGCATTAATCATCATTCTTTTTTACCCTTTCAAGATAGTTACATGTTGCTTCCTTCGTAGCTTGATAAACAACTTCTCCAATCGCCTTGCCCACTACTGTCCCTGAACCAGCATACGGTGTTCTTTCTCCATTTTGCGTAACAGCAATAAGCAAACTGTCAGTGGAAGTACCGGTAGCAAGTGTATTTGTATAGGGATCTTTGATTTGAAGGTCCAAAAGAGCCTTTACTTTCGCTTCCGTTGCCGACATACAAGCATTCACAAGAGCCCCATCAGTTAGGTGAGCATCAACAAAAACCATTATATTTATCGTTCCAATATTACTAGTCGTTTTCTTTTCTTGTTTTGCAGTAATATCGATAGCATTTCCGACACCTGATGTTACGACCGCCATGATGTCGATATCACCTAATTGTTTCGTAGTTATAACCATATCCTCTAAGGTTACAGCCGTCATCATTCCAACTGTTTGCTCGTAAGGAATATGATAGTCTGCTAGCCACATTTGAATATCTTTTTTCGGAGCAGGGGAATCGTAATTTTTTTCAACATGGAAGTTACAAAAATGCGTTTTCCACTGAATTCCATCCCCGATAACTCCATTGGAAATGGTACGTAGTGGTTGATTAAATTCAATATGGATCAATGTTTCGGTTTGTTTGATCGTAAACGATTGACTAAAGTCATTTAACCCATCTGTTGTTACATAATTCGGGATCATTAGAAGCTGAGGTTTGGGAACCGTTGGATGCGACTGTGTTTTTACTTGCACATCATAAACCTTTTGTAGCTGCTCTTCTTTTCGTAACGTATTAATATCACCAACTTCAAGTAATTGTCCATGATGAAGTAAACCAATTCGATCTGAATAAAGTGAAGCTACATTTAAATCATGCAAAATAGCAAAAACCGTTAGTTGCTTTTTTTTCTGCCACTTTTTTAATAGATCTAGCATTTCAAATGTATGTTTTATATCCAAATGGTTCGTAGGTTCGTCTAAAAGTAAAATTTCAGGCTCTTGGGCGAGTGCCTTCGCTAATAAAACTCGTTGCTTTTCTCCGCCACTAATCAGTCGAAATTGAGACTTTTGAAGTTGCTTCGTTTTTGTTATCTCCATGACATCTTCAATAACTTGCCAATCTAGAGGTGAAAGTTTTTTTAAGAAGCCTTTTTGATGAGGATAACGACCAAGGCTAATGATTTCTTCAACTGTATAATCAAAAGATACTTGCGCTTCTTGAGAAAGAACAGCCATATGCTTAGCTTTATCAAGGGATGAAAGGGAAGAGAGCTCTTTTCCTGCAATTAAGATATCTCCTTTTTGTAGAGGAAGCTGACCAGTGACCAACTTAAAAAGAGTCGTTTTCCCACTTCCATTTGGACCGAGTAACGTGAAGAATTCTCCTTTTTCGATACAAAGATTAATTCCTCTAATAATCGGTGTATTAGAATATCCACCTGCACTATTTTTTATCGAAATCATGATAACCTACCTTCCCTTTCCAATTCGTTCTCTTATTAACAGAAAAGCAAATACTGGTGCGCCTATTAACGCGGTAATGACACCAATTGGCAGTTCCTTCGGTGCAATGATTGTTCTAGCAACCAAATCAGCGAGAATAAGGAAAGCCCCTCCGGAAAATAGGGATAAGGGGAGTACGTGTCGGTGATTAGGACCAGTTACAAGTCTAACAAGGTGTGGAATAACGAGACCAACAAAGCCAACCGATCCCGAAACGGCAACTGCTGATCCAGTTAATAATGATGCACCTATCAGTATCATTGTTTTACCTCTATTTACATTCACACCTATATGCTCTGCAGCTGACTCACCTAAAGCCAGGGCATTTAACTCACGATAATGCATAAGTAAAATAAGTGTTCCAAAAATAAGAAAGGGTATGATTAATTGAACATGACTCCAGCCCCTCATACTCACGCTACCATATAACCAATAAATAATTTGTGTCATAGAATCCCGATCACCTAATGAAATAATTAAGGAAATAACGGAACCAATAAATGCGCTGACAATAATCCCAGCTAAGATAATTGTCTCAATTGCTAGACTTCTACTACTTAATCTAACTAAACCAAATACAATAAATAAGGCAATAAACCCACCCAAAATTGCAACTACTGGAAGTGTAAAGGTTCCCAATCCAACAATTGTCACTTGAAAAAACAATACAAGTACAGCCCCTAAAGCAGCTCCAGATGAAACACCAATCGTATAAGGGTCTGCCAACGGATTACGTAACAACCCTTGAAAAGCTGCACCCGCTAACGATAATGAGGCTCCCACAAAAAAAGCTAGTAGCACTCTTGGTAAACGAATATTCCAAATGATCATCTCGACATTCGTTGGAAGCTCCTCACCAAAGCTTAGGTTTAATACGTTTTTTGTAATAATCGTCAAAATGGTAGAAGGAGAAATACTAACACTACTTACTAATAAACCAAGGAGGGCTGTACAAAGTACAAACCCTCCGGTTACTATATAAAGCCAAATAACGTTACTACTCAAAAATTTCTGGATAGATGTACTTCGCAAGTGTTTCCACTCCTTCAATTAAACGAGGACCTGGTCTTATGACCGTATCACTTTCAACATCAAAAATTTGTCCATTTTTCACAGCAGATACGTCTGCCCACCCTTGACGCGATGTAATTTCTCCTTGAAGATTTTCAAGATGATAAGTTGTAATAATCACGTCTGGATTTAATTGAACAATCTCTTCTTCGGTTAGCATAACCCAGCCTTCTTGATCACCCGCAGCATTAATCGCTTCAATAGATTCAAGCATCTCATGCATAAATGTTCCTTTTCCAGTCGTAAAAATATCTGGAGCAGGAGAAACTTCTACCCATACTTTCTTTTGATCTGTTACAGCTTTTGCTTTCTCTTTCAGTTCTTTATGACGTTGTTTCATATCGGTAATAATTTCTTCTGCGTTTTTTGATGTACCAGTAGATTTACCGATTAATTCAATTGAATCATAAACTTCATCAAAGTTTGACTTACTACCAATGACAATCACGTTCATACCAACTTCTTCAAATTGGTTTAAGATTCCCTCATGATTTCGATGATGATAATCGGTTACTAGAACGATATCTGGTAATAATGTCAAGATCAATTCAGCATTCATATCTTGTCCACCAACTTTGTCAACAGAGAGTGCTTCTTCAGGATAATTACACCAATCAGATACACCGACCATTTTATCGCCCAAGCCAAGGGCATAAGAAATTTCTGTTATACTTGCTTGTATAGAAACAATCGACTTTGGTTCTTCCTCGATCGTTACTTCTCTTCCTGCATCATCAATGATCGTCACAGGAAAATTAGCTACACTATCATTTAGAGTTTCTGTAGTTGCTGCATTGTCTTCTGCATTCTCTTGTTGATTACCGCTATCTGTTGTACCACACCCTACTAAGATTGCCGCCATTAAAAATAATATAAAACATAGAAATCCAAAGCTTTTTAACATTTGTTTCGTCATTTTATCAATCTCCTCCTGCTTTTTCTTATACTTATTAACCCTTAAAAAATTAAGCTTTCTTAAAGTACAACAAAAAAACGCATTCCCAAAAGAAAAGCGTTAGTGTAAAAGCACAATATGTAGGCTATATCTAAATTAAAGATAGCACGACAGAGTAGTAATCTAGATTTATAGATTCCTATTATGTACTTTAAACATCCTTTTCCTCGAAGGAGCTTAAAAAACAGACTAGGCAGGTCTCCTGACTTACGCTTCAACAGTTAGCTACTCCTTCCCATGAATAAACACAGTGGAGATATGTTAGCTTCCCTCAACGATTACAGTGGCGGGACCGTGTTGGACTTTCACCAACTTCCCTTTTCATCTTACATTTTAAAAATGTAAGAAACCTAATTGTTTCATATTCGTTTTTTTGTTCTGAGAGTTATTATAAAGTAGTTATTAGTAGTTGTAAAGAATGCAGCTTCAATGTTTGCTAGATATTACCCTAACTACCTTAACAACCTTTTCTGAAATGCCAATCTTTCCTTTGCATTCCCTTTTATAATAATGTCTACACCACTATCAATAGTTCTTTCAATCGCTTCTCCCTCAAGTATATGCAATGCCGTTTCTACACTTTTATAGCCCATATCAAAAGGATTCTGCGCTACTGTTCCAGGTAATATTCCCTCTTCAATTAATTCAATCATTTCATTAATCCCGTCTGCCCCAATAATCGGTATATTAACCCCTTTTTTATTAATGGCTTGAAAAGCGTTTAATGCTATACCATCATCTGTAGCAATGATCCCTTTTACTTCAGGATGCTCATTTATTATCCTGACAACTGCACTCTTTACCTTTGAAGGTTCATTAGATAAATCAGTCACTTCAGCTACAACTTCAATCCCAACAGCTTCTAAACTTAGTTTTGCCCCTTTAATTCGATTAGAAGAAACCGAATTATTATGGTCTACTCCTATAATTGCCACTGCATTTCCTGGCTGTAATTGCGATCCCAATAAAGCCCCAGCCAATTTCCCTAAAGTAAAGTTATCTGTGCCAACATAAGTAGTTTTACCCTCCCATGGGATATCCGTATCCAACAAGATAACAGGAATATCCTTTTCTACAAATCTTTCTAAATATGGAATAATAGAATCTTGATGAATTGGAGAGATTATTACTATATCAGGGCTTTCTTTTAATACCTTCTCTAATAATCGAAGCTCTCCTTCAGCAGATACTCCACTAGGGTGTCCCACCACTTTTCCATCAATGCCGAACTCACCGAAACCCCTTTTTGCTCCTGCTTCAACAAGTTGCCAATATGCCGGAGCTAAATCCTTTAAAATAAGAGTTACTTCTAGTCTTTCGTCTATTGAAGCCTTCCAACCAAATCCTACTAAGCTACCAATTGTAATAAATAATATGACCAAAGTTTTCACCATTCATACTCCCACGATTTAGTATAATATTCGTTCATAATGAAATCTTCATTTACTTCGCTTAACTTACTTTATTAATTTAATTAATGAAGTTAACCTAAACAAATTTTATATGTTTTTTTTCTAAAAAACAACATACAATTAATGAATATTTCAAATAAAACTGAACTCCAATCACTGTGGGGGTTCTTCATCCCCCACCTGAACTTTTCGATTTTCTTACGTGTGGGTCTCACTGCCCCTTAAGAGTGGGATAAAAATAGTTTTTTTGATCAAACATATCTAAAGGCACTACTCTATAATTAAATGATCAATCTCAACAACATCCTTGCTATCACGAAACGTTCCAGCAGATACACCAACCGCTTTCCGAAAAACTTTATTAAAATAGTTTGAATTCGAAAAACCTACCTGAACAGCAACCTCTGTAACAGGTGAATTTGTTACACGAAGTAATTCTGCTGCTTTTTGAATACGAATTTTTGTAAGATATTGCATTGGCGTTAAATTAAGTTGATGTTGAAATTGTTTAATAAAATAATACCTAGAGAAACCTGATACAGTTGCTATGTCATCTAGCGCAATTGGTTCGTGATAATGCGTTTGAATAAAGGATATAGCTTTTGTAATCTCCTGTGAGAAACCTTTCGTTACTTTTTCTATATTTTTTATAAAGCGATAACACTCCATAATAAACTCATAGGCTTTTGAAGATGCGCAATATGCGTCTGTAATCTTCTGGTCCATCGTATCTTGATAAATTTTCAATAAAAGTTGAATTAACTTAGAATCCGGTGGTACTTTCAGTATAGGTCCACTCTGTTCCATCATATACCGCCAGCAAGCGGCTACTTCTTTTCCCACTAACGTAATAAATATAAATTCCCAACCTTTACTATCACTAGGAAAGTAATAACGGTGGTCACTCGGAATTTCAACAATAAACGCTTCCCCTGCCTCTAATGAATGAGTTGTACCATCTATGTCCAGTCTTCCTACCCCTGCCAAAGTATATTGAAAAACATATGTACCAACATCTTTCCGCTGTAAACCATGCCAATCATAACATTCATCTGGCTTTTTCACATCTCTACCAATCACCCACATATTCGCTACATTGCTTGGTAGCGAATCTTGAAAACGAAAACCGTATGTTCCGTAATTCCCATCCTCCCACTCACAAACTAAAGACAATATTTTACCCTCCAATCACACTAACTTACCATTGATGTAAATCTATAATCGTTTTATGATTATTTTAACAACAAAATATAAAAAAATAAATATCAGCTAACAATCAATATTTAGAGCAATTTTTTAACTTATCAGAAACACTAAAGCCATTTTTCATAATAAAATCAGGAGGTACGTTATGTCAAAAATTACATTTATCGGAGCAGGAAGTACAGTTTTCGCAAAAAATGTTTTAGGTGATTGCATGTTTGTTCCAGCATTAGCTGGGTTTGAGTTTGCTCTTTTCGATATTGATGAGCAGCGTTTAAAAGAGTCTGAAAGTATGTTAAGAAATTTAAAAGAAAGCTTACAAGCAACTGTAATAGTGAAAGCCTATACTGATCGAAAAGAAGCTTTAAGAGGAGCAAAATACATTATTAACGCTATTCAAGTTGGCGGCTATGAACCGAGTACCGTCATAGATTTTGACATCCCTAAAAAATACGGTCTTCGCCAAACCATTGCCGATACAATCGGGATTGGTGGCATTTTCCGATCACTTCGCACAATTCCAGTTATGTGGGATTTCGCGAAAGATATCGAAGAAGTTTGTCCAGATGCTCTGTTTTTAAACTATACAAATCCAATGGCGACATTAACAGGAGCAATGTTACGTTACACAAATGTTAATACAGTCGGATTATGTCACAGCGTGCAAGTTTGTACGGAGCACTTATTCGAATCTTTAGGTATGGATCATGACGGAATTGAAGAAAAAATTGCAGGTATTAACCATATGGCTTGGCTTCTTGAAGTCAAACGTAACGGTAAAGATTTATACCCAGAAATTAAACGCCGTGCAAGAGAAAAACAACAAACAAAACACGATGACATGGTTCGCTTCGAGTTAATGGATAAATTCGGCTATTATGTAACAGAGTCCTCTGAGCATAATGCTGAGTATCATCCATATTTCATTAAGGGAAATTATCCAGAACTAATCGAAAAATTTAATATCCCTCTTGATGAATACCCACGTCGTTGTGTAGAACAAATTGAACGTTGGGAAAAAATGCGCGATGATATCGTCAACAATTCACAACTCACGCATACTCGTTCTCATGAATATGGTTCTCGTATTATTGAAGCAATCGAGACAAATGTTCCATTTAAATTTGGAGGGAATGTTTTAAATACAGGACGATTAATTAGTAATCTTCCACAAAAAGCAGTTGTTGAAGTACCATGCGTGGCTGATCGAAGCGGCATTACCCCATGTTACGTGGGAGATCTCCCAGAGCAGTTAGCAGCACTAAATCGAACAAATATTAATACACAACTATTAACGATCGAAGCAGCCGTTACGAAAAATAGAGAGCATCTCTACCAAGCAGCAATGCTAGATCCTCATACTGCAGCTGAATTATCTATGGACGACATCATTGCAATGTGTGATGAGTTAATTGAAGCTCATGGTGACTGGATCCCTAAATTCGAGTCTAGCAAAATAGTTTCTCTAACATAAGAAAAGTGCAAGGCGCCCGACTATCGGCGACAAACACTGGAAGGTCGGCAAGTAGCGGTCTGCTCTTTGACCGCAATCTATGTGCTTCTGCGTCTGACAGCTTTGCTTCGAAGTAGGCTTCCTCGAAGCAAAGCTGCATGAAGCTATTCAGAGACGTTATTCAAGTAGTTATTGAAGTCCGTTGCTTGACTGAAGTGATCGAGCCGATGGCGCCTGGAGCTAGACAGTTTTCAAGTTAGAAATTTATAAATTCTGATTATAAAATAAAAATACAAAGAGCTAAAACCACATTTCGGTTTTAGCTCTTTGTATATCATCATAATTTCCATCTCCGGTTTTATATCTTCAAAAAGAAGAGCCTCTTTTAGTGGCAAGTGGCAATCCCTAAAAATACACTTTTTGCTCTAAATAACAAGTCAGTTATTGTGACGATGAATAACTTTCTAAACACTTCACCTTTATTAATAGCCATTTTAAAAATACCCCAATCAAAATATAAATAGGGAATGAATAAATATATTTCCAATTATTTAATTCGTAAATTTTTAACCATACGGTAAAGGGTTCAAAAACAAATGCGAAAACGGAAGCTGCTATTATCATAGCTGCTAAGAATGATTTCCACGTAGGAAAATATTGATAAATAGTCATATACAATACCGGCAGATGACCAACGTCTATTGCAAAAATCGGTGGTATTAAAGGTGTTAACATGTTCGGATATCCCCATAAAAGAAACGAAACTCCTATAACATCTAATAAAATCGCAATTATAGTGACAAATAATCCATATAGTAAAATCTCCATAATTTTAGATTTATCTACGATTACCCACCATATAACCCAAAATAAAATCATTGTAATAAGTAAAAACCACCAAGAAAATGAAAAAAAGTTTTCATTCAACCAGTATTGAACGTTTGTTTCTTTTAATATTTCTCGTAAATTTACGATTTCTTCCCAAGTTGGTTGATTACTCATAAAAAAACACACTCCTTACGGAATATAACGTGTTATTATTGTGCCTACCCGATAACATTATATGTAAAGATTTTTTGTATAATTTTACAGTTGATTTTAAAGTAGCTTCAAAGAAATCAACAATGTCTGACCGAGCAACTTTTGTTAATGATCGCCCATAATAATCAACGCACATTTGACACGTGCGATATACAAAGCTAAGTGCAAGTGAACTCGTTTCAGCAAGCTGAAACATCGAAAAATCAGGTGAAGAGTCTACTCCACCTGATTGGAAAATCCCACCTACGCTACGCTTAGAGGTGGGGGTCTTTTATCCTAAAAAAATTCAAATAAATCTGTAAGGAGAGGTGGAGCATTCATGTACACATCTTTGTCAGAGAAACCATCAGGAATTGGAAACTCCTCCTTAACAAAGAGTTCTTTTGTTTCCTTCAAACATTGTTTCGATGTAGTTAAAGCTTCTTCAACAATCGGTTTAATTTCGTTGCCTTGCATATGTTGTAAGAAATGTTCGTAAAAACAACCGAGAGCACTATTTTGAATATAAGTTGTCCACAATGCACCCATCTCAGGAGTAATGAGATTAATCTTATGTGTCTTCATTTTAACCTCCTAGATTTATTGAATTTCATAAAGATGAACTTCAATCAGTGGGGGTTTTCCTTCATCCCCCACTGATGATTAGTTATTCTATATCGGACCTTTAGGGGCAGTTAATCCCCTACCTAAACTTTTTGATTTTCTTAAGTTTTGAGGTGGGGGTCTTACTGCCCCTTGAGAGTGGGATAAATCTAATCTTTATTCTCGTCACTTAAGGTACTATATAGTTACGTTTGCCTGCGTATCTATATATAGTTTATATGACTTAATTTCGGTAGTGTAATTTCATTTTAATTTCCCCACTAAATTTATATCTATACAACCTCAAAATTAAGAAGACCTTTATGACTGAAAAAGCGCAAGTGTCTTTGCACTAATACTGGGTCTGCGCTAATCCGTTTGGATACGCAAAGCTGCATAAAGTAACTCATATTTAAGTCATTGCAGCTTAGATTGACTTAGTTGATGGAGATTTTAGGCACTTAAGCTAGACACCTTTCTAATTACAAAAAGTATGCTCTCATTGAAAAAAACTGTCTCCTCTAATAAGTAGAGAAAAACAGTTTTCCGACCACACACCTCAAATATGAAGCATATGGAGTCTAAGGAGATACGAATAACTAATTAAGTAAAAAGACACCAGCCCTAAAAAGCGAATTAAAAGAGAATTTAACGACTTTAGAACCTTTAGGAAACTTATCATTATATCGCCTCCTGATATTTATTTTGACCAATAAATCGTGATCTATTATGACACTGTCTTCGTTTAAAGGGTTTAAACTTTAGCCGAATGAAACTTAAAAAGTCTACCTCTGAAGTAAAAATATAATGAACAGTTCAAAATGAACTAGTAGTGGTTTTTATTATAAATATTTTTGCCCTTCTCTCCTACTTAAGTTTGATAAAGGGTGACTATTAATAAAAGCAGCAACTTCTTCCTTATTTGTTTTCGAATATTCTCTGAGGGCCCAGCCAATTCCTTTTTGAATAAAGAATCCATCATCATGTGCATTCTTTTCAATAATTTGAAACAATAGTTCCTTATCCGTTTTTTCTTTGTACTTCAACTGAAAAAGTATAGCTGTTCTCCGTAACCACATGTTCTCCGATACAGCCCACCTTACTCCATAATCAGTAATTAGATTTGGATACTTAGTAAAATGATATCCGACACATTTACTTGCTAGAATATCAACTGTATCCCACCAAGATTTCGTTTTGATAAGATACTCCAAAAACTGAATATCTTCTTCCACTAATACCTTTATATTTTTTTCTAAATAATCTAATGCAAAATACTGATATTCCCTCTCCGATAAGTCCCAAAGCTTCTTCACAAATTCAACCATCTGTTCCCTAGGAAATTTCTTAGCTTCCTTCATTAACGGTCGCATAATTTCCCTTCTTTCCGGCGCTTTAATACCTAAAAATTCAAATTTATTTTTCATATACCTTTTCATCAGAATAGCATTCTGATCATTTCTACTTTCTTCAAATAGTCGGATTACAGAAGCTAGAGCATTATCAACATTACCAGAATTCAAGTCCACAAATACACTCCCTTTTCCACTTTAAAACATTCGAGTTATTTCATTTACACTAATTAGAATACCATCTAATCCAAGCTATAACTTAAGTGAATTTCATCATTCCCAAACAGAACCGAATAAATTCATATCTAGTTACAAACGATTCAGCGTAACTGATATAGCATCTTAGTGACAAGGTGAAGACCCTGAATTTGGTGCAGCAGAAACTTAAAACTATATGGATAAATAGTAATCGTAAATAAAGTATCCTAAAAAATTCAATTAAAAAAAACGAGAGCACAAGTCTCTCGTTTTTTGATTAAATCACTATTGTTTTCAATAATTAAACAATATATTGAACTTCTTTACCATTTTCATCAATATAGTCAATGACTGTTTTGTTCGTATTAAGATCAATAAACAATGTGCAGTACTTATCATCTTTTTCCCAAGAAAGTCGTACTTCATCCTTAGCAGAATTTAAAACTGTAAATTCTCCATTAAATGCATCATATTCATTTCTAAATCTAATAAGCTCTAATAGCCTCTGCACTGTTTCTTTTTCTAATGATTGTTCGATTTCTTCAAGGGTATAGTTGTGACGGTTGATTTCACGTCCATCACCAGTTTCTTTAATATTTTCTTCGTCATTTTCCCCTGCTAGCAGACCTACATAATAAACTTGAGGTACTCCAGGCGCAAAAAATTGAATTGCTCTCGCTGCTAAGTATGCATCGTCATTACAATTAAGAACAGAGTAATACGTACATCTGATTTGATGAACATCAAACCCATCCTCAGCCTTATGCTCATCTGATAAAATCAGACTAAGATTTGAACCTCTTTCTAAACATACATCGACTAATTTTCTTGCCTCTTTTGTATCGATAAGATCATCAAGATCTGGTTTAACAGGAATACCGTCATGACAATCTAGCATTGTAAACTGCTTTTCAGGTCGATCTTTAAGATATTCACATAGATCAGTGCTCGACTTATTTACTAGTGTATCAAGGATTCTGTACGGTAAAATAAAATCATAAATCCAACAACCATGATCTGCCAACTTGTATTGGATTGAATAATGAGAATGTACTTCAGGAAGCAATTCAATATCTAACGAATCAGCTAACTCCTTAATCCAATCAAGAAATTCATAAATTTCTGGCTCAACGAAGAAGCAGCTTGTTCCAAGCTTTTTAATTACATACCCAACTGCATCTAGTCTGACAATTTTTACATTTTGTTCTTGGAAATTTGTAAAGAAGTCGACAAACAACTGTTTTACTTTTTCTGATTTTATATCAAAATCAATTTGCTCCGACGGATCCGTCTTACCAAATGTTGTCCATACTTTCTCTTCCTCACCAGTTTCTTCTATAGTAAAAGTTGAATATGGTAACGGTCTACGTAAGAACATTTTATCAATGTCTTCTTTCACTGGGTTTCCATCTTCCCAAACTTTATCTAAAGTTAGAAATAAATCAGCATATTCTGATTTACGTCCTTTTTTTAGAAAATCTTGGAAATAAGAAGATTGTTTTGAAATATGGTTAACCATTAAGTCAACTAACACATCAAAGTTTTCGCCTATCTCTCTTACATCTTCCCAAGTACCAAATTTAGGCTCAATTTCTAAATAAGTCAATGGAGCAAAACCTCTGTCTCCTGAAGATGGGAATGGTGGTAAAATATGCACACCACCTTTAAAAATGTCCGAAAAGTGATTTAAAAGCACTTGATTTAGTGTCTTTAAATCTCCTCCCATTGAATCTGGATAAGTGATAAGTTGTACTTGATTTTTTACTGCCATCTTCAATTACCTCCTATATTCCGTAGATTTCTTTAATTTCTTCTAACTTTGGTAAATCGACAACTGCACCTGTATATTTCAACTTATAAGCACTAACTGCAAAACCAAAATTTAACGCTTCTCTAATCGTGTATCCTTTTACTACTGCAGTATAAAAACCTGACCAAAATGCGTCACCTGCTCCTGTCGTATCTACTACTTCTGTTGCTAACGTGTTTAATTTAATTGTTTCTACTCCATTAGAAACAATAGCACCATCTTTACCTAAGGTCATAATGACAAGTTTCGCCCCAAGTTTTAAAAACTTCTCTATATGATTTTCATTAGTATCTTTTCCAAATAATCTTTCTGCATCATCCTCAGAAGGCTTTACAATATCAACTTTGCTAATGACTGATTTAACATATTCAATACCGTCTTCTCCCTTTTGCCAGATCATCGGATGATAATTTGGATCAAAACAGATTAACGTATTATTCTCTTTTGCTGTTTCAATAACTTTTTCAATCGTGGTACGAACTGGCATTCTAGATATAGGCCAACAAGAAAAATGAACGATCTTAGAGTTCATTAGTGCCTCTTCAAGTTGCGGAGTATATTCTAAATGATAGTCTGCCTCACGATAAAATATCGGGATAGGAGTATTCTTACTTTTTGAAACGACTACCATACTTGTTGCATATGGAACTTGTTGAACACATCTCGTATCCATACTAGCGTTATGCAATTGCTTAATTAAAAATTTTCCTAACCCATCTTCTCCTACTGCAGAAGCAACAAGAGAATGAATTCCTAATTTCTTTACATTCATAGCAATATTTGATGGGGATCCTCCAAAAAACTTATGAAACGTATCGCAATCAAAATCATCATCATAATCTGCAGAAATCATATCAATTAGAAGCTCTCCCACAGTTAAAATATCGTTGCTTTTATTTTGAAATTCTATTTTTTGATCAAAATTAAGCATCTTCATCCCCCATATTATTATTCTTCTTCACGCATTACAATTTCTAACACAACCCAATATCTATTATTCAAACAATAATAATCTATAAAACTCGCACATTTTTAAATCATTTCCACTTATTGAAAGTGCTTACGTATGTAATGTTACTACGGATCACCCACTATGTCAAACGTTACCACAAAATTTACTTAAATTTTTAGAAAACATCATGAATAAATAGCTATAAAACTTTAATTTTTCACGTTAATTACCATATGGTAACGTTAACCTTTATAAACACAAACAAAATAAGAAAACCCTCAGGGTATGAATCTCACGCTCCCGAGGGTTATTAATATATTATTAGCCCTTACTCTCCATACCCGAAATCAACAAGCTAAACTTAATCTAGTTCATATACCATACATTCATATGGACGTACCATTACCTCTCCATCCAACATCGGTGTATCCTCATAGTTTCCAATAACAATCTGTTTTGCTTTTTCATTCAAATCTAAATGTACGTCTTCATTTGAAAAATTAGTGATCACGAGAAGTTTTTGATCATTTAGTTGACGTAAATAGACAAAAACCTCTAAGTGATCTTTAAACAATTCCTCATAGTCTCCAGACATCAGCACGTCAACATAGGTCGGATTTTTGCGGAGCTTAATTAGATCTTGATAATAGTAAAACAGTGAATCTTTGTTTTCTAAAGCCTTTTTCACATTAATCTCTTTGTAATTTGGATTTACCTGCAACCAAGGGCTAACCTCTGAAAATCCTGCATTTTCTTTATCACTCCACTGCATCGGAGTTCTAGCATTATCACGGCTTCTTCTGTAAACAAATGACATCGCTTTTTCTTTTGAATATCCCGCTTCAAGAGCTGCATTATATTGATCAATTGTTGAAATATCATCATATGATTCGATGGTTGAATACTCGATATTTGTCATCCCTATTTCTTGGCCTTGATAAATATACGGCATACCTTTCAGGAAAAAGTACGACGTAGCAAGCAATTTCGCAGATCTTTCGTTTATATCCTCTTTCGGAATAGAACGATTTAACGAACGCGGTTGATCATGGTTCTCTAAATACAATGCAGTAGTATAATTCCCCTTAATCGCTTCCTGATTTTTTGATATTGCTTTTTTAAAATCAACAAGGCTCCACTTTTTATTTGTGTACCATTTTCCATCCTCAGCCAAGTCTAAATCAACGTGATCAAATCGAATAAGCATGTCAAAGTAACCGTCATCACCACTATATTCTGCTAATTGATCTAACTCAACACCCGGAGCCTCCGCTACGGTAAAAATATCATAATGTGCAAATGTTTTTTCCTTAAGTTCCGCTAAAAATTCTCCGACACCAGGTTGATTCGGTTTAACTACCCTTAATCCATCAATCCCATCTGAAACTTCTTCTATAAATTTCTCTGGTTTTTTAATAAATGTAATGGCATCTACACGAAAACCACCAATTCCTTTATCCAACCACCAACGAACCATACGGTAAATCTCTTCTCGAAGGTGGGGGTTTTCCCAGTTTAAATCTGGTTGTTTTTTAGAAAAGGAATGAAAATAGTATTGCCCAGTCCCCTCATCAAACTCCCAGCAAGAACCACCAAAAATCGAGCGGAGATTATTCGGAGAAGACCCACCCTCATTTCCATCACGCCAAATATACCAATCACGCTTAGGGTTCTCTCGACTGCTCTTAGATTCAATAAACCAACGATGTTCATCAGAAGAATGATTGATGACTAAATCCATAATAATTTTCATCCCACGATTATCGGCTTCCTCAATAAGACGATCCATCTCTTCCATCGTCCCAAATTCCTTTGAAATATTTTCATAATCAGAGATGTCATATCCGTTATCATCCATTGGCGACTCATAAACAGGACTTAACCAGATGACATCAATTCCTAACTCTTTTAAATAGTCTAATTTCTCAATAATTCCATTTAAATCCCCAATACCACCTTGATTCGTATCATTAAAACTTTTTGGATATACCTGATAAACAACTGAGTTATTCCACCATTTTTTATTCATACTTATAAACTCCTCCTAAATCTCTCATGACTTTTTTATCGAAAACAACGAATACATTTTTAGAAATAACGAGGTTGCTATGAAGGAAATAAACGAGAAACTAAAAAACAAAAGTAAAAAACGCAAATAATTTATACTCACAAATAAAATCATGGCTGTAACAATAATAAGGAACAAACTAATCTGCGGTTTTACAACTGAGAAAAGAAGCGCCTTTTTCATCACATCTAACACTCGTATGTTGAAGTGAGCCATCACAGAAAATGCATGAATCGAAACTACAAATAAAAGTAACCCTAAACCAATAAAAAAATACATAATAACAGGTATAGTATTCTGAAAATAATAGATATCTCCTATCGTAACGATCCACGCGATTGTTAGAACAACTCCGATTTTTACACTTGTTTTGTAATTTTCTTTATAATATTTCCAATAATTTTTTATAATATTGTCTTGATCCTGTCCTATTACCCAATCTCGACTTACTGCAAATAACGCTGTAGTTGCAGGAAACACCAATAATGGAAAACATAACGAAAGATACACGATAATTGGTAAGCTGAAAGAATACGAGTCAACTAGCACCACGTTCACAACAACAATCCCAAAAGGAAAAGTGAAGATCAACCATAATACATTCGCTACCGCAAACCTTGCGATCCACTCACTCACGTTATAGAAACCACTCATCATTTTTTCCATCGTTATGTCACCACCTAAACTATTACTTTACCGCCCCGTCTGAAACACCTTTGATAATCTGTTTTTGAGCAACAAAGTAAAAAATAATGACAGGTATGATTGCAATCGTCAAACCTGCTAAAGCTAAATGCCATTGACGTGTATATTGACCGAAAAACATAAACATTCGAAGAGGAATAGTCGCTTCAGCATCACTTAAAATAAGTGACGGCAATAAGAAGTCATTCCAAATCCAAATAACATTTAATATACCCACCGTTACAGAAATCGGCTTTAGTAACGGGAAAATAATGTGCCAAAACGTTTGAAATTTTGACGCTCCGTCAATTGTTGCTGCTTCATCGATTGTTTTAGAGATTGCTGTCATTGCCCCATGATAAAGAAAAATCGCTAAACTCGAACCGAATCCAAGATACATAAAAATCAACCCAACACGATTGAGCATATCAAATTGTCCAAATAATGAAATAAGCGGAATCATCACTGCTTGGAAAGGAATTAACATCGCAGCCACAAACACCATTAAGATGACGCCACTTAATTTACTCTTATTTCTAGCCAATGCGTAACCACCCATTGATGAAAAGAAAATAATAATCGCAATACTTACAACCGTAATGAATAGCGAGTTAAAAAACGAACTTACAAATTGTAAATCGATAAATGCTTGAACGAAATTTTCAAATGCAAATTCAGAAGGTAAACCAAGCACATCTGAAAAAATTTCACGTTTAGTTTTAAATGCGTTGACGACCATTAAGTAAAATGGAGAAATCCATAGTAAACCTAATAATATTGCAAATACCTGAAGCCAAATTAATTGTCCTTTTTTCTTCTCCATTATAAGTCCACCTCTCGTTTCTTATTGTAGTAGACTTGAGTAATAGCAATTGCTGCTACAAAAACAAAAAATATAATTGCTTTTGCCTGACCGTAAGCCATTTGATTACTAGTAAATGCCGTATGCACAATATTCATCGCTATCATCTCTGTAGAATTATAAGGCCCACCGTTCGTTAATGATAAGTTTTGATCATATATTTTAAATGACGTTGAAAGAGTTAAGAACATACTAATCGTAAAAGCTGGCGCCACAAGCGGGAACGTAACATTTAAGAAACGTTGATATGAATTAGCACCATCCACCTCAGCTGCTTCTATTAATTCTGTTGGTATATTTTGTAGATAAGCAATGTAAATAATCATGATATACCCACCCATTTGCCAACATGTCAAAATCACAAGGCCCCAAAAACCAGTCGTCGGTGTCGATAACCAGCCTGTTAATCCAGATATACCTAGGGAATGACCTAGATCTGAGAAAACACTAATGAAAATAAACTGCCATATAAACCCTAATATTAATCCACCAATTAAATTTGGCATAAAGAAGACTGTACGAAGTAAGTTACTCGATTTAAATTTCCTAGTTACTAATAAGGCTAATCCTAAACCAATTATATTTAATAAAACCACAGTTACGATTGAAAAACGCACAGTAAACCAAATTGAGTTAATAAAACGATTATCTTGAAATAAACGAACATAATGATCAAATCCAATAAACTGATTATAAGAAAGCCCATTCCAATCAGTGAATGAATAATACAATCCAAATAACAATGGAATAATGACTACAAAGCTTAAACTCAATATGACAGGTGTTAAAAACAACCAGAATGAAACATCACGATTCCTCACTTTTGTGTACCTCCTCAATAAATAATCTGAATAATCAGACTGAAGTTAATGTGAACAGCTAACAAAACACATTTTGTTAGCTGTTTAACTAGAAAACCAAAATGCTATCTTCTCATGTTCTCCCACTCATTCACAGAATCTTCCACAACCTCTTCCCACGAACTTTGTCCACCGATATACTTTTGTATGTTTGCACCTAAAACGTCACCCCATGGATTTGGATAGCCCATAAATACCCAGCCTACAGTATTACCTTTAGAAGAATATTCATATATTTCTCTCGATAACGGATCAGCAATTTTAGACTCATCAAAGCCTTCATACGCCGGGATGAAATTCAATTCTGTCAAGACCGTTTCTTTCCCAACTTCTGATGTATATAACCAGTCTAAGAAATCTTTAGAAGCTTGTACGACTTCATCATCTTTGTTCTTGTTCACAACCCAATAGTTTGGTACACCAACAGGTAAATGCCCTTCATAACCTTCCATAGGAATAGGAAGAATACCAATTCCATTCTCTGCAAATTCAGGGTCCATTTGATACACCGACGGGAAAATCCAGTTTCCTTGTTGAATCATCGCTACTCTTTCTAGCGAAAAATATCGCTCTACTTGTTGGGAGTAATCGACACTTAATGATGGTTGGACAGCATAATCATTTTGAAGGTCAACCATTTTTTGTAATTCTTCACTTTTCTCAAACGTTAAAGTATTGCTTTCAAAAGCTTTTGTTACATCATGATCAAATTCAGGAGCAATAAATACATTGGATAAATGATTTCCCGTAACCCATAGTTCACTACCAGCTAAAGCAAAAACAGCATCAATGTCTAATTCCTCTTTTTGCTCGTCAATCGTTTGTACAGCTGTTTTTAAATCTTCATATGTGAGGATTTCATCAGGTTTAACCCCTGCTTCTTCAAAAACACGTTTATTATAAATAAGTCCGTATCCTTCTAAATTAAACGGAAGGCCATAAACACCATTTTCATCTGATATACCTTCTAATGTTCCTTCTAAAGCTAAAGAAGCTGCTTGTGTATCAGAAACATCTGCTAGATATTGTTTGTAATCGACAAGTTCCGAAGGACCTGCAAGACTAAAAATCTCTGGTTCATCACCTGAAGAAAACTTAGACCGTAATGATGTAAAATAGTCAGTCCCACCACCTACTGCCGCGAAATTAATTTTGACATTCGGATTTTCTTCTTCATACTGTTTTGCTAATTCCATAAATTGATCTCTAAACTCTACCTTTCCTTGAAATATATTGATGGTGATTTGTTCTCTGGCATCTACATTCGCATTTTCTGTATTTTCATTTTTGGGATTATTGCCACACCCTACTAACAAAACACTTAATATTAACGCACTAAACCAAAATAATAGTTTTTGTTTACTCATAACAACAGTCTCCTTTTTTAATGTATTTTGAGTATTTAAGTAACTAACTGACCCTTCATGGTACCGGTTTCAAACCATCAGATACTAACCCCTCCTCTAAAAGCTAATAAAGTAGTAAAAAATCAAAATTTTCAACACACCAAACCGACTGGTATCGTTACCACATTTATTTAAAAAAATAACAATACCATAATGTCCTAAAGTTTAATACACCAACGTTGATCGACTTATTCATATTATAAAGGAATATGGTAACGGTTTCAATAGTTTATTCAAAATTTTTTTAGCTCACGACACACATAATCAGTTTCACTTGTACGAATTTTACATACGAAAAACTTAATTTAAACTTTTGTCTACGTCAAATATTTACTCTATTAGCACTAAGAAAAGCGCAAGCACCTTGGTCACGAGCAGCTGCTCCTGTGCCACTCCGTTTGCTCAAGAGCAAAGCTGCTTCGTAGTAATCCAAGTAGTAGCCTCACTAGGGCGACCTTTGACTGAAGCCGCTCTTTGGCTTCTTACGTTTACGTGCTTCTGCGTCTTCAAGTACTGCTTCGTAGTAAGCTTCCTCGAAGCAGTGTTTTGTGCGACGAGTAACCGCAGGAGCAATTGTTTTCCGTGCGACGAGTAACCGCAGGAGCAAAGCTGCATGAAGTTAACCAACGAAGGATTTCAAGAGGTAATTGAAGTCAGTTGCTTGATTGAAGTGAACGAATTCGTAGGAGCTGAAGTTAGACAGTTTCCAAACAAGAAATTTTATACTTTTTAACATATAAAAAAGGTACCTCAAGTGATTGTAACGGGTTCCGTTTGCTATCGCAAAACCATAAATGGCAAAAGAAAGTGCAGCTAAAAACGTATAACTAATTGCACCGCATTTGCGGTGCTTTTTTGTATCGTAATATAAAAAAAAATAGATCAATCATCAATTCGATTGAACATTCCATATTTTTGGGGCTGTTTTCGTATACCTTGTTGTAGGTACTTTTCCTCTTTTTCCCGCAGGAGTCAAGTGCTGCCTTCCGCTCCATTCCACTATAGTCCTGGAAATCCAATCACAACAACACTTGTGAAAACAGCCTAGTTTGAATATCTGATTGAATTATCGCCGCATTAGTCAGTGCAATCCTTCAGCAACTTTATGAAGGACACTTAGCACTCGTTTCAGCCTAGTTTTGGCCTTCAGCAGCTCTGGCTAGTGTCTATGGACAATTTTTGTATAAAATAATTAGCAAATCCTTTTATATCAACAAAAATTGACCGTCAAATTAGCATAAAATTTGACGGTCAATTAATAATACATTTTTAATGTTTGCGATAGGTAACGGAACCCGTTAAAGTGATTGGGTACCTTTTTCAATTTCAGCTATTTTGATGCAGGACTTATAGAAGCTTCTGGTGATGTTACCTTGTCATAGAAATTAACGAATTGATCCCGTTCGTCACTAGCACGGTAAGCCATTGCAACTCGCGGATGTTCATTTAGTGTACCTGAAACCATGTAGGGAATGATATAACCCCACTCCCATTTCTGACGCATCTCTAACATGTGCTTTTCAATAACACCAAGTACTGGTTTAAGCTCATAGCTAGATTTTTTTATATGGCTAACGAGAAGCTCTGTATTACAGTTACCTGCTGCACGTCCCATTCCATAAACGGAAGAATCTACAAACGTAACTCCATTGCGTAGAGCAGTTAATGTGTTGGCGAATGCTAACTGCATATTATTATGTGTATGAATTCCGAGCTGTTTATTAGGTAGCATTGCTTTGAACTTTTTCACTTGGTGTTCAATATCTGCCGGATCTAAACTTCCAAAAGAATCAACGATATAAACAACATCTACAGGGCTTTCTTTTACCAATTCAAACGCTTCAATAATTTGGTGTTCAGGTACACTTGATAAAGCCATAATGTTAAGTGATGTTTCATATCCCATATCATGAAACATTTGTACAAGCTCTAAACCTTTATCTACTTCACGGATGTAGCATGCTACTCGGATCATATCTAACACACTTTGTTCACGAGGCAAAACATCATTTGGATCTACACGTCCAATATCTACAAGAGCAGATAACTTCGTGAACTTTTTCTCAGGGATAATTTCTTTAAGGAAATTATCGTCAAGGAATCTCCATGGATTAGGCTCAGTCGCATTAAGTAATTTAGCCGAATTTTTGTAGCCGATCTCCATATATTCCACACCAGCAGCACTAAGGCCATTATATAAATCTTGGACAAATTCTACGCTAAAATCCCAATTATTAATTAAACCCCCATCACGAATGGTACAATCTAAAATCTTGCAATTTTTCATGGTAAGACACCCTCCAACAATTCTTTTATTAGTTTATATCAAATCCTAAAACTTTAACACTTTTATGCTTTTATGCTTTTATGCATTAAATTAAAATACGTTATAATGTTTGTACCATGATTTATGGGTAACTGTCAATCTATTTTCCGAAAATTCCACTAATTAATTGTAAAATTATGTTTGCTAAACAATTAATTTTAAAGGAGGCCATCAGCACCTTTTAATGTACCTTACACCAAGAATTTCACCTAGTCAACACCATGGAACCTTTCACTCACAAAGAATTGTTTTTACGTGTTTTTTCACTTTCTAGTCATCAAAATAAATGAACATGTAAACTCATTTCTTATATTTGTGAGTTCCATAATTTCAGAAAATATAAAAAGGAAAACAGATATAGAAGGAATATTGTATCTCCTCCTGTACTGTTTCCCCTTTTCGTCAAACTACTTATTGATTCGTATTATTAAATGGTTCCATTTACCCAAAATATCTCCAGCTGGTCCATAGGAACTTAGATTTTTGTCGCTCCTGCATAAACCATACATATTATTATAGACTAATTCTCCGCCATTGTTCAAACGTTACGATATCTTTCATAGAAGTTAACATGTTAGCCTCTTCTTTTTTTCTAGCTTCCGCGATACGTACTGTAGCCACCTGGAGCAATAAGCAACGGAACATGGTAATGCCCTTTAGCCGCAACTCCAAAACGGATAGGGACCGTACCTAAAAACAATAGCTCTTCTTGATTCCTTCCATTGTTTTTAAAATAGTTACCTACATGAAATACCAACTCATATGTTCCGATTTTCATATTTTCAGTTTCTAATAACGGCTTATCAACTCTTCCATTCTCATTCGTTGTAAATGTACCAATTAATGTTCGGGTATTTGTAGAATATAATTGCCATAGCTCTATTAAAATATTAGCTGCTGGTTTGCCGCAACTTACATCAAGAACATGTGTAGTTAAGCTTATTTTAGTCTCCTTTTTCAAATTTTTTTCAGTTTACATCGTATGTTGAAATCAAGTCATCCAAACGAAATTTGGCAATTTTATAAACATGTATAAGTGCCGCTTCGATTTCTTCCTCATAGGAAAAATTTATCCTTTCCTTCATACAGGCCTTAATTGTTTCTTTATCTTTCCCTTTAACAGCCATAATAAAAGGAAACCCAAACTTTTCAATATACTTCTTATTTAATGAAGAAAACTCTATATACTCTTCTTCTGATAATCCACTTAGCCCAGCATTTATTTGTTCTTTATTAGAATCTTTCGTTAATTGAATTCTTGTTCCTAGCCTAGATCTGGATGCGCGTTTAGAAGTGCCAATTTCTTTTCATGACTGGCTTCAGTAACTCCCACTACCATTTTTCCAAACATATCTTCTAAATGAACGAAAGGACGTAAATTGATTAGATTTTCTGCAACCCATGGAGAATGTTCAAAGACCGAACCTATTATCCGCATGAATTCAACCTGACTCATATTATTTACTTCTCGAATCGAAAACATATCGTTTCTCCTTTCGTGTTAAAGAAAATGTTAACTTAATTTGATTTTATTAGAGCTAATCAGTTTTTATTTTCTTCCTTACTTTTATTTTGTACTATATAATTCATTTCTTCGTAAAATCGGATAGAAAATATAACACATAAGTTATGTAAAATATGAAAATTGTGTACATTTAAAACACCTATACAGATTCGAATTGAAAAATCCTAGGAAAAATTCCGGTTAAGAATCTCTGAGATTGTCATTCACTGTAAGGAAATTAGGAAGGGAAAAATTTCATTTCCACTAAATGTTTTTCAATCTTATTATTGAATTTCATTACTCTCGTTATATCAAGTTACACTGAACCGTTCGAAACTAGGTATAGAAAGGTATATGTGGGTCGGTTTTGGTCATTAAGTAATTCACTCCATTGAAAATGAATTTTATCCAACGTTACGAAATGGACAAAGTTGAAAGGGATGAATGAAATGAACATAGAAACCTTAAAGCAGCAAGTAAAAAGAGATCTTTCCTACCTTGCCTACGGAGGTAAAGACTGGCTTCAGCCATTCACACGCGATGAAGGGCATGTTTATGATGTTGTGATTATTGGTGGGGGACAAAGTGGGTTGGCTACAGCCTTTGGGCTTTTACGCGAGAGAATTTCAAACATCATCGTAGTCGATGAGAACCCTGAAGGATTTGAAGGTCCCTGGGAGACTTATGCACGGATGGAAACATTACGTACACCAAAACAATTAACTTCCATTGATTTTGGTATTCCTTCATTAACTTACCGCTCATGGTGGAAAGCTCAATTTGGACCAAAAGGTTGGGATTCAATCGATAAAATCCCACGTAGCGACTGGATGAACTATTTGCGTTGGTACAGAAAAGTACTAAACTTACCGGTAATGAATGAGGTGAAAGTAGAACTACTCGAACCAACAGGAGAGGATATTCACCGGCTTCATATTTCAGGAAACAAAGCCCCAACAACCACCCTACTTACCCGTAAAGTAATCTTGGCTACTGGTATTCAAGGCGGTGGTGAATGGCATGTGCCAGCTTTTATTTCTAAAAAATTACCACGATTTCTCTATGCTCACACTTCAGAAGATATTGATTTTGTAGCACTCAAGAACAAGAAGGTTGCCATTTTAGGTGGGGGAGCGTCTGCCTTTGAAAATGCAAATTTCGCACTAACTAAAGGCGTTTCTGAGGCTCACATATTTGTCCGCCGTAAAGAATTACCACGGGTCAATCCAATACGCCAGCTCGAAGGTTCCGGTATTATCGAACGCTATCACACTCTTACAGATGCAGAAAAATATGCTACGATCGCTCATTTCTTCCATTACAACCAACCGCCAACAAATGATACTTTTCAGCGCTCCTCTTCTTGGCCGGGATTCCATTTACACTTAGGTGCTCCATGGCTGAATGTTGAAGCTACAAATGAAGGTGCATTGGTAACTACTCCACAAGGACATTTCACCTTCGATTTCTTAATCATCAGTACCGGTCTATTGACTGATCCAGCATTACGACCAGAGTTAAGCCTTATTGAAAAACATATCACTAGGTGGCGCGATCGCTATAAGGCACCAAAAGAAATAGCCAACCCTTTAGTTGACACTCACCCTTACCTTAGTCCTGGCTTTGCCTTTACAAGTCGTGATAATGTCGGTGAAAAATTATTACATGGTATTTTTAATTTTAATTATTCTGCTTTAGTTAGTTGTGGGATTTCAGCATCTGCACTTTCCGGTTTAAAGTATGGTTTACCTCGACTCATATCAGCGGTAGCCGATCAGCTTTTCTTAGACGATCGAAACGAAATATTAAGAAACTACTTCGATTATAAGGAACCAGAGTTTATAGGCGAATGGCCAAAATCAAAACTTAAACTTTAGCTTATGCAGATTATCAATCTCTCACTTGGGTTCAATAGTTAATCTGGATTTAATTTTTAGAGGAAAAGCCCCTCTTGTCAACGACCCACCACTTAACGACCTTGCGGTCTGTTTGAAGTGGGGGCTTGCGTCTGTCAGAGTTTTACATTGCTTCTTATCCTCGCAGAGAACAACTACGCTTATTCCTCCCCAGTAGTGCGAACGAGCCATGCTCTCCTACCTTAGCGTGGTGGAACATAAGGACGGTTGACTTCGCCCCTACCGCAAGAGTTATACTCCTGTGGTAACTACACCAATATGTTCAATTCCCTTACGGTGTAGATTCATTGCACCAATACGATCATCATTTGATTGATATTGGCAATTTTTACATTTGAATGTGTGTAGTTTTTTATTGCGATTTGCTTTTTCAACGTGTCCACATTTAGGGCAAGTTTGAGAAGTGTATTTTGGGGCTACTACAATTACCTTCTGTCCATTCAATTCAGCTTTATACTCAAGCATTTGACGGAACTGATAGAAAGCCCAAGACACCGAAACATAGCGATTTTTCAATCGTACTTTTTCTGTTGCAGAACGAACACCTGTTAAGTCTTCTAAAACAAACATCGTACCTCTAGGGTGTTTATCAACGAGTGCCTTTGTAATTTGATGGTTTACATCAGTTACATAACGGTTTTCTCTTGAACCGATTTGTTTTAGTTTCTTACGAGCAGATGGCTTTTGTCGCATTTGTAACTGTTTGCGAGTAGCTTTAAATGCACCACGCTTATGCTTAACAACATTTCCGTTGTAGAAAGTAGTTTTACCTTGACTATCATAAGTAGTCGCAAGAAAGTTAATGCCTAAATCAACACCAACGATATTGTTTACATTTGCAAAATCTAGCGCTTGATACTCTTTTGTCATGGGGATGTGTAAGAACCACTTCTTGTACTTATGCACTAATTTAGCAGTACCGAATTTCCAAGTGCCATTGAAGTATTTCTTCATAGCCTTTCGCTCATAATTTAGCTTTAAACGAGCATCAAGTGTATTCACGCTAAATTGATTTTGGGTTAGTGAGTAATCACGATTCCACACAAGGTCATATTCTGGAAGTTTAAATTCGATCAAAGACCATTCATGTCCATTCGATTTAGCCGACTTGTAGCAAGCTATTACAGTTTTCATCACAGATTGAGCCATTTGACTTTTTAGATCAAATAGATTGCGTAGTTGTTTATAGTACAAATCGTTAAGTTTTACTTGATTTAGATTTTTCGTTTCGAATATGTGTTTCGATAACCAGTTACAAGCCTTACGATAAGCATTAGTTGTTATTTTTAGACTTTCAGTTTGATTGTCAGAAACATAGATTTGTATTTTTGCAGTAATTGTAGACATTATCTTCACCACCTTTCACTAACTAAATTATACCAAAACTTTAGTGAAAGTTAAATAACTGAAATAGAGAAAGGAGTAACAAGGTGGAAGTTTCAGATACTTAATATGGTACAAAATCTTACGATTTTAACGTACCATACCGTATCTGACGGCAATTTCTCCCCCACTTATCGTTGGGCTATGCCCTTCACACGATTGAAGTGGGGGTATCCTTGCCGATTTTAGATGAATGGAATAGTTTTTATAGATGAGGACGCATGTGAATGAATTAATGGGTTTAAATATAAAATTACGTAGTGAACTCGTTTAAGCAAGCTGAAACATCGGAAAATCCCACCTTCGCTACGCTTAGAGGTGGGGGTCTTTTACCCTAAAAAAAATTCAGATAAAAAAGGAAACGCAAAGAACTAGTAATGTTCTTTGCGTTTTTTCTATCCTAATAGAGTAAGTGATGGCTATTTATGTTATCCTTCCAACTACTTTTCTTCTTCAATGAGAACATTGAAACAAATCCATCATTACACACTTAATTGTTTACTTTCTGTTATTGATCCTCTACCATGACTTCTTTAGGAACAGCAAAGAAATAGGTAATGATTAAGGCAGCAACAAATATAATGACGGACACCACTAGATAAGCAAAGAGTTGACTCCAATCATAAATATACATTAATGGAGAAAGAACTACAGCTAATCCATATGAATTCGCTTGAACATTTAATAAAGAGAGAATAGCTCCACCAACAGCCGAACAAGAAATCATAACATAAAGCGGTTTCATACTATACCTCATAACAACACCAAACAAGGCCGGTTCACTAACACCAAGTAATTGGGTAGCAGTTGCACTCGCTCCTGTAACCTTTACCGTACTCTTTTTCGCTTTTATTGTTATTCCCAAACAAGTACCAGCATTGGCGAATCCGTACATTGCACATAGCGTAATAAGTGGATTAAACCCAGTATTTGCTAGCAACGTTGTTTCAATCATGATAAATAAATGATGCATCCCCGTCATAACTGCTAATGGATAGATAAAACCAATTAACAGTCCGCCAATACCAAGAGGGAAATCAATTAATTGAGTTACAACCGTAACCAATCCCATTTCCACAAAATGTAACAAAGGTCCTAAAATAAGTAATCCAGTAATCATCATAGTTAATAAAACAAAGAATGGCGTAAAGATTAAATCTAATGCATTTGGCATAACCGCACGCAACTTCTTCTCTAGTCTCGCTCCAAGGATACCAACAATAAGAGCCGTTAATACACTTCCTTGATAGCCAACAACCGGGATAAAACCGAAAGCCATAATCGGATCTACTCCACTATTAATATCTGCGACTGCATACGCATTAGGTAAGGCAGGAGAAACAAGCATTAACCCAAGTACAAAACCAATAATCGGCATACCGCCAAAATTTCTAAAAGCAGACCAACATATTAAGGCTGGTAAGAAAGCAAAAGCCGTGTCTGTCAAAACTGAGATAAGTGTCTGAAGATAATCAGGAATATCGTTATTACTCATGCCCATTAACCCTAAGAACGCATCACTGAACAAAACACCTTTCAAACCAAGGAATAGACCTGTCGCAGCAATAATCGGGATAATCGGAATAAAGATATCCGCTAACGTTCGTACCGCTTTTCTAATTCCTTTTTCCTTATTAGAGGAGGAAGAATCCTTTTTCACAGGATCATCCTCTTGATCAGGTTGTCCTCCTCTTAAAGCTGTGTAAACCTTATTAACTATACCAGCACCTAAAATGACTTGATACTGGCCAGCATTATAAAATACACCTTTAACTTCATCAATTTTTTCAATTGCCTCATCATCAATCTTTTCGCGATCTTTAACAGAGAACCGCAACCTTGTCGCACAATGAACATACGATTCAATATTATCTTCACCAATGACTTGAACAATTTCTTTTCCTATACGTTCGTATTTATTCTCACTCATGATAACTCGCTCCTTTCTTTTTAAGAATTAATGCTTGATAAGGTTTTAATAAACACTCCTTATCTAATATTGTTTCTTTTTCTTCATTGTAATTGTTTAATAAAACATCATAATGATTATGATCTAATTCAACTTTTTGACCCTCGGCTGAAAAATTGAAATAGCAAACGACTTCATCGTCATTCAACCTTCTTTTATAAGCAATAACCGTTGGATGGTCCTCTAAAATTGGCTCAATCTCTCCATAAATTAAGCATTCACTTGCTTGTCTAACTTGAATAATTTTTTTATAAAAATTTAAGATAGAATTCGGATCCTGCTCTTGTTGTTCCACATTGATCGTATCGTAATTTTCATTCATCCCCAACCAAGGTTTCACTTCAGAAAAACCACCATATTCCTTATCATTCCAATGAAATGGCGTTCTTGAATTATCACGACTTCGTAAGTTGATAAAATGAAGTGCTTCTTCTGCACTATAACCTTCATCCATAGATCGATAGTATTGATCAATACTCGAAATATCATCAAACTCATCTATACTTTTACGTTCAAAGTTCGTCATGCCAATTTCCTGCCCTTGGTAAATAAAAGGTGTCCCTCTAAGATAAAAAAACATTGCTCCAAGCATTGTTGCAGAATAAAAGTTTCGCTTCTCTTCTTCTTTTATATATTTACTTATTGACCGGTTCTGATCATGATTTTCTAAAAAGTTCGCTCCCCAGCCTGCTTTTTGAATTTCTTTTTGACTAGTAAAGATTAATTTCTTTAAATCTAATACATTCCAGTCAATTCGCTTAAACCACTCACTTCCAGAAGCCACATCAAGATCAGCATATCTAAAATCAAAGATCATTGAAAAATAGCCATTGTCCCCAATGTAATCGCCGTATTGTTCATAAGGTACTCCAGGCGCTTCACCAATCGTCACACAATCATATTTCGAAAATGTTTCATCTTTAAGTTCATGTAGGAATTTTTCAATCCCCGGTTGATTACGAGCTTTCTTTGTACATTTTACAAGTCCATCGACTCCATCTGCTGGGAGATTTTCATAGCTTTGATCTTTCTTAATAAACGTTATTGCATCTACTCGAAATCCAGCAATTCCTTTATCCAACCAGTAATTCACCATTTTATATAACTCTTCTCGGACTTCTCTGTTTTCCCAATTTAAATCAGGTTGTTTAATATCAAAAGAGTGGAAATAGTACTCATCTGTATTTTTCAGAGGTTCCCAAACGCTACCACCGAAAACAGAGCGCCAATTTGTAGGTGGTTCGCCATTGTTACCAGATTTCAAAATATAGTACTCTCTATACTTGCTAGTCTTAGGATTTTTCAATAAATCTTGGAACCATGGGTGTTCATCTGATGTATGGTTTATCACTAGATCAAGGACAATCTTAATCCCTTTTTCTTTTGCTCGAGCGATTAATTCGTCGAGATCTTTCATATCTCCAAACTCAGGGTTTAATTGATAATAATCTGAGATATCGTATCCATTATCAGCCATTGGAGATTGATAAATAGGACAAATCCACACCATCGTAATTCCTAAAGACTGTAAATAATCGAGCTTTTCTGTAATTCCCCTTATATCTCCTACCCCATCATTGTTCGAGTCATAAAAACTTTTCGGGTAAATTTGATAAATCACTTCTTTTTGCCACCAGTTCTTCTCCATGCTATTCCCTCCATTAGTTAATAAACTATATTTAAGATCATTTCATAAATAATATCTCCTGTGTTACTTTATGGTATCGTTCCCATAATTGTTTAAAAAAAAGTAAAAAGATACGTTCATTTACCAGTAAAGAAAAGAAACGTTTTTTCCTTGAATACCATACAAAACAATCATCAACAATAACGTGGTATCGGTTCCACATTACGTGAAAAATATGTCGAAATCGTTATAAGTTTATTATATTTTCATTTTTGTTTCCTGTCAACGCTTTCTTTATATTTTTTTATCTACACTATATAGTATAACGAAATGAAATATCATACTATAACATGAAAAAAAACTAAGCTTTTCGTTAAATTATTAGAAACAAAAGCCTAGTTTTCAACATAAAAACAATCAGATTTCCTTGTCTTCACATAATAACTTCATAACTAAGTAGATTGGCGAACAATTAATTCTATCGGCAATTCATAACTTTTTATTTCCGTTTCTGGATTGTCTAGTATATTAAGCATTACTTGTATTGACTTTTCCCCCATCTGATCGACTGGTTGGCGAATCGTCGTTAATTTAGGATCTAGTATCTCTGCAATTGGTTGGTCATCGAAACCAACAACTGCTAAATCTTGAGGTATCGCTAATCCCTGCTCTTTTGCTTCAATGATTATTCCACCAGCTACTTCATCGCTTCCGGTAAAAATAGCCGTTGGACGATCATCCATTTCTAGTATTTGTTTCATAACTTGCTTACCATCTGCAATTGTATGCTGATCTACAAAAATCCATTTCGGATTGATCTTAATTCTAGCTTCATGTAATGCTTTTTGAAAACCATGATTGCGGTCTTTACCTTTACCCTCCTCATCGAACAATCCACCTGTACAATAAGCAATTTTTTGGTGACCTTTATCAATTAAATGTTTACCCCCTAAATAGGCCCCTTTCGATTGATCTAAACGAATCATAGGAGCAACCGTCTGGTTTACGTAATCATTACATAACAAAATAGGCCCATATTCTTTATATGACTCAATCATCTTCCAATCATTTTCAATTGAAGTCATAATAACTCCATCTACTTGCTTTGTTTTTAACAAGTTTAAAAATGCTATTTCTTTTTCCTTATCTTCATAACTTTGGAAAATTAATACTTGGTATCCCTTTTTATAAGCAGCCTGTTCTATAGAATTAACTAAATGCGAAAAAAATGGATTTACAATTCTAGGTACAATGACTCCTATAGTTGTCGTTAACTGGCCTCTTAGCCTTCTAGCAGAAGGGTTCGGTGTATATCCAAGCTCTTTCATTGCCTTCAATACTTGTTTTTTCTTCTCTTCGGAAACATACGGATGATTATTTATCACACGTGAAACAGTCGTTTTCGATAACCCCGATAATCTTGCAACATCTAATATAGTAGCCACTTGTCAATCACTCCAATGTTAATATAAACATGAAATCAGTTTCATATTTATTTTACTTTAGTAAGGAGACATATTGCAATGGCGGATAGTTTATTATGTTTAATAACTTTAACTTTGTACCGCCTATACCAAAAAGTTCACAAATCAATTCATTGATTTCCAATTTACAACAAATCAACATAATAAGTTGTAATTTTATAAAAATTCACTTATATTGAATACGTCAGACTTGTAATAATTAAAAGCAGATAAAGAATTAGTTTAAATAAGGAGAGGATATTCCTTGAACTTCATAGAGAAAGACACCCAAACGGTTGCACTGGTAGAAGATGAACCGTCACATGCACTATTAATTAGCTATAACCTTGAATTAAGGGGAATAAAAGTTTCACTATTTGAAAGTGGAGAACAATTTCTGAATAGTAAACAAGATCCCTTTGATTTAATCATCACTAATGTAAACCATTTTGATGTGGGTGGACTTCAGTTATATTCGGAAATTAGGAATAAAGGAATAGAAACTCCAATTTTATTTGTTACGACAAACCCTTCAATAAACAATTATTTATGTTCAGATAAAGCACTTGAACTTTTAATAAAACCATTCTCAATTAAAGAACTAGTTGTTAAGGTAGAGCACCTATTAAATAAAGACTTAAAAAAAACTGAGAGTGAAAGATTATTTAACGAGCAAAAAGCATAGGGACAATGACAGAGAAATTCCTTGTCCCGTTACAAAAAGTAATAAAATGAAATTGTGAAGTGCTTATCCACAGTACTTTCGAAGTTTTTTGCTACAGGAAAGTGGTTTATCATTTTATTAACAGTTACTGATGTTGAAATAACGTTTTTAAATGTAATATTATGAACCATAAAAGCAATCCCCGAAAACAACATGGACCGAAAATTGGATGTTACTTTTTCTGATTTGAAGAAGGCTCATAAATTAAATGAAAGAGGAAATAAATAACGAAAAAGTTCATAGAACATATTGATATAGTTGAAAAAGAATTATATCGAAATAAGAAAAACAGATGGTATTTTATTACCAAATTCTGCGGACAAATTTGTGGCGTAAGATAGTTGTTTTTGAAAAATCACACTTCGATTGTCATGATACTAAGATAAACGCTAATACCTGATAATGTGGATAAAACAGCTAAGAACATTATTTTTTCTTAGTTATCCTCTCAAATTCTTTCTTCAAAACACATATACCAATATCCTAAGCCTCCTTCCTTACAAAAGACTTGCCTCACTTCATTTACCGTATTTATTCCAAATTGATATGCCGATACCTCCTCAATTTCAATCCGTATCAAAATAACGATATACCATTAGAACATTCGATTTTTGAATTTATTCTTTAGTGTCACCGAATTTTAAGGTATAGCTTTGTCACAATAATTTATGAAATCAAGGAATATTCTTGATGGGTGTTGCCTAATATTCCTTCTCATTTGTTATGATGGGGATTGTATTGCAACTCAAAAAATTTTATTGTCAACAAGATTTTTTAAGTTGAAATAATTCTTCTTAACCTAAAGACTTAAATGTATGATTCTTACAGTCTTTTATTGTAAATGTAAATAATAGTTTATTATAATTACAATAGACATATATATCTTAGAGACCATAATTGTTTACTACTTAATTTTTTACAAAAGAGGAGGAGAAAATATGGACGCGAAAGATCATGCTAACGTTGGAAAATGCCCGTTTAACCACGGTGGTGCTACTAGTAACAATTCTAGCGGTACGTCAAATCGAGACTGGTGGCCAAACCAGTTAAACTTGAATATTCTACATCAACATGACAGAAAGTCTAATCCTACGGGCGAAGAATTTGACTATGCAGAAGAATTTAAAAAGTTAGACTACGATGCTCTAAAAAAGGATCTTTACGATCTAATGACAGACAGTCAAGATTGGTGGCCTGCTGACTATGGACATTATGGTCCACTCTTTATCCGAATGGCTTGGCACTCTGCAGGTACATATCGCACAGGTGACGGACGTGGTGGTGGTGGAACTGGTGCACAGCGCTTTGCCCCACTTAACAGTTGGCCTGACAACGGCAACCTTGATAAAGCACGCAGACTTCTTTGGCCGATTAAGCAAAAGTATGGCAACAAGATCTCTTGGGCAGACTTGCTCGTTCTAGCAGGTAATGCTGCTATTGAATCAATGGGTGGCAAAACATTTGGTTTTGGTGGAGGACGTGAAGACATTTGGCACCCAGAAGAAGACATCTACTGGGGTAATGAAACACAATGGCTAGATGATAACCGTTACAAAGGTGACCGTGATCTTGAGAATCCACTTGCTGCCGTTCAGATGGGTCTTATCTATGTCAACCCAGAAGGGCCAAACGGTAATCCTGATCCCCTTGCAAGTGCTCGTGACATACGAGAAACCTTTGCACGTATGGGAATGAACGATGAAGAAACAGTTGCACTAATAGCTGGCGGTCATACTTTTGGTAAAGCACACGGTGCAGGAGACGCAGCTCATGTTGGTCCAGAACCAGAAGCTGCTCCTATTGAAGCGCAAGGATTAGGTTGGTTAAGCACACACGGCAAGGGCATTGGTCGTGACACAATCACTAGCGGTATTGAAGGTGCTTGGACTGCTAATCCAACACAGTGGGATAACGGTTACTTTGACCTATTGTTTGGATATCAATGGTGGCTTACAAAGAGTCCAGCAGGTGCATATCAGTGGCTTGTTGTAAATCCTGATGAGAAGGACCTTGCACCCGATGCAGAAGATCCATCTGTTCGTGTTCCGACGATGATGACCACCGCGGATATGGCATTACGTTATGATCCAGATTACGAAAAGGTTTCTCGGCGCTTCCATGAGAATCCAGAAGAGTTTGCAGATGCATTTGCTCGTGCATGGTTTAAATTATTGCACCGTGACATGGGTCCTCGTGCAAGATATTTAGGTCCAGAAGTTCCAAAAGAAGAACTTATCTGGCAAGATCCTGTACCATCTGTTGATTATGAATTAACAGATAGAGAAGTAGCAGAGCTTAAAGTAAAGATCCTAGACTCAGGACTTACAGTTAGCGAGTTAGTTACAACTGCTTGGGCTTCAGCTAGTACCTTCCGTGGCTCCGACATGCGTGGTGGCGCTAATGGTGCCCGCATCCGTCTTGCTCCTCAGAAGGATTGGGAAGTTAATCAGCCACAGCAACTTACAAAAGTACTAACTGTACTAGAAGACATTCAAAATCAACTAGAAAAGAAAGTCAGCATTGCTGATTTGATTGTACTAGGCGGTAGTGCCGCAGTTGAAAAAGCTGCACGAAATGGCGGCTTTGATGTAACGGTACCTTTTGCTCCTGGACGTGGTGATGCCTCGCAAGAGCAAACGGATGTAGAAAGCTTCGAAGTGCTAGAGCCGATCGCTGATGGTTTCCGCAACTATCAGAAGAAGCAGTATAGTGTAAGTGCAGAAGAGCTCCTTGTAGACAAGGCACAACTCTTAAGCCTTACCGCACCAGAAATGACTGCACTTATTGGCGGTATGCGTGTTCTAGGTACAAACTACGGTGGCACTGAGTACGGTGTATTCACTGATCGTGTAGGCACACTCACTAACGATTTCTTTGTTAACTTACTTGACATGGGAGTAGAGTGGAAGCCTGTAGAAGGAGGCATATTTGTTGGACGTAACCGCAAGACAGGGGAAGTAGTGCGTACAGCAACAAGAGTTGACCTCGTATTCGGTTCCAACTCCATTCTACGTGCCCTTGCAGAAGTTTATGCGCAAGACGATAATAAAGAGAAGTTTGTACGTGACTTTATAAATGCCTGGGTCAAGGTAATGAATGCAGATCGCTTCGACCTTAAACCGTCTGACCTTAAGAAAGCTCAATTAACAGGCAATTAAATGTAATAGATAACCGCCGTCAGTTTTTCAACGGCGGTTTTTTATGGAAGAAACACAACAATAATAACAAAATACTTTTAACACGGATATTAGCATAGAATTATTATTTCTTTGGAAAGCACTCAAGTCAATCGTCAGTAATTTACCTAATTTAGGGGCGAATTAGTATGACAATATTACTAGTAAAAGTGTGTATTTTTGAATTCCAAATTCAACTCTATCAACGCGACCGTCTTAACGTGCATCTCTTATATTTTTACTATTTATCATTCTTTTCCTTCTACTTTTTTAAACTTGTTTACATGATTATTCAATTCATTGACTATTTCTTGATTTTGATTAACTTCCCCTGCTATACTTGTCATCGACTCTAGTAAATTATTAGTGTTTTCACTAGAATTAATTACAACATTCACACTTTCCTCTACCGATGGATTCCACCAAAGATCATAAAGAATAACCGTATCCGCCACAGTTTAAGTCCTGTATTTCCTGCTCCATTCCGATCATCGTCCCTTTATTAAATTATAAGGAATTAAGTTGTTTTTTCTATTTTTCTTTTTAAGTTTCACTACTGGACATTATCCGTCCCTTGCGTAATATAAGTGTTATTCCTCAATCTTTCCTGTTTGCTGAACAATTGCAAACAAAAGAACAGACCATTAAATTTTAATTAAATGGTCTGTTGAAGATCAACGATTATTCCTCATTATTTAATTCAATCCTAGCAACCGCCTCACAATGTGTCGTATGTGGAAACATATCCACCGGCTGCACTTCGACCGTCTTATAACCACCATCTTCTAACACTCGTAAATCTCTCGCTAATGTTGCCGGATTACATGATACATAGACCACTCGCTTTGGTTTCATTTTGATAATCGTATCAAGTAAAGCTTCATCACAGCCTTTTCGTGGTGGATCAACAACGATGGTATCGGCTCTAATTCCTTGGGTGTACCACCATGGGATAACTTTTTCTGCTCCGCCAACGGCAAAATCGACGTTCGTCATTCCGTTTAATTTCGCGTTTCGTTTTGCATCATCAATTGCTTCTGGAACTATTTCTACACCGTAAACATGACGAGCTTTTTGTGCTAAAAATAATGAGATTGTTCCGATTCCGCAATAAGCATCAATCACCGTTTCACTACCATTTAGCTTGGCATATTCTAATGCTTTATCATAAAGGACCTTTGTTTGTCCTGGGTTTACTTGATAAAACGAACGGGCCGAGATGGCAAATTTCACATCACCAATCGTGTCATAGATATATTCTTCTCCCCATAATACATCAGTTTGATCTCCAAAAATGACGTTTGTGCGTTTTGTATTAATATTTTGAACAATTGAAGTTACGTTTGGAAGCTGTTCTCTAATACCTTCTATTAATTTCGTTTTATTTGGCAGTTCTTTTGATCTTGTCACTAATACAACCATTAATTGGCCTGTGTTTACTCCATAACGAGCAACAACATGGCGTAATGTGCCTTTATGTTTTTTTTCATCATAGCCACGAACACCAAATTTACTTGCAACTTCTTTTACTGCTTGGACGACTTTATCGTTTTCTTCGTGTTGGATTAAACAAGCGTTCATATCAATAATTTCATGGCTTCTTTCTTGATAAAACCCTGCAATTAAACCTCCTTCACGCTCTGCGAACGGAACTTGCGCTTTGTTTCGATAACGCCAAGGATCGCTCATTCCCAATGTCGGATGAACGGTCACATCTGTAATTTTTCCGATCCGCTCTAAAACATCTCGGACTTGTTTTTGTTTTTGCTTCAATTGTCCTTCATAGCTTAAATGCTGCAGTTGACAACCGCCACAGTTTTGAAAAATAGGGCAAGGAATATCATCAATCCGCTCATCGCTTTTTTCTAATACTTCGACGAGCTTTCCAAATCCATAACCTTTATTTACTTTAATGACCTTTACCCTCGCTCGTTCACCAGGAAGTGCTTTTGGAATAAAAAGCGCATACCCATCAATTTTGGCAACTCCTGCTCCTTCATGGGTTAAATCTTCTATTGTAACTTCTACTATTTCATTTTTAGTAACTGGTGCAATTCCTTTTGTCATTTTTCATTTCGACTTCCTTTACGTTCTATTTATACTAGTGTTGATTTTATCATAAAAAAAACAAGAAATGCCAACTGAGTAAATTTCAAAATTTAGTAGCCAAGAAAAGCGCAAGCGCCTTGGTCACGAGCGATAGGCACTGGAAGGCCTTTTCGGAAGCCGCTCTTTGGCTTCCGAAAAGGACTGAAGTGACCGAGCTCGTAGGCGCTGAAGCTAGACAGTTTCCAAGTTAGAAATTTATAAATTCTGATTATGGAACAAAAAAGAGTAGAAATATTTCTACTCTTTTTTGTTAGTTTGTTATTATTCGACCACTTCAACAATTTTAAATTCATTTAGCATATGATCAAATCTCATACCATGGCCTTCAGCTGCTTCAAGGAAGAATTTTTGTTCGATAATAAAGCTACCTTCTTTTTCGTTTGAAACAATGTACACTTGAGTTACTGGACTATTCCATTCGTACCCATCAATCGCATGAATGAATAGGCCATCAACCGGCTCAGTGACGTTAGTAATTTCATCAACAGTAGCAAACGATTTTTTTAACTCAGAATGAATTTCATCTGCTAGTTGTTGTGGCGTCTTATCTTCTACTTGTCTGATTGACATTGATACTTCCGGATATCTTTCGTCTAATTCCTCTTTAAAGACAATTGTATCTACACCATTTTCTTTGACCATTTCATATCTTTCGGCATCTATATAAATGATGTATCCAGTTTCCCCTTCTTCTAACACTACTTCTTTTTCTTCTGGCATACCTTCCATTTCTTCGACTACTTGTTTTTGTGGTGCAAAATATTCTCTAATATTATTAACAAAAGCCTGACCTGTATCTGTAGATGTTGCAAAAATCCCCAGTAACAACGCAGCCGCAACCGTACCTGTTACCCAACCTTTTGACTTCCTATTCTTTCTTACATTTTGTTCAGTTTTCATGTTGTTCTCCTCCATGTTAGTTATTTTATTTCTATTATTCTCTTCACTAAAATCGAGTTTCTTCTCAATGTTTTTCCAAATCTCAGCTTTCTGCTGAAGAGATTCATCTGTATTTTTTAGTAAGCTTTCTTTTATTTTTTTATCGACGTTTTTATCTTTCATTTAGTTCGCCTCCTTCTTGGCTTCTAAAAACTGTTTCAGTTTTTGTCTTCCTTTAAACAATCTTGATTTAATTGTGTTCACGTTTTCCTCTAATATATTTGCGATTTCTTGTTCTTTAAATCCATTTAAATACTTTAAAACAATCGGTATTCGGTTGTGTGGTTCAAGTCCTTTAATGGCATCGTATAAATCTTCGTATTCAACGAAGTCATGATCTGTTTGCGTTTGTTCACGTTCAATAATTTCAGCTACACTAACTACCTTTGAGTTCTTTTTCAAAATTCGATTACATTCATTTATTAAAATTTTATAAAACCATGGTTTAAACGGTCGGTCTCCCTCATATAAGTGGATATTTTGATAAACACGGATAAAGGTTTCTTGGACTGCATCACCAGCGTAGGTTGCTTGACGGTTCATGACGATCGTTGCTACGCGAATCGCATAATCGAAATATTTGTCATATAAATCTTTAAAGGCAGTTTGGTTGCCACTTTGTATTTCTTTAATCAATTCTTGTTCACTCATTCTTTCGACTCCTTTCTGTATTTTGTTTTAACCAACACTTATAAAACTTTCTGAGACGGACAGCATAGGTAAGTCTTGACTGTACTTAAATCATCAATCATGTTAACTTTGTTCTTTCACTTTATATACCCACACATTTATAGAAAAGTTTTTAAAAACCAAAAATAATTTTATCCAAAATTACCCTCTTAAAGTTTCTCAAAATAAAAAGGACTATTACATTTTTTGTAATTAGTCCTCAAGTTCTTCGTATTTTCGAAAGCGTTTTTCTGGTACGAAAAGTTGAAAGTGATGCCTTAAGTTAACAAACTCTCCTGGTAGTGTGCCACCATATTCTCCATCTAAATTTAGATGAACTACTTCTTCTGCCACATAAACTTTAATTCTATTTGCTTGTACATAGACGACGGATGGGTCATTAATGTGTTCACCACGAACAGCATTACTCACCAATCGAACGAAGTCTGCTAAAGTTGTTTTTTTCAAAATGATTAAGTCAAACATCCCATCATTTAATGATGCTTTAGGTGCAAGCTTTTCGAAACCACCTACTGAGTTTGTATTGGAAACGAGAAACAACATAATCTCGTCCTCAAAAAGTTTACCATCGTACTCAATTCGAGCTTTAACCGGATGAATTTTCGGAAGCTTTTCAATTCCTTTTGCATAATACGCAAGTTGACCAATCATCGTCTTTAGCTTACTAGGTACTTCATACGTTAATTCGGTTAGTGTACCACCGCCAGCGATGTTAATAAAATAATGGTCACCTACTTTACCAATATCAATCGGCATTTCAAAACCTTCGCAAATCACATCACACGCTGCTTCTATCGATTTCGGTACTTCAATCGCTCTAGCAAAATCATTCGTTGTTCCTGCAGGAATAATTCCTAACTTAGGTCGGTACGACAATTCAGCTAAACCGTTAATCACTTCATTAAGTGTGCCATCTCCACCTGCTGCAATAACTAGATCAAATTTTCGCTCAGCAGCCAATTTCGCAGCTTTTGTTGCACAACCAGGACCCGTAGTAGCATGAGCCGACGCTTCATAACCTACTTTTTCAAGTCTCTCTAATATATACGGCAATTGTCGTTTTACTTGTTCTCTACCTGCAGACGGATTATAAATTAAACGTGCCCGTTTCATAAACAGTCCCCTTTTATTTATATCAAATAGTAAATCCATCATTTAACATTACGATTTCATTTTAACCTATATACGTAAATATTAAAAGCGACAGTATAGAACTACTTGAGTTACTTTCCTATTAACTTAAATCCCCATTTGTAATTACGCAAAAAAACTATCCCACTAACTGTACCATTACCTCAAACCGCAAATGAAACTGCAGTTAAAGTAATACGTACTTGATAGTTCGGGATAGTCTCTTCTATAGGATACGAAAATACTACGTGACATTAATGATCACTAGTTTGACATGTACATTGGGAATGGAAACGACTAAGAAAATCTTTTGTGCGTTGCTCTTTTGGCTTTTTGAACAGTTGTTTCGGTGGTCCTTGTTCAACAATGCGTCCGTCTGCCATGAACACTACACGGTCTGCAATATCACGGGCAAAATCCATTTCATGTGTAATTAGTAACATTGCCATTTCCCCTTCATTGGCAATATCACGAATGACTTGTAACACTTCTCCAACTAATTCTGGGTCTAATGCTGAAGTTACTTCGTCAAATAACATAATTTTTGGTTTCATAACGAGTGCCCTTGCAATAGCAACCCGTTGCTGCTGCCCACCTGACAATTGTAGCGGATAAGCATCTAATTTTGAATCTAAACCAACTTTTGTTAGCATTTCAATCGCATTTGCTTTCGCTTCTTCTTTAGGAATTTTTAACACATGTACTTGAGCTTCCATAACATTACGTAAAATCGTCATGTGTGGAAACAAATTATATTGTTGAAAAACCATACCAATTTTCCCGCGAACCTTTTGGAAGTGCTTTTCATCTGCTGGAACTAGCTTTCCTTTTACTTCTTTATGCCATAATTGTTCACCTTCTACCTCGATTGTACCTGCTGAGGGATTTTCAAGTGTCATCAACATTCTTGCTAGGGTCGTTTTACCAGATCCACTAGGACCAATAATCGCAACCTTCTCCCCAGGATAGATATTAAAATCAATATTTTTTAAGATTTCAACATCACCAAACGATTTACAAATATCCCGATATTTAACAATCGGTGTTCCTAATAACGGCTCTTCTACACCTGTTTCTTCAAAATGACGAATGGATAATAGTTGACTCATATATATATCGACCCCTTTACTTATTTTTTGAAAAAACTTATGAAATGACTCGCCCAAATCGTTGATTCGTTTTTTTCTCAAGATACCGAATAGCTAAAGAAGCAGGGTAACTTAGTAATAAAAACAAAATACCGACAATTGTAAATGCTTCTAAATATCGAAATGAACTAGAACCTATCATTTTAGCCATTTGCATCATTTCAACTAACGTAATTGCTGATAATAAAGGTGTTTCTTTAAACATGACAATAAAGTAATTTCCTAGCATCGGAATGATTGGGGGAACAGCTTGAGGTAAAATAATTCTAGTAAACATTTTAACCTTTGAAAAATTTAAAGCTGCACTTGCTTCCCATTGACCTTTAGGAATGGCATCTAATCCCGAGCGATAAACCTCGGCTAAGTACGTACTATAATGCAAACCTAACCCTAAAACACCGGCACTAAAAGGTGATAACGCAATACCAACACTAGGTAATACGTAAAAGATAAAAAATAACTGAACTAACAATGGTGTACTGCGAACAAATTCGACGATACAAGTAACAACGATTACGAGCGGTTTAAATGATGATCTTTTAGCGATCGCCCAAACTAAACCTAGAATTGCCGCGATAAAAAACCCGACTATCGTTGCTGCAATTGTAATTCCCATTGCCTTAAGTAATTGCGGCATAATTGATACAGCAAATTCCCAATCCCACATCATCTAGACCCTCCCTACTGATATTTTTTTCTCAAACCAACGAACTCCTAAAGTAATTGGATAAGCAATGATAAAGTAGAACACGAGTAACATCGTGAAAATCTCAATTGTTTGCATCGTTGCAGTTCGTAAGGCCATCGCTTGGAACGTTAAATCTGATAAAGTAACGAGTGATACTAAAGCTGTTCCTTTTAATAATTCAATTAATAAATTTCCAAAGGTTGGAACCATTAAGAGCAAAGCTTGAGGTAAAATTACATATCTCATTCGTTGAAAAGGGGTCATATTAAGAGCAATTGTTGCTTCCGTTTGTCCTTTTGAAACAGATAAAATTGAGCTTCTTACAACTTCTGCACCATAAGCACCGTAATTAAGTCCAAGCGCTAAAACCCCTGCTGTCATCGCAGCTAAACTAATTCCCAATACCGGTAATGCAAAATATAGCCAAAATAATTGTATGAGTAATGAAGTTCCTCTGAAAAACTCGATATATACACTTGCAAAAAATCGTACAATTTTAGATTTCGATAATTTCATAAAGCCGAACAAAAACGATAGAATAAACGCTAGAATAGTAGAATAAAACATCACTTGTAACGTTACACTAGCACCACTTAAAAGTGGTTTAATAAAATCTGTCATAGAGTACATAGTTTGATCCCTCACTTTCTTTCATTTCAAAGGTAACAGTGTTAAACCTTTATACTTTATTCTACTTTTCTATATAGGTCAGGTGATGCCTGTCACCACCCGACGATTAATAGATTTTATCGAAAATTTATTTTGTTAAAGAATCTACAGTAGCATCACCTGGAAGTTCTTGCTCGGTAAAGCCGAATTGTTCTAAAATTTCTAGTAGTTCTCCTGATTCTTTAAGTTTCTCAAGCTCTGCATTAAAGACGTCAACAAAATCTGTTTCACCTTTACGGAATGCTGTTGCACCGTATCCACGAACATTTACTCCATCGATGACAGGTTGAACAAAATCCATCACTCGTTCAACTCGATCATTATTCGCTGCATCCAAAACAGCTTGTAATGATGGCCCTGTCATAGCTATGACATCAACTCGACCAGCGATAAGTGCGTCTAGGGCACTTGGATTATCAGGAACGATATGAATTTGACTTTCTTTCACACCTACACTAGTTAAATAATTAAATTGAATGGCACCACCCATAACAGCAACTTTAACGTCACTATTATTTACGATATCCTCGTAGCTTTTTATATTTATTGGGTTTCCTGCTACAACAGCAATTCCTTCACCAATGCTATACTCAGGGTTAGCAAAGTCAACTTCCTTGGCACGATCAGCAGTAATGTACATACCAGCGGTAATCATGTCAAAACGGTTAGCCTTTAAACCTGGAATAAGAGAACCAAACTCTGTGAGGACTCCGTTCATTTCTTCAATCCCTAATCTTTGTAAGATTACTCGGGCAATTTCCACTGCTTCACCCGTTAACTTTCCATCTGGTGTCGCATACGCGTACGGTGCTTCATTTGCAAAACCTACCGTGACAAAGCCTTCTCTTTTTACTTTTTCAAAGGTTGTTTCTTGTGTCGCTGCTTCTTCTGAAGATCCACATCCTAGTAAACTTACAAGTGAGATTGCTACTACTATCGACAGTAACCATTTCTTCATTTTTCATTTCCCCTTTACATCTTGTTATGAATATTTCGAAAGTTTAAAGCAGACAACCTTTGGTTCCGTCATTTCATGGACAGAAAATTGCACTCCTTCTCGACCAAGTCCTGACTGCTTTACCCCTCCAAAAGGCATCGCATCAATGCGGTAATCACTACTATCATTAATCATAATGCCGCCAACATCCATCGACTTGATGGCACGAAATGCTTGATTTATATCATTCGTAAAAATTCCTGCTTGCAGACCATATTGAACGGCGTTTGATTTTTCAATCGCTTCATCTAATTCTTTGACACAGTCTAAAAGAACAACTGGTCCAAAAATTTCTTCGCGTGTGATTTCACTTTCTGCTGGAACATTTGTCAAAACAGTTGGCATATAATAAGCACTAAACCTCTCTCCACCACATAAGCACGTTGCACCAAGTTTTCGTGCATCATTTACTAGCCTTTCAACTCGTATCGCTTCTTTTTCAGTAATGAGAGGCCCCATATCCGTTTCTTCCAAAAGTTTATCTCCGACTCGGTATTGTTTCGTACGAGCAACAAGCTGATTTGTAAATGTTTCATATATCCCTTCTTGTATATAGACACGCTGAACACCTAAACAGTTTTGGCCAGCTGCCCAAAACGAACCAGACGTAATCGCTTCAACCGCATCTTCCAAATTTGCATCTTCAAGAACGATACAAGGTGAATTAGAGCCGAGTTCCATACCCAGTTTCTTTAATCCTGCTTTTTTGGCGATCGCCTCACCTGCGTTTACTCCACCTGTAAAAGAAATCATCCGAACAGCCGGGTGGGTGACAAGTTCGTCACCGATTTCTGAAGCATTACCAGTAATTACCGACAGTACTTTCTTTGGAAGTCCCGCTTCCATAAACGCTTCGGCTAACAGAAAAGCACTTAACGGTGTCACTGTCGCTGGTTTAACGATCACCGCATTCCCACCAGCAATTGCTGGCCCTATTTTATGAGCAACTAGATTTAGGGGGTCGTTGAATGGCGTGATTGCAACAATTAAGCCAATTGGAAATCGGTAATAATAGCCAACTCGATCTTCACTGCCTGGCATTTGATCAAATGAAATTGTTTCTCCGTGAAGTCGTCTTGCTTCTTCTGCACTTAAACGAATCGTTTGAATGCAACGCGATACTTCTTTTCTTGCTTCACGAATCGTTTTGCTTCCTTCTTTAGCAATCGTATCAGCAAAAAGGTCATGCCTTTTTTCAATCCAATTAGCAGCTTTTGTTAAAATTGAGATTCTTTCATGTGTCGATAAACTGGCAGCTATTTTTGTACCTTCTATCCCAATTTCAATCGCCCTTTTCACATCTTCTACACTTGCAGCCGGTACTTTCGCAATCACCTCAGCGTTTTTTGGATCGATTACGTCAATCGTTCTCTCACTTGTCACCCATTCCCCGCCAAGAAGCATACTTTGCATGACCATTGTACTTGTCATAATCGCCCACCTTTCTTTCCTTATTAAACTTTTTGATAGACTTGTTCAACGTTAAGTAAATCGATTAATATCGAAAAAGCTGTTTCTACTTTTCCAGCACCAGCGCCTTGAAGAGTAACTGGTCCTATCAAATCACACTCATAAGTAATTGCGTTCGTTGCACCACTTACGCCTGCAAGGGAATCTTTTAAAGAAATCATTTCAGGACCTACCGAAGCATAGCATTTTCCACCTTCTTGCTTAACTTGAGCAATTAACTTCCAGCGCTTCCCTTCTACATTTGCAAGTTCTATGTCAGCTTCCGTGAGATGAGATATTCCTCTTCTTTTAACTTCTTCTGTTTTTAATGGGTAACCCATAATCACATTCGCCAAAATGACAATTTTGTATAATGCATCAAAACCTTCGACGTCACTTGTCGGATCGGCTTCAGCATATCCTAACTGTTGTGCTTCTTTTAATGATTCATCATAAGAAAGACCTTCTTCCATGCGAGTGAGCATATAATTGGTCGTTCCATTTAAAATCCCTTTGATTGCTGATATTTCATTTCCAGCTAAAGATGTCATCGGCATTCGTAACGCTGGTGTTCCACTCATCACTGAACCTTCAAAACCCCAGAAAACACCTTGTTTTTTCGCTAATATTTGTAATTCTTCGTAGGCTAGAGCTACTGGTCCTTTGTTACTCATTATGACATTTTTTTGATTTTCAAAAGCAAATTTACAATGATCAATCGCCGGCTGCCCCGTCAAAACATCTGTAAAAGTCACTTCGATAATCGTATCGGCATTTGTCTTTTCAATCGTTTCAAAGCTATTCAAACCCCGGATTAATCCAGGTTGTTCGGGATAAGCATGTAACGAGCCTGTTTCATTGATAACTTTGACTACGTCCTCAATTGACAGTCCATCTGGATGATAAAGAGCTCCTTTGAATAAATCACTAATCGCAACAATCGAAATGTCTTTGCCATACTTTTCTTGTAATAGGTCTTTTTTTTGTAAAATAACTTCTGCAAATCCTTGGCCAACAACACCAAATCCAAGTATTGCTACACGATGTGTCAACGTACAATCCCCTACCTTTCTACTATTCACTCATTATGAAATGCTCTTTATTCGGTAAATCATAGACTCCTTCAAGAAATTTCAATACGGTATACGCTACAATCGAAGCCCCAATCGGTAAGCATCGTTCATCAATATCAAAAATTGGTGTATGTAACTCTTTTTTCTTGCCATCTTGAGTTGAACACCCTAAGAAAAACATCGCACCCGGAACTTCATTTGTCATATGTGAGAAGTCCTCTCCACCTAAACCAAATGGAATCTCATATTTTTTTATCTCTGGAAATAATTGTTTTACCGTTTCTCGAAATGCTTGATTTACTTCTGGATTGTTATACAAAGCTGGTTCTCCTTTGTTGACAGTGAAATCATAGTTTCCACCAAACGTTTCAACCACTGAAATTGCCCTTTCTAATTTTGTTATTAACTCTTCTCTAACATGGGGAGAATAACTTCTTAATGTCCCTTGTAAAAATACGTCACTAGGTATTATGTTACTTGCAGATCCGCCTTTTAATTCACCAATACTGATAACAGCAGCGTCAAGCGGTGAAATATTTCTTGCTACAATTCCATGGATGGCTTGTAAGACCGGTCCTAACATCCAGATAGGGTCTGTTCCAAGATGAGGATAGGCCCCGTGCCCACCCGTCCCTTGAATCGTTACCTGAAAAACATCGACATTTGCCATACTATAACCGTCATGAATAAGAACTTCTCCAACCGCATGCTCTGGACTTACATGTAATGCGAGGATACAATCTACATCTGATAACACACCCGCTTCAACTAAGTACTGAGCACCTGTTTTTCCTGTTTCATTTGTCGCTTCTTCCGCTGGTTGAAAAATAAATTTCACCGTTCCTGGAAGTTGGTTTTGAACAGATGCTTCACTTAAAATTGTCGCTACAGCTAAAGCGATCGCAGTATGCGCATCATGACCACACGCATGCATGACTCCTTCTCTTTCAGATTGATAGTTATGAGTCGCTTCTTCAACAATCGGTAAGGCATCGATATCCGCTCTTACGGCAATCGTCGGGCCACTACCACCAGAAATTGTCGCAATGACTGCAGTTTCCCAGCCTACACCTGTTTCAATATGAACGTTCGGAAGACATGCAAACTTCTTTTTTATAAATAGTGCTGTATCATATTCCTGAAAGCTTAGTTCAGGATTCTTATGAAGATGACGGCGCCACTGTATCATCTCTTCTTTTAACTGATGAGCACGTGCTAGGATCCAGTTCTCACTCACGATAAATCACCTTCTTTTATAAACTCAGTGAAACTTGCTTCTTTTTTAATGCTTCAAAAGCTTGCTCTAAATCTTGAATTAAATCTTCAGTATCTTCAATTCCAACAGAGATTCGAACAAGACCTTCAGGAATTCCCATTGCTGCTCTTTCTTCAGGGGTACACTCAACATGACTTGTTGTTCTTGCTGGACCATACGTTGTTTCAACTGCTCCTAGGTTAGCGGCACGATTAGCATATTGTAATTTTGGTAGCAAAACTTTTACTGCATCCATGCCACCTTTTAACGAGAAGCTAAGCATTCCACCGAAACCTTTCATTTGCTCTTTAGCAATCTCATGGTTTGTATGTGTTTCTAAGCCAGGATAAAACACCGACTCAACACTTTCTTGAGTTTGTAAATATTTCGCAATTTCCATTGCGCTTTTTGCTTGTTGCAAGACTCGTAATTTTAATGTTTTCATTCCACGCAATAATAGATATGCTGCCCACGGATCAAGTGTAGCTCCATTAATTTCGCGATAGTGATAAATTGAGTGAATTAGATCCTTAGGTCCACAAATGACACCACCTAGCGCATCCGCATGTCCACCTAAAAACTTAGTCGCACTATGAAGGACTAAATCAGCCCCTAGCTCCAAAGGATTTTGATTAATCGGTGTTGCAAACGTATTGTCAACTACGACAATTGCTCCTACCGCTTTCCCTGCTTGTGCCACTCGACGGATATCTGTAATTTTTACTGTCGGGTTTGTTGGCGTTTCTAAATACAAGATTTTACAACCTTTTGCAACTTCTTTTTCAATTGCATCATGGTCCCCTGTGTTACAAAGCGCAACTTCCACATTGATATTCGGTAAAAATTCGGTGAAAATTTTATTCGTTCCACCATACGTATCTTTAATAGAAACAATTCGATCTCCAGGCTTTAAAAATGTATATAACGTATTACTAATTGCAGCCATACCTGTTGAAAAACTCGTAGCTGCTTCGGCCCCTTCTAAAATTCGAACTTTTTCTTCAAAAGCTTGCACTGTCGGATTCGTATTTCTTCCATATATATGACCTTGTTTTTTCCCGACAGCTACATCGTACCAATCATCCATATCATCGTAGTTATAAGCAACACTAACTACTACTGGTACTTGCGTCGCACCGTGTACAAGAACCTCTTTTTCTCCTGCCCAGACTGTTTTTGTTCCTACTTGCGCTTCTGTGTTTTTCATAATAATTCCTCCTGCTTCAGTTTATTTTTTACTTTTTATTAATTGGTCGTAAGCAAATCTAGCAATCACTGTATCTTGGACGCCAGTTCCCGTTAAATCACAAACGGTAATTTGCTTTTCGTGTTCTCTACCTATTGTTTTTAAAGAAGTTAGCTCTCCTAACTCTATGATTGATGAATCTTCATTTAATAGAATGCCTTGTTCTTGAGCATAGTGTAATTCTCCTAGTCGAAAACATTGTGACTTTACATCACAAGCAACGACGTCAGCTTTTTTAAAAATTAACGGATCTAACTCTTGCTTATGTTCGGCATCTGATCCCATCGCTGTAATATGAAGCCCCGGATGTAACCACTCTGCTTTAATTAGTGGTTCAGTAGAAGGTGTCGTTGTTACAACAAGCTCACTTTCTTTTACGACATGTTCCGGGGTTGAAGCGATTTTGACATGTACACCAAGAGATTTTTCCATATCTTTTGCGTACAATTTAGCAGCTTCCTCAGAACGTCCATACACGGTTATCGTTTGAAATGGACGAACACAATAAAGTGCCTCCATTTGATACCTCGCTTGCGTACCTGTACCAATCACTCCTACGTAATCAATTTTTGGTTTTGCTAAGTGCTTTGCACTAATCGCGCCAGCAGCCGCTGTTCTAACATCCGTTAAATAACCGTTATCTAGTAATATTGCTTCTGTAAGACCGGTTTTTGTTTGAAATAAAATCATCATTCCACTTAAGCTTGGTAAGCCTAACGATTTGTTGTTAAAAAAGCCGGATGATATTTTAATTGCAAACGTATCTAACCCTTTAATATGAGCGGTCTTTACATCGACTTCTCCTTGATGCTCTGGTATATCGATTCTCATGATTGGCGGAAGTGTTACATTTCCTTTTGCTAGTTCCGAGAAGCCTGCCTCAACCATTTCTATGGCAGTCAAATTCACTTGTACTTGTTTGCGAATCTCTTTTTCTTGAAAAACAAACATGATTTAAGCCCCTTCTAACAAATTTGTTTCTTTAATAATTAATTGTCTTGGAAAATCCGCAAACACTTCACAGCCTGTTTCTGTTACTCGTAACGATTCACTAACCTCAACTCCGTAATGATCAAGCCAAATTCCCGGAATTAAGTGAAACGTCATATTTGGTTGTAAAATCGTTTTGTCCCCTTGACGGAAACTTGCTGTATGTTCGCCCCAATCTGGTGGGTAATTAAGCCCCATCGCGTATCCAATACGTGATTCTTTCACGAATCCACTTTTAGCAATCGTTTTTCTCCATACACTTTCTACTTCCTCACACGTTACCCCAGGTTTGACCGCATCCAAGGTAGCATTTAACCCTTCGACAACAACATCCGCTAAATATTTAACCTTAGGATCTGGTTCACCGATAAACACCGTGCGTGCTAACGGTGAATGGTAACGTTTATAACAACCAGCTAGTTCTAAAATGACAGGATCACCAGCTTTATACTGTTCATCCGTCCATGTTAAATGTGGAGTCGATGTTCTTTCACCAGAAGGTAACAGAGGAACAATCGCAGGATAATCTCCGCCAAACCATTCTGTTCCACTAATTTGAGCGTGATAGATATTTGCGACTACATCACACTCACGAACTCCCTCCTGAATAGAGTTAACACCTTCCCACATCGCTTTTTCTACGATTCTTGCAGCATTTCTCATATATTCAATTTCCTGATTAGACTTTATAATCCGGACATAGTTAACAAGGTTTGTAGCATCTTTAAACTTTGCACCAGGAAGGCCTTTTTGCAGCTGTGTAAAACATTTCGCCGTAAAATAGTACGTATCCATTTCTACCCCAATCGTTAAATGCGTTTGTCCCATTTCCTTTAAAATGTTACATACAAAGTCCATTGGGTGCTTCACTGTTGATTGAACATAGTCATCTGTATAAGGAATGATATGATTCTCATCTAACCATGTTGTTACTTTTGCACCATTGGCATCTTGACCTCGCCCAATCCAAAATGGTTGTTCTTCATCAATGAAAACCATTACTAATTGATGTACGTAAAAGGACCACCCATCGTACCCTGACAAATAATTCATATTTGCAGGATCTGTTAAAAGAAGAACATCAATCCCTTCCTTTTCCATTCTTTGTTTCGTTTTTGTAATGCGTTGTTGAAATTCTGTAATCTCAAATGACAACATGTTTACTTGACCTCCCTTTTTACGTAACGTTAGTTAACATTTCGTTGGACTCATTGTAATCTCTTGAGGATTAAAAAAACTATTACACAAAGTGTAAGAAATTTATTTGCTTTTTTCTGACAAATTTAACAATAGTCCACACAGAAGCCTGGCAAACATACTGATTTTACTGACTTTTTTACATAGTTGTTAAAGAATATCTAGGATATGAACACTCATTTCGTGTAAGGATATCTACCAAAGAAATTAGTATCAATTTCAAAAATGGTATTATACACAAAAATAAACATTTTTAGTTCGTTGATGTTGCGAGGTAATCTAACATACAAAAGCAATATTTATATTCAGAATGTAACGGAGGAGTTTTTATAATGAAAACAAAAAAGAAAATAAACCAATCTTTAACCACCCAAGATATTTGGAAAGCAAGGAAAGCGATTCAACCTTATATAAAAAAAACACCTTTAGTATACTCACCTGTACTTTCTAAACAGTACAATGCAAATATATATCTGAAATACGAACACCTTCACGAAAGTGGCGCCTTTAAGATGCGCGGGGCCATGAACGCCATTGCTAGTTTAACAGATGAAGAAAAACGTTATGGGGTTGCCACTTTTTCTACTGGTAATCATGGATTTGCAGTAGCACTTGCAGCAAAAAAATTAGGCATAAACGCTACGGTATGTGTATCAAAACGAGTGCCTGAAGTAAAAATCGAAGCAATTAAAAACTTAGGCGTAAACTTAGAAATATATGGCGAAGGACAAGATGATGCCGAAAAACGTTGTTATGAACTAGAGGAACAACAAGGCTTGACCGTTATTCCACCATTTGATGATTTTAACGTAATTGCTGGTCAAGGTACGATTGCTCTTGAAATTTTAGAAGACTTACCACAAGTGGATTGTGTTGTTGGTGGATTATCTGGTGGTGGACTTCTTTCTGGGATTAGCCTTGTTATGAAAGCTACGAATCCTGCAATTAACGTTGTTGGACTATCAATGGAAAATGGGGCTGCTATGTACGAAAGCTTAAAAGCCAGCCACCCTGTTTTAGTTTCAGAGTCTCCTACTTTAGCAGATAGTTTACTAGGTGGGATTGGACTAGAAAATCAATATACATTTGATATCATCCGGAAAAATATCGATCAGGCCATCTTAATACCAGAAGAAACGATTGCAAAAGGAATGGCGTATCTATATAAACAACATCGAATTGTCATAGAGGGCGCAGGTGCAATTGCGGCTGGGGCTTTGCTAGATGAGATGATCCCGACTAAATTTTCTACTCTTGTAATAATAATTAGCGGTTGTAACGTTGATTACCATTCACATGCAAATGCTATTCAACCATATTTATAGCTATTGGACTCACGAAGTCACAATTGAATAGTAGTTACTTTCTTTACGAAATGACAAAGACTACTATCTTGGAGGTAGGAAACATGCATTTTACTGTTAACCATTTATTAGAAAACCCAATTATGGAGCAAGCTTCTGTTTTAGCTGGGGATTCAGCTATATCAACTTGTCAAATAGATTCTGTATCTGTCATTGAAATACCCGTAGAAGATTTTGTTAGGAAAAATGAGTTTGTTTTATCAACCGCCATTGGCTGCAATGCCAATCCTTCTCTATTTTTATCATTTGTCCGAGATGTCCATGAATCAGGAGCGTCTGGATTAGCAATCGCCGTTGGTAGGCATGTTGAATCTATACCTAAAGAAGTTATAAACTATTCAATTGACCATAACTTCCCTTTAATCGAGCTTCCCTGGGAAATTCGATTTTCAGATATTACGAGAACAATTTTTGAAAAAGTTCACGAATGGCAACAAAATTCCTTCCAAAAAACAGATCAAATTCAACGAGAACTTCTCCAGTTATTTTTGGACGGTGAAACACTAGATCGTGCATTACAAGTTTTATCAACTGCTTTTGGCACTAGAGTGTATATTTCACGGCCAGAAATGGAACCTATTTTTACTCCTTCCTTTGAAGAGACTAGTAACAATCCATTTCCCTACCCAAATGAGCCTTCGATTATTTTAACTCAAGACGGAGCACGGCTTCAAATTACGCCAATTCAAATGTTTAACAGACAAATCGGAATACTTGTTTTAGAGTCAACCTTACCTTCAACACCACCTATCGCTTGGAATATTGTTGAGCAAACGATTACGACACTACATTTATGGTTTCAAAAAGAGCAATCCGTTATTGATAAAAAAAATAAAGAAAAAGAAAAATTTATTGAGATGTTAACCAATGGAGAATGGACATCGTGGGAAGATATAGAAAGACAAGGAAATTCTCTTGGGCTCGACATTACCACTTCGTATGTATGTATCGTAGGAACTATTGAAAGTATTGAAGAAACTACGATGACAGAAATCACAAAAAATTCATTACGTGAACGGTTTGTTAAGAAAACTTTAGAACTGTCAGAAGTTTGCGCAGACTCCATTTTGAAAAAGATTATTTGTTCATTTCAACGTGACCATATTATTTTATTTTTAGAAGCTACTAAAGATGAAGCACGTGCAACCACCTACCATTTTTTAGATATGATTGAACAACAATTAGAAGTACAAGGTGGAACTCCACACCTTATTTCTTGGGGCATTGGTGAAAACCACGCCGGTTATCGATCTTTTCACCAAAGTTACAAAGATGCGCGAATCGCTTTAGAAATTGGTAGAAGTTATAATGGTCCCGGTTATCGTAGTACATACGCAAACACTGGTATATTTAGGCTTTTATCGACTTTAGCACAAGACACTTCTACAAACGAAATGGTTCAAACAACCATTGGCCAACTAGTTAATTATAGTCGCAATCGTAATCTTGATTTACTGCAAACACTCACTACCTACTTACAATGTCAAGGAAATGTTAGTCAAACATCACGTGCACTAGCTCTACACAGACAATCATTATTATATCGCCTTCGCAAAATCGAAACATTAACCGGAAGGTCACTTACAGACCCTGACGACCTTTTTTTACTACAACTATGCAGCAAGTTATGGAGCCTTCGCTTTAAAGGGGTCTGACCCCCACTGATTTAAAGCGTTAAAAAGGGTCTGACATCCACATTTGGATGTCAGACCCTTAAAATTTTATCTTGTATTTATTTCTTCTAGTAATATTTTATTTACTAGTTGTGGGTTCGCTTTACCTTTTGAAGCTTTCATGACTTGTCCGACTAAGAAACCGATAGCCTTTTGTTTCCCTGCTTTATAGTCATCAATCGAAGGCTGATTTTGGTCTAAGATCCCAATAATCATTGATCGAATTTCACCTTCATCGGAAATTTGAACAAGACCTTTTTCTTTAACGATTGCTTCTGGATCGCCACCGTTTTCGATTAACTCTTTGAAAACATCTTTAGCAATCTTAGAAGAAATTGTTCCTTTTTCGATTAAAGCGATCATTTTCGCTAGTGCCTCAGGTGTCAAAGGTACATTTTCAATCTCTTTATCGGCTGTTTTTAAATACGCATTTACTTCACCCATTAACCAGTTAGCAAGCTGTTTAGCTGGTGCCTCGAACGTAAGTCCTTTTTCAAAAAAGTCAGCCATCGCCTTAGACTGAGTTAATACCCCAGCATCATAACTAGATAAACCTAACTCACTAATGTAACGTTCCATACGAGCATCTGGAAGTTCTGGAATTGTCGCACGTACTTTCTCTTTCCATTCATCATCAATATGGAAATCAACTAAGTCAGGATCTGGAAAATAACGATAATCCTCAGAACCTTCTTTTACACGCATTAAAATCGTTTTCTTGCCATTATCGTCCCAACGTCTCGTCTCTTGCTCAATTATGCCACCAGACGTAATTACCTCTTCTTGGCGAACCTCTTCATGAGCTAAACCGCTTCTCACGTGAGCAAATGAGTTTAAGTTTTTAATTTCTGCTTTTGTACCAAATTCCTTTTGCCCTACTGGTCGAATAGAAATATTAGCATCACAACGAAGTGAACCTTCCTCCATCTTACAATCAGACACTTCTGTGTACTCAAGAATTGCTTTTAATTTTTCTAAATAAGCATACGCTTCTTCTGGAGTACGAATATCTGGCTCTGATACGATTTCAATTAACGGTGTTCCGACACGGTTAAAGTCGACTAATGAATAATCACCGTACTCAGAGTGAGTTAATTTCCCCGCATCTTCTTCTAGGTGGATACGAGTAATTCCAATCCGTTTCTTTTCACCGTTTACTTCAATATCAATCCATCCGTGCTCTCCAATTGGCTTATCAAACTGAGAAATTTGGTACGCTTTTGGGCTATCTGGATAAAAATAATTTTTACGATCAAACTTAGTAATCGTAGCAATTTCACAATTAAGTGCCATTGCAGCTTTCATCCCATACTCTACTGCTTGTTTATTTAACACCGGTAAAACTCCAGGGTGTCCTAAACAAATTGGACATGTGTGGGTATTTGGTGGTGCACCAAACTCAGTGGAACAACCACAAAAGATTTTCGAATTTGTTTTTAATTCTACGTGGACTTCTAATCCAATAACCGTCTCAAAGTTCATGCGCTTGTCCCCCCTTTACAATTGTGGTTTAGCCTTATGATGTTCAGTTGCTTGCTCGTAAGCGTGGGCAACACGATACACTGTAGACTCATCAAAGTGTTTACCGATTATTTGTAGACCAACTGGTAAGCCATTTGATAAACCACAAGGAACAGAAATGGCTGGAACTCCTGCTAAATTGACAGGAATAGTTAATATATCATTTGCATACATCGTTAATGGATCATCAACTTGCTCACCAATTTTAAAAGCAGTTGTTGGTGCAGTTGGTCCAATAATAACATCAAACTTTTCTAATACATCATCAAAATCTTTTTTAATTAATGTACGAACTTGCTGTGCTTTTTTGTAATAAGCATCGTAGTAACCAGAGCTTAATGCAAACGTACCAAGCATGATTCTGCGTTTTACTTCGTCACCAAAACCTGCACTACGGCTTTCTTTATACATTTCAATTAAATTAGCTCCGTTATCTGAACGAACACCATAGCGAACACCATCAAAACGTGCTAAGTTTGCAGATGCTTCTGAGGAAGCAAGTAAATAATACGTAGCTACTGCGTATTTCGAATGTGGTAAAGAAACTTCTTCCCACGTAGCTCCTAATCCTTCTAACACCTTTAATGCATCTAAAATTTTATTTTTAACATCTTCATTAACGCCTTCAGCTAAATATTCTTTTGGAACAGCAACTTTTAAGCCTTGAATGTCACCTGTTAAACTAGATAAATAATCTGGAACGTCAACATTTGCACTTGTTGAATCCATATGATCATAACCTGAAATAACTTGTAATAAATACGCATTATCTTCAACAGATCTTGTAATTGGTCCAATTTGATCAAGAGACGATGCAAAAGCTACAAGTCCGAAACGAGATACGCGGCCATATGTAGGCTTAAGTCCAACGACACCACAGTAAGAAGCAGGTTGACGAATGGAACCACCTGTATCAGAACCTAGTGAAAACAATACTTCTCCTGCAGCAACACTTGCTGCGGACCCACCACTTGACCCACCTGGAACATGATCAAGATTCCATGGATTTCTCGTACGGAAAAAGCTAGAGTTTTCTGTAGAAGACCCCATAGCAAACTCATCCATGTTTAATTTTCCGATCATAATTGCTTCAGAAGAACGAATTTTCCCCATAGCAGTTGCATCGTGTACAGGTTCAAAATTCCCAAGAATTTTACTAGCACATGTTGTTCTTAAACCTTTTGTAATGATATTATCTTTAATTCCAATTGGTAAGCCGTAAAGCAGACCTTTTTCTACTCTTTCTGGTAATGCTTCATCTAACTGTTTAGCATAATTACGAGCAGTTTCTTCATCAAGAGTAAGAAATGCCTTTACTTTATCGTCTACTTCTGCGATACGTTTATATGATGCATCAACTAAATCAGATACGGTAATTTCTTTATCACGTAATTGTTTATGTAAAGATGAAACATTTTGTTCTAGTAATGACAACCTAAAAACCTCCTTTACTCCATAATTGATGGTACTTTTACTTGTCCATCTTGTTCATCTGGTGCATTCTTTAATACTTCTTCATTTTTTAAAGATTCTTTGACAACATCTTCACGTAAAACATTTTTAATGTCTAACACATGTGTTGTCGGTTCAATTCCTTCTGTATTTAATTCATTCAATTGTTCTGCGAAGCTAATTATCTTGTCAAGCTGCTCTGTAAATTGCTCTACTTCCTCTTCAGTAACTGAAAGACGAGCTAAGTGAGCCACGTGCTTTACTTGATCTTTTGTAATTCGAGCCATCATTCCACCTCCACAATTTATCCAATTAAAGTAATCCATTATCACAATATATAGATAATACCAAACAACCCCTCTTTATTCAATAAAGCCTAGATGTTTCGAGTAATTAAACGTTTAATTTTTAAATATAATAAAGCTTCCTTAATTGGAATCTAATCAACTGGGCAGAACTATTCCATTTAACCGAAAACTATCTCAAATATACAAAGTAGAAAAACCAGCAATTTCTGCTGGCTTTCTACTAATTATTTTTCTTTTTTATTTTCTCTTATAGTATTTTTTGCTAGATCTGTTGATAACTGATCAATGCTTGCCTTAACATTCCCTTTTCCAGAGAAATTTTCAATTAATTCTTTTACGTCTATACCCGAAGAGGCTTTAAGTGATTCTTGCAATGTAGACATTAGATTTGTTGCATAGCCAGTAACTTTATTTGCTCCTCCATTTTCGCCACCTGAACCTGTATCAACAACTGTAATTTTATCGATATTTGATAATGGACTCGCAACTTCCTTCGCATAAGACGGAAGCATTTTTAGAATCATATCTAACGTTGCAGCTTGGCCGTACTTCTCAAATGCTTCAGCGATCTTTTCTTTCGCTTCTGCTTCAGCAAGACCTTTTAAGCGAATAACTTCTGCTTCTGATTCACCTTTTGCTCTTTGGGCTTCTGCTAAGGCAAGACCGTCAATACGTACTTTTTCAGCTTCTGCTTTTGCCATTGCTTCAATACTATATTTCTTAGCATCTGCTTCAGCAAGCTTTCTTCTTTTTTCAGCTTCCGCGGATTGTTCGACCGCATAACGATCAGCATCTGCTTTTTTCTTAACTTCAGAGTCGTACTGTTTCTCACGACGGGCAATCTCTTTTTCTTCTAATTCAATTTGCTTTTGACGCTCAATAATTTGAATTTGCATTTGTTGTTCCATAACTTCTTGTTTCGAACGCGCTTCTTCTAAGTGATACGCTTGGTCGGCTCTCGCCTTCATTACATCTTGCTCTCTACGAAACTCGGCAACTTTTAATTTATTAACCTTTTCTGCTTCTGCAATCTCTGTTGCTCTTTCTAATTCTGCACGTTTTGCTTCTTTATCAGCTTCTGCTCTTCTAATTCTTGTTTCTTTATCTGCTTCTGCTGTCGCAATATCAGCATCACGCTTCACTTGAGCAATTCGCGGTTTCCCTAACGATTCTAAGTAACCATTTTTATCACGTACGTCTTTAATCGTAAATGAAACGATGACCAAACCCATTTTTGCTAAGTCTTGAGAGGCTACTCGTTGTACTTCTTGAGAGAATTTTTCACGATTTTTATAAATTTCCTCTACTGTTAAAGAACCTAAAATAGAACGTAAATGACCTTCTAATACTTCTTTCGCTTCGTTTTCACGATCTGCTTTTGTTTTCCCTAAAAATTGTTCTGCAGCCGTGGCAATCTCACCGATCGAACCACCAATTTTTATAATAGCAGTTCCATCTGCCATTACAGGTACGCCTTGCTCGGTATACACTTCAGGAGTAGATACATCAATTTTACTAGATAATAGACTTAAAGATTCTGCCTGTTGGAATACCGGTAATACAAATGTACCGCCACCACGAACGATTTTTATTCGGTTCCCCGCTTCATCAATGTTTACATTTTTGCCACCTAAATAACTTCCTGTGACGATCAAGGCTTCATCAGGGCCTGCAGTTCGATACTTCGAAACAAAAACACCAATAAGCGCAAGAGTTAAAACAGCTACAATACCTAAAACAATCCAAATAAGTTCCATAAAAACCTCCAAATTAATCTAATTTCTCATGTGGGAGTACATGTAATACCCCATTTTTCACTTCAATTACCAATACATCCTCATCATACTGGATCGCTTTTTTCTCAAAGCTAACCGCAGACTTCGAAATATTTCCACCCTTACCTTGAATAAGAACTTCTCCGAATCCATCCTCTGGGATTGAGATAATTACCTTTCCAACTCTTCCCCGCAAATCTTCATCAGAGTAAGCTAGTGTCGCCTCCGCTTGTGATAATGGAATGAGAACAAACACATTTAATAATGTGACTAAAATAAGTGCCGTCACAAGTGAGACAATAAATATAATAAGGCTATGAACGGTTGTAAACTTCTCCATTAAATAAGCCATCGAACTAAAAATAGTAATAAAAGATAAAATAAGTGTCGGGTTTATAGGACCTTCTGAAAAGCTTTCGAAGATCCCTTCTACTAAATCACCAAATAAAATATAGAGTAAGGTTAAACTTCCACCAATAATAAACCCGAACAAATAAACCGTTTCTAAAGAATACCCGAAAAGCTCCATCAGTTACCCTCATTCATCTTTTAATTTTTCTTTTAAACGTGCCAACTCTTTATCTATACTATTCTCTTGGTCGAGTGACTCAAGCTCTTGATCTAAGCTTTGGTTAGAGAGTCTCAAATCCTCACTAGCCTCAGCCTCTGCTTCTAATTGCATCACCTTTTTTTCCATTCGTTCAAAACCTTGCTTGGAACCTTCGTTATTCATCGATGATAGTGATCGGTTCATTTGCCCTTTTGCCTTTGCTGCTCCAGCTTTACTTTTCAACGTATCTCGCTTTAATTCCATTTCTCTAAATTCCGATTTCATTTGCTTCAATTTTTCTTTTAACTCTTCTGCCTGAAGCACAACATCTCGATGTAATGCTTCTAATTGTAAAAACTCTTTTGCTACTCTATTTTTATCCTCTAAGGCTCGTTTCGCTAAGTCTTCATTACCTGCCTTAAGTGCTTTTAACGCTTGTTGCTCACGTTTCTCAACCTTCTCTTTAGCATCTTGGACTTTCTTACTAAATAATTTTTCTTCAGCAATCATTTTTGCCGTAGCCGCTTCTACCTCCTTAATTTCACTAGCCATTTCTCTTACATACTGATCTAACATCTTTTCTGGATCTTCTGCTTTTTCTAGCATGTTATAAAGCTCAGAGCTTACCACTGTTTTTACGCGCCTGAAAAATTCAAACAAATTTATCCCCCCTAAAATAGATGATATTAAAAAAATAGAAAAATAATGATTTTTTTCCTTATTCAGTAATTATTTACGTGTTTTCTTTTTATTAAGTTTCACTGTTATTGTATTTTTTTAAAAATTTTCTACCAAAGATCTAAACGCATGTAATTGAATGTTAGACAGCTTACTACCTTCCAAAAATTTCATATATGGTAACATAGTAAAAAAAATCAGTAGCTCATAGGCCACTGATTTTTTCCTTACTTAGATCTTACTTGTTTTTACACTATCAAACTCTTCTTGAATTTCTTTTGATGGCTCTTTATCGATGAAGCTCACTACCATAATCGCAATCCAACCGAAGAGGAAACCTGGGACGATTTCATAAACGTCAAATAAACCACCTGAAAGTTCACTCCAAATAAAGACTGTCACCGCCCCCACAATCATACCAGAAAGGGCACCGTTACGAGTCATTCGCTTCCAGAATAGAGAAAGTATAATAACTGGTCCAAAAGCTGCTCCAAAACCGGCCCAAGCGTAAGAAACTAGATCTAATACAGTACTTTCTGGATTATATGCTAATATAATCGCGATAACTGCAATAACAATAACACCAAGTCTACCTACCCAAACAAGCTCCGTTTGGCTTGCATTTTTTCTGAAAATTGATTTATAAAAATCTTCTGTAATCGCACTTGATGATACGAGTAGTTGCGAATCAATGGTACTCATAATAGCCGCTAAAATCGCTGCTAGTAAAAATCCTGATACCCAAGGATTAAATAAAATTTGAGTAAATAAAATAAAGACAGTTTCATGAGCCCCATCGGCTAACGGATCAACACCAGGACCAAACTCTGAGAAGTAGGCAATTCCTACAAATCCTGTGAAAATAGCGCCCATTAAAGCAAGTACCATCCAGGACATTCCGATTAATCTCGCTTTCGGAATTTCTTTTGAAGATTTAACTGCCATAAAGCGAGTAATAATATGAGGCTGACCAAAATAACCTAGCCCCCATGCCGCAAGCGAAATAATCCCAATTCCTGTCATTCCAGCAAAGACATCTAATTGTGAAGAATCAATATTTCCAACTGCATTAACAGTTTTACTCCAGCCACCCATCTCAGAAATAGCTACAATTGGAACGATAATTAGAGCTAAAAACATTAAGATCCCTTGAAAGAAATCAGTCCAACTTACTGCTAAAAATCCACCTAAAAACGTATATGAAATAATAACAATGGCGCCAATCCATAAAGCTTGTGTATACGATAATCCAAACGATGCTTCAAATAATAGTGCACCACCAACAAGTCCTGATGAAGTATAAAAAGCAAAGAAAATTAAAATAACAAAAGCAGATATAACTCTTAATACCTTTGATTTATCGTGGAAACGATTTTCTAAAAAGTCAGGGACCGTTATAGAATCACCAGCAATCTCGGTATATTTACGTAAACGCGTTGCTACGAACTGCCAGTTTAAATAGGCACCTACAGCTAAACCAACAGAAATCCAGATAGCTTCCATACCAGCGACATACGCATATCCTGGTAAACCTAATAGTAACCAACTACTCATATCCGAAGCTCCAGCACTTAATGCAGCTACTCCTCCCCCTAATCTTCTTCCACCTAAAACATAATCTGATAAATTACTAGTAAGTCGGTAGGCTACTAAGCCGACCGCTAACATCCCTATTAAATATACAATAAATGTAACTAACGTTGCAGGTTGCAAATTTATTCTCTCCTCTCAGTAAAGTAAGTAATAACAGATAAAACAATCAATAGTGGCATCGGTACAAACAACCAAAACCAAGTAGCTGCTGTTAGTGTGTGTTCCATTTTCTTTACACCACCTTCCTTACATTTTCTCTAAGCTATTCGATCTTTCTAATATTCAACTTTATTCATTAGATTGAAAATTCAATCTACACTAAAAAATCCCTAAAACGAGCTAACACTTGATACTATAACACAAAATAATAAACCGAACATTCTAATTATTATTTAAATGAAGTTTACTTGAATTTTTATTCAACATCCCCGTATAATAAAGCGCTTTCTCTTATATATAGGAATATATATTCATGAAATATTATTTAAATTAATTTGAGCTTTTTTGAATTTTGTTATTTTCTTAGTAAATTCCTTAATAAAAACACATTAAATTTTAATTTTTTATATATATTCTTTAACGAAAAAGTTAGAAGTGCTAAACAATAATAATAGGTGCAAAAAGAACCCTTCAAAAAGGGTTCTTAACGATAAATATGAACAAATGGCTGTTCGTTAGGATGACTGACAATGATACTCTCGGCACCTTCCAATGAGGAAATATACGCTTGAACTGTTAAATCAGGTGGAAAATACTTATTCATTCGATCAGTTACATATTGTGTCATCGCAATTATTTCAGCTTTCCCATTTGTTTGTAAATTAATTTCTATTGTAAGTTCTTGAATTTGATCATTTTTGTACCTTGCTTTTCCAACAACTCCAATATAATTATCAAAAAAACCATCTATATCTTGTTTAAAATTATCAAAACGGTTGGCGTCTTCGCGGTGCATAGAAGTTGCTCTACTAGAAGGGAAGAAAAAGTGAGCATCACTGATTTTTTCCCATTTATCAATTCTTTTGCCTGGCTCTACCACTGTCAAAGCGATAAAAGTTCCAGGTACGATAGATTGGCGTCGTTCTTCTTGATATAAAGCAATGATAATTGGTACATTGGCAAGATTATCTTGTTTTCTAACACGTTCAAGAACCTCTCCTGCTATTCTTTTACCCTCTTCAAAAACCTCATCATCATCAAGAGCCAAATCAAATACAGCCCCGTAGTCTTCAGTTCTATAATAGTATACCGAACTTAATGAAATACCTAACACTAATCCCCCTAGTTCAATAGTGCCGTTATCCGCTTCTCGTAAATAATTATGTTCCATTATATGAGATAAATATGATGGCTGACTTTCATGACGGTTTCGTTCATAACGTACTCGTTCCCAGTTTTCCATTTTATCTAAATCTTTTGTAATTTCTGGTAAAGGTGGGTTTAGCCCTTCCATATGATCTTTTCGATCTTCATCATACCTTCGTAACCAGCCATTAATTACTGAGCTTTTTAAATACTGTCCTTCTTGAAAGAAGTATCCGTCTTGAGGAAATCTTGTGGATGCTAATTCCATTAAACCAATTTCTAATTGATTAATATCAATCCGATTATTAATTGCATGCGGTACTAAACCTCTAGCCTCACTATATCGATACCTACCATCAAGCAATACCGTTTGGTAATAGTTTTCAGGGGTGTTTAAGTTAGGACTAATAATTACGTGCTCATTTTCTTCCGGATCTTCAAAAACCATTACTTCTTCTTCTTTAACCAAGACATTTAAACAGCCAGATAAAATAAAAATAAAGACCAGTAATAAACCGAATAATTTTTTCATAAAAAACAACCCTCCTCTTGTAGAAAAGCATAGAAACTGCAGAGCTAAGCTAAAAAAGCGTACCATGCAAATTAAGATAGAAGAGTTACAAAAGGAGGCCCAATTACATGGACCGACACCCGTTTCGTTATTTATTTAACTCTTCTACTAACTTCGCTTCATCCCAAACCTCAATTCCTAAGCTTTCAGCTTTAGTTAACTTTGAACCAGCTTTTTCCCCAGCAATCAAAAGATCTGTTTTAGCACTAACGCTACCAGTTACTTTCCCACCTAATAATTCTATTTTTTCTTTTGCTTCTTCTCTTGTTAAGATTTCTAGCTTACCTGTTAATACTATAACTTTATTTAAGAAAATGGAATCACCAGTTATTTCTAATTTCTTTCCTTTGTACTCAGTATTTACTCCTAACGATTTTAATTCGTTAATTAAGTTAGTAACCTCGGGCTTTTCAAAATAACTATAAATTGAACCAGCCATTTTTACTCCAATTTCATTTATGGCTGTTAACTCTTCTTCTGTAGCTGCTTGAATTCCTTCTATCGTTTCAAAATGTTGTGATAACGTTTTGGCCGCTTTTGCTCCGACAAACCGAATTCCTAGTCCAAACAATAATTTCTCTAAAGAATTCTCTTTTGAAACCTCAATAGCATTTAAGAGGTTTTCTACTGATTTTTCACCCATTCTTTCTAACTTTAGAAGTTCATCTCTCTTTAGTTTATAGAGGTCTGCAACATCTTGGATCAATCCATGGTCAAATAATTGCGTAATTACTCTTTCACCTAACCCATCGATGTTCATTGCATTTCTTGAGACAAAGTGAATTAAGCCTTCACGAATTTGGGCTGGACATTTCGGGTTAATACAACGTAATGCCACTTCTTCTTCTAATCGTACTAACTCACTTTCACAAGCCGGACATTGGGTTGGCATATGAAACTCTTCTTCTGCCCCTGTCCTTACATCTTCTAATACATTAACAACTTCAGGAATTATATCCCCTGCCTTTTTAATAACAACTTTATCACCTATTTTAAGGTCTTTTTGGCGAATTAAATCTTCGTTGTGTAATGATGCTCTTTTCACTGTTGTTCCAGCTACTTGAACAGGAGTTAATAAAGCGGTTGGTGTGACTACCCCAGTACGTCCTACACTTAATTCAATTCCCTCAAGAGTTGTCACAACTTCTTCAGCTGGGAATTTAAAAGCAATTGCCCACCTCGGGCTTTTTGCTGTAAACCCCAACTTTTTCTGCGCTTCAAGAGAGTCTACTTTGATGACAATCCCATCAATTTCATAGGAAAGATGAGGGCGGCGATCTAACCAACCCTCTACATATTCAATGACTTCATCTATATTATTACAATGCTTTGCTTCTTTATTTGTTTTGAGGCCAAGTTTACTCATATACGCTAATGCCTCGGTATGAGACGGTAACACTTTTTCTTTAATCTGAGCTACTGAATAAAGAAAAATATCTAAGTTTCGTTTCGCTGCTATTTTCGGATCTAATTGACGCAATGAACCAGCTGCAGCGTTTCGTGGATTAGCAAACGGTTCTTCACTAGCTTCTCGTTTTGCTTCATTTAACTTTTCAAATGATTGCTTTGGCATAAAAGCTTCTCCACGAACTTCTATGTCAACTTCTTCCTTTAAACGCATCGGTATTGAGCGAACAGTTTTTAAATTATTCGTGATATTCTCTCCTGTTGTCCCATCTCCTCTTGTTGCGCCAAGTATAAATCGACCTTTTTCATATTTTAGGGAAACAGCAAGACCATCAATTTTCAATTCACATGCGTATGAAACAGGTTCTCCAACACCTTCTGTAACTCGTCGATCGAAGTCACGAAGATCTTGCTCATTAAATGCATTTCCTAAACTTAACATAGGAATTTCATGCTCAACTTTTTCAAAATGAGGTAATGGAGCTCCTCCCACACGAACAGAAGGGGAGTCTTCTGTTATAAGCTCAGGGAACTCGTTTTCAATCGTAACGAGTTCTTGCATCATTTTGTCATAGTCAGCATCCGACACGATTGGGTTGTCCAAAACATAATAGTGATAACCGTATTCTTCAAGCTTGTCCCTTAATTGACTTAATTTTTTTTCAGCTTCAATACGATTCATTTTACTCGTCCTTCCTTATCGAATGTAGATTGTTTTTTAACACCATTCTACATTTTTCATTTATACTTTATTAATTGGGGCAAATTTGGCTACTAAGCGTTTAATTCCAATCGGTTGTGGGAAGGCAATATCTAGCTCAACATTTTCCCCTGATCCTTTCATACTGACAACCGTTCCAATTCCCCATTTTTTATGTTCAGCTTTATCTCCGACTGACCAAGTAAATTGATCTCCACCTGTTGTTGTCATCTGCGGTTTTGAAACAGTAGACATCCTCTGCCTTTGCGGTGCTGTAAAACTACCGCCAATAGCAGAGCGAGAAGTGTTCATCCTCGTTGGCTCTTCTTTTTTCTCGTTTAGAGATTCTAATACTTCACTAGGAATCTCAGTAATAAATCGAGATTGTGGATTGGTATTTGTACGGCCAAATAAAGTTCGCATTTTTGCACAAGAAAGATATAAACGCTGTTCAGCACGGGTAATTCCAACATATGCAAGTCTTCGTTCCTCTTCCATTTCTTCTTCTTCAAACAAGGAACGACTATGTGGGAAGACTCCTTCTTCCATACCAATTAAAAATACGACAGGAAACTCTAATCCTTTTGCCGAATGAAGTGTCATTAGTAATACTCGATCTGAATCTTTTTGATCTTCCTCCTCTTCATCTACCTTATCGATATCAGCAATAAGAGCTAAATCTGTCAAAAAGGCTACTAACGACTTATCATCATTTCTTTTTTCAAATTCTGTTGTAACAGATAGAAATTCATCGATATTCTCGAGTCTGCTTTGGGCTTCAATTGTTTTTTCATTTTTGAGCATTTCACGATAGCCTGTTTTTTCTAACAATTCTTCTACAAGTTCAGTAACAGATAAATATTCTTCTAATTCAACCCATCCTCGCATTTGGTCGATAAACAACGCGAGTTTATTTGTAGCGCCTTTGCTTAATCCTAGTTGTTCAACTTCATGTAACGCTTGAAAAATAGAGATTCCTTGAGAAGCTGCAAAATCAGCAATTTTATCAATTGTAGCAGCACCAATTCCTCGTTTTGGTACATTAATGATTCTTCGTAACGAAATATCGTCATCAGGATTTGCTACTACGCGTAAATACGCTAAAACATCTTTGATTTCTTTACGGTCATAGAACTTTGTCCCACCAACAATGTTATAGTTAATATTTGATTTTACTAAGAGTTCCTCAATGACACGAGATTGGGCATTTGTACGATATAAAATAGCCATATCTGAAAGTTTATAACCGTGTTCGTTCATTAACTCTCTAATTTTCCCTACAATGAAATATGCTTCATCATGTTCAGTATTGCCAACAAAACAAGCGATATTTTCGCCTTGTTGATTCTCTGTCCATAACTTTTTCGGTTTGCGACTAGAGTTGTTGTTTATCACTTCGTTAGCTGCTCTAAGAATCGTTTTCGAGGAGCGATAATTTTGCTCAAGCATAATTGTTGTCGAGTTAGGATAGTCATTTTCAAATGATAAAATGTTGGTAATATCAGCACCACGCCAACGGTAAATGGATTGGTCAGAATCCCCTACAACACAAATATTTTTAAAACGTTCAGCAATCATTCTCACTAACATATACTGAGCCCTGTTAGTGTCCTGGTACTCATCAACGTGAATGTATTGAAACTTTCTTTGGTAAAACTCTAATACTTCAGGAACCTGTTTAAATAACTGAATGGTTGACATGATTAAGTCATCAAAGTCTAACGCATGGTTTTTACGTAATTCTTTTTGATATTCTTCGTATACATCTGCCACCGTTGATTCGTAGGGTCCATTGGCAACCTTGACATAGTCTTTCACTGTTTTCAATTCGTTCTTTGCACTACTGATACTACCTAATAAACTTTTTGGCTCAAATTTCTTTGGATCAATATTTTTTTTCTTTAATATTTGTTTAATAACTGATAACTGATCACCTGGATCTAAAATAGTAAAATTTCGTTTTATCCCGATGCGATCTATATCCCTTCTTAAAATACGGACACACATCGAGTGAAACGTCGATATCCAGATATCTTCCGCCATTGGTCCAATGATTTTTTTTACACGTTCTTTCATTTCTTTTGCGGCTTTGTTTGTAAATGTAATTGCTAATATTGACCAGGGCGCCACTTCCTTTTCGCCAATTAAATATGCAATTCGATTTGTTAATACTCTCGTTTTTCCTGATCCGGCACCTGCCATAATCAACAAAGCACCATCCGTATGCTTCACTGCTTGTCTTTGTTCATTATTCAATCCATCTAACATTGATTGTGCATTCATCTTTTCACCCACCACCAAAACGTATGTTCTCTTTTATTTTAATGCAATTTATAAGTAAGAGCAAACTCAATTCTAAATTAATTCGATAAACAACTACTTGTATGCACCTTTTTTCATTCGATCTTTACAACGAACAGTCGAAAGAGCTTGTTTAATATCTTCGTAAATAATATTTCCCACAACAATTGTATTCGCATATTGCGCCATTTCTTTTGCCTGTTCCAACGTTGCTATTCCGCCTCCATAAAATAACTGTGTTTTCTCAAGTACATCACTTACTTCTTTTACAACCTCGACGTCACCATAAATACCGCTATATTCTAGATAAAATATTGGAAATTTATACATCTTTTCAGCCATTTCAGCATACGCTACAACGTCTTCTTCAGTCAATTTTGCTTTAGCTTCCGTCAATGTAGCAACCTTACTATTTGGATTTAAAACACAATAGCCTTCCATCACAATTTCATTCCAGTTCATAACCGCACTAAATTCTTTTACAGCTTTATGATGAAGCCCTATGATCCATTCTGTCGAGCTACTATTTAAAATTGATGGAATAAAGTAATAATCAAAGCCTGGAGTCACAGTCTCAATTGAAGAAACCTCAAGTGCACACGGTACTGAGTACCTCCTTACTCGCATCAGCAAATCTAAGACGTTATCCTCAGTAACACCATCACTACCACCAATAATGATCGCATCGGTTCCTGACTCACATATACTTTCAAGATCTTTATCACTAATTTCCTTATTAGGGTCAAGTTTAAATACGTGCTTCCATTCCTGATATTCAAGCATTTTTCGGGCTCCTTTTTTATACCTTCAGAGTTATCTTCAGTCAATCACATTTCCTCATTCGATTATTATAACAAAAAATACTTACACACTCATCATTCAAGAAATATTTTCAATTTAGGAATTTTCAAATAAAGAAATCACTTCATTTAAATATAGTAAAATTAATTTATCTTGTGAACTGTTCGTCACCTTAGTATGTATTTTTAGTGAACTTGTTTCAGCAAGCTGAAACATCGGAAAATCCCACCTACGCTACACATAGAGGTGGAGGTCTTTTACCCTAAAAAAAATTCAGATAAATTATCGTTAAATGAATTTTTTTCATAATATAGATTTCCCACGCTCAAAACTATACCTAGTCTTTAATTGCTTTATATCTTAAGTAAGTATTGTTTGATGGCAAAAACAAATGCGAAATTCACTCAGTTAAACAAAAGAAAAAAGGTGAGAGTTCAGCTGTTAGACCTAACTCCACCTTTTGTGGATGATTTAAATCCAAAATAAAGCAGCACCTAAGGCAAAACCTCCAATTGCAGCTAGTGCAACAGGCCATACAGGATAATAAGGATAAGGGTAAGGGTATGGATAGTAACCGGGGTAACCATAATAACCATAACCAAACCCTCTTACTCCTCTAGTCTCTGGCTGAATATACACGTATTGTTGATCTACATCAACAATTTTACCAACAAGAACCTTACCTGTTTTTTCATAAATCGTAACAACTTGACCTTTATTTTGACAGCATAGATCGTAATAACGACTCATTTACCCTCTCTCCTTTTTGTCCTACTTTATTATCATACTATGTAGTTGAGGATACTTTTGACTATGCTTACACACAAAGTTATTATGCAGATCAAAATAGTTTTTTGTTAAAACATCAAAAAGTCCGGCATTCGTTGTTTACAACAATACCGGACTTTTTCTTAATCATTATTCACTTGTTTTTTCATTTCGCTTTTAACTCTCTCTAGTGTCATTTCATAACCATCATTACCATAGTTTAGACAACGTTTTACTCTAGATATCGTTGCTGTACTTGCACCAGTTTCAGCTTCAATCTTTTGATATGTAAAGCCCTCACGAAGCATTCTAGCTACTTCTAAACGTTGAGCAAGTGATTGAATTTCATTAATTGTACAAAGGTCATCAAAAAATTGATAGCATTCCTCTAAGTCCTTAAGGCTTAGGATCGCTGAGAATAATTGATCTAACTCTTTTCCTCTTAATTTATCAATTTGCACTCTTCTTCACCCTCCCTAATTAGTCTGTTATGCTTACATTTTCATCTAAACGAGGAACAACATTTATCCACGTTTTTCCTTGGACGAAACCTAAACTTTTTTCATTTTGAAACGGTAAAATTTGTCCACCTTCGTTTTTCCATTCAACAACTTGATATACACCATTTTGAAGTAATAAGCCTTTTCCACCAGAGTAGATATCAATTTCTCTACGACCAACTTTATCAATTACTTTATGAGTCATCTCCACGATAAATAGATTATCAATTAAGACCGGATTTTCAGTCTCAAGATCGAGGCTCTGCTCTCCACCAATGATACGAATGTATTTATTATTCTCTTCATCGTATTTATATACTACATTATTGGAACTACTACCGTAATTGATTGCAACTTCCGAAGCCTCTTCTCCTTCAACAGCTATACCCTCTTCTAAAAATGGTAATGAAGGTACTTCATCTATCAAGGACCTATTTTTACGTTCTGCTGCTTTTATAAGGTCATCATAAGTTGTATACATGTTGTGTGGTGCTTTTCTAGCAGATGAACGATAAAAATAACTACCATCAAATTCCAACCCACTGATATAGTCTACTTGTCCACGTTCAAACATAGCAAACGCCTGCGGGCTTCCACCCGCAGAAACGTAAATACCATTATAACCATTGTTTAAGTTAATATAATAATCTCTCGCACTTCTAACCGGTCCAATAATTTCTGGTTTTTCACTATGATAGAATGCAAGTAAACGAGTTATTGTAGCTTCAGATAAAACTTCATACACCAAATCAGCTTGGTATAATCCCGATTGCGGTCTTGCAGCACGGGAATTTTCAATCATTACACCAAATACTCTATAATCGATATCGTCATCTGTAGCTACCCCAGTTAACGGGAAAGTATTTTGAGGTTCTTCCTTAATAGGCTCTGGTTCTGGTATATCAACAGTTTCTTCCGGAATAATTTCTGTTTCAACTGTACTTGAGTCTTCATCTTTATTACATCCGATTACAAATGCCATAATAACTAACAAAACCAATCCAAACATGAGCCTTTTCATACAAAAACCTTCCTTTTACTTTTTTCCTTACTTTTATAGTTTAACGCATAATCGAAGGAAAGAGTACAGTTTTCTTTTTCACATCGAAAATTCCCTTTTGTGTTACACGAATATAAGGTAAATGAGTTGAACTAAAAAATAAAAGACTATAAATCGGGTCATCAAAAAGATAACCTCTCTCTTTTAATGCATTCGTTAATTCTCTCTCTTCCTTTATTACTTCTTCCATTGGTTTAACGGACATTACTCCATATAAACCTAGTTCAACAGTATTAATAACTTCACCATTCTCAACTAAAACGATCCCACCTTGCTGCTTTTTCAACTCCTGAAATGCTAGTAGCATATCTTTCTTGTTTTTTCCAATGATAAATATATCTCCAGTATTGGAAAATGAGCTGGCAAATCCAGATACATGATTAGCAAAACCTTTTATCACTGTATTGATTAGCCAATTTCCTTTTTTATCAACCATCATAAAATAACATTCATAGCTATCATCAGGGATTTCCGTCTGGGTTACATCAGTAGCAATTTGATAAGGTTTTAGTATTACTGAATTCACCATTTCGATTCCTAGTGGCATAGAAAAATGCAAATTCTCTTCGGTTAATTCCCAATCTATTACTAGCGGATTAATATCATAGTCAGCCCACGAGAATTTTGTAACTGGATAACAATTAACTCCGTCCTTTTTCACCCATTGTCCTTTAGCCAGGACGGAAATAGGAAGAGGCTTATCCTTACTTTCCAATATATTTATATGTGCAATTCTCCCTGGGGCAATCATTCCTAAACTATCATCTAAATTATAATGTCTTGCTGCGTTATAAGTAGCCATCGCATAAGCTTCTGTATCTGGAATTCCTTTTTCTAATGCAATCTTTATTAATAGATCCATAACTCCTTGTTCATAAAAACTCGGTGTTGATCCATCAGTTGTCATTAAAACACGACTAAAGTCATCTAGACCAAGCTCTATTAATTCTTCAAGTAACTTTGGTAAGTCTGGACGTATTGATGAGTGACGTAACGAAGTCGTATACCCCATATCTAATCGCATTAATACTTCTTCACCAGTCATTGCTTCATGATCACTATTAACTCCTAAAAGAGCCATCTGAGTCAACGTTTTTTCAGAAGCTCCTGGAAAATGTCCTTCTATTGGTTTAGAATGCTTTTTAGTTTCTTGCATCCAGTGTAGAATGCCATCATCGCCATGCAATACTTTTGGCCATGAAGTAAGTTCTCCCCCCTGAACAACAAGTGGATGTTCTAGCCATGCTTTCATATTTGAGTAGGAAAAAACATTATCTTCCTGCACAAATTCTGTTTGCGCATCATATCTACACCACCACAACATTGTAGTAGGAAGTTCGTCTAGTTTCTCTATAAGTGTAAGCGCTTTCTTTTTGTCTGAATTTAAAAGCAGCATCAAGTTATCATTTACTAGTGTTGTCGTTCCTCTTACAGATGCATATTCAGCAAATGATTGGGGATTATATAACTGGAAGGGATGAGCATGATGTTCAATATATCCTGGAACAACAAAGCGATCACTACAGTCAATAATCTCAGTCTTATCTAATTTCACAGGCATTTCTTTACCCACATAAATAATACGATCTTCATACATCCAAATATTTGCATTTAACCATTTTTTTCTTGCATTATTTAAATACGTGGCATTTTTCAAAACAATAGTCGGTGCAACCTCACCACGAATGATTTGAAGCTGCTTACGTATTTGTTTTTTGGACCAACGTTCTAGTCTGTAAGCCATTTTTGTATCACCCAATTCGTTATTGTCTTTTATTTGAACTATAGTAAAAACTATGTGAAACTTTTCACGGAAAAAGACTCTCTAGTTTTTCTTATGCTTGTTATTTTAACTTTTGATAAATTTTGTTTCTACTATCGTAACATATTTTTTATATTTAGCACATTAAAGTTTTTTTACAAAATAAATAAAATTTAACAAAAGAAGGAAGGTGACATTTCATGAAAAAAGTTACACCTAACATTGGATTAATTAACGGATTGATACGAATTACTTGCGGATTTACAATGCTAGCTTGGGGAACATCAAAATTAGTAAAACGTCCTTTTAGTAATACTCCATTATTGGTAATTATGATGGGGGCTTTAAAAGTTGCAGAAGGAATGACCCGTTTTTGTCCATTAACATATTTTTTTGAAGAAAGAATAGAAGAAATGACAAACGAGCATGAAAAAAACGACAAACAATACGACAACTTGATTAATCCTAGTTAAAAGGAGGTTTTTGTGGACAGTGTTCTTAAACTCAGATTATCACTGTTTTTTACAGCTGATAGCGGAACTGTTGCCACTTAAGCATACCAAAACAAAAAATGCTGACTCATAAATCTCGAGTCAGCATTTTTTGTTATTTTTTCATTGTCTTAATCGCTTTGCTGCCAATATCTTTACGATAAAACAAAGCATCTGATTGAATATGAACTAATTCTTTATAAACGGCTTTTTGTGCTTCAAGTAGGTCACGATCGGCTCTTGCAAGTAATAATACTCGTCCACCGTTAGTAACAAAGTCTCCATCAACTTTCTTTGTACCAGCGTGGAAAGTCAATGTTTCCTTTTCTAACTGGTCTAAACCAGTAAACTTATTACCTTTTTCATAGCTACCAGGGTAACCTTTTGATGCTAAAACAACACCAACAACAGCGTTATCAGACCAAGTTAGCTCTACTTTTTCTTCATTTAGTAACGCCAGTAATACATCAACAAGATCATTTTCTAATCTTGGTAAAACAACCTGAGTTTCAGGATCACCAAAACGAGCATTAAATTCAATTACTTTTGCTCCGTTGCTTGTCATCATTAATCCAGCATAAAGAATTCCTGTGAACAATCTACCTTCTTGTTTCATTGCTTTTGCCATAGGAATAAGAATCTTCTCAACCGCATCATCAACATCGTTTTGGCTGAATTGAGGAACTGGGGAATATGCGCCCATCCCTCCTGTGTTAGGTCCCTCATCTCCATCAAATACACGCTTATGGTCTTGAGCTCCTACCATTGGAATAACGACTTCATCATGAACAAAAGCCATTAAAGACAGTTCTTCTCCTGCTAAATATTCTTCGATAACAACTTTTTTTCCAGCGTCACCGAATGCGTCTTTTTGCAACATGTTTTCAAGAGCAGAAATGGCTTCTTCGTTTGTCATAGCAACAACGACACCTTTACCTGCCGCTAATCCATCGGCTTTAATAACAATTGGCGCGCCTTTTTCTTCCACATAAGCTTTAGCATCTTCAAAATTTGTAAATGTTTCAAAGAAACCAGTTGGAATATCATATTTTTTCATGATTTCTTTAGCAAAAGATTTACTACCTTCAATAAGAGCCGCTTCTTTTCTTGGTCCGAAGGCAAGTAGACCATTTTCTTGCAAATCATTTACAAGTCCGTTCAATAAAGGTACTTCCGGTCCTACAATCGTTAAGTCAATTTTTTCTTGCTTGGCAAAATCGATAATTGCCGTATGATCATTTTCAGAAATAGGAACGAGCTTTGCAACATCAGTCATTCCATCATTACCCGGAGCAACAAACACTTGCTCTACCTTTTTACTTTGAGCAACTTTCCACGCAATTGCGTGCTCACGACCGCCGCTACCGATAACTAAAATTTTCAAACTGTTTCCCACCTTTTTATTGATGTAAAATGTTTTAGTTACGTAATAAAAGTAACTTTAAACATTCTAGTGTTTAAAGTGTCTTACTCCTGTAAATACCATAGCTATTCCTAATTCATCAGCTTTTTTAATCGAATCTTCATCACGAATCGAACCGCCTGGTTGGATAATCGCAGTTACACCAGCTAAACCTGCAGCTTCAACTGTATCATTCATTGGGAAGAAGGCATCAGATCCCATAACGGAACCACTTGCATTTTCTGCGGCTTGCTCAATCGCGATTTTTGCAGAACCTACACGGTTCATTTGCCCAGCTCCAACTCCTACAGTCATATCGTCTTTAACTAAAACAATCGCGTTAGATTTCACATGTTTAACTACTTTCCATGCCATTTTTAATGCTGCCCATTCAGCTTCTGTTGGTTCACGCTTGGTAGGAACTGTTACATTTGCTTGTTCTAAACCGAATGTATCTTCATCTTGAACGAGAAGACCACCGTGAATTGACGTTAAACGCTTTTCCACTTTTGCTTCAGTTGTAATAGGTAAAGTTAATAAACGTAAATTTTTCTTTGAAGTTAAAATTTCTAACGCTTCTTCGCTAAATGAAGGTGCAATAATAATTTCTAAGAAGATTTCTTTCATTTTTAGTGCTGTATTTGCATCCACTTCTCGGTTAAGAGCAACAATACCACCGAAAATTGAAACAGGATCAGCAGAATAAGCTTTATCATAAGCTTGTTCAATTGTATCACCTACACCAACACCACATGGATTCATGTGCTTTATTGCTACAACAGCTGGTTCAGTAAATTCTTTTACTAATGCTAATGCTGCGTCTGCATCATTAATATTATTGTATGAAAGCTCTTTACCATGTAATTGAGTTGCCTTAGCGATTGAACTTTCTGCTCCTAATGGCTTTTTGTAAAAAGAAGCTTTTTGGTGTGGATTTTCTCCGTAACGTAAATCTTGTTTTTTCTCAAAAGTTACTGTTAAAGACTCTGGTGATTCTTCCTTAACTTCATTCGTTAAATATTCAGCAATCACAGCGTCATAAGAAGCGGTATGACGGAATACTTTCGCAGCAAGTCGGGCACGAGTTTCGTTATTTACTGAACCTTCTTCTTTTACTTGATTAATAACTGTTTCATAATCTGTAGGATCAACAACAACTGTAACGTGCTTATGATTTTTGGCAGCTGCACGAAGCATACTTGGACCACCAATATCAATATTTTCAATGGCATCAGCAAATGTTACATCTGGCTTAGCAATCGTCGCTTGGAACGGGTATAGATTGACAACAACTAAATCAATTGGCTGAATGTTGTGCTTTTCTAATTGACTTAAGTGATCAGCACTTTCTCTCATCGCCAGTAAACCACCGTGAATATTTGGGTGTAACGTTTTAACACGACCATCTAAGATTTCTGGAAATCCAGTAACATCAGAAATACCAATAACAGGGATTCCAGCTTCTTGGATTGCCTTCTTTGTTCCACCTGTGGAAATAATCTCTACTCCAAGCTCGACTAATTGTTTAGCAAAAGGGACAATCCCTTCTTTATTTGACACACTAATTAGGGCACGTTTCATTTGTTGTTAAACCTCTCTTTCGACTTTCTGTTTATTTAATACATTTTCCAATACTTCAGGGTAAAGCTTATGTTCAACTGTTTGAATTTTCGAACGAACTTCTTCAATAGAATCATTTTCTTCAATGAAAACTGGTGCTTGAGCAATAATTGGACCTGTATCCATTCCTTCATCTACGAAATGAATTGTTACACCCGTTACTTTTACTTTGGCATCATAGGCTTGTCCAATCGCATCTTTTCCAGGAAAAGACGGAAGCAACGAAGGGTGGATATTAATAATTCTGCCTTCATAAGCTTTTAGTAACGTTGGACCGATTAGTCTCATGTAACCAGCTAGAGCAATCCACTCAACATTTAAAGCTTGCAATTTATTTAAAATTTCATTTTCAAAGGCTTCTTTATTCTCATAGTTTTTCGGAAGAAATTGAAAAACTTCAATATTATGCTTTTCTGCTCTTTCAATAGCTAACGCATTAGGTTTGTCACAGACGAGTAAAGCAATCTCTGCTTTCAAATGTCCACTTAAAGTAGCATCGATAATGGCTTGAAAATTCGTACCACTTCCTGATGCAAAAACAGCTATCTTTCTCATTCTGCTAATCCTCCAATGTGAACTCCCTCTTCCTTACAGACACGACCAATAATATATGCTTTTTCTCCTAGGTTCTCAAGCTCTTTAATAGCAGATACAGCTTCCTCTTCAGAGACAACCATAACCATTCCAATTCCCATGTTAAAAGTTGAGAACATGTCTTTAAAAGTAATCTCGCCTTTTTCTTTCACTAGGTCAAAAATCGGTTGAATTGGCCATGACCCATAGTCAATCTCTGCCCCTAAACCAGAAGGTAAGGTTCTAGGTATATTCTCATAAAAACCACCACCAGTAATATGAGAAAGACCTTTTAAATTAAACTTTTTAAGTACTTCTAAAATTGGCTTCACATAAATTCGTGTTGGTGTTAACAGTTCTTCACCTAATGACTTTTCAAGGTTACCATATTGCTCTTGTAAATCTAAGTTACTTTCTTCTAAAAGTACTTTCCTCACTAAAGAAAAACCGTTACTATGTAGGCCATTAGAAGAAAGTCCTACAATAACGTCACCTTCGTTAATCTTTTCGCCTGTTAATAATTTTGATTTATCTACAATACCTACAGAAAAACCTGCAAGGTCATACTCATCATTACCGTAAAGACCTGGCATTTCAGCTGTTTCGCCACCAATAAGAGCACACCCTGCTTGCTCACAACCATCTGCAATGCCTTTTACGATTGCTTCAATCTTTACTGGTTCAGCCTTCCCACAAGCAATATAATCTAGAAAGTAAAGTGGTTCAGCCCCTTGAACAACGATGTCATTCACGCACATTGCTACTGCATCGATTCCAATTGTGTCATGTTTGTCAAGCATAAATGCTAGCATTAATTTCGTTCCTACACCGTCTGTACCAGATACTAAAACAGGTTCGTTTAAATGCTTAAAACTAGTAAGGTTAAACATCGCTCCAAAAGAACCTAAACCACCTAAAACTTCAGGACGGATTGTCTTTTTCACATGCTTTTTCATACGTTCCACAGCTTCATATCCTGCTTCAATATCTACTCCTGCTCGTTTATATGCACTAGACATAGTTACCTCCAAGTTAAATGTAAATGGAGAATGTAGAATTGGGCTGAGAAGCGCATCAATACCTTTCTCAACCCTATTCATTCTAAACTCTACATTCAATAATCTATATTTTTAAATTAGCATTTCACTAATTTTGTTTCTTCATTTTTGTTTCCACGATAGATCTCAGTAGGATACTTTCCTGTAAAGCAAGCGAGACACTGACCGTTGTTAACTTGATCAGTACTTCTACCTACTCCTTTCAATAAACCTTCTACACTTAAGAAAGCGAGGGTATCCGCACCAATTTCTTGTCTGATTTGTTCAATGCTGTGTGAAGATGCGATAAGTTCAGACGTTGTTGACGTATCAATTCCATAATAACAAGGATTTGTAATTGGTGGTGAACTAATACGAACATGAACTTCTGTTGCACCAGCTTCTCTTAACAAGGTAACGATCCTTCTACTTGTCGTACCACGTACTATAGAATCGTCAATCATTACCACACGTTTTCCTTCTACAACACCACGTACTGCAGAAAGCTTCATTTTCACACCTTGTTCACGAAGTTCCTGTGAAGGTTGAATGAACGTTCTACCTACGTAACGATTTTTAATTAAACCTAACTCATACGGAATACCTGACTTTTCAGCATAACCTATCGCTGCTGAAATACTTGAGTCAGGGACTCCAGTAACAACATCTGCTTCTACAGGAAATTCTATAGCCAGTTGCTTACCTAGACTTTTCCTAGCACTATGAACATTAATTTCATCTACATTGCTATCAGGTCGAGCAAAATATACGTACTCCATGCTGCAGATTGTGCGGTGAATCGGTTCTGCAAAGCGTTCCGAACGAAGACCTTCTTCATTTATAATGATTAATTCTCCTGGCTTTACTTCCCGTTCAAATGTAGCTCCCACAACATCAAAAGCACATGTTTCTGACGCAAATACATAAGCTTCTCCTAAACGGCCGATGGAAAGTGGGCGCAGTCCATTCGGGTCGAGAGCAACCATTAATTGATTTTCAGTCATAACCATGAAAGCAAAAGCACCTTCAATTTGTTTTAGAGCATTTTTCATTCTCTCATCAAGCGGTAAATCACTGCTACGTCTAATTAAATGTGCTAGTACTTCTGTATCTGAAGTCGTTTGAAATATACTTCCTTGTTCTTCAAGTTGAAGTTTTAACTTATTTGCATTTACTAAATTTCCATTATGAGCTAATGCTAAACTGCCTGTTTGCGATTTAAATAATAAGGGTTGAGTATTAGCCAAGCCACCACCACCAGCAGTGGAGTAACGGACATGACCAATTGCACCCTTCCCATGTAACGTCTCAATTTCTCCTTTAGAGAACACTTCGGTTACTAGTCCAAGACCTTTATGGATATTTATAGTTTCACCATCAGTAACAACGATTCCAGTTCCTTCTTGGCCACGATGTTGAAGGCTGTGCAATCCATAGTATGTTATTTGTGCAGCATCAGGATGTCCCCATACTCCAAAGACTCCACACTCTTCATTAAGACCTTTTATTTCAGCAAACATGGAATAGCTCCTTTCCAAGCCTCTTGCAATTCTTTTGTTGCAGCTTGAATAACAGGTTCACCACTATCATTTACAATTGTAAGACCTGATTCAACTACTTCACCGATGCAAGTTGCATTTACTAAGCGTTCAAATTCTGCTTTTTTATCTTTTGAAACAGAAACAACAAAACGACTTTGGCTCTCTGCAAATAGTGCTGTTACAGCCTCACCGCTAATTGAAACTTTAGCACCAACATTTCCGTCCATCATACATTCAGCAACTGCCACAGCAAGACCACCTTCAGCAACATCATGAGCTGATGCAACTACACCTGAACGAATGGCCGTTAATAACTGTTGTTGGCGTTCTTTTTCAACGTCTAAATCAATACTTGGAGACTTACCAGAAATCTCACCTTCTAGTAGTTTTTGTAGCTCGCTTCCACCAAATTCAGGTTTCGTTTCACCAATTAAGTAAATAAGGTCTCCTACATTTTTAAAGCTTTGTGTTGTAATGTAATCTAAATGATCAATAAGACCTACCATACCAATAACTGGAGTTGGATAAACAGCTACTCCACTTCTTTCATTATAAAGAGAAACATTTCCACCGATAACAGGTGTTTCAAGAACACGACATGCTTCACTTAATCCGTCAGTAGACTTTTCAAGTTGCCAGAAAATCTCAGGTTTTTCTGGATTACCATAATTTAAACAGTCTGTTACACCAAGAGGAGTTGCCCCAGAACAAACAAGGTTTCTAGCTGCCTCAGCGATTGCAATTTTCCCACCCATTTCAGGATCTAGATATAAATAACGAGAATTACAATCAGTCGTCATTGCTAGTGCTTTATTTGTATCACGAATACGAAGTACTGCCGCATCAGAACCTGGCGATACAACTGTATTAGTACGAACCATATAATCATATTGGTCATAAACCCATTCTTTACTAGCGATTGTCGGTTGAGCCAATAAGCTTAATAACGTTTCTTTCACGTCATTTACTTTTGGTACAACCTCTTCTTGTTGTTGGAACTTTCGGAAATATTCAGGTTCACGTGATGGTTTATGATACACTGGTGCATCTTCTGCTAATGCATCTACTGGTACTTCAGCCGCGACCTCACCTTTAAAAATTAGACGAAGCTTTTTATCATCAGTTACTTTACCAACAATTTTAGATAATAAGCCCCAGCGATCAAAAATTTCTTGAATTTCTGCTTCACGGCCTTTTTTTACAACAATTAACATACGCTCTTGGGATTCTGACAACATCATCTCATATGGAGTCATTCCTAATTCACGTTGTGGAACTTCATCTAAGTTTAATTCAATCCCAGATCCTGCCTTACTCGCCATTTCTGCTGAAGAAGAAGTAAGCCCAGCGGCCCCCATGTCTTGAATACCTACTAATGCATCTGACTTAATTAGGTCAAGGCAAGCCTCAAGAAGAAGTTTTTCCATAAAAGGATCTCCAACTTGAACTGCTGGACGCTTTGCATCTGAATCTTCATCTAATTCTTCAGAAGCAAACGTTGCACCATGAATACCATCACGACCAGTACTTGCGCCAACGTACATAACTGAGTTTCCAACACCTTTTGCTTGACCCTTTTGAATATCTTTATGATCAATTAAACCAACACACATTGCATTTACTAGTGGATTTCCTTCATAACAAGGATCAAATTGAACTTCTCCACCAACAGTTGGGATACCGATACAGTTACCGTAGCCAGCAATTCCAGCTACTACTTCTTCAAACAAATACTTAACCTTCGGAGTTTTTAACTCACCGAAGCGAAGTGAATTTAATAAAGCAATTGGACGGGCACCCATTGAGAAAACGTCACGAATAATTCCCCCCACACCAGTTGCTGCACCTTGATATGGTTCAATCGCTGATGGATGGTTATGACTCTCAATTTTGAAAACTACGGCTTGATCATCGTTAATATCGATGATACCCGCTCCTTCTCCTGGCCCTTGAAGTACTCTCTCTCCAGTGATAGGGAATTTCTTTAGTAATACTTTTGAATTCTTATAAGAACAGTGTTCACTCCACATAACAGAAAACAATCCAGTTTCTGTCCAATTCGGAAGGCGACCAAGAATTTTTTCAACTAATTGAAACTCATCATCATTTAAGCCCATGTCGGCATAGAGACGTTTTTCTTTAATCATTTCTGCTGTTGGTTCTTTAAACGTTAAGGACATGTGCTTCCCTCCAGTTTCTTAAAATTGATTTAAATAAGTTCAGACCATCGGCGCTACCAATTAATTGATCTACAGCGCGTTCAGGGTGAGGCATCATACCAAGAACATTACCTTTTTCGTTCGTAATTCCTGCAATGTCATTAATAGATCCATTAAAGTTGTTTTTATAACGGAATACAATTTGATTGTTAGCTTCTAAAGCTTTTAACGTTTCATCATCACAGTAATAATTCCCTTCACCATGAGCAACAGGAATAACAATCTCTTGTTTATTTTCATATCCAGAAGTAAACATCGTTTCATTATTTTCAACAACAAGAGTAGCAGGACGACAGATAAACTTAAGGTTTTTATTACGAATCAATGCACCAGGTAGTAAACCTGATTCGACAAGAACTTGAAATCCATTACAAACTCCTAGTACTGGCTTTCCTGCTTCAGCTGCTTTTTTCACTGACTCCATTACGTTTGAAAAGTGAGCAATCGCTCCACAACGAAGATAATCTCCATATGAGAAACCACCAGGTAGAAGAATAGCATCAAATCGATCTAAATCCGTTTCAGAATGCCAAACATACTCTACTTCTTCTCCAAGTTCATCACGAATAGCATGGTACATATCTACATCACAGTTTGACCCTGGAAAAACGATACATGCAAATCTCATGAAGGAATAACCTCCTCAATTTCATAACGATAATCTTCAATAACTGTATTAGCTAATAGCTTCTCACACATTTCTTTAACACGAGCATCAACATCTTTTTCATTTTTCTTTAATGTTAACTCCATATACTTACCGATACGTACATCTTGTACTTCGTCATACGTAAGAGCATGAAGCGATGTTGTTACAGCACTTCCTTGTGGATCGAGAACACTTTCTCTTAACGTGATAAAAACCTTTACTTTAAACATTTGATGTTCCTCCTAGTCTTGTTAAAATTTCTTCATATCCTTCTGTTAAGCTGCCAAGGTTTCGTCGAAATAAATCTTTATCAAACTTTTGGTTTGTCTCCATATCCCACAGACGACATGTGTCGGGAGAAATTTCATCAGCTAGTAAAACCTCTCCACTCTCTGTAACTCCAAATTCTAATTTAAAATCGACTAACCGAACATTTATTTCCTTAAATAACTCTAATAAAAACTCATTAACCTTTAGTGCGTTAGTTTTCATGATCTCTAATTGTTCTGGGGATGCTATATCTAATAGACGGATATGATCTTCATTTATTAGAGGATCACCAAGCGCGTCATCTTTATAGTACAGTTCTACAATAGTTGTATTTAATTGAATGCCTTCCTCTAAACCAAGTCTCTTTGAAAGGCTTCCAGCTGCTACATTACGAACAACTACTTCAAGCGGAATGATCGTTACTTTACGCACTAGCTGCTCAGTATCTGATAGATTTTCAATAAAATGGTTATTAATTCCCGCTTCCTTTAAGCTTTGAAAGATTTGGGAAGTAATTAGATTATTCAATCTAGATTTACCAGCAATTTTATCCTTTTTTTCCCCATTAAAAGCAGTGGCATCGTCTTTGTATTCTATCCACAAAACATCTTGATCATCGGTTTGATAAATCTTTTTTGCTTTGCCTTCGTATAAAAGCCCATTTTTATTCACGTTTCGCCCTCCAAAATCTTGGTTTAGAGTGCAGAACACTTAACATTTAAGACCGTTCTACACTCTTCAATTGTAAATTACTTCAATCCTACTCTTTCAAAAATTGTATCTACATGTTTTAAGTGGTGATTATAGTCGAAACAATCGTTAATCTCTTCTTCACTTAGTAAAGATGTAATTTTTTCATCTGCTTGTACAAGTTCACGGAATTGAACTCCACGCTCCCAAGCTTCCATTGCCTTTGGTTGTACTAAGTCGTAAGCTTCTTCACGAACCATTCCCTTATCAATAAGAGATAAAAGAACACGTTGAGAGTAGATTAATCCGTATGTTCTCGTCATATTACGCTTCATATTTTCTGGGAATACCGTTAAGTTTTTCACGATATTTCCGAAGCGATTTAACATATAGTTTAGGGCGATTGTTGCATCTGGAATGATAATTCTTTCTGCTGAAGAATGAGAAATATCTCTTTCATGCCAAAGTGCAACATTTTCATAGGCAGTAACCATATGGCCACGTAAAACACGAGCTAGTCCAGTCATATTTTCAGAACCGATCGGGTTACGCTTATGAGGCATTGCTGAAGATCCTTTTTGACCTTTAGCAAAGAACTCTTCGACTTCACGCGTTTCACTTTTTTGAAGACCTCGAATTTCTACAGCCATTTTTTCAATTGAAGCACCAATTAAAGCGAGTGTCCCGATATAGTTAGCATGACGATCACGCTGTAGGGTTTGTGTAGAAACTGAAGCACGCTCAAGCCCTAAATTTTCACAAACATATTGCTCAACGAAAGGATCAATGTTTGCATACGTACCAACAGCTCCAGAAATCTTTCCTACACGTACACCTTCTGCAGCTTGCTTAAATCTTTCTAGGTTACGTTTCATTTCTTCATACCATAAAGCAAGCTTTAATCCGAACGTTGTAGGTTCAGCATGAACACCATGAGTACGTCCCATCATTACGGTGTCTTTATGTTCAATTGCTTTATTTTTTAAAATCTCAATAAAGTTTTTAATATCATTTTCTAAAATTTCATTTGCTTGCTTTAATAAATATGAAATAGCCGTGTCAACAACATCTGTTGAAGTTAAGCCGTAATGAACCCACTTTCTTTCTTCACCGAGCGTTTCTGAGACCGCTCTGGTAAAAGCTACAACATCATGTCTTGTTTCTTCTTCTATTTCTAAAATACGTTTAATATCAAAGGAAGCATTTTCTCTAATTTTTTTTACATCTTCCTTTGGGATGTCTCCTAATTCAGCCCAAGCCTCACAAGCCACGATTTCTACCTCTAACCAAGCTTTAAAACGATTTTCATCTGTCCAAATCGCTCCCATTTCCGGTCTCGTATAACGTTCAATCATTTGTTTAAACCCCCATCTTTTCTTCATTCCAAATTTGTAATGCTTCTACTATTTTCATTGCTTCATCTATAGTAGTGCCAAGCACTGTTAAATGTCCCATCTTTCTTCCTTGCTTTGCTTCTTCTTTTCCGTAAAGGTGAAGATGACATTGCTCCATGTTTGGTACACTTTGTAGTACTTGTGGTATATGTTCCCCTAATATATTAACCATAACAGCCGGCTTAAGTAAATTTGTATTACCTAAAGGCCAGTTACAGATTGCTCGTATGTGTTGATCAAATTGGGACGTTTCACAAGCATTGATTGTGTAATGCCCTGAATTGTGCGGTCTAGGTGCCAATTCATTAACATAAATTTCTCCTGTAGGTGTTAAAAACATTTCTACAGCCAAAGTTCCTACTAGTTCAAAGCTTCGTGCTAAATGAAGCGCAACCTGTTCGGCTTTACCGATCGTTTCTTCAGTAACTCGAGCAGGAACAATTGACATATGCAAAATATTATTTTCATGAATATTTTCAGTGACAGGAAAAGTTTTTGATTCCCCCGCTTTATTTCTAGATACAATTACAGATAACTCTTTTTCAAAAGTAATCCATTTTTCTAAAACGAGTTCACCGCGAGTAGATAACTCTTTATATGCTTTTTCAATATCCTCAGTTTTTCTAATGACAAATTGTCCTTTTCCGTCATATCCACCTCTGCAAGTTTTCAAAACGGCAGGTATACCTAACTTCTTAACGCCCTCTAATAAATCTTCCTTTGTCATAATTAGATGGTACGGAGCAACTTTAACTCCGGTTGCTTCAATTGCTTTTTTTTCTTTACCACGGTGTTGTGTAGTTGAAAGTAAGTTACTTCCTTGAGGCAAATTTCCATTTTGTTCAAGCCAATTAGCCGTGTAGCTATCTATATTTTCGAATTCATATGTTAATACATCACAGTTATCTAAGAGCTGTTTTGCCCCAGCTAAATCATCATAAGCAGTTAAAATTTCAAGGTCAGAGATTTGTCCGCATGGAGAATTTTCATTTGGCTCAAGTACGGCTATTCCATACCCCATCTCTCGCGCTGAGATTGCCATCATTCTTCCTAACTGCCCGCCACCTAAAATACCAATTGTACTTCCGGGTAAGATCATTTCTCTCACAGATCTTCACTACTTTCTAACACTCGTTTCGTTATTGCCTCTCTTCTAGCTTGTACCGCTTCATCGATAGTTGAAAATTGAGTTGCTAACATTTGTGAAGCTAAAAGACCCGCATTTTCAGCTCCAGCTTTCCCGATAGCAACGGTTGCTACTGGTATTCCACCAGGCATTTGTACTATGGAAAGTAAAGAATCTAGACCATTAAGTGCCTTAGATTGAACTGGTACACCGATAACCGGTAAAGTGGTCTTCGCTGCTACCATCCCAGGTAAATGAGCAGCACCACCCGCACCTGCTATAATGACTTTTAACCCTCTATCTTTTGCACTTTCTGCATAACTAAACATCAGATCAGGAGTGCGGTGAGCTGAAACAACCTTTTTTTCATAAGGAACCTTTAATTCATCAAGAACATTACAGGCATGTTGCATCGTTTCCCAATCAGAAGTACTTCCCATGATTACACCAACTAATGGCTTAGACATAAAACCCTCCTATAAATTAGCTTTAATCTATTTTTATTCTGTCCAAAATAAAAAGTCCAAGTATTGATTCTTTATGGAAGAAAGCAATCCTTGGACTTATATTTGTAGTTAAATGTATAGAAATGGGGGTCTTTGATAAAGAGAATTTAACTCTTACACAAATTAAATAAACGTTTAATTAATTTAAATGCCCCAGTAAACTACAAGTATATTGCTTTCCTTCATAGTCCAATGATTTACGGTCATTAGGTAGAAACTTCTGGGCCATATTCCCAATATTATATGAGGAAAATCACGTATTCTTTTCAAGTTTATCTTAGCAGTTTGTAAGAAGATTTGTCAATGAAAAATCGAACGTTTTTTGGTTAACACGCTTACATCGTTCGTTTTTAATCTATTAACTTCCCTTCAAATACGATGCTTTGCTTTATTACTTCCTTTTCAAGTTTTCCATTTTTTTTTATTTCATGGAAAACAGGTTCTTCCATTCTCCGAATTGGAGAGTATCCTTCTTTTTCCATTCTTACTAAACATTGAGAAATCGTCTCGCCTTCCTCTACGAAAAACTTTTTCTTTTTTAGTTTTTTCTCCATTACTTAATCTACCTCCGAATTCCTTTAAGCCAGAAGCCACCAAAAAAAGTCTTCGGTTCGTGCGAGATTATAAAGGCTTTAGGATCTAAGTCTTTAATAGTTTTGTATAGTGATTTTTCTGATTTTCTTGAAGTCAAAATTTCCATCATCATACGCTCACCTTCACGTCCATACGCAACCCAGTTGGTAACCCCATAACCTTTATCTCTTAAAACGTTAGGTATATCTGGTTCGTACTCCTTCGTAATTACATTTACCGTAATATAACCTAATGCCAATTTTTCCTCTATTTTCATTCCTACTAAAACACCTATAGCATAACCAATTGCGTATGCTATTAGGTTCTCTACTCGATTTAAATTATCAAGCACTAACCCAAGTCCTATAATATAAATAATTACCTCTACAATACTTGTTAAAGCGGCAAAGTAACGTTGACCCTTTAGTGTGAAGATCATACGTATCGTAAACAGAGTCACATAAACGATATTAATTGCTAAAATGATTACAATCATTCCTAGTGCAGTATTTAAAATTGACTCAATCATTGTATACCCTCCTTTATTAAAATTAATCGAAAGAATACTAGTCCTTCTACACCTCATACCTATTTGATAGTGCTTTAGCACTCTTCGAAATCCTGTTAAGGATAACATGAATAGTAATGAATGAAAAGAAAATGTTATGTTTCATTAATAGGATATCCAATTCCTTACGTCCCTTTGAAAAACTATTTGTTGTTTTAATGTTTGAAGCACTTTTATCTGCGAATAAGTTTTTTTAAAAACACTTCTAGTTATACTTAATCAATCAAAGTGTACAATATATTCATTCATTGTAATCTCATAATTTTTTGTTTTCATTAAGAAACTTATCTAGTTACTTTGAACCGTTCGTTACTAAATAAAGATTTATGAGCTCGTTTTTAGTAAATAGAAATTCACTCAAATGAGTAGATTTTCTTTATCTTTAAATAAAAAGAACAGTTAGCCATTAATTTACTAATGTTAAGATAATTAAATCGCTAAGACTTTATAAGTAGATGATCCTTCTGCTCCAATTTCTTTCGCATCTCTAATTATAAAATACTTTTTGTTGTAGTAAAATTAAGGTCAAAATATATTTACTTGTAGGAGATTGAAAAATGAAATCAGAAAAAGAAAAAATGTTAACTGGAGAACTTTACAATGCTGGTGACCAAGAGTTAGTTATAGATCGTGAACATGCACGAAGAAAAACAAGAATTTACAACCAAACTTTAGAAACCGAAGGAAATGAACGTTTAAGACTTTTAAAAGAGTTATTCGGTTCAACTGGGGGCAACTTATACATCGAGCCAACTTTCCGTTGTGACTACGGATACAATATCCATGTAGGTGACAACTTCTATGCTAACTTTGATTGCGTTATTCTAGATGTTTGTGAAGTTCGAATAGGGGATAATTGTTTTATTGCACCAGGTGTGCATATCTATACAGCTACACATCCTCTAAACCCTTTCGAACGTAATTCCGGAGCAGAGTTTGGAAAAGCTGTTACTATTGGCAATAATGCGTGGATTGGAGGTAGAGCCATAATTAATCCTGGAGTTACTATAGGAAATAATGTAGTTATTGCTTCAGGAGCAGTCGTAACGAAGGATGTACCTGATAATGTTGTTGTAGGAGGAAATCCCGCAAGAATAATTAAGAAAATTTTCACTTAATTAAGTTAAAACTTATTTCCGGTCACGATAATACTTTCGTGACCGGTTTGTATATAGTCGTTGTGAAAGTACAACCTTGTTATGCTACCGTTTTGCATTCAAGAAGCTTAAGAGGAAGCGAAAGCAGACAAACTTCTGGGTTTAATCAAAATAATGTTTTTACTTTTAGTATTTCTCATCTTGCGGCTTACTTCAATCTCATCGTGAGTTACTTCACCAAAATTAATTACATGCTACTTTGCGACGACGAAGCTTACTTCGAAGCATTTGCTTGTAGACGCACAGATGCAGCACCACTTAACCTGAAATGTAAGTTCCGAAAACAAAAAGAACACACTCCATTGGAATGTGTTCTTTAACTTACCTAGCAACGTCCTACTCTCACAAGGGGAAGCCCCTAACTACCATCGGCGCAAAAGAGCTTAACGATCGTGTTCGGCATGGGAACGAGTGTGACCTCTTCGCTATCGCCACTAGATAATATATTTATTGCTCTACCTTTTTACTTTGAGCAACTTTCCACGCAATTGCGTGCTCACGACCGCCGCTACCGATAACTAAAATTTTCAAACTGTTTCCCACCTTTTTATTGATGTAAAATGTTTTAGTTACGTAATAAAAGTAACTTTAAACATTCTAGTGTTTAAAGTGTCTTACTCCTGTAAATACCATAGCTATTCCTAATTCATCAGCTTTTTTAATCGAATCTTCATCACGAATCGAACCGCCTGGTTGGATAATCGCAGTTACACCAGCTAAACCTGCAGCTTCAACTGTATCATTCATTGGGAAGAAGGCATCAGATCCCATAACGGAACCACTTGCATTTTCTGCGGCTTGCTCAATCGCGATTTTTGCAGAACCTACACGGTTCATTTGCCCAGCTCCAACTCCTACAGTCATATCGTCTTTAACTAAAACAATCGCGTTAGATTTCACATGTTTAACTACTTTCCATGCCATTTTTAATGCTGCCCATTCAGCTTCTGTTGGTTCACGCTTGGTAGGAACTGTTACATTTGCTTGTTCTAAACCGAATGTATCTTCATCTTGAACGAGAAGACCACCGTGAATTGACGTTAAACGCTTTTCCACTTTTGCTTCAGTTGTAATAGGTAAAGTTAATAAACGTAAATTTTTCTTTGAAGTTAAAATTTCTAACGCTTCTTCGCTAAATGAAGGTGCAATAATAATTTCTAAGAAGATTTCTTTCATTTTTAGTGCTGTATTTGCATCCACTTCTCGGTTAAGAGCAACAATACCACCGAAAATTGAAACAGGATCAGCAGAATAAGCTTTATCATAAGCTTGTTCAATTGTATCACCTACACCAACACCACATGGATTCATGTGCTTTATTGCTACAACAGCTGGTTCAGTAAATTCTTTTACTAATGCTAATGCTGCGTCTGCATCATTAATATTATTGTATGAAAGCTCTTTACCATGTAATTGAGTTGCCTTAGCGATTGAACTTTCTGCTCCTAATGGCTTTTTGTAAAAAGAAGCTTTTTGGTGTGGATTTTCTCCGTAACGTAAATCTTGTTTTTTCTCAAAAGTTACTGTTAAAGACTCTGGTGATTCTTCCTTAACTTCATTCGTTAAATATTCAGCAATCACAGCGTCATAAGAAGCGGTATGACGGAATACTTTCGCAGCAAGTCGGGCACGAGTTTCGTTATTTACTGAACCTTCTTCTTTTACTTGATTAATAACTGTTTCATAATCTGTAGGATCAACAACAACTGTAACGTGCTTATGATTTTTGGCAGCTGCACGAAGCATACTTGGACCACCAATATCAATATTTTCAATGGCATCAGCAAATGTTACATCTGGCTTAGCAATCGTCGCTTGGAACGGGTATAGATTGACAACAACTAAATCAATTGGCTGAATGTTGTGCTTTTCTAATTGACTTAAGTGATCAGCACTTTCTCTCATCGCCAGTAAACCACCGTGAATATTTGGGTGTAACGTTTTAACACGACCATCTAAGATTTCTGGAAATCCAGTAACATCAGAAATACCAATAACAGGGATTCCAGCTTCTTGGATTGCCTTCTTTGTTCCACCTGTGGAAATAATCTCTACTCCAAGCTCGACTAATTGTTTAGCAAAAGGGACAATCCCTTCTTTATTTGACACACTAATTAGGGCACGTTTCATTTGTTGTTAAACCTCTCTTTCGACTTTCTGTTTATTTAATACATTTTCCAATACTTCAGGGTAAAGCTTATGTTCAACTGTTTGAATTTTCGAACGAACTTCTTCAATAGAATCATTTTCTTCAATGAAAACTGGTGCTTGAGCAATAATTGGACCTGTATCCATTCCTTCATCTACGAAATGAATTGTTACACCCGTTACTTTTACTTTGGCATCATAGGCTTGTCCAATCGCATCTTTTCCAGGAAAAGACGGAAGCAACGAAGGGTGGATATTAATAATTCTGCCTTCATAAGCTTTTAGTAACGTTGGACCGATTAGTCTCATGTAACCAGCTAGAGCAATCCACTCAACATTTAAAGCTTGCAATTTATTTAAAATTTCATTTTCAAAGGCTTCTTTATTCTCATAGTTTTTCGGAAGAAATTGAAAAACTTCAATATTATGCTTTTCTGCTCTTTCAATAGCTAACGCATTAGGTTTGTCACAGACGAGTAAAGCAATCTCTGCTTTCAAATGTCCACTTAAAGTAGCATCGATAATGGCTTGAAAATTCGTACCACTTCCTGATGCAAAAACAGCTATCTTTCTCATTCTGCTAATCCTCCAATGTGAACTCCCTCTTCCTTACAGACACGACCAATAATATATGCTTTTTCTCCTAGGTTCTCAAGCTCTTTAATAGCAGATACAGCTTCCTCTTCAGAGACAACCATAACCATTCCAATTCCCATGTTAAAAGTTGAGAACATGTCTTTAAAAGTAATCTCGCCTTTTTCTTTCACTAGGTCAAAAATCGGTTGAATTGGCCATGACCCATAGTCAATCTCTGCCCCTAAACCAGAAGGTAAGGTTCTAGGTATATTCTCATAAAAACCACCACCAGTAATATGAGAAAGACCTTTTAAATTAAACTTTTTAAGTACTTCTAAAATTGGCTTCACATAAATTCGTGTTGGTGTTAACAGTTCTTCACCTAATGACTTTTCAAGGTTACCATATTGCTCTTGTAAATCTAAGTTACTTTCTTCTAAAAGTACTTTCCTCACTAAAGAAAAACCGTTACTATGTAGGCCATTAGAAGAAAGTCCTACAATAACGTCACCTTCGTTAATCTTTTCGCCTGTTAATAATTTTGATTTATCTACAATACCTACAGAAAAACCTGCAAGGTCATACTCATCATTACCGTAAAGACCTGGCATTTCAGCTGTTTCGCCACCAATAAGAGCACACCCTGCTTGCTCACAACCATCTGCAATGCCTTTTACGATTGCTTCAATCTTTACTGGTTCAGCCTTCCCACAAGCAATATAATCTAGAAAGTAAAGTGGTTCAGCCCCTTGAACAACGATGTCATTCACGCACATTGCTACTGCATCGATTCCAATTGTGTCATGTTTGTCAAGCATAAATGCTAGCATTAATTTCGTTCCTACACCGTCTGTACCAGATACTAAAACAGGTTCGTTTAAATGCTTAAAACTAGTAAGGTTAAACATCGCTCCAAAAGAACCTAAACCACCTAAAACTTCAGGACGGATTGTCTTTTTCACATGCTTTTTCATACGTTCCACAGCTTCATATCCTGCTTCAATATCTACTCCTGCTCGTTTATATGCACTAGACATAGTTACCTCCAAGTTAAATGTAAATGGAGAATGTAGAATTGGGCTGAGAAGCGCATCAATACCTTTCTCAACCCTATTCATTCTAAACTCTACATTCAATAATCTATATTTTTAAATTAGCATTTCACTAATTTTGTTTCTTCATTTTTGTTTCCACGATAGATCTCAGTAGGATACTTTCCTGTAAAGCAAGCGAGACACTGACCGTTGTTAACTTGATCAGTACTTCTACCTACTCCTTTCAATAAACCTTCTACACTTAAGAAAGCGAGGGTATCCGCACCAATTTCTTGTCTGATTTGTTCAATGCTGTGTGAAGATGCGATAAGTTCAGACGTTGTTGACGTATCAATTCCATAATAACAAGGATTTGTAATTGGTGGTGAACTAATACGAACATGAACTTCTGTTGCACCAGCTTCTCTTAACAAGGTAACGATCCTTCTACTTGTCGTACCACGTACTATAGAATCGTCAATCATTACCACACGTTTTCCTTCTACAACACCACGTACTGCAGAAAGCTTCATTTTCACACCTTGTTCACGAAGTTCCTGTGAAGGTTGAATGAACGTTCTACCTACGTAACGATTTTTAATTAAACCTAACTCATACGGAATACCTGACTTTTCAGCATAACCTATCGCTGCTGAAATACTTGAGTCAGGGACTCCAGTAACAACATCTGCTTCTACAGGAAATTCTATAGCCAGTTGCTTACCTAGACTTTTCCTAGCACTATGAACATTAATTTCATCTACATTGCTATCAGGTCGAGCAAAATATACGTACTCCATGCTGCAGATTGTGCGGTGAATCGGTTCTGCAAAGCGTTCCGAACGAAGACCTTCTTCATTTATAATGATTAATTCTCCTGGCTTTACTTCCCGTTCAAATGTAGCTCCCACAACATCAAAAGCACATGTTTCTGACGCAAATACATAAGCTTCTCCTAAACGGCCGATGGAAAGTGGGCGCAGTCCATTCGGGTCGAGAGCAACCATTAATTGATTTTCAGTCATAACCATGAAAGCAAAAGCACCTTCAATTTGTTTTAGAGCATTTTTCATTCTCTCATCAAGCGGTAAATCACTGCTACGTCTAATTAAATGTGCTAGTACTTCTGTATCTGAAGTCGTTTGAAATATACTTCCTTGTTCTTCAAGTTGAAGTTTTAACTTATTTGCATTTACTAAATTTCCATTATGAGCTAATGCTAAACTGCCTGTTTGCGATTTAAATAATAAGGGTTGAGTATTAGCCAAGCCACCACCACCAGCAGTGGAGTAACGGACATGACCAATTGCACCCTTCCCATGTAACGTCTCAATTTCTCCTTTAGAGAACACTTCGGTTACTAGTCCAAGACCTTTATGGATATTTATAGTTTCACCATCAGTAACAACGATTCCAGTTCCTTCTTGGCCACGATGTTGAAGGCTGTGCAATCCATAGTATGTTATTTGTGCAGCATCAGGATGTCCCCATACTCCAAAGACTCCACACTCTTCATTAAGACCTTTTATTTCAGCAAACATGGAATAGCTCCTTTCCAAGCCTCTTGCAATTCTTTTGTTGCAGCTTGAATAACAGGTTCACCACTATCATTTACAATTGTAAGACCTGATTCAACTACTTCACCGATGCAAGTTGCATTTACTAAGCGTTCAAATTCTGCTTTTTTATCTTTTGAAACAGAAACAACAAAACGACTTTGGCTCTCTGCAAATAGTGCTGTTACAGCCTCACCGCTAATTGAAACTTTAGCACCAACATTTCCGTCCATCATACATTCAGCAACTGCCACAGCAAGACCACCTTCAGCAACATCATGAGCTGATGCAACTACACCTGAACGAATGGCCGTTAATAACTGTTGTTGGCGTTCTTTTTCAACGTCTAAATCAATACTTGGAGACTTACCAGAAATCTCACCTTCTAGTAGTTTTTGTAGCTCGCTTCCACCAAATTCAGGTTTCGTTTCACCAATTAAGTAAATAAGGTCTCCTACATTTTTAAAGCTTTGTGTTGTAATGTAATCTAAATGATCAATAAGACCTACCATACCAATAACTGGAGTTGGATAAACAGCTACTCCACTTCTTTCATTATAAAGAGAAACATTTCCACCGATAACAGGTGTTTCAAGAACACGACATGCTTCACTTAATCCGTCAGTAGACTTTTCAAGTTGCCAGAAAATCTCAGGTTTTTCTGGATTACCATAATTTAAACAGTCTGTTACACCAAGAGGAGTTGCCCCAGAACAAACAAGGTTTCTAGCTGCCTCAGCGATTGCAATTTTCCCACCCATTTCAGGATCTAGATATAAATAACGAGAATTACAATCAGTCGTCATTGCTAGTGCTTTATTTGTATCACGAATACGAAGTACTGCCGCATCAGAACCTGGCGATACAACTGTATTAGTACGAACCATATAATCATATTGGTCATAAACCCATTCTTTACTAGCGATTGTCGGTTGAGCCAATAAGCTTAATAACGTTTCTTTCACGTCATTTACTTTTGGTACAACCTCTTCTTGTTGTTGGAACTTTCGGAAATATTCAGGTTCACGTGATGGTTTATGATACACTGGTGCATCTTCTGCTAATGCATCTACTGGTACTTCAGCCGCGACCTCACCTTTAAAAATTAGACGAAGCTTTTTATCATCAGTTACTTTACCAACAATTTTAGATAATAAGCCCCAGCGATCAAAAATTTCTTGAATTTCTGCTTCACGGCCTTTTTTTACAACAATTAACATACGCTCTTGGGATTCTGACAACATCATCTCATATGGAGTCATTCCTAATTCACGTTGTGGAACTTCATCTAAGTTTAATTCAATCCCAGATCCTGCCTTACTCGCCATTTCTGCTGAAGAAGAAGTAAGCCCAGCGGCCCCCATGTCTTGAATACCTACTAATGCATCTGACTTAATTAGGTCAAGGCAAGCCTCAAGAAGAAGTTTTTCCATAAAAGGATCTCCAACTTGAACTGCTGGACGCTTTGCATCTGAATCTTCATCTAATTCTTCAGAAGCAAACGTTGCACCATGAATACCATCACGACCAGTACTTGCGCCAACGTACATAACTGAGTTTCCAACACCTTTTGCTTGACCCTTTTGAATATCTTTATGATCAATTAAACCAACACACATTGCATTTACTAGTGGATTTCCTTCATAACAAGGATCAAATTGAACTTCTCCACCAACAGTTGGGATACCGATACAGTTACCGTAGCCAGCAATTCCAGCTACTACTTCTTCAAACAAATACTTAACCTTCGGAGTTTTTAACTCACCGAAGCGAAGTGAATTTAATAAAGCAATTGGACGGGCACCCATTGAGAAAACGTCACGAATAATTCCCCCCACACCAGTTGCTGCACCTTGATATGGTTCAATCGCTGATGGATGGTTATGACTCTCAATTTTGAAAACTACGGCTTGATCATCGTTAATATCGATGATACCCGCTCCTTCTCCTGGCCCTTGAAGTACTCTCTCTCCAGTGATAGGGAATTTCTTTAGTAATACTTTTGAATTCTTATAAGAACAGTGTTCACTCCACATAACAGAAAACAATCCAGTTTCTGTCCAATTCGGAAGGCGACCAAGAATTTTTTCAACTAATTGAAACTCATCATCATTTAAGCCCATGTCGGCATAGAGACGTTTTTCTTTAATCATTTCTGCTGTTGGTTCTTTAAACGTTAAGGACATGTGCTTCCCTCCAGTTTCTTAAAATTGATTTAAATAAGTTCAGACCATCGGCGCTACCAATTAATTGATCTACAGCGCGTTCAGGGTGAGGCATCATACCAAGAACATTACCTTTTTCGTTCGTAATTCCTGCAATGTCATTAATAGATCCATTAAAGTTGTTTTTATAACGGAATACAATTTGATTGTTAGCTTCTAAAGCTTTTAACGTTTCATCATCACAGTAATAATTCCCTTCACCATGAGCAACAGGAATAACAATCTCTTGTTTATTTTCATATCCAGAAGTAAACATCGTTTCATTATTTTCAACAACAAGAGTAGCAGGACGACAGATAAACTTAAGGTTTTTATTACGAATCAATGCACCAGGTAGTAAACCTGATTCGACAAGAACTTGAAATCCATTACAAACTCCTAGTACTGGCTTTCCTGCTTCAGCTGCTTTTTTCACTGACTCCATTACGTTTGAAAAGTGAGCAATCGCTCCACAACGAAGATAATCTCCATATGAGAAACCACCAGGTAGAAGAATAGCATCAAATCGATCTAAATCCGTTTCAGAATGCCAAACATACTCTACTTCTTCTCCAAGTTCATCACGAATAGCATGGTACATATCTACATCACAGTTTGACCCTGGAAAAACGATACATGCAAATCTCATGAAGGAATAACCTCCTCAATTTCATAACGATAATCTTCAATAACTGTATTAGCTAATAGCTTCTCACACATTTCTTTAACACGAGCATCAACATCTTTTTCATTTTTCTTTAATGTTAACTCCATATACTTACCGATACGTACATCTTGTACTTCGTCATACGTAAGAGCATGAAGCGATGTTGTTACAGCACTTCCTTGTGGATCGAGAACACTTTCTCTTAACGTGATAAAAACCTTTACTTTAAACATTTGATGTTCCTCCTAGTCTTGTTAAAATTTCTTCATATCCTTCTGTTAAGCTGCCAAGGTTTCGTCGAAATAAATCTTTATCAAACTTTTGGTTTGTCTCCATATCCCACAGACGACATGTGTCGGGAGAAATTTCATCAGCTAGTAAAACCTCTCCACTCTCTGTAACTCCAAATTCTAATTTAAAATCGACTAACCGAACATTTATTTCCTTAAATAACTCTAATAAAAACTCATTAACCTTTAGTGCGTTAGTTTTCATGATCTCTAATTGTTCTGGGGATGCTATATCTAATAGACGGATATGATCTTCATTTATTAGAGGATCACCAAGCGCGTCATCTTTATAGTACAGTTCTACAATAGTTGTATTTAATTGAATGCCTTCCTCTAAACCAAGTCTCTTTGAAAGGCTTCCAGCTGCTACATTACGAACAACTACTTCAAGCGGAATGATCGTTACTTTACGCACTAGCTGCTCAGTATCTGATAGATTTTCAATAAAATGGTTATTAATTCCCGCTTCCTTTAAGCTTTGAAAGATTTGGGAAGTAATTAGATTATTCAATCTAGATTTACCAGCAATTTTATCCTTTTTTTCCCCATTAAAAGCAGTGGCATCGTCTTTGTATTCTATCCACAAAACATCTTGATCATCGGTTTGATAAATCTTTTTTGCTTTGCCTTCGTATAAAAGCCCATTTTTATTCACGTTTCGCCCTCCAAAATCTTGGTTTAGAGTGCAGAACACTTAACATTTAAGACCGTTCTACACTCTTCAATTGTAAATTACTTCAATCCTACTCTTTCAAAAATTGTATCTACATGTTTTAAGTGGTGATTATAGTCGAAACAATCGTTAATCTCTTCTTCACTTAGTAAAGATGTAATTTTTTCATCTGCTTGTACAAGTTCACGGAATTGAACTCCACGCTCCCAAGCTTCCATTGCCTTTGGTTGTACTAAGTCGTAAGCTTCTTCACGAACCATTCCCTTATCAATAAGAGATAAAAGAACACGTTGAGAGTAGATTAATCCGTATGTTCTCGTCATATTACGCTTCATATTTTCTGGGAATACCGTTAAGTTTTTCACGATATTTCCGAAGCGATTTAACATATAGTTTAGGGCGATTGTTGCATCTGGAATGATAATTCTTTCTGCTGAAGAATGAGAAATATCTCTTTCATGCCAAAGTGCAACATTTTCATAGGCAGTAACCATATGGCCACGTAAAACACGAGCTAGTCCAGTCATATTTTCAGAACCGATCGGGTTACGCTTATGAGGCATTGCTGAAGATCCTTTTTGACCTTTAGCAAAGAACTCTTCGACTTCACGCGTTTCACTTTTTTGAAGACCTCGAATTTCTACAGCCATTTTTTCAATTGAAGCACCAATTAAAGCGAGTGTCCCGATATAGTTAGCATGACGATCACGCTGTAGGGTTTGTGTAGAAACTGAAGCACGCTCAAGCCCTAAATTTTCACAAACATATTGCTCAACGAAAGGATCAATGTTTGCATACGTACCAACAGCTCCAGAAATCTTTCCTACACGTACACCTTCTGCAGCTTGCTTAAATCTTTCTAGGTTACGTTTCATTTCTTCATACCATAAAGCAAGCTTTAATCCGAACGTTGTAGGTTCAGCATGAACACCATGAGTACGTCCCATCATTACGGTGTCTTTATGTTCAATTGCTTTATTTTTTAAAATCTCAATAAAGTTTTTAATATCATTTTCTAAAATTTCATTTGCTTGCTTTAATAAATATGAAATAGCCGTGTCAACAACATCTGTTGAAGTTAAGCCGTAATGAACCCACTTTCTTTCTTCACCGAGCGTTTCTGAGACCGCTCTGGTAAAAGCTACAACATCATGTCTTGTTTCTTCTTCTATTTCTAAAATACGTTTAATATCAAAGGAAGCATTTTCTCTAATTTTTTTTACATCTTCCTTTGGGATGTCTCCTAATTCAGCCCAAGCCTCACAAGCCACGATTTCTACCTCTAACCAAGCTTTAAAACGATTTTCATCTGTCCAAATCGCTCCCATTTCCGGTCTCGTATAACGTTCAATCATTTGTTTAAACCCCCATCTTTTCTTCATTCCAAATTTGTAATGCTTCTACTATTTTCATTGCTTCATCTATAGTAGTGCCAAGCACTGTTAAATGTCCCATCTTTCTTCCTTGCTTTGCTTCTTCTTTTCCGTAAAGGTGAAGATGACATTGCTCCATGTTTGGTACACTTTGTAGTACTTGTGGTATATGTTCCCCTAATATATTAACCATAACAGCCGGCTTAAGTAAATTTGTATTACCTAAAGGCCAGTTACAGATTGCTCGTATGTGTTGATCAAATTGGGACGTTTCACAAGCATTGATTGTGTAATGCCCTGAATTGTGCGGTCTAGGTGCCAATTCATTAACATAAATTTCTCCTGTAGGTGTTAAAAACATTTCTACAGCCAAAGTTCCTACTAGTTCAAAGCTTCGTGCTAAATGAAGCGCAACCTGTTCGGCTTTACCGATCGTTTCTTCAGTAACTCGAGCAGGAACAATTGACATATGCAAAATATTATTTTCATGAATATTTTCAGTGACAGGAAAAGTTTTTGATTCCCCCGCTTTATTTCTAGATACAATTACAGATAACTCTTTTTCAAAAGTAATCCATTTTTCTAAAACGAGTTCACCGCGAGTAGATAACTCTTTATATGCTTTTTCAATATCCTCAGTTTTTCTAATGACAAATTGTCCTTTTCCGTCATATCCACCTCTGCAAGTTTTCAAAACGGCAGGTATACCTAACTTCTTAACGCCCTCTAATAAATCTTCCTTTGTCATAATTAGATGGTACGGAGCAACTTTAACTCCGGTTGCTTCAATTGCTTTTTTTTCTTTACCACGGTGTTGTGTAGTTGAAAGTAAGTTACTTCCTTGAGGCAAATTTCCATTTTGTTCAAGCCAATTAGCCGTGTAGCTATCTATATTTTCGAATTCATATGTTAATACATCACAGTTATCTAAGAGCTGTTTTGCCCCAGCTAAATCATCATAAGCAGTTAAAATTTCAAGGTCAGAGATTTGTCCGCATGGAGAATTTTCATTTGGCTCAAGTACGGCTATTCCATACCCCATCTCTCGCGCTGAGATTGCCATCATTCTTCCTAACTGCCCGCCACCTAAAATACCAATTGTACTTCCGGGTAAGATCATTTCTCTCACAGATCTTCACTACTTTCTAACACTCGTTTCGTTATTGCCTCTCTTCTAGCTTGTACCGCTTCATCGATAGTTGAAAATTGAGTTGCTAACATTTGTGAAGCTAAAAGACCCGCATTTTCAGCTCCAGCTTTCCCGATAGCAACGGTTGCTACTGGTATTCCACCAGGCATTTGTACTATGGAAAGTAAAGAATCTAGACCATTAAGTGCCTTAGATTGAACTGGTACACCGATAACCGGTAAAGTGGTCTTCGCTGCTACCATCCCAGGTAAATGAGCAGCACCACCCGCACCTGCTATAATGACTTTTAACCCTCTATCTTTTGCACTTTCTGCATAACTAAACATCAGATCAGGAGTGCGGTGAGCTGAAACAACCTTTTTTTCATAAGGAACCTTTAATTCATCAAGAACATTACAGGCATGTTGCATCGTTTCCCAATCAGAAGTACTTCCCATGATTACACCAACTAATGGCTTAGACATAAAACCCTCCTATAAATTAGCTTTAATCTATTTTTATTCTGTCCAAAATAAAAAGTCCAAGTATTGATTCTTTATGGAAGAAAGCAATCCTTGGACTTATATTTGTAGTTAAATGTATAGAAATGGGGGTCTTTGATAAAGAGAATTTAACTCTTACACAAATTAAATAAACGTTTAATTAATTTAAATGCCCCAGTAAACTACAAGTATATTGCTTTCCTTCATAGTCCAATGATTTACGGTCATTAGGTAGAAACTTCTGGGCCATATTCCCAATATTATATGAGGAAAATCACGTATTCTTTTCAAGTTTATCTTAGCAGTTTGTAAGAAGATTTGTCAATGAAAAATCGAACGTTTTTTGGTTAACACGCTTACATCGTTCGTTTTTAATCTATTAACTTCCCTTCAAATACGATGCTTTGCTTTATTACTTCCTTTTCAAGTTTTCCATTTTTTTTTATTTCATGGAAAACAGGTTCTTCCATTCTCCGAATTGGAGAGTATCCTTCTTTTTCCATTCTTACTAAACATTGAGAAATCGTCTCGCCTTCCTCTACGAAAAACTTTTTCTTTTTTAGTTTTTTCTCCATTACTTAATCTACCTCCGAATTCCTTTAAGCCAGAAGCCACCAAAAAAAGTCTTCGGTTCGTGCGAGATTATAAAGGCTTTAGGATCTAAGTCTTTAATAGTTTTGTATAGTGATTTTTCTGATTTTCTTGAAGTCAAAATTTCCATCATCATACGCTCACCTTCACGTCCATACGCAACCCAGTTGGTAACCCCATAACCTTTATCTCTTAAAACGTTAGGTATATCTGGTTCGTACTCCTTCGTAATTACATTTACCGTAATATAACCTAATGCCAATTTTTCCTCTATTTTCATTCCTACTAAAACACCTATAGCATAACCAATTGCGTATGCTATTAGGTTCTCTACTCGATTTAAATTATCAAGCACTAACCCAAGTCCTATAATATAAATAATTACCTCTACAATACTTGTTAAAGCGGCAAAGTAACGTTGACCCTTTAGTGTGAAGATCATACGTATCGTAAACAGAGTCACATAAACGATATTAATTGCTAAAATGATTACAATCATTCCTAGTGCAGTATTTAAAATTGACTCAATCATTGTATACCCTCCTTTATTAAAATTAATCGAAAGAATACTAGTCCTTCTACACCTCATACCTATTTGATAGTGCTTTAGCACTCTTCGAAATCCTGTTAAGGATAACATGAATAGTAATGAATGAAAAGAAAATGTTATGTTTCATTAATAGGATATCCAATTCCTTACGTCCCTTTGAAAAACTATTTGTTGTTTTAATGTTTGAAGCACTTTTATCTGCGAATAAGTTTTTTTAAAAACACTTCTAGTTATACTTAATCAATCAAAGTGTACAATATATTCATTCATTGTAATCTCATAATTTTTTGTTTTCATTAAGAAACTTATCTAGTTACTTTGAACCGTTCGTTACTAAATAAAGATTTATGAGCTCGTTTTTAGTAAATAGAAATTCACTCAAATGAGTAGATTTTCTTTATCTTTAAATAAAAAGAACAGTTAGCCATTAATTTACTAATGTTAAGATAATTAAATCGCTAAGACTTTATAAGTAGATGATCCTTCTGCTCCAATTTCTTTCGCATCTCTAATTATAAAATACTTTTTGTTGTAGTAAAATTAAGGTCAAAATATATTTACTTGTAGGAGATTGAAAAATGAAATCAGAAAAAGAAAAAATGTTAACTGGAGAACTTTACAATGCTGGTGACCAAGAGTTAGTTATAGATCGTGAACATGCACGAAGAAAAACAAGAATTTACAACCAAACTTTAGAAACCGAAGGAAATGAACGTTTAAGACTTTTAAAAGAGTTATTCGGTTCAACTGGGGGCAACTTATACATCGAGCCAACTTTCCGTTGTGACTACGGATACAATATCCATGTAGGTGACAACTTCTATGCTAACTTTGATTGCGTTATTCTAGATGTTTGTGAAGTTCGAATAGGGGATAATTGTTTTATTGCACCAGGTGTGCATATCTATACAGCTACACATCCTCTAAACCCTTTCGAACGTAATTCCGGAGCAGAGTTTGGAAAAGCTGTTACTATTGGCAATAATGCGTGGATTGGAGGTAGAGCCATAATTAATCCTGGAGTTACTATAGGAAATAATGTAGTTATTGCTTCAGGAGCAGTCGTAACGAAGGATGTACCTGATAATGTTGTTGTAGGAGGAAATCCCGCAAGAATAATTAAGAAAATTTTCACTTAATTAAGTTAAAACTTATTTCCGGTCACGATAATACTTTCGTGACCGGTTTGTATATAGTCGTTGTGAAAGTACAACCTTGTTATGCTACCGTTTTGCATTCAAGAAGCTTAAGAGGAAGCGAAAGCAGACAAACTTCTGGGTTTAATCAAAATAATGTTTTTACTTTTAGTATTTCTCATCTTGCGGCTTACTTCAATCTCATCGTGAGTTACTTCACCAAAATTAATTACATGCTACTTTGCGACGACGAAGCTTACTTCGAAGCATTTGCTTGTAGACGCACAGATGCAGCACCACTTAACCTGAAATGTAAGTTCCGAAAACAAAAAGAACACACTCCATTGGAATGTGTTCTTTAACTTACCTAGCAACGTCCTACTCTCACAAGGGGAAGCCCCTAACTACCATCGGCGCAAAAGAGCTTAACGATCGTGTTCGGCATGGGAACGAGTGTGACCTCTTCGCTATCGCCACTAGATAATATATTTAGTTGAAAGAAATCATTCTTTCAAAACTAGATAACATACATTTAAGATTCTTGAG
>NZ_MLQR01000028.1 GCF_001866005.1 Anaerobacillus alkalilacustris
TATAAGAATCATTTACACCTTATTTTTAAATAACCAAAGCTATTCCGAACCAGCATTGAGTCGTTAATTATCAAAAACTGAAAAACATAGATCATCAGGTTGTGTTTTTAAAAAATTTATTACACACCCTCTATTTCCTATTGCCTTTTTTAGAAAACAACTTAAAAACCTTTAAGATTTAGCCGCATCTTAACTCAATAGCATAAATCCCAAGTTTTTTATTTTCACAGAAAAAGCGCAAGCGCCTTGGTCACGAGCAGCTGCTCCTGTACCACTCCGTTTGCTCAAGAGCAAAGCAACTTCGTAGTAATCCAAGTAGTAGCTTCACTGGGGCGGCCTTTGACAGAAGCCTCTCTTTGGCTTCCGCGTGCTTCTACTGAGCGCGCGCTCTCTCAAGCCATGGAAAAGTATAAATTTTATATAAAGGTTTTATAGAAATTAGATCTACTAACTATTTGTTGTAAAAACACAAAAAAAGATAAGCAAAGAAAGTAGTAGCCTTCTTTACTCATCTTTTTTACTTATCAATGACGACCTTTTTTAATCTTTGTCCTAAAATTTTTGACCATTCAGACCACTCTCCTAGGGAAGTTTTTTCCAAAAGTTGGTGGACAATCCCTAATTTTGTATCAAGAGCATCAACAAGATGAAGAGCAAATGCCTCTGGGATCATCGGCTCTATCGGGCTACCATATTCTCCTTTACCATGAGAACTTAGTATCATATGTTCTAGTAATTCTACTTCCTGCGTATTGACATCTATGTTCAATCTTCGTGCCGTATCCCTAACATCATAGGCCATAGTGACAATATGTCCAATAAACTTAGATTGATCTGTAACTTTTGTAACGATGCCTTTTTCTATTTTATAGTCTTTGATTTTTGCTAAATCGTGGAGAATAGCACCACCGATTAGCAGATCACGATTTAGCATGTTTTTATATAAAATATAAACACTTTCACATAATCTAATTGTATTTAGTGTATGCCAAATAAGACCACCATAACCTTGATGTCCGTGAATAGAGGCTGGGTATTGAACTAAAAATGGTTTATATAATTGATAAACTTGACTAACGATATTTTTTATTATTTTATTATTTAAGCTCGAAATGGTATCTTCTATTTCACAAAAAGCATCATTAACATTAATCGGTGCTGTTGGTAAAAAATCAGAAATCGAAATAGTAACATCGTCTAGCGGTATTGCTAGATAAAAAACCTTTAAATCCATCGATTGTTGAAATTGTCTTGTAAAACCTTTTACAAGAATAACTTGTGGGAGCTCTTTTTGTAAGAGATCGTATAATTGATAATCGATCTCTTTTAAATCCCATTTACGCGCCTTGATTTCCCCAGAAGCATCTGCCAAAGTCATTTCAAAGTATGCTCCGTTTTTTCCTAGCTTCGTTTGTATATTAGTGAGTAAAAAATATTCTTTTATTGTCTCGTTCACCTTCAAGTTTTGAATAACTCTCCGCACAGTATATCTCCTCTCACCTATTGTAAATGAAAGCTATGTTCTTTCACGAAGAAATAAATACAAAGTTTACATCCCCACCTGAAATTTTCGCTACTTCTTCTATAATTGTTTTTGCAGTTGAGATATCGACACTTTCTTCTTCGAAAAGAAACAAATTATTGGTTGCATATTCATAAGCTTCTGCTTCACGAATTGAGTCTTTATCAAAATAAGTGATATTTTCCCCATAATCAAATTTCGTTGCAAATGGTTTTAAAAATCCAAATTGATGTAAATATTCAACCGCTTTAATACGTTTGCATGCATACGGAAAACGAAACTTTGCTAAAAAAAGTTTATTCCCGTTATCGTCCTCTATAAGTACATTTAAATCATGATTTGGAACTAAATTAGTAGCTTTATATGAAACTTTATTTCGAAAATGATGGAATTCCTTTATTCCAAGCATATGCAAAATATTTAACGTTTCAAGCATTTTACTATTGGTATTTAACCAAACCTCGTTTAATGTGTCATCCCTTAAAACAAACGTATACCTTAGCTTTTTTACTAACTTACGATATGCATTTTTCATACTGGCTTCATATTCTTTACGATTATAAAATACTCGCCTGTGTAAGTATCCAGTCTTTTCAACGACCTCATTATATGGTGTCTTTTCAATATTATGCAATTCGAATTCACAAATATCTGATATAAACGGCAAGATCGACTTTACATATTCTTCAACTTGTTCGGGATCTTCGCTATAATATGCGAATCGGTTCAATTTGTACCCCCCTTATCATTCCTTTGATACAAATTATGCAAGAAAGACACGATAGAGAACTGATGAATGAAATGAGGTAAATGAATCGATAAATAAATAATATATTTTTAGTTCGTTTCTTTTGTACTATATCAATATGATTTATTATAATAAGAGAAGTTCGTGTTCATCTACAAAAAGTGAGGTTATTACTATGCATAAAACTTTCGATTTACCGTCTAAGAAAGAGAGACACAAGCGCTTTGGGTCAGTACCACCAATTAAAGGAACAAAGCCTAAAAATAAAGACGAAATGAAGGACTTACAAAATACACCAAATGATTTTCTTTTCTCCATAAATTCAGTAGGCATCAGTAATGTCAAACATCCTGTTATACTCCATTCTGACCTTTTGCCATCTGTCCAAACTACGATTGGTACTTTTTCATTAACAACAAGCCTTACTCAAATGTCCAAAGGAATAAATATGAGTCGTTTAACTGAGCTTCTTCAAAAATATCATGAAGAAGAAGGGTTTGTCTTATCTTTTGAGCAATTACGTCGCTTTACAAAAGAACTTGCAGTAATAATGAATCAAACTGCGGCATCTATCGAAGTAACATTCCCTTGGTTTTTTGAACGTAAAAGCCCAGCTTTAGCCAAAGTCGGTTTAATGCATGCTGATGCAAAAATTTCTGTTACATATGACCAAGAGACAAAACAGTTTACATATGTAACGGGATTAACAGCAGCTGTAACTACACTGTGTCCTTGTTCTAAAGAAATAAGTGAGTACAGTGCTCATAACCAACGTGGATATGTCCGTATTGAAACAGAACTTTATTCTGACAGTATAGGTGAAAAAGATTGGAAAAAGATTCTATTAGAAGCAGCTGAATCTAATGCTAGTGCATCACTTCATCCAGTATTAAAACGACCAGATGAAAAAATGGTTACAGAAAAGGCTTATGAAAACCCTAGATTTGTGGAAGATATGGTTCGTTTAGTCGCTGCAGATCTTTATGAGAATAATGATATAAGAGCTTTTACTGTAGAGTGTAGAAACGAAGAATCCATCCATGTTCATGATGCAGTTGCAACAATAAAGTTTGAAAAAGAGTAATTCTCTTCATAAAACTCAACAAAAAACGGGATTAGGTACAAGACCTAACCCCGTTTTTACTAAAAGATAAGAATTTATAAATTTCCAACTTAGAAACTGTCTAGCGCAAGCGCCTATCGCTCGTTACCAAGGCACTTATTCTTTTCCTAACCATTTGATGCATTTAATGAAATTGCTCGATTGCAAGATTCCATTAAATTATCGATAATTGTTTGTACTGGTAAAATATCTTTTATTTCACTAACTCTAGCCCCTGCAAAAACGATACCATTTTCAACATTACCTTTTACAGCTTGAACTAAAGAGTCTAACGTACAGAATTGATAATTACAGTGCTTTAAACAAGAATAACATTTATCAATCTTAATCTTTTCAAGATTATTTACTTTTTCGACAAAGCTATTTTTGATTGCTCTACCATGAAGGCCTACAGTTGTTTTTACTAAAACTGTTTCTCCTTCTTGGCAATTAAGATACTTTTGTTTGTATGCATCAGCTGCATCACATTCAACACTTGCTACAAAACGTGTACCCATTTGAACTCCAGACGCACCCATCTGTAGTGCTTTAGCGATATCTTCACCAGTCATAATTCCACCTGCAGCAATAACTGGAATATCAACAGCTTCGACTACTTCTGGCAAAATATCAAAAAGAGGACGATCAGTTCCTAAATGCCCACCAGCCTCAAAGCCTTCAACAACAACAGCTGCTGCGCCTAGACGTTGAGAGATCTTCGCTAATTTACCAGATGATACGATAGAAATTACTGGCACTCCGTATTCTTTACCCCATTGATACATATCTCGGGAAATACCTGCACCAGAAATGATAAAGTCAACTTTTTCTTCCATCGCTGCTTTAATTGTGTTTGCAAAATCTGTCATCGCAAATAATACGTTTACTCCTATATATCCTTTGCCGTTTGTTAATTCACGCGCTTTTCGAATTTGTGCTCTCATCTCATCGATAGAAATACCTGTTCCTGAAATGATTCCAATTCCACCTGCGTTAGCAACTGCTGAAGCTAATCCGCTTAAAGAAATAGCAATTCCCATTCCACCTTGCATAATTGGTACTTTCGGTGTCATATGTGCGATTTTTAACTGTGGTATATTCAAAAGAGCTCCCCCTCATAAAAAAACTAATATCATGAAACATGGTTTGGTTTGTTACTTTCATCTATGATTGAACTTATAATTTTACTTTCCATGTTATTAATAAAATCGTACCAATTCAAAAGACTAAATGCAAGTGCTTTTTATTACCTAGTAATAATAATTGGTAATAAAAATTTTACAAATCCATGATGTTTATCACTTGACTATTCAAAGAAAACAGACCGCGCTATGCAGTCTGTTTTCTTTAACCTTCAAAAGGATTATTACCTCTCTTTTTTCTTACATATATTACCATAAACAAGACAAGAATTGCTAATGGAATGAAAACTGGACTTAGTCCAATTGCTAATATTATAACCGTTGAAAAAAATGACATTAGTCCATTAATACTGTCCATGAACAGACTTTTTGCTTTGACCCATGTATTCAAAACTTCCTTATCTTGAATGGTTGGTATCTTTACAAGTTTCTCAGTTAAATAAATCGACACAGTAGAATAATCTACATTTGTCTGTAAATAATTAATTCTTCCTACAAGTTGTTCGATTTCTTCTTGAACTTTTGCTAAATCACTTGATATTTTTAACAAATCTTCTGTTTGTTCAGCTTTCTCCATAAAATCAAGTAATCTTGCCTCAACAACTCTTTTAGAGCGTAAACGGGCATCTAAATCAATATACTCTTCTGTAACGTCATTTCCGCTAACGTGCCGGTCTTGGACTTTAATACTTACTGATTCTACTTCATGTATAAAAGAATGAAAAGATTTTTGTGGAACTTTCACAACTAAATTTCCATTTATTCGATCTTCACCACTAAAATAAATGGAAGATTCTACAACATATCCACCAATAGCGTTTACTCTCTGTTGAATATTTGCTTCTACTTGTTCATAGTCATTTACTTCTAGCGATAAGTTAGCATTATATATGACCATTCGTTCCGTCGAATTTAAACGTTGCTCTTCGATTGTTTCTGTTGTCCGAAAGCCTTCTTGAATGGGTACCGTCTCTTTATCCATCACTGCCTCTTCCATAACCATTGGAATTCCAGCATATCCCCCATCAATACTTTGACTTTCATTACTACTACATCCTGCTACTAGAAAAATGCTAATGAAAATAAAAACAGCATTATATACCTTTTGCATATGACCACCTCAATTCACTTTTAAATGTTAGACGATCTAATCAAAAAAAAGTTTCATTAATTTTACACTTTCCAAACGCGTCAAGAAAAGCGCAAGGCGCCTGGAGCTAGACAGGTTCCAAGTTAGAAATTTATAAATTCTGATTATATAGAAGATAACAAGGTTACCAATCAGCAACCTTGTTATCTTACAAATTATATTTGAATGGATTTTTCCATTCCATAAGAACACCATAGTTATATGATTCTTCATCTTCTAAATAGTTTCCTACTATCGTTACAGGTAATCTACCACACTGAAGTAAAAATGTAATCACAGGATCACGTATTCCGCCCCGAACAACATTTTCCAAATATTCTTCTGGTGTCAGTTGAGAAGCTAGTTTATGGTAACCTGGCATCCTTCCACCACCTAGTAGTCGATCAAGTTTTTTATGAACAACGACATCGTACATAGAGTCCATAAGAACCTTTCCCAGCTTATGTTTCCTATAAGATGGTCTTACACAAATGTCAACAACATAGAGGGTATTCCCATTAGGATTGTGATTACCTATATAGCCATTATCGGTAATGTCCTCCCAATTATGCCAAGGATGTAATGGGTCAAACTCAACAAGTAGACCTGTCATAGAGCCAGCGATCTCCCCTTCTACTTCAATGCAAAGGGCACCTTCTGGAAATAAGGTAGTATGATTTGTCAGTTGATCCACATTCCACCAAAGCTCTGGTGGAAATGGCGGTGGAAAACTTTCTTTTTGGATTTGAATTAACTCATCAAAGTCCTCTTTTTGATAATTCCGTACAACCACTTTTAACGGTTTTCCCTCATGAAAATGGTAAATTTCTTTTTTGTACATCAAAAACAAAACCCCTTTTCACGTTTTGAATTAAGTTAGACTTCATACATACTACTATACCTATCCAATAAGTTCGTCTTTACGTACTAATTGTACCCAATCTGGGTAGAGGTCTGTCCTACGGTCACGCCATGTCGTAACAGATCCTTCGTTTCTTACTTCATATAGTAAATCTAAATCAAGATCACCAGTAATAATCATATCGTTATTTATGTCGCCTTCTATGAGAACTCCTCGTTGCGGAAATGGAACATCGTTAGGTGTAATGATTGCAGCTTGACCATAATTCATTCGCATAAAATCAACAGTTGGAAGCGAACCTATTGTGCCAGTCGTTACTACATAAATTTGATTTTCTATTGTTCTAGCATGACAAGAATAACGTACACGGTGAAAACCATGGGAATCGTCTGTACAAGAAGGACAAAAAACCACATCTGCCCCCATTGCCTTTGCCATGCGAACTATTTCAGGGAACTCAATATCATAACATGTTAACACAGCAATTCTACCTTTGAATGTATCAAACACTTGTAAACCTTCCCCACCTGTTATGTTCCACTCCTCGCGTTCTGTAGGGGTGATATGAAGCTTTGGTTGAAAACCAATTCTTCCATCAGGAAAAAATAAATGAGCAACATTGTATAGCTTTCCTTCCTGCTCAATTACATGCGTTCCACCAATAATGTGCATTCCATGTTGCTTGGCCAATGTACTAAACAACTGCTGGTATCTAGTTGTAAATCGCGGTAAATCTTGAATGGTTCCTATCCTTTGCTCTTCCCCTTTAATTGACATTAATTGAGTAGTTATAAACTCAGGAAATAATACGAAATCAGATTTAAATTCTGCAGCAGTTTTCACATAGTGAGTCACTTGGTTTTCAAACTCCTGAAAACTATTGATTGTGTGTAGATGATATTGAACAGCTGAAACGCGCAGCTTCATATCAAAACCCCCTTTTATAACCGTTTAATATATTTGTTAGGTCTTTTACCAACAAACTGAATTCTAACATAATTTAATCGCGATACTATATAATTTTGATAAAAAAATTGTGATTCGTAATCATAGCATTCCGTTATATTCCACAAAAAAACGGGCTTACTATAGTAAGTCCCGTACTATTTTAAACTAAAGGCTCAACATTCATTTTCAACCCTTCAATGAAGGACCCACCCTTTAATAACCGCGAAAATTCTAACTCTTCTAGCATTGTAATAATCTTCATTTCATCAAAATCTCGTAAACAATCTTCAATATTAATCTCAACTGGTGTTTCACAGTGGATTTCAGCTAATTTCCTAGATAAATGTAGCATTTCAATCTCTGTTTCAATTTTATTACGAACTCCTTTAGGAAGCTTAGCTAAATTTTCAAGAATTCCATCAATTGTTTCGTATTCTTTAAGTAACTTAGTAGCGGTTTTCTCACCTATTCCTTTAACACCTGGATAATTATCACTTGCATCACCCATTAATCCTTTTAAATCAATAAACTGTGAGGGTGTTAATCCTTTTTCTTCTTGAAGCTTGTCCAACGTAAATACTTCATAATTGGACATCCCTTTCTTCATAATGATAGGTTGAATGTTTTCACTCACTAGCTGTAAACTATCATGGTCTCCAGTTAGGATTTGAATTAGAAGCTGATCACTGTATTTTTTCGCAATAGTTCCTATACAATCATCCGCCTCATATCCCTCAACACCAACATTTGGAATATTAAAGCTAGCTACAACCTTTTTAACTAACTCAAACTGTGGAATTAACTCCTCAGGTGGTTCACTACGATTTGCTTTATAATTGGGATATAGCTCATTACGAAACGTTTTTGCCCCCATATCCCAACAGCAAAGAACATGAGTCGGTTGAAAAGTTCGAATCGCATCTTGCATGTATTTAACAAAGCCAAATATTGCATTTGTCGGTACACCTTTACTCGTTTTCATAATTGAACCAGTATAGGAAGTAGCAAAATAGCCACGAAACAGAAGGGCCATACCATCGATAATCATGAGAGAGTTTTTATTTGACAAAAGATCATCTCCTTAATGATTTTATTTGTAAATTAGATTCATACACGTATAATCGATTTTCTTTAAAACTCATAACTATGATCTTAACAAAAAACTACATAGAAAGATAGATCGTGAGGATTTTTCGATATTTTCTGTTCATTCATTTAACAGAAAATGTTAGGATATAATAATTAATTTCATAATTTATTACTTTCATCACTTAGATATGTATAATTAATTATATATGTGGCTCATTTTTGGTAATTATGAAAATTCCTCATTATAATTAAGAACTTTTTCACAGAAGGAGAACAACTATGCAATCATTACAAAAACAAAATACAAACGTTGTTTCAGAACCTAAAACAATGTACAACATCTTATTTATTATTGGATTTGTCCACTTACTAAATGATGCTATTCAAGCTGTCGTTCCAGCAATGTTTCCAATTTTACAACAATCAATGGGACTAACATTTACTCAATTAGGTATTATAGCTTTTGGACTAAATTTTACTTCTTCACTTATACAACCAGTAGTTGGCTTTTACACCGATAAAAAACCTTCCCCATACGCCTTGCCAATCGGACTGTGTTTTACATTTTGGGGAGTACTAGGCTTAGCGATTGCTCCTTCATTTTGGATTGTAGTAATCTCTGTTATTTTTATTGGATTAGGCTCTGCAACCTTCCATCCAGAAGGCTCTCGCGTTGCCTATATGGCAGCAGGAAATCGCCGTGGTACAGCACAATCGATTTATCAGGTTGGCGGAAACGCAGGGCAAGCACTTGCACCATTAATAACTGCTGTTATCTTAGTTCCATTTGGTCAATTCGGAGCAATATGGTTCACCTTAGTAGCGGCTCTTGCTATTGGTCTACTAATTTACATAGCACGGTGGTACTCAGAACAAGTATTACTTCTAACTAAGAAAAAAAATATACAGAAAAAGCTGAAGGAAAACAATCCACTAACAAAGAAAACTATCCTCTTTGCGATAACGTTACTCGTATTTTTAGTATTTGCCCGTTCATGGTTCCATGCTGGTATTTCTAACTTCTATGTTTTTTATCTAATGGAAAAATTCCAATTATCCATTGATCAATCTCTTATTTATATCTTTATCTTCTTAGCTGCTGGAGCAGTCGGAACTTTTGCTGGTGGGCCATTGGCAGACCGTTACGGAAAGAGAAACATGTTATTATTATCAATGCTAGGTTCTGCTCCATTAGCGTTATTTTTACCATATGCTGGACAGTTTTTAACCTATGTACTTCTCGGTGCAATCGGTTTTATTATTTTATCAAGCTTCTCCGTTTCTGTCGTTTATGCTCAAGAGCTCGTTCCAGGAAAAATAGGGATGGTTTCTGGATTAATCGTTGGTCTTGCATTCGGTATGGGGGCTCTCGGGTCTGTAGCGTTAGGTATTTTAGCTGACTGGATCGGACTAACAAATACTATGTTATTCGTTGTTTCCTTACCTCTGTTAGGGCTGCTAACCTTTTTCTTGCCGTCTGATCAAAAGCTTAGAGAAATGCATGAATAAACAACTAATTGGCTACCTAAACCGGTAGCCTTTTTCTGGTTTTTTCACCAAAGATCGACAAAGATATATTGACTATTACAACAAAAGCTGATAGTATCTTCTTAATATATCAAGCAATGATTACTGTGGGTGAAACTATAGTAGGAGCGGCTTCTGGAGAGTCCGTAAGGTAATGCGGCGCCGAAGGATTCACAATCTCAGGCAAAAGGACAGAAGAGTAACTAATACATATTTTTTGTATGTTATTCTATTGCCTTTAGAGATTGGATGTAATCCAATCTTTTTTTATTCCCCTTTAATTTTATTTCATGAAAGAGTTAAAAATAAGTAAAACTAAGTTTTCCGCTTTTGGTGCGATAAGCTACGTTTTTCTAACACTTTTTCGATTTTTCTTTTTTGGCTTAAAGTATAAGCAAAACTAAGGCTTTCGCTTTTTGGGCGATAAGCCAAGTTTTTCTAATAGAATATATGAGGTGAGAACAATGGAAAAAAGACGTGCAGTAGTAAGTGTAATTGGCAAGGATCAAGTTGGTATTATCGCAAAAGTTACAAATGTATTAGCAAATAACAATGTTAATGTTCTTGATATTAGTCAAACAATCCTCCAAGATTTCTTTACAATGATGATGTTAGTTGATGTATCTGAAATTGAAAGTCTTGAGAAACTCCAAGAACAATTTGAGAAAATCAATCAAGAAATGGGTTTAAAAATTAACATCCAATTAGAAGATTTGTTTAAGACAATGCATCGTGTTTAGTAGTAAGAGGGCTATTTTTAAAGGAGAGATATGAAATGAACATTGCGCTTACGGAAATGCAAGAAACAATTAGAATGGTACAAATGGAAAGCTTAGACATTCGAACTGTTACAATGGGAATAAGCCTTCGTGATTGTGCTGATTCTGATTTCGAAAAAATGAACAATCGTGTTTACGATAAAATTACTACATATGCAAAAGATTTAAAATCAGTGGCTGAAACTGTTGAAAAAGAATATGGTATTCCCATTATTAACAAACGTATTTCAATTACTCCTATAGCTGAAATATTAGGAAGTTCGACGAAAGAACAAGCAATTGAACTTGCAAAAACATTAGATAAAGCCGCAAAATTTTTAGGTGTAGACTTCATCGGGGGGTATTCCGCCCTCGTTCATAAAGGTATTTCTAAAGGGGATCAAACTTTACTTGACGCCCTACCTGAAGCGTTAAGTGTAACAGAAAGAGTTTGTTCATCAATCTCTGTAGCAACAACGAGAACCGGAATAAATATGGATGCTGTTCGTCAAATAGGCGTTATTATTAAAGATGCAGCAGAAAGAACTAAAGACACAAACGGCCTTGCTTGTGCTAAGCTAGTAGTATTTTGTAACCCTGTTGAAGACAATCCATTCATGGCAGGTGCGTTTCATGGCTCTGGTGAAGGCGAGGTCGTTTTAAATGTTGGAGTAAGTGGCCCTGGGGTTGTTCTTAACGCACTACGTAGATACCCTGATGTAGATTTAGGGCAAGTTTCAGAAATTATTAAGAAAACAGCTTTTAAAATTACTCGTGCAGGTGAGTTAATTGGACGAGTTGTAGCAGAACGTTTAAATGTACCTTTTGGTATCATGGATCTATCTCTAGCCCCAACTAACGCTATTAACGATAGCGTCGCTGAAATCTTAGAAGAAATTGGTCTTGAACGTGTCGGTACCCATGGCACAATCGCTGCACTTGCATTAATGAATGACGCTGTAAAAAAAGGCGGTGCAATGGCAAGTTCTTATGTAGGTGGTTTAAGCGGTGCTTTTATCCCAGTTAGTGAGGATAATGGAATGATCCGAGGCATTGAAGATGGAGCCTTATCATTATCGAAACTAGAAGCTATGACATGCGTTTGTTCTGTAGGCCTTGATATGATTGCAGTTACCGGAGACGTAACAGCTGAAACTTTATCAGCTATGATTGCCGACGAAGCTGCGATTGGAATGATTAACAAAAAAACAACTGCGGTACGTGTCATTCCTGTTCCCGGGAAAAAGGAAGGCGAAATGGTCGAATTTGGCGGTCTCCTCGGTCGCGCTCCTGTGATGGGTGTAAATCCATTCGGATCGCAAAAACTTATTCAACGAGGTGGACGAATCCCAGCCCCTCTTCAAGCGCTTATAAATTAAAGCGATAACTAATTTCAATAAATAACTAAACAAAACACGCTAGAAATTAAGCTAGCGTGTTTTGTTTAGTTTAGAATGAAGCACACTTCCAGCTTACTCCACTCATATTCTATGATTATTAAATAAATAATGCTTCGTTTTTGCATAAAACATGTTATGTGTACAAATAATGTTAAGTGAATGTGCAAAAACGGAGGCGAAAGACTTGTTACAAAGAGATCAAATTAATGAATATATGAGAAAAGCTCAAGATACGATAGACAACGCTCATAAAGAGTTATTAGATGTAAAACTCATTCAACAAAACGATCCAACAGAATACCCATTTATCATGAACCAACTAATGGAACTAGATGAAGAAATAAATGATATGTTGACTGCTGCCTCTCCTCAGCAAAGAACTCAGTTAGAAGAAGTGCAGTACCAATTACGAGAAACGAAAGCGGTAATGATTAGAGGAATTTAATTATACAAGGTGCGTTTTAGTTATAATCATTCGACTATTCGAAAAGCTTTGAAGCTAACTCTTAACTTCAAAGCTTTTTTCATTTTAGTGCTGATAAGATTGATCTTCTTTACTAACGTCTTCATATTGAGATACTAAATGAGGTTCAAGTTCTTCTTCTCTTACATCACTGAACTTTAGCAATTTTTGCTCAATAGCGTTTTCCATAAGGAATTGAACAAAGACCTCATCACGTACTAACCATGCTGAATAGTTGCGTTTTATATAATTTTCAGCCTCTTGAAAAGTATGAAAACTCTCTTCGATTAAAGACCCATTCCATTCAACTTGCCATTTATTTGCTGCAGTATTAAAAACAAAGAATTGATCTTCATCTCTATTTTCATATAAACAACCGTGTAATGATTGCTTAATATTATATTGGTTTCGATACGCATCTGCTTTCATAGGGTCAATTTTAAACGGCTCTGCAACAAAATATTCATATGCTTCTGTTGTTAATGAGCAGCCAGACGCTTTAGCATGACCACCACCTCCGTATTCCCCTGCTATTTCTGAAACATCAATGTGATCATGAATGGTACGTAAACTCATTCGTTTTCCACCAACACTGACAATAGCTATGTAATCAAGGTGAGGATTGTCTTTACCTAACTCATTTCCTAACTCTGAATGATACGATTCAGCATGTACGATACCTACACAGTAGTCTTCAATAAAAGTCTGTACCAGTTCTCTCTTTTTCTTGCGAACGTATCGTTGGATTTTTCCTTCCTCTAAAGCTAACATTTTCTCTTCAAATTCATCAAATGCAAAAGTCTCATTTTTCTTGAGTCTCTCCACCATTCTTTCTTCAAAATCATCGATTGATATTAAAAAAAATAAATCATTTAAACGTTTTGCTTGTATATTATTATTTTTGTCCCATTCCCACGTGTCATATTGCCTAACCAACTCTACAAACTCCTCGATCACATCAGTCGGAGTAATCAACCCTTCCTCTTTTAAATGTTCATAAAAGAGACTTGTAGCTGCTGCTAGCCGCCCATCATCATATTCTACTTGGACATTCGCCCAACTATAATCATTAAAATCTAAGGCTGTTTTATGGTGGTCTATTAATTGCACTTTGCCCCCTTTATTTACGAATTCATTTAAGCCATGTTGATTCTTTTCATTTACGGACAAGTCTGTAATAAATACAACATCCTCTTTTTTGGGTTTTTCGAGAAACCTTGAAACTTGAAAATCTAAACCCATTAATGAGTTATAACGTATTTCTACATTTCAATTAAAAGCAAGTTTGGCAACAATGCCACAACCTACACCATCTAAATCGTTATGTGTATATAATCGGTACATTAAAAACACTCCTAAATTCCATTTTTCAAGAACCTTATTCATCGCGATAGCATTAGTGCTTATAAAAATATCTCAAAAAGACGATTTTAGTATGCTCTAAAATAAAGGAATGTATCATAAGGTTAATTCTGCTTCCTTATGTACTCTGCGTGAAATGAATTTCCCCGTGCATGAACCGACAATAACGTATCTACCAAGCCTACTTACCGATTAACCAGCTCATCAGAAACTGCAAAAACAGGAAGGTATAACGACGCATCAAAAAGCTTTGGCTCATCAAAATTATCGTTGTATTAATATATACATCTCGATTTCCTTGAAGGTCATAATGAATGATGACCAAATCTTCCGTACTAGAAAATTACGTCCTTGATGAAACGTGCTCACTTGGTTCTACTGAAGAAAAACATGTCGTAATCTTATACAAAATTGAAAATGATTTAATTACTCACGAAAGATTTTTAATATAAACGAAACAGCAGCACCTAAGTTAGATGCTGCTGTTTTACTTATTTTTTTAATTTTGCTAATGCGTCTGCAAATGGGTTATTAAATGGTTCATCGTCTTTCTTATTTTGCTGCTTTAAATACTTAGATACATCCTTTTTAGAGACTTTAGTATGTTTCTCCTTATTTTTACGTTCTGTAAACGTAGAAAGTTTTTCACGGTGACCACAGCCACAAACGAAAATTCGCCCTTCACCTTCGCCACGTAGCTCTAGCTTTTTACGGCAATTTGGACACCTTGCATTAGATGTTTGCGAAATTGTTTTTCTAAAGCCACATTCTCGATCTTGGCACACATGCATTTTCCCGCGTTTGCCGTTCACCTCAAGTAACAACTTTCCACATTCAGGACACTTGCTTCCTGTAAGGTTATCGTGCTTAAATTTTTCTTTACTATTTTTTATTTCTTGAACAACTAACTTTGCATAACTTTTCATCTCGTTAATAAACGTATTTTTATTTAGTTGACCTTTGGAAATGGCTTCAAGCTTCATTTCCCATTCAGCTGTTAAAGCTGGGGACTTCAAGTCATCAGGAGCTAAATCAAGTAGCTGTTTTCCTTTTGAAGTTACAAAAATGTCTTTTCCACGTTTTTCAATAAGGAAGGTATTAAATAATTTTTCAATTATATCTGCACGAGTTGCTACGGTACCAAGTCCACCTGTTTTCCCTAATGTTTGCACTAGTTCTTTATCTGAAGTCATCATATATTTTGCTGGATTTTCCATCGCTGAAAGTAACGTCGCTTCATTAAATGGAGCGGGTGGCTTAGTTTGTCCGTGTGTTTGGTTTATTGAAAGAATGTTTATTATATCTCCTTTAGAAATTTCAGGAAGCTGCTGATCTCGTAAATCATTCTCTTCTTCTTCATCAAAACGATTTTCGTAAACTTCTTTCCAACCTAGAGACTGTACTATTTTTCCACTAGCAATAAAAGCTTCTTGCCCAATCCTAGCTTTTACCTTCGTTTGCTCATATAAAAACGGAGGTGAAAGTACTGCTAAAAAGCGTTTGACAACTAAGTCATAAATTTTTCGTTCTTTATCTGTAAGTTTTGCTAAATTAACAAATTCTTCAGTCGGCAATATCGCGTGGTGATCGGACACTTTACTGTTATCTACAAAAGATTTGTTTGTCTTTATTTGAGCTTTTAGAATTTTAGCAGCTGTTTTCGCATACGGTCCAATTCCACATGCCTTTACTCGGTCCTTTAATGTATCAACAATATCTGTAGAAATAAATCTCGAATCGGTTCTTGGATACGTTAATATTTTATGTTGTTCATATAATTTTTGCATCGTCGAAAGAGTTTCTTTAGCAGAAAATCCGAACGCTTTATTAGCATCTCTTTGCAACTCAGTTAAATCGTATAGCTGAGGTGCATAGCTTTTTTTCGCTGATTTTTCAACTTCAATTATTTGAGCGGTCTTATTTTTTCTTAACTGCTTTAACATTTCATCGCTTTTCGTTTTATCAAAAGATCTTAACTCATTTGATTTCGAATCTTGCCAAATAAGCTTTACGTTTTTATCCGTTTGGGCTGTAATTCCGTAAAAATCTTTCGGCTTAAATTGTTTTATTTCTTCTTCACGTTTGGCAATAATCGCAATTGTTGGTGTTTGAACGCGTCCGCATGAAAGCTGAGCATTATGCTTTGTTGTTAATGCTCTCGTAGCATTTATACCAACAAACCAATCTGCCTCTGATCTTGCAACAGCAGAATGGTATAAGTTTTCATACTGTTTACCTGATTTCAAGTTTTTGAAACCTTCTTTGATCGCTTTATCTGTGACAGATGAAATCCAAAGTCGTTTTAAAGGCTTTTTCACATATGCCTTTTCAATTATCCAACGTGCAACTAGCTCACCTTCACGACCAGCGTCCGTTGCAATAATAACCTCACCAACATCCTTTCGATTTAATTGTGATTTTACTGCTTGGAACTGCTTTCCGGTCTTTTTAATAACAACCAACTTTAAATCATTTGGAAGCATCGGCAAATCCTCTAGCTTCCAGGCTTTATATTTTTCATCATAAGATTCAGGGTCAGCTAACGTCACTAAATGACCGAGCGCCCAGGTCACAATGTATTCATTACCTTCTAAAAATCCGTTTCCTTTTTTTGAACAATTTAATACCCGAGCGATATCCCTTCCGACAGAGGGTTTTTCGCATAATATTACTTTTTTCATGAAAAACATCCTTTCAACCATAACTAACGATTACTATATCATATAGTTATCGTTCTTCACCATTAGCTTAATTAGGTTTTTTCAATAACGAACAAATTATCACACCCTTTTCGATATAGTTAGTTGAACATAACTTTCGACATTCGAAACTTTTTATTTACTAAGTACTTATTGCCCTATAAAATATGGAATAGGAAAATTAACAGAATAGAGGAGCACATGATGAATAAAAAGCTAGGTGTACAAGGAATTGGTATATTATCAGCATTAGGGGCTTATATTTTATGGGGGGTTTTACCTCTTTATTGGAAACTTCTGGGTCACGTACCTGTTGATGAGGTTCTTAGTCACCGTATTATTTGGTCTTTAGTATTAATGTTTATTATTTTACTAGTGTTAGGAAAGTTACAACATTTCTTTAAAGAGATCGTAGCAATTTTTAAAAATATAAAGCAGCTTTTATTTATCTTTTTAGCTGCATGCTTCATAAGTTTTAATTGGTTTACTTATATTTGGTCTGTAGCGAATGAACGATTAGTTGAAGCTAGCTTAGGATATTATATCAACCCACTTATGAGCATCGTCCTAGGAATGGTTGTATTTAAAGAGAGGTTAACACGTTGGCAATTGGTTTCATTTCTCCTTGCAACGTTTGGGGTAGTGGTATTAGCTATTTACACTGGCGGTATTCCACTTATTTCATTGTCTCTAGCAATAAGTTTTGCCTTTTATGGAGCTCTAAAGAAAATGGTAGATGTTGGGGCGTTAACTGGACTTGCAATTGAAACATTCATGGTAACACCAATAGCACTAGGTTACTTATTGTTTGTCCATTCTAGTATTAGTTCAGCGTTATATCTTGAGTCCCTACCTACACTTAGCTTATTAATAGGGGCTGGGGCTGCTACAGCTACACCTCTTTTACTTTTTGCCATCGGAGCGAAACGAATCCCTCTTGCTACGATAGGCTTTTTACAATATTTAGCTCCTACCATGACATTATTAATCGGAATTTTTCTTTTCGGTGAACCATTTAGCGTTGGTCACATGGCCGCATTTTCATTTATTTGGCTAGCATTAGCGATTTATTCTATTTCAAAAACTAGTCTAATGAAGCGATTCCAGTTAGTAACATTTAGAAAACAAAAACAAACGACAAAGCAAGCTAGTTAAAGCAAGAAAAGCGCAAGCGCCTTGGTCACGAGCAGCTGCTCCTGTGCCACTCCGTCTGCTCGTCGCAAAGCAGCTTCGTAGTAAGCCAAGTAGTAGCTTCACTGGGGCGGCCTTTGACAGAAGCCGCTCTTTGGCTTCCTAAGTGCTTCTGCGTCTTCTAGTATTGCTTCGTAGTAAGCTTCCTCGAAGCAGTGTTTTGTGCGACGAGTAATCGCAGGAGCAAAGCTGCATGAAGCTATTCAGAGACGTTATTCAAGTAGTTATTGAAGTCAGTTGCTTGACTGAAGTGACCGAGCTCGTAGGCGTTGAAGCTAGACAGTTTTCAAGTTAGAAATTTATAAATTCTGATACTGTAAAAAATAAGGGAATTATACTTCAATTCCCTTATTTATCATTTACTTAAGTTCACTACTTCCTTCAAATAACGGTGTATGAGCTACATACGATTTTCCCAGTCGATAATAGTGATCGACGATTTTTTCATTAAGCCCTTTATATTTTTCTGGCACTACAGGTAGAGCATCTGCTTGCTCTTGAGTCCAAACCGTTTTTCCTGGCTCCACAAATCTATCATCAGCAATAACCACATTATTTGCGACCGTTGCTCCATGCAAAATAACACAATTTCTCCCAATGACAGCGTGATTAAGTGACGTACTTTGCCCTACGTATGTGTTATTCCCAATAAAAATAGGTCCATGAACTACCGCTTGATGTAAGATGCTGTTATTACCTTCTAAAAACACTCCCCATTTCTGTCCATTAAAATCCAAGTATTCATTCGGAGTTGCATGAATAGAAACAAAATCTTGAATATTCGTATATGCTCCTATAAAAAATGGACAGGAAGAATCTGAGCGGATTAAATTATTAAATCCAATAAAGGAATGTTCTTCAATGATAACATCACCAACGATAATTGTGCCTTTTCCAATTACAGCATCCTTACTTATTGTAGGAAAACTAACGGAAGCTACTTCCCCAATTGGTGGGTTATGGTGAATAATCGGTTTCATAAGCCAACTTCCTTTCAATATTAGGTCCGGATATTATATGCGCCAATCATGTAAATGCCTCTAAATATAAGCTGACTTATAAATTTACTAGACATCTATGTCTCTAGGTGATTTTACTCCTATTACAGAAGGTTATAAAAAACGGTTATCTCTTCTTCCTCATTTGCACTAGATACCTTTATCTTTGTTATGAAAGAAAGGCAGAAACATACAAAACAAATTTCTGAACAACATCACATGATGTATTATCTACACTAGTTTTACAAATCTTTTTTGTCCTTCACCTATTTATCTGTTATAATTTTAAAGATATTGACTGATGGAGGATAAATAATAGATGATTACTGTTTCAAATGTTAGTTTACGTTACGGAGATAGAAAGTTATTTGAAGATGTAAATATTAAATTTACACCTGGCAATTGTTATGGATTAATTGGAGCTAATGGTGCTGGAAAATCGACATTTTTAAAAATTTTATCAGGTGAAATCGAATCGCAAACTGGTGATGTTCATATGGGTCCTGGTGAGCGTTTAGCTGTCTTAAAGCAGAACCACTATGAGTTTGAAGATGTGGAAGTTATGACAGTTGTTATTATGGGACATGCTCGCCTATACGAAGTTATGCAAGAAAAAGACGCCATTTACATGAAGGCTGACTTCACGGATGAGGACGGAATGAAAGCAGCTGAACTTGAGGGTGAATTTGCAGAAATGAACGGTTGGGAAGCTGAAAGTGAAGCTGCTATCCTATTAAAAGGTCTTGGAATCGGTGAAGAGTTACACAATAAAAAAATGGCTGATTTATCTGGAGGAGAAAAAGTAAAAGTTTTACTTGCTCAAGCACTATTTGGTAAACCAGACGTTCTTTTACTAGATGAGCCGACAAACCACCTTGATATTAAAGCGATCCAATGGTTAGAAGAGTTTTTGATTAACTTTGAAAACACGGTTATCGTTGTATCCCATGACCGTCACTTTTTAAACAAAGTTTGTACTCACATTTCAGATTTAGATTTTGGAAAAATTCAAATTTACGTAGGTAACTATGACTTCTGGTATGAGTCAAGCCAATTAGCAACAAGAATGGCACAAGATGCAAACAAAAAGAAAGAAGAAAAAATTAAAGAGTTACAAAACTTTATTGCTCGTTTTAGTGCGAATGCATCAAAGTCAAAGCAAGCAACTTCTCGTAAAAAACTTTTAGACAAAATCTCATTAGATGATATTCGTCCATCTTCTCGTCGTTATCCGTTTGTTGGTTTTACACCTGATCGTGAAATAGGTAATGACCTACTTCGTGTCGAAGGGTTAACAAAAACAATTGATGGAGAAAAAGTTTTAGACGACGTTTCATTTGTGATAAATAAAGGCGATAAAGTTGCTCTTGTTGGTCCTAATGAATTAGCCAAAACAACTCTTTTCAAAATACTAATGGGTGAAATGGAAGCTGACAGCGGTTCGTTCAAATGGGGGATTACGACTTCTCAAGCCTACTTCCCGAAAGACAACTCTAAATTCTTTGAGGGCTGTGAATTAAACCTAGTTGATTGGTTACGTCAATTTTCACCTCAAGACGATAGCGAAAGCTTCTTACGTGGTTTCTTAGGTAGAATGCTCTTCTCAGGTGAAGAAGTTTTGAAAAAAGCAAGCGTCTTATCCGGTGGAGAAAAAGTTCGTTGTATGCTATCAAAAATGATGTTAAGTGGTGCAAACGTACTTGTTCTTGATGAACCAACAAACCACCTTGATTTAGAATCGATCACAGCTGTGAACAATGGTTTAATTGCTTTTAAAGGATCAATGCTTTTTGCATCTCATGACCATCAATTCATTCAAACGATTGCTAATCGCATCATGGAATTCACTCCAAACGGACTTGTTGACAAACAAATGACGTATGATGAGTATTTAGAAGCGGTTAAAAAATAATGTTTAAAAAGAACTGCTATTATTCTTTGGCAGTTCTTTTGTATTTCTCTTGAACTTCTCCCCCCGTTTATTTCACATCATTCCTCCCAAAATCCCCTTCTAGTATCCTATCGTAATATTTTCCTTTGAAAACTCTTCTTTTCTCATTTATAATCAATAAGTATGTGTAAAAATTACTGGGGACGAGCCCCATAGAATAAAGGGTGTAGATCATGAGTGTATTAACAGTAAAAAATTTAAGTCACGGCTTTGGTGATCGAGCTATTTTTAACGATGTTTCATTTCGTCTTTTAAAGGGAGAACATATCGGTTTGATTGGAGCAAACGGTGAGGGTAAATCTACATTTATGAACATCATCACTGGTAAGCTACAGCCTGATGAAGGAAAAGTAGAATGGTCCAAAAACGTTCGTGTCGGCTATCTTGATCAGCATACGGTCCTTGAACGTGGTATGACGATGCGAGATGTTTTGAAAAATGCATTTAAATATTTATTTGACTTAGAAGCAGAAATGAACCAAATTTGCGATAAAATGGGAGACGCAACCCCTGATGAGCTTGAAAAGTTACTAGAAGATATGGGGAACATTCAAGATATGCTTACAAACAATGATTTTTATATCATCGATGCGAAAATTGATGAAATTGCTCGAGGGCTTGGGTTAGACGACATCGGTCTAGATAAAGACGTTCAAGACCTTAGTGGTGGTCAAAGAACGAAAGTCCTACTGGCTAAGCTTCTTCTTGAAAAACCAGATATCCTACTTTTAGATGAGCCGACAAACTATTTAGATGAACAGCATATTGAGTGGCTAAAACGTTATTTGTTAGACTATGAAAATGCATTTATTTTAATATCACATGACATTCCGTTTTTAAATAGTGTTATTAACCTAATCTATCATATGGAAAATCAAGAGTTAAATCGCTATGTTGGCGATTACGATCATTTTATGGGCGTATACGAAATGAAAAAACAACAATTAGAAGCGGCTTACAAACGTCAACAACAGGAGATCTCTGAGTTAAAAGATTTTGTTGCTCGAAACAAAGCTCGTGTTTCAACAAGAAATATGGCGATGTCTCGTCAGAAAAAACTAGATAAAATGGACGTTATTGAGCTAGCAAAAGAGAAACCTAAACCAGAATTTCGTTTTAAACCTGCTAGAACAACGAGTAAGCTAATCTTTGAAACTAATGAATTAGTTATCGGTTATGATGAGCCACTTTCTAAACCTCTAAACCTTCGAATGGAGCGAGGGCAAAAAATTGCTTTAGTAGGTGCAAACGGGATTGGTAAAACAACATTACTGAAAAGTATCCTTGGTGAAATTAAACCTATTTCAGGTGAAGTAGAAAAAGGTGAATATCAACATATTGGGTATTTTGAACAAGAAGTTAAAGAAACAAATAACAACTCTTGTATCGATGAGGTCTGGAATGAGTTTCCTTCTCTATCTCAGTATGAAGTACGTGCTGCACTTGCTAAATGTGGTTTAACAACAAAGCATATTGAAAGTAAAATTGTCGTTCTAAGTGGTGGAGAAAAAGCAAAAGTTCGACTTTGTAAGCTTATCAACAAAGAAACAAATATTCTTGTTTTAGATGAGCCGACAAATCATTTAGACGTCGATGCAAAAGCTGAACTAAAAGCGGCATTAAAAGAATATAAAGGAAGTATATTAATCATTTGTCACGAACCAGAGTTTTATCAAGACGTAGTAACCGATGTATGGAATTGTGAATCTTGGACAACAAAGTTAGTTTAATCAAAAAATTAGTAGTCTTAAATACAATTAAGCTAGTGGCTTATGATTAAGTCCACTAGCTTATGTTGCAAATTTCCGTTTAATTTCCTCGGTATTAAATAAATCCCCTAATGTCGTTTTTGTTTTATTCTTCATATATTTTTTATCATTTTCTATTTTCTTAAATATTTCATATGTTGTAAGGGCATCATCTAAAGCACGGTGATGTTTTCCTTTTCCATTCTCACCATAAGCCTCTAGAGCTCTCCAAAGGCCAGTATGGTTTTGATCTCCAAAAAATTGTTTGTAATCTCGGGCTAAGTCAATGAAGCTAGTTGCTTTTGGAAAAGATAGATTATGTTTTTCACAGTTTTTTCGCAAAACATACATATCCATATTCCCCCATGTTACTACGATAGTGTTCCCTAATGAATAAATCAAATGTAACATTTCTACTAACTCATGGAACTCGACTCCATTACTAACTTGTTCTTGCTCGATAGATAAAAATGTTTTGCATCGTTTTGTTAACACTGGAAAAAATGCCGGCTTGACAAAAGAAGAATAAGTGTCGTATATTGTATTGTTTTGTACAACAACGGTACCTACCTCAATAATTTCTTGAAAAAAATCCTTTGTAGATGTGTGATCATTCATAGAGAATTCAAAATCGATAAACACATAGTTTCGCGACATTTTTATCCCTCCAACATTTTTCATTCATAACTATCATATCATACATTTAAAACATTTATATGTTAAAAAATGTATATTTTCAACATTTTCAAGAAAGAAATTCAAATTTAAACCTGTGCTGTTTTAAATATATAGCAAGAAAAGCACAAGAGCCTTGGTCACGAGCAGGTGCTCCTGTGCCACTCCGTTTGCTCGTCGCAAAGCAGCTTCGAAGTAATCCAAGTAGTAGCTTCACTGTGGCGGCCTTTGACAGAAGCCGCTCTTTGGCTTCCTCCGGGCTTCTGCGTCTTCTAGCATAGCTTCGTAGCAAGCTTCCTCGAAGCAGTGTTTTGTGCGACGAGTAATCGCAGGAGCAAAGCTGCATGAAGCTAATCGACGAAGGATTTCAAGCAGTAATTGAAGTCCGTTGCTAGACTGAAGTGATCGAGCCGATGTCGCCTGGAACTAGACAGTTTACAAGTTAGAAATTTATAAATTCTGATACTGCAAAAAATCTAGTCCCGAATTAGGGACTAGATTTTTGTCATAGGTAATTAGTTTACAATTTTAATTGGATGATTTGCATCTTCTTCAATCGAAATATTTTCACCTTCAACTAAGTTCGTAAATACTACTGGTGTAATAATCGAAGTAGCATGCTTTTCAATATACGGTAAGTCTACCTTCATAAGGAGTTGCCCTCGTTTGACAATATCGCCTTCTTTTACCAATACTTCAAAGCCTTCTCCTTTTAAATTAACAGTATCAATTCCAAAGTGAATAATAATTTCTTTACCACCATCTGATTCAAGACCAATCGCATGCTTAGTTGGGAACACATTAACGACTTTTGCATTTACAGGTGCTACAACTTCGCCTTTATTCGGTAAAACTGCAAAACCATCACCCATCATTTTTTGTGAGAACACTTGGTCAGGAACCTCAGAAATTGGTAAAATCTTACCTTCTATTGGTGAAATATACGTTTCAGTTGCTGCTGATTTAGTAGCAACACTCGCTACTTGTTGAACTTCTTCTTTCTTAACTGGTGTTTTACCTGAAATAATGTCTTCTATTTGTCCTTTAATATTTTCAGATCTTGGACCAAAAATAGCTTGAATGTTGTTTCCTACTTCAAGTACACCTGCTGCACCTATTTTTTTCAATTCATCTTTATTTACTTTTTTAATATCCTTTACAGAAACACGTAATCTAGTAATACAAGCATCTAAATGATCTAAGTTTTCTCTTCCACCCATAGCTTCTAAAACTTTAAACGGAAGCTCATCTACTTTGCCACCGCTCGCTTGTGCGTTTACATTTGTATCCTCACGACCAGGTGTTTTTAAATTGAACTTTTGGATAGCAAATCTGAAACCGAAATAATAAACTACTGAAAATACTAAACCTACTGGAATAACTAACCACCAATCTGTACGATTTGGTAAAACACCAAAAAGTAAAAAGTCAATAATACCACCAGAGAATGTCATCCCAATTTTAATGTTTAAAATGTGCATGATCATAAAAGAAAGACCTGCAAATACTGCGTGAATAGCGAATAATAGTGGCGCTACGAATAAAAATGCGAACTCGATTGGTTCAGTAATACCTGTTAAAAATGAAGTTAATGCCGCAGACCCCATAATACCCGCTACATATTTTTTGTTTTCTGGTTTTGCACAATGATAAATAGCTAATGCCGCAGCTGGTAGACCAAACATCATAAATGGAAACTTACCAGTCATGAACGTACCTGCTGTAAATTCCACGCCATCTCTCATTTGTGCAAAGAATATTTGTTGATCTCCTCGAGCAATATTTCCAGCTGCATCTACATATTGACCAAACTCAAACCAAAATGGTGAATAGAAAATGTGGTGTAAACCAAATGGAATTAAAGCACGTTCGATAATACCGAAAATAAATGCTGCTACTGTTAAGTTTGAGTCAATCATACTGTGGGAGAAAGCATTTAATCCACTTTGAATTGGCCCCCAGATGTAAACCATTGCAATCCCTAGAACAACAGCTGATGCTGCCGTGATAATTGGAACAAAACGCTTACCAGCAAAAAATCCTAAATAAGACGGTAATTCAATATTGTAATATTTTTTATACATTGCAGAAGCTAAAATACCAACGATAATACCACCAAACACACCTGTTTGCATTGTTGGAATACCTAAAACATTAGCATATGCCGGATCTGCAAGTTGTTCTGGTGTAATCCCTAAATATGTTCCCATTGTTACATTCATGATTAAGTAACCAATAATAGCTGCAAGTCCAGCTACACCATCACCACCAGCAAGTCCAACAGCAACCCCCACCGCGAATAATAAAGCGAGGTTACCAAAAACAATTCCACCTGCTTGCTCCATAACTTGAGCAATTAACACAATCCATCCTGCCTCTAAGAACGGCATACGATCTGTTAACTGCGGGTTTTGCAAAGCATTACCAAATGCAAGTAAAATACCTGCTGCTGGAAGAAGGGCTACTGGTAACATTAACGCTTTACCTACTTTTTGAAGTGTTCCAAATAAATTTTTAAACATATTCATTCTCCTCTCAAAATTTTCGTTTACCATTTGTGAAATAAAAAACAGACATAAGAGAAAAAAGTGCAAGGGTTTGGTCTCTAACTAGTAATCAGCTAAATTAGATTACTAGATTTCCTTACAGCTTTCTTCACTTATGCCTGATCATATCAGTTACACGTAAAGATAAACTTTTTATTAGATTAAAGTAAACGATTTCTTTCTGAACACAGAAAAGACATAGTAAAAAAAGAGTTCTCTGATACAAACGAGTTTACAATATATAGTAAACTACTTTTGTATCACTCTTTCTCTACTTATGCCTAATCGAATTAGTTACACGTAAAGAATAACAGCTTTGTCTATTCACTTTTACTTGATAGCCTTTGCAAGTGAATGGCTAAATACACAGCTTCCGCTTCAAAAACTGGTCGTTTTAATGACTGTTGCATTACTTTAATCACTTTCCATGCAAGATTGTAACATAAGGGATAATCTTTTTGCAATACCCTTTTTAATTGAGTTGGCTCTTCAAAAGCCTCACCTTTTTTTACACGCTCAATTGTAAATCGCAGATGGCGAACCAATCTCAAATAATTTAAACCTTCTTTATCAATTGTAACGTTCAATGACTGTTCTATTAAAGTAATCAGTTGATGAATTAATTGTGAATGACGATTAATCTCCGAAATACTTTTAAATGTCTCTGCACTGTGAATATGCAGAGCTATAAACCCTATTTCCGTTTCTGGAAGTTCGAGGTTAGTATGTTCGTTAATCATTTTCACTACTTCTTTTGCAATTTCAAATTCTCTAGGATATAAAGTTTTTGTTTCTTGTAGAAAAGGGTTTTTCAGAGCAAGTCCTCGTTTAATGCGTGATATAGTAAAAGCAATATGGTCCGTCAAAGCTACATGAATATGCTCGTTTAAATCGCCCTTAACTGACCGTTGAATATAAAGAATAATATCATTCATAAGACCTATGAAACTTTCATCTAAGAAAGGTACTAGCATTTTATACTGTTCTTGTTCTTTTTCGTCTTTTAAAGTAAATACTTTATCAACATCTTTAACGAGAATTTGATCACCTTGTTTTTTTCCAAAACCAATCCCCTTATGGATTACGACAGTTTCCTTGTTTAATTCACATGTAGTAATAATTACATTATTATTTAGAACTTTGGTTACAGTAAGAGTTTCTTCCATAGCTCCCCCCCTATTTTTAATTCCTTTCACTTGTCTAAAAACTTCGTGGCATCCCAACTTTAAAGCAGTTCCCTCCTTTTTCTTAGTGTGAAAATAAAAAACAGACATAAAAGAAAGAAGTACTATTGAAAAAATACAAATTCCCAATAGTTCCCTCTTCACTTATGCCTGATCGTATCAGTTACACGTAAAGATAATACATTTTCAAAAACACAAAGTAAACGCTTTCTTTCCGACCTACAAAAAGCATAGTAAAAAAAGAGTATTATGATACACATTAGTAAACTACTATGTGGTTCCTCTTTCTCTACTTATGCCTAATCGAATTAGTTACACGTAAAGAACTAAAACTAATTATTCACTTTTAGTTGATAGTCTTTGTAGATGAATTGTTAAATAAACAGCTTCTGCTTCAAAAACTGGTTGCTTTAAAAATTGTTGCATAACTTTAATTACTTTCCAAGAAATATTATAACACAAAGGGTATTCTTCTTGCAATACTTTTTTTAATTTTATAGGTTCTTCTACTATTTCACCTTTTTTTACTCGTTCAATTGTAAAACGAAGATGACGTACTAGTCTCATATAGTTTAGGCCTTCTCGATCAATCTCTACATTTAGTCCTTTTTCAATAAGAAAAATGAGTTGGTGTATCAGTTGTGAATGTTGGTTTATTTCAGAAATACTTTTATAAGATATAGAACTATGAATATGAAGAGCGATAAAACCAACTTCTTCTTCTGGTAGCGAGATGTTACTATGTTCATTAATCATAGCAACTACATCTTTAGCAATTTCATATTCTTTTGGATATAATGTTTTTGTTTCCTGTAAGAAAGGATTTTTAAGAGTTAACCCTTGCTGAACACGTGTAATTACAAAAGCAATATGATCAGTTAAGGCAATGTGTATATGCTCATTTAATTTTCCGTCCACTGAAGCTTGAATATGATGGATAATATCATTCATAAGTGCGATAAAGTTTTCTTCAAGGTGCGGCACTAATTTTTTATACTGTTCTTGTTCTTTTTGATCCTTTAATATAAATACTTTTTCAACATTATCTACTGGTATTTGGGCGCCTTGCTTTTTTCCAAATCCAATTCCTTTGTGAATAATAACGGTTTCATTTCCAACACTATCTACTGTAATTACTACGTTATTATTAAGAACTTTATTAATAGTTAGGAGCTCTCCATTCATTTTCAATTCCTCCCTTCTCACTTTATACAAGTGAATACATCTTATCGAAATAGAAATACATTGTCAATACCTATCGAAAATTGTCACTTAAAACTTAATTATACTAAATTACGAATATAATTAAGTTATGAATGTTATACTCAACCCTACTTAATTCTTTGGTAAATGTTCTAAAACGATTTCAATAGGTACAGCAAGTCCAACTGACTTACCTCCAAATTCAGTCGTCCTGCGTTTTGCGTAAACTACAGCAACAACTTCTCCATTCATGTTGATAACTGGACTACCACTATTTCCTTGATAAATTGGAGCTGAAATGATCGTTTGCTGTTTTATTTCTAAAACTTTCCCTACATTTGCTATTTGTGTCCATGAAAGGGGATTACCGATAACATATATATCTTCATCAAGAACACCGTCACTGTCGCTTAATGGAAGTGTTGGCAAATTATCACCATCAACTTTCAAAAAAGCTATATCAATTTCCGGATAACTGCTTATGACTTCACCTTCGAAAAGTTGTCCTTTATAAAAGCCGACCATTAGTTTTGTTTGATCTTTGATTACATGGTGATTGGTTACAATCAAGCCGTTTGAAGTAATAGCAAACCCCGTCCCTCTCGACCTTTCTCCTTGGACAGTTACAACCGCTTGTTTGTAATTCTGTATATCTGCTTGTTGTGATAATTGATAAGAAATTTGTAAAAAACGAAGGGCATCCATACTAAATGTACTAAAAAACACACCTAAAATTTGAAATAGAAGCATAACAGCTATTACACTTGATATTATTTTCACTCTCTTATTCGTGTGTTTATTATTCCCATTCAATTGTTCTTCTTCTTTTTCTTCATTAAGAAAGTCTTCTGGTGAAGGTTCCCAGTCTGGGTCCACTAGATCATCATCTATGTCATCTTTATGTTCCTTCATTTTTCCCTCCAGAGTAGTTAACGTCTACATATATTATAACTGATTTTATTAAAGATGACATATTATCTCAAGATATTATTTACTTGTGATCGTTATAGGCTTTATTCATCCACCTTCATACTAGTAATTATTATTTCTTAATCGAAATAAAAGAGGCTGACAATAGCCAACCTCCTGGAACTCCCTGTTAACTTATCGGATTTCTTATATCGATTTGCTGCACTTTATCTTTAATGGGTACCATAACATCATTCATGTTACGTCCTCTCATCATTCGAGCTGCAGCAGCTCCTAAACCTAATCCAACAATTGATAACATTAAACCGCGGTTATTTTGCCGTCTTCTCATACCCATCATTTCTAACATTCGTTGCATTCCTCGACCTGTACGAAACGAAGAAAATAACCAGTTCATTTTGGAGCCCCCTATTTTATAGTTGTAAATAGAATTTTTCTATTTACACCTTTTAGGATGAATCAATATTCTTAATTTTATCCTTAGTTATCAAAGATTTCCCTTATCCAAATAAATCATTTCATAGTTATCAAAATATAATTTCCTAAACAAAGCCGAACTTCAATCAGTGGGGGTTTTACTGCCCCTTAAGAGTGGGATAAACGTAGCGATTTTAAAAATGGATCAAGTTTCCAATTAATAAAATTAGGATCTGAAGTAGAAATTTAATGTTAACGGCAATTTAAGTATCTGTCGCAGTTACATTTCTTATTTTACTAATTGGCCTCTTGTAACACCTAATTGATTCGTTGCTTTTAACGTTTTCCAAACACTTGTACCAGTTCGCTTTCCTTCTAGGGCTTCTCGGTATAATTGGATAACTTCTTTTACTTTTGACCCAGTTTCCTCTAAAAATTCGACTCGAAAATGGCTGACGCCAAGTTCTAAAAAGTCTGATACGTACTCAGCACCTGATTGTTCAATCGCATTAAAGACAGTATTTCTGCAACCTACATCTACTCTAACAGGATGAGAAAAGCCGACCCTATCTTCTAATGAAATTCGGTGATCCTCACAAGGTCGACCACAATTTGTGAAGTCTGTCCCTTCACTTAAAAACGTACAATAAACACAGTGCTCCGTATGATACATTGGTAGATGTTGATGGATGACTACTTCCACATCACCTATTCTAGTAACTTTCAACAAGTCAACCATTTGCTGAATATTTAAATCATAAGAAGGTGTAATTCGTTTTAAACCTCGATTTAAAAACATTTCAGCCGCTTTATGATTAGCTATATTTAACGAAAAATCACCAATTAAAGGTAGATCAACGTTTTGATCTAAATAATATTGAAGCGCACCTAGGTTACGAACTAATATTGCATCAGGTTTAGCTCGTAAAATTCCATTTAAGACCCCTTGTTCTCCAGGCATATGAATCCTCGGTGTTGCTAGGGCAATTAGTTTTCCATATTGGCGTGTAATTCTCACTGCTTCGGGATAGTCTTTTGTAAATTCAAAATCCGCATATATATAATCTGCATCTGTTTTACAAGAAGCCTCTACTTGTTCAATTGAACGGCATAATGAAATTAGCTTCGCAGATACCGCCTTATTAGGATTAATTTTAGCACGATTCTCAGTTGTTCGATCACTATTTTTCATATAGATATGTGGTTGTTGTCGTTTCTCGATTAACAGATCGACCGCTTCTCGACGCATTTTATTTAATTCCTTCATTGAAAGAATGACATCGCCACTAACATGTAACTGCACATTTTCTAATTCATAAATTGTTCCACCAAGACGTCCAAATTGCTCCATTAAAAACTCTGTTGTTAAAGGACGCTTATTTGCGAGTTCTAGGTTAACGTTCGATTCAATAGTAACAGCAATATCTGCCTCTTCATCAAACCAATGCGTAACTAAAGGCTTTCCTACTTTCCCAGTCACTTTCACTTTTAGAGGAAAAAGTCGATACACCCGTTCTGTTTCAAACGTCTTTTGAAGACGGCGTTCTAATTCTTGATCGCTCGTTTTCCATATTTTATCTCCAATACCCACCTTTGTTAAGTTAACATCGTGACGGCCTGGTACAATTTCAATTAAACCTTCCAGTACCTCACCTTCTAACTTCACACCTTTTTTGCGGAGATCGTAAACACGTCCACCCTCTTCTTTTTGATCAGGACGTCCTCGATCAAAAACGATCCCATCACCCCTTTTTAATGGAGCTTGAATTTCACAGAGTACAGCATCTTTTAAGACTTTTTTTACTCGACCTAATAAAATACCGCGACTTTTCGGGTACGTTCCATCAAGAAGGGCTTTATGGTTCGTTCCCCTTAAAAACCCATACGTAAAGCCACGACTAAAACTTTGCTCTAGCTCTCTTAGCTCTTCTTTTGATGGAGAGTAGTTTCTTCCTGCAATATATTCATCAATCGCCTTACGATATTTACTTACAACATTTGCTACATATTCAGGTGATTTCATACGTCCTTCAATTTTCAACGAAGAAACACCTGCTTCAATTAATTCCGGAACTAACTCTATTGCAGCTAAATCTTTCGGAGACAATACGTACGCAATATTGCCCATCTCTTTCCTTTCTCCATCAACTATTAAGTCATAAGGAAGACGGCACGCTTGAGCACACTCACCTCGGTTAGCAGAGCGCCCACCCCACATTTCTGACGTTAAACATTGCCCTGAATAAGAAACACAAAGTGCGCCATGAACAAACACTTCAATTGGCAACTGAGAATTATCAGAGATAGTTTTAATTTGTTTTAAGTTGTTTTCTCGTCCTAATACAACAACCTCGATGTCAAAGGGTTTTAAAAATTCAACAGCTTCTGCTGATGTTACAGTCATTTGGGTCGAACCGTGAATTGGAAAATCTAGAGAAATTTCCCGGATAGTTTCTACTAATCCTAAGTCTTGTACGATAAGTGCATCAACTCCTGCATCAATACATGCATGTACTAATTGACGTGCTTCAGATAATTCATTTTCAAATATTAATATATTAAAAGTAACGTAACCCCTCACATTATACTTATGCAAGTAAGCCATTATTTCTGGTAATTCATCCATTTGGAAGTTTTTCGCTCTAACACGCGCGTTATATTTATCAACACCAAAATAAATAGCATCTGCTCCATTCGCTACTGCTGCACGGAGACACTCCCAATTTCCTACGGGTGCTAATAATTCAATTGTGTCTTTCGTTATACGTTTCAATACTTTTCTTCCTTTCCAATTAACTCTTACAATCAACCTTTCCTATTGTAAACTATTTATACTATTTTTGCATTGGAAATTCGATAACAGCGATTCGTGAACTAGTAATAAAAGTATGCAACTTCTGAATTTAAAATAGAATAATATAATTTGTGTTACAAATACTAAGAAAAAATGGAAAGGAGTGTATGGCATGACTTCCTATCGCTGCCCAACCTGTAAAGCACGAAGTCGTTTTAACATTATTGATCAAGTCGTAACATCGGTGAAGCTAGATACCGCAACTGGTAATTATGTTCAACTTGAAAATACAGAACCATACCACTTGAAATATCACGGACCAGACAAACGTATCCAATGCGCGAGTTGTGGGCTTGTCGAAGATGAAAACCGGTTTATTAAAGCAGCCCTACTGTGAATAAGGAAGATTTTAATTCAGGTGGAGAAAGTACTCCACCTCGTCCCTCTCTAATCCTCCATTTATCCTCTTTCTATTTTTCTAATTCTTTCAGTTCACTCTAAAATAATTGCCCTTTAAGACAATAGTTCACAAACTTAAGAATCATTTTTTTAACATAATCATAAAATATTGTAGGGGCGAATGTTTTGAGGAGTTGAAAAAGGATGTATTTAAAACCAATTGTTTATACAGCTTTAGGAGACTCGTTAACTGTTGGAGTTGGAGCTAGTATTAAATCTGGATTCATTAAGGAATATACTTACTTCAGTGAAAGAGCATTAAAACGCAAAATCATAACAAATAAGTATGCCAAGAAAGGAATTACTTCTGAACAATTTATTAAACTTTTAGCATGTCCACAAGTAAGGCGAGCAATTTATGAGAGCGATATTATTACCATAACGATCGGTGGAAATGATTTAATCCAAGCAAATCGGCACTTTATGCGGACAAATGATCCAAGTATATTCCATAGAACATTATATTCTTTTAAACAAAATTACGAATTCATCTTAAGGACAATTACTGAACTAAAGAGTGATGTTGGTTCACCATACCTTATTCGAACTATCGGCTTCTATAACCCTTTTCCCGAACTTCCTTATAGTGATTTATGGATAAGATCATTCAACAATGCAATTGAAAAATTAAGTTTAAATTATCATAGTAAATTTATAAATATATACCCAATTTTCGCACGTTTAAGAGAGCAAGCATTAACTTTCGATCGACTTCACCCTAATCATTATGGCTATCAATTAATTGCTTATGAACTTTATTATAGTGGTTATAATGAACTGAACTTTAATAACAAGGGCTTCCTTTTTGAATGATACATCAACCCAAAAAAGAAAGCCCAATTCTATTAAATTTAATACTAACTTGAGTGAAATACCATAATTCCAGTACGTCGGGCGTATATGGTAGAAAATGCTCTAATTCACCTATATATATTATCCATCTTAGTCGTTTGAAATATATTATTTCTTATTATAATCCTCTAAACTAGAAGTTTCTATCACATATACACCTCTCTGCTCGTTTAGCGACAGGTTATACATGGCACGCGCTACATCTTCACTTCGATTTGGTTTGTACTTTTGAAATGGACCACCAAACAGAAATGGAAGTTTTACTGCTATCATTTGACCAATCTCTTCTCCAAGACGATTATCTTTTCGATTTCCAAGTAACAAGGAGGGACGAACAATGTACAAACTAGGTAGTTGTAGCTCTTTTATAGCACCTTCAACATCACCCTTCACTCGGTTATAAAAAAACTTCGATTTCGGGTTTGCTCCCATTGCAGTAATGATAAAAAATTGACGTACACCATTTTCTTTTGCCAGTTCGGCTATCTTCAACGGGAAATCAAAATCCACTTTTATAAATTGTTCTTTTGTCTTCGCCTGTTTCATCGTTGTCCCAAGTGCACAAAAAACAGTATCTACCTTAAAGAGTTTTTCGTATTGTTCGAGCTTATTAAAATCAACGATGTATTCTTTAAGTTTTTCATGCGTTAAACCTACGGAACGACGACTCACGGAAACAATTTTATAATACTCTTCCCTTTGTAAAAGCAACTTTATTAATTCATTACCTACAAGCCCTGTTGCACCAAAAATTAAAGCTGTTTTCTTGTTCACTACTTCCCCTCCTAATCAAGAAAAGCACAAGCGCCTTGGTCACGAGCAGCTGCTCCTGTGCCACTCCGTTTGCTCTTCGCAAAGCAGCTTCGAAGTAATCCAAGCAGTAGCTTCACTGGGCGGCCTTTGACAGAAGCCGCTCTTTGGCTTCCACGTGCTTCTGCGTCTAACAGCACCGCTTCGAAGTAGGCTTCCTCGAAGCATTGCTGCATGGAGCATATTCAAGAAGTAATCCAAGAAGAAATCGAAGTCAATAGCTTGACTGAAGTGTCGACCCGATGGCGCCTGGAGCTAGACATTTTAAAGTTAGAAATTTATTAATTCTGATTTATCAAGAAAGCACAACCGCCTTGTTACAAGGTGGTAGTTCTAGAACGAGACAGATATCCAACATAACAAGAATAACCTTCTACAAACAGAAAAAGGTGGTTCATACCACCTTACAATTCAAAATATTCTTTATAATATCCGCCAACTTTTCCAGTATTATCAATAACAAAAATAAATTCCTCAGTTTCATTCTTCACTTCATACATTTTCCCTGGCGTTAATACAGTATTAACTATATATTTTTCGGCATCCGTATGTATACACTTCACGGTTTTTATCGTTTTACTATTTTGCCAACTATTATGAATCATTTGAATCACTCCTAATTCTCAACATTATTCAACTTATAATAACACAATAAAAATAAAAATGGCATCTCTTGGTTTCTTTATCCAAACCCACTAAGTTGCTAACATAATTTGTTTTCGGTATGATTAGGTGTACTATGAAAAAACGGAGTTGAGATTGTGGCAAAAGTTATTTTAAATAGACAACGAAGAAAACGTCTTGAACAAGGTCATCCTTGGGTGTACCAAAGTGAAGTTGCAAATATTAAAGGAAACTACGAACCAGGTGATATCGTTGATGTTTATAATCATCAAAACCATTTCTTAGGAAAAGGATACATAAATCCAGAATCACAGATGATTGTTAGGATTTTAACTTATTTTAACGAAGAAATTAATGAACAGTTTTTTATTAAAAAAATTCGTAAAGCGTGGCAGCATCGCGAGCGTTTCATCCCTGGAGTTCGTTCTTGTCGGGCCATTTATGGAGAAGCTGACTTCCTACCAGGACTAGTCGTTGACAAATATGAAGACGTACTTGTTGTACAAATTGTTTCATTAGGAATGGAAGTTCGAAAAGATTGGATTTTAACTGGACTCTTAGAAGTATTTAAACCCAAAGCCATTTACCTACGAAACGATGTTTATGTACGTGAATTAGAAGGACTAGAACAAGAAAAAGGCTTTTGGTACGGAGAAGCAGCAACGGAAATCGAAATTGAAGAAAATGGCGTAAAGTACATTGTCGATATAGAAGATGGCCAAAAGACTGGTTTCTTTTTCGATCAAAGACAAAATCGTGCAGCTATTAAACCTTTAATCACCTCAGAAACAACTGTTTTAGACTGCTTTACACATACAGGTTCATTTATGTTAAATGCCTACTCTTATGGAGCCAAGTATGTAACTGCTGTGGACATTTCCGAACACGCCATTGATACAGCGAAACGTAATGCAAAGTTAAACGGATTTAACGATAATATTGATTTTGTTGTAGCAAATGCCTTCGATTACTTACGTGAAGCAGTACAAGAAGGAAAAGAATGGGATGTTGTCATTGTCGATCCACCTGCCTTTGCCAAATCACGAAACGCAGTAAAAAAAGCTTATCGTGGTTATAAGGATGTTAATTTAAATGGTATGAAGCTAGTTAAGGACGGGGGGTACTTTGTAACGGCAAGCTGTTCTTATCATGTTGACCCAGATATGTTTGAAGAAATGGTCCAAGATGCAGCTTTTGACGCTCACAAAATTTTACGACAAATCCATTGGACTGGTGCTGGGTATGATCACCCGAAGTTACTAGGAGCAGAAGAGGGAAATTATTTAAAATTCGCTATTTATGAGGTTACATCTAGAAAATAAAGTTCCACTACATTTTTGTTATTTTCTAAAAGTTTAGAAAATAAATGTGTTGACAGCTTTATTATTCCTCTTTATAATCATCTTAACTAAAAAGATCGCCGTGTAACTAAATCATGTATAGATCAAAAGGGGTATGTAGACGGCTTTGTCTGAGTTACTGCATTCAGGTTATTCAATTCACTTTACTTCTCTCAATTTATCTTGCATTGAATTATTAGGATCGGTATATTCCTGTCAAACTAGACGCTTGGAATATACCTTTTTCTTTCATTAATAGTTATAGTAGCGCGTCTCGAAAAAGATACAGGAGGGTTTTACTTGGATACGTCATTACCTAAAAAAGGACAATTAGAATCTGAAATTAGTAAATCTATCACCCAGTGGGAAAAGGAATATCTTGGTAGAGGTCCGATTCAAGTAAAGACTGACATCGTCAGAAATATGATTATTGTTCACCTAAAGGGCATCCTAACCCCAGCGGAAAGAGAATTAACCAAAACAGAAACAGGAATGCTATCTATTAAAAAAATTCGAGCCGACTTAGTTGAAACTGGAAATGAGCAGCTGAAAGAAATTATTTATCAGTCAACAGGTGAGCCTGTTGAAAGTTTTTATACGGACATAAGTACAAGAAATGCTGAACGCATAATTGTATTCATGTTAAAAGAAAACTTAGAAAAGAAACTTGTAGAATAACAGATTGTAATAAGACCAACGAAATGAAATTCATTTCGTTGGTCTTTTCAAATGTATGTAACGAAAACGCTTTGCTCACTTACGATGAGAACCTAGCCCCATTACACGAAGCCTACTCTTTTACTTCATGCAATGGAGCAAAACTACAAAAAGCTAGACAACTTTGAAAATAAATTCATTTAACGAACTTTCATGTAATATTCAAAAACTAGTAGAACTGTTTCTTCCCTTGCTCTTCTTTTAACATTTCCACTGCTTCTTTAAATCTAAGTGAGTGGACAATTTCTCTCTCCCTTAAAAAACGTAAACTATCATTAATATCCGGGTCATCGGATAAATCTATTAACCACTGATATGTCGCTCTAGCTTTCTCCTCTGCTGCAATATCTTCATACAAGTCAGCAATAGGATCACCTTTTGCCGCAATATACGAAGCGGTCCACGGTACTCCTGCAGCATTGTGATAAAACAATGCTTTATCATGGTTAGCATAATGGTCACCTAAGCCCGCTTGCTTCATTTGATCTGGTGTAGCATCTTTTGTTAATTTATACACCATTGTCGCAATCATTTCTAAATGGGCAAACTCTTCTGTACCAATATCTGTTAACAAACCAATAACCTTGTCCGGTAATGTGTATCGTTGATTTAAGTAACGAAGAGCTGCTGCTAGCTCTCCATCTGCACCACCATATTGCTCTATTAAAAATTTAGCAAGCATCGGATTACACTTTCCTACCTTAACTGGGTACTGTAGTTTCTTCTCATAAATCCACATTTACCTGATCGCCCCCTATCCTATATTTGCCATGGCCACGGACCATCATTCCAGTTCCACGGAAACCCACTGAAACTATTACCATATTGAAGGAGCGGTCCATAAATTTGTTCAACTTGATATTTTAATTGTTGGCGCACTTGAGCAAACTGATTAAATTGTTGAACGGCCTCTTGATCGTTCGGATGGGTATCTAAATAAAGTGTAAGTTCTAAAAGTACAAAATCCACAGCTTGTAGCTCTTGCATTAAAGGATAAAACTCCTTTGGCAGTTGTTTATGCATCATTCACTCTCCTGCCTTTCCTGTGGTCTATACGGGCTAAAATACGGATTGTATAGTGCTGGCCATAATGTACCGGCACAAAGTGCTTCCTTCGGTGAAAACTGGGGCAATCCATAAGGCTGAAAAGTCATATATAAGTGTGGCGGGGTTTCATATGACTTAACTTTCATAGGTGGACACGGATCAAACGGACTTACATAGGGATGGTAACATTTCCTTGGTGTATAGTTTTGCATGAAGTCTTTCCTCCCTTTACCCATTTTTTAACACCATTAAATGATATTCAAAAGAAAATAAAATAGTACAAAAAAACTAAGGCGTTAAAACACCTTAGTTTAGTAGAAAGAGTTATAACCCTCCCAGATTAAGTTAACCTTTATTTACTGCATTATCAATAATATCACTGACCAAATGAATAATGTCTTCATCTGTGCCAATCGGCTCACATATGGTAAACCGTTCGTCTTGTTGAGATTTTACAAATTGGTGAATTCTTTTAAGTAACACACCTTTAAATAGAAAATATGGCAAGACATAAATATGATCAAAGTTTGATTGTTTTGCACGTGCGATCGCAGCTTCAAAAGAAGTGTTACCACCAACTAAAAAGCATGCTTCTATAGAATCTGTACATAGTCTATCCTTTAAAAACCCACTAATTGTTTCAAAATCAGTAATAGCAGATTGGTCATTACTACCTCTTCCAACAAAAACGACGAGTGAATGATCGTCCTTCTGATATTGTTGTTCCTTTAACCTATTCTCTAGGATTGACAACAAAACTTCTTGAATACCCAAAGGTTGCTCTAACTGAAAATCGACCTCTGGAAATAACTGTTTTGCCTTTACAAGTTCATCCGGTATATCATACTTTGCATGTCCTGCAGAAAGGAGAAGTAGAGGGTACACAATAATTTCCTTAGCACCTTTTTCTACACAACATTTGATTTCTTCAATAATAGAAGGCGATGCTAATTCAAGAAAAGCATATCGAAATAAAAGAGCACGACACCCTACTTCTACTTTTTTTGCAAACTCAATAAATTGTTGATTCGAAAATTTATTTCTACTTCCATGACCCACTAATAAAACCGCCTGCATTTTTCAACCCTCTTCCTTATCATACAACTTTATCGCAGTCACTTAGGAGTACCTGAATTAAGCTTGTCTCATCCGTATTTGTTGTAAAACTAAGTAAAGGTAAATTAAGTTGTTTGACTGCCAATAACGTTTCCTCACCAACACATATAACTTGGCTTTTTTTAGCTAAATCAACAGGATTATGTCCGTCCTTTTTCACCTGTTCAAGAAAGAGCTTCACCGATTCCGGTGACGAGAAAATAATCGTGTTAAAACCATCTTCGTCCATCACACGCCTAAAGGCTATCGATACAGGTATACTATTTTGCATTTCATGTGTTATTAAATGAACACCTTGAAACTTTTGGCTATCTTTTCGCGTACCAACTATTAACGTTTTTTCTGTAAACGAAGGTTTCGACGACATTCTTTCTGCGACCATACCTTTACTTCTCAACATCGCCGCCGATTCCTTATCGACACAATACAATGTAGCTTTTATTGATCGAATATCTATATTATTTGAAATAAGACTCTCGAAAAATAAATGAACACCTTCCTGTGAAGTAAAGTAAATTTCTTCGTACATTTCTAATTTACTTAATGTTGAAGTGTACGTTGATTGACTGGTTAAAGGCTTCGATACTAATTTTGGATAAGCAAGTACTTCTGCCCCATTTTCAATTAAATGAGAAGTTACCTTTTGATAACCGTTTGGAAAAATTATTTTTTTCCCTAAAAGTAATTTATTTTCAAACCACATTAATTGCTTACGAAGATCAACGATATCACCAACAAGGGTAATCGCCGGGTTACTAATATAATTTTTCTCTACTTCATCAACGATTGTTGATAATGTACCTTCTACTACTCGCTGTCTACCTGTTGTACCCCATTGAATGATCGCAACTCGAGTAGAAGCAGCGCGGCCATTAGAAATGAACTGTTCACAAATAAATGGTAGGTTTTTAATTCCCATATAGAAGGCAATCGTATCAATACCATTAGCAAGAGCACCCCAGTTAATTGAAGGTTTGCCATCTTTTGATTTATCGTGGCCCGTAATAACTGTAAAGCTAGTACCATAATCTCGGTGAGTAACAGGAATACCCGCATAACTTGCCGCAGCTATACCGGAAGTGATGCCCGGAACAATTTCATAGGACAGGTTTTCCTTTTTTAAAGCCTCAGCTTCTTCACCTACTCTTCCAAATACACCAGGGTCACCACCTTTTAAGCGAACAACTACCTTACCTTGTTTCGCTTTATCAACTAATAGTTGATTAATCGCCTCTTGCCTTAAAATATGACGATCTGGTAGTTTTCCACAATAAATCAACTCAGCATTTGGATCTACCTCTTGCAATAATAGCGGATTGACTAATCGGTCGTATAAGACAACTTCCGCCTTTTTCAGTACTTCTAATCCTTTAACAGTAATTAGTTTTTGATCTCCAGGTCCAGCTCCAACTAGATAAACGATGCCATTATTTGTCATGGTCCTGTCACCTCCTAAATTACGAATTATTGGTTGATTAATAAAAATGCTTCGTAATCGGCTAGCTACCGATTACGAAGGCTGTTCCACTGTTTGTGATTTTTTTTCGTTCTAATAATACGATCTCTTTAATCTGCGGAAACTTAAGAAAGCTTTTTTCAACTTCTATTTCCGCTCGTTTAAACGCTTGTTCATCATTTTCTGCTGCTACAATAACAGGTAATTCATTGTTGTCTACTAACACAGTAAAATGATATAAATTCATATTGTTATTCCACTCCTAGGATTTTATCAAGCTCTCCTTGAAGAACGTCTACTCCTGTGCGTTGAACAAAGTCATAGAAGTTTTCAGCTGGCTGTTTTTCTTCCTTAAAGAAAGTAAGTAATTGCTTTAAAACTCTTGGTAGATTTTCAGAAGCAATTCTTCCTTTTAGCTTTTGATTAAAAGAAGCATGTTCCTTTTCAAGGGTTCCACCTACATAAATTTCAAAAGCTTGAACCATTCCAGCTTCTTTTGTTTTCATTAAAACACCTTGAAGTCCAATGTCTGCAATTTGACGTTGTCCACAAGAGTTTGGACAACCAACCATATGCATTCTTACAGGAACATCTAGTTGTATGTTTTCATCTAGATACTCAGCTAGTTTTTTTGTCGTTTCTTTCGTTTCTACTAACGCTAAGTTACAATATTCGATACCTGTACATGCAACAGAATAGCCGATGAAGCTTTTTGGAGCAATCGTAATTTTTTCAAATACTGTTTCAGCAAGTAGTTCGTCTATTTTTTCATTCGACACGTTTGGAATAACAACATTTTGAGAATTACATGTTCGAATTTCACCATTTCCATACTTTTTAGAAACTTCCGCAAGTTGAATTAATTCTTCTGAATTCATTCGCCCAACTTGAACGTTGAATCCTGCATAACTTAATCCTTCCTGTTTTTGAGGATGAACTCCGTAGAAATAGCCGGCATTCCAGTTTTCCACTTTATCTTCACCTTTTGTCGGTAATTCTTTTCCGTAAACTTCTACAAGCTTTTCACGGAACTTATCAGGACCCCAATCTGCCATTAAGAATTTCAGACGTGCGCGATGACGCTTTTCACGATAACCATAATCACGGTAAATCGTTGTAATAGCAATAGCAACGTCTTTTAGATCTTCCGGTCGTATAAAAACATCTAACTCTTGGGCTAAATAAGGTTTAGTAGATAATCCACCACCTACTTTCACGTGGAAACCTACTTGTTCTTCTCCATCAATTACTTTTGTAGCTGGAGTAAAGGCTAAGCAATTTATTAAATCATGACCTGCATTATGAATATTCGCAGAAATAGAAATTTTAAATTTACGAGGTAGGTTAGAAAAATCTCGATTCCTTTGGAAAAACTCGTATACATCATTTACTATCTCTCTAGTATCCATGAGTTCGTTAGCATCAATCCCAGCTAGTGGGTTTCCAACGATTGTTCTCGGGATATCACCACAGGCACCAACAGATGATAATCCTACCTCATCTAAACGGCGATAAATATCTGGTAACTGCTCAATTGTTAACCAATGGTATTGAATGGCTTGACGAGTAGTAATATCAATAACATCACGACCATAATCTTCACCAATTTTTGCCAACGCAATTGCCTGATCATAGCTAATAATTCCTGTTGGAATGTTAACTCGCATCATGAAATAGCCAGCTTCTTTTGGTTTTTGTAAGTAAAGTCCTGCCCATTTAAAGTGGCCCCACTCTTCTTTTGGGATCGAAGCAAAACCTTCCTTCGCATAACGGTCAATATCATTTAATATATCTAATCCGTCTTTTTTAAGCTTATGAATTTCCTCTTTACTTAACTTTTCATCATTTGCCCATACTTTCTCGTAAGCCATGTTCATCCTCCTATACTAATAACTTATTAATTAATAAATCTTATCGTTTTACGACAATTATTTCAAACGATGCTTCTCATTCTTTTCTAATTGAATAACTTTCCCATCTTGAACAACTAATGTAATGGAACCGTACTTAACACCTTTCAGCATTTCTTCAAGTTTTTTAAAAACTTCTTCGTGTTCTTTTCTATCATTAGTTTCCAATATCAACTCCTCCTTTGCAACGAAAATTATGTAACAATTTATATCCTAGTTTTAATTCCTAGTTATTTTATATGATTAATTGATATTTTAAGGCTGATTCAGATGAAAGTCAATGAAAAAGTAAAAGGATGGTCTTAACAGTTACGCAAACTTGAAAAGACCACCCTTTTTATCATCTCTATAGCGTTTCCATAAGTGAACCCGTTTCAGTAAGCTGAAACATCAGAGAATCAGGTGGAGAGTCTACTCGACCTGATTGGATAATCCCACCACGCTAACGCTTAGAGGTGGGGCTCTTTTAGCCTAAAGTAAAAATCAGATAAAATTACTCATCATCTTGCTTTTAAAGTACTTTGTTCCTCAACAGTTAAAAGTGCTTCATCAAGCTTTTCTTGTAAAGTATTTATGCCCACCCTTTTAACAAATTGATAAAAATTTTCACCAACCTTTTTCTCATTTTTAAAGAAAATTAAGATGTCTCTTAACACTTCCTGAATATTCTCCGCTGAAATTCTACCTTTTAGCTTTTTGTTAAAACAAGCTTCCTTACTATCAAGCGTACCGCCAACATAAAGTTCAAAAGCCTCAACTAGACCAGCTTCTGTCATTTTCATTTTACATCCTTGAAGCCCTATATCAGCTATGTGCCTTTGACCACAAGAACTCGGACAACCTACGACATGGATCCGTACAGGAATGTCTAGTTTCATTTGATCATCTAAATACGTTGCTATTTCTTTCATTTTAACCTTTGTTTCTACTAAAGCGTAATTATAATATTCACTTCCTGTACAAGAAACTGCATAACCAATAAAGTTTTTTGGTACGGGTGGATATACAAAAAATATCTCTTCCGATAACATTTTTTCAATTATTTCATTATGTACGTTAGGGATAACAATATTTTGCGATGTACACGTTCGAATTTCACCATTCCATAATCTTTAGCAACTCCAGCCTCAATAAGCTCTTTAGAATTTAGTCTCCCAACAGGAATATTTAATCCTACATAACTAAGCTCTTCCTGTTTCTGATTGTTAACTCCATAAAAATAACCAGCATTCCAACCTTCAACCTTATCTTCACCTTTTGTAAGTAAATCTCTACCATAAACTTGAATAAGTTTTTCACGAAATTTTACCGGGCCCTTAATCTAATAAAATTGATATAACGTCTTTTTCAACATGTTTAATCCTTACTTTTTTGATAGGGTTAATAGAATTTTATTTCTCCAATTCCTTTATGTTAATACGAATTATCAGATTATTTAAATTGTTGAAAAATCGCAAAAAAACGGGCGTATGCCCGTTACATAACAGAAAAAACACTATCATTAGTTAGGAAATTGTTCGCGAATAAATTTCTCGATACGATTACAGCCTTCCTCTAGGATTTCCATACTATAAGCATACGATAATCGTAAATACCCTTCCCCGTAGCTTGAAAATGCATCTCCCGGTACACATGCAACACCCGCTTCTTGAAGTAGTTTAATCGCAAATTCATAAGAAGACATTCCATACTTTTTTATTGATGGAAACAAATAAAAAGCCCCTTCAGGTTTAACTACTTCAAATCCAATTGAAACTAAACGTTGATAAACATAATCTCTTCTTTTTTCATATTCTGCCCGCATATGATTAGCGTCATCAATCCCAACAGTTAATGCAGACAATGCTGCATGTTGGGAAATTGAACTAGCACAACTCACATTATATTGATGGACTTTTAACATATGCTTACTTATATTATTAGGTGCAAATACAAAACCAATTCGCCATCCCGTCATTGAATGAGATTTTGATAACCCATTAATAATAATCGTCTTTTCTTTCATTCCTGGTATTGCTGCGATAGAAGTATGCGTTTGACCATAAACTAATTCACTATAAATTTCATCTGACAAAACAAAAATCTCACGTTCCTTTAGTACCTCAGCAATTTCAATTAATTCCTTCGCCGTTAATATACATCCCGTCGGATTAGATGGATAAGGTAGAAGGACACACCTCGTATTACTAGTAATATTTGCTTCAATTTGAGCTGCTGTTAATTTAAAATCTGTTTCTCTCGTATCTACGTATACTGGGTTTGCTTCACACATTCTAATAATCGGCTCATACGCTGGGTAAACTGGACCTGGAAGAATCACTTCTGAATCTTTATCTAAGATTGTTCGAAGGGCAATATCAATACCTTGACTCGCACCAATTGTGGTGATTACTTCTGTTTTCGGGTCATATGTAAGACCATATTTTGTTTCTATAAATTGTGTTGCTGCTTGGCAAAGCTCGTCTATCCCCGCATTTTTTGTATATGACGTTTTATTCTCATCAATAGCATGCTTTCCTGCCTCTTTAATATGAGTTGGGGTTTTAAAATCAGGTTGACCAATCGTTAGCTGAACTGCGTCCGGGTACTTGGCAACCATATTAAAAAATTGCCTTATCCCTGAAATTTGAATATTTTTGACTTGTTTATTAATTAAATGTTCCATAACTACTTCCTTTCACTCCGATCTATCCTATTTTAGAGCTTCAATCCGTGCACACATTAGAGTAGGATAAACGTATTGTAGCAAAAAAACTAATCAAAAAGAACCTTTTTTGCGCCTACTTGGACAACGATAAAAGGTTCAATTATTTTGCTAATTCATTTTAGATTGTATATATTCCTTCCAATCTCCATTAATGATTTGTTTTGTAACTATATCTTTTTTATGATTAGAGAGTATATAAACCATCGCCACAAACTTATTTTTATTCGTAAAAACAGTTTGTGTTTTACGTTCATATAAATTGATTTTCCGCCCTTCAACATAATCTTCTAACTCATCTAGTTTAGGTAGCATATTTTCTGTTATTTCATATAGTTCCCCATATACAGTCAAGTCACCTTGAAGCATAGCAGGGTAACCATACTTCGTTTGAAAAAGCACTCCATTTGTATAAGCAATATCTGCTACGACTTTAGCATTAGTTAATAAGCATGAATTTTCCAACGCTTTCCTTAATGTTCCATATACAAATAATAACACTTCAACTCTCCTCGTATTGGTTCAATATTACTTTTATTCTATTTTTATGCTGATTAATCCAACTTTACATCCATACCAACAAGTCCAACTTTTTTACCTGAACGATCAATAATTGCTTTTGATATCGTAATACATGGTTTTTTCGTTATGGCAGAAACATATGCTGGTGAGATGAATACTCCTCCTTCAATCGCTTTGATAAACCAATCTCTTGACTTTGCATTCATTAAGCCTGCCGGTGGATTTGAAAAAATAAACGTACCATCAATACGGTTAGACCAGATTGCCTCAATGTTATCGTATTTTGAAAAATGTTGCAGTAATATTTTTTCATGTATTTTCGGATCTAACGTTACTATTTCGGAATTTAAAACTAAATAATTCATCTGTGTTGTTAAATCATCAATATTTACAGTGTCTATTTCTAACTCCTCTAGAAAATCAAACTTTTGAATGGATGTTATCAATTCACTAGAGGATTTCTTCAGACTATCGCTGATTTTTTCTAGTTGGTTAATTTGAGTTCGTTGAATTTCCATTTGATCAGCCGTTTTATGAAATTGCTCTGCATTTTCATTTGTAACTCTCACAACTTCTTCTAACATTTCTGTAGCTTCTGTAGTCAAATGTGTTTGTTCCATACTCGCTACATTTGTCTTTGAAACAAGTTCATTCACATGGTTAATACGCTCTGAGATTGATTTCATCGCTTCATTTATGAGCGCTACTTCATTTACACCTGCACTGACTGCTGCTTTTTCTGCTTCTACAGAAGCTACAACTTCATTAACCCCTTGCTCAACTGCTGCTAAAATTTCTGATGATCGACCAACAGCTTCATGACTTTGCCCTGCTAGCTTTTTAATTTCTTGGGCAACGACGGAAAATCCCCTACCATACTCTCCCGCTCTTGCAGCTTCAATTGATGCATTTAATGATAGTAATGAAGTCTGTGTAACAATCTCTTTAATAAACAGATTAATTTCATCAATTTTTGATGTATGCTTCGTTAATTCTCGAATTTTTTCATCCATTTTTTGATTATAAGTTAATAACTCATCCATGACACTTTTGGTAATAGAAAGCTTTTGATTGATCTCACCAATTGTAGTCTTTGTTGCTTCACTTTTTTGATTCATGTAGCAAGATGAAGCGCTTATGTTTTCTGAGGTACTTGCAAGTTGTTGTAAGGCAGAGAAGGTTTTTTCAATTTTATTTACAGATTCAACTGTATTTTTATCAAGAACAATTATGTCTGAAGTTGACCTGTCCGCAATTGCTGTTAATTGCTTAATGGATTCTTTCATCTCTTCTACTACAGCAGTTACTTGATCAGAGACTACTTGTGATTCATTGGCAAACGACTTAATAGATTCAATTTGATCTTCTTGTTTTTGAAACTGTGCTTGATCATCTTTTTTACTTAATGTCATCATAATAATCACAAGATTTATTATGTAAATTAGAGCAAACAGAAGAAAATTCTGTATGGATAATCCACTAACGAAAAAAAAGATTGGGATAAAAACAAGTGCTAGTAACATCATTTTCGTAAAATCAATAAATTTTGACACCAAGAACTCCCCCTTAACCACTTTATCTTTGACTATGTTAACATAGCTTTCGTAAGATGTAGTTTTTGTTGTCAAATTTCCTACCAAGGCATTGGTAGATAATACCACCTGCATAGTGATATCACATTAAGTGAACTCGTTTCAGCAAGCTGAAACATCGGAAAATCCCACCTACGCTACGCTTAGAGGTGGGGGTCTTTTACCCTAAAAAAAATTCAGATAAAACTCAATGTTTTTCAGCTAGTTTATTTCGTATTTTCAGAACAGCTAACTCCTTCTTTTTCGCCTCAAACATAATATCTACATGTTGATCACCTAAAATGTTTGTAAAATCATAAAAATCTTCTTCCAAAACATAGTCGTGATGTGATGGATCCGTTTTGTGTTTTTTCCCTGAACTTATATGCATTTTCGGTATTCTTATGCCCTTCCAAGTAGAGATAACAAGCTCTAGTAATTTTTCTGTTGCCATTTTGTCATATGTATTACATTTATGGTGATGGATATCAAAACATATAGGAACTCCTACTTCATTATGAATTTCAAGTACATCTTTTACATGAAATGATTTATCGTCGTTCTCTAATATGAGTTTTGTTTTAATATCATCACTTAACCTTTTGTAGTTTTGGACAAAGCGCTTTTTTGCACAGTCTTTATCCCCATATACACCACCAACATGTATGACCATATCTGTAGCACCGAAAAGATTTGCTAATTTATTGTGATATTCTATATCACGAAAAGCATTTTCTACTACTTTGTCGTTTGGGGAATTAATGATTGTATACTGTCCCGGATGAACACTAAGCCTCATATTTGACTCTTTTTGTAACGCTTTAATTTGTTTCGTAACTGCTAAAACCTCTTCGTCCCTCCACCAATCCCATGTCATAATCTCGTGACTTCCAAAAGGAACAATATCACTACTAATTCGAAAAAATTCTATTCTTTGTTCACGATTCCAAAGTAGAACTTTCTTCACTTCGTTCAAGTTATTAAGTGTTAATTCCTTTACTTTCTCCATTCCTTCTATTTCAACGGTTTTCAATCGACAAGTTCTCATTTTGAGACCTAATGTTATATTTAAACAAGCATACCCTAATTTCAAATTTATCACCTATTTTGTTCAATTTTATATGTACTTTTAATAACAATACAAACTTCCTCCCACGTGAATTTCATCGTGTGATTTTACTTAACAAAAAGACTATATCTAGCTGAGTTAATGAGTTCTTTTATTATAAAGCTTAGTGTATTTTAATTATGAAATTCGTTCTATTAACAAATTAATATCTTATCCAAAAAAACACACTGTCCGTTCTTCTCGTTTTCTGTTATAATTTCGTTCGTGTGACTAAATATAGAAAGAAGGGGTAGTATTGAAACAAACCCTCACCATTAAAGAGAAGATTGTTCAATTTTTTTATATTCTTGGACCAATCTTAATTACTCAATTAGCTTTATTCTCTATGAACTTCTTTGATACGATGATGAGTGGGAATGTTAGTTCTGATGACCTAGCAGGAGTTGCTATTGGTTCTAGTCTTTGGATCCCAATATTTACTGGGCTTACCGGAATATTAATGGCTATTACTCCAGTTGTTGCTCATCATTTAGGTGCTAACAATAAAGATGAGGTACCTTTTTCTGTCGTACAAGGCATCTACCTATCCATTTTCTTAGCGATTATCGTCATAATTGGTGGTATGCTAGTTGTAAACCCCATCTTAAGTTTGATGAGCTTAGATAGTAACGTAGAATCAATTGCTCGCGATTATTTAATTGCTTTGGCGTTTGGTATTTTTCCATTGTTCAGCTATACGATCATACGCTCTTTTATTGACGCACTTGGACATACTCGAGTTACGATGATTATTACTTTATTATCTTTACCGATTAACATCTTCTTTAACTATATATTAATATTTGGAAAGTTAGGCTTTCCACAACTTGGTGGGGTTGGTGCAGGAGTTGCCTCCACGATTACGTATTGGGTTATCTTGTTTATTTCTATTTATTTCGTTCAGCGAATGGCGCCTTTTACTGACTACCGAATTTTCAAACAATGGATACCGGTTTCCTTTAAAGCATGGAAAGAAATATTAAAAATCGGTGTTCCAAGTGGGCTCGCTGTTTTCTGCGAAACAAGTATTTTTGCAGCGGTAACCTTACTCATGAGCAAATATAGTACAGCTACGATTGCAGCCCATCAAGCTGCAATTAATTTTGCATCCTTTGTTTATATGGTTCCATTAAGTATATCTATTGCTTTAACCATTACCATCGGCTTTGAGGTAGGTGCTAAACGATTGAATGATGCGAAAAACTATAGTTATTTAGGTATTAGTAGTGGGCTGTTTTTTGGAATCATTGCATCACTTCTGTTATATATATTTAACAAACAAATTGGTATGCTTTATACAAATGAAACTGAAGTGCTCGAATTAATTACTCATTTCCTTATTTATGCTATCTTTTTTCAAATGTCAGATGCTATTGGTACACCTATCCAAGGGGCACTACGTGGTTATAAGGATGTAAATGTAACATTCCTTTTAGCTTTTATTTCTTTTTGGATCATTGGTTTACCTTCTGGTTATGTACTAGCAAACTACACAACATTCGGACCATTCGGTTATTGGATGGGGTTAATTATTGGATTAGCTACAGGAGCTGTTTTCTTATTTATACGTCTAAGATACCTCCAGAAAAAATTAAGTATGAGTAAAAAACCTAATACAAATTCTTTTTATGAAATTAATTAACGCCATTTTTCGAGATAAAACAAATGAGGGTGTAACCAAAAATAACTTTTGGTTACACCCTCTTCTTTCAATGCTGTTTTATAAATTGATTAATAATGAGAAATGCAGCAATCGCATACGCTTCTACATATTCTCTTAATCCCTCTTTTCCACTAGAGCGATAAACAGTAGTCTGTTCATATCCTGTCAAAGTTTCTTTCTCTTCAAATACATTTTTCAAATAGGAAACAGTCTGGCGCAATCCGTGGTCGCCCATTTGCATAACTTCGTAAAAGGAAATAAAACCGTGCATGACCCCTTCATAATGTAAATGATTAACGGGAACTCCAGACATAGCAAGTTTCTCTCCATATTGCTCACCCTCATCCTTAAGTGGATCAAACTCAGCTGTAATAATTAAAGTTGGAGGTAAGTCTTCTAAGTTTTCTGCATTCAACGGGGACGTATAAGGGCTTAGCCACATCTTTTCAAGTGGTGTATACAAATCTCTTGCTCGTACCATCACACTTCTAGATAATAAATAATATCCACTATCGTAAATAATTCGAGATTGTAACGGCAAATCTTCAAAAGTTGTTATAGGATACAACAATGCTTGTCCAGCAATTTCCGGTCCCTCAAGATCTCTTGCCATAATTGCTACAGCAGTAGCTAAATTTCCGCCTGCACTATCGCCAGCTACCGCTATTCGACTTACATCTCCATTATATTTATCAGCATTTTCATAAGCCCAAACGAGAGCATCGTAACTATCATTAACGGCAGTTGGAAATACATATTGCGGAGCAAGTCGATAGCCTACTGCAATGACAACACTTTGACTTCTAGCCGAAAGAGCTCTAATAATATTATCATGCGTACTAATACTTCCATAACCCTCCAAAAAAGCTCCGCCATGATAATACAAAATAACTGGGTGAGGCCCTTTATTCTTAGGGTAATACACCCTTACTGGTATTTCTTTTCCATCCGAAGCTAAAATTGAAAAGTCCTCTTGAGCAATTTTTGAAGGCCTTGACTGAGTTAAAAATCGAGGTGGCTTCATATCAGAAGTAATCATATTATTACTTACAGCATGAAGAATTACAGCTGTTTTTGGTGGAAGACGCCCTTCATCAGTGAATGACCAATTATGAACCGACAACATGACATAGCTAATAAATAGAATTATTAATAAAACGACAATTGTTGTCCCTATTTTCACAAAATTGAGTACTAGTTTAAATCCTTTTTTGTCTTTCATGAAAGGCGCTCCTTTCTTTTCTTTATGTTTTCGTTCAACATTTTTATTATAGCAAAATTATTTTTAAATCATGTTACTCTTGTTTATATGAAATATTTAGAATTTTTTTCCAATAAAGACTTAATTAAAATAATCCTTACTATGAAGGACAAAGCTATCATTTCCTTCTGTTAGATTATTTTGGTAAAATATATTATTGAAAACTAAACATTTTTTTGTTGGGAGGATATATCTTGGGTCTATTTGAACAGAACCTAGAAAAATATGCAGATCTAGCAGTTAGAGTTGGAATAAACATTCAAAAAGGTCAAACTTTAGTAATTAACGCTCCTACAAATAACATGGGATTTGTTCGTCTTGTTGCTAAAAAAGCATATGAGGCAGGTGCAAAAAATGTACATGTTGAGTGGAATGATGAGCAACTGACATTATTAAAATACACATTGGCTCCTGATGAAGCTTTCACTGAATTTCCACTTTGGAAAGCAAAGGGTTATGAAGAAATGGCTGAGAATGGTGCTGCGTTTATGAGCATTGTTGCAACAAATCCTGACTTACTTAAGGAAGTAAATCCAGAAAGAATTGCAAGTGCAAATAAAGCTGCAGGCAAAGCGATGGAAAAATATCGTAACTATGCTCAAGCTGATAAAATTAGTTGGTGTGTCATTGCTGCGCCATCAAAGGAGTGGGCTCAAAAAGTATTCGATGGTATAGCAGAAGAAGAAAGTGTCAAAAAGCTTTGGGAAGCTATTTTCATGGCTACTCGTGCAAATTTAGAAGATCCAGTAGCAGCTTGGAGAGATCATTGTGATAATCTAATGAGCAAGGTAGATTACTTAAACAATAAGAAATATACAAAACTACATTACCAAGCACCAGGTACTGATTTAACAATCGAATTACCTGAAAAACACCTTTGGGTCGGTGGTGGTGGAACCAACGAAACTGGTATTCCCTTTGTTGCAAACATGCCAACGGAAGAAGTATTTACCTTACCGAAAAAAGATGGAGTTAATGGTTTCGTAACAAGTACAAAGCCATTAAACTACAGCGGTAATGTCATTGATGGATTTCGTTTAACCTTCGAAAATGGGAAAATTATTGATTTCAGTGCTGAAACTGGCTACGAAATGTTAAAGCGTTTAATAGAAACTGATGAAGGCTCTCACTATTTAGGTGAAGTAGCATTGGTACCTCATGATTCACCAATCTCAAATTCAAATATCATTTTCTATAACACATTATTTGACGAAAATGCTTCAAGTCACTTAGCGATCGGGAATGCATACTCCTTTAACATTGAAGGTGGGAAGACCATGAGCAAAGAAGAACTAAAACAAAATGGACATAATTCTAGTCTCACACACGTTGATTTTATGATTGGTTCTAAAGACATGAATATTGATGGTATCACCAAAGAAGGTGCTCGTGAACCGTTATTTAGAAATGGGAATTGGGCTTTTTAATATAAGGGATAATACATTGGCGAAAAAGACGATTGAAGTATTATGTTCCTTTCAGATCCACCCAAAATTCATCATGATGGCTTAGAAATTATTTTTCTAAGCCCTTTTTTTATGCTTTATTCCTAAGCCACTTAGTACGACGGACACAGAAGAGCTATTTTAACAAAATCCTTCAATACACGCTGTTATGATGACACACGATCCGATATTTGCTTAAATCATTAAAAAAATGACTTCTTTACGGCAAATAGAGGATCTGTAGTCCTTTAATTTTAAAGAACAATCTCTATTTTGATTTACAGTCTTAAGAAAACCATTAGAAATCCTCAAATCACAGAAAGAACCTGTCATTTTTTTATAATCATGAAGTTGTACAATCTGAATAGAATTTATAAAAGAATGTTTCCTATCAATTTAATAATAGAAGCATGCTATCTATAAATAATTAATACGACAATGAACGAAGCCTTTACTAATAATCAAAAGATTAAGGAGAGGATTGTTGTGAAATTGTTTAGAATTAAAAAAAATGGTTATGGATTGATGGAGAAAAAAGTTAAAATTTCAATGTATCAAATAGAGGAACGACTATGGGTTTTAGATATGTATAGGCGGAAAGGATGTATCATTGATCGATATTCATTAAAAGACGGGAAATAGTACTCTTCAACTACTTTGCAAGACGAACTTGGAATGATATTCTCAAACTCATTTTTATCTATTCATCCGGGAAACCTCATCTTCTCCCGTTTACTTCAACTTTATTTTCGGCCCTTATTTACGGTATTTCATACTAAATCCAGGTAATTTCTATATTTCCTCATTTTTTCTATAAAATTAGAGAAAATACTAATGATTACGATCTAAGGAGAATGAAAATGGAATTTATCATTAAAGCAAAAGAAAGCGCAATCCCTTGTGCTGTAACTATTGATGAAGATAATGGTCGTTACATGATAAGGAATGTTGATACAAGTGGGCAGGTTTTTCAAAATAAAGATGAATTGTTAAAGTGGATTGAAGAAGAATGGAATTCGAGTACTTTCGAGGATGAAAAAGCTTATGATGAACTACTTGATATGATTAAAAATAATTTTGATGAATGATAGAAGTAGAGCGGCTTATATAGTCGCTCTACTTCTATTTAAACTGATAAATCCAAAAACTTTCTTCTGCTAGCCATTTTTTGAGCCTTTCATTTAAAGCGTCACCATCCTCTTTAAAGATTGCTTCTGATTGTGAACGGTGGGCTTTAATCGCTGCTACTTTGACATTCATCGTAGCTTCAATATTATTTACCACATCTGGTTTGCCCAGTAATTCTTCCCTATTTTTGGATATTGCCATACAATATAGTTTTGGGCGTTCTTTTTCTGGTAACTGCCTTACTGCTTCTATTGTTAATTTCCCGGTAGCATCATGATCTGGGTGAACACCATGACCAGGGTAATGAGTAATAATTAACGAAGGCTTCACTTCATCTATAATACCTTTAATCTGTTTAATAATTATAGATTCATCCTCAAATTCAATCGTTTTATCACGATAACCTAACATCCTCAAGTCTTTAATTCCTAAAGCTTCACAAGCATCGATCAATTCTTGCTTGCGTAAACTTGGTAATGTCTCACGATTTGCAAAATGAGGTTTTCCCATATTTCTACCCATTTCACCTAATGTTAAACATACATAAGTTACTGGAATATCAGCTTGAGTGTATTGGGCAATTGTTCCCCCTGGTCCGAATGCCTCATCATCAGGATGCGGAAATACAACTAATACATGCTTTTCTGTCATTTGTTCTTCCTCCTTTAATTAAATGGCTTTTCACTGATCTGTAAAGCAATAGCAATTCTACCTTCAGAATCATGACCAGCTATTAGTAAACTTCCATGATCGTTGATCTCCCAATCAGTTAACCCTTGTGCATATATCCAACCATCTTCTATCTTTAATCCAACTCGATAAGGGTTTTCCCCAGTTATTTTCCCTTGAGAAAATTGAACCTTTCCGTTTCGAATAAAAGCACTAACGGTCATTTGCGCATCATTCCTATGTGCTGCATATGCTCCATTCGTTGTTTCTAGATGAATATAAATTGGTTTATTTCTAAATGTATTTAAAGCTTCTTGTACACTTTGCTTATGTATTTGCTTCATAAAGTAAAATCCTCCCTATAAAATTCACTTACTTAATAGAACATTTATGGTTATAGAGCTGCTTAATGCTAAGCTAACATGCAACATTTCCTCACCATTCCATTCTCTTCTTACACTTCAAATTACACTATTGTATTTTAACATAGCTAGCGAAAACAAACTTATATTAAGCTTGGCAGTAAGACAAAAGTAAACCTCAACGCTAGAACAAATAGCCGACGAAATAACTTTAGAGCCCGTAAAGCTAGACAGCTTCCTAAATTAAAATTTAATAATCCTACAAGCTATTTCTAATGGGCAACGATATTACTCTATTAGAAAAAGCAATCTTCACTTAAAAAAGATTGCTTTTTTATATTTTAATTTAGGTTTTTGTCGTTTCGTTTTTTGAATTTTTCGCCTCATATTGTTCCTTAACGATACCATAATAAGCGACATCCTCATAAACTCCCCACTTTAGCACATGTTGCGGAAATGTTCCTTCGTGCCTTAGACCAACCTTTCTCATCACCCCAATAGAAGGTTTATTTTTTTTCATGACACAAGCCCAAATACGATTCAAATGTAAATCTTTAAAGGCAAACTTAATAATACACTTAGAAGCCTCTGTTGCATACCCATTATCCCAGTAAGGTTTACCTATCCAATAAGCTAGCTCTCCCCTGTTGTGATTGAGTGCTATATTTAACATTACACATCCCACTACTTCCAAACTACCTTTTAAAACAATAGCAAAAGTGTAACTACTACCTTTTTTCATTTTCTCATTAATTATTGTAATCCATTGTTGGGCTAAACCATCAGGATAAGGATAAGGAATGTGTAAAGTAGTTTTAGCCAAGTCAATATTTGTAGCTAAACTTTGTACAACGAGCGCATCCTCAATGACAAACGGTCTTAATAATAATCGTTTCGTTTCAAAGTAAAGCATTCCGCTCCCCACCTTTTATTATTAGAACCTAATGGCATTTTAATAAATTTAACAATTCATTATTCTCGCCACTATGATACAGTTACGCCGACCTGTTATTAACCAGTTATAGTTTATGCAACTCGAATTTGTAATTAGAGTTAGTCCACTTAATTTTTCTGAACTATTTAAACATACCAATAAATCACGTTACAATTTATCCTAAATTTATCAACGGAAAAATTCCATCTATTTTCTAAACAAAATTCCTTATTACCATAGATGGCAAAAAAACACTATTGTTAAAACGTAAGAATAATATTATTATATAAGTAAGAGTTAACAAACATAAGAAACAACTCCTGCGATGAACGTAGGCTTAAGATGTCTCAAACCGATGCATTGTTTTCGGGAATTCAACATTGTTATTTTGACAACACGCCAAGTAAGCGAATTGGACGTTGGAGAAATAGCTGCGAGTACCCACCTGCTTAGAGCGGGTTTTGAGACACTACGAGCTACGTCAGAGCGGGGAAATTCTACATAATAAGTCATTCAAAGCCTGCTTATAAAAGCAGGCTTTTTTCGGTTATTATAATTTAATCAAACTAAGTTTTGTTATCCGTTAACGTCTTTACGTTGTATTTCTGAGCGAGTAATACTTATATTCTCTTTTTGTAAACGCTCTCTTTTCACTTCTCTCAAAACTAAACGTATTGTTTTTCTTATTCTTTTCCTATTTTCCATGAATAACAACACTCCATTTTCTTTAGATTTGTTTTCATGTTTAGAAATACCTAAGCCCTCACTAAATTTTTCTGGTATTTCAAATAATAACTACTTCACTTATTGAGGTATTTAGTGAAGAACTTTTCTAGCTGAGTGAATTTCATATTACATTAATCAAGCGAAATCAAACTATAACTAGTTGAAAGAGCACGTACCGTATTAACTAGTTATAGTTTCGTAGTCGAGTGAAATCCATTAAGCTAAAATTTATTGATTACATTCTAAAAAAGCATATGAATAAAAAAATTAATTTATGACAGTATTTTGACGTTAAAAATAAAAAAAGCTTAACCTCAATATAATCAGTGGGCTTTTATTATCCACATTAATTGAAAATTAAACTTACTAAATAAGTGTAATAACTACGCTTTGTTACCGTTAAACAACTCCAAAAACTGTCCATATCCTTTTTCTTCTAGTTGTTCTATTGGAACAAAGTCCAAGGAAGCAGAATTTATACAATACCGAAGATGTGTAGGCGGTGGTCCATCTTCAAAGACATGTCCTAAATGGGAATTAGAGTTTTTTGTTCTTACCTCAGTCCGAATCATAAAATGACTAATATCTGTTTTCTTCACTATTAAATCATCACTAATTGGTTTCGTAAAACTCGGCCATCCACATCCTGAATCATATTTATCTATCGAAGTAAATAGTGGCTCCCGTGAGATAATATCAACATAAATACCTTCTTTTTTATTATTCCAATATTCATTTTGAAAAGGCGGTTCAGTTCCGTTATTCTGTGTAACTTCAAACTCAATCGCAGTCAATCGTTTCTTTAAATCGTCACTCATTGTCATCACCTCTCCAATGTTTTTTAATAAAGCCCGCACGTCCTGATCCGACATGGTATAAGGAATAGTGTACTGGATCTTTTTTGTAGTAGTCTTGATGGTATTCTTCACCAATATAAAATTTACTAGCTGGAATAATTGGTGTGACAATTGCCTTTGAAAAACGGCCACTTTCTTCTAACTTTTGTTTCGACACTTCCGCCTGTTGTCGCTGATGCTCACTATGATAAAAAATTGCTGTTTGATATGATTGACCTCGGTCATTAAATTGCCCACCGGGATCTGTCGGATCAATTTGCTGCCAAAACAGTTGTAATAGCTTCTCATATGGAAATACACTGGAATCAAAGGTGATTTGCACAGCTTCATAATGACCAGTATCTTCCCGACAAACTTCTTTATAAGTTGGATTTTCTTTATGACCACCCGTATACCCTACTACAACATCCAAAATACCTTCCTGTTCATGAAATGGTTTCACCATACACCAAAAACATCCACCAGCAAATGTAGCCTTCTCGACTGGCATACTATCACCCCTTTAAATAGTATCGATTAATTATACCAATTGTTCCCTAGAAAATCTCAAAACATGCTTATAAGAAAAGGGCAACTCATTAATTACGAGTACCTGTTCCTGTGCCACTCTGTTTCCATTTTCGCAAAGCAGTTGCAAAATAATTCTAGCTTAGCTTAATTGAAAGGGCTTGACCAAAATCTTTTTTTGCTTCCGAATGCTTCTGAGCACCTACTAATAAAGCTCTGAAGTATGCTTCTCAATTTGCTTGACGAGTAGGGACCGTAAGATTAAATCGCAACCCTTTAAAGACGAATTACAAAGTATATTTGACTGAAGTAACCAATCTAGTAAGGTAAAGCAGACAGCTTCAAAATATAAAAAGTCTAACTTATTGAGCATTTCCATGCCCATTTAGTTAGACTTTTTATATATAAAGATATCTTTTACATTGAAATCGTATTCCCGTAATATTTAACTGAACTTCCAGCTTGTGATGCAGTGACTTCGAAACGAGCATCAATACGTTCCTTTAATTCAGGTACATGTGAAATAACTCCGACTAATCTACCTGTACTTTGTATTTCAATTAACGTTTCAATCGCATTTTCTAACGATTCTGGATCTAATGTTCCAAATCCTTCATCAATAAACATTGTTTCCATCGAAACACCACCAGCATAGCTTTGAACAATATCCGCTAGCCCTAACGCTAACGATAAAGATGCCTTAAAACTTTCTCCACCAGATAAAGTTTTAACATGACGAGAACTACCCGTATATTGATCAAATGCGAGCAGTTCAAGACCACTTTGGGCATTCCCTTTCGAACGTTCAGTTTTTCTCTGTAGTTGGTACCGACCATTTGTCATTTTATTTAGTCTACCATTTGCAGCTAGTAAGATTTGATCTAAAAAAGCAGCTAAAACATAACGTTCAAAAGTCACACGATACGTATTTCGACCAGAAGCAATATCGGCTAACTCTCCAACCGTTTTATACTTCTCTTCACTTTCGGCCATTTGCGAATTAATGTTTACAATCGCCTCATGAATTCCGATATTTGTTTTCACTTTATGATAAAGACTGTTTCTTCTTGCCTGAAGTTGCTCTATTTCATCACATATTAATTGCAATTTTTCGTTCAATTTTTCCATATTCGGCTTTTGGGCCGTTTCAAGTCGCAATACTAAATCTTGATAACGATCGGTAACAGATCGCAATTCCTCACGATAAGCCTGGACATTGGCTTCTAATTTCTTAATTTCAAATTCTGGAATTTTGACTTGGCGATAATGCTCTACAGACAAAAATCCTAATTTATCTAATTTGTTTTTAAAGGCGTCATGCAAATTAGTTTGCCTCGAGAGCAATTCTGTAACTACTTTTTGTAAAGAAGAAATAGACCCTTCGTTAGAGGCTATTTTCTGAATCGTATTATTGACCGATTGCTCTGCTATTCGTAGTGTTCGTTTCATCGATTTTAATTTCTCTTCTACAGCAATCAATGTATCTCTATAAGCAGCTTCATCTCTCATATTTTCAGGAAGTGTTTCTGATAGCCGTGTGAGATCTCTTCTTTTTTCTACAAAGGTAGTATAGTTTAATTCATGTTCTTCGTTTGTTTTTCTTAAAAGATCAGACAAATGAGTCTTTTCTGCTGTCAATGCTTGAAGCTCCTCTTCTAACTTTTCTGTTCTCTTAACAGTTTCTTCTAAGTTTTTCAGTTCTTGAGCCATATTTTTGCATTGCGATTGAAAATGCTCTTCTAGTTCTTCTAAAGCATATAAAGACCGTAATTGATAAGGGAGCAATTCGTTTACTTCATCAGCTAGGGCAATGACACGATCCATATGCGTTTCAAACTTCGATTTTGCCTCATAATAAGCTGCATCAATTTGTTGTTTCTTATGCTCAAGCTCTTTAACTTCCTTTTGAATTTTTTTCATTTTCTCTTCTGTTGGCATACCTTCGGGCATTAATGCCATATTCGGGTGATGCTGAGAGCCGCAGACTGGACAAGGGTCTTCATTCTTAAGCTGTTTAGCAAGAATACCTGCTTGTCCTTTGCTCCAAGCTTGTAAAATTTCCTCTAACTGATCATTTTTTTCTGATAAATCTTCCTCAATATCATCACGATCGTCTTCTGATTGTGTGTAAAGCTTTTCTAAAGTAATTAGTTGTCTTTTGTTTTTTAATAATTCACTAACCTTTTCAAGCATTCTTTGCTCATTCGCAAGCTTCATTGAAATATCAGCCTGTTGTAGCTTCGCTTCGTGGATAGCTTCTTTTTCTTTATTTACAGTTTGTAATTTTTCTTCAAGTATTGTTAATTTGTGATCAAACGAAATTTTATTTGCTTTTGTTTTTTCTATTGAAGCAGATAACTTCTTGACTTCTTTCTCAAGAGTAGAAAATGAAAGAACCTCATTTTCTAAATTTTGCAAACGACTAATTTCTTTTTGACAAGCCTCACGTTCGCTAGCCTTCTGCTCTTCTAGCTGTAAAATCTCTTGTTTTTCATTTAATATCGATTTTAGGCTTTGGTTAAGGCCTTCAGCAGTGTTCAACTCTTGTTGCTTCGCTAAAACTTGACGATCAACTTCAATACATTGTTGCTCATATTGTTGTAAGATCATTGCTCTGTTAGCTAACTGAATAGCTTCCACCTGTTTTTCGATCGTCGGTAATTGTGCCTCTAGCTGCTCTTTTTGTAAAAATAATTTCTCTTTTGTTTCTAACTGCTCGATTAGTTCCTTAGCTTGATGAATTTCCTTTTGCACTAATTGACGGTGATCCTCCTTCGTAGCAATCGTTACCGCTTGTGCTTGAAGGCTTGTTTCATCTTCTTTTACTAGTTTTGTTAATTCTTCTAGTAACTCTGCAACGTTAACAAAATCTGCATTCATTAATTCTTTAAGTTTTTCATTACCTTCTCCTTGAATTCGACTTATAAACGTCTTACGTTCAAGGATGCTTTTATCAACTTGCTTTTTAAGTTGGTTAGCTGTATCTTTCAGCTTCTCTTCAATATTTTTGTAGTTTTCTGTATGAAAAAGCTTCTGCAAAATTTTCTCTTTATCTTTACTATCCGAAACTAATAATTTACGAAACTCTCCTTGAGGAATCATCATAATTTGCCGAAATTGCTGACAGTCTATTTTCATGATTTCGTTAATTTTTTCATCAACTTCACGTACGTTCGATGCGAGCAGCACTTCTGTTTCACCGATTTCAAAAAGCTCAGCTTTCGCACCTTGCGTCGTTGTCCCTTCACCTCGAGTTTTTTTCTTTTCTTGTTGAGGACTTCGAACAATTAAATATTGTTTCCCTCTTAATTCAAAGAGAAGTGACACTTCTGTTAAGGTTGTATCTTGTGCAAACTGACTTCGAAGATCATTTCCTATACGATCGTCACCACTTGCTTTTCCATAAATTGCAAAGCTAATTCCATCAAATATCGTCGTTTTTCCGGCACCTGTAGCACCAGAAACAACAAACATCGTTTTTTGCCCTAGTTTTGTAAAATCCACCTCTTGTTTATTAGCATAAGGGCCAAAAGCTTGCATCGTTAATTTTAAGGGTTTCATTAACAACTGCCTCCCTTTTTTCCATCAACATCATCAATGATTGCTGTAAGAACTTGTTTTTTCTCATCTGTAAAGCTGCTGACTGTCATTTCTTGATAAAAATCAGAAAACAATTCTAAGGTGCCCTTTTGATTACTAGTATCAATTTGGAACATCCCAGATTTTTTTGCATCTAATTGCTCGATTTTTCGCTCCAAATGCAGAACATTCGGATAAACTGATCTAAGCTTACCGATTGGATCTATTAGTGCTCCCTCATCTAATAATGAAATCTTTAAATAATCGTCTACTCGCTGATCTTGGTAAAAGCTAATATCCAATAATTGATCTATATATCCTTCAATAATTCTCATATCTCTTTCAGGTGCTAAACTCTTATATTGAACTGAAACTGCACCTTGTTTATCTATTGTTACTACGGATACGGATTTACTTTGTTTCGCTTCGGAAAATGAGTATTTCATTAACGATCCAGAGTAATAAACAGTCGGGTGGTTAATGGCAGTAGGACTATGGAGATGGCCTAAAGCTGTATAGTGAAAAGGTGAAAAGACTTCTGCACTAACACATTCTGAACCACCGACCGATAAAGATCTCTCCGAGTCAGATTGTAACCCTCCTAGAACAAAGGCATGTCCTACCAAAACGTTGGACTCATTTGGGCTTAAAGACTTTTCTATATTGTCGATAATACGTTTCATTGCGTCTTCATGACTAATAATTGATTGATCATCTAATAGATGACGTATCGTTCCGGGTTCAGCGTAAGGAATTAAGTAAAAGTTGACCCCATTTATTTGAACGGGTTTCGGATTATTTGTTGCTTTACCTTCAATATATAAATTACTTTTTCGAAAAAGCTGATTTCCAAAGTGAATTCGTTCGGCGCTGTCATGGTTTCCTGAAATCGCCAAAACAGGAGTGTTTAGCTCGGTCGTAATCGTAAATAGCACGTCATGCAAAAGATCAACAGCAGCAGTCGGCGGAACAGAACGATCATATAAATCACCAGCAATCACTACTGCGTCCGGTTTTTCAACTTCAACTAGTTCAACAAACTGTCTAAGCATATGCTTTTGATCTTCTGTCATATGAATGCCATGTACTAATTTACCTAAATGCCAATCGGCAGTATGAATAAACTTCAATGTGTTTCTCCTCCTTTTTAAAGCTTACATATTTAGTTCTATATCTTAATATTAATAAGCGCATGAATTATTATCAAAATAACATAGGGTCCTTCTCTATTTTAGCACAACAATAATGAGTAGTTATTAACCTATTTGTATCCTTTAGTCACCACTAATAGTAGTTTAACTTTTCCGAGCTTTATGGGCGTTGGTCTTACCTAAACTCTGCGTTTCTTTAAAGTTTTGAGCTGTCCTATCTAAAGTAAGGGTCAAGTAACATTTTGAATTATATTGTTATTCCAATTCTTATCTTTAATTGAGCTAACTGCATATTCAGTGTTGTACAATAACAAAAGATAAGCATTACCACCATCGTTAAAACGATGCGGCAATGCTTATCGATAATCTCTCCCTTTTCCTGAATCACTTATTTCAACCAACTTTTCAGGATAAGGTGAAAAATAGGTTTGTTTCAATAAATAATTATTTTCAAAACGAATTGCCCATGATTTTAGTAAACTCGTCACGCTACTAAGAGGTACTTTCTTTTTATGATATTTGTCTAGTATTGTCATAAAAAATTCGCGTTCCTTTAAAGATAAATCCTTTGAGAAATACCCAAACACATGCTGACTTACATTAATATTAGACGTATATTTAGGAAGTTTATTTACTAATTGAAATAACAATGTTTCATATTCGTCAAAAATCACTTGTAACGGTTTTTTTTCATGATTTCCAACAACATTACCTAATTTCTTTAATATTGTTGGTTGATAAGCCATAAATAAGTATTTGTTGTGTGCATGAAATTCGACTAAATCGGAAATTAATCCTTGCTTTTTTAGGCTATGAAAAGATGCTATCGTAAAAAGTTTTGTAAAAAAATGTTCACGGATCGTAAAGTTTTTTAGTCTCCCTTCATCCTCGACTGCCAAATAACCAAACTGCTCTTGAACTTTTCCACCAAACAAACCATTACTCATTCGAACGACAGGAGCTTTTTCTTTTCCACTATAAACTTTCACATCATTCAAACCACAGCTAGGCGAACGACTTTTCAAAATAAATCCATCTATCTCCCCAACTTCAGCAAGAAACTTCGATGAAAACTCGTTCATTTTATTTGTTAAATTCAGATTTTCAGAAGGTTGGATTAATGAATTACACCCTTTATCATCTACTACACGAATTACATCACGTGGTATCCCTAACCCGATTTCTACCTCTGGACAAATCGGGATAAAGTCTACATATGGAATTAAATTATGGACTGTTTGATCACGAACGATTTCTCCATCGTAGCGGCAATGATGAAATTCTAAACATTTACTTACAACGACTTTCGGTTTAACGAATTCTTTCATTTTTTCCTCCACGTTAAAAAGTTAAACAAACATAACAAGATTAGTATGGTCTTATTTTCCATGCTCATACACACTTAAAAAGGCTCGCTCGAAAAAACGTACTCTATTTAGTTGAAATTCAGACGTTTTCAACTAGGTTTATTTTACTTCCGAAGATAAAGCTGAACTTTAATCAGTGGGAATTTTCCTTTATTTCCCACTGATTGTTAGTTTAACTTAACGGACTTTAGGGGCAGTTAATCCCCCACATAAATTTTCGATTTTCTTACGTTTTGAGGTGGGGGTCTACTGCCCCTTAAGAGGGAGATAAATGTAAGTTAATAAATTTCATAATTCAATTATCCTCGCCACTAAGATACTATATATCCGTAACTAGATATAGATTTATACGTCTCAATTTTTGTAATTATGAAGATCACTTATTTAATTTTTTATTTATTTCGTCTAATAGTTTAATAATCTCTGAAAACCCAAGTACAAATACACCACTAACAACGGCACTAATAAAAAACATTACACCTGTAAAATCACGTACCATTAATACTAGTCCTACTGCACCACCACAGACGATTGTTAATATTCCAATAATAAACAATAACTTCGCAACTTTATTATTCAATAGAAACACCTCTCCTTTTAACTTTTGTATAGGGCTTACATGAGTAGTTACATAACAAAAGCACTTTGTCCGCGAACCATAAAAGTAAAAGTTCATCTCCAGCTATGTCTTTAGTAAAACTACTTTAAAAAGTCTTTATGTATAGATTTATAATTTAAGTGACCTAACTCGTAGGCGCTGAAGTAGAGGGCTTTCCTACTTAAAGGCAGCTCCTCTACCTAAAAAATAATGGTGTAAAAAAGACCGTAGAAATTATCTACAGGTCTATTAATTGAAACAAGAAATCAACTCATATGTTTCTAACTACTTATTGAGTTTAAAGGTTACTGTATTTAAATTCTCCGAATATTCCCAAATCCCCTTTTTACCTTGCTGATTAACAGCAAGTTCAATATGAAGCATTGCAATGCCTCGGTCAATTCCTTTTGGAACATTCGTTTCTTCTTCTGGCTTGTCCAATCTTATTGTAATAGAATGATCTTCTTCAATCACATATCGTAACGACTGACGGTTATATGCAGACGGTGCTAAATTGGCAGAATAAATAGCCTTCTCAATCCATTTAGGCCACTTTTCCATAGGTAATCCATCGACCGTTTCTTTAATAGACTTCGATTTATGATAATCTCCAACTTGATTCATCATTTTTTCAGTTAAACTGTAGTTTTTTCTTGCATATCCAAATGGTAAAATAGCTATTATACGTTCATGATCATTCACTTTTATTAATTGTTCAGCTACTTCTTTATTAAAATAACCACCTACCCAACATGTCGATAAACCGTAATCCACAGTCTCAAGTACTAATCCCTGAGCAATATACCCACCTTTTTCATATCGAAAATCTACCTGTTCATTAACAACTAGAGCAATGAAAGAAGGAGCACCTGTTATTTTCCCATAAGGACCCACTGCCCCAACAAAAATTGGATCTGGTGAACGTTCGACCAGTAGTAAGCGAACACCTTTGTAGGTTTGATTTAGCTCTGCAATAACATCATTTAATGAATGAAATACCTCTGCTTCAATCGTCTTAAAAATGTACGTCCTCCTTGAACGTCGAAGTGGTATCGCTTTAAACCATTTGTCAAATTGTAAACTCAAATTAATCACCACCCAGGTTGATGACATTACTTTACTAGATATTATAGCATATGTAATAGTCACTGTAATTTCCTACTTAAGCAATGTCAAACCCTTATAAGATTTTTAACCCTAAAAGACATACTAACTGCTAGTTTATTTAGGTATAAAGTTAAGAAAATTCTGATGTGCAAAACCTAACACCTGATCTTCTGTATAATGCTTTAATAGTTCTTGAATCAACTGTTGATATTTAGAAGCATCTTCCAACCCTAGTACAAACTCGGTTATACCGTCAAAATCAGATCCTAAACAAATATACTTTTCCCCACCTAATGAACAAAAATGTTCAATATGACGAACTATATCTGTGATTGTAGCTTCTTTTGTTTGACTTAAAAAAGGTGGATTAAAGACGATCCCAATTAAACCGTTTTTCTCAAACATCGCCTTCGCCTGTTCATCTGTTAAATTACGACGATGGTTACATATAGTTAAAGCGTTTGAGTGAGTAGCAATCGGGTAATCAGCGATATCCATAACATCCCAAAAACCTTTAACATTTAAATGCGATACATCCGTTAAAACTTTACTTATATTATTAAGCTCGATAACTTCTTTCCCAAAGTCTGTTAAACCAGCACCACGACTTTCTCCAACACCATCACCAACTAAATTCGCATTATTCCAAGTTAACCCTAACGATTTAACACCGAGTTGATAGAGGTTTTTCAATTTACTAATGTCATTTCCAAAGGCATCTGCACCTTCTAAGGTTAACATTGCCCCTATTTCCCCGTCCTTAAGCTTGTCAAAGTCTGACCATTTTTCAATTTTTTTGATTTGGGCATGCTTCCCTATTACTTCCTGATGAAAGATATCAATTTGCTCTAAAGCAACTTGATACTTTTGGTCAAAAGGTAACTCAGGTTCAATAAATATAGCAAAAAGTTGAGCTTTTACGTTCCCTTGAAGTAACCTCTCTAAATTTGTTTCTATTTCTGTACTATTAGTAAACGAACGGTTCTTATCTTCCCAAATTTTAAGCAAGGCATCACAATGCGTATCGATAATTTTCATTAGATCACTCCTCGTAGCTAGTATTTCTCTAATTCTCAAATTAAAAATATGAAATAAACAATTGTTGCTAATAAAGCTACCCCAATTAACATTCTAACTAATTTCCCAATTACTTTAATAAATAAAAATGCTGCCAAAATGACAATCAAAATCATGGCCCAATCCATAACAAGCACCTCCAAATTTTACTAACTATTAATCAAACTGATTTGTACTTAAGTCATAGACCCCCACCTCTAAGCGTAGCGTAGGTGGGAACTTCCATTCAGGTGGAGTTGAGATTCCATCTGAATTTCCGATGTTCTAGCGAAGCTAGAACGAGTTCTCTGAAGAAAACGTCTAAAATATTGAAAGTTAAATAACCTTTCACTTCCCAACGTGAATATCCCTCGCTCATAATGTGGTAATAAGATCGCCTGATTAGCTTAATGAAGTATGAATAACAAATGGAGAAAAATCACAGATTATCTCCATTAAAAAGAAAAATATATATATGACATAAGAAAAGCCCAAGCGCCTTGGTCACGAGCAGCTGCTCCTGTGCCACTCCGTTTGCTCAAGAGCAAAGCCGCTTCGAAGTAATTCAAGTAGTAGCTTCACTGGGGCGGCCTTTGACAGAAGCCGCTCTTTGGCTTCCGCGTGCTTCTGCGTCTTACAGCACTGCTTCGAAGTAGGCTTCCTCGAAGCAGTGTTTTGTGCGACGAGTAATCGCAGGAGCAATTGTTTTTCGTGCGACGAGTAATCGCAGGAGCAAAGCTGCATGAAGCTATTCAGAGACGTTATTCATGTAGTCATTGAAGTCAGAAACTTGACTGAAGTGACCGAGCTCGTAGGCTGCTTGCGCTAGACAGTTTCCAAGTTAGAAATTTATAAATTCTGGTTACATAAAAAATATTCACAATCCCTAAATAAAGATCCAGAAATACAAATTTGACAAAAAAAATTGACGAACTAAACTGAAACCGAACAAAAATCATCGTCCAACATAGCTAAAAGAGCTCAAAAAACATTTTTAACGTTTAATGATATCCTTCACCTCTAACTGAATAAATCTTGGAGATTAAATGCAAAAAAATAGGAAACGTTATGGAAGTACATCCTGATATTGTAACAAAAACCTATAAAAAAGGACATATAGTATTATTTCATTCCTATTCACATAATTACGCCTTATACCACATTTCATTCTCTTTATAGAGATTTAATAAAGGAAAACACTTTCAACTCATTATTTGACTCGACCGATACTTAATAAAATTTCCAGGTAGTTCATTCAACAAAAGCTCAATTCAATATGGCCCGAAGACTAATTGGAAATGGGTTATTACTATCATGAATGAAATGTCATATGTAGTGATACAATTGCTGTAGCCATTACGACAGATGAAATGCTATTACAGTAAGCCCGAAATATAAAAAATAGCGCACCTTTCCGGTACGCATGACGAATAGCCGTATATCACGACTTTTTTATCGAATATACGGCATATTTATTTTTTCATACATGATACCTGGATCATTTTGGACCAGGGCATGTACTGATTTAAAATTTCAGGGTTTTGATGGATGCCGATATTCGGTAGATCCGTCAAAAGTTTCTTTATGTATTCGTAGAAATCGACACCGTTACTTTTAGCGGTTTCCGCGATGCTTAAACAGATGGCGTTTGCTTTGGCACCAGCTTCACTGACTGAAAAGAGCCAGTTTTTTCTCCCAAGAACATTAGGACGGATGGCGTTTTCGGCTGGATTATTATCGATTTCAATGCGACCATCGTTCAAGAAAGCTTTGAGCCCATTCGCTCGGTTTAAAGTATATTCAGCTGCCTTGGCGAGGGCATTTTTTCCGAAAAATGGTGATGTTTCAACCCAGTTTAGGAATTTCTCCACAATTGGCTTTGAGTATTTTTGTCGTTTTTTTCTACGCTTACTCGGAGACAAATGTTTAAATTTCCTTTCTAATTGATACAACTCATCGCAATACTTCACACCAATTTGGCCATTTTTGCTGTCTGCTTTCAACCAATAACGACGAACATGAGCCTTATCTAAGTTCTCGGATAAGGCTCATTATCCAAGAAGATTGATTATCCGAGAAGAATTACTGTAGGTCTTTAAAATAAAGTAATTCTTCTCTTTTTTCTTAGATAATTATTCGATACAAATTTCGGTTTTTAATTTAGAAAATCTG
>NZ_MLQR01000029.1 GCF_001866005.1 Anaerobacillus alkalilacustris
GCGGAAACCGCTAAAAGTAACGGTGTCGATTTCTACGAATACATAAAGAAACTTTTGACGGATCTACCGAATATCGGCATCCATCAAAACCCTGAAATTTTAAATCAGTACATGCCCTGGTCCAAAATGATCCAGGTATCATGTATGAAAAAATAAATATGCCGTATATTCGATAAAAAAGTCGTGATATACGGCTATTCGTCATGCGTACCGGAAAGGTGCGCTATTTTTTATATTTCGGGCTTACTTTTGACACAGTCTAATCATTTACCTTTTCAATTGAAGAAAATTCTCTAATGGACTTATACTTATACTATAGTTCGAAAAATTCTAGTAGCTATTTCTAAAACTCGGTAGATTATAAGAAAAGCGCAAGGCGCCCGCCTATCGGCGACAAACACTGGAAGGTCGTCAATTGCGGTCTGCTCTTTGACCGCAATTGACGACCTGAAGTGATCGAGCCGATGGCGCCTGGAGCTAGACAGTTTCCAAGTTAGAAATTTATAAATTCTGATACTACAAGAAAACCCTCATTATTGTAATGAGAGTTTTCCTTCTTCGTACCTATATATTTAAATCGTAAGGAGTTTCTTGATAAACATAATAATTTAACCAATTTGAGAAAATTAAATTAGCATGCGCACGCCAACGTAGCCTTGGCGCTATAGTAGGATCATTATTAAAAAAATAATTAATTGGACAGGAAATATCTAAACCTTTTTGAATGTCTCGCTCATATTCAGTTTTTAAAGTTGTCGCATCATATTCAAAATGACCAGTAATAAAAATTTGTTTCCCATTTTTTGAAGCAACAATATTTACTCCTGCTTCTTTGGACTCCGATAAGATTTCTATATCAGGAATTTTCTCAATATCCTCTCTCCTTACCTCTGTATACCTTGACTGCGGAACGACATACTCATCGTCAAAGCCTCGTAATAAATCAACGTGTGGGTTAGAAATTGTATGCGGGAATATTCCGAAAACCTTTTCCTTCAACATATATTTGGGCACACCATAATGATAATATAAGCCTGCTTGAGCTCCCCAACAAATATGTAAAGTAGAAGTAACGTTAGAAACCGACCAGTCCATAATATCCTTTAATTCACTCCAATAAGTAACGTCTTCAAATGGAAGATGTTCAATTGGAGCGCCTGTAATTATCATCCCATCAAACTTTCGATCTTTTATTTCATCAAGAGTTTGATAAAAAGCAGTTAAATGTTTTTTTGATGTGTTTTTTGATTCATGTGTATCTGGATGTATGAAAACCACTTCTACTTGCAAAGGTGAATTCCCAAGTAAACGAAGAAGTTGTGTTTCCGTCACTTCTTTAACAGGCATTAAATTTAAAATAACAATTTTTAGAGGGCGAATATCTTGACTAAAGGCTCTGCTTTCATCCATGACAAATATATTTTCTTTAAGCAAAATTTCTTTTGCTGGTAACATATCAGGTATTTTTATAGGCATACTAAACGTCACTCCTTCATAAAACTATTCATATTCCAGTATGGATACGATCCGTATAACTTCAAATAATATTAAAGAAGTTACTCTTACTTATTGAACCCTTTTAAGTTATTAAGTTATCATGAATTTATAAAATTCGCAATTATTTATTTATTAAATTGAAAAAGTACAGGAGTGAAAGTATGAAAATACGGTTAGAAATATTATATAAACCAAAACAAGGAACAAATCAATATGAATTATCAACTGATTTTTTACCAATTCAAGAAGCACTTTTGTTAAGCGAAGATATTGAAAAAACAGGTAGAGCAACAAAAATCAATTATATTGATGAAACTGATACAACGTGGTTGAAGAAACATTTACAAAAATATATAAAAAGTTTGAAAGAAGAACCTCATAATATTCTTGTTTATTTTGATGGAGGTTACAATGAAGAAAAACGCATGGCAGGTGTAGGTGTAGCCATTTATTATGAACAAAACAATAAATATTATCGATTAAGAAAAAATCAGTCGTTAGACCAATTATCTTCAAACAACGAAGCCGAGTTCGCAGCCTTATGGTTGGCTATTAATGAATTAGAAGGTCTTGGGATACATCACCTTCCTATTACTATTAAAGGAGATTCGTTAGTAGTCATAAATCAAGCAAAAGGGGAATGGCCATGTTACGAAGAGGAACATACTCGTTGGTTAGATAGAATCGATGAAAAAATATCAGCATTAGGTCTTACCGTTAGTTACGAGTCCATTAATAGAGCTGAAAACAAAGAAGCTGACAGCTTAGCTTCTCAAGCACTATCTGAAACAATTATTGATGCCACAAGTGAAGTAAAAAAATATTAAAAACTTGGCGAAAAGCCAAGTTTTTTTATTTCTTTATTCGAGCTAATAATCTTATAGCAAACTCGTTATCTATTCGAGTCTCTCCTAGCGGTTGAGTGACTCTACCGTAATCCTCATGATGAAAATCGGACCCACCGGTTCGTAATAAGACTACACCTTGTTGTTGTTCGATTTGCTTTACAAGTTTCTCATAATGATTTTGGACTTCTAAATTATGGTCACGGTGATATACCTCCACCCCGTGTAACAATCCTGTTTTTACCCATGATGAAATTCTATCGTCCAAATTGTAATATACTGGGTGGGCTAAAATTGCAATACCTTTTGCAGCTTCTATCCATTGAAGTGCTTCTAGCGGAGTCATTTCTCTTTCCTTTTTCACATAACAAGGCTTTCCTTCAGCTAAATACTTGTCAAATGCTTCGGCAACATCGTTTACAGCCCCCATTTTAACAAGTACTTTTGCAACGTGAGGTCTACCAATACTCCCACCATCAGCTTCTTTTAGAATATCAGCTTCATTCAAATGAATATTAAGTCTTGCAAATTTTTGAACCATTTCCTGCATACGAGTTTTCCTCATCTTTTGTTGCTCACTAAGCATTGATAATAATGGTTCATAAGTTAGATCAATTCCGTAACCTAATATATGAACGCCGATGCCATTCTCTTTCGTAGAAAACTCAATACCATTAATTACGGTGATGCCTAACCTTTCCCCTTCAACTATGGCCTCTTTAACACCTGCAACCGTATCATGATCTGTAATTGCTATATACTCTAGTCCTACTTCTTTACACTTTCGTACTAATTCCTTTGGTGAATATCCACCATCCGATGCAGTTGTATGAAGGTGTAAATCCGTATTCTTTGACTCACTTCCCATGTTAACCATCCTTTTTCATGTGAAATCCTAAATGCACCATCTATAATCGGTTATTTCCACCAATCGTCATAAATACTGACTGGCCCTTGTCGTTTATGTTCTGTCAATTTGTATTTTGCTTCAATCTTATCACTTATTGTTGATGGAATGGTTTTACCCTCTAGGTAATCATCAATGTTTTCATAGGTAAAACCTAACGCAACTTCATCGGGTAAGCCAGGTTTATCGTCTTCTAAGTCCGCAGTTGGAGCTTTTAAATATAGGTGCTCAGGACAAACTAATTGTTTTAAAATCTGTTTCCCTTGACGTTTATTTAAACCATATATTGGAACAATGTCACATGCACCATCTCCATGTTTTGTAAAGAAACCTGTAATGGCTTCTGCTGAGTGATCCGTACCTACAACTAGACATTGATAATGACTAGCAATATCGTATTGTACCTTCATACGTTCTCTCGCTTTTGTATTACCTTTTAGAAAATCACTTAAATAACTTCCTGTTGCTTCTGTAAAAGAGTTCATTGATGCATCTACAGCTGGTTTTATGTTAACGGTTATTGATTTAGTAGGTTGAATAAAAGAAATCGCATCTTGTGCATCTTGCTCATCTTGCTGCTCTCCATACGGTAGACGAACAGCTATAAATACGTACTCTTTATTCCCATCGCTTTCACTGTTTAGCTCATCTATCGCCATTTGACACAATTTCCCAGTTAACGTTGAATCTTGCCCACCAGAAATCCCTAATACATATCCACTTACTCCTGTTTTATGGATGTATTGTTTTAAAAATTTAACTCGTTCTGATATTTCTGCATTTACATCAATGGTTGGTTTAACCTTCATATTTGCAATGATAGATTGTTGAATATTTTTCATCTATAATCCTCCAAATTTTTCTATGTCCCTATAGTTTACCACTTTCTGAAAATAAGCACATAAAAAAAGTAAATTTTACTAACAAATTTATAAGAAAAGCGCAAGGCGCCCGCCTATCGGCGACAAACACTGGAAGGTCGGCAAGTAGCGGTCTGCTCTTTGACCGCAATTGACGAACTGAAGTGATCGAGCCGATGGCGCCTGGAGCTAGACAGTTTCCAAGTTATAAATTTATAAATTCTGATTATATAAGAAAAGCACAAGCGCCTTGGGCTTTTAAGCAAACAAAAATGGTTAGGTAATTACCTAACCATAACCATTAATCGATCTGTCCATTATGCCGTGCAGACATCTCATCTTCAATTTCTGATTTGAATCCTTCAATACTTTGTTCTCGTCTTGCATTTTTAGATTGAATCGCTTCCCTCTCTTCAGGCTTTAAGTCTTCATTTTGTAACGTTTTATGTGCTTCTTCTAAATTTTCAATCGTATTGTTGACCATTTGTTCTAATCTTTCTACGTTATTGCTACGGTTATCTGGTTTTGCCATTATGTAAAACCTCCTATGTTTAAAGTAAAAATACTTGCTTTTGTTTTCAAATAGATGTCTACCATGTTGTTTAACGAAAGCTCTATTATTGTACTATCACTGTATAAGGATCACTCCGTGAAAGTACAAGGTTATTTTTCACTTTGAAGAAAGTTTTATTCATACAAGCTTATGACTTTTTTATTTTTTCATACACTTCATGCCAATTCGGGAATTTACGCTTCATAGAGATTGGACGGAACGAATCTTTAGTGACACAAACATGTTCACTAGTACCTGTTAAACAGGTGACTCCCTCTCCATTCACAATTTCATAACCATATGTCACCTTCACACCAGAATACTCCTCTACCCATGTTCTAACTTCAACAGTTTCTCCATATTTTGCAGGATACTTATAAGAAAACTGAACATTTATTACTGGAGATAGTACTCCTTCTTTTTCCATATCAGCATACTTAAATCCCATTTCTTCAATGATTTTCGTTCTTCCTATTTCGCACCAAACAAGATAGTTTGCATGGTAAACTACTCCCATTTGGTCTGTTTCTGCATAACGAACCTCTACTTTCGTCTTAGAAATATACATGGAAACTCACCTCTCTAAATCAATTACACCCTTTAAAATCTTCAATTACAAGCTCAGATAGTTGCTTTTTTGTTAACTCTTCTCCATCATTCATTATCCGAAAAGAATGATGTTGAATTGCTAAATCTACTAAATCTTTTGCGTATCGACCATTTCCTTTTGGATTTTGATCATTCAGTCTAGAAAATACATATGTTTTAACATCTTCTTTTATTGAATACCCATACAGGTTCGCATTCAGGTTGACCATTTGGACAAGTTCTTCAACAGTATAGTCACTAAAATAAAAGTACTTCTTAAAACGAGAAGCAAGGCCAGGATTGCTTTCAATAAGTGTTTCGATTTCATTTGGATATCCTGCTAAAATAACAACTAAGTTCTCATTATGTTTTGTCATTTCATCAACTAATGTATCGATAGCCTCTTTTCCGAAATCACCTTGACCACCGATTAAAGAGTAAGCCTCATCAATAAACAATATACCACCTAATGCTTCTCTTATTTTCTTCTTCGTCTTCAAAGCGGTTTGACCAGTAAAGCCTGCTACAAGATCTCCTCTAGCGGCAACAACTAGGTGTCCTCTTTTTAACAACCCTAATTCTTTTAAAATTTTTGCATATATTTTTGCTACGGTTGTTTTCCCTGTACCTGGGTTACCGGTAAAAACTGAATGAAGTTGAAGAGGGACAGTCGGTAGTTTCTTCTCCCGACGTAACTGCTGGACTTTTACAAATGATATTAGCGACTTTACTTCTTTTTTTATTTCCTGTAAACCTATGAGTCCTTCAAGCTGCTGAATACCATCCTCTTCTTTTTCATCGTTATTATGAACACGAACATCATCAACAGTTAAAATTGTAAAATCTTCACTCCGATGTGGTTCATGTAACTGAACAATTGAACCTTTTTGAAAAATAGCATCTAAAACAATATTTTTTACAGTACGTGCATTGCCAAACGATGCATCTACTTGCTCATTTTCAATACGCTTTCTTAATTCAATAATCGCTTCTTCAGAAAAAGTAAAATCATTATCAAGTGCTACCAATTCAGCAATGTTAATTAACTCATTCACTGTATAGTTTCGTAAATGGATATGGTTATTTTCCGGAAAACGACTTCTCAACCCTGGATTTGCCCATAGAAATTGGCGCATTTCCTCTGGGTACCCAGCTAAAATCACCGCAAACTTGCCCGCATATTCACTACTCGTCATTTGAGATACGAGGGTATCAATAGCCGTTTGACCATAATCGTTGCCGCTACTATCTTGTCTTTTTAAACTATAAGCTTCATCAATAAAAAGAACTCCACCCACAGCTTGTTTTATTATATTAATCGTATTCTCTTCTGTTTGTCCTACATAACCACCTACTAAGTGGGACCTGTCCACTTCTATTACTTCTTCTCGTGGTAATATTCCAAGTTCATAATATATCTTTGCAAGTAATCTTGCTAAAGTAGTTTTACCAGTACCTGGATTGCCTGTTAAGATCATATTTAAACTGAGTTCATCTTTTAATTGATAACCCATTTCTTTTCGAATGTTTTGATATTGTAAATAACGATACAGTTTCTCGACACGATCCTTTACTTCAGTTAAACCTATCATCTTTTTCAAGTCAGTTAATGCAACCCTTTGATCATTGTCTGTTTTTATTTCATCATCAGCAATCGTATTTATCCATTGAATGTGAAGCTCTTCAATTTCAGAGATTGTTTTTTTCACTTCAAGTAATTGTGATTTAGAATAGTAAATCCCCTTCACTGAGTCAGAATAAGCCTCTGTTGATTTTACAATAGTACGTAACTGTTTTTTTAACGCTTGCAGAATATCATTTAAATTCTCAAATCTTATAATAAGTTCATCATCATATAGTCGTCTTGCTGCACTAATTAAGGATTGAACAATCGCTTCATACTTCGTAGCGCGATCAAAAAAGTCGTTGGCTATATTTAAATAATCAGCAGCTAATTTTTTCTTTGCATTTCCGTGATCTGTTTCTCGAATTTGTGGAAACTGTTTAGGAAGAAGAGATGTTTCTAAAAGCTTAAAATAAATTTTAATAAATACTTCGTTTATTAAATGATCAAGAGGATCGACTTCCATAGCCTTATCAAGTCTATCTAATGTAATTTGATCGAGCTCATGTATTCGAGCAAACCTGGCGTAAGCTGCCAGCGCATATAATTTTGCTACTAATTTATTTCTTTTATTTGATTGGTCTGTTATCCCCTCTAGCATTTGGAGCATTCTTACTATATGTCCCTCTTGTACTACTTCAAGTTGTTTACACCACTCAATGACCTTTGTTTCTATTTCATTCATATTAATCGTATCATTACTCACTTTAGCACCCGCCTAATTCCACAGCATTTTTAACATTGTTATTAGAAAATAACACTATATATATTTTATCATTTCTTAGCGCTATTCTCACTCTTACAGCATTGGAACTTAGTTCAATCAAGAAAAGCGCAAGCGCCTTGGTCACGAGCGAAAGGCACTGGATGGCCTTTGACAGAAGCCGCTCTTTGGCTTCCTACGTGCTTCTGCGTCTTCTAGTATTGCTTCGTAGTAAGCTTCCTCGAAGCAGTGTTTTGTGCGACGAGTAACCGCAGGAGCAAAGCTGCATGAAGCTATTCAGAGACGTTATTCATGTAGTTATTGAAGTCAGTAACTTGACTGAAGTGACCGAGCTCGTAGGCTGCTTGCGCTAGACAGTTTCCAAGTTAGAAATTTATAAATTCTGATTATATGAAAAAAACTTAGAAGAAGTACATAGAGCTTTTTTCAACTAAGTCTATACAAGAAGAATTTATTCAATAGGTGCTAAAGGTAATTTAATAATTTTTAAAATTAAAAAGGATAAGAATATATCTCTCATCCCTTTTTAATGACGAATAATTTTTTTGTATTTTTCAATTTCCATTAAATATTTTTGTAGCTCTGACCTACATAATTCTTGTTTCTTACATAGTAACGTTTTTGAAATTAAGTTTAATTCATCCTTTAATCCATCAACACGAAACCCTTGATCAATATATTCTTTCACCCTTTTGTAATAGGCAATAATTTCGCTCGTCGTCATTTCTGTATAACACATTTCCATAGTATCACTCCTAGTAGTAGATTTATGTTTTAAGGGTTATAATACTACTTATTTTATACTGCTAGAAATAGTGCTTCAAACAAATTCGTTCATCAAATTCTTGGTCGATTCGACCTAACGTAAACATTTTTTCAGTATAATGTAGACAACAATAGAACAATGTCGATTTTTCTTATGCTGTTCGCTGCTTCTTTTCATTCTTTGACGATTTCCAGCCTTTCTTATACGTACTAAGGGTTACCCCAGTTAATACAAAAAAAGCACCTATTAAATGAGGAATAGTTAATTGCTCATTTAAAAATACATTTGCCATAATAACAGCTGAAATAGGCATAAAATTTATAAAAATAGATGCCCTTGCTGCCCCTATTTGTTGAATACCATAATAGTACATAATAAAAGAAATAACTGTTACAAAAACACTCATGTGACCAATCGCTACCCAAGCATCTATAGTACTATTTGTTAAATCCGAAACAGTTGTTTCATATAAAGCAAATGGTAGTAAGAACAGTGTTCCAAAACATACAGCATAAGTTGTTGATACAATGGAACTATATTTTCTTAAAACTACTCGACCGATTACACTATAAAGTGCCCAACATATCAATGCTCCAATTAAAATTAAATCGATAGGCTCAAATGCCATAGTTAAAAAAATACTGAGGTTACCATTAGTTATGATAAAGGAAACCCCTAATAAAGCGAAAATTAAACCTACAACTTGATTTTTTGATATTTTCTCTTTCAAAAATAGCGCAGATAATATAATAATTAAAACTGGATTAGAAGCAATAAATAAGGAGCTTTTAATAACTGGTGCATGTTTAGATGCTAAGAAAAAGAATATGTTGTAAAAACAAATACCAGTTAAGCCTAGCAATGCAAATAAAAACCAGTCTTTTAATGTTGGTTTTGGAATATTACGTTCCTTATACCACATTAACGGGAATAGAAGAATTACTGCACCTAAAAATCTGAAAAAAGCAACTGTTGCCGCTTCGAAGCTTTGGATTGCTATTTTTCCTGCAATAAAAGCACTTCCCCATGTACTTGTTGCTAAGAAAAGCATTAGATATATGAGCCACATTTTCTTATTATTCATTAAAACCGATCACCTACTTGTTTTTCGATAATCGAAATATACCTCATTTCCGTCGAATTTTCCATCGTTTTTCAAAAGAAAAAGGTAAAAAGTCGGAAAAATCCGTCTCTTTACCCTTTTATCCATTAGCTGTTATGAAGAAACACACTCTTTCACTTCTTTCTAAGGAGCTTTTATTTAATGACAATACGCATCTGTTTCCATGATCCCGCGCATATAATCGCCAACCTCATTTTCTGACTGATCATAAAAAATAATCGGATGGAGAGCTTCCCACTGGTCATTTGAATAGGAAAGATTAAAAAAAGATTGATTCTTAATGGGAACTTTTTTATGTTCACCTTCATACCTAATTTCTACAGTATCCACATCTTTTGGCTCTTGAATAAAACCAAATGTAACATACGTAAAAGAGTACCCTTGTTGTAACCAAGGACCATCGGTAATAAGGAATGTTCTAATTTTATAATCTGTCTCAATTATCGGAATGCCACCAATAGTTAGACGACTATCCCAAATGCGTTCATAGCCTGATTCACTCTCAAATAAAAGTTCACTAATTAGCTCAGATTCATTAATTGTGTATAAAACATAAATGATGTCATCATACCTATTTCCTTTTTGTAGAATAGTTAACTGATCATTTTCTTGATGTCCTTTCAAAATCGCTTCCTCAACCGAATGAAAAATGACACCCTCACTCATAAACGTATTTTCTACAGAAATAGTTGTCATAACAAAAAGGTAACTAGCAATAAGAAAAATGGCACTACTAATTATTCCTTTAAAGATGCGATTATTTACAAATGCTGTACGAAAAAGAAAGAAAACACAAACCAAAACCATAATGATAAATACATAACTTACTAAACTACCTGAAAATACAACGGTCGAATAGGGCCCAACACTTCCATGAAATTTTTCGAATATGGAAGATGGTTGCGTTCGTTCAAGTGTAACTGAAACATTATGAGGAGGTGTAGACTCAGTCATAAGAGCTGTAATAAATAAAACTAGTAGGATAAATACACTTTCTAAACGTAACCACTTTTTAGGTCGGAACGAAGAATCTCTTTTTAGTTTCCTTCTAATAATAATTCCATTAATGACACCATATAAAATGATTAAAATAAATAGAAGGTGTTTGAGTAGTAAAAATTGCCCATATGATAACATAAATGAATTTGCATACTCGGGTGTAGTTCCACCCATTAAAAACAAACCTGAAAAGGTTACGGTTAGAACAGAAGTAATCGCAACTGGTGTGTACCACTTTAAAAATGCAAGCCAATTTTGTTCGTCTATCGCACATAGTCCAATAACAAAGAGAATACCAACCCAAATACTAACACTTAAAAAATGCATCCCATGAGTGATGTAACCAAGATTAGGTTGTAACGACGCCATATGGCTTCCTTTTGAAACAATGAAAATCATAACAATCCCTAACAACAATGCCACAAAATATACGAAACGTTTATCTTTTTTATTTAGTATTATTGTTATTGCTAAAAAAATACCGATAACAACCGTCACCAACCAGGTTTTACCTATCGTAAAATTAGTTAATACAAGTTCCAACCCTTGAAAAAAAGAAAGACTAAAAATGTTTGAAACATAACTAACTGAAGAAAAAATCGGTACAAAGCTTAACATAATAATACTTAGAACAACTAAAGCAAAAGCACTTCGTTTTATTTTTATTGATGGACGTTTAGTTGTTGGAACTAAGGTAAGTATTAATCCACCAATTAAAAATGCAAATGACGGATATAACAATGCCTTACTTAATACAACCAAAATTATCCCTTCCTTCTATATATAAATAGAAATACCGCCACACCAATTACTATTAGGCTAATAATAAACGGAAGATTAGAGCTTTGTTTATCAGCTATTACGTTTTTGGACTCTTCTTTTCTTAATTCATTTTCACCGTTAAGCACTTCATCCAGCTGCTCGATCTCTTCGATTTCTTCAACCTTTTCATGTTCGACTTCTTCTTTTACTGGTAAATAAATCGAAAAGTGGAAAACTCCGTCTGTTGGATGTCCATCATCACCGATAACAGCCCACCGCACTTCATAGTTATCTGTTTGCAACGCTTCCTCTAACGTTACATAAATGTTAGGACTCTCAACTGTTAATTCCTTAATAGCAATACTGTTTTCTTCAGAACCATAAATCTCAACGATACTACTTTTTTCTATGCCTGCGTTAAATACTAACTCAAGTTCAGAGACTTCTTCTTCGATAACTGATCCGTGTTCAGGAAATGAGTTTTGTAAGTATGAATGTGCCCCGTTATGGTTGGGAAAAACAAAAATAGGTAAAAACAAAATAAAAATTATTAGTATTTGCTTATTCATAAAATTATGACCTCCACGTTCTCTAATTCCAAGTTATTAACTTTGTTTTATAATATTGTTATCATAACAAACTTGTTAAAAGATAGAAAGTAGAATGCATATGTAAACATACATTTGAATTCATAGTAAATTAGCTTAAACCTAATGTAAATGAAAAGTGTTTCCTAATTTACTTCGGTTGCTAAAGTTTTATTTTCCAAACACAAAGAAAAACGCAAAAAATAATATAGTTCTTTGCGTTTTCATAATTATACCTTTTTTGACTACTAAATAATTTTAACCCATATGGCTTTTTCAAATGTCATTTATATTATGGTTAGACCCCCAAAGTCCACTGCTTTGGAATCAGTTTTTGCCAATCACAATATGTGGAAGTGACTGACACTGTATATCGTACCTTAGGGCGACCGAAAACCTTTTGGGGTGTGAACCATATTAATATATGTTTCTAATTATCGATTCGAGGGTTAAGGAACTCGTTTAAGTTTTCACTTCGTTTTTGTACTTATAATTTTCTTACTTGAAAGTTTTCTTCAATTAGTAACCAATTCTGCGGGAATGGTAAACCTAACTTCCAATAACTAACCCCTCTTAGTCCTAGTTCTTTTAATAAATTGAATTTTGCTTGGATGCTTCTTGCATCCTCAAACCATACGATATGTTCATTTCCTTGATCATCTACATATTCAAAAAAAGGTGCTTGCGCAACATAATCATACTCAATTATTACATTTCTATCTCTTGCTAACTCTATCGCAGCTTGGGGACTAAGTGCTCTAGCGTACTCTCCACCAGGAACGTAAGGTAACGTCCAATCATAACCATATAAATTTTGTCCCATCATAATTTTTTCACCTGGCATTTCAGTAAGAGCATATTCTAATACTTCTCGCACTGGTCCAATTGGAGACACCGGCATTGGAGGACCACCACTATATCCCCATTCATACGTCATTATAACGACAAAGTCAACAATTTCACCATGAGCACGATAATCATGAGCTTCATACCATGGTCCAGGTTGATCAGCTCTAGTTTTCGGAGCTAATGCTGTTGAAATTAACAAACCTTCTGCCCGTATTGTATCTGCTGCTTTTCTTAAAAATTGATTATAAGCGTCTCGATCTTCTGGTCTTAAGAACTCCAAGTCAAAATGAATATCACTATAGCCAACCCTACGAGCCTCTTCAATAATGGTTGTTAAGAGAACATCTTGCAAAGCTTGATCATTTAAAATAATCGCTCCCACTTCATCACTAAACTGACCACCTTCCAAATTTGTAACGACCATCATTAATGTCGCTTGATGATTAGCAGCAATTTGTGGTAATTCACCTAAAGGTGGCTCCCGTAAAGTCCCATCTCTTTCTATTTCATAACTGAATGGTGCTAAATATGTCAAATGAAGAGCTGCTCTTCTTGATGCATCAAGTAAGGCTTCACTAACAACCCCTCCCATCGGTTCCACATAAGCGTTTGTTTCTTTTACTGGTCTCGCTAGAGGTGGAATATACAATCTCAATCCAACAGGTAATATTGATTCCACAGGAATTTGATTTATTTGAGCTAGGCTGTAATAATTAATTCCGTACCTTTGAGCAATAGACCAAAGGCTATCCCCTTGTTGGACCCAATAAAATCGTCCCACTATAGGAATTACGATTGTTTGACCAATAACTAGTCTACCTGGCTCTGGAATTTCATTAGCAGCTACTATATTTTCTACCGTTGTGCCGTAAGCTTGTGCAATTCCATAAAGTGTTTGGCCTGCTTGTATTGTATGAATTTGCAATTACATTTCCCTCCCATTTCTATTAGTAATATTTTATTTACTTTAATGAATTTCAAAATTCATTACTCTGCCACTAAGATACTAGATATAGTTACGCAAAATCCTCTATAACTATATATAGAATTAAACAGCTCATTTTGAAAATTATGAAATTCACTCACTTCAATTAATATTACGATAGGAATGGCGCACATATGTCATTTTAATCTGCATAGTGCATCGCTTCAAACAATACGAGTCTTATTGCCGCTTAAGAGTGGGATAAACTTTGCGATAAGTAAATCTAAACCATGATAATTATGATAAAATGGAGAAGTTCAAAAAGAACCTACAAAGGGAAGGATTATTTTTTTAGGAGTGACATCATGAACAAAGGGATTTTATTTATTTTTTACCTTTTAATCGCCGTAGCGATCTACTTATTTCAAGAAGAACTTCTCATTTGGTTTCAAGAAACAAGGGAGACCTCGATTTTTCTGACTATGTTTATTGCAACATTGTTTGCTCTATTCCCGATTATCCCCTTTCCTATTATCGGTGGGATTATTGGTGCAATGTATGGCACCTTTTTAGGTGGATTTGTAACGTGGGTCGCATCAACAGCTGCCTCACTAATTATGTTTTTATTTATTCGTTTCGTCTTCCAAAACTGGGGGTTAAAAGTTATTAACCGTTATAAAAGGTTAGAACTGGTGACAGTCATGTTCGAGAGAAATGCCTTTATAACTATTTTAGTTTCTCGTCTCATTCCCTTTATTCCATCGATTGTAGTAAATGCATATAGCGCTGTGAGTCGAGTTTCTTTTATAAGCTATTCAGTTGCCTCAAGTCTAGGTAAAATTCCTGCCATGCTTTTATTTGCTGTATTAGGACATTCGTTTGTTTCTACTAACCAAGAAGTCATTTTTGTAGTTGGTATTTATGTACTTATCATTTTATTTACAATTTATTTATACACTCGTTGGAAAAAAGCTATTTTTTTAAAAGAAACGAAATAACAAAAGAGGATGAATCGTTAATTAGCATAGCTAATTACAAAATTCATCCTCTTTATGTTTTAATAATAAGTATTCTTGCTTTCACCCAAAAGCAAAGCTTGATTAAGATTGCTCCAATAAAGGCACCTAACGTATTTAATATCACATCATCAATATTTGATACCCTATACGTAAATAAAAATTGACTCGTTTCAATGAAAATTGAAAGGAGCATCCCCATCATTGTAGTAGCTATAATTGATTTACGTAACCTTTTCATTACTATCGGTGCTAAAAAACCAAAAGGCAAGAACAATACAATATTACCAACTAGTATCTTTAAAGGATCCATAATAGTTGGACTAAATACAGCAATTCGATAAATACTTCGAAATGGAATAATATTATAATTTCTTCCCCCTGGGCCAACCGGTCCTAAAGATGCACCATAATTCCATGCAAATAGAGTCAAATAGATAACCAACGCTAAATAAAGAAAGAAACAAATAATTAATATGCTTTTCATTTTCTTTTGTATCGGTTTAGTTGAATGTTGATAAATATGGTTATTCTTATTTTGCGGATGAATATCAAACACTTCCTTTTAAGACGTTTCTACTCCATTATTAACTGTCAACCCTATTTTGACAAGTACTATTTTAACTGAAATATAGACATACACCTAGTTTAGCAAATAGGTAAAAGCTTACAGTTTGATGTGTTTGAATGAGCGCATAATAAAACTAGTTCTACTTTTATCCTTTTATATAAAATGGAAAAGGAGTGATTATAAATGCATACGATGTGGAAAGGCTCAATCAGTTTTGGTTTAGTCCATATTCCAATTAAACTTTTTTCTGCCACTGAAAATAAAGATATCAAACTTAGAATGATACACAAAGAATGCAATAGTCCAATTAAATACGAACGAACATGTCCAGTCTGTGAAAAAGAAGTTGAAAATCATGAAATTGTTAAAGGATATGAATACGAACCTGGAAAATTCGTACTTTTAGAAGATGATGATTTAGAAAAATTAGAAAAGGAACAAAATAAAAGCGTTGAAATCATTGATTTTGTTAAGTTAGAGGAGATTGACCCAATTTATTTTAATCGTTCCTATTTTATTGGACCAAACGACAACGGCCAAAAGGCTTATATGTTATTAAAACAAGCAATGGAACAATCGGGTAAGATTGGCATTGCTAAAATTACGATCCGTTCTAAACAACATTTAGCGGTAGTCAGAGTTTTTAAGAATGCACTAGTTCTAGAAACCATTTACTTTCCTGATGAAGTACGAAATATTGAACAAATTCCAGGAATACCGGAAAATATTGAATTAAGTACGAAAGAAATGGATACAGCTATCCAATTAATTGAACAGTTAACAACAACTTTTAACCCTGAGAAATATACCGATGATTACCGTACTGCTCTTATGGATTTAATCCAAACGAAAATTACTGGAAACGAGGTTCGTACGGCTAAAGAAGCCCCACAAACAAATGTTGTTGATTTAATGGAAGCTTTGCAAGCAAGTATCGATCAAACAAAACCGAAAAAACGAAGAACGACTAGGAAGAAGAAAGCGACTGGTTAAGATTGAAATTATTAAAACCAATGTTACCTACACTCGTAACGGAAATACCTAATGGTCCTAATTGGTTATATGAAGTGAAGTACGATGGATTTAGAGCAATGATCTATATCAATGAAACGGAAACAAAAATCATTAGTCGGAACCTAAAACTGTTAAATGATCAATTTCCTGAGATAACTCTTCTCTTTCGACAACTATCTACACAATTAAAGTTACCTATTATATTAGATGGTGAACTTTGTGTATTAGAAACAGACATTAAAGCTAATTTTGATAAGATCCAAAAAAGAGGACGATTAAAAAATAAAGACAAGGTTGTACAAGCAGAAGAGTTATACCCTGTGACTTATCTAGCTTTTGACTTACTAATGGAAAATGGAATTTCATTGACAAAAAAAACACTCACAGATAGAAAGAAAAATCTTATAGAACTCTTTAAAGAGTTCGAGCATACCCATTTATTTAAAATTGTCCAACCTTATGAAGATGAAATAAAACTTTGGGATTTAATAAAAAGAGAACATGGAGAAGGAATTATCGCCAAGCAAAAAGACAGTAGATGGATTGAGGGGCAACGATCTAAACAATGGTTAAAAATAAAGAACATGTCAATTGCCACATTTTTTATTATCGGATATGACGAAACGAACGCTTTTTTTCACATTGGTTGTATCCATAATCGAATAGTTAAGATGATCGGTAAAGTAGGACAAGGCTTTTCCAAAGAAGAAAAAGAGACATTAATTGATATTGTAAAAAAAAATAGCCATAAAAAACTTCAACATATTCTTTATGTTAAACCCGGAATTTGTATTGAAGTTGAATTTTTAGAAATGAGTAAAAATGAGCTGAGACATCCAAAATTCCGTCGGTTTCGATTTGATAAACATTGGGAGGATTGTTTATGGGAAGCAATACCCAAGGGATAACAATTGATGGGGAACTAATAAATATAACAAATATAGACAAAATTCTTTGGCCGAAATTAACCATAAAAAAATACAACTATTTAAAGTACTTATCAATTGTAGCTCCTTTTATGCTTCCCTTTTTAAAAGATCGGTTATTAACAGTCATACGCTTTCCTAATGGCGTTAACCAAGAATCCTTTTATCAAAAAAATTGTCCAGATTATGCGCCACCATTTGTAGATACAAAACAAATAGATAATATTAATTACATCGTTTGCTCAAAACTTGCTACATTATTTTGGTTAGGAAATCAAGCAGCTATTGAATTTCATATTCCTTATCAAACTGTTTACAGTAATAACCCTAATGAGATTGTTTTAGACTTGGATCCACCTTCGCAAAACGAATTTTCGTTAGCTGTCGAAGCAGCTTTAATATTAAAAGAGATATTTGAACAACTAAAACTTCACTCCTTTATTAAGACATCTGGGAATAAAGGGTTACAAATCTATATACCTTTAAATGGACACTTCACATATGAGGAAACGAGAATTTTCACTAGTTTTATCGCAAAATATTTAGAAACAAAATATCCAGAAGCATTTACAACCGAACGTCTGAAGAAAAAACGTCATAACCGACTATACATTGACTTTTTACAGCACGGGGAGGGAAAAACTATCATTGCACCCTATTCACTTAGAGGTAATGATGATGCCCTTATGGCTACCCCCTTACATTGGTCTGAAGTAACAAACAAACTTCATCCATCACAATTTCCTATGACAGAAGTGATAGCAAGGTTACAAAGTGGGACCAACCCTTTTAAGGATTTTTTTGATATCGAAAATAAAGAAGCATTTAAAAAAGTATTAGAAACGATAAAGCAGGCTAGCTATTAATGTATTAAAAATAACTAGCCTGCTTTTTTAATGATAATGATACAATTTAACTTCCCTACACTATCCTTTTGGTGGAACGTAGTCCGGGCTTTCATTTCCTTTAGTCGCCATTTTTTTACCGTTATTTATATCAGATTCACGAGGTTGAGTACCTAAATGATTAGGTCTAAATTTATCGAAAGCATGTTTTGATTTAGCCAATTTTGATTCCCCCCTTCATGATATTAATATTAGCTATCATCAACTCCAATATGTTATGAAGCTGTTTCAGCATTTTCAATAAAGTGGGAAAAGCAGAAAAATATTAAAGGTAAAGCCGAATATTAGGCTTTACCAGTTTTCTTTTAAACGTTGATAATGCTTATTATCAAGGCGTTCTTCAATTTTTTCAATTGCTTCTTCATCATTTAAGAGCTCTTTTTTATTTTTACTTACTAACTCATCAAATGACATCTTTCTAAATTTCCTCATTTTTCTCGCCCTCTTTGATGTATTCTTGATTTTACAGAATGTTCTTTATCATTATCAACGTCTGGGCTTCTATTTAAACATAATTATTTGAAAATTTCCTTTTTTATTTTATCTACACGTTGATTTTTTTGACTCACGTAAATTTGACCCGCTTCATCCATTGTCATTAGAAAACAATCAGTATGATCCTTTATCCCATGTTTTTTTAATTGTTCTTCAAGCCACCCTTTAGTACCTACTTTTTTCAAGTTTACATCGACAATAATTCCATCTTGAATGAGCACCGTCGGATATCCTTTAGGAGCTACTTGCTTTAACATATCATTTGGTGTTAGGGAATCGTATTGACTCTTTTTAATCACACTTATTTGTCCGTTGGCCTCCAAAATCGCATAATCGATTTCTGATAGATCAGGTGCGTTTTGCAAGCGCAAGTCCATTAATAGTGATTCAACTGTCATTTTTACTTTTCTCATTTCTTTATTTAATATTTTTCCTTTTTCAATAATAATAATCGGCTCATCCTCGATAATCCGTCTGAATCTAGGTGTTTTTAAAGCAATAATGGACAAAAACAAATGTATACCTGCTATTAATGCTGCGGCTGCTAATGGACCAGCAAGAGGAATATCTCCGCTAGACAATGGTTCACCTACAATATCACCTATGATTACAGCAAAAAGAAAATCTATTGGATTGAGCGCTACCATTGAGCGTTGTCCTAAAATTTTAATAATAACAAAAATATAAATATAGACAATTACTGCACGTATCAAAAATCCATAAACCGGCAAACTCTCTGCACCAGTCCAAAAATCAAACATAATGACAACCCATCCTTATCCTATATGTATAAATTGGCTCGATTAGGACATAGCCTAATGAGCCAAAGTTTATTTTTAATTCTAATTAAATTGCGGTTCTTGTTGTAGGATTTGTTGATAGCGCCCTTCTAATTGGGTAACAATACCTCTTTGTTGTTGGGCTAGTTGACTATATAATTGTTTCGCCTGTTGGTTTTCAGTTTCTAATGAAAACTGAGTGAGGCTTGCTTCAACACTTTGAGCAGAAGCAATGGCTTGCTGCATTTGTGTTTGTACAGTCATATCAAATCCTCCTAATCGTTTTTCATCTTTTCTGCTTCTATTTCAGAAAATGTAGATAATTCAGAAGCATGGTTTTTCTTACCCATTTGCTTTTTATTATTATTTCTTTGCGCGTTAGCATTACCTTTCTTTTGCCTTCCCACTATTAAATCCCCCTCCTTTCGAAGCTATTTCATTTGTAGTATTTTCAACTCCTTACTAAAATATTTCACTTTTTGAGTAAGCTATTACATGCATGATTCATAAATTGAGTGCAAATCATAATCTTTAGGTTACAAAAAGGAGGCGTTTAAGATGAGTGAAATGACAAATAAATCGATTAAATTTTTGCTACAAGAGTTACAGGGATGGGTTGGTTCTGAAATAACAATTGAAAAAAAGGAGCGAAATGATTTAGATAAAAATACATTAGCTTTAAGTGGTGTTGAGATTGCAAATCAAGTTGAGGACGAAGATGACTATGTAGACCCACACACAATACAATTAAAAGGTAATGGAACAGTACTACAAAAAAATGGTAACACCTTTAAGTTACCTTTAGATAGCTACGAACTGCCAATACATGAGCTTTACTCGATCGAAGCATCTAGTGAATTGTTGACAGTAAAAACAGACCGTGCCACATATATTTTGAAAAAATAAGAAGAGCGCAAGGCGCCCGACTATCGGCAACAAACACTGGAAGGTCAGCAAGTAGCGGTCTGCTCTTTGACCGCAACCTATGTGCTTCTGCGTCTGACAGCAATGCTTCGAAGTAGTTTTCCTCGAAGCAGTGTTTTGTGCGACGAGTAATCGCAGGAGCAAAGTAGCATGAAGCATCAAAGAAGCAATCCAGGAAGTCAGAAACTTGACTGAAGTGATCGAGCCGATAGCGCCTGGAGCTAGACAGCTTCCAAGTTAGAAATTTATAAATTCTGATTATGTAAGAAAGAGGGTCAAATTTACATATGTAAATTTGACCCTCTTTACTAATTAATACAGTCTAATTAGGCATTCGCCTTTTCTTCAGCAAGCTTTGCGCGAAGAACCATTTGTAAAATACCTCCGTGACGATAGTAGTCAATTTCGACTTCACTATCGAACCGAGCGATAACTTCGAATTCCTTCTCATCACCAGTTTCATGATTTGTTGCAATAACTGTAACTATATCTCTAGGTCTAATATCATTAGATACTTTAACAGTTAACGCTTCTTTTCCAGTTAAACCTAATACGTCTGCATTTTCCCCTTCTTTAAATTGAAGTGGTAATACCCCCATTAAAACTAGGTTACTGCGGTGGATTCTTTCAAAGCTTTCAGCAATAACAGTTTTGATTCCTAGTAGGTTCGTTCCTTTTGCAGCCCAGTCACGAGAACTTCCCATACCATAATCTTTGCCTGCAAGAACGACTAATCCTGTTCCTGCTTCTTTATACTTCATGCAGGCATCATAAATAGCCATAACCTCTCCTGTAGGCCAATACGTTGTGTATCCACCTTCTGTACCAGGAGCAATTTGGTTTCTAATACGAATATTTGCAAAAGTTCCTCTCATCATTACCTCATGGTTACCTCGACGAGATCCATAAGAATTAAAGTCAGCAGGTGTTAACCCTTTTGAAATTAAATACTTACCAGCAGGTGTATCTTTTCCAATTGAGCCTGCAGGAGAAATGTGGTCTGTAGTTACAGAATCACCAAGTTTTGCAACAACAGTTAATCCTGTAAGTTCTTTTACTTCCTCTGGCTCAGGTGAAAGGTTTTCAAAGAACGGTGGATTTTGAATATACGTTGATTCAGTATCCCACGTATAAAGGTTTTCTTCTGTTGTTTTCAGCTCATTCCAACGCTCATTTTCTTCAAATACACGCTCATACTCTTTCTTAAATAATTCAGGTTTAACAGCTTTAGACATTACTTCCTTAACTTCCTCTGTTGATGGCCAAAGATCTTTAAAATAAACCTCATTTCCATCCTGGTCTTTTCCAAATGAATCATTTAACAGGTCAAAATTCACATTGCCAGCTAAAGCATAGGCAACTACAAGTGGTGGTGAAGCTAAGTAATTTGCTTTTACCAACGCATGAATTCTTCCTTCAAAGTTACGGTTTCCACTAAGAACTGAAGTAACTGTCAGGTCGTTTTCAGCAATCGCTTTTTCAATTTCTATAGGAAGTGGGCCACTGTTACCAATACATGTAGTACAACCGTAACCAACAGTATTAAATCCTAATTTATCAAGGTATGGCGTTAACCCAGCTTCATTTAAATACCCTGTAACAACCTTAGATCCTGGTGCTAAGCTAGTTTTTACGAACGCTGGAACTTTCAAACCTTTTTCCACTGCTTTTTTCGCAAGTAATCCCGCTCCTAGCATAACAAATGGATTAGATGTATTTGTACAGCTAGTAATAGCTGCTATCATCACAGCTCCTGTACCAAATGTTGATGTTTCTCCATTTGGATGTGTCACAGTAACTGATTTAGCAATTTCGTCATCACTTAAATCAAAGCCACTGCTTCCTGCTGGTGCCTTTAATGCTTTTTCCCACTCAGTTTTCATCTTAGAAAGTGGAATTAAGTCTTGTGGACGTTTAGGGCCCGAAAGGTTTGGTTCGATTTCAGATAAATCAATTTCAACTATATCTGTAAAAATAGGATCTTCTAAATCAGAAGTATAGAACAAACTGTTTGCCTTACAGTACTCTTCAACAATCTTAATTTGTTCTTCACTTCTGCCAGTTAGACGTAAGTAATTAAGGGCTTCTTCATCAACTGGGAAGAATCCACATGTTGCACCATATTCAGGTGCCATATTAGAAACTGTTGCACGATCAGCTAAAGGCATTTCCGAAAGACCTGGTCCAAAGAACTCCACGAACTTTCCAACAACATTCTTTTGCCGAAGAACCTGCGTTACTTTTAATGCTAAATCTGTAGCTGTTGTACCATTTGGTAAAGTTCCTACAAGTTTAACTCCAATAACTTCTGGAACTGGGAAATAGGATGGTTGCTTCAGCATTCCTGCTTCTGCCTCAATACCACCAACACCCCAACCAAGAATTCCTAGTCCATTAATCATCGTAGTATGTGAATCTGTTCCTACTAACGAATCGGGAAATGCTTCAAATTCTCCGTTTTGTTCAACCGTTTGAACAACACTTGCCAAATATTCAAGGTTAACTTGGTGGACAATACCAGTCGCTGGTGGAACTGCACGATAATTATCAAATGATTTTTGAGCCCAACTTAAGAACTTATAACGCTCTTCATTTCTAGCGAATTCCAAATCCATATTTTTTTCTAAAGAGTCACCTGCGCCGAATTCATCAACTTGTACAGAATGGTCTACTACAAGGTCAACAGGAATAGCAGGATTAATCTTATTCGGATCTCCACCTAAGTCAGCCATTGCTTTTCTTAAAGACGCTAGATCAACTACTGCAGGAACCCCAGTAAAGTCTTGTAATATTACACGAGAGGGCTTAAAAGGAACATCAATATCCTTAACTTCGCTTGTCCCCCACTTTGCTAAATTTGTTACGTGCTCTTCTTTAATTACTGATCCGTCATATTGTCTTAAAACAGATTCTAGTAAAATCTTAATAGAGTAAGGTAATTTTGTTACATTCCCAACTCCTGCTTCTTCTAGAGCTTTAAGGTTGTAATAATTATACTTTTTACCGTTTACTTGAAACGATGAACGTGCGTTATACAAATTATTTTCATTCATATGTAAAACCCTCCTTCTACATTATCTTACAACACATTTTTTCAATTGTCTAAATACTTTATTAAAAATAAACGTAAAAAATCCTTTTGGTAACGCTTTCCCACCTCCTTCATTCCATGTTTTTGCTCTAATCATTTGCCTATTCACAACTAGTTTTTGTTTCTTTTTCAATTTCATATCATAGAAAACAATAATCTAGAAAAAATAGTAGTAAAGAAATGGAGGTGTGTAATATGGCAAAAAGAAAAGCAAATCATGTAAGACCTGGAATGAATGATGCAAGTGCTCAAGGAATCGGCACAGGATACAACGAAGAATTCTCAAATGAGCCTCTTACAGCAGAACAAAAGCAATTCAATAAAAAAACGAAAAAAAGACAATAAGTAAGAAAAACACAAGGCGCCCGCCTATCGGCGACAAACACTGGAAGACCTGCTCGTAGCGGTCGGGTTTTTGACCGAAAGAGAAGGTCTGAAGTGGTCGAGCCGATGGCGCCTGGAGCTAGACAGTTTCCAAGTTAGAAATTTATAAATTCTGATACTGTAAGAAAAGCGCAAGGAGCCTCGGTCACGAGCAGCTGCTCCTGTGCCACTCCGTTTGCTCAAGAGCAATTGTTTTCCGTGCGACGAGTAATCGCAGGAGCAAAGTAGCATGGAGCATATTCAAGTAGTAATCCAAGAAGACATTGAAGCAGTAACTTGACTGAAGTGACCGAGCTCGTAGGTTGCTTGCGCTAGACAGTTTCAAGGTTAGAAATTTATAAATTCTCATTTTTAAATTAAAAGAAACTCCACAGATCACTGTGGAGTTTCTTTTAACCTTGCTTAACTCATACGATCCAAATTTCCTTTTATTTCTGCTAATTCAGTCTGAAATTTTTCTAATTCAAGACGTTGATGTTCTGATGCATTACGTAAAGCTTTATCAATCACTTGTTCAGCTTCCATAACTTCTTGCTCAGCTTGTTTATAATGGTGACCAAAATCCTCATCGTTAGGTATTAAATTATTTGTTGCTTGCTGAGCTTGAACAAATGCTTGTTGTGCTGCTTGGAATGCTTGTTGCTTGTTTTTAATGTATGGCAAAACAAACTCCCCCTTTTTATCTATTGTACTTTATTAGTTTTTATTATTGGATGAAAATCTATTCACGCTATATATGAATAGTTTTTTAATTTCACTTAAATAATAAGTAACGTAATATAGTTTATTTTTTTGGAGGGGTAAGTAGTGACTGAAAAAAATACGTATAAAGACCAACGTAAAAATGCACCAAAAGGGCATAACCCTGGTCAACCTGAACCTTTAAGTGGGTCTAAAAAAGTAAAAAAACATAATCACGTTGGCCAAACTGACGGTGAGAGCTAACTAAAAGAAGTTAAAACTCCTAACAGTTTAACGGGCGCAAAATTAAAAATGACAGATAAATTGGCGTTGAAACTGACACAGTTTTTAACGCCTTTTTTGTTGTAATATCAATATGATTAGAGGAAATGTGATTAAAATTGGCTCAGATGGCTATATTTTTTTAAATGGAAATAAATTATGGAAAGAGAAAAATGGAAGCCCATACTTGTGTCAATATCCTCTATCGTGTGTACGTTGAATACTGTAGATAATGCTTCCATGAAGTTAATATTATTTCATTTTTAGTATCTAAATAAAGGATGCTTTAGTGCAATAAGCGTTGTTGATCATATTAACTCTATCGGACAAGAGAGCCGTTATTTGTGAACAAAAGGGTATTTTAAAAGGGTTAACGGACATCTTGGTTCATTATTTACTTAATTTAGCACCAAATATAGCAGGTTTTCATGAAATAACGTAGCTCGAAAAATTTGATCAAATCTATAAAATAAGGTATCCTGTGTCCGTTAGCAGATTTTTACTTGCTAATCTAGATCGAATGATGCATACCACTAGCAAAACAATTGCATGGCAATTAAGAGGTTGATGATTACATCAACCTCTTAATTGATTTTCAATATTCTGAAGTGCATCAACAATTAATAATGCTTCTTCTTCTGAAATTGTTCTAAAATCTAAAAGGACTTGGTCAGCCTTTCTTCTCGTTATAATTGCTGGTTTATGTAATCTTAACCGTTCTGACAATTCATTTACTGTAGTTAAATGTGTTGAAATCGCAACTGCTTTTGTAGGAATTTCCTCTGTCGGCATGGTCCCACCACCAATTTGAGAAGTTTCATCAACAATGTCACAAGCATAAATCGAACTTCTGCTTTGCAACGCCTCATAAAAAGATTGAACTTTCCTCTCAATCTCTGTAGCACTTGCAAGAATATCCCTAATTGTAGGCACGTCTTTATGAGCTGAGTTACGTTCATAAGATTTTAATGTACCCTCAAGCGCTGCTAACGTCATTTTATCAACACGCAAAACTCTAGCTAATTGGTGCTTCTTTAACTTTTGAATAATTTCTTTTTTTCCAGCAATTATTCCAGCTTGAGGACCACCTAATAGCTTGTCACCACTAAAGGATACAACATCTACGCCCAAGTCCATTATTTTTGAGACAACAGGCTCCTCACCTATCCCTTGCTTTTGGAAATCGTATAGTGCACCACTTCCCAAATCTTCATAAAAGATTAACCCAGCGTGTTTCTTTTTTAGCTCAAGTAATTCATCTGTTTCAACTGACGCAGTAAATCCAACCGTTTTAAAATTGCTCGTATGAACCTTTAATACCATGGCTGTTTCTTCACCAATAGCCATTTCATAATCATAGAAGTGCGTCTTATTCGTTGTTCCTACTTCAACTAGTTTAGCCCCACTCTCCTCCATGATGGAAGACACCCTAAATGAACCACCAATCTCGACAAGCTGCCCTCTAGACACAATGACTTCCTTATCCTTAGCCAACGCTCGTAATATTAAGTATACAGCCGCAGCATTATTGTTAACGACCATCGCCGCTTCCGCACCTGTAATTCTTTTAATACATTCATCAATAATATCGTGTCTCGAACCGCGTTTACCTTCTTCTATATTGAATTCTAAATTTGAATAATTCTTTGCTGTTTCTACAACTTTCTCAATTGCCATCTCACTTAACTTAGCTCTACCTAAATTGGTATGTAATATTGTTCCTGTAGCATTAATAACTCTTCTTAGATGAAAGGGTTCATGGTTCTCTAGTGTATTTAATAAGCGTTCAAAAAGGAAATCAGTAAATAATTGCTTTGTTGGAGGATCAAACAAAATGTCTTTTTGATCCAAAATTTCTGTCCTTAATTGATCTATCTCTTTTTGTACGAATTTTGTTAATTCACTCTCTGAAAATTCAAATTGGTTACTATATTTTAAAAAACGTTTATCATTTTTTAAAGTATGTATTGCTGGAATTTCTCGTAAATAATAAATCATTTGTACACTCCCCGTCACTAAACAAAATGGTCTATGTTAATGTGAAATATTATACCTAATTTTTTATAAAAACACTAACAGCACTATAGGGCTATCTATCATTCGTTTTTCCAGTCTTACAAAGATTTCGACAATTAAAAAGGGGAAATTAACCAGTTATAAACATTGAAACAATACCTCATAATAAATGTGAGAAGAGTTCAAAAGCTCTTTCTCCCATCAAAATGATTGTTTCTGGAATTAGGATTTGCTTTTTTAAATACTTCAAAGAGGTGATAACGCTTGATAAGCTAAAACCTTTTTCAACTGTTCTAACAAAAGGACATAAAATGAGGTGTATGCGAAAAATACAAATCGATAAGGCCCCAGACAAAAAGTCATGAGATGGTGTAAAGGTGATCGTTTCCGGTCACCTTTTTTACAGTATCAGAATTTATAAATTTCTAACTTGGAAACTGTCTAGCGCAAGTAGCCTACGAGCTCGGTCACTTCAGTCAAGCTACTGACTTCAATAACTACATGAATAACGTCTCTGAATAGCTTCATGTAGCTTTGCTCCTGCGGTTACTCGTCGCACGGAAAACAATTGCTCCTGCGGTTACTCGTCGCACGGAAAACAATTGCTCTTGAGCAAACGGAGTGGCACTGGAGCAGCTGCTCGTGACCAAGGCGCTTGCGCTTTTCTTGTTATATTTGTTAATCGTTACTAATTACATTCAATTAGTAGGAACAAAACTCTTTTGTAAAAAAAGATGAGAACTTTAATTTAGTCCTCATCTTTCCCTTCACTTGTTCGGAAACGTTATTTTTTTTGGTAAAAGCCCCCACCTATAAGCGTAGCGTAGGTGGGATTTTCCAATCAGGTGGAGTAGACTCTCCACCTGATTTTCCGATGTTTCAGCTTGCTGAAACGAGTTCACTTTATTTTTTCTATGATTTCATCAGCTTGTGGAAATTCACCTGTTTCTAGCTTAGAGTACACGTTTATATCGTTAACAATAACTTCGAAAGCGCCACCAGAACTAGGGACTAAATTTAATTTTGTAATATCAGAACGGAAATGATTAAATAATTCTTCTGCGAGACCCGCAGCTTTCGGTGCAAAGTTTCACTGCATACAAAACTGGATTTCAACATGATAAGCCATTAACTACCCCTCATTTCATTAATATTTACTATCATTTTAAGATATTATTTGTCATTAATCAAAAAATACGCTTATACTAATCGGTAGGAGGTGCAAATAACATGGAAAATAATCCAATTAAATTGACATTATTAACTAGCAAAGGTGGCTGAGGATGTAAAATTGGTCCAGAAGACCTGGCACAAGTTTTGTGCCAATTACCTGCTAGAGCCTATGACCCAAATGTCCTTGTAGGACATGAAACTTCTGATGATGCTGGTGTATATCAATTAACAGATGACGTAGCGATTATACAAACGGTTGACTTTTTCACTCCTATTGTGGATGATCCGTATATGTTTGGGCAAATTGCTGCGGCAAATTCATTAAGTGATGTGTACGCGATGGGAGGAACTCCAAAAACGGTGTTAAATATTGTTGGCTATCCTATTAAAAAATTAGGTCCCGATATTTTAGCAAAGATACTATGTGGGGCAACTGACAAAGTTCATGAAGCAGGAGCAACAGTGATCGGAGGGCATTCGATCGATGATCAAGAGCCAAAATTCGGGTTATCTGTTACAGGAGTTATTCATCCAAATAAAGTTTTGAAAAACGTTGGTGCAAAGCCTGGTGATGCACTTGTCCTTACAAAACCTATTGGTGTTGGAATCCAAACCACAGCGATAAAAAGAGACAAGCTTAATGAGGAACAATTATCGAAAGTGATGGAAACGATGGCTGCTTTAAATGATAAGGCAAGTTCCGCACTTGTAAACTTACATCCAAATGCAGCCACAGATATAACTGGTTTTGGACTACTAGGGCATGCTTATGAAATGGCCAAAGGTAGCGACGTCTCCTTTAGCATTCATTACGAGGACGTGCCAGTATTAAATGGCACAAACGAACTTGCTGAAGAAGGAATTGTTCCTGGAGGTTCTAAAGCAAACCACCGCTGGTTAAGTAATGACGTTGACTACGATCCATCTATCCTCGAATATGAACAGTGGATCTTATGTGATGCTATTACATCTGGTGGCCTTCTCGTTAGTCTGCCTTTAGAGGAAGCTCATGGATATGTAGAAGAATTACATAAACTTGGAGTTAAAGAAGCGAAAATCATTGGCTGTGTAAAAGAAAAACAAGAAAAATCTTTGTACGTTACTCGTTAATTTATAAAAGATGCGACTCTCTAAAATTAGTTCACAATGAAGATTGAGTACCTATTAGAGAGTCTTTTTACCTAGCTCCTATGGTAAGGGGGAAATAGGATGAATTTAAAACGGATAAAAACATTTATGATGGTGTTAGATCATAAAAGCTTCTCTACTGTTGCAACTATTTTAAATATTAGTCAACCCGCGGTTAGTAAACAAATAAAAACGCTAGAAGTAGAACTAGGAATTACCTTATTGGTCCGAGAAACGTTAGAACCTACTGAAGCTGGTCGGTTAGTTTATCAAAAAGGAAAGCATTTTCTTTTTGATTGGGAAGTGCTTGTAGAAGAGTGCCGTAGACTTCAGGGTGAGTTAACTGGCGTCATCAAAATTGGAGCGAGTACTGTGCCTGGTACTTATATTGTTCCTCAGCTTTTACGGAAATTTTTAGATAAACACCCAAACGTTGATATTCAATTATCTATCCATGAATCGGATGAGATTAATGGCTTGATCAAAGAAGGGTCTATTGACATAGGTTTCGTAGGAAGTGAACCAATTGGGGAAGAAATCATTAGTCATATTGTTAAAAATGATCATTTTATTTTAATTGGTCCTAACGATAGTGAAAAAATCTTTAACTTAAATTCATTAAAGGATTTGCCGTTTATTTTCCGGACTGAGAAATCTGGAACTTGGCAAGGTGTTGTTAAAAGTCTATCATCCATGGGTATTTCAACCAACGAATTACAATGTATTGCTAGAGTACAATCTACAGAAGCGGTCATTAGTATGGTTGAGGCAAATCTTGGTTATTCCGTTGTTTCTAGTATTGCTGCTACTAAAGCGGTGAAACAAGGACGAATAAAACTGATCCAACAATTGCCTTATAAACGAAACTTTTACTTAACATACGTACAATCAAAAAAAATACATCCTGCAATTGTTTCACTTGTTTCAATATGTTCAGAAGAAAATGTAGGTGAATAATACTTATAAATTAGTAATAAATCGGCCAGTTAACACTGACCGATTTTTCTTTACGATATTGAGGCATGACCGAAGAACTAAAAGAGTTAGAAAGAAACTAACAGTAATTAAGGACTTTATTATACAAATGTAAGTAGCTCGTTATCTCCTTTTCTAAATGATGTTCTTTCATCACATATTCGCTTGCATGTTTTGTTACATATTGGCGTAGTTCGTCATGGAGAACTAGTTCTTTTATTTGATTATAAAATTGCTGTAAGGTTGCAAATAAGAATCCAGTTCTACCGTGGTCGATAATACTTTTATTTCCACCATTATTTCTGGCCACGACAGGTTTTTTAAAAAACATAGCTTCAAGTAATGCCGAAGATTGACCCTCTGAGAATGACGAATTGATAATAACATCACTTTGCTCATAAATCGATGACATTTCTTCAAATGGTACATCCTCATAATAAGAAACCCAAGGGTACTTTTTTGTTACATCAATAACTTCATTTAAAACAGATCGTTCGATCGCTGAACCTACGATCGTAAACGTTAGTTTTGGAAACTGCTGTTTTAATTCAATAAGGGCTGGCATAACAAATAAAACATCTTTTACAGCTCTTAACCCTGCTGGAAGTACGATATTAAATCCGTTATCAGTAAGATTAACCTTTTCCTTAGGTCTAATTCCACTTATTTCAGGCAACCAAACACTTTGCTTAATTACGTGTACTTTACTTTCTAAATTTTCATATACACTAAGTAACTTTTGCTTCGAATCATGACTAAAAACCGTTATCGCAGCTGCATTTCCTAATACTCTTCCTATTTTTTCTTTATGTTCTTCTTTGAATATATCGATATTAACATCGGTACCACCAGACGTAATGACATAGGGTGTTTCAAAATAAAATTGATTTTTTTCTTGCCAGTCACTAAACCTACGAAAATGTAAAATATGGAGCAATGGATTTCGTTCAATCTTTTCTACTATATCTGTAGAAATAGATTGTTCATCAAAAGCTACAACATCTGTATGAACTCGATTTTTGTTTAAACCAGTAACAATTCTTTTTGCTGTTGTAGCATTCCCTCGGCCTTCTTTGTAGTAAGGTGTTAAAAAAGTGATTTTTCCAACTGATTGCCGTTTACTTTCCTTTATTAGTCGTTGTTCCATTTCTCGTACTCCGCTTTTTGCCATTGTCTTTTCGTTTCAATTCGTACAGTTAGCTTTAATGTATCTAATAATTCCATAAATGGTACTAAATATTTTCTTGAAAGCTTTAAAACTTCTTTTGCATCTTGAAGTTCAAATTCATCTTTTGTGTTTTTTCGTAATTTTCTTATAGCTGACATTAATTGAGTAGTAGAGACAATATGTTTTTCATCTAACGCAAACACTTGTTTTGTTCGAATTAAGTAATGACGTAAATCTTCTTGTAATTGTGATGGAAGTTGCGACCTACTGACGATATGATCCCATCCTTCAACTTGAATACCGTTCGCATCTATTTCTTTAACCACTTGTTCCATTCTTTTTGTCCATTTTTCTGGAAAGTGTGGATTGAAACTTCCTAGAGCAATAAACTGTCCTCGTTTTATTATCTTTCCTTCTTTCTCAGCTAAAGAAAGACTAAATTCTAGTAACTTCATTGGATAATTTTGTTTCAGTGAATGAAAGACTTCGGCCTTACTTTTTCCTTCACGTAATGAAAACTCTTCATGAAACTCTTCTAAGTCACCCTTTATTAAGTCAACGATTTCTTCATAAACAGCTGACAAAACATATTCACTTTGGTCTGTCTGAATGATCTCTTGATTAGCTTTCAATTCATTTAATGACGCTATAACTATATCTTCTTGCAAGTCTACATGTTTTTGTAACTGTGGTAAAGTTAAGAACTTTTCCGTTTTTAAGGCATCTATGACTCTTTCAGTTGGTGTACCTTCTCGCTTTCTTTCTAATAATTCAATCGTACTTTCACCGAATTTATATTTCTGACCATTTGGATCAATGACAAGACCACCTCCTATAGTTTCGACAGGAGAAGGCCTACGTAATATAAAACGGTCACCACGTCTTGTTACAATGGGTTCATCTAAACGTAGTTGACATAGAATTGTGTCTTCATCGTTCCCTTCTAATTGGTTTCGATCAAAGAAAACTATCTTCCCATACACCTCTGCTGTGCCTAAATGAAGTTTAATATAGCCTCGTTGTTTCAGTGGGTAATTTAAGCCTTTTAATGTTTGTAATGAGACATCAATAGTAGAGGTTGTCGCGTATTGTTGAGTTGAAACTAATACATCACCACGTTTCACTTCCTCTTTAGCAACACCTCCAAGGTTAATTGCCGTTCGCTGTCCAGCAAACCCTCGCTCTTTTTTTTGGTGATGAACTTGTAGTTGCCTTGCTCTTACCTTTACTTTCTGAGGTAAAACCTCTAAAATATCACCTTCTTGTATCGTACCTTCATAAATGGTTCCTCTTACGACTGTACCTTGGCCATGTACAGTAAAGACTTGATCAATCGGCAGGCGAAACGCTCCTTTTGCATCACGACTAGAAACCTCACTTAACATTGCTTCAATCATGTCCTTTAGATCATCAATCCCCTTACGAGATAAACTGTCAACAAAAGCAAATGGAGCCCCTTCCAAAAACGTCCCTACTATTTCTTGAGCAATATCTTCTTGGGCAAGTTCTAACAGTTCTTCATCAACACGGTCAATTTTTGTCACAACGACAATGCCTCGCTGAATCCCGAGAAGTGATAAAATATCGAGGTGCTCTTTTGTTTGAGGCATAACACCTTCATCAGCACTTACGATTAGCATAACTAAATCAATTCCAGCGACACCCGCTATCATTTGTCTGATAAAACGTTCATGACCTGGTACATCTATGACCGAAACTTGTATATCACTTTTTAATTTTAATGGAGCAAAACCGAGTTCGATTGAAATACTTCTTTCTTTTTCTTCTTTCAAGCGATCGGTATCAATATTTGTTAACGCTTTAGTTAACGTTGTTTTTCCATGATCAATATGTCCTGCCATTCCAATAGTATAAAAACGATCTCCCATGAAATAATTACCAACCTTTCAATTGCTTTTTTATGTATATTCGGTTGCATACCTTTGTACATATATACTTTACTCTTAAAAACATAGGTGTTGCAAGGGAAATGGCAGAGGTAAATGAATATCTAACGTATTAAAGAACGAAGTCGAAATGAAAACGAATGCCTTAAGAAAAGCACAAGCATTATAGATTTAGACGTAAAAAGCTAGACCTAGTCAAGGAAGATATAGGAAAGTGAAAGATGCTAGACTCTCGTTTCTCGCCTTACCGGTATGGAGGTAAGAGAAGTTTTTTGGTCCATAGTGTGCTTATACTAGATATCATTCTACGTTCAAAATTTAAATTCTTGTCTTTGAACAACCAAGCGTCATTCATCATTCGTTTTCTTTTTCATCAATATTTATTTTCACAATCAATTGACGAATGCGCTTTCCATCCATCATGTGAACGATTATGGATAAGTGATGATAAAGGATTTCCTCTCCAATCGTTGGGATTTTCTCAACCCTTTCAACAACCCAACCACCAAGAGAATGATAAGAGCTAACCGGTATAGGAACATTCATCATTTGACAAAATTCAGTTAGCGAAAAGTCAGCAGAAAACTGATACGTTTTTTCATCGATTTGTTTCATTATACTAATCTTTTCATCGTGTTCGTCCCAAATTTCTCCGACAATTTCTTCGAGAACGTCTTCCATTGTAATCAGACCTTCTGTACCACCAAATTCATCAATTACGATAGCCATATGCGTCTTACTCTTTTGCAATTCCGGAAGTAACGATGAGATTTTTAATGATTCGACAACAAACATTGGTTTGCGTAATAAATCCTTTACTTCAAATGTTTTATGTTGTACAAGATGTGATAAAAATTCACGCTCTGATAAGATACCGATAATATTATCGATATGAACTTCATATACAGGGACTCTTGAAAAACGTTCCTCTAAAAACATCGCTAATATCTCGTCATGATTCGCGGATACTTCTACTGCAATCATATCAATTCGGGGTGTTAAAATTTCTCCAACAACGATCTCATCAAAATCTAAAGCACTATGAACAAGTTCCTTTTCTTTTTTATCAATGACGCCTTCCTCTTCACTAATATCAATCATCACCTTCAATTCTTCTTCAGTAACTAGAGGAATCTGTTCTTTCGAAATAATAATTTTGGATATCGCACTTTTTAAAGAGATAAAAACCATTGTGATAGGTGCTAATATATTCATTAAAATAGATAGAATGCCCGATATTTTTAACGCAAAAGATTCAGCGTTCTCTTTTGCATATGACTTTGGTAAGATTTCCCCAAAAATTAACACTAACGTTGTCATCACAACAGTATTAACGATCATACCTGTTCCTGCACCAAAAAGATCTGTCGCAAGCTTGGCTGAAATTGTCGCTGCACCAATATTAACGACATTATTTCCAACTAAGATCGTCGACAATCCTTTATCGAAATTCTCTGATATCATTAATGCATTTTTACTACCTTTACGATTTTCATCCGCATAATTTTTTAATCGGATTCTATTTACACTTGAAAAGGCTGTTTCAGCAGATGAAAAAAAAGCAGATAAAAATAAAAGTAAAATTAATAATGCCATAATAAAAAAAGGAAAAGTTTCCAAAACAGTCACCATCCTATAAACTACAACTTCAGGTTTGCTTAAGATTAACTTTCCCAATATCAACATAATCATTAATTTTTTCGCTTCCACAATATAACTTTTGTTTTCCTACATGTTTTTTAACAGAAACTTACAAATAGGAAAAAACGCTTTATTGTAGAGCCTTTCATTGCTGTAAACTTGCCAACTCAGATAAGGTTAAATGCGCGATAACTTCATACCCTCTTCCCTGACCATGCGGTCTTATCACAACTGTTCCCATATCAGGTATTTTCCCTAAACCCATTCCACTTGGGAAACTATGCGCAACAATAACTTTGTTACTGCCTTGAGGTGGGTGAATTTCTAAAAATATATTGAGGTAATATAATATCCATGACTGTTCCATTACACTTAACCTACCACTCATTTTATAAATCTCAGACCAAAAAGGATCGACCTGAACATTATCTCTTCCAAAAGCCAATTCAGCCGTTTCTATCGTCCTACAGAATGGACTAGCCAGTACTGGATACGTAACAGGAATTTGTAAATTCCGAAGAGTTCTACCATATGTTTCTGCCTGTCTCCTCCCTATTGCTGAAAGGTTTCTTTGCGTAGCACAATTCTCGAAACTATACTTAGGAGCGTCCAGCCCAACTGTAGCTTCGGCATGCCTTGAATAAAGAATATATCCACCTTCTTGTAGGGAGGATAATAATTGATTATTTACATTTGAATAAGGTCGTAAATAAGGTACATACAATGGTTGCCCGATACTTACTTCAGGTATAGCCATATAATTCATCTGCATTAATTGTTGTACAGATAGATGAAACTTTTCTGCTACTGTTTGGATCGTATCACCAGGCTGTACATAATAAATGTTCACTTTATCACCCACTAAATAATTTTCATAAGTATTTATATTCAAATATTAGTAAATGGGTGAACTACTAATTACTTAATAACTATTTTGTAAACTTGCTAATTCCAGCTAGATAACGAACATATATTCACACATGAATGTTACTACACATTAAAAAGGAGCTGATAATATGACATTTCTTAATCTCTCTAAGCTGCTTTTTAACCTTTTTGCAAAATATTTGTAGCTTGCTATAAATGGCCTTCCAGTTGTTGTAAAACCCCCTATAACTGCAGCATCTTCTCCCAATTATTAATTGTTTACAATTATACTATTCCAAATTACCTATGGGACAACTATTTCTAAGAAATGAAAAAGAAGTGGAATTTAACCACTCCTTTAATTAATGAAAATATATATAGTTTTTTGCAATATGTTAAATCTATCTACGTCCCAATTTCCATTTCAAAAATGCTTCTACTACCTCTGGATCAAACTGTTTACCTACTTCATTTTTAATGATCTCTACAGCTTTTGTTTCCATTAGCCCTTTCCTATAAGGACGGTCGGATGTCATCGCATCAAAAGCATCAGCAACACATGTAATTCTAGCTAACAAATGGATATCGGTTCCTTTCAATCTATCTGGATACCCTCTTCCATCCCATCGTTCATGGTGAGATCTAACAATTGGACGTATTTTATTCAGACTATCAATATTCTTAATGATGTCATCTCCATAAACTGGATGAAGCTTAATAAGGTTGAATTCTTCATTTGTTAACTTACCAGATTTTAATAACACATAATCAGGTACTCCGACTTTTCCAATGTCATGTAGGAGCGCTCCTAATTCTAAATCCGAACGTTCTTCTTTTGACAAGTTCATGTAGTTTGCAATTTGTAGGGCATATTCTGTCACACGTCTAGAATGACCAGCAGTGTAGGCATCTCTTTTTTCTAACGTTGTACTAATCATTTGGATTGTTTGTATTAAAAGCCTATCTTTTTCATTTAACACTCTTTTTAGTGCATTGATAATATATATCGTTTCTTTATCTCTTTTTGTTGGTAATGGAGCACTAAAATCGCCTTTAGCAATCTTATCTGCTTGTTCAGTTAATAATGTAAACGGCAATGAAATTTTCCGATTAAGCCATAACCCTGCAATTAATATAATGATTAATGTAAGAAAAGTTAAAAATATAAACGCCTTTTCTAATTGAACTTTCGGTTCATAGAGTTCTGCCTGATCGTATGAAACTCCAATTATAAAATTATCCAAAAGGTACGTAGCTGCTAAAACTCTCTTTATACCTTCGAGAGTTTTAAATTCTTGAAATACTACGTTATCATTCGATAAGCTATCATTTACCCCTTTGAATAAATCTCCAACAACAATTTCTTCTACATGAAGACCAATTAACTTATTATTACCATGTGCAAGTAAGAAACCTTTACTATCAACAATGAAAGTCGATCCAGTAAATCCAAGTGTTGTATTCATAATTGTTGGATTAAAAAAGTTATTTTCAATATTATATGCACCTTTTAATATACCAACAATTTTATTTCCGTTATAAATAGGGGTAGAAATGGATATATAAATCTCCTCAGTATTATGGTTATATTTAATATCTGAAAGTAAAGTAAATTTCTCTTGTAAAACTCTATTTAAAATTTGTTTATCATTACCTTCTTGGACTAGGCTTGAGTACTCAGGTTTTTGGTAAACAATATTTAAATCCCTGTCAAGAATAGTGACCTGATCGAATACGGGCGTAATATCACTTATATTTCCGATACTTTCAAGCCTTAATTCTTGATGAATATTAATTAAACTAAGACGTCCAGCCAATCTTTCTAATGACGTTTTTGCAAAATCTAAATCTTCTAGTGTGTCTTGCTTAATTATTTGTAGTTGTGTATTGATAGAGTTGTGAGCTGTTTCTTTAATCGTAGGAAAAATATATAAATATAATAAAAACCAGAATACAAATAAGATGAATGCTGATGCTCCGATTAAAACTAAACTATTTTTTATATAAGGAACGTTTTTGTAAGTGAATTTAAGCATCCTAACTCCTTGCCTTTTAGAATTAGTCAAACAAAATATTACAATATTCGACCAATATTATTATATAAAAACAGTTCCAGGAAATAAAGCCTGATCCAATACAAAAATAATCAGTTAAAACTTGAAGTCGGAATTTGATGAATTTCGATTCTATATATGTTAAATCTCTTCCTAATTATTCTCTTTAAAAATATTAACCCAATCTTCAATAAATGTGTCACAAGACACATCGATATAGCCATTTAAATAGAAACCAAAAATTTTTAAAGAGTGTATTTTTTTCTTCATAATATTTCGTTTTAGTATATAAAATTTTTCTTATCTACAACTTGTCTTTTTTTTATTTTCGTACTATAATAAGAACTTGTGATGGGTGGATATGGCCTAAGGATATTTTCAAGATAAACCTAAGGACATGCTCTCTAAACGTCGATAAACTAACAATAAATGGGGCTGGTTGTGTAACTGGTGTTTGCCGAGGTCTTCAAAACCTTATGGGAGGCGCGTGCCGTCTTCGGTGGGTTCGATTCCCACACAGTCCCGCCAAACTTTGATACATAATGCTTTTGAGAGGTTATGTAGATGAGGCACCTTGATAAGTTCATTGGCATTTTTCATTACTTTTGTCCATAGAGTGCCGAAAGAGTACCATTAGAGGGTGCCATTTAATTTTTTTAATTATGATCAAATGCCGAATCAAACATATCTGCTGCTTCATCTTGAAGCGAAGGAATTACATGTGAATAAAGATCAAGTGTAATTCCAATTTTAGAATGACCGAGTCGTTCTGAAACAATTTTTGGATGGACGTTTGCTTTTAGCAAATAGTTGCGTGTGTATGTGACGCAGACCATGGAAGCGACTAACTGGTAATTCTGTCTGCGCGACTGCTTTTTTATAGGCTAATCGTAATTCAGACGGATGAACATAGTTTCCAGCTGAATTACAGAATACTTTTGGATTAAAAGATTTTCCTAAAATCTTTTATTATCATCACTTTTTCGTTTATGATCTTTAAGAAACTTTATTAACTTCTTCCCCATAACAATATGACGCTCACCATGTTTGGTCGTGTATTTAATTTTTACTCCTTTTCTTCGAACATCATAAGCCGTTTTATTAATAAACATCTTCTTATTTTTAAAGTCGACATCTTCCCATGTAAGAGCCCTTAATTCACCAAGTCTTGCTCCTGTATAGGGACCTGAATAAATAATGGGACCATAAACTTCATTAGCTATAGCATTGTTTACAAGTAATTCTAACTCATTAGAAGTATACGTTATCGTCTTGATTTTCTGAACTTTTGGTGGCTTTACCTTCTTGACTACATTCTTCTCAATAAATTCCAGATCCACAGCATCTGAAAGTGCTTTTGACAGTACACGGTGGTGATGTTTTACCGATTGCGCAAATAAACGACTATCATCTTCATTGCTATCCAAGGTGTTTTCCGTTTTCAGCTTCCGTGTATAATAATCCTGGATATCTCTAGGTTTCAGTTTACTTAATAAAATATCGCCTAATTCTGGTTTTATAGTTTATAATGCATATTTACCTAGGTGATTATCCCTATTTTTTATAAATTTTCGATTTTTTCGCTATATATAATTCCGCCTGAAGGAAATTGAGTTGGGATAGCTTTTTAATAAAATATGTTTTCTACTTAAAGAAACGCAAAAAATGTAACTTTCCTGTATTAAACTTTTCATTGAAGAACCAACGATAAAATACTCTTGAAATGTAGTTAGTAATGGACATTGTAAGAAAACTCCAATACCATCAAAAACTGTTTTTGTTTGCCTAACGGGGTATTTAATTAATTTATTTTCAACTACTAGCAGATCAAATATCCATGTAATAATTTGTTTAAATAAGAAGGCTTACCGTATTGAGTTTTGAATCTAAAGCCTCAGAGCAGCGTAGCCTCTTCTCTTTGTCTATTTTGCCTTGTTACCATATTTCACTCAGGCATTATGATTTACAACACACTACTCCAATCATTCTCCACCAGAAGAACTGTCGAAAGAATAATTCCTCTCGGGTAGCGCGCCTGCTCCTCAATCACTTTCTCATAAAAAGTTCATAGGTCGGGGTATCCATCGCTAAATACACTTCATTTTTAAATTGTCCACCGGAGCCCGACTAGCGAGACCGAGGATGTAATTCAATGCTGATTGCTTATCCCACCGAAGTCGGTGTCTTTAATTTATTCAAGTTGTAAAATAATAATTCTATACGAATTCACCGCAGTCAAAACGCCCTATGCATTTACCTTTTCACCTCCATTCTTCTCCTTGCAAGGCTAGGGGGGCCTGGCCCCTTCAATTAGTAATTACGATGGACCGAGTGTTTTCATGCCATTTTACTTGAGCCCCAATTTGTTCAGAAACGAACCTTAATGGAACAAATGTGGTTCCTCTAATAATTTCTGGTGCTACATCAATAGTCGTATTCCTTGCGTTTACAGAAACTGTTCGACTTCCTCCCCTTAAAATTAATTTTTTATTTGATGTTGTAATTGTAATGTCAAGAGTGGAGCTGTCCCAAGAGACATCTGCACCTAATTGTTCACTGACAAATCGCAACGGAACGAGTGTTCTGTCATTACGAATAAAAGGAGCCTCTAACAGTTGAATACTTTTTCCATTGACGGTTGCTTGACTACTGTTAATTACTAGTACAATCTCAATAGGTATTTCAGGTACGAGATTAGTTGGCTCATTCGTTTGTAAAGTGACTAATGCTGTGCCTGGGTAATAAAATTGTAAAATGTCTCTGTAACCGGAGCCATTGTCCGCCATACGCTTTGCCCCCCACTGACTCATACCAACACCATGACCAAATCCTCTTCCAGATACTATATTAGAAAGACCTTCATCTGTAACTTTATCGACTAAGAACGTTCTTATTAAGTTAATACCAATAATGGAACGAATTAGTTGGGCTGTTGTGTTTTTTAACTCTAACGTATGAACTCTCAATGAACCATCCTCATTTAAAACATATGAGTTTCCTGCCCGGACAAAAAACTGAATCGATAGATCCCCTCGTATTACACGCTCTCCTGAAGTTCGTTCCTCCCTAAATGCAAGATGTGGAATTTGATATATCTTGATCTCACTATTCGGGTACCCATTTCTTCCAAGCCATGATTTTATATTATTCGAAATTGTTTCATCCACTTCCCTCGTATTTTGCCACCAACTTCCAGGTTGATAAATATCTTTATCCGATAAATCTATCTGAACTTTTTTGAACTGGAAGCTCCATGGATGGACAGGATCATATGGATCTTCTTTTACGAGTAGATACGGTAAACTCGCTCCACCCCAAATATTCGCATTTGATTCCGTTATCCCCCCATTACTTGAGGAATAAACGGTCAGCGCTAACCTATCTTTATGTTGTAAAACTTGCCCTGTTGTTTCAATCACGGCTCTTGTACTATTGGGATGAGTAGACAAACCAGCATATACCTGAAAGTTAATCGAATCGTCAATGATTCTATTTCCGTGTGACATTGCGTAAGTTCTTGCTGCAATCGCTTGAACTTTTAATGCCTCAATAGCCCATGACGCTGGCATTTCATGAGGAACCACTCCTTTTAAATACTCTTCAACAGGTAGAGTATTTATTGGCCGTAGAAAAGAATTTTCTATAGTAAATTGCATGTTTCCTATATAGGGACGATTATTTATACGAATTTGGTGGATTTCGTTATTTTGTTTAGGGATAAATGTAAGTGTTGGCCCTTCTCTCAGTTTATTCGCTCCTTCATATAAAGCGACATGTCCATTTTCAATCGTAAGACGATAGGTTCGATTCGGGGCAAGATTTGGGACTCCTTCCACATTATACTCCCCAATAAAAGTAACAAACACTTCTCTAACATTCCCAAGGTAATTGATCAGCCTAATACTTATATTTTGATTAACGTTTTGAATGAATATTCCCTCTCTTGGAAGAAGCCTATCACTTTGAAAATGAGTTCCGTGATTCATTACTCGATCACGCACCATCGGATCTTCAGAATCTTTTAACTCGATCGGTTCACTGATCTCAGTTTGCAATCCTTTTGGCTGTTGAGTGCACGCCCCTAAAAATAAGATAAAAACCATAAGGATAAAATAAATATTTTTAATCGGTATTCACCTCTGTAGTATTATTCCTTTTCTGTTATTTTGTGTAGATCATGAAGAAATAACGATATAGACCCATTGCAATTATTACCTAAAAAGTAAAGTAGCAAAGAAACTTGTTTGCTCTTATATGATTTGAGTCAAACAAGTTCTTCTTTTCTAATAATTTTAGCTTTCGCCACCATCAGGATCTTCTGGAGTAACGGTTCCTTCGTCTTCTGGCTCTCCGTCTTCAAGATCTACTCCTTCATCGCCAGGCTCTTCGTCATCAGGACCCAGATCGTCTTCTTCTAGAGGACTTTCTTCTGGAGCCCCTACATTTTCATCAACTATCTTTTCCTCTTCCACTTCTTCAGGTTCTGGAAATACTAAAATTCTATCGTCATGTAGCCTTGCAAAAAGTGCTGCAGCTTCAGCCCTAGTTAATGGTTTATTCGGTTGAAACTCACCATCTCCAACACCTGCAAAAAATCCTATATCTGTTAACCATTCCACATCAGCAGAATACCACTCACCAGCTTGTACATCTTTAAATTTCCCTTGATGCCCTTTGTCCACAAGCCTTTCTTGGCGATTGGCTTCACGTCTTTCTGCACCTACTCGGTTACCAACTTGTGTAACCCCAACCTGATTGGCACGTATTTGTTGTAAGTTTGTTTGCCTGCTGTGATTTGCAGCAGTTTGTCGTGCTGATTGAGTTGTTTGCCCTGTTACTGCTCCACGAGTTTGGTTAGCTTCCGCAGCATTCATTTGTATGGGTCTCTCTACATTTTGTGTTTGTTGTTCAACACCGCATCCAACAAGTGTTCCCATCATAATTGTAGCAACTGAAACAGTAAGGATTGTGTTTTTCATTTTTAATCCTCCTTTCCTTTTATATTTTTTGTATTTTGATAATAACTACTCATGGATATTATTAGATAAGCTTTTGAAATTCCACCGTATTTTCCAATTTATTTAAGTTTTAATCTCTATGGCCATTGATCAACCTGCTTCTAATGAAGATATATAAATAATAGGATGACCTAACTACATAAGTAGTTTAAGTCATCCTATATATTTCGACCCTATTTCCTCGACTCTAAATACAAATTAATTGACACCTGCAGCCACTCTAATTTGGTTTTGCATGGTGGCTTGTACAAGACCATCATTATGTCTAGTACTATTTAAAAAGTGGATGCAAAAGTGACCCGCATAATTATTATTTCTAATTACATGGTCTCCATGTGGGAAGGAATGCATGGCAGCAGCTAATCTTCGTCCATCAACAGAGATGATAACAGCTCTTGGAGTCCAAGAAAAACTTCCGCCCCATTGTTGTCTCATAATCTCTGCATCGTTTGAAGTTAGTGGTTCCGCATCCGCATGATTTCCGCCCATTGTATGCCTAATGCGGAAAGTTCTCCCCGATTGAAAATCGGTTACTGTTGCATCTTTTCCAATCGGAAATACATATCTTGCCTCTGTCCACCAATCGAGTAACTCTCCATGACGAGAGCTAGTGACTGGTCTAACGGGAACATGATAAACTGGGATAGTCAGTGTTTGACCAATACGTAATGTACTATTGATGGACAAGTTATTCACTTGTAACAGTTCAAGCATCGGTATTCCATATTTAATACTTAAATTCCATGCATTATCTCCTGACTGTACCGTGTGCGTTGTAAATGTTTTCGTTACCCCTCCACTTGTTGGCGGTGACGATTCATGCTCGACAGTAGTAGGAACTTTTAATACCTGGTTACTAGCAATGCGGTCAGAAGTTAAGTTATTGGCACTCATGATCACCTCAACCGTAGTGTTAAATCGGGCTGCAATTCGAGACAACGTATCACCAGACACCACCGTATAATAAACGATATTTTCAGTATTTGGAGTTGGATTCGAATTATTCTCATTTCCACCTCCACCTGTTTTTTCACGAACAAACAATGTTTGTCCAACCCTAATCACATCACTTGTTAAGTTATTAAGGGAGCGTACTTCACCGACTGTTATATTGAACATAGCCGCAATGCCTGAAAGAGTATCTCCTGCAACTACAGTATACGTTTCAGGAGTTGTATCGATGATTACCGTTCTGTTATTTTCGTTCCAAGTTACTTTGTATCCGAATGTTTCAGAAATGAACCGTACTGGAACAAAAGTAAAATCATTAATAATTATTGAAGGTGGGATACTCCGTTGATTACCGTTCACTCGTGCTCCATTAGCTCCTACGATAAAGGATATACTTATATCCCCCTTGTTGATGCCAACCGTTCTACTTTCTCCATTCCACCATACACCTGCCCCAAAATGTGTAGAAATCGCCCGAATGGGTATTAAGGTTGACCCGTTCTCTATAACTGGACGTGGACTTAAGTTAAGAGCCACTCCATCCACTACTACATTTACTTGCGTTAGTGATTTAGCTGTAAAATTTTTTTTCTCTTGATCTGGTGAATATAGTCTACCATGTTCTATCCTTAACTTTTCTAAATAATCTTCGTTAAAATCAATTTGAGAGTCACTTTCCTGCCAATCTACAGTGTCATTTTCTGTTTGGCCTTGATCGTTTTCCGACTTTAAATGATCATGATCTTGTAGACGTTCTCTTACAGGGGTCTCATTCATTTGTTCTTGAACACCCATTCGACCTAGATTCATTTGCTTTTCTTGATTATTAGGTTGTGAACATGCTGTTGTAAATGTAACAATTAAAATGAATAGAAGTAGTAAGGTTCTCGTAACACATCACTCCCCTTAAAATGTATAGTTTAAGGTTGTGTATATGCTCCCGTCATTATTACTGTTAAATCTATGCAAGAGTTACAATACATTATAGGTATAAACTTGTCTCACTAATTTTTAATTCGCTATTTGGTCCGATACCCGGTTCATTAAAACCGCCATTTGAGCTCTTGTAACTATTAATCCCCCTCCAAACTGATTAGGGGAGATCCCTTTGAAAATTTGGTGATGAGTAGTTGCGATCACATCGTTGGTTGCCCAGTAACCTTCTTGTACATCGATAAAAGGATTTCCCATTTCTGGCGTTCGCTTTAAATTTAATATTCTCGATAAGATAGCGGCCATTTGTTCTCTAGTGATTGTCACATCGGGTGAAAAACGGTTCTCAGCTGTTCCCCTCATAATTTGATGTTGACTAATAATTTCTATATCCTCTTGAGCCCAATGACCTTTTATATCTTGAAACTGTGGTGTGTTCCCAGAAGTCTTAGTTAGACCTAAAGCTCTAACTAAAATAGCTGCTGCTTGTGCTCTACTTAATTGAAGCTCTGGACCAAACTCCCCTTGCTTAATTCCTCTCATCCATCCTAAGTGAAATACCTCAACAATATCATGAATAGCCCAATGACCATAAATATCTGTTAAAAACACTGGAGCTTGTATCAGCCCATACCCGAACCACTCATCTCTTCCCTGTTTTCCGAGGTCTAATGATGTATTTTTTAAGATTTCCCGTAAATCTTTGGCATTTAACCTTGGATTTGCTTCTTTGAGTAAAGCTAAGGCTCCAACAACAAATGGTGTAGCCATGCTTGTCCCGTTCATTGATACATACTGATTATTCAAATACGTACTATATATATTTACACCTGGCGCACTTTGCTCAATCAGATTTCCTGTAGCCGAAAAGCTCCCTCTTTTATTGTTTCTATCTGTCGCTGCTACAGCTATAGCAGATTGATATCGAGCTGGAAAAACGAGTGTATCACCCGTTCCTTCAGGATTTCCACCATTGCCTGCAGCAGCAACGACTAGGATATTCTGAGTGTAAGCATCGTTGACAGCCTTTTCCAGAACAGCAGAATGTCCATTCGTACCTATGCTCAAGTTTAGAATATCGATACGGTTTCGAATGGACCAATCAATCGCAGCAATTATGTCAGATAGGTATCCGTTTCCTGTTTGATCCAATACTTTTAAGGCGTATATTTCAGCATTTGGAGCTACACCTATAATTCCGATGTTATTATTTAGTGCACCTACAATTCCAGCAACATGTGTCCCATGCCCATTATCATCAAAGTAATTGTTTGTGTAGTTAACAAACGAAGCACCACCGACAATGGATAAATCTTCATGCGGTGAAACACCTGAATCAATAATGGCAACTTTAACTCCTTTCCCAGTTAAGCCTGATTGAACCGATCTAGGAGTCAATATTTGGTCATACCCCCAATTTTGGGTTTGTTGTAACATGGATACCACTTGATCTTCTTCTACGGCAATAACCTCAGGATTTTTCCTTAGATGGTCAATTTCATCATCTGGCAATAATGCACCAACAACATTAATTGTTTCGGCTTCTTGGATAATGACCCCTTCAACATCTTCTATTAACTTTTCTTCAATTTCATCACGAAATAATACGATATAACGATGTATATCACTTTCGAGTTGGTCATTTATTTGGTCATGTTGTTGAATACGGACATCATTATTTTCAGAGAAGCATGATGTTAGGACGAAAAGGAGTATAAAAAAAAGTATGACAATCCGGTCAACGTTTTTCACTTGGACATCACCTCCATAAACAACATTCCTTATTTATTGATTTTGGTATTTTTCAAATTCAGCTTCCATTCTATTCATGAGTGCAGCCATTTGAACTCGAGTAGATTTAGCTCGAGGTCTAAAGGTACCGTCCTCAAACCCTGAAAGGAATCCTCTCTGATAAATTGCCATGAGAGATTCAAATGCCCAATCATCTGAACCGATATCTGGAAACGGATTTCTTTTATCTCGGTCAAAATCATATTGAAAAATATTGTTTAGAATCGCTGCTAACTGTTCTCTTGTCAGTGGATCATCTGGACCAAACCGATTATTCCCCAACCCACTTACCATTCCAAGCTCTCGAGCTATTTCAATCTCTTTACGAGCCCAATGGGTTGTCGTGTCAATAAATTCGTACCTATTCGGGTTTCTATTCGCCTCGCCTAATGCCCTTACGAGAATAACCGCACCTTGTGCTCTGGTCAGTTCTGCTTCTGGTGAGAAATTTGTGGATGCTGTTCCTGCCATCCAACCCCTGTTAGCCACAAATAGAATACTCTCTTCTCCCCAGTGGCCTACGGGTACATCATCAAAGAACCTACCGTTTAACCAAAGTGAATAGTAATTCCACGTTCCATGTTCTTCTAAAGAAAGTGCCCAGGAACCTGTCCCTTTTATTCCATACTTTTGTGGGAGTCGTAACTTTTCTTTCTTCGCTTGTTCATTATCGAACCAAATAATATAGTCACCTTCAGTTAACTTTTTTCCTCCTTGAAATTCGTGTTGTCCAGGTGGGATCCTAAAGTTTACATACGCTGACCTTCTTCTAGTGTCATATGTAACTTTCCCATTAAACTTGTTTACAATTTCGGGCACCCTTCTGTGGGCTAAACCCATTCCCTCAATTGGGCCATCAGCTATTGTCGGACCATCCGTCTTCCACATCCTCCCATAAAAAGGTAAACCTAACACAATTTTATCCTTTGGGACCCCTTCATTTAATACATATTGGATCGACCGCTCTTGAAAGTTAAGACTTGCTACTGGGCCAATAGGACTATCAGGTCCCCCCCAACTTTCATCGTACGCCATAATCATTAAATAATCAGAATATCTGGCTAACTCTCTTTCATCATAAAACCCGTGCCAGCCCGTATTCCAACCATTTGGATTGGCTGCAATTGCAACGGATACTTCTTTATGCTTTGGGATATATTGTCTTAATAATCTTACAAGGTCAGTGTGTTCATTTCGGTATTGGTGGCCGACCCCTTCAATATCCACATTTACACCGTCAAGGTTATATTCCTCAATCGCAGCGGCAATGTCACGAGCAAGCTGATCTCTATTTATTAAACCATTGATACCAGCGTCCCGATGCCAATGATTTGCTAAGAAAGGGACCACTTTGATTCCCCTTTTATGCATTTCTGTAATAAAAGAGGTTCGAAGCATCCAAGTAATATCTAAATTTCCCTCTGGTGTAACGTCAAAGTAGTTTGGAGAAACGACATGTACGGCTCTATTCGTGGCGTCGACTTGCTGAACAAATGTGTTAGCGCCGCCAAAATAAACATAAGTCATATTAAATAACTGATTTGATTGTGCCAATGATGGTTTAAAAAGAGGTATAGTAGTAATTGCTAGAGCCATTATGATAATTATAGTAACCACACATATTTTTTTCACAACGATCCCCCTTTAACCTTCTCTCGTCCGAAGATCAGCTTCAAAATGGAACTGATTTTCCATATGTTTTAAACGGAAGTGGACGTTTTTGTATTCAATTTCGCGATCATTACTCGGTATAGCAGCATTAGGTCCAATGTCTAAATTATGAAACACTTGATTAACATCATAATATTCAAAGTAAAAACTACTCATCAGAACGATTTGACTCCATCCCGTTAACAAAGTATAGCGATCGTCCTCTGTTGCACCCCTACCTTGTAAGCGCATCAGCTCTATTTGTTCTTCATTTAAAATAGACACCGTTAATTCAAACCCATTATTAAAAGTAAAAGAATAGGTCGATTGATTTCCTTCTGCCCCTTGTTTTTCTAAAGAAGTGATATACATTTCGCTATAAATTTCATCAGCTAAAGCATTCCACCTGTTAATAAATTCGTCAAAAGGATATGAGATTACTTCCACCTCTTCTATCTCTTCTACTTCTTTCACTAGACCTGGTTCTTCTTCATTATATTCAGAAACTTCTGCTTCCTCTTCTTCTAATTCGTACGTTGTTTCTAGTTGTTCACTCAATTCATTTTCGGTTTTATCTATGCCGTCTTCTTCAGGATCTATTTGATCGAATTCCTCACCCTGATTTTCAGTCTCTAACCTTATGAAGGATTGTCCATCTTGCTCGTTTTTATTTAGACCGTTACAAGCGGCTATTTGAGTAGTAAGTAATACAATAATAAGGATGAAGGCGATATGTTTGACCGATTTTTTCATTGATTTTCCCCCTTTGTAAGTTTTGAAGCTTCAACGTTTTTAGGTTGTCCAAGTATAGTATTTTTACATATAAAATCTTGATTTTGGAAATTTAAGTATAGCTTTGCAACTTCTACAAATATGTATGTGGTTGAATAGGAGGGTCAATAGGAGATGAATTTCAGTCGGAGAATTATTAGTTTAGTAGTACTTCTCATCTTCACAACATCAGTACAGTTCCATACTGTACAAGCGGAAAAAATAGATAACATTATGCCAATAACTTTTGACAAAGTAAAACTAGAACGGATGTTTAGGAACGGGGTAACGATTATGCTCATTCCTCTTGACAATAGACCAGTTAACTCATTCGTACCTCAACATATCGCTGCATCTGGTGGGATCAACCTTTTATTACCACCTTCCTGGATGCTTGGTAACCATCGAACCAAAGGGATGGCAACACAAATTACGAACTGGATGTTCGAATATGCTGACCAAGCAGATATCTATATTGTTTCAGCTGATATGCTTGCGTACGGTGGTTTATTGTATTCAAGATCAACTAGCTCAAACAACGAAAAAGAAGCCCTACAAAATCTTAAAAGCTTGGAACAGTTAAAGAAGCAATACCCTCAAAAACCTATTTACGTTTTTGATACGATACAGCGCCTCACAACAACTGTAGGTTCTAACGATGATTTAGAACTGTACCATCATTTACGAGAGTGGTCGAAATTAAAAGGCATCGAGCAACGTCATCTCACTAAAGACCTTAAACACCAATTAAAGGAGATCGAGCAAAAGATACCACACCATTTTTTAACGAACTACACGAAGAATCGAGAGCGTAATCATAAAGTGAACTTATATTTAATTGAAATGGTTTCAAAAGGTGTTGTAGATTATTTACTTTTTGGCCAAGATGATGCTGGAAAATCGGGTATCCATACTATAGAACAAACGATCCTCCAATCAAAAATTAAAGAAGAAATGGTTGAGGCAAAAGTTGAAATCATACCAGGAGCTGATCAGTTAGACGTTTTGTTGATAAGTAGGTACTACAACTTACTTAATGGTGTGAAACCTTCTTTCCATCTCACGTATTCAACTCTTAATGGTAATGAATGGATACCTGATTATGAAGATATCCCACTCGCTGAAAATATTAAAATGCATATCAACGTCATTAACGGTACCATCACTCTAGACGAGCAAAAAGCCGATTTTCATTTGATTGTAAATACGAACCGATTGGTTGAACCACAGCCTGATTTTAACCATAAGAAAGCCGTAGCATTAATCGAAAGGAAAGTGAATTTACATTATCCGATTATTTTAGCTGACGTTGCCAATTATAAAGCAGATTCTGAACTTTTTCGTTTATTAGTAAAAGATCAATTGGTTCCAGTGCTTTTTTCATATGCTGCTTGGAACACCCCCGGGAACACTTTAGGGCTTGCACTAAGTCATGCAAGTATTCACAATGTTTTCTTACAAAACAGCTATCATCGCTTAACGAAAAGTGAACAGCAATTAGTTTATAAGTATCACCTAGAATACTTATTTCATCGATTTTTAAAAGATTATTACTATAAAAGGGAAATCGTAGAAGGCATTCGTAATTCCTTTATAGGTAAACAATTTGATGAGTGGAATCTTGCAACAAAAGAAGAAGAATTATTACGCCTTGTCCAACGTCAACTACAAAATGATGTGAAGGAACTTTTTTGTTCTTTTAATCGTAAATCATGGCCATTACCTGGTGATAACGAATATTCTATTTCAATATCTAATATTTCTATGCTCGATACATCCTTTCCATGGAATCGGCTTTTTGAATTAGACATTCAACCTACTTTAGAACTGAAGTTAAATAGTACGAATATAATGCATTGATGTTCTAAGGTGTTAAGAACAGCTTAAGAAGTGAGACTCCTCACCTAATTACGGTCTTAACACTTTTTTTCATATCACGATATTAAAGAAAATATTTTCTTTTCAAGTATAAATTTACTAATATACCCAATAATAAAAAGTGACAATTTTTTTATGAAAATGAGCTGATATTGTGGATTATGTAAATGTCTTAGGTATCGAAGTGTCAAGAATGACGAATGAAGAAACCGTTAACTTCATAGTCGAGGAACTGAATCAAGGAAAAAAACAATTTGTTGTTACAGCCAACCCTGAAATTCTTTATCGGGCTTATAAAAACAAAGAATATTTAACATATATCCAGCATGCAAATCTTGTAACCGCCGACGGAATCGGTGTAGTTAAAGGGGCTAAAATTTTAGGCCAGTACATTCCTGAACGTGTTACAGGGGTAGATATTTTTTACAAGTTATTGGAACAAGCAAACCTTAATGGCTATTCCATTTATTTACTAGGTGCATCAGAAGAGGTATTAGAGAAAACGACACATAAAATTAAAACTCTTTATCCTCGAATTCAATTAGCGGGAAAACACCATGGATTTTTTAATGAACAACATGACGAAAAAATTGTTTGGGAAATTCAAAAACATAAGCCTGATTTCATTTTTGTTGCCTTAGGCTCTCCCTTTCAGGAAAAATGGATTGCCCAACATCTGCACCAATTCGAACATGGTACTTTTATTGGTGTAGGTGGAAGTTTCGATGTTTTTTCAGGACAAATCAAAAGAGCTCCTAACGTTTGGCAGAAGTTAAATTTAGAATGGTTCTATCGGCTATTAAAACAACCACGGCGAATTCAAAGAGTTGCAAAGATTCCATTTTTCTTTTTGTATGTAATGAAGCAAAAAGTTGGGCTTTTAGAAAATTTTGAGGAAACCAAAACTATTAATAATCCTGTTAATAATGAAAAAGAGCGTTCGCTATGAATAGACGTTTTGTTGAAGGTGCCCTTTATATTTCAATAGCCACCATATTGTCAAGGTTGATTGGTAGTTTTTTTCGTGTGCCACTTCAAAATATTGCGGGAAATGAAGTTTTAGGGATTTATACATTAATCTATCCCGTGTATATGACGACCTTAACATTAGCAGTCGCTGGGATTCCCCTAACCATTTCCAAACTAATAGCTGAAGCAAGAGCAAACGGGAACGAGCAAGAAATCTACTACATTTTCAGAACCGCAAATATATTAGCGGTCCTATTAGGTAGTCTAAGTTTTTCTATCATTTTTTTGTTTTCCGAGACACTTGCAACGGTACTTGGTGGTCAACACGTACGTATTCCATTAATCATTCTAACGTCGAGTTTGGTGATTGCACCTTATATGGCTATCTATCGTGGTTTCTTTCAAGGGTTTGAGCAAATGCAACCAACAGCTATTTCTCAAATCATTGAACAATTTGTACGTGTAGTGTTTATTTTATGTATCGCATTCATACTTGTGAACCAAAATATGTCAGTTGAAAACATTGTTAGTGGGGTAATGATCGGGTCTGTTATTAGTGTCATCGTTTCTCTTTTTTACTTGAAACTAAAGTGGAAAAAAGCAAAGTTACTACAACAAATTACTTTAGGTTTTCAATTCGCTCAATTATCGAGATGGGCTAAGAGAATAATAACATTATCTATCCCTATATGCATCGGTACTTTAACGTTTACGATCATCTTTGTAGTTGATTCTTTTACAGTACCTACGCAACTAATAAAGATCGGTTTTGAGAAAGAGATCGTTACAGACTTGTATGGCTATTACGGACGTGGATTAGTGCTTATACAAATACCTGTTGTATTAGCACAATCTCTTATTTTACCTATGATCCCAGCTGTTTCTAGTAATACACTTAATTCGCAACAAATAACAGAAAAGGTTTTGTATTTTATGCACCTAACCGCTTGGCCAATCTCGATGGGGATTTTTGCATTAACAGCACCTTTAAATTATGCCCTTTTCGGAGATTTCAATGAAAATGTATTAATAGCCGTTACTCATTTAAGTGCATTATTTATTACATTTTCAGTGTTAACTACAGGAATTCTCCAAGCTAACAATCGTTCCGTTCAAGTGGCGATTGTATTAATCTGCTGCTCGATTTTAAAAGGAATATTAAATCTTCTCTTAATTCCGTTCTTAGGGTTGTTAGGGGCTGCTATAGCAACAGTTGTCGTGTATATGGGGCTATCGATATTAAATACATGGGTTATAAAAAAACATTTATCCATTCAAATTTGGACAAGAAACTATACCGTTTTTTCTTGTTCTGCCATTGTTATGGCCATGATGATCTCTGTACCTTTTCAATTATTGTTTCATTACACATGGACTCGTATAGAGACCGTCTTTTATTTAACAGGAATAACTCTATGTGGTGCAGTCATTTATTGTATTTTGATTACCTTATTTAAAGGAATTACAAATAAGGAGCTATCCTGTATCCCAATTATTAGAAAACATATTACGGTCTCAAAGTAAGGTGCTTTTGAATAAAGAAAGGAAGTTTATATGAACAAGTTCATTTGGGGATTTATTATTTTTACATTGGTTGTTAGCATTCCCAGCTTGATCGACCGGGTAAAAGTTGAAAATAAAAATACAACCTATGAGGTAGTTATACCTTTTTCGGATGTTCAAGCATTATCAAAAGTGGGACTTTCAACTCGTGAAATTTTACACGACTTACAAGAGGCGAATGTATCTTCCATTAGCTTCAAACCTCTTACGATCCAAGACTTAGAAGAAAGGTATATCATTCAAGTGATCGAAAAAGGTCAGATCTTGCAACAATTTTCATCAAACCAGAGTCTGTTACCTAGTGAAGACGGATTATATATCGAATTACTTGATCCTACTCACCCCCTTGTTCGATTCATACCTGAAGCGATTGAAAGTAACTATCATCATAGTATTGTTGTGCAATCTATTGGTTTAGGTAATAAAAACTTCTACTTCATCCCTTTTGGTACAAAGTTTACGAAGTATCAGCCGATTTCCTTTGATGTGGAAGATATTCAATTGGCTATTAATCACGGATTTTCAATAGTTCCAAGATTAGATAATGCCTTTAATATACAGGATCAAGAACACCCTTTAATTCAACAAATAACACAATTTAGCGAAAATATGAAACATATGGTTTTTATGAATCATGAAGTACCAGGATTTTCAGAAAATGAACAAGAAAAGACAGATATTATACAAATGGCTGAACATTTATCCAATTGGGATATGAACGTTGTCATGATTGAAAGCTCTTATCAAAAGGGATTTCATGATCTAATTCAAGAAACAGGAAATTCACTTGTAAGACTACATAGTATTACCCTTGGGAAAGGAAATGAGGATAAATCTTCTCATGTGTATCGAAGTGCACGTGCTTTAAAAGAACGCAACATCCAAATGTTATATGTAAATATTATTGAAAAGCACCCACTCGAAGTATTTCACACTTCAACAGAAGCTAAAGACTCGTTTAAAGACACCATTACTTTTCTTACGAACGTACAAAGCTTGACCCATAAAAAAACGGGAGAAGCTGTGCCATTACAAGATCTTAAGTCATCACTTCTGTTAAAGATCTTTAGTCTGATCGCTTCTGTTGGTTTCGTTGGCTTATGTGTTGGTAAATTAAAGAGCCGGCTAGCTTTACCTGCTATGTTCTCTTTTGGGGTTGCTGCTATAGTGGGTTTGTTCTTTCAAGTATCCTTTCTTATCAAAATTGTTGCATCAGCGACTGCCGTACTAGCGCCTGTTTATGCGATATTATCCATAAACTATCCAAAAACAATGGGACAAGTCGTTACTACCTTTTTTAAAGTAATTGGCATCACTATTGTTGGTTGTTGGCTTGTAGTAATTACGTTATATGGTTGGGAATACCTTGTATATCTCGATCAATTTAAAGGAGTAAAAATGCTATCTGTTCTTCCCCTAATCATTGTTGGACTAAAAATCACTGGCTTTTCTTGGCTCCAAACTCAGCTTAAGTTTTGGCATGTGATTTTAGTTACTTGCATTGCTGTTGTTCTTTGGTTCTACGTAGGACGAACAGGAAATCACGGAGTGGCGATTCCATTTGAGTTATTGCTTCGCCAAGAATTAGAAAATTGGCTTGGTGTTAGACCGAGAACGAAAGAACTATTAGGTTATCCTATAATCCTATTTGCCATTTACCTGATTAAGCAAGGATATGAGAATGGAAAGTACTTTTTGATATTAGGAGTCGTTGCATGTAGTTCTCTTGTAAGTACGTTTACTCACTTTCATACTCCTTTATTCGTATCTATACATCGCAGTGTCCTCAGTATTTTCATAGGGATTGGTGTAGGATTGCTGACTATTTTCGTATGGTATTTAACCAAACAGTGGTTTTATTCCTTAAACAAGGAGCGAACAAAAACATGGCAATTGTAATATCTGGATACTACGGATTTGATAATGCCGGAGACGAAGCCATATTATATTCAATCATCCATGCCTTAAAGGATGAATCCCCAGCGATTTCGATTACCGTTTTATCCAATCAACCAGAAAAAACATCGCAACTTTATAATGTTAGCGCTGTAAATAGGTGGAGTTTAAAAGAAGTTATCCGAGCTATAAAAGCATCCGATGGGGTAATAAGTGGGGGCGGTAGCCTTCTACAAGATTATACCAGTTTTAAATCGATTAGTTACTATTGCGGGGTCATGGGAATTGCACGTTTTTTTAATAAGCCCTACTTTATTTATGCTCAAGGGATTGGACCCATTAAATCAAAGATCAATCAAAGACTTGTCGCCTTTACGGTCAACCACGCTTCTCTCGTAACGGTACGGGATCAAGAGTCGAAACATTTACTCCAAAGCATTAGCGTAAAAGAAAACATTATGGTGGTTCCTGACCCTGTGATGGGGTTGAAAATAACAGCCGAAAGAGTGGAACCATTAAGAACCTATTTGCCCGAGGGTCCTTATATTTCTGTAGCTGTTCGGTATTGGTCGAAAAAACGAACCTACCTCAAAGAACTATCAAAAGCCTTAACAACATTGGCTGAACAAGCTGTAAATATGGTTTTGGTTCCTATGCATGGTGTTGATGACCTCAAATGCTCAGAAGATATAAAAGCAATGATGTCTAAGCAAGCACAACAACACACTTTTATCGTTCCGGCCCATTTTTCTATTCAAGAAAAAGCGAAAATAATCGCTCATTCGGAATTGTTAATAGGAATGCGGCTCCATTCTCTAATTTTTGCAGCTAATAGCTTAACACCATTTATTGCTATCTCATATGACCCTAAGATTGATGCGTTTACTAAGCTTTGTGGACAACCATTAATGGGTCACGTTCAGTCTCTTAACTGGGATGCAAAGCAGTTAATAACAGAAATAAATTCTTGTTTAACTTCAAAAGAAAATTTAGTTGAAAAAATTCAGAAGTACGCAAATACCGCTAGCAAAAGAGCCAATTTAACAGCTAATACAGTACTCTCTAGATTAGGAGCCTCGGCTTATCCAGAAAAAACGAAGTTCAACATAGATGTATAAAGGAATGTAGACGAAATTACTTCCTAAAAATATTTAAAGTACTTTATCAGTATATTTTAGGAGCTGAGACTATTGATTTTCCTAATATCTTTCATATGCTTTCTAGCCTCAATATTGGTGACTCCAGTCGTTATAAAACTAGCCAAACTAATAAACGCTGTCGATCTTCCTAATGGCAGAAAAGTCCATCGAAAGGCCACACCATTATTAGGTGGTCTATCGATCTATTTAGGATTTATAATAGGCATCCTTTGGTTTCACCCAGAAAATCACTTTATATGGCCTATTATTATTGGTGCTACTGTCATAGTTTTAACAGGTATGATCGACGATATGATCCAATTGAAACCGCGATGGAAATTCGTTGGACAAAGTATAGCTGCGATTTCGGTTATTAGTGGGGGCCTATTTATTGAGTTTATCAATTTACCTTTTGAAACAATATGGGAATTGGGCTTCTTAGGCATTCCACTCACTTATTTATGGATTGTAGCCATTACGAATGCGATCAATTTAATCGACGGACTTGATGGTTTGGCTGCTGGTGTTTCAATTATAGTATTAACAGCCATTTCAATCATTTCAATTATGGCAGGTAACTTCTTTATTTCACTGCTTACTTTAATACTTATAAGCAGTACATTAGGGTTCTTATTTTTTAATTTTCATCCTGCTAAGATTTTTATGGGTGACACTGGTTCGCTTTTCTTAGGGTTTATGATTTCGGTTATTTCCATTTTAGGCTTTAAAAGCATTACCTTATTTACGTTAATCGTGCCAATTATTTTGTTGGCGGTTCCATTATCGGATTCAATATTTGCAATTATTCGGAGAATCGTCCATAAAAAGTCGATCGTAACCCCTGATAAATCCCATTTACATCACTGTTTAATGAAGATAGGATTTACCCACAAAGGAACAGTTTTACTTATTTATGGACTTAGTGCTTTTTTTGCGGTTTGTGCGATGCTGCTTACAAAATCAACTTTTATGGGTGGTTTCATCATTACCCTAATTATTATTATTACAATTGAATTAACGGTTGAAATCGTTGGGTTAATCAATGGTAATTATCGGCCAATGCTCAATTTTATCAGTCGATTTAAGAGGATTGGAAAGTCTCAGTATTTCTCTAAACAAAATAAGGATTGGTTTAAACATTAATTGTCTAACCAATCCTTATTTTTTGTTCAACGATTTTGGCTTAATTGTTTTAACAGGTGAGCAGCTATATAATAACCTTCTTTACGAGTTAAAACTCGATCTTCATTAATTTTATTAAATACCATTTCATTAATTAAATGAAATTCTAGCGCTTGTCCCCAAGTTCGTTCTGAAACTGAAGCGTCACTAAAGACTTCAATAATATATGCTGCTATTTCATCTCTTGTGAAGTAACCTTTATTAAACGTATCATTATCAAATGGTGAAAGTAATTTAGCTGTAAGTTCTTCACTACGAAGTCCGTTTCTTTGTATTCCGTTAATTAACAAATTGGTAAAGTGAAGACGGTTTAACTCTTTTTCCACTTGTAAATCATTATGATAACCTCCTACGATTAAACCGAGGTTCATTAAATATTGAATCGATTCGTCGTACCACTCCCCTTCATATGGATAAGAAAGTTTGAAAGGCTCAACTTTAGCCCCTTGATCCTTTAGTCGTTGGCGAAGTGTAACGATTAAGGACGCATCTTTACTCAATTCTCTATAGTTTACTTTGTTTTCTATCGATAATTGTGCGGCAACTCCCCCTGCCTCACCAACAGCCATGCCTGTAGGGATAATTCTTGCACTACCCGCGGCAATGGAAGAGTAACCTGCAGAGCGACTAACTATAATTAAGTTGTCAATTTTTAATGGGACGATAGATCGAAACGGAATAGCATATTGGATCGGTGAACAAATGACATACCCATAGTCATTTGGAGAGGTTGCTTGAATATCCACTGGGTAACCTCCGTAGGCAATACTATCCCAATGATCCGCATTCGTCCATATATCAGACATAGGAAGCATATATTCAGACTGAATATGGCGAGTTTCACGAATATATAATTCCTCAGGGTAAGTTGCAATCTCAGCATTTTCAAAACCAGGAAACTCTTTTTGTAAAAACGTTAGGACGTGTTTGGTTTCACGCTTCCCTTTTTCTAATCCTACTTCTATTGAATGAGGATCAAGGCCATCAACACCAAAAATTTGTAACGCATTTATGTAAAATTCTTCATCACCATTTCCATGATGTACCCGTACTAAATTTAATCCTCGTAAACGTGTATTATCTTCCACTGGCTTATACTCATAATGGAGGTCGTTAAATCCCCACGAAACCGAATCAGTGATCCATGCTTTCCCAAACCTTTGACTTTGAACCGCTCTCTTCACCCCCTCCCAATCAACGCCTGTTAAATGAATCATCAAAGTAGCAGCCATTTTACGATCATCAAGATGTATATCTTCTCCACCTAGAAAAAACGGTACACCAGCCATGACGGCGAAGTCGGCATCTTGAGTCGCATCAATAAAGCGTTTTGCGTATATTTCATAGGTTTCACGATTTTTTACAACCAGCCCAGTAACGGTTGTTTGATCATTTGAGAGAATTGGAGAAACGACATCGCTATTAAGGAAAAGTGTTAAATTTTCCTCCTTTTGGATGAGGTTGTGAAATGCATCTTTCCCATGTTCAATAGAAAATGCATCATCCTCACCAACAAGCTTATGCCACTCTTTAAATATCCCCCCGATTGCAGGCTTTTGGTTTATACCATATACCATATCAATAAAGTTAAGCATACCAAATGTCATTAACCCGCCTAAAGCTTCTCTCTTTTCAATTAAAAGTGTTTTTGCCCCGTTTCTCGCAGCAGAGACTGCAGCGGCAACGCCCTCAGGTTCCCCGCCAATGACCACAACATCATAATAGTCAATAGTAGCCTCTCTATTCGCTGGGTTTTGAGCACTTTTTATTAAATGACTATTAGATATTATGAGAAAAAGAAGCAAAGGAATGATTATATAGATCTTTTTCATTTTACTTACTCCTCCAATAATTTTTTCAAGTTCTTGAGTGTATTCTTTTAGCTTCGGCTGAATTTACCGAAATATTCCTTTTGTAAAGGATTTTTGTATTTTGAATTTTACAATTCTTTTATTAACCTATGATAATTAAAAGGACCATTGTTCGTTATTGTTAATGTTTGATTTTGATATAACGAAAAAAACCTTAAAAATAAATAGAAATCTATTTATTCTTAAGGTTTTTGAAACAAATATTAAGAAAAAGCAACTAATTTTCTTCTAATATATCCGCAATTTTTTTACTTGCAAATCCGTCACCATACGGATTTCTAGCCTGACTCATTTTTTCATATTCTCCTTTATCACACAGAAGCTTTCTTATGGCTTCGTAAATCCCATCTTCTTTTATTCCTACCAATTTTAAAGTACCAGCAGCTACTCCTTCAGGTCTCTCAGTTGTATTACGCATCACTAATACTGGTTTGCCCAGACTTGGGGCTTCTTCTTGGATTCCACCACTATCTGTTAATATTAAGTAGGATCTTGAAAGAAAGTTATGAAAATCCAAAACCCCTAAAGGTTCAATTATTCTAACCCTATTACAATTTCCTAAAATTCCTTGAGCATTACTTCGTATTTCTGGATTTAAATGAATAGGATACACGACTTTTATATCTGGATACTCATCTACAATTCTCTTTAATGCTCTGAAAATGTTTCTTATTGGTTCACCGAGATTTTCTCTTCGATGGGCGGTTAATAGAACTAGTTTACTATCAGCAGCCCAATCTAGTTGTTCGTGGTAATAAGGATCTTTTACGGTCATTTTTAATGCATCGATTGCGGTATTACCAGTAACATAAATGCTATTAGGGTTCTTACCTTCCTTAATTAAGTTAGCTTTGGTTTGTTCTGTCGGTGTAAAATGGTATTTTGCTATAATCCCAATGGCTTGCCTGTTAAACTCTTCTGGAAATGGTGAATAAATATCATATGTTCTTAGCCCTGCTTCTACATGACCAATAGGAATTTTCGAATAAAAACAAGCTAATCCTGTTACAAATGTTGTTGTAGTATCCCCATGAACCAAAACGACATCAGGTTTAACCTCTTCGAGAATTCGTTGCAACTTCTCTAAAATATTAAGGGTGACGTCAAATAAAGTTTGCTTCGTTTTCATAATTGAAAAGTCAAAGTCAGGAACAACTTGGAATGCATTCAAAACTTGATCCAACATTTCCCTATGTTGTCCTGTAACACAAATGACCGTCTCTATTCTATCTCTACTTTTTAGTTCGTGTACTAAAGGACACATCTTAATGGCTTCGGGTCTAGTTCCAAACACTATCAGTATTTTTTTCTTCATACTCGCTTACCAACTTTACAATTAATTTTATTAAACCAATTTTGCCCTGAGGGATGTACTCATTGACTTCAGATTGCTAGTCATTTTTTTATTTCATACCTAAGATTGAGTCAATGATCTTTGTTTAAGAGACATTCCATTTTACTCTTCCCACAGTAATTCACACCTCGTTATACAACCTATTCTCTTTTTATACAAGGTATATGTGTATTCACCCTCATTAAGAACTACCAAAAAGGTCCAGATCCATTCTGATTATAACGTTAATTAGCTCATCCGATATTTCCTAATGCGGCCGAGCGAAAAACTCTCCACTTAACAAAATATAAGCGACAGGCAGTTCTTCAGAGGAATTGTCACATAATAGCCATGGGTACAACGCTAAAAGGATAGAAATGTTCTCGATACGACTCATATTATTCTTTGGACTTTTTGACCATATCACACCAAATTGCATCTTTTTCCTAGAAAACTTTAATTGGCATTAATAAAAGGGGAGTCTAAAAGTATGTATTATTACCGCTCGAATCAAACCCAAAATAATTATAATTGCTCTTATATTTTAGAATTACTCAACTATAGTCTATATTTAGAGAAAATGATTTGTTCAATGACTACACAGCTATTCTATATTGAGGAAACAGAGGATTTAAAAGGTAACCCCGAAATGCATCAACATCTCGTCCCTGCATCGTATATCGTGTAACAGCAGTCGGCTCTGCCCTACGGTTACAGAATGGGGAGTTCCAAGATAATAGCATTCTCATGGCCTTAAACGACCACCCGCTAAAGCAGGTGGATTTGGACATAAAATGTCGACGACTAAAGTCGTTTCTTAAGACTGAAGTCCTCTCAAAGTCCAACATGCTTAAGCAAACTAAAATTTGACTAAACTCATTCTTCAATCCTAAATATGTCGTTCTTTTCTTCATTAAACTGGTTTGCAATATAATTTCTAATTGTTTCTTCATCCACATTTCCTACTGTGACACAAAAATAACCTCTTGCCCATAAATGTTGTCCCCAATATTTCTTTTTCAGTTCAGGAAATTGATCCTGGAGTAGCCTAGAGGATCTTCCTTTTAGGTACTGCATAATTTTACTTGGGGCAAGACTTGGTGGACATGATAACAATAAGTGGATGTGATCTTTTCCAACACTTCCTTGTAAAATGGTGATGCCTCTCGCTTCGCATCCTTGCCTGATTAGCTCTCGTGTTNCACAAAAATAACCTCTTGCCCATAAATGTTGTCCCCAATATTTCTTTTTCAGTTCAGGAAATTGATCCTGGAGTAGCCTAGAGGATCTTCCTTTTAGGTACTGCATAATTTTACTTGGGGCAAGACTTGGTGGACATGATAACAATAAGTGGATGTGATCTTTTCCAACACTTCCTTGTAAAATGGTGATGCCTCTCGCTTCGCATCCTTGCCTGATTAGCTCTCGTGTTCTTATGGCAATCGGACCATATAATACTTTATATCTGTATTTTATTACCCAGATTACATGATATTTGATATCATAAACTGCATGACTATTCTTTTTATAGCCGTCCATACTTTTCACCTCACAACTTAAGTATGGACATCGAAGTGTAAGGTTAAAAGCGTATACCGTTTAAAGACGGTGGAGTTAGACCACGCATTTGGAAATTAAATCCCATCTCAGCAAATAACTTGATATCTTCTTTATACCTATGGTCAAAATCAATACCAATAAGCTTCATAAGCTTCATATTATCTTCTGTTGGCTCATCTGTTATATCGCCTTTTATCCCCTTTGGTAATGCATCTTGTATCGATAGCCCTTTACCATCTTCATTATATGCTCCTTCAAATTAGTTAGTAGCTGTAGCTCCTCCCCATAAAAATCCTTCTGGAAACTTAGTTAGATTATTTTTCATTATTAATAACTCCTATCTTTTAATATTTAATGACATTGACAAATTTGAAATTACTTACTTTCTACATCTTTTTAGCCTCTCCAATTATTAATACTTCCTTACAAATTTCTTGAACTTTAACAATGGGATATACTACTGGTCCAATAGTAAGTACTATTAAGTAAACTAACTCACTTTTTTTCTGTTCATAATTAAACTTACTATGATCTAGACGTTCACTTACAATTTTCAAGTGAACGCTCTTCTGAAGTAGGATTGTCGCAATGTATTTCCAAAATCGTAAAAACGTCTATTATGTAACTCTGCTTTTTTGTTATACTATCATAACTAGAGGAGAACAGATCAAACAGCTACATCTTTGTTTTTTTCCTGAATGAAACTAATATAGAATTTGTCATATGTATAACTGATTAAATACAAATTAAGGGCGATAACGATGATTTTTCAACTTAGCTATTTAGTAGATAATTACATAATAAACGGTTATTTAGCAATACCAAATTGGGTAAATTGTTCAGCTGAAATTATTTACAAACATTTAAATAAACGATATGATTCCCCCAAACAACTACCTATGCCCAAACAGCTCTCTTTTTCCTTCCAAAAACAAGTAGATCATATAGAAACAATACAAATACCTGCCCTTTTGTATTGCCGAGGTGGCATTGGGAACCACGGAAAAGTGAAAATGGAATGGCTAGAACAATTTGCCTCATATGGTTATATTGTTTTTGCTCCTACTTACCGTGGGAATGAAGGTTCACAAGGACGGGATGAATTTGGTGGCTCAGATCGTTTCGATACGATTGAAGCCTTTCATCTTCTTTACTCTCTCCCATTTATTGATAACAAGCGAATTTCGATTATGGGGTTTTCTCGAGGTGCAATAAATGCAACACAAACGGCTATTGCACTACCAAATACACACAAGTTAATACTTTGGAGTGGTGTAGCAAGTTTAGCTAACATTTATAAAGAGAGGGTTGAGTTAAGGCGAATGTTAAAACGAGTAATTGGAACATCTCCACAAAAAGACCTTGATCCTTATCATAGTCGTTCTCCAATTATGATGACTAAGCAAATCCATTGTCCTACACTCATTATACATGGGACAAATGATCAACAAGTCCCCTTTCATCACGGGGAAGAATTATTTGAAAGATTACTGCAACATAAAAAAGATGTATCATTTCATCGCTACGATGGATTAGATCATCATTTTCCATTATCGATTCATTTATTAGCAAATCAAAGAATGTTTGCATGGATCAATAATAACCTCCCCCATTATAGAGTGTATTCATAAAAGTATTATGTATTGAATAAAGTTTGTCCAGTTCGTCTCTGAATTTGAATACTGATAGTCATTTATATTAGCGACGGTCATTCACTTTGAAATTTTTGTAAAATATCAGCGAGTAACGATCAAATAAAGTTCAAATTGTTATCAAGGTTTCCAATCCAAATAATGCCAGTTAAAATCAATGGGTATCCCATACATTCAGCGGCACCCGTTGTAATCGTTTCAAACCCCTTCGTAACCTTCCTGTTTAACGTTTGTTTCAACTTTTTTGAATTTAGGAGAAAGTTGCTGAATGAATATACTCGCTCATAAGTATTAAATATTTGAAAAACATTTTTAAAGCGAAGTGTGAATACGATAAATATTAATACAGATGAAAAATAAGCTTGGAATGGAGGATTGTATGATACAAATATCGGGGGTCCCGTTTCAACCTAACGAAAATTGGAAGCTGGAAAGTATTGAAAGAGCCATCATTCAACATATGCTGAATGCACCCATCTTATATTCTTTTTATTCGGAGGATGAATTTTGGTTTGAAATCAAAGTACGAAAAAACATAACCAAAAGTGCAAACGAAATGAACCAAAGTCAAGCTCAGTTTACAACATTTGAATATGCCCGCTGTAATCCAAATTATTGGCAACTAACAATGGAAGGCGGTTTTTTGTTAAGACCTGATGTGCAACCTGCTGATGCGATTTTGGACATTTATCGAAACAGTTCACTCTATGCATTTGAATGTGCAACTGCTGCTGTCATCATCTATTACCACGCCACTTTGTATAGTATTGGCAGCTATTTATTTAATTCTCTGTTTCAAAATCTTTATCTTTATAGCTGGCATACTGATCCTGACCTTGGAATAATCACCTTTTATTCAAATCATTTTTTACCCGGTGATGTTGTGTATATTAATAATCCTGACTTTCATCCCGATACACCGTGGTTTAGAGGCCTTAATGCCGTTCTTCTCAACGATGGTAATTTTTTTGGACATGGATTTTCCATAAGGACTATGGAACAAATCATTCAAATTCTCAATGAATATAGAAAACCGGGCAGTCAGCAAACAGCGTATTTGACAAATTTAGTAACAAGGCCTTCTTTTAACTATTTAGGCAGCTTGGTAAGTCAGCAAACTAGTCGTAGAGCATACAAAATGCAATATCCTATTGTACACCATAATAAATGTTCCATATCATATGTACATTATCTATATTATCTCTCTAATGGAATTAATAAGAAAGATAAATAATGATGAAAATATTTTACCATTGGCATGTGCCTATTATATTACTTATTAGATTCTCGTATAATCCATTACACTTACCCATTTTTTGTATAGACGGGCTCCAATTTCATCTCTTGGAGTAATATATAGGTATAAACATACTTACACAACGAAGGGAGGTGTGAAAATGTATTCTAACGTAAACGCACCACCGACTCTCGGAGCAAATATTCCTCCAAATATTCCTCCTATGCCTACCTATACCGCTCCTGTTTATGGTTATGGTTATGGCTATACCAGACCTACTCATCAGATTAATTATTTCACCTTAATTGTAGTATTGTTTATCTTATTAGTCATTGTAGGTGCAAGTTATTTCAACTAAAAACTAACTTAATCACGCTTGCTTAAAAAATTCCTGTGCGGTATACACTCGTACAGGAATTTTTTTTGTTTGAAAAAGATAACGTCGTTTACCGTTAGTCTAACTCCTTTAATATTATAGTAACCTTTAGATATTACTTCTTTACTTACCTATTCAGCTGAGGCCTATCGTGAAAATGTATAAGGCTAATAATATTGAAATTAAATAGTCGATGAAAGTACGAGTTACTCATCAATTTCTTATATTCAGATACAAAGATGCTATAGGATGTTTACATAGTAAAAAAGTGCCTATCCCCTTATTCAGTTAATACTTAACTGACTTGGGAAGGACAGACACTCTAAATCGAATTTACTTAATATTAATTTCTTTTTTCACCAAAAGCTTCCGGAATCATCGTGAACCCATCAATCACGGTATCCTCTTCTACTTCGATCATCAAATACCGTTTACCCTCAAAGTTGATCTGTCGGACAAACCTTAAATCCTGTGGACTAATCGAAACGTTCGCAACCTTCGTTTCGATTTTTATTGATTTGGAAGTATACTTTGGCACGATGTTACTAGCCTTTATTTCATAGTTGTTGTCATCGATTACTTTCTGAAAAGCGGCTTCCACTTGTTCCGTCTGAATATCTGTTATGCCGCTATGCTTTAATATACGTTGCACATCTTTGTAATCTAATTTAGGCGCTTCTTCTTCCTCATTCTCTTCAATAACACGGTTAATTTCTTCATATACATTGGAAAGGGTCGCTGTATTAAGCTGATCTCTTGTCACATCTTTCACGATTTCTTCAAAAACAACTTTGTCATCCTTTGCCGTCAGCGTCTCTTCGCCATTTAAGACTTCTTCAATGAAATGATGATCAGGCTCATTTACTTTCCCTGCCGAATATAAAATGCGGTTCACATCAGTCGCATTATCGGTAAAACACGGAAAGAGAAAACCGCCGATTGGAGAGTTGAGGTTGATGATCGGATCAACGACAATATTATACTTAAATTCTTTGATCAAATAGTCAAAAAGCAATTCTTTCTTTGGCTCTTGTGTACTATTAATAGTACATAAAATAAACGGATGGGTATAAACGGAATCTCGATCACTTTCCTCTGTCTCATCATTTCTCCGTTTCGCAGGCTTAAAATATTCCCCTCGAATAAAGGTAATGACGATATCCATATCATATTGCCGACTTTTAAGCATTTTGTCTACGATCTGAAGCATTTGCTCTTTCCAGTTTTCCACATCGTCGCTCAATAATCCTTGATGCAATATAAGCTGGCTACTGTCAACTGCATTCCGTTGAAACTTTAGTTCAAATAATTTCTCGTCTAATTGGCCACCTAGTATTTTTTTGAAATTATTAAAGAATAACTCTTGTTGATCCTGATCTAGCATTTCAAAGGGCTGACTTTGATGATGGTAGATTTCACTGGATTCTTTCATTACATAAACAGTAAACATATCACTGATTTTCAGTAAGTTATTATCTGCTTTAAATTGTCTACGAATATGTGCGATGTCTTTTTTATTCATTCCTAAATTCCACTCCTGCACTTTTTTGATTTATCACTATGAGAATTATAAAATGCTATTATTATACAGTGGGGAGCAAATCATCTCTATTCGATTTATTCCCCACCATTTGAAGTTTTCTATTATTTTAACATAAGGATAACAACTCATTGAATATCCACCTTATCACTTTTCTCTTCCTCAATTCTTGCGTATCTTTAGTATCCTACTACTTTTATTATATACATGGTAATAAAGTTAAAAATACGCCAAGTTCAATCTGTATTTAGTTGGAAAATATCGGAAATTCCTTTCCCGTTGCTACTATTAATACAATAATGGATATGCGTCAATCGCCTATCACGATTGGGTATCTGCCCTCATTCTAGTTATTTTCTGGATATTCACTATTTACATTACAATTCTCTACTAGAAGAACAGACATGCGGACTTCTTTTTAGAATAGCGCATGTTTGGAAGATAAACATTTACTTGTTTACATATCACGGTCCTAATGTTAGGTTTCAGTAAAATATTAGTTTAATCTCCTCCAAGTATTAATTTGTTCCCATACAGGAGTAATTTCTGTAATAACTTCATCCTTAACTATATGTTTTAGTTCATTTTTCTTTTGTTTAGCTTCTGCTAATTGATTAATATTAGAAAAAAAGATGAATGATTGATTTTGTAATTGCTGACCTACTCTAGTTGTTGGATCATGTAAGTCAAAAAACAATTCTAATAATTCCTTATAAGATACTTTCCAGGGATCAAACCAAATATCTACTATATCTACGTTTGCCTCTTTTATATGTCCTATTTGAACATATTCAATACCACGAACAACTGTAATAAATGCTTCATAACTAAAAAATTCGCTTGCACCAAACACTGCTCTTTCCATTATTTTCGCTCCTTTGAGCGATAAGCCTTCTATCCGATCAAAAAACCTCTCTTTGAATTAAAGAGAGGTTAGTATGATTACAAACACTCCTCTCATCTTTCAAAGGTTAATACCTTTGCAGGAATTAGCACCGTTCAAGTCAAAATTTGACTTGATGGTTGCCGGGTTTCATAGGGCCTGTCCCTCTACCACTCTGGATAAGAAGTTTATCGCTATTTATTTTTTATTTAACAACTTTATTGTTATTAAGAATAACAACCTCTCACCTAAAATTCAAGCATTATTTTAAAAATAATGAAAAAAGTTCCACTATGATTATTGGACTGAAAAAAAACAAGTGTTAATCATAGTGGTATTCAGTTCACGTTTTCACTCATGCTCTACTCACAAAAAACAAAAACAACAGATGACTTAAACTAAACTAGGGTGACATTGATCTTTATCTTATCGCTGAAGCTTTGATAAGAATTAAAGCTTCAAATTCCTAAAATACTTTTCAATTTTGACCTTAAAGTTCATGGAATTTGCTATCTTTGGTGGGTTCGCTTCCTTACAGTCCTACCAAAGAAGACAAAAAATTATCTTTTCTATTTGACAAACTAGTTTAATAGCTATTATTTTTTTAAAAAGTGATGTGAAATTGTCTCATTTTAATTGTTCTTATTAATATTTTTTTTAAAATATTTAACATGTCATAATTTCTTCATCATTAAACCTAAGCATTGCTTAGCAAAATTGTCTGCAGCTTTTTCATGTGGAATATTCCGATACTTTTTCTTTTCTTTATAGGTGTTTCCTTGTTTCATTTCTGACACAAAGCGTTTGTAATAGTATTCTCCCTTGTCGAAATAATCAAATAAGCGATCACGTTTTTCAGTACCGTTGCCTCCAACTAGACCATGGAAAAGATGTCCAACTTCATGGAGGCAAACAAATGCGGCATATTCAAAACAAGTAACATCACTTTCATTCATTTCAAGAACATATTCCTTATTTTTATAGTCTTCAGCAATTGCCATAATGTTTAAGTAGATGACTGCTTGAAATCGATCATCATCATAAACTCCCAATTCACCAGGGAAATTGATTGGTTCATCTGTTATATTAAATACAATATCTTCGACTACTTTTTTATAAATTGAATTATCCAACCAGTGTATTGTAGCATGAATACCATTAAAAGCATCTATCATATGAAGCTTTGAAACACCAAATTTGTATTTAATATGCTCCTCTACTCCATCTAAATAATCTATCATTTCGATAATTCTCATCGTAGAACACATCCTTGTTTTTAAAAACAAAAATAAGAATTTCTTAGATAAATCATTTTGTAGCTCATTAAATATCTTCTTATAAAATGATATTCACAAATAATCTACTTATGTATTTACAACATAAAGATTAGTTAATTAAGTGAAAATCTACCTTCACTTAAACAGCTTTCTAATGTTTAAAATTACATACGAATATCAGTCTCTTATGAACAACTGGAAAAATACAGAATTTTAAAACCTTAACTTCTTATTTCAGGTCACAAACACCCCATTTGCCTCAATACCAATCTTTTCCAAACTGAATTCTAACAATGATACTACCCACCAAATCAAAGATTTTATATTATTAAAGTTTTTCTGTTTTAAATTTTTTGGGTATTAGCACTTTTATAGAGTTTATAAATATATCTAGAGTGACACAACATTTTTATCGCTATACAACATTATTTGAAAACTCAAAAAAAGTTTTGAGGAGGGATAAAATGTTAGAGATGTTTATAAGCCTCGATCCCGTGGTTCAAGCACTTATTGGGACATTATTCACTTGGGGAATGACTGCACTTGGTGCGGCATTAGTATTTACAAGTAAAGGGGTAAATCAAAAATTTTTAGACTGTATGTTAGGATTTGCTGGCGGAGTAATGATTGCGGCAAGTTATTGGTCACTTCTTGCCCCTGCAATCGAAATGGGGGAAGGAAATGCTCTACCCTCTTGGGTTCCAGCAGCTGTCGGTTTTTTATTAGGTGGGGTATTTTTATTAATGGTGGATAAAATTCTGCCACACCTTCACCCTAACCTACCGATTGGAAGTGCCGAGGGGATTAATCCGAATAAACGGAAACGAAGTACCTTACTTTTTCTGGCGATCACTTTGCATAACATTCCGGAAGGATTAGCAATAGGTGTTGCCTTCGGAGCGGTTGCTGCAGGGTATCCGTCAGCCTCAATTATGGGTGCAATTGCATTAGCGATCGGAATCGGAATCCAAAACTTCCCAGAGGGGGTAGCAGTATCTATGCCTCTCCGTCGGGATGGAATGTCACGTCGGAAAAGTTTTTTTTACGGACAGTTTTCAGGAGCTGTCGAGCCAATTTCAGCTGTGATTGGTGCCTTAGCTGTAGTATTTATTGAACCACTACTGCCTTATGCATTGAGCTTTGCTGCAGGTGCTATGATTTTTGTCGTGGCTGAAGAAGTAATACCTGGGTCACATGAAAATGGAAATTCAGATTTGGCTTCAATGAGTTTAATGGTCGGTTTTGCAGTAATGATGATTCTTGATGTTGCATTAGGATGATTGTTTCAAACAAGAAAAGCGCAAGCGCCTTGGTCACGAGCAGCTGCTCCTGTGCCACTCCGTTTGCTCGAGAGCAAAGCCGCTTCGTAGTAATTCAAGTAGTAGCTTCACTGGGGCGGCCTTTGACAGAAGCCGCTCTTTGGCTTCTTATGTGCTTTTAGCGTCTTCTAGCATAGCTTTGAAGTATGCTTCCTCGAAGCAGTGTTTTGTGCGACGAGTAATCGCAGGAGCAAAGTAGCATGGAGCATATTCAAGAAGTAATCCAAGAAGACATTGAAGTCAGTAACTTGACTAAAGTGACCGAGCTCGTAGGCTGCTTGCGCTAGACAGTTTTCAAGTTAGAAATGTATAAATTCTGATTATGTAAAAAAAGCTGAAATTCAATCAATAGCGTTTTTCCTCCATTCCCCACTAATAAAAGTTTTCCTATATCGGACATTTAGGGGCCGTTTATCCCCCACCTAAACTTTCAATTATCTTAAGTTTTGAGGTCGGGATCTTACTGCCCCTTAAAAACGGAATAAATTGTGGCATATAAAAAACCTTAGCGCTATTGAATTTTGGCACTCAGGTTTCTAGTTTGCTTTTTTATTATCCCACTTAATATGATAAATGTCTGACCCTTGTTTACATACTAACTTTTATAAAGTCAATAAAGTTTTGGCCCTACTGTCCGAGTTCATTATCATAAGGATACAGTAAAAAGTATTCCTCTATTGCTCGAACCATTGCAGCAACAATTTCATTCTGTGAATCATCACTAGTCAACATTTGAAAATCTTCATTGTTACTAAGATATCCTAATTCTACAATAATTGATGGCATATCCATATTTTTCATAAGAAAATACGGTTTCCCCTTTCGTGGATATTTTTTAATTCCATAATAATTATTTAGATAATCTTGAATAATGTTTGCCAAATGATAACTTTCTCCACTTACTTGATAAATAATGACGGGCCCTCTAAGGTATTTATTTTTTGACCAATTCACATGTAGACTAATAAAAATTTTAGGTTTAAGTGCATCTGCAATTAATTTCCTCTGTTTTAAATCCTTTAAATGCCTACTTAATCCAGGTAATCTACTGTCATCACTTAACGTGTAGTCGTGAATTCTAGTGATTCCCACGTGATAAGATTTATTCTTTAATTCATTATACAATTTTATCCCAAAATCTAAATTAAGATCTTTTTCTAATATGCCATTTGCAGATGTTCCACCATCAATACCACCATGACCAACGTCAATAATAATATCGTAAGGGGATAAATCCGGATATGCAAAGGCGGATAATTTAGATGGTAGGAAAAATAAAATAATAATACTTAATAACAGCACTTTTTTTAATGACTTAACCATGTCCTCAACACCTCTAGTAAAATAACTTCAGCAGTATGTATTTGTATTCATTAAAAATGAATTTTCAAAAAAATTAACATACATCAAATTCAAAATATTAAGCTAATTAGATCGTTATTTATAATATCTAACTCCATACAAATTATTTCATACTGCTAACTCAATATGAGCTAGCAGTATGTTTACAAATTTAAATTTAAAGTTAAACATATCAAGAAAAGCGCAAGCGCCTTGGTCACGAGCGAAAGGCACTGGAAGGCCTTTGACAGAAGCCGCTCTTTGGCTTCCTACGTGCTTCTGCGTCTTCTAGTATTGCTATCGTAGTAAGCTTCCTCGAAGCAAAGCTGCATGAAGCTATTCAGAGACGTTATTCATGTAGTTATTGAAGTCAGTAGCTTGACTGAAGTGACCGAGCTCGTAGGCGCTGAAGCTAGACAGTTTCCAAGTTAGAAATTTATAAATTCTGATTAAACCAGAAAAGCGCAAGGCGCCCGTCTATCGGCGACAAACACTGGAAGGTCGGCAGTAGCGGTCTGCTCCTTGACCGCAATTTATGTGCTTCTGCGTCTGACAGCAATGCTTCGAAGTAAGCTTCCTTGAAGCAGTGTTTTGTGCGACGAGTAATCGCAGGAGCAAAGTAGTATGAAGCATCATCAAAGAAGCAATCCAGGAAGTCAGTGAAGTCAGAAACTTGACTGAAGTGATCGAGCCGATGGCGCCTGGAGCTAGACAGTTTCCAAGTTAGAAATTAATAAATTCTGATTATATCAAAAACTAAGTACCACAAAAGGTTCGATACGGACGGGCTAAATCCGGTGGGAGTTTACAGTATTCAGCCTGTTTTTCCGAGTGTGCAAAAGGATTTGAAAGGGCCTCAACAAGACTCTCCATCACACTGTAATCGTTATGTTTCACTGCTGCGTCCAGTGCTTCTTCTACCCTATGATTACGTGGGATTACCGCAGGGTTAGAATTTTTCATCAATTGATACGAGTCTGCTTTAGATTCGGTTTGTCTACCAAGTCTTGATTGCCATAATTTATACCAATCAGAGAAATCTTTTGTCCTAAAAAATTCGCTTTGATCATACTTTTCAAAAGTTATAGCAAGGAACGTATTAGTATAATCCACACGATGCTTTTGCATTATACTAAGTAGACCTTCAATTAGAGCTTCATCCTTTATCTCTTCATTAAATATCCCCAGTTTTGCTCGCATTCCCGAAAGCCACTTAGAACGATACAACTTTGTAAAATCAGAAAGGACACCTTGTGCAAGTTTGACAGCTTCTTCCTCATTTTCATTAAGCAACGGTAATAAAGTTTCGGCAAATCTTGCAAGATTCCATCCAGCAATATGAGGCTGATTGCCATAGGCATACCGTCCTTGACGATCTATAGAACTGAAGACTGTCGCTGGATCATATGTATCCATAAACGCACACGGACCGTAATCAATTGTTTCTCCACTTAGGGCCATATTGTCAGTATTCATCACCCCATGGATAAAACCAACCAACTGCCATTTGGCGATAAGTTCTGCTTGACGCTTACCAATTTCTTCTAACAAGAAAAGATAGCGATTCGGGGCATCTCCAACGTCTGGGTAGTGTCTTTGTATTGTATAATCTGCTAGAGCTTGAAGCTCTTCTTTAGTTCCCCAGTTTGAAATATATTGAAACGTACCAACACGTAGATGACTAATAGCGACACGAGTCAATATTGCACCAGGAAGTTCGGTTTCGCGCAATACTATCTCACCGGTTGTTACAACCGCTAAACTACGAGTAGTAGGAATATTCAGTGCGTACATAGCTTCACAAATAATGTATTCACGTAGCATCGGTCCAAGCGCAGCTCTACCATCACCACCTCTGGAGTAAGGTGTTCGACCCGATCCTTTAAGTTGGATATCAAAACGCTCTCCTTGTGGATTAATTTGTTCGCCAAGAAGTATAGCGCGCCCGTCTCCTAACATGTTAAAATATCCGAATTGATGCCCTGCATAAGCCTGAGCAAGAGGCAATGCACCTTGAGGAATTTTATTTCCTGCAAACACCTCTAACCCATCATTACTTTGTAAAGCTTCGACGTCCAACCCCAAGGATGTTGCCAATCGTTCGTTGAGAATGATTAACTCTGGTGAAGTTACTGGTGTTGGGTTTAGTTTGGAAAAAAATATTTCTGGTAGACGAGCATAACTATTGTCAAAATTCCAAGCCATTCCTAATGTTTCTTTTCCTTTTGTCATCGTATCACCTTTTATTCTTTGTCATTTTTTATATTTCAACTTTTTAAATAACGAAAGAAATCATAGGTACTCTATGATTTCTTTCGTTAACGTTTCTACATAAACATAAAGCTGAATCAGTGGGGGTTTCGTATCCGCCAATGATTGTTAGGTTAAAATACTGCTTTTAGTTTCTACTTCCGTTTATTAATTATTCCACTTCTCAGCCACTTAGTAATGCTAGTAAGCCTTTTTTATTTTTCACTAGCAATTGTTTATTTCCAATTAGGGATATTAATCCCAATCTCTCAAATTTTGCAATTTACGACTGATTGTTTCTCTTGTTACACCTACATAACTTGAAATTTCCTCACGAGTAATTGGTAACTGAATAAAAAGACCCTCTTGCTTTTTTATTCCAAATTTTTCTTCGAACTCTAAAATCATGTGAGCAATTCTAATCTCAGGGTCCTTTGTTGCTAAATTTTGCGCTAAATTTTCTGTATGTGTCAGTCGTTTTGTCACTGCTTTTAATAACTTTAGAGCTATTTGAGGGTTTGCTTCGATAATGTTATCAATATCTTTTTTCATTAGCATACATATCTCGGTATCCTCAATGGCATATGCACAGAAATTATTACCTTCATCATGATTAAATAAGTGAAGTTCACCAAAAAAATCACCGCTAGTCATAATATAAAGAATTTGCTCCTTCCCAAGAAGAGTAAATTTAGATACTTTTACTAGCCCTTTATTGATAATAAATAACGTCTCTGATTTATCGCCTTCATCGATCAATATTTGTCCTTTCTGGAAAGATCGATGTTTTGTCATTTTTGTAATTTTCATAATTTCATCATCAGATAACGACCCAAAAATCGGTACCTTTTTTGGAAATGGATCATTTATATCATGGGTACATATTTGTCTCTTCATAAATAATCACCTATCATAATAATTAGTAACCAAATTATAGCATGAAAAAATTTTTGTCATTGTGATTTAAGTCCTATTTGAATATTTTTTATAGTACTATACTTAAAATATAATAAAAAAAGGAGTTGGATAATAAATGACAACAATCTTTACTCGTTCTACCAAAACTGGTGACATCGTTACTAAACTACCTGCTGCAAGCAAAGTTTTCAAACAATATAAAATCGATTTTTGTTGTGGTGGTGATCGCCCAATAGGAGAAGTACTTCAAGAGCAAGACCTAAATGAAGCAGAAATTTTAAATACACTAAATGAGCTGTATGAAACTAGTAACCGAAGTGATGATGTAAATTGGGCAGCCGCTCCGTTAGCACAATTAGTCGACCATATAGTAAATAAATATCACGTTTATACAGAAGAAGTTCTAACAGAATTAAATGCGTTTGTAACCAAAGTTTATCGTGTTCACGGTAATGACCATCCACATTTACGGGAAGTTTATCAAGCATTTTCTGCATTAAAAGCAGAAATGGCCCAACATTTAATTGATGAAGAGCGTGACGTTTTCCCTCACATTATTGCTTATGAAGAATCAGCATCTCAAAATGAACTAACAAAAGCAAAAGAGGAAATTGCGAAATTAGAGGCTGAACATGAGGCTGCAGGAGATCTGCTGAAAAAATTACGAGAAGTAACAAATGATTATCAATTACCTGTTGGGGCTTGCAATACGTATCGATTAACGTATTTGAAACTTGAAGAATTAGAAACAATGACACATGAGCATATTCATTTAGAAAACAACATTTTATTTAAGCGTTTATTAAAAGCATAAAAGCGATTGCGCTAGACCGTTTCTAAGTTAGAAATTTTATATTTTCTGGTGTAAAAAAAGAAACCTAACGAGTATAACTAGTTACTTGTTAGGTTTTTTGTTACACCAGAATTCAATAGTTCCTAAGTTAGTAATGTTTAGCTCCTATCACTCCTAGCCAAGGCGCTTACGTTTTTCTTATTAATCTACTTGTTACCCTTGTATCACTTCCTACGGCAGCAATTTCCCCTTCTAAATTCATCGATTTTAGCCTCTTTTAGAATCTCTTCCAAGTTTCCAATCATATCTGCATATTTAGTTGAACTACCAATTAATACTGCATCGGCTTCTTGAATACTAGCTAATATTTCTACATTTTCAGACTTATCTGCATTAAAAATAGTAGCTTGAATATTGTTAGCTCAAAAACATTTCTTTTAACATGTTCGCGACTTTCTTTGTGTTACTTCTAATTGTTGTATGGTAACTTTCTTACCTTTCACCGTATCAGCGCTCATCGTAGCATATAAATCAATGTATTTTTGGATATCTGTTCTTAGAATGTATCCATGGGATGGAGCAATCATCTCTACATCTAATTCATCCAGTGCATTCATTAATGTACGAACATATCTCCTATGTGGATGAATAATCGCATTGTAATAACCGATAAGGTCTTCCGTTATATCTGTTCCAGCCTCATCATTAAAAAATTTATCGTTTGCTACGTGGGTACTAAAAATATCACACGGAAACAAAATTTTATCTTCTATACTATACGTAATCATTGTTTCTTCTGTATGAAGATATGGAGTAGTTTCTTTAAATTTTAATGTTTTCCCACCAATATCTAACGTATCCCCGTCTTTTACAACTAAAAGTGTTCGTTCATGCAATCTGTACATTTCTATTAGTTCATTTACAGCTGGTTGTGTGCAAATGGTACTTCACGATCATCAACCTTACCCACCCAATATACATCCTTAGCTAACATTACTTTATTAAAAGTTTCCATATATGATTCTTCCTCCTAAATGAATTTTAATGAGAGTGTTTCTCAACTGATTTCATAATAAAGTATTTTTAACTTTTTAATCAGGATTCGAATCACATTTTGTAAGAAAAACTTGGCTTATCGCCAAGTCCTATAGCGAAAGCCTTAGTTTTTCTTTCACTTTAATCCTTTAGCCAAGTTAAACTTTCTTAAAGTATAAAACAACTTACTTCTTGCTCAAAAAAAAAAAAAAACAATGGTTATCTTTCTAACCATTGTTCATTGCCATTTATTTGAAATCCATTTGCCTTTTTTGATTTTTCAAGTTCTCTCTCTAATGCTTTAAAACCAATATACATAGAAATTCGCCATGGTACGATCATACCATAAGCTAAGATGAAGAACATTCCACTTAATTGAACAGGGGCGATGTAGAAACCTAAAACGTATTTTAATATAAGACGTACAATTAAAAGCCCGATTAGTAAAAACAAAAATGCTTTTGTTTTCTTTAAATAGATATCATTATTTTTTATCTCAAATTTAGATGTCCTTACTAAAAATATTGAAAAGAACAATCCAATTGCTAATGCTTCTAATACTTGAGAAAAACTAATTTGCGCGGGAGGATATAAAAACATAAAAAATCCAGTAGACATAAATACCGGTGGTAAAATAATCTTTTTTACAGTTGCTGGTTTTTTCGCTGCCCTCATACGTATAAAAAATGCTAAAAAACCCATAAAAATAGCCATACCAGTTGCTAAAAACGTCATAATGAAATCCCCCCTTATCTCAATTTACACTATTGACATAATTATAACACAAATATTTTATTTTATTACAATTAAATTAGTTTCCGAGGATATGTATTTACCCATTCTATTGTGAAGTGAGACCCCAACCTCATATCTTTTAATGAATCGAATAATTTCCGATGCTAAACGTAAACCTCACTGCTATAGTTTTTAAATTATTTTTGCTCGTAATAATGCAAAATATTATTTTACTGGTCCTCTGTTCTTACGTAATGAATGCTTATATACATGCAATGGTATGTCGCTCTAACCCCTTTTACTTCACGGTAATTTTTTTCATAAAAACGAATCAATTCTTTGAAAAAAGTAGGAGGCAGATAAACGTTTTCTTGATTACTATTACTAGCACCAATCTTTTTGATTGAGGTAAGAAAATCACGTACTGATGGAAAATATTCATATTCAATCATTTGCTTACCTTTTATATCAAAATTAGCTAAAAATGTAAAAAGGAGCGATGTTTCGCAAAACTGATAAAGAGTTTCGAACGAGAAAAAAGACTGTCCTAAAGGACGAATACTACAATGCCCAAGTTGTTCTTTCACTTGATTATACGAATTATGAAGTTCTTGAAACGTTCTGTTCCCAAACGTTGAGAACGTTAGAATTCCATCTTCTCTCAAAAAAAGTAGTAACCGTTTTATAACTTCCTCAAAATCATTTACCCATTGGAATGTTGCATTTGAAACAATGATATCATAATTTCCCTTAAGTGATATCTCTTCAATATCTCCGCATAAAAACGTAACTGACATTCCCTTTAATTTTTCTTTGGCTACTTCAATCATTCCAGGTGCCAAATCAACAGCTGTAATTTTCGCGTTCGGAAATATCATACATAATTGTTTGGTTAAATATCCTGTTCCACAACCAATTTCAAGAATATTAATCTCTTTATCATTTTTTTCTTTGTCTATTGTTTTGATTAATTCCTTTGCCATGATCTTTTGAACATTTGCATACTTATCATATGTTCTTGAATTCCTACTGAATCGCCTCTGCAAAAGTTTTTTATCAATCATACTGTATCTCACTTTCTAGAAAACTATAAATCCATTTCAAACATAAATCCTCATGTGTAAAAAATGGAATGTGACCAGCATCCTCTAACACATTTAACCTTGTATTATCTTTCATTTGTTCATATATAAACACAGAAGCTTCATAGGGACAAATCGAATCACTTTTACCATGAATTAACATAGTTGGAATGTTAATGTTTTCAAGGTGCATCCTAACATCAGTTTCAAATAAATACGTTAATCCCAACGTTAGGGATGAAAGCCGATCTCCTTGGAACTTATCCTGAACTATTTGCAAAAATTTTTTATCAAATCCTTTATTTTTTTCGTTACAAGAAAATAATGAATGATAAAATGTAAAAAGAGTTTTATCTTTATCTATGACTAACTGCTTTTTCATATGGTTTACAATACGAGCCTTCCAACCGTATAAATAATCTCCTTTCGATGTAAAACTGCTCGTACCCCCTATACATATCAAGCCTTTGAACCGCTCTGGAATTAAGCTTGCCACTTCAAAAGCAACAACCGATCCTAATGACCAACCTAAAAGCACAATCGGCTGATTAATAGACATAACCATATTTAATAAACGAGTTTTAAAGTCTGTTAATCTTTCAATTTTTCTCCAATCAATACACGTGACTTGAAACGATTTTTGAAGTTCAATTTGGAGCGGTCCAAACACTTCTTTTTCTATTCCCCAACCAGAGAGCATAATAATGTGTGGCTTCATAACTTAAATCACCTCAAGCTCTTTTCCTACTTGAATAATTTTTTCTAACGCCCAATCAAGCTGCTTTTTTTGATGAGTTGCAGTAATTGCAAAACGAACTCTAGCTTTATTATCCGGTACTGTCGGTGGCCGAACGGCAATCGCGGCAATCCCTTCTTCTTGTAGTCGTTTAGCAAAAGATAGCGTTTTACTATTTTCACCAATGATGATTGGTACAATCTGCGATTCACTCTTACATGTATCAAAGCCATAATTTATTAACATATTTCTAAAGTGCTGAGCATGTTGTTGTAGTATTATACGTTTCTCATTTTCTTCTTCTACGATTTCAATTGCTCTTTCAATGGTTGCAAGTACTGATGGTGGAAGGGCTGTTGTATAGATCAGTCCTCGCATACAATTAATTAAGTAATCAATGATCCATTTCTTTGCTACAACATACGCGCCATAGGTCCCAAAAGCTTTACTAAACGTTCCCATTTGTATATCTACTTTATCTTGAAGATTTACGTGATATGAATACCCTTGACCACCTTTACCATAAACTCCACTAGCATGCGCTTCGTCAACCATTAACATAGCATTGTACTTTTCTTTTAATCTAACAATTCCTTCTAGATCAGCAATATCCCCATCCATACTAAAGACGGTATCTGTCACGATTAGTTTGCGTTTATCTTTAGGTGCTTTCATTAATAGAGCTTCTAAATGATAAATATCACGATGACGATAGCGCTGTAATTTCGCTCGACTTAAAACAATCCCATCTATTATACTTGCATGGTTTAATTTATCACTAAAAACGATATCATCTCGCTTCATTAATGCTGAGATAATCCCAACATTTGCTGTATAGCCACTGTTTAACACTAAAGCTGCTTCCGCTCTCTTCCATTGAATTAGACGTGATTCAACTTTGTCATAAAGAGGATGATTGCCAGTCATTAATCTTGATGCTCCACTACCAACACCATACTTATCAATTGCCATAAATGCTGCATTCTTTAACCTGATATCGTTTGAAAGGCCTAAATAATTATTTGAGGCAAGGTTTAACAACTTCTGGCCATCTCTAATTACAAAAGGCGAATTAATCTCTTTCGTTGTTACAATTGCGCGCTTTTGAGAAACTTTTTCTAAAAGTTCAAGCTCAGCTATGACTTCAGTTTCCCATTGGGTTTGTTTAGTCACTCTTTTTTTCCTCCGTTCACAAATCAAAGCTAACACTCTTCAATTTCAAAGCCCAAATCTTCGATCATTTGGTGATCTGAGTGAAATTCTTGTCCATCTGTTGTCAAATAATCGCCAACAAAAAGCGAGTTTGCTGCATATAATCCTAATACTTGAAGAGAACGAAGATTTACTTCTCTTCCACCTGATATTCTTATTTCCTTGGATGGATTAATAAAACGAAACAAAGCCAACACCTTTAAACAAAAGCGTGGATTTAGTTCATTCAAACTTTCAAGTTTCGTTCCTTCAATTGGATGTAAAAAATTAACCGGGATAGAATCGGCATCTATGTTTCTTAACTCAACAGCCGTGTTATATATATCTGCATGTGTTTCCCCCATACCAATAATACAGCCTGAGCAAGGAGATATCCCAGCTCGCTTTATATTTTCTAGAGTCTCAATCCGATCTGAATATGTATGTGTTGTCGTGATGTTTATATGATGAGCTTCACTTGTATTTAAATTATGATTATAACGGTCAACCCCAGCCTCTTTCAGTTTTTTAGCCTTATCATCAGAGAGAATACCTAAACAAGTACAAATTTTTAACGGAGTCGTATTTTTTATTTCTTTAACGGCTTCAATAACTTGGTCAATTTCTCGATTTGTCGGTCCACGTCCACTTGCGACTATGCAATACGTACCTACTTTTCGTTCCATGGCCTCATAAGCACCTTTAACAATTAAATCTTTATCAAGAAGTTTATAAGATTCTACCTCAGCACTTGACTTACTCGATTGCGAACAATAACCGCAATCTTCTGAGCAATTCCCACTTTTAGCATTCATTATCATATTTAACTTCACTTTGTTACTATAATAATGCTTTCTCACTTTGTACGCTGCCTGAAGAATATGTAATAGCTCCTCATCAGGCGCAGTCAAAACATGACTTGCTTCTTCTAATGTTAACAATTCTCCTTGTAGCGCTTTTTCTGCAAGTGTTTCCCACACTATTGTTTCTGATTGCCTCTCCATTGTTCTTCTTCCCCCTATAATTCTATCTTTTTTTCGCTAAGAATTTCATAACTATTCTTAAATCAAGCCTCTCGTTGATAACTTTGATAATTTCATTGCGGTTCGGCTGCTCTATATATGGAATAATTCCAATTACAGGAATACCTGAAAATTTCTCAATGATAGCCGGACTAGTCTCCTCAACTACCCCTATTTTTCTCTCATTTAATCCGTTAATCACTACGCCAAGGACGTGAAGCCCCACTTGTTTAGCAAAATTAATTGTTAATAGCGTATGATTTATCGTTCCTAAATTCGGTCTTGCTACGATAATAAGAGGAAAGGCAATTGCTTTGGCGACGTCTGAGACAAGATAATTTTCTCCAAGTGGAACTGCTAAGCCGCCAGCCCCTTCAACAAGTAAAAATTCATGCTTATACCTTATACGTTTCCATGCTTCGATAACCTCTTCTAACGATACCTTTATTCCTTCTCTTTGTGCTGCGACGTATGGCGCTAATGGCTCATTAAATTGAAAGGGATTTATTTCCTCTAATGTACTGCTCTCATTTGCCATATATTTCAAGATTGAAGCATCACTTAAAGGATCATTCCTATTTGCTCCAGAAGCCATAGGTTTAAATACTCCCACATCATAATTTCTTTCACATAACGCTGCAGCTAAGCCAGCAGTAACAAACGTCTTCCCAATTTCAGTATCTGTTCCAGTAATAAAAATTCCCCTAACCATTTGTAACTACGCCTTCTGTAACAGTGTGGATTGCTTTTTTCATAATTGCCATCATTGCAATTAAATCTTCTTCTGTCGCTGCAAGTGGTGGTAAAAATGGTATGACGTCCCCCAGCGGACGTGTAAGCATTCCTAACTCGCGCATTTTTAAAGAAACTTGATAACCGATACGTTGGTCCCATGGAAAGGATTCTCTTGTCTCCTTATTGCTTACAAGTTCCACCCCCACCATAAAGCCAAGTTGTCTAATGTCACCTACATGATCTAATTGATAAAAATCTTCAAAAATATCCTTTATAAGTTTCGATTTTCTTTGTACGTTCTTTATAATTTGTTCACTTTCAAACAGATCAAGGTTTGCAAGTGCAACCGCACAACCTAATTGATTTCCTGTATAAGAATGACCATGGAAAAATGTCTTCAAACTTGTATAATCATCATAAAATGCTTGATAGATGTGTTCTTTTGTCATCGTAATCGCAATAGGAAGATAACCACCGGTAATACCTTTTCCAGCAGTCATAATATCTGGTACAACCTCTTCGTGATTACAAGCAAATAGCTCTCCTGTACGCCCGAAACCAGTTGCTACCTCGTCAGCAATGAGAAGTACTTCATAAGTTTGGCATAGTTGCTGGACTCCAACTAAAAAGCCTTTTGGCATATTAATCATTCCACCTGCACCTTGCATCATAGGTTCAACGATTATCGCAGCTATTTCATTATGTCGTTCTTCTAATAATTGTTTTAACTCATCTAAACAGTGCTTGCAGCATTCTTGCTCCTCACCACTTATAGATCGATAGACATATGGGTAAGGTACTTTATAGCTTTCAAAAAGTAACGGTTTATATACTTTATGAAATATATCAATGTTACCGACACTCACTGCACCAACGGTATCCCCGTGATAACTATTTTTCATTGTGACAAACTTTTGTTTTTTAACTTTTCCGATATTTTGCCAATATTGAAAAGCCATTTTTAAAGCTATCTCTACTGATGCGGCACCACTATCAGAGTAAAAGACTCGATCTAAACCGTTAGGGCTAATATTGACTAGTTTTTCAGCAAGCTCTGTTGCTGGTACATTTGTCATTCCAAGCAAAGTTGAATGAGCAATTTTATCAAGTTGAATTCGAATCGCGTTATCAAGTTCTTTTTTTCTATGGCCATGAACATTTAGCCATACCGATGAAAAACCATCATAAAATGTTTTCCCTGTAATATCCTTAAGCATTATTCCGTCTCCACTTTCAACCATGAATGGATCTTTATCGTAATCCTTCATTTGTGTAAACGGTAACCATAAGTATTTTTTACTTTTATTAATAAGGTCCACTTCCCTACAGATATCGTTCACTCCTCCCTAACATACGTTAACCTGAATTATTTTATGGTTGACAATTAATTATATAAACACATTTAACAAAATACGTCAAGGTGTTATTTTCCACAAAAAAAGGGAACTCGACGTCAACACCTTTAGTTTTGGTTAAACTAATTATGGTGATGAGATTGAGTTCCCCTTTATAACTACCGACTAGACAACGTCGTAGCCAGCTTCTTCAATTTCATTTTTAAGCTTATCTTCACTTACTTTTGAACTATCAAATTGTACTGTTACATTTTTACTAGCTAAATTCACTTCAGCACTTGATACACCTTCAAGTTTTCCTAAGACGCCTTCTACTGCAGCTTTACAATGACCGCAGCTCATTCCTTCAACCGAGATTGTTATTTGATTCATTTTCAACAACTCCTACTCAATAATTTTATTTGAATTTCACGCGTTTTAAGCGTAAAGAATTACTAACAACAGAAACTGAACTAAATGCCATTGCGGCTCCTGCAATCCATGGTGCAAGTAGGCCAACAGCAGCAATTGGTAACCCAATAGAATTATAAACAAATGCCCAAAATAAGTTTTGCTTAATATTTTTCATCGTCGCTCTACTTAATTTAATCGCTTCAGGAATAGAACGTAAATCTCCACGCATTAACGTAATATCACTAGCTTCCATCGCAACATCTGTCCCTGTTCCAATAGCCATACCAATATCAGCAAGGACAAGGGCAGGGGCATCGTTTATTCCATCACCAACCATAATTACTTTCTTACCAGTGTCTTTTAACTCTTTGATTTTAAATGCTTTTTCTTCTGGTAACACTTCCGAGAAAACATGATCAATACCGATTTGCTTTGCTATCGCATGAGCAGTTCGTTTGTTATCACCAGTAAGCATAATTACCGTATAACCCATTTCTTTTAATTGATCTACAGCCTCTTTGGAACTTTCTTTTACATTATCGGCGACAGCTATAACTCCAACTGCTCTACCAGAAACACTAACTAGCATAGCAGTTTTACCATTACTTTCGAGGCTAATCATTTCTTGCTCTAGAATTTCAAAATTAACTTGGTTATCTAAGAGGAGTTTTCTTGTACCTATCAGAACTTCCTCACCTTTAAAAGTAGCTTTGATTCCGTGCCCCGGGATTGCTTCAAAATGTTCTACTGGATCAAAACTGATGTTCTTTTCTTTCGCAGCTTTTACGATTGCTTGCCCAAGTGGATGCTCAGAGCCTTTTTCTATTGAAGCAACAAGATGAAGAAGTTTTGAGCGTACCCATCCTTCCGTCGTAAAGATATCCGTCAGCTCTGGCTCGCCTTTAGTAATAGTTCCTGTCTTATCTAAGACAACCGTATCTGTTTTATGAGCTCGTTCTAAATGTTCTCCACCTTTGTACAATATCCCATTTTCTGCTCCTCTACCCGTACCAACCATAATTGATGTTGGTGTGGCTAATCCTAATGCACATGGGCATGCAATGACTAAAACAGCTGTAAAATTTATCAACGCTTCTTGAAAACTTGAACCTATAATAAAGAACCAACTAAAAAAGGAAATAATTGCGATTAAGACAGCACCTGGAACAAAATAACCTGAAATAATATCTACTAGTCGTTGAATCGGCGCTTTGGAACCTTGAGCTTCCTCAACAACCTTGATAATTTGTGCTAGTGTGGTTTCTTTCCCAACCTTTGTAGTCTTAAATTTAAACGAGCCATGCTTATTAATTGTTGCACCGATAACTTCATCATTAATACCTTTATCTACAGGAATACTTTCTCCGGTAAGCATCGATTCGTCAATGCTTGTAAAGCCTTCAACCACAATACCATCTACCGGTATTTTTTCGCCAGGCTTTACAACCACTATATCGCCAATTATCACATCTTCTATAGCTATTTCAAGCTCTTCTTCATTACGAATAACAATCGCCTTTTTCGCTTGTAAGCCCATCAACTTTTTAATTGCTTCAGATGTTCGGCCTTTTGCTCTTGCTTCTAATAGCTTTCCTAGTAAAATTAACGTTATGATTACGGCACTAGTTTCAAAAAAGAGGTATACCTCCCCTTGGAACACTAGCCATACTGAATAAAAATAAGCTGCCGACGTACCCATGGCTACAAGTACATCCATATTGGCACTTCCACCCCGTAGGGATTTGAATGCCCCTCGATAAAATTGTAAACCAGCATAAAACTGAACTGGTGTAGCTAATGCCCACTGTAGGTATCCATTCATTAACCAATGAGGAAGGATCATACTTTCTGGAGAAAAATGATCAACCATTGTCAAAAATAATGGAACGGAGAAAATTAAAGCAATCATAAACATCCGCTTCTGTCTCGACACTTCTTGGTCTTTAGAGTTTTTCCTCTCAGCTGTTTCTCTTCGTACACTGGCTTTAAAACCAATTCTTTCAATACGGTTTAAGATTTCTTCTTCAGTAATTACCCCATCAAGGTATGCAACAGTTCCTCGTTCAAGAGGCAGATTAACAGTTGCTTCCGTTACACCCTCTAATTTATTTACGACCTTTTCAATTCGAGCTGAACACGCTGCACATGTCATTCCTTTAATATCTAGGTCTAGCTTTGAGTGTTTAACACTAAAGCCGAGTTTTTCAATTTTTTCTTCAATATTGTTTAGTGTAATCTCATCTGAATTGTAACTTATTGTCGCTGTTTCCATCGCTAGGTTTACTGAAGCTGTTATGCTTTCTTGCTTATTAAGTACTTTTTCAATACGGGAAGAACATGCTGCACATGTCATGCCCTCAATTTTTAAATGAATGTTGTTCCTCTCTCCCACACTATCACCTTACTTTTTTATGATTTAGAAAATTGTTGAATAACCTTCATTAGTTCTTCGATCGCCTCATCACCTTCACCTTTGGTAACCGCCTGACTAACACACCCTCGAGTATGGTCCTCTAATAGTGTATACCCTACTTTTTTTAAAGCAGCTGAAACTGCTGAAACTTGGACTAATACATCTACGCAATAACGATCATCTTCAATCATTCGTTGAATGCCCCTTACTTGGCCTTCAATACGTTTCAATCTATTAATTAACTTCATCTTCTCTTCATCGCGCCTAATTAACGCAGGACTTTTCTCTGGATGAAGAGGGATGTTTAATAATTGTTCTTTATCCATATTCTCACCTCATTTATTATACCGTACCCCCAGATGGTATTTTTGTCAACCGCTTTACTAGTAAAACAATTTACTAAAATTAATAGCATCGCCACTGATTGAATGTTGTTATTTTAGCTATATGGTGAAAGGTAATCGTAGAAAATCAAAAACACAGTAGCAAAAATTCTCTACTGTGTTTTCATATTACGCTAATCCTTTTGTTGTTAAAAATTCTATTTCTTTAGGGTCACCTTGTTGAAGCAAATACATCTTGTGATAAAGACCACCATACTGTATTAATTCCTGATGTGTTCCACTTTCAACAATTTCACCTTGATGTAGTACTAATATTTTATCTGCATCTTGTATCGTTGATAAACGGTGAGCTATGGCAATTGTCGTTCTTCCTTTTCGCATTTTTTCTAACGCTTTTTGAATTACGGCTTCTGTCTCTGTATCGATATTTGCAGTAGCTTCATCAAGGATAAGAATGCTTGGGTTTAAAGCAATAGTACGTGCAAACGACAACAATTGCCTTTGTCCACTTGATAACGTTGACCCTCGTTCACCTATTTTTGCCTGATACCCCCCAGGTAAACTTTCAATGAAAGGATTAGCATGAACGAATTTTGCTGCGTCAATAACATCCTCTTTCGTAAGTGAATGATGATAAAACTTTATATTGTCCTCTATTGTACCTACAAACAAAAACGGATCCTGAAGTACAAGCCCTATTTTCTTACGAATCTCTTCGTTTTCATAACTCTCAATGGGAACACCATCAATAAGTATATCTCCTCTAACCCCTGGATAAAAACGCATCAGTAAATTGATGATTGAACTCTTACCACTACCTGTATGACCTACTAGGGCAATAGTCTCTCCTTTATTCGCACTAAAAGAAATATTTTTTAGGACCTCATGCTTACCATCGTAAGAAAAACTGACATTACAAAATTCAACTTCACCTTTTTCAATTTTCGGAGAACCATGACCTATTTTATCAGGCGCAACTTCGTCATGATCAAGAAGTCGAAAAACACGACTTGCTGAAACAAGAGCTTGCTGAAAAATGGACAAGCGCATCATCATTTGATTTACAGGTTCAAAAAATCGATCTAAATAATTAATGAAAGCATATAAAACACCAATCTCTACTGGGCTATTAAATGATGTTATACCAAAATAGCTTAAAACTAGGATTAACGCGATAATCGAAATGAAATCAACAGCTGGTCTTAGTAATAGACCCTCAACTTTAATACTTTTTAACCAAGCTTTTTGATGCTCATCATTTATCGTTTCAAATTCTCGCCGTAACCTTTTTTCTTGACGAAAAATTTGTATAACCGTCATACCCTGAATAGACTCATTTATCTTTGTATTTAACTGACTTAATTTTTCACTCATTTCCGCATAAAATTTCGAACTAATCCGTCGATAAACTTGCATCAATATGAGTAAAACCGGTAAGATAAACAAACAAAAAATGGCAAGTTGTACATTCAAATAAAACATCGCAACAAAAACACCGATTAAAAACATAATATTTTGAACATAGTTAGAAACTACACTAACGTACAAATCTTTGATAGTTTCTGTATCATTCGTTATTCTAGAAACAAGACCACCTGTAGGAAACTTATCAAAAAATGCTAAACCTAAGTTTTGCACTTTTTCAAAAACATCAATTCTTATTTTTTGAATGATTTGCAGTGCTATTTTTTGAAATAATAATAATTGGACGTACGTAATAACGACACTAGATAAATGTAATCCTAAATAAGCAACTCCTAATAAAAAAAGAGGTTGAAAATCAAAGATCCTCGGTGTTAAATAATCATCAATAAATATTTTTACGATAATTGGACCTAAAATTTGTGCTGCAGTACCCAGCATTAATAATACAAAAGCAAAGGTCAGTAGCCGTTTGTGAATTTTTGTATAACGTAATAACCTTTTAAAAACTACCTTCTGATCCATTGGCTCAAACAACAATGATTGCTTATTTTTTTCACTCATCCTTTGAGCCTCCTTGTTCGAGTAATGATTCCAGCTGCTGCTTTTCATACATTTCCTTATACCAACCGCCACTTGCCATTAGTTGTTCGTGGTTACCGATTTGAATAACTTTACCTTTTTCTAATACAACAATGCTATTCGCATATTTTATAGCACTTATTCGATGTGCAGTGATTATAGATGTCTTACCAGTACGTAATGCTTTTAATCCTTCTAGTATGTCCTCTTCAGTTTTAGCATCAACCGCGGACAAATTATCGTCTAAAATTAAAACTTCAGGATTTTCAATTAAGGCTCTAGCAATTGATATCCTTTGCTTTTGTCCACCAGATAATGTTACCCCACGTTCACCAACAATCGTTTCATACCCATCAGCAAGCCTGATGATATCCTCATGAATAGATGCAATTTTAGCTGCTTCAATAATTTCTGATAAACTAGACTGTGGTTTTGCAAAGGCAATATTATCAGCGATAGTTGCTGAAAATAAAAATTGATCTTGAGGTACGTATCCTATTGATTTTCTTAATGAGTCTATTGAATATTCAGTTATATTATGATTAGCAAAATAGATTGCACCGTCTTTTAAGTCAAACTGGCGCATCAATAACTTCAGCAAAGTCGTTTTTCCACTACCTGTCCTTCCAACAATACCCAGTGTATCACCTTTTTTCAAAGTAAAACAAACTTCTTGTAATGCCAACTCATCATCCTCTGTATAAGAAAAACTATTAATTTTATATTTTATGTTACCAACCGGCTGTTCTTTTAATACTGAATCCTTATCTTCAATATCTGCTTTTACACTAAGTAAAGAAGAAACACGTTTATACGATGCACGGCCTCTCTCTACAATATTAAAAAGCCAGCCAAAAGCTAACATTGGCCAAATAAGTAAACCTAGGTAAATAGTGAAGCTCGTTAATTCCCCAATAGTAAGGTCACCTATTACTACATATCTAGCACCAAATAAAATAGATAAGAAAAATGATAAACTAACGATTAAGGAAATCGTAGGATCAAATAATGAATCTACCCTTGCTACTGAAATATTCTTTTCTACAACGTCATGAGACTTTTCACGGAAAGAATCAATATCCTCTTTTTCATAGCCAAACGTTTTAATTACTCGAATCCCAGACATACTTTCTTGTACTTTGTCATTTAAGTTCGAAAAAGCTACTTGAGCTTTACCAAAACGCTCATGAAGCAATGAACCGTAATAACTAGTAGCAAGAGCCATAAACGGCATTGGAATTAATGCAATAAGAGTGAGCCGCCAATCGATCGTAAATGCCATTGTTAAAATAACAAAACCGCCCATAGTAAGAGAGTCTACAAGTGTTAAGACACCCAGACCCGCCGTCTGCTCAATGGCTTTTATATCATTTGTTGAATGAGCCATTAAATCCCCTGTCCTTTTTGAATGATAAAAACTTGGTGACATGCGAGTGAAATGCTCATAAAGTTGATTACGTAATTTCCGAGCTAATCTTATTGAAGCTCCAAATATCATAATTCGCCAAAAGAAACGAAAAATGTATATCAAAGTAGCGATAATTAATAAAATAACACACCAAGTTAGTAGGATAGACATTGTTAATGTACCTTTATCTATATGGTCTACCATTAGCCCAACAACATACGGAGGGACTAGAGACAATATTGATACAAACACAAGTAAAAAAATTCCTACTATATATTTATTTTTTTCTTCTTTAAAGAACCAAAGCAAATCAATAAAAACCCTCATTCATTCTCCTCAATTCTATTTATCTTTTAAAGGCATTCATTATTTTATCAAAATATTTAAATTGTTAGAAGTAAAAGTTTCCAATAACGAAATATTTCTTTTAAAAAAACATAGAAAAAACACTCCAATCATTGGAGTGCTTGTCCTTTTTATTACTTCATTTGATTGTTCATTGCTTTCATCATTTGAGTAATCTTCTTTTGTGATGGATTCATGCCCATTTGCATCATCATCACACGTAACATCTTTTCATTAATAGGTGGGTTTTTCTTAAGATAATTCATCATTGTTTTGCGGGCAATAAAAAAGCCAATCGCAATACCGGCAATTAAAGATAATACGCCGATTAAAATATTAATCCACATCTTTATATCCTCCTTCTAGTAATGTCTACTTAAGTAGACCGCCATTTGCATCAATTTATTATAACCTAACCAAATATTGAATTAAAGTATTATTTGTAGAGGATGAACAAATATCTGATTATCAACGATTGCCTACTATATTTGTTTAGACTGAATTAACTTTCACATCCTGAATTTTGAATAAATTAGTTAGGTTTTATTAAATATAGTTCACATGTTTGATTGGATTTAACCAGCCATAATTCTTGTTTTCAAAGTCAACTGCAAAGAAGCATGAATTGATTTGACGTAATACTTCAAAAAATATGGTTTCCGCTTGATAAGAACCATTAGCAGAAATAGTTAATACGTTTCCGTGATCTTTTAATACTGCTTTGCTTTCAAATGCTTTTATATCTATATAATAATGTTCCTTTAAAACATAAAAATCATGACGTATTTTTAATTTTTTTTCAACTGATTTCTTTATTTGTAAAGAAGGGATTATAGCACTTATATAATTTATTTGCTTCTTAACAATTTCCTGTAGTTCTGTATCAGCTGTTTCTCCCTCGTATAAAAGCTGATATATCAAGTTTTCTTTTCCAAAATAACTGGTGGCAATCTCAGGCTTTAATAAAAAAATATAATAGTGCCTCATTTCATTGTCCCTCCATCCATTCATTTCTTTTTACTATAATGCATGTCCAAAGAAATGATTGTCATTTAACGGAGAAATACATCACTATTTTTGTCAAAACAAATAGCTTTTTGCACACAGTTAAAGATAAACAACCCCCATTTCGATCAAAGAAATGGGGGAGAAACAAAATTAAAGTATAGCCTTTAATTTTGCAACAACGTTATCTACAGTAAATCCATACTCTGCCATAAGTTTTTCACCTGGTGCTGATGCCCCAAACTGATCAATAGCAATTACAGAACCGTTATCACCAACATATTTATGCCATCCTAACGACGATCCCATTTCAATTCCTACTCGAGATTTTACCGTTGGTGGAATAACTGAATCTTTATACTCTTGTGATTGTTTTTCAAAGCGGTCCCAACTTGGCATACTTACTACTGAAACATGAATTCCTTCTTTTTCAAGTTGTTGTTGCGCTTCTACTGCTAATTGAACTTCTGAACCTGTTGCAAGTAACAAGCCATCTACATTACCTTTCGCAGGAGAAATAACATATGCACCTTTCTTCACGCCTTCATATGCTTCTGCTTTAGTGTTTTCTTGAGTCAAAATATCTTGACGAGATAATACTAGTAATGTTGGTTGATCTACACTTTCAACCGCTAACTTCCAAGCTGCAACAGTTTCATTGCTATCAGCAGGTCTAATAACACATAGACCAGGCATTGCACGTAAAGAAGATAGTTGTTCAACCGGTTCATGAGTTGGGCCATCTTCACCAACAGCAATACTATCATGAGTCATAACATAAGTAACAGGTACCTTCATAAGTGCAGATAAACGAATAGCAGCACGTAAGTAGTCTGAGAAAACAAAGAACGTGGCACCAAACGGTTTCACTCCACCGTGTAAAGCCATTCCGTTTAATGCAGCACCCATAGCAAACTCCCTAACTCCAAACCAAACATTTCTTCCGCTATAATTATCTCTAGAGAAGTTACTTTCCCCTTTTAGAAGGGTTTTATTAGAAGAAGCTAAATCCGCTGATCCACCAAAAATTTGCGAAACATTTTTGGCTATTGCATTTAAAGCTTCACCTGAAGAAGATCGCGTAGCAACTTTATCTTTCCCGCCTTCATACACAGGAAGATTCTGATCCCAACCTTCTGGTAGTTGGCCACTTACTGCAAGTTTAAACTCAGCTGCTAAATCTGGATATTTTTCTTCATATTGCTTAACTAAATCGTTCCACTCATCTTCTTTTACTTGCCCGTGTTCTTTCACTTTTGCGAAAGCCTCTGAAACTTCTTCAGGAATATGAAATTCATTTTCATATGTCCATTTATAAGTCTCTTTAGTAAGCTTAACTTCATCTTTTCCAAGTGGTGCACCATGTGATGCGGATTTACCTCCTTTATTTGGAGACCCGTATCCAATTGTTGTCTTCACTTCAATTAATGTTGGACGATCGTCTTTTTTCGCTTCCTCAATGGCTTTATAAATATCATCAGTGCTATTTCCTTCTTCTACACGAATTACTTGCCATCCATAAGCTTTAAAGCGATTTTCTACATTTTCGCTGAAGGACATATGAAGATCGCCATCTAAAGAAATATCATTTGAATCGTATAATACAACTAATCGACCAAGTTTTAAATGCCCCGCTAAAGATGCTGCTTCTGCTGAAACACCTTCCATTAGGTCACCGTCACCACAAATAGAATATGTATAATGATCAACCACTTGAATATCCTCTTTATTATAAACTGCAGCTAGATGTCTTTCAGCCATAGCCATCCCAACTGCCATAGCAATACCTTGACCAAGTGGACCAGTCGTTGCGTCTACCCCTGGAGTATGACCGTACTCTGGATGCCCTGGAGTTTTACTTCCCCATTGACGAAAACTTTGTAAATCCTCTAAACTTACATCATATCCAGTTAGGTGAAGTAAGCTATAAAGTAACATTGAACCATGCCCGGCAGATAGTACAAAACGGTCGCGATTAAACCAATTAGGGTTTTTCGGATTATGGTTCATATACTTTCCAAAAAGTGCATATGCCATTGGTGCTGCCCCCATCGGCATTCCTGGGTGTCCTGAGTTTGCTTTTTCAATACTATCAATTGATAAAGTACGTATCGTATTAATTGCTAATTCATCAACGTGATTCGTCATGTAATCGATCATCCTTTCCGTAAATAAACATTTCGATTAACATCATATACTTTCTTTTGTCAATAAACAAGAACATCGGCGGATTTTGACGAAATTTTTTCAGAAAAAAATTGACCTTCATCATATCTTAGGGACACATTAAATTATCGTTTCCAAAAAATATTAAATAGCAAACTACCTCTAAGGAAAAATAATGAAGTAATGTACAAAGTGTAAAACTACGATTGTAGTGATTAACATTTCCATCAGAAGCATCAAAAAATATTTATATTTTTCTATTTAGAATATTACTTTTGAGATAAAATATTCAATAACAAAGAAAAAACTGACAGTTAAGGTGTCGGTACAAACAATTCATACAGAAAACACCTTAACAAAAGCCAGTTCACTAATGTTTAAGAAAAGTATTATTTGCTTTTTTACTTGCTTTTAACTTTTGGGGTGTTACATCTTGGCCTTTTTCATCAACTACTTTTATTGAATGAAGATGATTTTTAAAAGATGAACGGAACGTTTGAATGTATTCTTGACGTAATTTTTGTTGTTCTTTTGTCTCTTCCGGAGTGAGACCACCACTTTTTGCTTTTTTTGAAAGCTCATTTATACGTTGTAGCTTTTCTTTTGACAACATGGGATAAAACCTCCAACTTCTTTCTAAATCTACTATTAAATGTACATGAATTGAAGGTTTTTTTCAACTTTCCTTATCTAATTGTTCTTGTCTATATTCTTGATAACGGCGATGAACAGTAGCTTTAGATACATCATAACCGAATCCTCTTAACGTAGCTGCTATTTCCCTAAATGTTAGGTTCATACCCTTTAATCGGACAATCTCACTTATAGGAACTTCTTTTTTTAATCTACCACCAAGATTAGCATCTCCCAAATTTTTTCTCGGATTATACCCCTTTTCAACAGCTCTTTTCATGCCTCGTTTAATTTTTATATTATGTAACTTTCTTTGGTATTCTTCTACAATACTTACTATCTCTAACACAAGTGTATCAGTTTCTGAAAGAGTCAATTCTCCATTTTCATTTATAGTTTGAATTTTAACATCATATTTCAACAATTGATGAATTAGAGCTATTTTGGTATTTCCTCTTCCTAGTCGAGTCTCATCTTGTATTAATAAAATGTTTGCCTTTTTATCCTTGAAATCCTCAAGAAGTTCAAAAATACCGTCCCTTTCAAATTCAAATCCACTAGCTTTTTCCTCAATAACTTTATAAATTTCATAGTTATTAAGTTTTGCTAATTCAAGAAGCTCTTCCTTTTGGCGTTTTAAAGAAGAATGTTGAGCTTGCTTATCTGTACTCACTCGACAGTAAATAATTGCCTGCATTATAAGTCACCTCACTACTTTCTAATTGAGGAACAAGTAACCTTTGTCCAGGATAAATTAAATCTTGTTTAAGTTGATTATGAGTTCTCAACATTGATATATATAAATGGATTGATATCCCCTCTGAATAATTACTAGCAATAGACCACAAAGTATCACCATCATTTACCTCAATCTCAATAAAGTAGTCAAACTTAGGGTGAGCTGAAGCTTGCACAGACATAAACATATAAGCTATTAAGATAGCAAATAAGGTTAAAATAAATAAATCCTGAAAAGAAATTCTCAAAAACTTTTTCATTAAATCCACTTCACTTTCTATTTTAAAGAATGTTTGTTCTCACCTATAATACAAGAACACCCGTTCTCGGTCAACTGTTTTAGAACTTATGTTTGCATGCATTAGTGGAATATTGTATAATATATGGTAAGAAGACTAGTAAATGGGGTGCTACATAATGACTAAGGTATCGAAGAGACAACTAGAGATACTCGAGTACATCAAAGATGAAGTTCGAAAAAAAGGCTATCCACCTTCTGTAAGGGAAATTGGAGAGGCTGTTGGACTAGCATCAAGTTCAACCGTACATGGCCATCTATCACGATTAGAAAAAAAGGGATTTATTCGTAGAGATCCTACGAAGCCTAGAGCAATTGAAGTATTAGAATCAAAAGAAAACGCTGAGCACGAACAAATACTAACAAATACCGCTTATGCCCCTATCATCGGAAAAGTAACTGCTGGTGAACCAATTACAGCTTACGAAAATATAGAAGATTATCTACCTCTTCCCGAAAAGTTTGTGGGGGATTCTAATGTCTTTGTACTTATTATTCAAGGAGATAGTATGATAGAGGCCGGTATATACGATAAAGATATGGTTATTGTAAGACAACAACAAACTGCTAATAACGGTGATATAGTAGTAGCTATGACAGAGGAAGATGAGGCTACAGTAAAGCGTTTCTTTAGAGAAAAAGATTTCATTAGACTTCAGCCGGAAAATTCAACAATGGAACCTATTATTCTTAAAAACTGTTCAATCCTCGGAAAAGTCGTCGGAGTATTTCGAACAGTACATTAAAACAGAAGCGCAAGACGCCGCCGATCGGTGACAAACACTGGTAGGTCGGCAAGAAGCGGTCTGCTCTTTGGCCGCAATCTACGTGCTTTAGCTTACTCCTAGCATAGCTCTGAAGTAAGCTTTCTTGAAGCAGTGTTTTGTGGGGCGAGTAATCGCAGGGGCAATTGTTTTTCGTGCGACGAAGGATCTCAAGCAATAATTGAAGTCCGTTGCTTAACTGAAGCGGCCGAGCTCGTAGACTACTTGCGCTAGACAGTTTCTAAGTTTGAAATATATATTCTTATTTTAAATTCAAACCACCCGTTATCACCGGTGGTTTTCTCTACGGTTGAAAGACTTTATTACTGCCCAAACCCTAAAGGTCTACTGAACTGTTCGTCATTTGTACTACTTTTGCGGCCAGACCTCAAAGACCTTCTATTTACTTTTTTCCTTTTTCTATTTACCTATTCGCCTGTAAATGGATCTATATATTCTAATAAGCTTAATTGTTCTGCGACTATACCATCTTGTATTTGATTTTTTTAATACTGTTCAATCATTTTTTTCCTACTGTATTCACATAAAAACCTGTACACCAAAACCGTACCTATATTTAAATATTTGCATGCCAATCAAATATGATTAAACTACTTTTTTCCCTTTTAAATACTGCACAAATGAAGACACACTCCTCTTTGGTTGGATACTCACTAGCATATGTATATGTATGTGACCTTTACATGCCGTTGCATTTTTAATCTCTACTCCTTTTCTCTCACATAATGTTCTTAATATTTCTCCTATATCTTTCTTTAACTTCCCATAAATTATTCGCCTCCTATACTTAGGAGTAAAACGATATGATACTTACAATTCCACACTTTGTATGCACTATTTGTGTCTTTAAACATTAATACTCTCCGTTTGCTTGGCACAAAGCCACTCTTCGGCTTCTTACGTACTTCTGCCTCTTCAAGTATTTACCTCTTAGTAAGCTTCCTCGAAGCAGTGTTTTGTGCGACGAGTAATCACAGGATAAAAGCAGGCATGAAGCTAATCAATGAAGGATTTCAAAAAATAGTAATTGAAGTCAGCAACTTGGCTGAAGTGACAGAGCTCGTAGGCTGCTTGCGCTAGACAGTTTCCAAGTTAGAAATTTATAAATTCTGATACTGAAATAAAAACCCTTGATACCAGTGGCATCAAGGGTTTGAAGGATTAATAAATTGAAATATATTGCTCGCGCTCCCAAGGGTGAACTTGTGTGCGGAACATATCCCACTCTATTTCTTTTGCTTCGATGAAATTAGCTAAAGCATGCTCACCGATAGCATTTGTAATTACTTCGTTAGATTTTAACACTTCAAGAGCTTCTTTTAAAGTTGCAGGTAGGTCATTAATACCAGCTTCTTCACGCTCTTCCTTATTCATGATGTAAATATTACGATCTGTTGGCGCTGGTGGAGTAAGCTTGTTTTTAATACCATCTAAGCCAGCTGCTAACATTGCTGCCATTGCTAAATAAGGGTTTGCCGCAGGGTCTGGACTACGCACCTCAATACGAGTACTTAAACCACGAGATGCTGGGATACGGATTAGCGGGCTACGATTTTGCATAGACCATGCTACATAACAAGGAGCTTCGTATCCTGGTACAAGTCGCTTATAAGAATTTACAGTAGGATTTGTAAGTGCTGTAAATGCTTGTGCGTGTTTAATGATTCCAGCTAAAAAGTGCATTGCAGTAACACTTAAACCAGTTTCACTAGATGTATCTTCAAATACATTTTTGTCACCTTTAAATAAGGACATATTGCAGTGCATTCCAGATCCATTTACACCGAATAATGGCTTTGGCATAAATGTTGCATGCAATCCGTGTTTTCTAGCAATTGTTTTTACAACTAGTTTGAACGTTTGAATGTTATCACAAGTTGTAACTGCATCTGCATATTTAAAGTCAATTTCATGTTGTCCAGGAGCAACTTCATGGTGAGACGCTTCAATTTCAAAGCCCATATCTTCAAGCTCTAAAACAATATCACGACGGCAGTTTTCCCCTAAATCTGTTGGCGCTAAATCAAAGTATCCGCCTTTATCGTTAAGCTCCATTGTAGGCTCGCCTTTTTCATCAACTTTAAATAAGAAGAATTCTGGTTCTGGACCAATATTGAAAGATGTGAACCCCATTTCTTTCGCTTCAGCTAAAACACGCTTCAATACACCACGAGGGTCTCCAGCGAAAGGCCTTCCAGTTGGATCATAAATGTCACAAATTAAACGAGCAACTTTTCCTTTTTCACTTGTCCAAGGAAAAACAACCCAAGTATCTAAGTCTGGATATAAATACATATCAGATTCTTCGATACGTACGAAACCTTCAATTGAAGATCCGTCGAACATCATTTTGTTGTCTAATACTTTTGTTAATTGACTAATAGGAACCTCTACATTTTTAATAATCCCTAATAAATCAGTAAATTGTAAGCGAAGAAATCTTACATTTTCTTCCTTTGCCATAGTAAAGATGTCTTCTCGCGTAAATGTTGTAGTCATAACTATATCCTCCTAAAAAATTTTATATAAGTATTATTTTTATTTTAACCATCATAAAGAATTAATCTTTTCGAATGATGAATCGTACCGTTTTTAATGAAAAAATCGAGAAAGTTCTCCTTGAATTAAAGAAGTCTTTCCATGTCTCCCTGCTACTAGTAGCTCTTTTTTCAAATAGCTTCTTAACTGTTTTTCAGTGAGGTCTTTTTGTACTTTTCTATCTGGATTTTCAATGATATTATGTTTAAGACCATTAAATTGTTGTTTCATTATGAATATTTGCTTAATTCCAGAAATATTAATCCCTTGTTCAATTAATTCCTTTATTTCTAGTAATCTGTCTACATCATTGAAGGAATAGAGCCTTTGATTACCGTCCGTTCGTATCGGAAAAATTAAACCATGTTCTTCATAATATCGAATTTGTCTCGGAGTCAACTCGGTGAGTTTCTTGACAATACCAATTGGAAATAAAGGCATATTTCTTCTAACTTGGTCTCCCAACTGCCTCCCCCCTCTGACTTGATATTTATAGGTTACATTACGACACGAAACCTGTCAATACGTGTAAGGTAAGTTGACATTAAAAGTATGTGAGATTTCCTCACATACTTTTCGCCGGTTATTTATTGACATTATTATCATCCCCTTAATCTTTTTTTGTATTAATAAAAATAGTCAAATCGAATATTTATTTATACTCGATTTGACTATTTATTAGATAGTTAATAACTTTTCATTGATAAGGTGATCTACTGCAGTTAAAATACCGATTTTGACATGACTATATGTAAGCCCGCCTTGAACATAGGCAATATATGGTTCTCTAATCGGTCCATCAGCTGTAAATTCGATACTCGCACCTTGAATGAAAGTACCTGCCGCCATTATAACTTCACTTTCATAACCAGGCATAGCGCTTGGGTAAGGTGTCACATGGGAGTTTATGGGTGATGCTAATTGTATTCCCTGACAAAAAGCAACCATCATTTCAGCATTTGGAAATTGAACTGATTGAATCAGATCCGTTCTACTGGCATCCCATTTTGGGTTAGTCGAAAATTGTAATTTTTCTAGAAAAGCTGCTGTAAAAATCGCCCCCTTAAGCGCCTGGGCAACTACATGTGGTGCTAAGAAAAAACCTTGATACATTTCTTGTAAACTATAAAGTGAAGCTCCACCTTCTTTTCCTATACCAGGTGCAGCCAAACGGTATGAGGCTAGATCAACTAGTTCCTCTTTCCCGACAATATAACCTCCAGTTTTTACAATTCCACCACCTGGATTTTTGATTAATGAACCGGCCATTAAGTCCGCTCCAACATGACATGGTTCCATCGTCTCAACGAATTCTCCGTAGCAATTATCAACGAATACAACAACATCCTTCTTGATTTCCTTAACAAAATCAATCATTTCTTCAATTTCATTAATAGTAAAAGATGGTCGGTTAGCATAGCCCTTAGAACGTTGAATCCCAATAACTTTTGTATTAGATTTAATATTTTTTGCAACAGCCTCAAAATCAACACTACCATCTTGGCTAAGTTCAACGCAACCATATTTAATCCCAAATTCTTTCAATGAACCATTTCCATTACCACGAATCCCAACTACCTCTTCTAGAGTATCGTAAGGCTTTCCTGTAATATACAGTAGTTCATCTCCTGGCCGTAAGACTCCGAATAAACATGTTGCAATGGCATGTGTGCCAGAAATGATCTGCGGCCGAACAATTGCCGCTTCACCACCAAATACATCTGCATAAATGGCTTCTAACGTGTCTCTTCCAGCATCATCGTAACCATATCCAGTTGATGGAGTAAAATGAAAGTCAGATACTTGATACTTACGAAACGACTGCAAAATTTTCAACTGATTGATTTCCATTTTTTCTTCAATCTTTATATGTATATCTTTAATTTTGGTTTCAATTTCTTTCGTTATTTCTTTTAATTTTGCTCCACTTGTAAATTGATCGTACATATTAACTCCTTTTACACTTTGAATTCTTGTAATTGTTTATAAATGGATGTATCCGGTGAAACATACCCACTTAAAAAATAACTTTCTTCATCTTCTAACCAAGTTTGTTTTTCAATGATCGCACTACTAGAACATTTTGCTATCAATCTTCCTTCACTCACATGAATTTTCGCTTCAAAATATTGTAATGTAACCATTATTTCTTTTTCTAGTTTTTTTAGTAATTTTTCTAAGTCTTTTTCTTTAAGGGCTGAAATTATTATTGATTTTATTCCTTCTGTTGGTATAAAGTTAGACATCATATTATCCCGCTTATTGTAAACTGTCAAAATTGGAACATCTTTCACATTAAGCTCGTCTAACAAAGATAACACGGTTTGTTCGTGGTTATAATAATCATCACTAGAACAGTCAACGACATGCAACAAGAAGTCAGCTTCACAGACCTCTTCTAATGTCGAACGAAAGGCTGCTACTAGTGTTGTTGGTAGGTCTTGAATAAATCCTACCGTATCAGTTAATAAGACTTGAAATCCACTAGGGAGTTTCAATCTCCTTGTAAGTGGGTCTAATGTCGCAAATAATAAATCTTCTTCTAATGCATCAGCCTTTGTTAAACGATTATGAAGAGTAGATTTTCCAGCGTTAGTATATCCAACTAAAGCAACTTGAAGAGTTCGGTTTTCTTTTCTCCGTTCACGGTATAATGTACGATGTTTCACAATTGTCTTTAGTTGCTCTTTGATTTCATCCATTCGTCTACGTATATGTCTTCGATCAGTCTCAAGTTGCGTCTCCCCTGGTCCTCGTGTTCCAATTCCTCCCCCAAGCCTCGATAACGAATGACCTTGTCCAGCTAAGCGTGGTAATAGATAATTTAACTGAGCAAGCTCTACTTGAAGTTTACCTTCTTTTGACTTAGCTCTTCGTGAGAATATATCTAAAATAAGTTGAGTTCGATCAATAATTCTTGCAGAAATTTGCGAGTTTAAGTTACGAACTTGACTGCTTGAAAGTTCATCATTAAAAATGACAACATCAATTTCAAGCTCTTCTACAAGAGGGATAATTTCTTCGATTTTCCCCTTGCCAATATAAGTAGCCCGATCAAAGCTATACCGATTTTGAAAAACCGTACTAATCACCTTACCACCAGCAGTTTTAGTTAATGAGGATAGCTCTTCCATAGAATAGCGAAAGCGTTCTTCACTAGTATCAAACAATTTACAACCTACAAGTAACACTTGTTCTTCAGTATTGTTACTTAATTCACCCAATATTTCACAACCTTTTTTTCTAAACTCTTTTTGTTACAATTTATTATTACCATTCTTTACTATAATCTTTCTACTAGAAAAAGCGCAAGTGGTCTGGAGAATTACTACCTTTAAAGTTGTACGAAGACTTGCGCATAGCAGCTGTTACATTAATCCATAAAAGAAAACGAACCTTCTTATTTCACACTGAATTACAATCTAGTACTTTAATTCCACAGAAAAAAATCAAGTTTTTCTCATCTTAAAGTCATCTTTCGTTAACGTTAATAGTGTTTCTCTGTCATATTTACCTTCATGCAGAAGCCGTACAGCCTGTGCCCTAACTGCCTTTTCTACGACATTTCGAATTAACCGGCCATTACTAAAATTATAGCTTCTTTCCACTCTTAATGACTGTAAATAGTCTCGTAGTTTCCATTCAGCTTCTGTAGAAATCACATACTCTCTTTCATTTAACATTTTTTTTGCGATCTCCATTAATTCATCGTTTGTATAATCGGGAAACTTCATCGTTATCGGAAAGCGTGACGGTAAACCAGGATTTAAGGATAAAAAGTGGTCCATTTCTCTAGAATATCCTGCTAAAATCAGAACAAAGTCATGTTGTTGGTCTTCCATTGCTTTGACCAAAGTATCAATAGCTTCTTTTCCAAAATCTTTTTCTCCACCTCTTGCTAAAGAGTAAGCTTCATCAATAAATAAAATACCACCAACAGCTTTTTTTACTAAATCACGTGTTTTTTGTGCAGTATGCCCTATATATTCACCTACCAAATCCGCGCGTTCCACTTCTAGCAAATGACCTTTTGACAATACTTCCATTTCCTTGAAAAGTTTAGCTAAAAGCCTAGCAACCGTGGTTTTCCCTGTTCCAGGATTCCCTTTAAAAATCATGTGCAATACTTGCTTTCCTACTTTTAATCCTTGTTCTTTCCTGCATTTATTAATATATAGCCACGCATAGATTTCCTTGATAAATTTTTTCATTTCTGATAATCCAACTAACTCTTCAAGCTCTTTTTCAATTTTTTCAAGAATATAGTGCTTTTCCCTATCTACATCAGTAAAGACACTTTTTTGATCAAAATTTTTTTTTAACTCCTTCTGATTTAAGACGATATTTATCTGTCCTCTAGACTTAAGAGACAAGGGTTTATCCATAGACTTCACCACCTTATCAACATATTAAAGTCGGAAACTTAATCAACCATTTGTGATCAGTATACTCCAAAGCATGAAAAGTGTGACAAATGCCTATTTTCTCTTGCTATTTTAAAGCAACAATAGTCAATCGTTGTTATAATTAATGTAATAATATCAGGAGGGGATGTAATGGATATTCTAGATAAAACATCTTTACCTAGCTTTGTTAAAGAATTTTTATTTCATTTAGTACAAAAAAAACGCAAGTCTTCAACAATTAGAAGGTACATATACGACTTAGAAGATTTTTTTCTATGGCTTCATACTGAAAAAAAAGATCTTACGTTTTCTACCTTTGCAAATTTATCTTCAACTGATATTAATAATTACTTCAACATATTAACAAAAACTCGCAATTATCAACCAAGAACAACAAAGCGGATACAAATCGTTTTAAATCAGCTCTATAAATATTATGACAACCAAGGGTTATCCAAAAACCCGATTCATAAGATTTCTAAAATAGAAATTGGCGAACCATTAATGATGGCGGAAGATTTTTTAACCGAACAAGAAATTATCCATTTATTTACATCAATCCGTTCTTATGATGGGTTATCAGAAAACCAACTCAAAACTAGACATTTCATCGTTAATCGTAATGAGGGGATTTTTATATTATTTCTGTATTACGGTTTAACACTTCAGGAGCTAACGGGTATTCAGATGACAAATATACATTTTGAGACAAACTCAATTGACATAACAAATCCAAAAAAGCTAAGACAAATTAAAATAACACCTGAACACAAACAAATTTTGTACAAATATTATCATACAATCCCAATACCTGTACGACCGCGTTACCATGAAGACGATCCTTTCTTTGTGGCATTTGATTTTCAGCGTGGGACTTACCGTTGGGTTTATGATAATAATAAACCAAAACGATTAACGAATATAGCCATTCAACGAATGATTCAAAAAGAGATTACAAGAAGTGGTCTTAGGAAGGGAATTTCTGCACAACATTTTCGAAATACGTTTATTTTAAAAGAAATTGAGAAAGGGAAAACCATCTCCCTATTAAAAGAGGATTTAGGTTTACAAACAGATCTTTCTTTGAATAAATTTTTTCGATTTTCTTCTTCTCAAAAGAAAAGCGCAGGAGCAAAGTAGCATGGAGGATATTCAAGAAGTAATCCAAGAAGACATTGAAGTCAGTAACTTGACTGAAGTGACCGAGCTCGTAGGCTGCTTGCGCTAGACAGTTTTCAAGTTAGAAATTAATAAATTTTGATTATGTAAAAAATAAAAAGCTCCCTAAGGAGCTTTTTATTTTAGTTCTCTTGGTTTAAAGGAACATTTTTTTGTGGCGAGAACGTTGATATCGCATGTTTATAAACCAATTGTTGTTTACCTTCTGTTTCTAAAATAACCGTAAAATTATCAAAACCTTTAATTAAACCTCTTAACTGAAATCCGTTTAAAAGGAAAACAGTAACAGGAATACTTTCTTTTCTTAGTTGATTTAAAAATACATCTTGAATGTTTACTGATTGTTGCTTCATTAATAGTCCTCCTCTAATAGCTATAAGTATATATTTCGCCTTTTTTATAATCTTTCCTCTATTAATTTTTTAATTTCTTCCTTCTTTTCGTAAAAATTATGTTCATTTAGTTCAAACCATTGAATATTCATCTTATTACGAAACCACGTAAGTTGACGTTTAGCATATCTTCTTGAATTTCGTTTCAATAATTCAATCGCTTCTTCCTTTGTTATATGACCTTCTAAGTAATCATATATTTCTTTATAGCCAATTGCTTGAACAGATTGACAATCCTTAACTCCATTATTATATAATCGTTTAGCTTCATCAATAAGTCCTTCATCAATCATCATATCTACTCTTCGATTTATCCGATCGTAAAGTATGGTACGATCCATCGTTAACCCTATTAACGCTAACTCATAACTACTTTCCGTTGGTTGAGCAGATTGATAGTCGTGGATTGTCTTTTTTGTTACATAATAGACTTCTAGCGCCCTAATCACACGCCGGTAATTGTTAGGGTGAATCGTTTCGTAACTAATTGGATCAATTTCTTTTAATTTTTCATGTAATGTAATTACACCATTTTTCTCGACTAACGCTTCTAAACTTTGGCGGTATTCTGGATCATTCGGGGCATCAGGAAAATTGTAATCATAAATAACCGAATTAACATACAATCCCGTTCCACCTACTAACAAAGGTAGTTTACCTTTTTTTGATATACTTGTTACAAGCGGTTTGACTAAATCTTGAAATTCAGCGACTGAAAAGCTTTCATTAGGGTTCTTAATATCGATTAAATGATGAACAATACCATCCATCTCTTCTTCCTTAATTTTCGCTGTTCCAATGTCCATCCCTCTATATATTTGCATTGAATCCCCGCTTATCACTTCTCCATTTAGCTCCTTAGCTAACTCAACACTTAATTTTGTTTTCCCCACTGCAGTAGGTCCAACAATAACGACTAGCTTTTCTTTCATGAGTAACTCCTTTTAACCATATCATAATTCTATTGAACCATAATGGAATTGAGAAGTAGGGCGTTTATATACATGGAAATTAAATAATTTAAAACGCATGCTTTTCCAATGATCCTTTAAAACTACGCGCTTTTTGGCTACACGTTTTGCTTCTTCAATTGTTTCCAAATCAAGAGGGTTATATAACGCATAACTACGTAGTGGATTTATTCCATCTGATTCACTAATTTTAGACTCGAACATCGGATCGAAGTATACAACGTCAAAAGAGTTTGTTTTCTCCCGAACAAGATAGTCAAGATTGTTCACTTGAATTACTTCTATTCTTTGCATCGCTTCATCCATTAGACTAAGTCCACTTTTCCAATTGCATAACCCTTGCTTAATTATATAAGCAAGATATGTATTTCCTTCTACACCTACCACTTTACCATTTTTTCCAACAACTACACTTGATACTATACTATCAGATGCTAGCCCCAATGTACAATCTAGGAAAGACATATTTTCTGTAAGTTTTGTCGCTAATAAAAATGGATCCATCTCACCTCTTAAAAACCTCTTTACCCGAAACATCGCTGAATTGGGATGGAAAAATAGCGGGTCTTTTTTGTCCATTTGATATACTTCTAATCGATTGGAACTTACTACAAGCACATCACTGTTGTATTCTTTATGTAAGGTAGGTAGCGGTCTATGGTTCCGTGAGACGAAAGGTAATTGCAAGTCGCTAGAAACTTTCTTAGCTTTTTCATTTATTTGTTGTGAAGTTCGTAATGATGTTGTGCAAATCATATTTCTCCTCAAGTTTTCATATTTCATTTTTTCCACTAAGATACTATATCTAGTAACGTTGAACCGTTCGTAACTAGATATACATTGACGCGAGTCGTTTTTGGTAATTATAAAATTCACTCAGTTATTAAATAAATTTTGCTTTTTTTCGATAAGCCAAGTTTTTCTAATATTATAGTCTCTTCTTTGGTGGCTTGCAAATTTTTCTCATGTAAAAAGAAAAAAAGACTGAGTACAAACATTGATTTCCCTTTATAAAATAAAAGAAAAAATCTTTGTAATTGGTCAGTCTATTGCTTAATTCACATTATTCTTTTAAACATTTTTTCCATTTCATAAGTTGTAAAATGAATAAAGATTGGTCTACCGTGCGGACATGTAAAGGGTTCTTCGCATTTACGTAACGTTTCTAACAAAGAAAAAATTTCATCATTTCTCAAATAACGATTCGCTTTAATTGCAGCTTTACATGACATTAGTATAGCTGCATCTTCTCTTAAATTTCCGATAGATACTTTTTTCCCGTTCATCACTTCTTCAACAATATCTTTAATAATTTCTTCTTCAAGTCCAACAGGAAACCAAGTTGGATGGGAACGAACAATAAAACTTTGTGTTCCAAAAGGTTCCATAAAAATACCTACATCTCGAAGTAATTGATCATTTGTTTTTATTCGTTCAACCTCACTAGTTGTAAACTCAAATGTAATTGGAACTAATAAATCCTGTAACTGTTTATGGTCTTCACTTACTTTTTTTCGAAAGTACTCATATTTAATACGTTCCTGAGCTGCATGTTGATCTACAACATATAAACCCTTTTCGTTTTGAGCTAAGATGTAAGTTCCATGCATTTGACCTATTGGATATAGAACAGGTACACGCTCATTAACTTGAACATTTTTTTCGGTAGGATTTTCAACGTAACTTTCATGTAAAACATTTTCATCTACATCACTTTCTTGTACATGGTGTTGCTCAAATTCAACTCCTTCGAACATTGAAGAAGTTTCCAGGCTTTTTGAAACAATGTTTTTTTCTTCCCTGTCCCCTTGAGTTTCTCTTAACATAACAGGACGTTCATTTGTCCAATCTTGACTGTGATCTTGTTCTCTTTCGGGCACAGGGTTCGTTTCATTAAGAATCGAATGTTCTAGAGATAATGCAATTTGTTCAGACTTTTCCTTTTGAAGCTTTGGAGTTTTCACTTCAGGAATTAAAGAAACTTGTTTAAAAGTAGCTTTAATTGTATTAGTAACTAGCGTATTTAACTCGGCTTCTTTGCTTAATCTCACTTCTAACTTTGACGGATGAACATTCACATCAATTATACTAGGATCCATTTCAATATGGAGGACAACTACTGGATAACGTCCGATAGGTAGTAAAGTATGATACCCATCTTGAATAGCCTTTGTTAACGGATAATTTTTAATATATCGGTAATTTATAAAAGTTGACATATATTGTCTTGAAGCCCGAGTTACTTCAGGTTTACAAACATACCCTGAAATCTTAAAATCTAGCGAACTACCTTCAAAATAAACCATTTGTTTTGCAATGTTCATTCCATAAATAGCTGCAATCACTTGTCTTAAATCGCCATTACCGTTTGAAGAGAATACTTTTTTCCCATTATGGTCTAATTGAAAAGAAATAGATGGGTATGACATTGCAAGACGATACACATAGTCTGTAATATTTCCGAGCTCTGTATGGACTGTTTTTAAATATTTTAGTCTTGCGGGGGTATTATAAAAAAGATTAGTTACTGTTATATCTGTTCCTTTACGACTTGATGATGATCCACTCTCAATAATCTTACCACCCTCAATATTCACAACCGTACCTGGCCCGTTACCAGTACATGTTTTTAACTGTAGATACGATACTGAGGCAATACTTGGCAGTGCTTCACCACGAAACCCTAATGTTTTAATACGAAATAGATCTTTATCTGTTCGAATTTTACTCGTTGCATGACGATGAAATGCCACTAAACAATCCTCATTCTCAATTCCATCACCATTATCAACAATTCGGATTTTCTGCATACCGCCGTCTTCTACCTGAATGTGGATTGATGTACTATTAGCATCAATAGAGTTTTCAACGAGTTCTTTAACGATTGATGCAGGTCTTTCAACCACTTCTCCGGCGGCAATTTTATTTGATAAACATTCATCTAATTTAACAATTTTGCCCACGTTTAATCACTCTTTTCTATATTTTAAAACGCTACCGTTATGCCTTTAGCTTCTTTTGTAAATCATTTAGCATTTGGATTGCTTCTAGCGGTGTGATATTTAATAAATCTAATTTTTTTATCGAAGAAATTACCTTCTTTTCTTCATCACTTGAAGGTTTTACCTGTTTTTTTGTTTTGCCTTCACCCTCGTTAAATAAAGAAAGTTGAACAGGTTTATCACCCTCTACTGTTAGGTTCTCAGAAATCTTCTGATATGATGGTTGATTTTCTAGTGTTGCCAATATTGTCTTCGCTCTAGTTATCAATCTATTTGGCAACTCAGCAAGCTGAGCCACATAAATTCCGTAACTTTTGTCAGCTTGTCCATCGATTACTTTATGCAAAAAGACGACCTTTCCCTCTTCTTCAACGGCACTCACGTGAACGTTTTTCACGGCGCTAAGGTCATGTTCTAAAGCTGTTAGTTCATGATAATGTGTTGAAAATAATGTTTTTGAACCAATTTCGTCATGGATATATTCAATTATTGCCTGTGCTAATGCCATTCCATCATACGTAGATGTTCCACGACCGATTTCATCTAATAAAATCAAACTATTTTTCGACGCTTTTAAAATTGCATTTTTCGTTTCTAACATCTCAACCATAAATGTACTTTGTCCGCTTGCGAGATCGTCCGCTGCACCAATTCTTGTAAACACCTGATCAAAAATAGGTAAGTTCACCGAATCTGCTGGCACATAACAACCAATTTGCGCCAAAATAGAAATTAGTGCTAGTTGACGCATATAAGTACTTTTACCAGCCATATTCGGTCCAGTGATTAATAAGATTTCTCGTTCTTCGTTCATAATTACATCATTTGATACGTATTCACCAGAGTTTAGAACTTTTTCAACTACAGGGTGACGTCCTTCAAGAATTGAAATATGACGCTCATCATTAAATTGTGGCTTTGTATACCGATTTTCTTCACTAACCTTAGCAAAACTTTGTAAAACGTCTATTTCGCTTATTTTTTTTGCGACATATTGTAATTTAGAGATATACTGTTTAACATTTTCACGCAGTTGTAAAAATAAATCGTATTCTAACTGCTCTATTCGTTCTTCTGCTTCTAGTATTAGTGCCTCTTTTTCTTTTAGTTCTGGAGTGATAAACCTTTCTGCATTAGACAGCGTTTGTTTTCTCTCATATCGCCCTTCAGGAAGGTGCACAAGGTTTGCTTTTGTAACTTCAATATAATATCCAAATACCTTATTATATCCAACCTTAAGAGACTTGATTCCTGTTACTTGCTTTTCTTGTTGCTCTAGTCTGGCAATCCAACTCTTACCGTTTCGACTAGCATCACGATATTGATCTAACTGTTCATTGTAGCCATCTTGAATGATCCCCCCGTCTTTGATAGAAAGAGGTGGATCTTCTTTTAAAGACTTTGATAACATGATTAATAACTCGTCACATGTATCAATGTCTTTTATTATCTCGTCACCATAGCAGTTATTTAATTCTTTTACAGCTGAAATTATTATAGGAATTTGTTGTAATGAGCGTTTCAATTGAACTAGTTCCCTAGCATTTACATTCCCATATGCCACCTTACCTGCTAATCGTTCTAAATCATAAACTTCTTTTAAAAGTTCACGTAATTCTTCTCTTTGGAAATATTGTTCAATAAATGTTTCTACCATACTAAGTCTTTGGTCAATTTGTTTTTTATTTAATAAAGGACGTTCGAGCCATTGCTTTAAAAGTCGTCCGCCCATTGCTGTTACCGTTTTATCTAGTAACCAAAGAAGAGAGCCCTTCTTTTTCTTTTCGCGAATCGTTTCTACAAGTTCTAGATTTCGTTTCGAATGTAAATCAATTCGCATAAAATCTGTTGGTGAATAGTCAACAACTGGTTGCAAATGCTCTAATGAGCGTTTTTGCGTCCGAAATAAATAAGAACACAGTCTTCCAAATGTTGCAATCAACTTTTTTTGCTCTAGTTTATTCACTAACGAATGAAAGCTTTCTGGCAGTTCTTCATTAGGTTCCAATGATGCGGTTACTGCAAGTTGTTGAAGTAAGGCCTTTATATTTTCTTCTGAATGATCAGGGGAAAATATAATTTCTTTTGCTCGTGTTGTAGCAATCTCATTAATTACATCTTGCCAACTACCTTGGATGATTGTGACAAAATTTTCACCGGTTGTTAAATCTGTTAAAGCAAATCCGTATGTTTCATCTAAAAAATCTGTAACCGATGCAATGAAATTATTCTCTTTTTCTTGAATTGTTTTGCCGTCCATCACAGTCCCTGGTGTTATTAATTTAACAACTTCTCTTTTAACAACTCCTTTTGCTTGACGTGGGTCCTCAACTTGCTCACAAATAGCTACTTTATATCCTTTCTCTATTAATGTTTGAATATATTGTTCAGCTGCATGATAAGGAACACCGCACATAGGAATTCTCTCAGTATCCGTACCAGTTCCTCTACTCGTTAACGTAATTTCTAATTCTTGCGACGCTAATTTAGCATCTTCAAAAAACAATTCGTAAAAATCTCCTAAACGGAAAAATAAAAAGGCATCCTTATATTCTGCCTTTATCGTTAAATATTGTTTTATCATAGGCGTATATTCTGCCATTAAATGTTCCTCCAATTTCTATAGTCACCGATAAATATTATACCATATTCATAGAGTATGCTCGACAATTTTAGACGAGTTTTTTAAGGAACGAGACATAATTAATAAATAAAGCTTTTTCCTTTTTTTCAATAAAATAGTCCTCATTTTCTTTTATCCAATCCGTTAGAGATCTCGTTTGACAATCACAACAATAGTAACTTTGTAAATCTTTTTTCTGAAAGTTAGAAGCTTCTAACTTGGTAGGGTTTTTCATTAAGAATTCAACCCATAGGAGCAATGGTAAACTATTTGGGATCAAATTAAACCATGATGGTAATACTCGATATTCAAAACCTTGAAAACGATTTTCTCTTACTGATCCTAATCTACCGTAATATCGTCTACGTTGGAAAGATGGTTTTTGCTCTACGTATGAAAAAGGAATAGTAACAAATTGATCTAGTAAACGTACATGCTGAAATGTAAGTGGGGTATTTCCAAAGTGAATATGACCGCCAAGAAAAAAACGTCCAAATGGATGCGCGTCTGTAATAATAGTTAAATAATGATTAGATGTCGCCTTTTGTAGCTTCTGATACAAAAGAAAAACATCATCAAAAAGTTCTGTCATATTACTTGCAGGTTTGGAACGTACTTCCACAATAGGGTGAATTACTCTCTTCTTATGAACAGCAATTGCATCATCAAGTCCTATTTGACCTTCTTTTAATAAAGCATCCATGTTCATAAAACTTGATGTATGTAAATTTTTCACCATTAACTCTATGTCACAACCAAACGTTACATTTTCAAAATTTTTGTTTTTATTCCCCAATGTCAATAATAATAATTCCTTCTCTTTCTTTGTTAATTCTTCAAGTTTTAGCGACCTAACTTGTATAACAGTAATCCCTTTTTTACCGCAGCGTTGAACCACACATTCTCCAAGAGGAATGGATAGTAAATACAAACATTGGATCGCAAATTCCTTAAGTTCTTTTTCAAAATAAAATTCATCGTATTGAATTTCTTTCCATACTATGTTTGAAGAAAATAGCAAAGCAGAGGAACAAGTACCTCTTTTAGCTGATAATAAATTAAAATGAAATGCTCGTACTTTAACTTGATTCCTTCCCCCGTTATGTATTTCACCTAATTTTATCCCATGATGTTTAAGCATAGAGGGTAACTGTGGGTTTAGCTTAAAATTAATTTTCTCGTGAAAAGAAATTATTTTATCATCAATAGTCATAATTCACCTTCTTTCTTTATAATACAGCTGGAATTACACACAAATTCCTATTCGCATGTCTTGAATGATTTTATGAAAAAAGCTAGGAAGAAGTAAACTTCTTCCTAGCTTTATTATTCTTCTAATTCACCTGTTAGGAAGTTAGGGTCTAAATCTTCAAACTCTTCATCTTCTACATCATAATCCCATGTCTTAGCATCTAGTTCGTCTGAAATCCCATCTGGATTAACATACACACAAACCTTTGTCTCCCCAATACATTCCACTAAAAATTCTCGCTCTACTTGAACAATCACATTCGTTCCATTAGGGGCTATAGTAGCTTCAAGAGTATTAGGTTGTTGAATTGCTCTAGCAATTACTTCAAGCTCCTCACTTAAAACATTTTTGTCTTGCAAAGTTAGTGGTACAACATCTGTATAAGTTACCGTCTCTGTCGCTACTTCTGTTTTTGTATTGTTACTATACGAGAACCAGATATTAGCATCATAGCTTCCACGAACTTCGATACAATCTCCCTTCTTTTCCGCCTCGTACTTATGGTTAATGATCCAACAACCTAAAATACTTGACGGTTTATGGGAAGGGCGTATCGTATGACTTGCTTGTGAGAATTTTCTCCCTTTTCCACAAACGGCTTTTGTAATAATCTCTCTGTAGTTTAATTCTTTTTCTGTTTGCGACATTTGTTTTTACCCTCCTCAAACAATTGGTTGTTCTCCGCGAGACTTCTACACATTTGTTAATCTTGTATAAAAGTCCCTCCCAAACAGTCTTCACTCTCATCCTATGCAAGACAAATGACTATTGTGCTAACTATTTGGATTATTCGAAGAAAACGTTCAAAATAGTTTCCTATAACATTGATATTAAAGCATATGTCAAAACATTCGTAGTTGTGCTAATTTCATTTTCTTTTTCATTTATATATATGGCTATATTATGATTTTCATTCCACAAATCTTTTAATTTAATACGGTACGTGAAATTTAATGTATATTAAAAAATCTAGCTCTATTGCCTCAATTCAACCTAGGTTACAAGGTAAGCCTTAGTTTAAAATTAAAGTAGAGCTAGATATTATAGATATGCATATTTTTAATTATTTGTAAACCATCTTACCAATGATGGTAGTTATAAAAATTCATTCTTTAGTGAAAGATTATTTTCTGACAAAACCATTTTTATGTGAAATTTCAAACTCGACGGAATACTTTTCCAAATGAGTCGAAGATATTTTACTATTTAGTGTCTCTTTTTTTAGTAGTTCCTTGTAAAATCTCCCCACCTGTAGCTTTCTCCATCTCATTAGTAACAGTAGTTGAAATTGTAGTTGCTACAATCTGCAACAATTCATTTACATCCAATTGACTTTGTTTAAATTGTTTTACTACTGGAATTCCATCCAATTCAGTTTGAAGTGTTGCAATTTCTTGTTCTGCTTTTTTTAAAGCTTCGAATTTACCATAATGCTGTAAATTAACAGCTTCTTTTTGCATTCTTTTTATTTGACTAATTAAATGTTGAACTTTTATAGAATTATTAACTTGTGATTCAGCCTGTTTGAAAAGTTCAACTTCCTCAGTTTCAGAGATCATTTTAGCAATTGATTTTGCTTTTGATAGGATCTTATCTTTTGAATAAATTTTATCCACTTTATGCCTTCACCTCAGCATCCTCTTTAACAATTTGGCCGTCTAACGACCAAGTTTTTGCTGCTGTAATTTTGACGTGAACAATCTGCCCAATCACAGATTTTGTGCCAGAAAAATTAACAAGTTTGTTGGTTCTTGTTCTTCCAGATAAAACCTCTGGATTTTTCTTACTTTCACCCTCGACAAGTACTTCAAAAACTTTTCCTTCTAATTCTTTATTCTTTTGAGCTGAAATATCGTTAATAAGAGCATTTAAACGTTGTAGACGATCACGTTTCACTTCATGTGGAACATTATCTTCCATTTTTGCTGCTGGTGTGCCTTCTCTTGGAGAATAAACATACGTATAGGCACTATCATACTCCATCTCTTTAACTAGCGACAATGTATCTTCAAATTGCTCCTCAGTTTCATTAGGGAACCCTACGATAATATCAGTAGTTAATGTAGCATTTGGAATTTTGGTTTTAATTTTATTTGCTAACTCAACATATTGATCTCGAGTGTATTTTCTTGCCATCAATTTTAAAATTTCTGTATTCCCACTTTGTACTGGTAAATGAATATGCTCTACTAAATTTCCACCCTTAGCTAAAACATCAATTAAATAGTCATCAAAATCTCTTGGGTGACTAGTAGTAAAACGAACCCTCGGGATATCAATTTTACGAATTTCATCCATTAAATGACCTAAACCGTATTCCATATCCTCAAAATCTTTACCGTATGCATTTACGTTTTGTCCTAATAACGTTATTTCTTTATAACCTAAACGAGCTAATTCGCGTACCTCACTAATGATATCATCAGGACGTCTACTTCTTTCTTTTCCTCGTGTATAAGGCACAATACAGTACGTACAAAATTTATCACAGCCGTACATAATGTTTACCCAGCCTTGTAATTGTCCACGACGTGCACGAGGCATATTTTCAATAATATCTCCTTCTTTTGACCACACTTCAATAACCATTTCTTTGTTAAAAATTGCATCTTTTATTAGATGTGGAAGTCGGTGGATATTGTGTGTTCCAAAAATCAAGTCTACTTGCTGATGTTTTGCTAAAATTTTGTTTACAACATTTTCTTCTTGTGACATACAACCACAAACACCAATAATTAATTCTGGTTTTTCTCTTTTTAATGGTTTTAAGTTTCCAATTTCGCCAAATACTTTGTTTTCAGCATTTTCACGAATAGCACATGTATTTAATAGAATAACATCAGCTTCTTCAGTTATTCCTGTTGGTTCGAATCCCATTTCAAGTAATATCCCCGCCATATTTTCCGAATCATGTTCATTCATTTGGCATCCATACGTACGAATGAGGAACTTTCTTCCTTCCCCTAGATTACGCATCTCTTCTGGAATATCAAAATCATAATGAACCTTCACATCTTCTTTTCCACGACGCTTAGCCTCTTTCAAATTAGGCTGTGTGAAAGTAGTTTGAAAATATTGACCGTAGTCTTTTTTCTGTCCGGATTTTTTGTCCGCAGAAGAAAGGTCTAGGTTAATTGTCATTTGCTTTTTCTGTTGTTCATTCATCGTACATTCTCCTCTTTTCTTAATTGATAGTAACAATATTCTAGTATAACGGGTTAAAACTTTAAACTCAATAGTTTTTGAAAACTGATAAAGCTGAACTTCAATCATTGGAGGAAGATGCCCTTCACTGATTATTAGTTTACTAAAACCACAGGCATAAGAATACTTCATTGATAAAAGTTATTTTACTTCGGACCTTTAGGGGCAGTTAATCCCCTACCTCACGTTTGGATTTTCTTACGTTTTGAGTTTGGTGTCCTACACTTAAGAGTGGGATAAATAACACCTTAAAGTGCTGTTCACTTTTTCACTCTACTAACACTATTGACTTTTGACAATGTGAATAAACATTAAAACCACTCCCATTTAGCTGAGCTCCCCTTCATCAATGTTATACACAGCAGACTTTTGGATTGACAAAATACAAACACTTAATTTTAATAAAGATACATAATAAAACACGCAAGAAAATAAATTTCTTTGCGTGTTTTATAGTAATATGACTTCACATAAATTCTGTTAGCAAATGATCGAACGTTTCTTTTTTTAGAGAAATATCTTGCTTGGCTAACGCACCCTCTCTAAAACCTGGAACTAACTCTTCGTAAGATGGTTTTTGTTTGTTTTGATATATTAGCCCAGTTACTAGTCCATTATATTCCATTAATGTATTTACTGCTTGAACGCGATTTGTTGGATCATAACCTTCAATTGTATCTAACTTTTTAATGTTCTGTTTGAACCATTCATACGTATTAATTTTATTAAATGTCACGCATGGGCTAAATACATTAATAAATGAAAAGCCTTTATGTTTTATACCTTGTTCAATAATTGATGTTAACTCCTTTAAATCACTTGAAAAGCTTTGGGCAACAAAACTTGCACCTGCAGAGATCGCTAGTTCCATTATTCCAATAGCAGATTCAATTGACCCTTCTGGTGTACTTTTTGTTTTAAATCCCATCTCACTTCTTGGTGATGTTTGCCCTTTAGTTAATCCATAGATTTGATTATCCATTACTATATACGTTATATCAATGTTTCTTCTAATTGCGTGAACCGTGTGGCCCATTCCAATAGCAAAGCCATCTCCATCTCCACCTGAAGCAATAACAGTTAATTCACGATTAGCCATCTTTACTCCTTGAGCAATCGGTAATGAACGACCATGAATACCATGGAACCCATATGAATTAATATAACCTGAAATACGACCAGAGCATCCAATCCCCGAAACTATTGCAAGATCTTCTGGTTGTAAGCCCACATTAGCTGCCGCTCTTTGAATTGAAGCTTGAACGGAAAAATCTCCACATCCAGGACACCAGTTTGGCTTTATATTATTGCGGAAGTCTTTAAATGTAGCCATTTATAACAACTCCTTGCATTGATTATAAATATCAGATGGTAAGAATGGATTTCCGTCATATTTTAATATATTTTCTAGATTACAATTACACATATTCATCTTAATGATGTTAGAAAGTTGTCCAGTAGCATTATTTTCAACTACAACAACTTTTTTTGCATTATTTATCAAAGGCCTAAGTTCATCAACTGGAAACGGATGAACTAATCGAATTTGTGCATGATTTACTTTTAATCCGTCAGCTTCTAATCGTGGCATAATTTCCTCGATCGTCCCTCTAGTAGAATTAAACCCAATAATTAACAAATCACATTCTTCATGTGAAGCATTTGAATAGATCGGCATATTGAATTTTTCATGAAGGGTATTGAGTTTAGACAATCGTTTATTCATTTGATAAGTTCGATTTTTAGGGTCTTCAGATGGTTTTCCTTGCTCATTATGTTCAACACCTGTTACATGATGAATTCCATTTTTCATACCAGGGATAACACGTGTTGAAATACCATCCTTAGTTACCTCATACCGCTTGAAATACTCACCATTTGTATCTGGTAATTCTGCATTTATGTCAAGTTTTCCCCTTCGAATTTTTAATCGACTATGATCTAGCGGTTCTACGGTTTGCTTACCTAAGGATAAAGCCAAATCTGTAAGAAGGATAACTGGACACTGATATTCTTCAGCAATGTTGAAAGCTTCTGCACTATCATAGAAAGCTTCTTCAACCGTACTAGGAGCAATAACGACCTTTGGAATTTCCCCGTGTGTCCCGAAAATCATCGCCATTAGATCTGATTGCTCCTGTTTGGTTGGAAGTCCTGTGCTTGGACCACCACGTTGGGTATTAATAATTACAAGCGGAGTTTCGGTTATTCCCGCCAAACCAATTGCTTCCATCATTAGTGACAAACCAGGTCCTGCAGATGCAGTCAAAGTTCGAACACCAGCATAGTTTGCTCCTATAGCCATCGTACAAGCTGCAATTTCATCTTCAGTTTGGATTACAGCCCCACCAAAAGTTGGTAATTTCTTTGTTAAGTATTCCATAATTTCAGATGCTGGCGTTATTGGATAGGCAGGCATAAATCTAGCTCCACCTGCTAACGCACCTAACGCAATAGCATGGTTACCTATCATAAACATGCGTTTTTTCCCATCAGCTTTAGCCATATGAAATGAATCAGTCTGACCGCTTATACCATTTACTAAAAATTCAGCTCCTCGTTTAATTGCTTCCATATTTCTCTCTACAACCGAACTACCTTTTCGAGAAAATATTTCTTCTACTACCTCACGGTAAGCTTCATATGAAAAGCCAAGTAATGCACTCGATGCCCCTACCGCTACCATATTTTTCATTAATGAAGTACCTAAATCACTAGCAATTTCAGTAAAAGGAACTGCATGCAATATTACTTTTGAACTATCCGGTACAGTTGGGTTAAATTTAGAATCAGCTATAACTATTCCACCATGTCTTAATTCGTGAAAATTTACGTCGATTGTCTCTTGATCAAACGCAACTAGTATATCTAATTCATCAGAAATAGAGTTAATGGCTTTCGTACTTACACGAATCTTATTGTTTGTATGTCCACCTTTAATACGGGAAGAAAAGTGACGATATCCATAAAGATAATATCCAAGTCTATTTAAAGCTATCGAAAAAATTTCACCTGTACTTTCAATACCTTCCCCTTGTTGCCCTCCAACTTTCCAAGAAAGTTGATTGATCATGTTCTCCACCCCTTTTGGTCAACGACAATGTCATGATACGGAAATGAATTGTGACAATTTTGTTAAAGTTCTGAACGATTACAATGATAGACCTAAAACAAGGAAAAATCAAGAAATTTCTCCCTTTAATTTCTCAGCTAAACAACGTTCAAAAATACGTTTATCACCAATATTTTGTACCCATCTAATTTTTAGTATATAGGGCTATTATCCGTTTATTACAACACAAAATATGTAAAGAAATATAAATTCCAATTTAACATTTAAGATTACTATGCAACAAACGTTATATATAGTCATGATAATCATTTTTATAACCTATAGAGCTTATTTAGAGTAGGTTTAGTGTTTTCTCCCCGTTATTGTGAACTTTACGAAACATCTTTACTAATACTTAAACTTTACTTTTTACTTTTGGATACACAATAAGATGATAAAATTCATTTAAAACACAAAGTGAACGCTCACACTATTTTTTAGTACATTTTAAGAGCCTTTACAAGAAAAGCGCAAGCGCCTCGGTCACGAGCGAAAGGCACTGGAAGGCCTTTGACAGAAGCCGCTCTTTGGCTTCCGAAAAGGACAGAAGTGACAGAGCTCGTAGGCTGCTTGCGCTAGACAGTTTCCAAGTTAGAAATTTATAAATTTTGAAACTGTAAAAAATATGAACTTTATTTATTCTTAACATAGTTAATATAGTTCACCTTTTTATATTTCAAATCCTACTAAAAAAGAAAAGTTTTAAAAACGAATTAACAACTCATTCCGACAATTATCACTAATTTTTGAAAATGATAACAAAAAGCCTGCTTGTTCAATAGAACAAACAGGATGATTGTTTTACCTAGGTTCTACAATTAACTTTATCGCTGTTCTTTCTTCTCCATCAATTTTAATGTCTGTAAAGGCCGGAATACAAATTAAGTCAATACCACTAGGTGCAACAAATCCTCTTGCTATAGCAATTGCCTTAACAGACTGGTTCAGTGCCCCTGCACCAATGGCTTGAATTTCTGCAGCGCCCCGTTCACGAATGACACCCGCAAGTGCACCCGCTACTGAATTTGGATTAGATTTTGCTGAAACTTTTAATACTTCCATTCCTTCGAACCTCCTTAATGATGCGAAACTGTGTTTTATCATTATTGGAATGATAATAGATCTGCTTCTTCAATTTTTAAATAGTTTCTGAAAACAAATAATGCCTTGTTTTGTATATATTCAAAAAACAGCATGATATTCCACATATTAAGAAGTTTAAATTAAAAGTTAGTGTTTTTATCAAAAAATTAAGTAAAAGTAAAACTGATATTGCTTATTAAGTGAGCTTTAATCAAAAAAAGGATGGTCTTCATTTATGATAATTGGTGTAATTGATTTTGCACCACCGGTATTTTGATCAACATCGATAATAACACCATTTAACTGTTCTCTACCTTTTGCCACTTCAAATCTTACTGGTAAGTTTGTTAAAAATTTATTCAAAACAGCTGTACGTTCCATCCCTAAAATGCCATCATAAGGACCTGTCATACCTACATCAGTCATATATGCTGTCTTATTTGGTAATATGCGATAATCGCCAGTTTGTACATGTGTATGAGTTCCGATTACCGCAGTTACTTTTCCATCCAAGTACCAACCCATCGCTTGTTTTTCACTAGTAGCTTCAGCGTGAAAGTCGACAAATATGATCGGTGTTTTCTTTTTTATTATACTAACTAACTCGTCTGCTTTTTTAAATGGGCAATCCAACGGAGGTAAAAATGTTCTCCCTTGTAGGCTTATGACTCCTACTTCTATTTGATTTACCTTTATAATTGTATAGCCATTTCCTGGGACTTCCTCTGGGAAATTCGCTGGTCGAACTAGGGTTGGGCAATGATCAATTACCTCAATTAATTCTCGTTGATCCCATGTATGGTTCCCTAGTGTTACAACTTGAGCTCCTAATCCTAATATTTGTTTATAAATTTTTTCTGTTATACCTTTTCCCGCTGCTGAATTTTCACCGTTTACGATGGTAACTGTTGGTTTATATTTTGATTTTAATTTTGGTAAGTAAGTTGTTAGCACTTCTCTTCCTGATGAACCAACTACGTCACCTATAAATAATATCCTCATTTTTTGCACCTCTATATGTATGTTTGTCTGAATTCTACCATAATGTCGTTTTAATGCCAATTAATGATGTGTATTTGATTATCTCGTTATCTCATTCAATCCCCATCGAATGAGATAGAGATTTTTGTTAGTGAGCTCATAATGCTCTTTTTCATTCACTGAAAGCTACTTACGTAGTGAATTGCTACTGAATTTCAACCAATCCAATATATATAATATCTTCGCTCGTTTCTTTTAATGAAAGACACAGGCTGTTTTTTTCAGTACCAGATTTTATAAAATTCTAACTTGGAAACTGTCTAGCTCCTGGCGTCTTGCGTTTTTCTTATTTGAATTTGCTATTAAATTATTACACAAGAATGAATTGATTTACAGATAACAAGTAAGATATTGTTTTATTATTATAATGTACTAATACGTAAAAAAATAAAGTGGCTGGTGGGCCACTTTATTTTGCATACTCAACTGCTCGCGTTTCACGAATAACGGTAACTTTAATGTGTCCTGGATAGTCGAGTTCTTCTTCAATTTTCTTCGTAATATCTCTTGCTAAACGATATGCTTCACTATCATCAACCATTTCTGGTTTAACCATAATTCTGACTTCACGTCCAGCTTGGATTGCATACGTTTTTTCAACACCATCAAAGGACTCAGAAATTTCTTCAAGTTTTTCTAAGCGACGAATATACGTCTCAAGTGTTTCACGTCTTGCTCCTGGGCGAGCCGCTGATAAAGCGTCTGCAGCTGCAACAAGGGTTGCAATAATAGATGTTGCTTCTGTGTCACCATGATGTGAAGCGATACTATTTATAACAACAGGATGCTCCTTATATTTAACTGCTAATTCGACTCCAATTTCCACATGACTTCCTTCTACTTCATGGTCAATTGCTTTACCTATATCATGGAGAAGACCTGCTCTTTTTGCCAGTTGAACATCTTCACCTAATTCAGCCGCCATAATACCTGCCAATTGAGCAACCTCTATAGAATGCTTAAGAACATTTTGTCCATAACTAGTTCTAAACTTAAGTCGTCCTAAAATCTTAATTAGATCAGGGTGTAGACCGTGTATCCCTATTTCAAACGTTGTTTGCTCCCCATAATCTCTAATCATTTCATCTACTTCACGTCTAGACTTATCTACCATCTCTTCTATACGCGCAGGGTGGATTCGACCATCTTGAACTAACTTCTCAAGAGCTGTACGGGCAATTTCCCTTCTTATCGGATCAAATCCTGATAAAATAACCGCTTCTGGTGTATCATCAATAATAAGATCAATACCAGTTAATGTTTCAAGAGCACGAATATTTCGACCTTCACGTCCAATAATTCTTCCTTTCATTTCATCATTTGGAAGATTTACAACTGACACTGTAGTCTCAGCAACGTGGTCAGCCGAACAACGTTGTATTGCAAGTGATACAATCTCTTTCGCTTTCTTGTCAGCTTCTTCTTTAGCCTTAGTAACTAAATCTTTTACCATTAAGGCCGTTTCGTGAGTTAACTCATCTTTTACGTCTTTCATAATGATTTCCCTAGCTTCTTCTCTAGTAAATCCAGAAATACGCTCAAGTTCAGCTTGCTGTTCCTGTAAGAGTCCCTCCACTTTGCTTTCCATCTCTTCAATCTGTCGTTGTTTTTTGGTGAGAGCTTCCTCTCTCTTTTCCAATGATTCCTCTTTTTTATCTAAGGTTTCACTCTTACGGTCAAGGATCTCTTCTTTTTGTACCAAACGATTCTCTTGTTTTTGAATCTCATTTCTTCGTTCACGAACATCTCGCTCAGCGTCTTGACGAAGTTTATGAATCTCATCCTTACCTTCAAGGACGGCTTCCTTCTTTACTCTTTCAGCCTCGCGCTTACTTTCTTCAATAATTTGTTTTGCTGCATGTTCCGCACTAGAAATTTTAGCTTCTGCAATGGATTTTCGAACAAGATATCCAACAACTGCACCAATGGCCACAGAGACAAGCAAAATGAAGATGAGTACAATAATGTTATCCAATACTTTCACCTCCTCTTGCTATCTAATTGTTGGTTTCATCATCATACATTATTTTCAGATCATTCTAATTGGTGTGCACATCCAGCACAGGATACTCTTCTTATACTTAATAAAGAGAAAAATTTCATAAAGTATAAAAAAAATAACCAATAATTAAATGTAAAATGCGGTATTCTCCACAATTGTATAATTGGATAATGTTATTGTCAAGCTTTGTCAATAATGGACTGTTCTATACATTATAATTTTTGTCTGTTTCATTGTGATTTACGAGATCAGAAAAAATACTTTTCTGTAAAATAGTATTAACAAAAAGTTAATTCGCCCAAATCTAGATGAGTAAGGAGACTCTATTGATTTTAGAAAAGTTTTATTATTTTTTTGAAATAAGAAAAGCGCAAGGCGCCCGCCTATCGGTGACAAACACTGGAAGACCTGCTCGTAGCGGTCGGTTTTTGACCGAAAGAGAAGGTCTGAAGTTATCGAGCCGATGGCGCCTGGAGCTAGAGAGTTTCCAAGTTAGAAATTTATAAATTCTGATTATATAAAAAATGACTTAAAAACTGAATCGCCGTTTTTTGAAAGTTTGTAACTTTAGGTGACAAAAAATTTACAACTTCCTCAATAAAACGATTCAATTTAAGTCATTTTTCAATCATCATTTTAAATCTAGTGGAAGATCAGCAAATTCATCATCTGTTGGCGCATCAACTTTGATCTCACCATTTAGTCCGTAGTGTTCACGAATTTTTGTTTCAATAGTTAGTGTAATGTCACTATTTTCTTTTAAGAATTGCTTGGCATTTTCTCTACCTTGTCCTAAGCGTTCGTCATTAAACGAGTACCAAGCACCACTTTTTTGGACAATATCAAGATCAGAACCAATATCTAAGATAGACCCTTCTCTAGATATCCCTTCACCATACATAATGTCAACGTCTGCTTGCTTAAATGGTGGGGCAACTTTATTTTTAACTACTTTTATTTTTGTTTTGTTACCAACCATATCGTTACCTTGCTTTAATACTTCAGCTCTACGTACTTCCAGTCGAACAGATGAATAGAATTTAAGGGCTCTTCCGCCAGGAGTTATTTCTGGATTACCAAACATTACTCCAACTTTTTCACGAATTTGGTTTATAAAGATAGCGATAGTCTTAGATTTATTAATAGCTCCAGAAAGCTTTCTTAGTGCTTGAGACATCAAACGCGCTTGAAGTCCTACGTGGCTATCTCCCATTTCCCCTTCAATCTCAGCCTTAGGGACAAGGGCTGCTACCGAGTCAATAATAAGAATATCAACAGCACCACTACGAACTAAAGCTTCTGCAATTTCTAATGCTTGCTCACCTGTGTCAGGTTGTGATAACAGTAGTTCATCTATATTAACACCTAAATTCTGAGCATATATTGGATCAAGAGCATGCTCTGCATCAATAAAAGCTGCTTGTCCGCCTTGTCGTTGCACTTCTGCAATCGCGTGTAGAGCTACAGTTGTTTTACCAGAAGATTCCGGACCATAAATTTCAATAATTCGGCCCTTTGGATAACCACCTACCCCAAGGGCGATGTCAACTGCTAATGAACCAGTAGAAATTGTAGACACTCTTTTTTCTGCTTGTTCCCCTAGTTTCATAATTGAACCTTTTCCGAATTGCTTTTCAATTTGTCGTAATGCCATATCTAAGGCCGCTCTACGATCACTCATGTTTCATCTCTCCTTATATGTAAATAAATTACAATTGTCTTTATTTGTTTATGGTGCATGTAAAAGCTATACCATTATCATAACTTGTTTTTTGAGATTTGCCAATAGTTTTAACGAACATTTATTCGGTTTTCTTAGTGTTTTTTGTTTCCACTAAATTTAGTTCAAATTTTGGTTACTTACTCAATAATGGTAACACTCAAGATAAACAATAGGGCTAACTCAATCTATCATAAAGTAATTTTTATGAAAAACACAAATGAAATGTTTGGATTTCATAATCTTTACGAAGCGAGTTAGCCCTATTAATTTTATTCATCGATAAACAAAGCTTCCACTCATGTTGGTATGAAGGAACCAACTCAATGATTAAAGTTAAGCTTATTTACCCCACTCTTAAGGGGCAGCAAGCCCCCCACTAGAAAACGTAAGAAAATCGGAAAGTGTAGGTGGGATTAACTGCCCCTTAAGGTCCGATATAGAAATAACTTTCATCAGTGAAAGCTGATGATTAGTTATTCTTATGCCTGTGGTATATGTTAAACTAACAAGCAGTGGGGGATGAAGGCCCCCCACTGCTTGTTAGTTCAGCTTTATATTAAAATTTCTTTTCTCTTTTTGGACGTGGTTTTGCAGGCTCAAGATTAACTCGAATTCCATTTAATCTCGAATAGCGAAGTGCTTCATAAACAAACGGTGCACTATCTTCTGGGACCTCTACAAAGGTGAAATTTTCAAAGATATCAATTCTTCCTATTGATTTTGGTAAAATTCCTACTAGTTCAGCAATTTCATCGACAATAATTTTAGGTGTTAGTTGAACATTTCTACCTACATTAATAAAAAAGCGAACCATGCCTTTTGCTGCACCTGTATCACCAAAATTATAACTATCATCTTCTACATTAAATTCACGATGGAAAGCTATATTCATAAGCGCGTTAACAACTTTTTCAGCTGGATATTCAGAAAGCATATCCTTAACTAAAGAATCAAAAAATGTAGGCTGATCATTTGTCTCAATGATTTTAACTACTTGTTGTTTCCATGATTCTTGTTGCTTTTCTACAACATCCTCAATCGTAGGAATTTCTTGAGAAGGTAATGTCATTTTAATTTCCATTTCAATAGAGCGCAAATGTTTCATTTCCCTTGGAGTGACTAAAGTTAATGCTAGACCTTTCCTCCCTGCACGACCGGTACGTCCAATACGATGCACGTAACTTTCAGGATCTTGCGGAATGTCATAGTTAATAACATGAGTCACATTATCCACATCAATACCACGAGCCGCAACATCTGTAGCAATTAAAAACTCAATGGTAGAATCACGGAATTTCTTCATGACACTATCTCGTTGCATTTGAGTTAAATCGCCATGAAGACCGTCCGCCATATATCCGCGTGCTTGTAAAGCTTCTGCAAGTTCAGCAACACCTTTTTTTGTACGACAAAAAATAATCCCAAGATCAATTTCTTCACTATCAATAATTCGACAAAGAGACTCTAATTTATTCTTTTCTAATACTTTAAAATAAACTTGGTTAATAGATGGTGCCGTCACGTCTCCTTTGCTAATAGAAACAACTTTAGGTTGATTCATATACTTACGAGACAATTTCATAATCTCATTTGGCATTGTTGCTGAAAAAAGCAACGTTTGACGTTCGTGATTCACTTCTTTTAAAATTGATTCAATATCCTCAACAAAGCCCATATCTAGCATTTCATCTGCTTCATCTAAAACGACAGTATGAACTCTCTCAAGTTTTAACGTTTTACGACGTAGATGGTCTAAAACTCGGCCAGGAGTCCCAATTACAACATGTACGCCTTGCTTTAAAGCACGAATTTGGTGACCAATCGATTGTCCACCGTAGATTGGTAATGTTCGTGTACGTTTAAACTTAGATAATTTTTGAAGTTCACCAGCAACCTGGATGGCCAATTCTCGTGTTGGAGTTAAAATAATTGCTTGCACATATGGTGCACTCGTAACTTTGTCTAATAACGGGATCCCAAATGCTGCTGTCTTTCCTGTGCCTGTTTGTGCTTGTCCAATGACATCCCCACCTTCTAATATGACAGGAATTACTTTTTCTTGAATTGGAGAAGGAGCTTCAAAGCCCATTTCCTTAATTGCTTTTTTTATATCAACTGAAATTTGAAAATCGTCAAAATACATCATTTTATATTGCCACCTTTAGAAAAATGTTTCATTAATGAATATAAACCATATTTAACAGACCTACTCTGAATTTGCTCTCTAGAGCCAGCAAGCTTTAATGGATAAGCAATTGTTTTTTTACCTATCACCGAAATACCTATATAAACTGTCCCTACCTCTTTATTTTCAAGTTTGTTAGGACCTGCTACACCGGTAAAGCTAATTCCTATAGTTGCGCCTGTAAGATCCCTTACATTATCAGCTAGAGCTTTCGCACACTCACTACTCACTGCACCAAATTCTTCCATAATTTCATCTGGCACCTTGAGAATAGATTGTTTACTATCATTGCTATAACAAACAATCCCCCCCTTAAAAATGGTTGAAGCTCCGCTTACTTTAGTTATTTCAGAAGAAAAAAGACCACCAGTTAAGCTTTCAGCAGCAGCAATCGTTATCCCCTCGTCTTTGAGCTGTTTTATTACTTCTTTTAATAAGGAGGTGTCATCATAACCGTAAAAAAACTCACCTACTTTAGCTAATATTTTTCCTTCTATTTCATCTAAAAGGACTGCACCTTCTTTTTCATTCTCATACTTCACTGTTAAGCGAATCGTCACTTCTCCATCCTTAGCTAGAGGTGCAATTGTAGGATTGGTTTGATTATCAATTAAATCTAAAAGTTCAGTTTCAAGTTGAGATTCACCGATATCAAAAAAATTTAACACGCGCGAACTAATTTTCGTAGTTTTTTCGAGTTGTGAAACAAGAAAAGAAAGCCCATAATTTATAAACATCGGCTCCATTTCCTTAGGCGGTCCAGGTAAAAGAACATAAGAAACGCCATTTTCTTTAAAAGCCATTCCTGGGGCCATTCCATAATCATTTGGCAGGATGGTACATCCTGAAATAACTAAAGCCTGTTTTCGATTATTTTCTGACATTACTCGGTTACGCCGTTTAAAATATTCTTCAATATTAAATAAAGCTTCTTTATCAGTTACTAAAGAACGTCCAACACACTCAGCAATCGTTTCTTTTGTAAGGTCATCTTTTGTTGGACCAAGTCCACCAGTAACTACAATTAAATTGGAGCGTTTTTGAGCTTGAGTAATAATTTCTATTAATCGAGCACGATTATCGCCAACAACACTATGATGATAAACATTCACTCCAATATTAGCTAATTGTTTAGAGAGAAATTGTGCATTGGTATTTGTAATTTGCCCTAACAAGAGTTCCGAACCAATAGCTATGATTTCTGCATTCAAAGCCAACACCCCAATTACTTAGATTTAAGGACAATGTGTTTATTTTTAACAAAATAATCCCAGCCCGAAATAATAGTTAAGATAGTAGCAATCCATACAACAATTGTCGTAAAAGGAAAACCAATCAACTCAAAAGGTAAGTTGTGAAGCATTAACGCTGAAACAGCAATAATCTGAAACACCGTTTTCCATTTCCCTAAATTGCTTGCAGCTATTACTTGTCCTTCAGCTGCTGCAACAAGCCTGATCCCAGTAACAGCAAACTCACGGCTAATAATAACTATTGCAATCCAAGCTGGTAATAACAATAATTCCACTAACGCAATTAGTGCTGCAGTCATTAACAATTTGTCAGCTAATGGATCTAAAAACTTCCCGAAATTTGTAACTAAGTTATATTTCCTTGCATAATACCCGTCTAACCAATCTGTACTAGCTGCAATAATGAAAAGTAAAGCACCAATGAAATGTGCTATAGGCAATTCAAAGCTCATGATAAGAAAGTGGCCTAGATCGATAGGAGCCAGGAAAAAAATCATAAATAAGGGAATAAGAATTATTCTTGAAATAGTAATTTTATTTGGTATGTTCACAAGTACCCTCCCTATTAGAAAAGCGTAAGTGCCAATCAACTATTGAATCGGCGTGTGCTAGCAACATCCATTCACACAACTCGAATCAGTTAAGTAAAACTTCGATAATACATGAAGCTCTATACGACACTTAGCGTCTTAATAAACGCATCACAAAGTGGAAGGCAATCTGCCTTCGCTTTTGTGAATGTTTTCGTCTGTAACTTTCCTAATTAAAATAATAATTAATCTTTATATGTAGTAAAAATCATCTCATATTCACAAATTGTACAGGAAAATCCAAGTCCAATTGTTTTATTAGTTGGATAATGGATTGAAGATCATCAATGCTTTTTGCAGTTACTCGAATCTGCTCATTTTGTATTTGAGCTTTAACTTTTAATTTAGAATCACGAATTGCTAGTGTAATTTTCTTTGCTCTGTCTGAACTAATTCCTGCTACAAGGGATATTACTTGTCTTACTGTTCCTCCAGAAGCTTTTTCAATTTTACCAAAGTCCATTGCTTTTTGAGATATGTCTCGTTTTATAAATTTTGTTTTTAAGATATCGATGACACTTTCTAATTTATAATCATCGTCTGAAATAATTGTTATTTGATTATCTCCTGTTCGTTCAATATTACTTTTAGAGCCTTTAAAATCATAACGGTTTTTGATTTCTTTTAACGCTTGTACAATTGCATTATCAACTTCTTGCATATTTACCTCTGATACAATGTCAAAAGAATGTTCCTTTGCCATATACATCATCCTTTCTCTAAAAAAACTCAAATTTTATTAACAGATAGTGTAAGCTAATTGTTTTGTTACTATTATTGTGTTTCTTCTCGTAGCGATAGAATTGCTTAATTCTAATAATCCTTCTACCCATTGACGTTAAAAAATTAGATTAATCATCCTATATTCAACTAAACATTTGTACAATTTTAAAACTAAATGTTTACACCGGAAGAAAAGTATTGTTTTAAACGATTCTTTTTTGTACAAGCATAGAATTAATTTTAACATATTACACCACCAATGTGTAATCTTACTCTAAAAACTATTATGTGGAATTTAACAGATTACTTAGGGTTCATTTACTCCTATAGTATCAAATTAATATTTTCTACTCTAAATTCGTTTGGTCAATACAAAAAGAGTCATATTTGATGACTCTTTTTACACGTCACTATTGTTCATTTTCTTCTTGAAAATGAAAGGTTACTTTCTGATGAGCGATATTGAGTGGGAACTCAAAAGGTTCATCGTTAATAAATAGTCTTACATTGTTGGATGCACCAAAGTTAAAATGAATAGAATCCTCTTCTGAAAAGTCAAATGATAACACTTTACCACTATCTTCAATAGAAGCATGAAATTTCTTCCCTTTAAGATTATCAATTTCTATATAACTTTTTCCATCAAGTTCAATATTAAACGTGAATTCATCTGCATTAAGTAACTGATAAACGGTTTCTTTTCCCTTTGTTTCAACGAAAACAAGCTCTTGCTCTGGTAAATCTTCTTCTATTTCTTCTATTTCTTCTATTTCTTCTATTTCTTCTTCTTCAAATAATTGAGTTTCTTCTTCCTCTTCTTCCGGCTTAAGTGCTTCTTCATCTTTTCCACCATCAACAGTTTCCTGACCTATATCCTTAGGAACCCCTTCATCAATTGCTGTATTCTTTTGAAGGAAATACCAGAAGCCAATTAATATTGAAATAATGAAAACTACAGCTACAACAGAAGGTAATACAGCTAAAAATCTACGAGCTTTTTTGTTACTTTTTGTTTTTTTAGATTGAACTCTTGGCGGAATTTCAGTTACTTGCTTATTGGAGGCTGGGAGTTCATTTGCATGCTCTTCAAAAAGCATTTCAGGGTCAATTCCAACAGCTTCTGAATAGCTTTTCACGAAGGCTCTGGCATAAAAATTCCCTGGCAACAAATGTAAGTTACCTTCCTCAATAGCTTGTAAGTAACGTTTTTGAATTTTTGTCATCTCTTGGAGCTGTTCCAACGTTAAATTCTTTTCTACCCTTGCATTCTTAAGTCGCATTCCTAATTCTGACAATGCTAACACCTACCAACTCTTTAACTTATATCAAATGAAGAAAAACCTGGGTCAATAGCTTCATATGTTATTTTTTCTTCGTGATTGTTCCTTAACTCTATTATGTAGTCAAAATCATCTAGTGTATACTCTGTCTCTCTAACAAAAATATCTGGATGCTCAATGACCTTGATTGAACATAAGCGCATTACTTCATTAACTAATAATCGATGTCTTTCTGTCGCACGCATTGTTGTAACGATCCCATCAATAATATAAATATTATTCTCTGAAAGTTCGTCATCAGCTAATTGACTCCTAATGGTCTGCCTAAGTAAGGTCGATGAAATAAATGACCACCGCTTATTAGCACAAACACTTGCTGCAACAATGGATTCTGTCTTACCGACTCGAGGCATTCCTCTAATACCTATTAGTTTATGACCTTCCATCTTAAAAAGTTCAGCCATAAAATCAACTAGTATTCCTAGTTCATCACGAACAAAGCGAAATATCTTCTTTTCATCTCCATCTCTTTCTATATATCGACCGTGTCTTACCGCTAACCTATCCCTAAGTTTAGGCTCTCTTACTTTCGTTATTGAAATATTATCCATCGTATTTAAAATTTTAGTAAGCCGTTCAATTTGATCATTATCTTCGCTCCGAATTAACATCCCTCGTCTCATATGATCCACACCATTAATCGTAATGATATTTATCGATAACATTCCAAGTAATGATGCGATATCACCTAATAATCCTGGACGATTTTTATGTATTTGGTATTCTAAGTACCATTCTTTTTTTGACATAGTTCAACTCCTTTCCCAAAAGTAATGGAAAATAAATAGTAAGAACTGATAATTTACTACATAAATATTTAATCAAATACACAAAGAATCTGCAGAGTATCTTTTTTATATCATAATTCATTTTTTTGCTGAATGAAAGTCATATTTATATGTTTATTGACTTAAATATAAAAGTAGCTCATTTATTTGCCATTTTTTATGAAAATAGGTGTTGCATTCAAGCAACACCTAACTCTTTTACACATATATTAACTTTTAACTAATTTAACCATCATATTTGCAATTGCGTGCTGTTCTTCTTCTGAAGCAACATTCCAAAGATCTGCTAACACTCGTTCTTGATCGTTTTTAGGTTCAACTTGCTTTGCTAAGTATTCTCCAACTTGATAAGCAACATCATTAATTACTCGATCATTCATGCCTTCGTGTTGAGCTTGTTGCAAACGATCTCCTAAGAAATCTTTCCATTGCTCCCAATTATCTAATACAGACATTTTTGTCCCTCCTTAGTTTGTATTCAATGTTATTTTGTCAAAAGAGAAACAAAAATATACAAGTCTCATTGTGTAATGTCCGGGATAAATAAAGCTAGTGCCAAGCGCCATTTATTCCAATTATTTGACCATTTATATACGAGGCTTTTTCTGAACTTAGGAATGTAACTAGATCAGCCACTTCCGTTGCATTACCTAACCTGCCCATAGGTATTTCATTACAAAGTTCGTCTATATCTTCCTTACTAAACTCATCTAGCATTTTTGTTGAAACAGCTCCCGGAGCAACCCCATTTACTCTTATTCCACTAGGAGCCACTTCTTTAGCGAGAGCTTTTACAAACGTATTTAATCCACCTTTAACTGTCGAATATAACACTTCGCATGAAGCACCAGTTATACCCCAGATAGAAGAAATAGCAACTATATTTCCACTTTTATTATTTATCATAGAAGGTAATAGAGCTTTAGTAAGTAAGAAAGGGCTCGTTATATTAAGAAATATCATAGCTTCGACCTCTTGATCTGTCATATCCGTCATTAAACCAACATAACTTTTTCCACTGTTTAACACAAGACAATCTATTGGAGTGTGAATGGCATCCACTATTTGCATTACTCCTTCTTTCGTGGATAAATCAGCTTTTACTTTCCAGACCTTTACGTTTTTTATCTCCGTTAATAATTCATCAATACTTTGTTCATTTTCATGATAATGTAAGTATAATTGATACCCTTCCTTGGCGAAACTGCGAGCTATTTCTCTACCGATTCCACCACTAGCACCTGTTATTAAAGCAAATTTCACTGTTCTCCTCAAACCTTTTTAATTTTTATTTTGGAAGCACTTGGCAAACCGTAAACATTTCTAAATCAAAATGCTCTTTCATTGTCTGTTCAAGTTGTTGAATAGATAATCCTTCTAATGTTTCAACGACATTAAACAAGTTCATGTTATTAAATTGATACCTTGTAAATTGATTAGCTATAAATTCTGGTGAATTTAGTGATCTCATGAATGCACCTATTTTTTTCTTTATACTCCGACGAAAAACTTCTTCATCTAAAGGCGTAGATAAAAATGATTGTATCATTTGTTGGAGGCGACTCACTAACATATCTGGATCTTTTGTATCACCACCAATAATTGAAAACCCAAAACCTTTTTCTGCTGAATAGTCAAATGAAAAAGAATCGTCAATTAATCCTTCATTATAAAGTTCCTCATAATTATTGGAACTCTGCCCTAGCATAATATCCAAAATTATATTAATAGAAAGTTCATGCTTTAACAATTCTTCCCCTTGTCTGTTAGGATTCTTTTCTTTAAAGCCAACTAGACATTTTGGCGTATGAACTGACATCTTCAAAGTTTCTTTCTTTTTTGCTACTGCAGCTGGTTCATCTTCAAAAATTCTCTTTATATTTTCCATTTCTTTAAAGGTTTTTTTCGATTGATTAGCTTGAACTAATTCAAATGTTTCATTTGGGTCAATAGGCCCAATTACAAATAAAACCATGTTCTTTGGATGATAGAACGTTTCGTAAGATTGATATAATAGATCTTTCGTAATTTTATCAATCGATGGTATTGTTCCGGCTATGTCAATTTTTACTGGGTGATTTTTGTACATATTTTCAATGATACCAAAATAAACCCTCCAGTCCGGGTTATCATCGTACATCGTTATTTCTTGGCCGATAATTCCCTTCTCCTTTTCTACACTTTCTTCAGTAAAGTACGGGTGTTGTACAAAATCAAGGAGTGTTTCAATATTTTTATCTACATCTGATGTACTAGAAAACAAATAGGCAGTTCTTGTAAAGCTTGTAAATGCATTTGCAGATGCTCCTTGTTTACTGAACAGTTGAAAGACATCCCCTTCTTCGTCCTCAAACATCTTGTGCTCTAAAAAGTGAGCGATACCATCAGGTACTTTTATTGGCACACTCTCACCAAGAGGAATAAAGTGGTTATCAATTGAACCATACTTCGTAGTAAACGTAGCATATGTTTTATTAAAGCCTTGTTTTGGTACAATATACACTTCTAGTCCGTTTTCTAATGTTTCGTGATATAACGTTTCATTTAGTTGTTCAAAAACAATTTTTTCCATCTAACTAGCCCCCTTTCCTTTTAGGAAATAAATTGTATCTAGCTGTATTTTTTTTCCTACATTTATAATGTCATCTCTCGTAACATTTTCAATACCGTTTAACCATTCATCAATGGTTCTTGATTTAGCCCCTACAGCATTGTGATATAGTAATTCAACAAAGCCTTTTGCTACATCAACAGTCTCAAGCAGTTGATTTTTAATTACTGCCTTAGTTTGTTTTATTTCTTCATCAGTAAAGTCACCACTTTGCATACTTTTAAGTTGCTCTTTTATTATTGTGACTGCTTGGTCATAGTTCTTAAATTCAATTCCAGACATAACCATTAATATTCCTTTATGACTTTCAAACCTAGAAGAAGCATAATAAGCAAGACTTGCTTTTTCACGTACGTTAATAAAAAGTTTCGAATGAGAAAATCCACCAAATAATCCGTTAAACATTTGCATTGCAAAATAATCATCGTCTTGATAAGTGGTATTTGTGCGAAAGCCAATATGTAGCTTTCCTTGCTTAACATCTTGTTCCTCTATTACTACATGTTCTTTTTTTATTTCTTCTTTGCTATTAGCAACCTTATTTTGTCCTTGTTTACCATTATTGGTAAATGTAAAATATTTACTTACCAACTCTTGAATGCTTTCACTTTTTACATCACCAACAACATATAAATCAAACCCATCGTTTGAAAGCATGGTAGTGTACTGGTGATAAAGATCCTCAGGAATTACATTGTCTATTTCATCTTCATAGCCCCACACATTTATACCATAAGGTTCTTCTTTACACATCTCTTCAGTTACACGCATATTTGCATAGCGAATTTTATCATCAAAAATAGACTGTATCCTCTGTTTTAAATTTCTCTTTTCATTTGTAACAATTGTACTTTGAAATACCCCTGACTCTTTAACTGGTTTAAGAAGAATTTCAGCCAATAACTTAAGAGCTTCCTCTAATAGCGGGGTTTTATCTTTTAAATAGTTCTCATTGACCACATCCATACGAAACGATAATATATGATTTTCTCCCTTTTTACTTACATCTACTGTAAGGGTAGCTCCATAAAGTTCATCTAAATAACTTCTAATTTCTTGTCTAGAAGAAAAGTTTTCTGTACCACTTTGTAGTACATATGGAAGTAACGTTCGTTTCGTAACTGTTTCTTTTGTAAGCGGTGACTTAATATGTAATACAATTGTATTCGTTTTATATTGCTTTGTTTCAATTACATGAAGGTCTAGGCCATTAGCTTTCATATCTTTCACCTTTGAAGTCGTCTCCAACAATTTCTCACTCCTTGTATTCCAGCTTATTAGTAAATCTACTTCATATTATAACCGATAAAAAAAAGAAAAATGTTAAAAAGAGATCCATGTAGGATCTCTTTTTTATAGTTTATCCTTCTTGAAGAGGTGATATGACCCAACTAGAAGGTTTTCTACTAATTTTATGTTAGTATCTTAAGAAATATAAAGTAAATGTTAAACTCGCTTTCTTAGCACATGAAATTTAAATTGATCTGCTCGAAAATAGTTAATAGAGTAAAGGATTGGTCGTTCTTGATCATCGTAGTGCATTTGTCTTAAGACGAGTAGTGCAGTTTGGGGCCCACGTAAAATTTCTGAAACTTCTTCATGGTACCCTATTGGTTCGATTTGTGTTATAGCGTAGGAAATTGATGTTCCTTCTTTTTCTAACCTTTCAAAAATGGATTGTTCATAAGAAAATTCGCGATTTCGTAAGTAAACTTTAGGAATTTTATCTAAACAATAAACCACAGGATCGTCATTTGCTGTACGAACCCGTTTGACTATCATGACTTCATCAAGATCTTCTATCTGGAACTTTTCAATATCATCTTCGGTCGCGGTAACTAATTCGGACGATACGAATATAGTACCTGGTTTTTTATTTCCACGTTTTATCATATCAGTAATACTAAATAACTCCTCTATACCGGATGAAAATATTGGCTTACTACAAATAAACGTTCCAACTCCATGACGCCTAGTAATAACATTTTCATCCTCAAGGATTCTTAGCGCTTCACGTAAAGTAGCTCTACTTACACCTAACTGTTTTGATAATTCAAACTCAGACGGTAAACGTTCACCAGCTTCATAGATCCCTTCTTCTATATCATTTTTAATTTTATCGATAACCTGTAAATATAATGGTCGATGATCAGACTTAATCACATACTTCCCTCCACTACCTATTTCAATTCCATATTCGTGTAAACTTATTTTGTGTTAAGAATTTTCATTTTTTAGGCTTCGAGATTCTAAACTATCAAGCTTAGATCTAAAGTTATGCTTTACCCCGATGATACATCACTCTCAGTTCTTTTAGAGACAAGAACCTCTCTAGGCTTACTTCCTTCATACGGACCAACAATGCCACGAGCTTCCATTTCGTCAATTAGTCTTGCAGCTCTAGTGTACCCGATTCTAAATCTACGTTGTAACATAGAAACAGAAGCTGTGTTCATTTCAGTAACTAAATCAACAGCAGACTCGTATAAATCATCGGCCACATCCTCTGAAGCTTGATCTTCTTCTTTTGGCATCATATCCTCTTGATATTGAGCTTTTTGTTGGGCGATCACAAAATTAACAATTTTTTCAACTTCATCATCAGAAAGAAAAGCTCCCTGCACACGAACAGGTTTTGATGCTCCAACAGGTAAAAAGAGCATGTCCCCTCTACCTAATAATTTTTCCGCACCACCCATATCAAGGATTGTCCTTGAATCAGTTTGTGAAGAAACCCCAAACGCAATTCTAGATGGGATATTTGCTTTAATAACACCAGTAATAACATCAACCGAAGGTCTTTGTGTCGCAATAATTAAGTGGATACCTGCAGCTCTAGCCATTTGTGCTAGCCTTGTTATACTATCTTCTACATCACTTGAAGCGACCATCATTAGATCAGCTAGCTCGTCTACAATGACAACAATGTACGGCAAAGTAGCTTGCTTAGCATCACTAGTTTCATTTTGATTTTTTATTAATGTATTATAGCCTTCAATATTTCTTGTGCCTGTATGAGCAAACAACTCATAACGGCGTTCCATTTCATTTACTACTTTTTTCAATGCTTGTGAAGCCTTTTTAGGTTCCGTAACAACAGGTGCTAATAAGTGGGGAATACCATTATAAACATTTAATTCTACCATTTTAGGGTCTATCATCATTAGTTTTACTTCGTGAGGTTTTGCTCTCATGAGAATACTTACAATAATCCCATTAATACAAACACTTTTCCCGCTCCCTGTGGCCCCTGCTACAAGAAGGTGAGGCATTTTATTAAGTTCTGCTAGAACTGGATCACCAGAAATATCTCTCCCAAGACCAATTAGTAGTTTTGATGCTTCAATTAATGTGGTTGTAGCATCTAAAACTTCTTTCAGTGTTACAATAGCCACTTCTTGGTTTGGTACTTCAATACCAATTGCAGATTTACCTGGAATTGGAGCTTCAATACGTATATCTTTAGCTGCTAAGGCTAATGCCAAATCGTCAGCAAGATTTACAATTTTACTTACCTTTACACCTATATTAGGATAGACTTCATACTTCGTAACTGCAGGTCCTAAATGAACTTTAGAAACTTTCGCCTTAACACCAAAGCTTTCTAACGTTTGTTCAAGTTTTTTTGCATTTGCAGAAATATGTTGTCTTTCCAAGAATTGATTATTTTTCTTTGGATTTTGTAATAACTCCAAAGATGGCACCAAGTAATTTTCATTTGTCTCTACAGATACAATAAGTGGTTCTTTAGATACACCAGTATTATGTACTTCAACCTCTTTTTCGTCAATTTCTGCTTCTGATCTCATTGGATGACTATCATTCTCTCTTTTATCTGAGTCAGTTTCATATGCTCTTTTTGAAAAGTCATAAATGATCGGTTCAGGTTGTAGATTTTGATCATTTCCTTCCCCTTGATTACTTATTCCTGTAACAATCACTGGTGATTTTTCCGATTGTTTCTGCTTTTTTTCTTGCCATTTATTATGAAATTGCTGCTTTACATTTATTAAATATGCCTTTATTTTATTAGTAACTGTCGAAAAAGTCGTCCCAAAATAAGTAAGAAAATTTAATATTAAATCAGTAAATGATTTTCCAGTTATTAATATTATCCCTGTAATAATAATAAATAAAGAAAAGACTACAGTACCACTAGCCGCAAATAAAAAGTGAGTGATGGCAAATCCAATAGCACCTACCATACCACCACCAAGGTCAGTAATAGATGTATCTCCCTTTACTTGTAACCAATATAATTCCCATGTATTTCGAATAACAGATCCATCAATAAATTCACCTTGTTTTGAAAAAAGGTCAAACAAGCGAATATGACTTAATAAAACGAATGAAAAAACTAATAAATAAATACCAACTAACCTCCTTGACATAAAGTTAGGAGACTTTCTTTTTATCATTAAATATAATGATATGAAAAATAAACCAATTGTTAATACCACATGCCATTCACCTAGAAAAAACCTAAATAGGTGAGTAAGTCCTTCCCCGACACTTCCTAAACTAGCAAAGGAAACAGAAGCTAATACTATTAGGAATAGACCAATTAGTTCAAATGTGAGTTGCTTTTTCCACTCTACTTTTTTTTGTTTTTTTCTTGTAGCCATTGTTTCACCTCTTAATTAACACTTTCTAAAAATTAGGATCAACTAGAATGAAAATCCTACCATTGTCTTGTATGAATGAAGAAGCAGCCGATGATACGGCTGCTTCTATGAAATCATTTCTTGAATATGATTATTATACCATAATCTCAAAAGTAAAAACTAGAGAAATGGAGTTAATATAGTGCAACCATCTTCCCAGGTGAATAATTTTCATTCAAAAACGCCATAGGATCTGTACTAAGTAAGCGAACGATCCTAAATTCATGGTTAGAAACTTGTTCAATTATTAACTGCCCTTCTTTAATATCTACGGTGATTTGTTTCGAAAACACTTCATCCTGATGAGGAAAAATTAATTCTTCTGGCATTGTCGTATAAAGAATCATTGCATAATCTCCCCTCCATCAACATTCCGATTTTTTTCAATTAGTTCGTTAAGCTTCGCTATCGCTTGACCAATACCACCAACCTCATTTATAATTCCATACTTGACCGCATCTGGGCCTACTACATTTGTTCCAATATCTCTTGTTAAGTTCCCTTTGGAAAACATCAATTCTTTAAATTTTTCTTCGGTAATTGTAGAATTATTCGTTACAAACTTAATAACTCGTTCTTGCATTTTATCCAAATACTCAAATGTCTGAGGTACACCTATCACTAAGCCAGTTAAACGAACCGGGTGAATCGTCATTGTAGCTGTTTCAGCAATATAGCTATAGTTCGAAGCCACTGCTATCGGAACACCAATGGAATGGCCCCCTCCTAATACTAATGTGACTGTAGGTTTTGACATCGTTGAGATCATTTCAGCAATCGCAAGTCCTGCTTCAACGTCCCCACCAACTGTATTTAATATAACCAACATACCTTCTAGTTTAGGATTTTGTTCAGCTGCAACAAGCTGTGGAATTATATGTTCGTACTTGGTTGTTTTATTTTGTGGTGGTAATTGCATATGACCTTCAATCTGACCAATAATTGTAACTACATGTATATTTGATTGTTCCATTTGGGCAACATTCGTTTGTCCTAATTGTTGAATTTTCTCTACAATACCTGATGGTTTTTGTTCCTTTTGTTCGTCTTGCTGAGTATCTGACATGCGTTCATTCATTTATTATCCTCCTCTAAATAAGCCTACTAATAGTATGAGATTATTTAGGTTATTTATGAATCTGTTTTCTTTTGGCAAGAAAAGCGCAAGCGCCTTGGTCACGAGCGATAGGCACTGGAAGGCCTTTGACAGAAGCCGCTCTTTGGCTTCCGAAAAGGTCTGAAGTGACCGAGCTCGTAGGCGCTGAAGCTAGACAGTTTTCAAGTTAGAAATTTTATACTTTCTTACCTTGTAAAAAAAAGATAAAATTCCTTTGGTCACCTATACAAGTAATTTTGCGCTCCCATTACATGAAGTCCGTTCTTTTAGTTTCATGTAGTAGAGCGAAATGACCTGGAGCAAGTAACACCGAAAAAAGAAACAGCTTTGTAACTTCAGATTTTTTCTTACTCTAGTTAGAAATTAAAATTGCTTTAAAAAAAATAAAAACTTGGCATAATCGCCAAGTTTTTATTTTTTTCAACTGAGTAAATTCCATCATTAGCAAGAAAAGCGCAAGCGCCTTGGTCACGAGCGAAAGGCACTGGAAGGGCTTTGACAGAAGCCGCTCTTTGGCTTCCTACGTGCTTTTAGCGTCTTCTAGTATGCTTCGTAGTAAGCTTCCTCGAAGCAGTGTTTTGTGCGACGAGTAACCGCAGGAGCAATTGTTTTCCGTGCGACGAGTAACCGCAGGAGCAAAGCTGCATGAAGCTATTCAGAGACGTTATTCATGTAGTTATTGCAGTCAATAGCTTGACTGAAGTGACCGAGCTCGTAGGCGCTGAAGCTAGACAGTTTTCAAGTTAGAAATAAATTTATAAATTCTGATACTGTAAAAAAAACGACCCACATAATTATACGAACGTTTCAATATAACTAAATATGAAATCTTATGGGCCTAGATCATAAATCATTAAACTAACGATTAATTTATACTTCCATAATAATAGGTAAAATCATTGGTCTGCGGCGAGTTTTCTCATACAGATATCGACTCAAGACATCTCGAACATTACTTTTTAAAGAGGACCATTCATTTACATTTTCATTCATGCATTTTGCTAATGTTTCTCCGACGAGCTTATTCGCTTCTTCAAGTAACTTTTCACTTTCCCTCACATATACAAATCCTCGTGAAATAATATCAGGACCAGAAATAATTCCATTATTTTCTTTGTTTAAGGTAACAACAACTACTAAAATTCCATCATTAGATAAGAGGCGTCGGTCTCTTAAAACGATATTTCCTACATCACCCACTCCGATGCCATCAATCAAAACATTTCCAGAGGTTACTTTCCCACTTGTTTTTCCTTCACCATTAATAAATTCGACAACCTCTCCTTTATCAATTAAAAAGATGTTATCATTTTTCACACCACAAGACTTCGCAAGACCCCGATGTGCATACTGCATTTTAAATTCTCCATGAATTGGAATGAAGTACTTTGGTTTCATTAGATTTAACATCAGCTTTAATTCTTCCTGACAACCATGCCCAGTTGTGTGAACATTTTTCTCACCAAAAACAACCTCAGCACCAGTACGATATAATAAATCAACAACTTTTGTTACCGCTTTTTCATTCCCTGGGATTGGTGTTGCAGAAATAATGATTGTATCGGTTGACTTTATACCGATTTGTTTATGAGCGCCTTTAGCCATCCTCGTAAGCGCAGACATTGGCTCGCCTTGACTTCCAGTCGTTAAGATTGTGATTTTGCTATCATCATATTTATTGATATCTTCTTCTTTTATTAGAATATCTTTGTCGATGTGTAAATACCCTAATTCCGTTGCTATAGAAACGATTTTTACCATACTTCGACCCGAGACTATTACTTTACGTTCCATGGCCTTTGATACATTAAATATTTGTTGAATTCTATGAACGTTTGATGCGAATGTTGCGACAATAATTCTACCGTTTGACTGATAAAAAACATCTGCAATTCCTTGTCCAACTACACTTTCAGAAATAGATACCCCTGGCCTTTCAGCATTGGTACTGTCAGAAAGAAGGCATAATACCCCTTTTTCACCAATACTAGCCATTTTCCCAATTTCTGCAATTACTCCATCTACTGGGTTTTGATCAAACTTAAAGTCACCCGTATGAACGATTGAGCCTTGTTTTGTTTCGATGCATACGCCAACAGAATCTGGAATACTGTGATTAGTCCTAAAGAATGTTACTGTTGTCGTACCAACTATTAGTTTCGAATTATTGTCAATAAGTCTCAAATCAGCGGATTTTTCTAAACCATTTTCGGACAGCTTTGCTTTAACGATACCTAGAGTCAATTTCGTGCCATAAATCGGGACACTAATCTTCTGTAGTATATACGGAAGAGCACCAATGTGATCTTCATGACCATGTGTCAACATAATTCCTCTTACACGATCCTCGTTTTCTAACAAATAGGAAATATCAGGTATAACAACATCAATACCTAACATATCATCGTCAGGAAACATTAATCCTGCATCAACAACTATTAGGTCATTGTCTACCTCAACTACATACATGTTTTTTCCAATTTCCCCTACGCCGCCCAGAGAAAAAACACGTATTTTATCTAAATCTTGCTTTATCAATGTTCTTGTTCCTCCCATATTAAATTTCCATCAATATTCAAAATACACTTATTATTTTTAAGACCCGAACTAATCACTTGTTTGTAGTATAACTTATCTTATAATTGGAACACAAGAATATTTATGTAATACTGGAAAAATAATTATATAAATCAAATTAGGAATTATATGCAGCAATTGAATAGCCACAAAAATTATGAAGAAAAAAGAGGAAGGTAAAACGAGAAAAGGAACCATTATATCTATAAAATAATACGGTTCCTTTTTGGAGATGAATTGATGAAAGATTTTTGAAAAGATTTTTATTTCAATACTTTTGCTAAATCTTCTCGCTCAATTTCAGAGAGCGGAACAAGTGGTAAGCGAACACCACCAACATCTATTCCTTTAAGCGCTAGTGCTGCTTTAACTGGGCATGGATTTGGAGCTTTGAACAATGCTTTAACTATTGGGAGAAGCTGTTGATGTAGTTTAGCTGCCTCTTTCAGATGGCCAGAATTAAATGCTGTTATCATTTGCTTAAACTCTTTTCCCACCACATGTGAAGCAACTGAAACGACACCATTTCCCCCTACAGCAAGTAAAGGAAGAGTTAGGCTATCATCTCCACTATATACGAGAAAATCATCAGGTGTTTCTGATATGATGGCAGTAACTTGATCTAAATTTCCACTCGCCTCTTTAATAGCGACAATATTATCTATTTTTGATAATTCTACAACTAATTCAGACGTCATGTTTACAACTGAACGGCTAGGTATATTGTAGAGCATGACTGGTAAAGTAGTGGCATTTGCGATTGTTTTAAAATGTTCATACATACCTTTTTGAGATGGCTTGTTATAATATGGAGCTACAAGCATAACACCATCAACTCCAACACTCTCAGCCTTTTTTGTAAGCTCTATAGAAGTAAAGGTATTATTACTCCCTGTCCCTGCAATCACAGGTATTCGACCTGCTACAACTTTAACTGTATGCTCAAATAATGAAACCTTCTCATCAAAACTAAGAGTTGGCGATTCACCAGTCGTACCTGCAACCACTAAACAATCTGTCCCAGTATTGATTAAGTGTTCAATTAACTTAGTCGTTTTTGAAAAATCAACTCGGTTATTATGATCAAAAGGTGTTACCATAGCAGTAATTACTTGCCCAAAATTCACGTTATTCAACCCCTTTGTCATTCACATAATTCAAGACTCATTTAAGAAAAGCGCAAGGCGCCCGCCTATCGGCGACAAACACTGGAAGGTCGGCAAGTAGCGGTCTGCTCTTTGACCGCAACTATGTGCTTCTGCGTCTTCTAGCATAGCTTCGTAGCAAGCTTCCTCGAAGCAAAGCTGCATGAAGCTATTCAGAGACGTTATTCAAGTAGTTATTGAAGTCAGTAGCTTGACTGAAGTGACCGAGCTCGTAGGCTGCTGGAGCTAGACAGTTTCCAAGTTAGTAATTTATAAATTCTGATACTGCAAGAAAAGCGCAAGCGCCTTGGTCACGAGCAGCTGCTCCTGTGCCACTCCGTTTGCTCAAGAGCAAAGCCCCTCTATGGCTTCCGCGTGCTTCTGCGTCTAACTGCACTGCTTCGAAGTAGGCTTCCTCGAAGCAGTGTTTTGTGCGACGAGTAATCCCAGGAACAAAGTAGCATGAAGTATCTTCGGAGAAGGATCCAAGAAGTCATTGAAGCGACTGAGATCGTAGGCGCTGAAGCTAGACAGTTTCCAAGTTAGAAATTTTATACTTTCTTACCTTGGCACAAAAACTTCACTACGACGTAGTATTATTCAAATTTTTTTTGATTATCTAAAAATATTTCAGATTAATTTTGATCTAGTTTAAATATTCGGTGCAGCGCATTAACAGCTTTTACCTTATCTTCTTCTTTTACTAATACCCAGATTGTTGTATGTGAGTCTGCCGATTGTAAAATACTGATATTTTCTTCTGCGAGACTGCCGACTATTTTAGCCGTAACCCCAGGAACACCTGTCATCCCAGCACCAATCACAGAAACTTTAGCAAGTTTTCTTGTTACGATAGGTTCATATCCCATACCTCTAAGAAGTTCAATTGCTTTATCTGTATTTTCATCCATAACAGTGTAAACTACACCCATAAGATTAATATTTATAAAATCAACACTAATTCCTTCGTTCGCCATCGCTTTAAAAACTTGCGATTGAAGATTGTAATCTCCTTCTTTTGCTAAAACTTTGATTTGTGAAACATTTGAAACATAGGCGATACCAGTAACTAGTCTTTCTTCAACATCCATTCCACCACGTTGCTTATTCTCTGCAGTAACTAACGTCCCTTCTAAATCGGAAAAAGTAGAACGAATTTTAATTGGTAGCTTGGCATTCATTGCAATTTCCACCGCACGTGGATGGATAACCTTCGCACCTTGGTAGGCCATATTACAAACCTCATTGTATGTTACAGTATGAATAGATTTTGCTTCAGATACAATCCTAGGGTCTGCAGTCATTAATCCTTCAACATCTGTAAAAATATCAACCCATTCCGCTTGTACTGCAGCGCCCAGTGCGGTTGCTGAAGTATCACTTCCACCACGCCCTAACGTTGTTAACTCACCGTTAGGAGACATACCTTGAAATCCTGTTACAACAACACAATCATGATTTTCAAGTTTTTCTAATAAATATTCACATTTCATTTCAATAATTTTAGCGTTTGAGAAATCTTCATTAGTTCTAAAGCCTGCTTGCGCTCCAGTCATAGCCATTGTTTTTAATTTTAGACTTCCTAGTAAGTTACAAAAGACGACAGATGATATCAATTCTCCACAAGACATCAATAGATCTTTCTCACGTTTCTTCACAAATGTTCCGGTCTCATTAGTAATTAAATTAAGGAGTGTATCTGTTGCATATGGATCACCTTTTCGCCCAATGGCTGAGACAACCACTACTACTTTGTATCCTTCTTTAACAGCGGTAAGAACGTGTTTTGCAGCTAATGACCTTGTTTCTTCATTTTTCAATGATGTTCCACCGAATTTTTGAACAATAATTTTCATTTCATAGTACACCTCTTTATAAGAGTATTATCTTTTATGAAAATAGCTTTAAAACTCTATTCAACGTATTTTATTGGCTTATTGTGTAATAAAAGTAAAGGCTGACTAAAAAGATGAAAGCTCCTAAAGATAAACTACGTTTATCAATCATTGTACTTGATGATGGGCTATCTCACTTTTTACGTCAGCCTTCATGATTTTTTGATTACATTTATTTTAGTAAACCAAGCTTAACTAAGCTTTCAGCAATTTGAACTGAATTCCAAGCTGCTCCTTTTAATAAGTTATCCGAGACAACCCACATATGGAATCCTTTTTGATTATCTAAATCTTGGCGAATTCTCCCTATAAATACATCATTTTTTCCAACAGAATTAATAGCCATTGGATAAACTTGGTTTTCTGGGTCATCTTCTAAGACTACACCTGGCGCTCCTTTTAATAAGGCTTTTATTTCGGCAACCGTTAAACCTTCTTTTTCAACTTCTATAAATAGAGATTCAGAATGTCCTGTTTCTACCGGAATTCTTACACATGTAGCCGCTACATGTAAATCTGGCATATCCATGATTTTTTTCGTTTCATTAATCATTTTCATTTCTTCAAATGTAAATCCGTTATCTTCGAATTTATCAATTTGTGGAATAGCATTAAATGCAATTTGATAATGTTTTTTATCACTACCACACGGTAAAATTTCCGGAGTAAATTCTTTTTCTTCTAAAATAGATGCTGTTTGGTCCTTCATTTCCTTAATTGCGTTTGCACCAGCACCACTAACTGCTTGATACGTTGATACAATAACTTTTTTCAGACCATATTTTTTACGAATTGGTTCTAATCCAACAACCATCTGAATAGTTGAGCAATTTGGATTAGCAATAATGCCATTATGGTTATGCAAAGCCTCTTCGTTTACTTCAGGAACAACTAGCGGTGTATTAGGGTCCATACGGAATGCACTTGTATTGTCTACACAAATCGCTCCTCTTTTAACTGCTTCTGGTGCTAATGCTTTTGAAACCGAACCTCCAGCACTAAATAAGGCGATTTGTACACCTTCGAAACTTTCAGGAGTAGCTTCTTGAATAACTACTTCTTCACCTTTAAAAATAACTTTTTTCCCTGCTGATCGTTTTGATGAAAGTAATGTTAGTTTTGAGATAGGATAGTTACGTTCTTCCAATGTTTTTAACATTTGTTGCCCTACTGCACCAGTTGCTCCTACTACTGCTACGTGAAAACCTGTTTTCATTGCCATGATGATAGACTCCCTTCTAAATTTAAAAGTGATTTTTTAATTGTTTAAACCTTAGAGCAATACTTTTTTGTTTACCTATACTATCATTTAAATATATTAATAATAGTATAGGATAGGCCTTCTTTTTAATATTTTTTCACTACTAATGAAAAAATGTGGATATAGAATAGCGTACTTCAAGAAAAAATACGATATTATATATCAACTAAAGCCTTAGTATTAAATCTAACATCCATACATATGGGTTATATCTTATCATACTCTTTAGCAATTGAAAACGGGTCAACGACCTTACACTAAGACTCTCGTAAGGTAGATTAAGAATCTTTGTATCTCTCAACAAGGACTGGTTGTACTTGCTTTCCTTTAAGTGCTGCTTCTATAGTATCTTGCAGTGAACTCATTCTAGCTACTAATGAATTCGGCTTTTTAAAAGGATCGTCTTGCCCATATGGTATAAAATAAATATTTTTAGTAGCCATTAATTTCATGATATTCATCCCGTTTAATCCTAGGGCATCATTAGTAGATATACCTAAAACTACAGGTTTTAAGTTTCTTAATGTCGCTTTAGCAGCCATTAGAACTGGTGAATCTGTAAGAGCGTTAGCTAGCTTACTTGCGGAGTTCCCAGTTAACGGCGCGATTACCATACAATCTAATGGAGTTTTTGGACCAAAAGGTTCTGCTTTTACAATGGTATCTACAATTTCCTCATTTGTAATTTGTTTTATTTGTGCCAACCAATCTGCGCTGTCTCCAAATTTCGTATCCGTTGTCTTTACTACATGCGTAACAAATGGCGTTACCTTTGCGCCGGCATCAACCAATTTTTTCATCTCGGGAAGAACAGCACTATACGTACAGTGTGATCCTGTTAATCCAAAACCTATATGCTTGCCTTTTAATGTCATGATTGATCCTCCTCAATATTGTTTTGTTCTTCAATGAGCAACTTTGAAAGAACATTTGCGATAATTTGCCCTGCTGTTTTTGGGGCAACAATACCTGGCAGACCTGGTGCAAGCATTGCTTTAATACCTCTTTTTTCTGCATAACGAAAATCTGTACCACCCGGTTTAGAAGCTAAATCTATAATGAGTGATCGTGTAGGCATTTTCGAAATTATCTTGGCTGTTAATACCATAGCAGGAATTGTATTAATACATACATCAATATTCTCTACTTTCGATTCAAGCTTTGATAACTCTATTGGCTCAAACCCCATTTCATAAATACGAGCTAATAGATTACTTTGGTTTGCAGCCACTTTCACATTTGCACCAAGAGCATGAAATGCCCTTGCGACTGTCATGCCTACTCTACCAAAGCCTAATACAACAACGTTAGAACGATGAATAGTAATATCAGTGTTTTGAATTACCATCATTAACGTTCCTTCCATCGTTGGGATGGAATTGTAAATAGCTACATCATTTCTCTCAAATAGTTCTAACAGCTTTCTATCCGCGTCTTTAACAATTTTTTTTAGATATTGATTACTTATTCCAGAAAATACAGTACAATACTCAGGCGTTGCTTTTAAATGATCTACTTTTAATACAATTTTTTCGTTTGAAAAAATTGTTTCAATTTCACCTTCTATGCTAGTTCCACTAACTGGTAAGACAATTGCTCCAACTGTACGAAAGTCAACATGTTCTAGTTGAACTTTTGTAGCTCCAACAAAACCTTCGTCTAACTGATCAAAACCTATTAGTGAAATTTTTGCATCAAGCTCAATCAATTTGCGAATCACTTCAAGCTGTCTAGCATCGCCACCAATAACCGCAACATGTTTCCCTGTTAACATTGTTTCTCCCCTTTCTCACTGTTGTGCGTTTTAAATCGTTACACAGGGGAATACTTCCTTATAATTAATTCAAAATCATATTATGTAACATTCACCTATTTGGTGAATAGGAAGGTACTTAACTATTCATTTTATTTTGGACTGTTTAATCGCGACGATAAAATACAAAAAGAGTATAACTTCTTCTCTAAAGGCGCAGTATGTGTCATACATTAATAAAGCCGAACTTCCATCAGTAGGTCTTACTGCCCATTATGAGTGGGATAAATAGGCTCACTAATATAACAAGCAAGAAGAGCGCAAGCGCCTTGGTCACGAGCGAAAGGCACTGGAAGGCCTTTGACAGAAGCCGCTCTTTGGCTTCCGCGTGCTTCTGCGTCTAACAGCACTGCTTCGAAGTAGTCTTCCTCGAAGCAAAGTAGCATGGAGTATATTCAAGAAGTAATCCAAGAAGACAGAAGTCAGTAACTTGACTGAAGTGACCGAGATCGTAGGCTGCTTGCGCTAGACAGTTTCAAGTTAGAAATTTATAAATTCTGATTATAACAAAAAGGGTGTGAAATCATCATCGATTTCACACCCTTTTGTTGCCATTTCATTTTCAATCTTAATTAATCAAACTGATTTGTACTTAAGGGTCATAGACCCACCTCTAAGCGTAGCGTAGGTGGGAACTTCCATTCAGGTGGAGTTGAGACTCCATCTGAATTTCCGATGTTTTAGCGAAGCTAGAACGAGCTCTCTACTTAGTTTATAGTTACCTTTATTTCTTATCAACATCAATTATTATCATATCGGTACCAATTTTTATGATTTGGCGCCAGTGAACAGTTACTTCTTTTTCTTTTTTCCCTAAACCAAACCACTTCATAGAAGGGATAATAAAAGATTCAATTTTACCAGTTTCCTCATCAATTACAAGATCAGTCTGCCCTAAGATACCAAGCCTCTCACCTTTATCATAATCAATAATCTCTTTCCCACTTATCTCACTTAATCTCATAATAATCTCATCCTTCCTTTACTAATAATTCCTTCTATATTATTATCATATTCAAGATATTATTAGAGATAGTACTATTAAAAAACCTTTAGACAGGAATTGTCTAAAGGTTTTTAAGATAAACTCCAACCAGTGTAGAATTCCTTCTCCTTCGGTGGTTGTTCTCTAAAATGACTATTTAAAAATAATTTAAACCCCTGTCGGTAGTTTCCCTTGTGGGCTTATTAAAGATAACGAATACGGCTGGCTAAAAAGGTTTTTGCTTAGTTTATTTACGTTAGTTATCGATACTCGATTTATTTCATCAATAATTTCATCTAGAGATCGATGCCTTTTAAGCAGTAACTCATTTTTCCCATTTCTGCTCATACGGCTATTCGTGCTTTCTAAACTAAGCATTAAATTCCCTTTTAATTGTTCTTTACCTTTGGTTAATTCTTTTTCAGTAATACCTTGATTCTTGATACTGTTTAACGTCTCCATCATCGTGTCAAATAGCTCATCTAATTGATTAGGGGCCGTCCCACTATATACTGTTAACATTCCGTTATCATGGTAAGAAGAATGGTAAGAAAATACAGAATATGCTAATCCTTTTTTCTCCCTTACTTCCTGAAATAATCTGCTACTCATACTTCCACCTAAAATATTATTTAATAGCACAAGGCTATAAATATCCTGATGTCCAATCGGAAGACCATCGAACCCTAAGCAAAGGTGCGCTTGTTCTGTTTCTTTTTTCCTAACTAGTTTTTCTGCTAAGAAACTAGGTGTAACGTACTCACGCTCTACACCACTTTTCTTAACATCTTTAAAAATCGCTTCGACTTTTCCAATAAAATCTTCATCAACATTTCCAGCAATAGAAATTACAACATTTTCAGCGGTGTACTGCTGGGCCATATAATCTCTTAATGTACGTTCAGAAAAGGATTTTAACGTTTGTTGAGTACCTAATATTGGATAGCCCAAAGAGTGAGTTCCAAAACTTGCTTGCGCTAACAAATCGTGTACAATATCGTCTGGAGCGTCCTCGTACATCTTAATTTCTTCAAGTACTACATTTTTTTCTTTTTCTAATTCTTTCTCCTCAAAAAGAGAATGAAAGTACATATCAGAAAGTACATCGAGAGCAATACTAGCATGATCGTCTAAAACTTTTGCATAGTAACAAGTATATTCCTTAGATGTAAATGCATTTACTTGACCACCAATTCCATCAAATGCCTCGGCAATTTCTTTGGCAGAACGTGTTTTTGTACCTTTAAAAAACATATGCTCTAAAAAATGGGATACACCATTATCTTCTGTTGTTTCAAAACGAGAGCCTGTTCCAATCCAAATACCTATTGAAACGGACCTAACCGTTGGTATTTTTTCTAGAACTATTCTTACACCATTGGGAGTTTCAAACTTTTGTATCAATCTTTTTTCCTCCTAAAATTGTTTCAATATCCCTCAGTAAAGCCTCCATTAGAAATTCGTTCTTCACTAAGTAGATTTGAAACAGTACTAATTTGATATCCTTTTGCTTTTAACCCAGTAATTAATTGTTCTAACCCACCTGTAGCACTTGCTGTTGGATGCATTAAAATCATAGAGCCAGGCTCTACTTTTTGTATTACACGTTGTGCCATGGCACTTGGTTCAGGGTTACGCCAATCGACTGTATCAACTGTCCATAATATGGTATACATATCCATACTTCTTGCTATGTCAACTACATCTTGTCGGTAGCTCCCACTGGGAGGGGCAAACCATTTCGGCTTTACTTCTAATGTGGCATAAATAACTTCGTTTGTCTTTTTTATTTCTTCTCTAATTCTTGCATTAGTCATTTTTTTCATATCAGGATGTGAATATGCATGATTCCCTATTTCATGCCCCTCATCAATAATCATTTTAGCTAATGTTGGATTTTTTTTCGTCCATGATCCATCTAGGAAAAAGGTAGATTTAACATTATGTGCATTCATAATTTTTAGCATTTGTGGTAAATAGTCATTTCCCCATGCTACATTAACTAATAGAGTGACCATTTTTTTTTCAGGATTTCCGCGGTAAATTGGAGCTGAAGGTAGATCACTCAAATGAATAGTTGGAGGAACTTGTTTATAAACTAACCTATTTTCTAAAAATTCTCCGTCCTTTCTCATTTTCTCATAAGAAGCCTCAATATCAATCTCTAACCCATTAAGTCCAGGAATTGCTTTCCACACCCTATCAACGACCGCATCAATAGGTGGTACGTTTCTTTCATCGGCGTACTGTTTTAATTCTATAAATAGTGGATCATTAAATGTAGCAACCGATCGACTATCCGCTTTGATTTCTTTTATGTAATTCGTTGAATATGGATTTTGAATGGAGCCAATTGATAAAACAATTATAATAAAAAATGTACAAATTTGTAAAATAAACTTCTTTACCATTAAATGTCCCCCCCTGTACTAAAAAATATGCACTGTTTGGACGAGGTAGAACAAATGGAATAGAGAAAAGAGACTGGTTTATTTCCCAGCCTCTAATGTTAACTTTCTTGCTTTTGTTCTTTTAATATTGCCTTACGTGACAAATTCACTCTGCCTTGGTTATCAACTTCTGTTACTTTTACAAGAATTTCATCACCTATTTGAACAACATCTTCAACTTTATTCACTCGCTCTTCAGCAAGTTGAGAAATGTGAACAAGTCCATCTTTGCCTTTAAACAACTCAACAAACGCTCCAAATTTTTCGATACGTTTTACAGTACCTAAATAAGTTTGGCCGACTTCTACTTCACGTACAATATCTTCAATGATTTGTTTTGCTTTTGCATTCATATCCTGATTTGTCGATGCAATAAATACTGTACCATCTTGTTCAATGTCAATTTTCACGCCAGTTTCTTCAATAATCTTATTAATGACTTTACCACTTGGCCCGATCACATCTCTAATTTTATCTGGGTTAATACTCATCATTAATATTTTTGGTGCGTATTCAGAAAGCTCAGCCTTCGGTTCATTAATTGCCTCAAGCATATTATCAAGAATTTGAAGACGACCTTGCCTTGCTTGTTCTAAAGCTTCTTGTAAAATTTCACGATTAATACCGGAAATCTTTATATCCATCTGTATAGCAGTAACCCCTTCATTTGTTCCGGCTACTTTAAAGTCCATATCACCTAAGTGATCTTCCATACCTTGAATATCCGTTAATACTGTATAGTCTTCACCATCAGAAATTAATCCCATTGCAATCCCAGCTACTGGTGATTTAATCGGGACTCCCGCAGCCATCATTGCCAATGTGCTAGCACATATACTTGCTTGTGAAGTAGAACCATTTGATTCTAAGACTTCAGAAACAAGACGAATGGTATAAGGGAAAGTTTTTTCAGAAGGAATGATTGGTTCTAGAGCTCGCTCACCAAGGGCGCCATGTCCAATCTCTCTTCGTCCTGGGCCTCTAATAGGACCAGTTTCACCAACACTAAATAATGGGAAGTTATAGTGATGCATAAAACGTTTAGTTTCCTCAATTCCTAACCCATCAAGAATTTGGACATCTCCTAATGCTCCAAGTGTACAAATGCTTAAGGCTTGTGTTTGACCTCGCGTAAAAAGTCCAGAACCATGTGTTCTAGGTAAAATATCAATTTTAGAAGATAAAGGACGAATTTCATCTTTAGCTCTACCATCAGGTCGAATCTTTTCTTTCGTGATTAATCGTCTCACTTCTTCTTTTACTATTTTGTGAAGAACTTCTTTTACTTCTTCTAAATTTATATTTTCATTTTCTTCAAAATGAGCGACTGCTTTTTCCATAACTACATCAATAGCAGCTTGTCTCGCATGTTTCTCCTGAACTTGAACGGCCTCTCTTAATTCCGATTCAGCTAATTCACGGACAGATGTATTTAAATCTGCATCAATTTCATGAAGGATGACATCCATTTTTTCAATGTTGCCTAGTTTTGCAACTATTTCTTCTTGGAAAGCAACAAGACGCTTAATCTCCTCATGCCCATACATAATCGCTTCTAACATAACTTCTTCCGATACTTCTTCTGCCCCAGCTTCAACCATGTTAATAGCATCTTTTGTACCCGCAACAACAAGGTGGATGTCACTTTTTTCCAATTGTTCAGTGGTAGGGTTAACCATAAACTCACCGTCAATACGACCTACTGTTACCCCAGCAATTGGACCATCAAAAGGAATGTCTGAAATACATAATGCTAGTGATGATCCGACCATAGCTGCCATTTCAGAAGAACAGTTTTGATCAATACTCATAACAATACTAACTACTTGTACCTCATTACGGAATCCCTCTGGGAAGAGTGGTCGGATCGGACGATCAATTAAGCGGCTTGTTAAAATTGCATTTTCACTTGGACGGCCTTCTCGTTTTATAAAACCTCCAGGAATTTTACCAGCAGCATAAAGCCGTTCTTCATAGTTCACTGTAAGTGGAAAGAAATTTAGTGGCTTAGGTGATTTAGAAGCAGTAACAGTACAAAGTACTGCTGTTTCACCATATCTAACCATTACTGCACCATTTGCCTGTTTGGCAAACTCGCCAATTTCAAACGATAATTCGCGACCTGCCCAATTCATCGAAAACTTTTGTGTTTCTTGTCCCATTTTTACGAGTAACTCCTCTCGTTTTCAAAAATTTAATTATTAATTACTTAGCCCTTATTATTTCCTTAAATATGTAAATTCAAAAGCCTTTTAACAAAGATTTATTATGCAGTAATTAAGAACTTTTTCCAATAAATAAAACTAAGAAAAAAGCGGGACGAATCCCGCTTTCTCTACTATCGGCGTAAACCGAGCTTATCAACTAAGTTACGATAACGCGATACATCCTTATTACGTAAATACGTAAGTAAGTTACGACGTTGTCCAACCATTTTTAAAAGACCACGACGTGAGTGATGATCCTTTTTGTGAGTACGTAAATGACCGTTTAACGTATTGATTTGCTCCGTTAGGATAGCGATCTGAACCTCTGGAGAACCAGTGTCAGTATCGTGAACTTTAAACGTTTCAATGATTTCATTTTTACGCTCTTGAGTTAATGCCATCCTAATTCACCTCCTTATTATTTATCCCCTAATCCCTAGCAAACGTCGGTGACTCGATTTTGCCAAGGAAAGGTTTTGTACAAACGTACATATATTAGAATACATTGTTTTGTCATGAATTGCAAGAACACAAATTTAATTTGGTTAAAATATGCTTAGCTACTGCTTTATCTGTTTCAATTTGGTTAATAAGGTCTTGAATTGTTGGAAACTTTAGCTCACTCCTGATCCGTTTTATCCATTTAATACGTACATCCTTATCGTAAATCATGTCATTAAAATCAAATAAATGAATTTCAACAGCAAGGTACGTTTTTTTATTTCCATGGAATGTTGGTTTATATCCTATATTACAAACTCCTTCATAATTACGACCGTCTACTTTCATACATACAGCGTAAACACCTGTTGCAGGTAATAGGTACCCGTCTGTTTCAACATTTGCTGTTGGAAAACCAATGAGGCGTCCGCGCTTTTCACCATGGACAACCTTACCTAAAACTTCATAATACCTCCCTAAATATTCAGGAACCTGAGAAACTTCTCCATTAGCTAATAATTTTCTAATATAAGTAGAACTCACCTTTTCTAAATCTTTTTCTACCTTCTGAATTGTTGTTTGAGAAAAAGATTTTCTAGAATGAAAAGGAAGAGTTTCCATCGTTCCTTTTCCTAGCTTGCCATAAGAATAGTCGAATCCAGCCACAACATGCTTTACATTTAATTCTATTAAATACTTATCTACAAACTGTTGTGGTGTTAGATTAGCAAATTCTTTGGTGAAATCTACTATGTATAAAACATCTACACCTAATTTTCTTATAAGCTCAATTTTCTCTGGCAATGGACTTAAGTAAAGCATTTCTCCCTCTTGTTTCCTAAGTACTTCTTTCGGGTGAGGGCTAAATGTCATAACTGCACTTTGCATTTGCTTTTCATGAGCAATTTCTTTTGCTGTAAGAATTACTCTTTGATGCCCTAGATGAACACCATCAAAAAAACCTAATGCTATGACTGTTGGTTTACAATTTTCCATTTTTAATTGATGAGGATGTGACAGTACAATTGTTTCCAACATTTCCACCTCAATATAGTAATATGTTAATTGATCAAACTCTTACATTTATAACTTTTTTATGCAACAATTATCTTATACTTGATCGTTTTTCAATACCTTTTCTGGCTTCATTAACCCTTGTTTAGTGGGATGCTTTATATAGATGGCTAAGCATTCTCCATTTTTATTATAAATGGTAAAACGATTTTCATCTATCTCTATAGGAATAGGTAATACCATTCCATTCATGACTTTTAGTGCTGTTGCATCATTTATAACGATCCGTTTTAAAAATGAAAGTGCATCATCAATTTTCAGTAGTGAAGCTTGAAGTTCATTATTTGTAAATTTATTTTCTATTTCTTCAAAAGTAAGGCAGTGCTCTAATTGAAAGGGACCTGATGCAGTCCGAACAAGTGCCGACATATGAGCAGGATAACCAAGTTTTTTTCCTATATCCACTGCTAGTGTTCGCACGTACGTTCCTTTACTACAATGGACGCGAAAAGAAAATTTTACTTTATTTCCATCAATAAGTAACGGTTCTGTTAACAAAGTTAATTCATGTATGTTTACATGTCGTACTGGACGCTCAACTGTCTTTCCCTCTCGTGCGTATTCATAGAGCTTTTTCCCCTTAACCTTTACCGCAGAATACATTGGAGGAATCTGTTCTATTTCACCCGTAAAAGATTGTAATACTTCGTTTATTTCTTGGCAAGAAAATAACCTTTCAACAACTTTTTCCTCAAGCTTTTCACCTGTAAAATCTTCTGTAGTTGTCGAAAAGCCAATGGTAACCTCACCCTCATATGTTTTCGAATAATCAGACATATATTGTGCAACTTTAGTGGCTCTCCCAATACAAATAGGAAGTACCCCAGTAACCTCTGGATCTAATGTTCCGGTATGACCGATTTTTCTCGTCTTTAATATTCTTCTTAATTTAGCTACACAATCGTGAGAGGTCATCCCTTTCGGTTTATGTAAAGCTAATATTCCTTGTAGTTCCATATTTTTCACCACTTCAATCAATTTTATATAATTATATACAGAGGAAAGAGGATAGCAAACTACTATCCCCTTTGTCCATTATTATTGATCGTTCTGACGATTAATTTCTCCAAGTAAAGATTCGATCTTATTGCCATAATCGATTGACTCGTCAAACTTGAAAAGAAGTTCAGGTGTTTTTCTTAGCCTAATTCTCTTCCCAATTTCCGAACGAATAAAACCAGTTGCTTTAGAAAGACCTTGTAAAGTAGCTTCTTTTTGCTCATCATTCCCAAGAACTGTAATATAGATTTTTGCTTGTTGTAGATCTCCGGTAACTTCCACTCCTGTAACAGTAACAAATCCAATTCTTGGATCCTTTAGTTCCCTTTGAAGAATGTCAGTCATTTCCTTTTTAATTTGCTCTGCAACACGATTCGGACGAACACTCATTTATATCACCTCAATAGAACACCTTGTGCTTTTCGCATTATATAACCAAAGCTTTAGTTTATCTTAAAAGATAAGAATTTATAAAATTCTGAGATTGAAAAATTGTCTGGATCCAGCTACTTGCGCTCGTGACCGGGTCGCTTTCGCCTTATTAACAATCCTCTAGCATAATTAGACTTCTTGAACTATTAAAACCATTCAAAGTTTGTGATGGTTCGCTCAATTTCAGGAGTTGAATCAATCATAGCTAAAGCTTTATTTAATTCTTTTTCAGCTACTACCTTATCACTTGCAACAGTAACGATAGAAATTTCTGCACGTTGCCATAAGTTTTGATAACCAGTTTCTGATACTGCTATATTTAGCCTTTGCTTTAAACGGCTTATTATACTTTTAAGTACGGATCGTTTCTGTTTCAGTGACTGCACATCATAAATGACACATTCACATGTTACAGATCCAATCATGAACGTTTAATTTCCTCCATGACATATGCCTCAATAATATCGCCTTCTTTAATATCATTGAATCTTTCAAGAGTAATTCCACACTCATAGTTAGTTGCAACTTCTTTAACATCATCTTTAAAGCGTTTAAGTGCATCAATTTTCCCTTCATAAATAACAATACCATCACGAATTAGACGAACTGTTGAATCACGAGTAACTTTTCCTTCAGTAACATAACAACCGGCAATCGTTCCTACTTTTGAGACTTTAAACGTTGTACGAACTTCAACCTGCCCAATTACTTTTTCTTCAAATTCTGGATCAAGCATACCCTTCATTGCAGCTTCAATTTCGTCAATCGCATTATAAATAACCCGATGTAATCTAATATCTACTTTTTCACTATCAGCTGTACGTTTTGCATTTACGTCAGGACGTACATTAAAGCCAATTACAATTGCATTTGAAGCACTTGCTAAAATAATATCGGATTCAGTAATAGCACCTACACCCGTATGGATAATGTTAACTTTTACACCTTCAACATCAATTTTCTCTAGTGAACCTTTCATTGCTTCTACAGAACCTTGAACGTCGCCTTTAATAATGACATTAATTTCTTTGATGTCACCTTGTTGGATCTGGTTAAATAAGTCATCTAAGCTTACTCTACTATTTTCAGAACGCTCAGCTTCACGCTGTTTCACCGCACGAGCTTCACCAACTGAACGAGCTGTTTTCTCGTCTTTAAAAACTAAAAATTGATCTCCAGCTCGCGGAACATCACTAAGACCTGTAATTTCTACAGGTGCTGAAGGTCCTGCTGTTTTAACACGTCGTCCAATATCATTTACCATTGCACGGACACGTCCAAACGTGTTTCCAACAACAATAGGATCACCCACGTGCAATGTTCCTGATTGAACAAGTAATGTTGCTACGGCTCCTCGACCTTTGTCCAATTCTGCTTCAACTACAGTTCCACGTGCGTAAGCTTTTGGATTCGCTTTATATTCTTCAACTTCAGCGACTAATAGAATCATTTCTAACAACTCATCAATACCTTCGCCTTTAAGTGCAGAAACAGGAACAAAAATTGTATCTCCACCCCAAGCTTCAGCTACTAAGCCATGTTCTGTTAACTCTTGCATCACGCGATCAGGGTTTGCAGCTTCCTTATCCATTTTATTAACAGCAACGATAATAGGAACTTTTGCTGCTTTTGCATGATTAATTGCTTCAACTGTTTGCGGCATCACTCCATCGTCGGCTGCAACAACTAATATAGTAATATCAGTTACTTGTGCTCCACGAGCTCGCATTGTTGTAAATGCAGCATGTCCTGGAGTGTCTAGAAAAGTAATTTTCTTATCATTAACTTCTACTTGATAAGCACCTATGTGTTGAGTGATCCCACCAGCTTCACCTGCTGTTACTTTTGTGTGGCGAATCGAATCTAGAAGAGTTGTTTTTCCATGATCGACATGCCCCATAATAGTAACAACTGGTGGTCTTTCCTTTATATCCTTTGGATCGTCATCTTCTTCATAGCGCTCAAAATCCGTTACTTCTAAAATGATTTCTTCTTCTACTTCAACACCATAATCACTAGCTATTAATTCAATTGAATCTTTATCTATCTCTTGGTTAATGGTAGCCATAACCCCAAGAAACATTAATTTTTTAATAAGCTCTGATGGTTCTTTATGAAGCTTCTTAGCTAATTCTCCAACTGTAATGGATCCAGAATAAGTAATTTTAGTAGGCATAGTTTTCACATTTTCTTTCTTATCTACTTGAAATGATTTTTGGTTATTTTTATTGTTACGTTTTTTATCATTTCTTTTCGATTGATTATTTTTTATAGCTTGGTCATTTTTCTTATTATTGTTTTCGGAAGGGCTTTTTTCGTTGCTTCCTTTTCCCTCTTTTGTATGAGAATTAGAAACACTTTTTTCACCTTCGTTTTCTACTGGCTCAACTTCTAACTTTTTCATAGCTTCTTCAGTAATTACTGACATATGGTTAGTTACCTCGATATTTAACGTTTTTAATTTTTCAATTATTTCTTTACTAGAAATGTTCTTCTCTTTTGCATATTCATATACTCGCATCTTTTTCATTTGCTTTCCTCCCTTGTGAACATGGTCTTGTTCATCCAGCATTTCAACAAGTTTATTTAAAGAATTGAAAGGAGCTTAGTGGCAAATCCTTCGTCAATTACACCCACTACAACACGTTCATGTTTTCCAATTGCTGAACCTAGCATCTCTCTATTACCTGTAAATTTTAAAGGGACATTATAAAAATTACATTTATCTTGAATTTTCTTTTTTGTTGATAAAGAGGCGTCATCTGCCACTATCACAAGATAAACATTTTTCTTCCGTATACCTTTTATTACAAGTTCTTCCCCAGTAACTAGTTTTCTAGCCCTTGTAGCAAGACCTAGAAGGGAAAACCATTGTGGCTGCTTCATTGAGAATCTCCTTTAATTCGATCTTTGATAAGTTGGTCATATATTTCACTGCTTACTTTTACATTTAAGTGTCGGGAAAAAACATCTTTCCTTTTTGCCTCTTCAAAACATTCTTGACTATTACTTACATAAGCACCTCTACCGGACTTTTTACCTGTAGAGTCAATAACGACTTCGCCTGCAGGAGTACGTACGATCCTAATTAATTCTTTTTTAGGCTTCATCTCATTTGTAACAACACATTTACGAAGTGGAATTTTGCGTTTTTTCATAGCCGATCCACCCTTTTACTCTAGCTCTTCAAAGCTTTCTTCTTGTTGATTAACCTCTTCACTTTCATTTGGATTATACAATCCAAGACTTTCTGCATCAGATTGACTCTTTATGTCAATTTTCCAACCTGTTAATTTAGCCGCTAGTCGAGCATTTTGCCCTCTTTTTCCGATAGCTAAAGATAATTGATAATCAGGAACAATAACTTGAGTCATTTTCTCCTCTTCATCTACTTTTACTTGCAGAACTTTAGCAGGACTTAATGCGTTTGCTACATATTCAACCGGGTCTTCACACCAACGAACAATGTCAATTTTCTCACCTTTAAGTTCATTAACAATGGTTTGAACTCTCTGACCCTTAGGACCAACACAAGAACCAACAGGATCAACTTCTGGGTTTTCAGCATGGACTGAAATTTTCGAACGATCTCCAGCTTCACGGGCAACAGATTTAATCTCAACCGTACCATCAAAAATTTCTGGGACTTCTAATTCAAAAAGTCTTTTTAATAATCCAGGATGAGTCCTTGAAATTAAAATTTGAGGACCCTTTGTTGTTTTTTCAACTTTTGTTATGTAGGCCTTAATGCGATCGTTGTGCTTATAAGTTTCATTAGGCATTTGTTCAGTTAATGGTAGTAGGGCTTCAACTTTACCTAAGTCTACATAAATAAAACGACTATCTTGTCGTTGAACAATTCCTGTCATAATATCTTCTTCACGGTCAATAAAGTCTGCATAAATTATTCCTCTTTCAGCTTCACGAACTCGCTGAGTAACAACTTGTTTTGCAGTTTGAGCTGCAATACGGCCGAAATCTTTTGGCGTCACTTCAATTTCTACAATATCATCAACTTCATATTGTGGATTGATTGCTTTAGCAGCTCCTTCTGAGATTTCTAATCTAGAGTCAAATACTTCTTCAACCACTTGCTTTCTAGCAAAAACACGAATACTACCATTTTCTCGGTTTATGTCAACACGTACATTTTGTGCCTGGTTAAAGTTTCGTTTATAACCGGAAATTAGCGCTGCTTCAATAGCTTCAATAATAATCTCTTTGCTAATTCCCTTATCTTTTTCTAACGTCGTTAACGCATCCATAAAATCACTATTCATGGAGCATTTCTCCCCCTTTCGATTTTAAGAAAAGTGCTTGGTATCTTAAGTGTAGAACTTATTTAACTTAAAAAACAACAGCCAGTCTTGCACTAGCAACTTTTTCATAAGGAATTATCACATTAATTGTTCTCGTTTTTTGTTTAGTGGAAATAGTTAAGTCTTTTCCATCAAATGTTACTAACTTACCTTCAAATGCCTTTTCTCCTTGAATTGGTTCATATGTAGTTACATAAATATTCTTTCCTATCGCTTTTTCAACATCCTTCTCTTTCTTAAGTGGGCGTTCAGCTCCAGGAGATGATACTTCAAGGAAATATGCTTGAGTTATTGGGTCTTTTTCGTCTAGTAGTTCACTCAATCGTTCACTTACTGTTCCGCAGTCTTCAATATCTACACCATTTTCAGAGTCAATAAACACACGCAAAAACCAATTTTTTCCTTCTTTTTTGAATTCAACATCGACTAGCTCTAGTTGCATTTCATTTAGAATAGGCAAAACTAATTGTTCTACAATACCAGTTACATTCTTACTCATTGTTGTCCCTCCTTACAAGTAAACTTATTGGGCAAATAATTATGGTAGTTCTTCAAACTAAATCAAATTTACTGATTAATAAGATAGAATAAGGCTTTAATTATTTTTATTATGCCCAATCAAAAAAACATCAATATATGTCGATTAATAACGAACATTTTCATAATAAAAAAAGAAGTTAGTTTGACTTATATTTTCACCATTTTTTTATGTAGGTCTTCTTACAGTAAAACGAAAGAGTGGGTTTCCCCACTCTTTTTGTGTGCACCTATTCTAAGTATTACCTCAAAAATATAACATAAACCCTAAATTTATGCAAGGTGGTTAGAGTTATGATGTATTCCCCGTTAGAAAAGTGACAATTGATTTGATTCTGGTAAACCTTCTAGACAACCGTGCTCATCTAAATTTTCTAAAACTGTCTTTGTAATTTTGCTCCGCTGTTGGAGATCTTCTTTCGAAAGAAATTCACCACTTTCTCGTGCTTTTACGATGTTTATCGCAGCATTCGTTCCAACCCCTGTCATTGCATTAAAAGGAGGTATTAGTGTTTTATCTTCTACTAAAAACTCTGTAGCACTCGAACGATAAAGATCTACCTTTTTAAACGAAAATCCTCTTTCACACATTTCTAATGCAAGTTCAAGAACTGTGAGTAAACTCTTCTCCTTTGGTGACGCATCTAATCCCTTTGCAGCAATTTCTTCAATTTTCACACGAATTGAAGCTGATCCTCTTACCATCGAATCTAAATCAAAGTCATCAGCTCTAACAGTAAAATAAGCTGCGTAAAATAAAATTGGGTGGTGAACTTTAAAATAGGCAATTCGAACCGCCATTAATACATAAGCAGCGGCGTGCGCCTTCGGGAACATATATTTTATCTTCAAACAAGATCCTATATACCAATCAGGAACATTGTTTTTCTTCATTTCTTCAATCCATTCTTCACTTAAACCTTTACCTTTACGTACGCTCTCCATAATTTTAAAAGCTAAAGAAGGTTCTAACCCTTTATAAATTAAATAAACCATAATATCATCACGACAACCAATTACTTCTTTTAGGACACATGTCCCGTCTTGAATTAATTCATTTGCGTTATTTAACCAAACATCTGTCCCATGTGATAATCCAGAGATTTGGACAAGTTCGCTAAATGTAGAAGGCTTTGTTTCTTCAAGCATCTGTCTAACAAATTTGGTTCCAAACTCTGGTATACCATACGTGCCAGTTTTACACATAATTTGCTCTTCTGAAACTCCGAGAGATTCAGTTCCACTAAATAATTTAAATACTTCATGGTCATCAGTTGGAATTGTCTTCGGATCAATACCACTTAAATCTTGTAGCATACGTATTACGGTTGGGTCATCGTGTCCAAGAATATCTAATTTTAATAAATTATCATGAATAGAGTGAAAATCAAAGTGTGTTGTTTTCCATTCTGATGTTTTATCGTCAGCTGGAAATTGGATTGGACAAAAATCAAAAATTTCCATATAGTCTGGAACAACAATAATTCCACCAGGGTGTTGACCGGTCGTTCGTTTCACTCCTGTACATCCAGATACAAGACGATCAATCTCAGCTCCTCGCATTTGCAAGTTAAAATCACTTTGATATCCCTTCACATATCCGTATGCTGTTTTTTCAGCAACAGTACCGATTGTACCTGCGCGATAAACATAATCAACACCGAACAGTTCTTTTGTATAATTATGAGCCCTTGGCTGGTAATCTCCAGAAAAATATGATGATAGGTAAGCATTTGAAGTTATCTCCAGCTTTTCCCCCATCTCACACCGTACGTGACCCTTTCAGTGTCATACGGCGTTCCATCGTTAACATTGTCGAAGTTATTCAGCTAAGTTTTGGATTTCCTACTTCCGTGCTTAACTGATTTAGTTTTTTAACTGCTTTTAAATCAAAAGTCTCAAGTATTGCTTTGTACTTTGGATTTGTTGTTGGATTATTATTATGGATTAGCATATGGTAATCTTTTTTGATAATTATTAGATTATCATAATCATCAGTTCCACCTTGGGCAGTTGGTTTTTTGTGGTGACATATTGCATTGAACGGAGTTAATCTTTCACCCGTTATTCCACAACAACCTTTTTGGGCAACGTATCTACTTAGACGATTATCTTCGTATTTTACGCTTTTGGATTTATAGGTACCTTTTCTAAACATTTCTATTTCAGTAACGGATACGATTTTTATCTCTTTATGAATGGCTTTTCGGTCATTCGCATTATAGATTGTAAATTCTGGTTTTCGTTGACCGCGTATATCATGTTTAACTGCTTCCATCGGATATACTAATATGCCATTACTTTTAAATCTAGGACATCGGTAACCAGTGTAAAATTTTTCAATCACTTTGTTTTTCTCTTGAGTCATGTTGAAAATGTTTCTGTACAAAAGTGATTTAATATTTTTGTGTACTTTATGCCTTATATCGTTAAAGTCTTGAGATACTCTTGTAGCTATCTTGTAATAGTTCTGCATCCCAAGGATATTGGCGTTGTACATCATAATTTTTCCTGGTGTTGGACTTTTTCTTATCTTAATCAGTTTATGCCTAATTACTTCTTCTACCTTATTTTTGGATTTAGGACTCATTTTAGAGTTTACTATATATCCTGTTTTTCCAGTTCCCTTTTTAACTGCTCTGAACCGTACTCCTAAGAAGTCGGTACCGTTTTTGCGGAGGTTTGTGATTTTGCTTTTTTCTTTACTTGTTTCTAAACCAAGTCTTTATTGTAACCACTTTTCAACAGCTATTTTGATTTTCTTGGCATTATTATAAGAATTCGTAAAGATTTTAAAATCGTCCGCGTATCTTACAAGGTACATTGGTTTCAGTTTCGTCTTTTTAAGAGCATCTGTTTTGTTTCTTTTTAATTTATAAGGTATTCTCGTAGGTTTTGTTTCCCATTGATTTGATATCCACCAGTCAAACTCGTTCAAAACAACATTTGCGAGTAGGGGCGATAGTATTCCGCCCTGTGGTGTACCCTTATCTGGTACTCCAATTCCTTTGATTTCCGCTTTCAGCATTTTCTTAATAATTGATAATACTTTTTTGTCCCGTATACCAATGGTCCATAGTTGTTTGAGAAGCTTGGTGTGATTAACATTGTCGAAAAATCCTTTTATATCTATATCTACCACATAGTGATTGAAGCTGTGATTAACTAAATGATAGCATCTAGCTAAAGCGTCATGGGTACTTCTCTTGGGTCTAAATCCAAAGCTATTTGAGTTAAACTTGCCTTCCACAATAGGTTCGAGGATTTGCAAAAACATTTGCTGAATTAACCTGTCCTCTATCGTTGGAATTCCAAGTGGTCTCATATCACCGTTTGGTTTAGGTATCAGTACCCTTTTTACAGAATGCGGTTCATAGTTAATAAGTCTTTTTCTTGTTATTGCCACAAGCTTTTTAATATCCATACTTTGTAGATGTTTGATGGTATGTCCATTTGTGCCTTTTGTTTTGCTTCCAGTGTTACTTTTGATATTTCGATATGCTAGTCTAATGTTCTCTTCCGATATGATAAAGTCATAAAGGTTTTTAAAGTATCTACCATTTTCACTTTCTTCATAAAGACTATCCAACTGGTCTTGCATACCAAAGTATTCGTTGTTTCTCAACTTTTGTATCATTAAGTCAGTCAACTAATCACTTCCTTTCGAAAGTTTTCGTTTCTTTAAGTCTTACTAGAACCTGACTTTTATAGGTTTGTTTCGACGTTAACGACTAATGCCCTTCCCTCAAGAATGTTTTATCCTCCGACTTATTGGTTATTCAGTCATCATAGGCAATCTTGTAAGCGGTACTACGGCATCACTGCCACTTCCATAAATCTATGTTATAGCTGTTGCTTTTCCATAGAAACACTTTTAGCGAAGTGCAACCTTCTGATGTGTTGGAAGCTTCTCACGTTCCACTATTTCTATCTGTACATAATCTACTTAGGTTCCCCCTAAATCCCGTTGAGCTTGACTGTGCCTGTAACACAGTATGGATTTTCATAACCAAACGTTTACTCATCCACACTCAAAATTCCTAATAGGAACCCATACCATTTCTGATATGTGACATTTACGAGAAGTCAGTCGAGGGTTCGTCCCAGTTATTCTACTGATACTAACCATATAGATTTTATAGACACCAGACCTATCGTTCACAGAAACTTTATAGCTCCCTTTCCTCAGCCGTACTGTTAGGGTGACCTTCAGCCTACTTTAGCGGGCTTCAGACAAAAGTTGATTTTGCAATACTCCTTATGCCTGCCGCAGCTTCAGTGAGTGTGTTTCAGGGCGTTACTCCGTCATTCCACACTTCGAAATAGCAGTTCTCCTAGCATAATAGCTAGTGGCTAATCTTTTCAATTAGCAACGTGACGCACTGAGATCGATATCAGGAACTTTATCCCCTTTGAAACCAAGGAATGTTTCGAAAGGAATATCATGTCCATCTTTTACGTATTTCGTACCGCACTCTGGGCAATCTTTATCTGGTAGGTCAAATCCAGAACCTACAGAACCATCATCAAAAAAGTGAGAGTGATGACAACTTGGACATACGTAATGTGGTGGTAATGGATTTACTTCCGTAATTTCTGTCATCGTTGCAACTAAAGAAGAACCTACCGATCCACGTGAACCAACAAGATAACCGTCATCTAAAGACTTTTTTACAAGTTTATGAGAGATTAAATAAATAACAGCAAACCCATGACCGATAATACTCTTTAATTCTTTTTCAAGTCTTGCCTCAACGATTTCCGGCAAATTCTCTCCATAAATACTTCTTGCACGTCCATAGCTCATCTGCCTTATTTCTTCCTCAGCACCTTCAATTTTAGGTGTATATAAATCATCTGGAATTGGCTTTAAAACTTCTATATCATCAGCAATTTTTTGAGTATTTGTTACGACAACCTCTTTTGCTTTTTCCTTACTTAAAAATTGAAAACACTCCAACATTTCGTCAGTTGTACGAAAATGAACTTCCGGTAGTTTTTGTTTATTTAATGGGTTCGCCCCACCTTGGCTAGCAATTAAAATTTTCCGATAAATACCGTCATTGGGATGTAAATAATGAACATTTCCAGTTGCAACAACAGGTATATTTAATTTTTCACCTAAAGAAACAATATTTTTGATAATTTCTTTTAATGCCAATTCATCACGAACTAGCTCTTTTTCAATTAAGTGATAATAATTCGAAGGTGGTTGAACTTCAAGGTAGTCATAAAATTTAGCGGTCTTTTCTACTTCATCACTAGACTTTTGCATCATCGCTTCAAAAACTTCGCCTTTATCACAACCAGAACCAACTATAATTCCCTCTCGATGCTTCTCTAATAAAGATCTTGGGATCCTAGGCGTCCTATGGAAAAACTCAAGATGCGAATAAGAAACAAGTTTGTATAGATTCTTTAATCCTACTTGGGTTTTTGCTAGTAGAATACAATGAGAAGGTCTTAAGCGATGGAAGTCCCCTTTACCCATATTGTCATTTAAACGATCATGGTACAATATTTCTTTTTCGATACAATCCTTAAGCAATTTCCATAATAAATAGCCGGTTGCTTCTGCGTCATAAATTGCACGGTGGTGACTAACTAACTCAATATCAAACTTTTTACAAAGATTATTCAGTCGATGATTTTTCAATTCTGGATAAAGGAACCTAGCCAATTCTAGTGTATCAATGACCGGATTTTCACAATCACTGAAACCTATTTTTCGAAACCCGGCATTAATAAATCCCATATCGAAACTTGCATTATGAGCAACTAAAATATCGTCGTTAATCCATTCTTTGAAGTCTTTTAGAACATCTCCAATCTCTGGAGCACCAACTAACATATCATCGGTAATTCCTGTTAAGTCAATGATCGTATTCGTTAACTTTTCATGAGGATCTGCAAATGATTCAAATCGATCGATAATTTCACCATTTTTAATTTTTACAGCGGCAAGTTCTATAATCGTATTATAGACAGCGGATAACCCTGTGGTTTCAACGTCAAATACTACATAAGTTTCCTCACTTAGTAATCTTTTTTGCGTGTTATACGCAATAGGCACACCATCATCAACTAAGTTTGCTTCAACTCCATATAATATTTTAATCCCATGTTTTTTTCCAGAACCATAGGCTTCTGGAAATGATTGAACGATGCCGTGGTCTGTAATGGCAATAGCTTTATGGCCCCATTTACTTGCTTGCTCTACTAAACGACTACATGAAGTGACTGCATCCATTTGACTCATTGGAGTGTGGAGGTGTAATTCTACTCGCTTTTCATCATCTGGAGCTAAATCTTGTTTTTGGACGGGCTTTACTTCATTAATGTCTTTAGCAATCATTACTAAATCGCGGACAAACGTATCATGTTGAACTCCGCCTCGAACCTTAACCCAAATACCTTTTTTTACTGCTTGGAGAAGAGGCACATCTTCTTTATCATTTGAAAATATTTTTACAAGTATTGAGTCAGTATAATCTGTGATCTTAAATGTTAAAAGCGTTCGCCCACTTCTTAATTCACGTGTCTCCGCATCAAATACATACCCTTGAATTGCAATCTTCTTTTCTTCATCTTGGATAGTTTCAATCGGTACGATATCATCCTTAATTTGATAACCTATTGTCAATGCTTCACTTGACTGAATCATTTTCTCTGCTCTTTTTTCTTGTTTTTGCTTTTCAATCATAGCTGCAACCATTTTCGAATGATCTTCTTGTTCTTTTTGTTCCACAAACTGTTGGAACTCCTTCTTCGATTCTTTAACAACTGTTTCTACTAGATAGTTCGGAAAACCAAGTTTTAAAAAAGATTCTTTAATAGGCTCTTTCAGCTTTCTACTTAAAGCGATAGCCTCTGTTTCATTTCTTACATTAATCGATAATTTATTCCCTTCAATAACTGGGGTTTGCCCTTTTAGAAATTGAATAATTGATGGGGAAAAACCTTCTAAGCATTCTACTAGATATGGCCAATAACTCAAAACAACTTTATTGTCAACTTTTGTATTAGTATAACGAATAGTAAACGATACCGATGCTATATGACTAAAAGCTTGTCCTATTCGATCATGAAAAAGTTGAAAGACATGAAAGGGTAATATTCTTTCAAATTCGAAATCAAACTGCCATTTTTTTTCATTTTTAAAAATTGAAAGCTTATGGATAACGCCATTATTTAAAAACTGTTGTGTAAGGTCTTCAGGAAATAATATTTGCTGGAGGAGTAATTGGAACCGTTCCATGCGTATTCGTCTATCTTCGTTCATTATGATCCCCCTTCTTTATTTTTGTTTACATAGTAAATGGTACCCCCACCAAGCAAGGTACCATTTATGTTATTCTTGAAACTTTTTAACCTTGTCGTTTAATGTAATCTTCTAATGTAGATAGAAGTTGGTCAGTGGGAACTTCTATAACCTCATCAGATTTACGAATTTTCACTTCAACAATTCCTTCTGTTGCCTTCTTCCCAACTGTAATCCGTACAGGTAAACCGATAAGGTCAGCATCGGTAAATTTTACACCTGGTCTTTCAGCACGATCATCAAATAGTACATCGTAACCTTCTTGCTTTAGTTGTTTATATAAGTTTTCTGACAACTCTTTTTGTTCGACATTTTTCGAGTTAACCGTAATTAGATGAAGATCAAATGGAGCTACAGATGTTGGCCATACAATTCCTTTTTCATCATGATTTTGCTCAATAATTGCCGCAACTGTACGCGAAATACCAATTCCGTAACAACCCATAATCATTGGCTTTGATTTGCCGTTTTCATCTAGGAAATTAGCACCCATCGCCTCACTATAACGAGTACCTAATTTAAAAACATGCCCAACTTCAATACCTTCAGCAAACCGAATTATACCTTTGCCATCAGGAGAAGGATCTCCTTCTTTAATAAAACGTAAATCAAGATATTGTTTCACAGAAAAATCTCTGTCCGGGTTTACATTTTTAAAGTGTTTGTCCTTCTCGTTAGCACCACAAACACCATTACTAATAAATTCTACAGCAGTATCAGCTAACACATCAACATCTGTAGTTACGTTGACAGGACCAATAAACCCAAGTTCACAATTCATGAATTTAATTGTTTGATCTGCAGTAGCAAGTTCCACCTTTTTCGCCTCATAAAAATGCTTAATTTTCACATCATTGACTTCATGATCACCACGTACTAAAACTAGTACAGGCTTTTCATCAACGATAAATAGGACTGCCTTGATTAACTTTTCTTTACTAATAGATAAAGAAGTTTCTAGTTCTTCAATGGTTTTTAGATCTGGGGTATCAAATCTTTCTAACTCTAATAAATCTTCGCCACTTTTCTCATATTGTGCAACCACAGGTGCTATTTCAATATTTGCTGCATAGTTGCTTTCACTTGAATAAGCAATTGTATCTTCACCGATGCTTGAAAGTACCATAAATTCGTGAGTGTCTTTACCACCTATTGCACCAGAATCAGCAACGACTGCTCGAAAATCTAGCCCACATCTAGTAAAAATGTTTGTATATGCTTCATACATTTTTGTATAACTTTTATCAAGACCTTCTTGATTTATATCAAAAGAATAAGCATCTTTCATTATAAATTCTCGAGACCTTAACACTCCGAAGCGCGGTCTTCTTTCATCTCTGAATTTTGTTTGAATTTGATATAAATTCATCGGTAACTTTTTGTATGATTTTACATCATCTCTAACAATAGTGGTTATTACCTCTTCATGTGTTGGTCCTAAAGCAAACTCACGATTATGTCTATCGTTAAAACGCATTAACTCAGGACCATATGCATCCCAACGTCCACTCTCTTGCCAAAGTTCTGCTGGTTGAATGGCTGGCATAAGAAGTTCTTGTGCACCTGCTTCATCCATTTCTTGTCGAACTATATTTTCAACCTTTTGCAAGGCTCGCATCCCTAGCGGTAAAAAAGAGTATAAACCAGATGCAGTTTGTCTAATTAATCCAGCACGTAACATCAACTGGTGGCTAGTAACTTCTGCATCAGATGGCACGTCCCTTAAAGTTGGACTTAAAAAATGATTTTGCCTCATAGAAACACCTCTATTATTTTTTCAATTAAATTAATTTCATAATTTTATTAATCGAGCAACATCAAACTATATCTAGCTGTTAATGTAGTTATTCAACTATATATAACATTTTAGTCTCAGATATCTGTATTATGAAATTCTAAATTAACAACTAAAATATTTGATACTATTACAAGAAAAGCGTAAGGCGCCCGCCTATCGGCGACAAACACTGGAAGGTCGGCAAGTAGCGGTCTGCTCTTTGACCGCAATTAACGAACTGAAGTGATCGAGCCGATGGCGCCTGAAGCTAGACAGTTTCCAAGTTAGAAATTTTATAAATTCTGATTATATAAGAAAAGCGCAAGCGCTTGGTCACGTGCGAAAGGACTGAAGTAGTGACCGAGCTCGTAGGCTGCTTGCGCTAGACAATTTCCAAGTTAGAAATTTTATACTTTCTTACCTTGTTACAATAAGCGCGAGCGCCTCAAACCGGCGAAAGACCTATAACAAGAAACACGCTACATGGCTTCATGTAATAGGGGTAAGGACCTAAAGCGGGTATACGCTAAAGCTCGGCACTTTCCGCCTTTAGAAAGTTATAATTCCTTTTTAGTAAAGCACTAAATAGTTTCTAGGTTTATAATAGTGACTATTTTAATTTTTACAAGAAGAACTTATTAATATCATTCCAAGTAACTACTAACATTAGCAACATCAGAAGTGCAAAGCCAACGAAATGAACAATACCTTCTTTTTGTGGGTCAATTGGTTTTCCACGGACAGCTTCTAAACCAATGAAAATCAACCTCCCACCGTCTAATGCAGGCAGAGGTAATAAATTAATAATACCTAAGTTAACACTCAATATCGCAGCCCATTGCATTAATACTAAAATCCCCATCTCGGCAGCTTGACCAGTATAATTATATATTCCAACTGGCCCAGATAAATGGTCGAGTGTGAATTGGCCTGTAATTAACATCCCTAAACTCTCAATTATAAGTACAATGTATTCATATGTTTGAGTTAAACCAAACATAATTGATCCAAAAAGAGCAAATTCAGTAGGCGGATAAACCCCTATAAAACCATCTTTTTGTTCGTTAACACCTATTCGTTCATCTGGAACAATGGCCACACTAAATACTTCACCGTTGCGATTGATCATAAATGTAAGTTCTTGATTCGGACTTTTTTGTATCACACTTGTTAGATCATCCCATGTTTCAAGTGGCTTACCGTCAATCGCTACTACTAAGTCACCTTTTTGAAGTCCTGCTTCAATAGCTGCTCCATCCGGAATTACATCGCCTACAATCGGTTTATTTACAGGCATTCCTTGAATTAAGGAAAAAGCCATTAAAATTACTGCAGCTAACGCAAAATTCATAAAAGGTCCTGCAAAAATAGCAATCGCCCTTTGTGACAAAGTTTTAGAACCAAATTGTCTATTATGTGGTGCAATTTGTGTGCGTTGTTCATCATAAATATAATCTGCTTTTGGATCTACATAATATGTTCGAAACTCATTATCTTCGTCATAACCTTGAATGAATAATTGATGTTCTAAATCAATCTTTTCTACAGTAATAACCCTTGCATTAGGATGTTTCGATTTATTATTAATAACAATATCCTTCACTTTTCCTGTTGGTGTAAAAACTAAACCAATTTGATAGCCTGGTTTGATTTCGATCATCTCTGGATCTTCTCCAGCCATTCTCACAAACCCACCTAACGGTAATAAGCGAATAGTATAAACCGTCTCATCCTTTTTAAATGAAAAAAGTTTAGGACCAAAACCAATTGCAAACTCTCTACATAGAATACCTGCTCTTTTAGCGAAAATTAAGTGTCCAAGTTCATGAATGAATACTAACAACCCAAAAATAATAATAATGGAAATTAAGGTGTTCATCCTGATCACAACCTTTACATTTATTTCACAATGATCTTCTTCATTGCGATCTATTATTTAACCATTACATTTCGAACAAACTTTCTTGTTTCTTCATCAATTTCTTGGATGACTTCTAAAGTCGGAGATATAATATTTTGATGTTGAAGTAATGCCCGTTCGATAGCTTCTTCTATTTGCAGGAAAGAAATTTTACCATCTAAAAATAATGAAACGGCTTCTTCATTTGCTGCATTTAATACAACGGGCATGGTCCCACCAGACTTTCCTGCATCATAAGCAAAACGTAGACAGCGATATCGGTCAAACGATGGTTTAGCAAAATGTAATTTCCCCACATCCCATAGCTTTAAACGATTAGATTCTTGAAATTTAATTCTATTAGGATAGGTTAACGCATATTGGATTGGTACTTTCATATCCGGAGTACCTAATTGAGCAATGACACTACTATCTACAAACTCCACCATAGAATGTATGATACTTTCTTTGTGAAGAATGACCTCAATTTTATCATAGGGAATCTGAAACAACCAAAAGGCTTCTATAACCTCAAGACCCTTGTTCATCATCGTTGCTGAATCAATGGTTATTTTTGCTCCCATTGACCAATTAGGATGATTTAGTGCGTCTTTAACAGTAACATCTTTCAACTCGGAGCGATCTCTATCTCGAAAACTACCGCCTGAGGCAGTAAGAATTAACTTCTCAACCTCTACTAGATTTTCTTGCTGTAAACATTGAAAAATAGCTGAATGTTCACTATCAATTGGTAAAAGCTGAACGTTGTATTTTTTTGCCTCGCTCGTTACAATATGTCCTGCAGTAACTAAGGTTTCTTTGTTAGCAATGGCAATCGTCTTACCTGCTTTAATAGCAGATAATGTAGGTTTTAACCCTACACTACCAAGTACAGCATTTACTAAAATATTAGCATCATTATTCGCTGCTACCTCTTCTAAACCTTCTGCCCCATAAAGTAACTGTACATCCTTTGGTATTTCTTTAAGAAGTTTATCGTAATCATCTTTAAATTGTACGGATACAAGCTTAGGCTTAAACTCATGTATTTGCTTTAAGCCCAAATCGATATTCTTTCCAATCGATAGCGCTTCAAGACTAAACTTGTCCGGGTGTTTTCTTATCACCTCTAATGTCTGGGTTCCTATTGAACCAGTTGACCCTAACAAACTTATTTTTTTCATTTATATACTCCTCATAACATTGTAATAGACAATCATATATTTATGTATTGTTTACTTATTAAAAATGAAATGTTTAGCCAAATTATTATATAAAATGGAATAAATATAGTATTGGCATAACAAATATTAAGCTATCAAAGCGGTCTAAAATGCCACCGTGACCTGGTAGAATATTGCCAGAATCCTTTACAGAATAATGTCTTTTTAATGCAGACTCAACTAGATCACCCAATTGTCCAACAATCGAAACAACTATGCTTATTAAGAGAACTGTAAATAAAGAATCAAAAATAGGAACAAGCCAATTAAAAATTAGACCAACTGCTAGAGCACATCCAATTCCACCGATTGAACCTTCAATCGTTTTTTTAGGACTAATATCAGGCCACAATTTTCTCTTTCCAATTGCTCTCCCAAAGAAGTAGGCTCCAGTATCTGTTGCCCATATTAAAAATAAAATAAAAAACACAAGCCATAACCCAAGTTCTGCAAGTCTAGTTTCAATCAAAAAGTGAAAACCAAATCCAACATAAACAGAAGAAATAATAACAAAGCCAACTTCATCAAACGTATAAGAGTTTTTGCTAATAACAGTTATTGCTAAAAAAATTAGAATAAAAGATAAAAACAATTCAGTTCTATTAATGTGAGGAATGTATGGTTCTATCCATTGATTTGGTACTAGGAGTACCCACATGAATAACAAACTTAATATACCCATAATTGAATATGGGGAGATATGCTTCATTCTTAACAATTCTATCATCGCAATTGAGGCTAATAGCATAATAAATAGTGTAAATGGTAACCCACCTATGATTATTAACAATATAAACGCTAAGCCAGCAATAACCCCTGTAATAATTCTCTCTTTCATTAGTATATTGCTCCTTTCTATATACCCCCAAAACGCCGAATTCGTTGCTGATACACATGAAGTGCTTCTAAAAAGTGTTCTTCTGAAAAATCTGGCCAAAGTATATCAGTAAACCAAAACTCAGTATAGGCAAGTTGCCATAACATAAAGTTACTAAGACGAATCTCTCCACTCGTTCGTATTAATAAGTCAGGATCTCTCAGTTCTTCTGTCATTAAATATTTTGAAACAAGCTCATGGTTTATAGAGTTTAGATCTAGATGACCACTTGCAGCTTCTTTGGCTATATTTTGTATAGCAAAAACGATTTCATCCCGACTCCCATAATTCAGCGCAAAATTTAAGATTAAACCAGTATTGCTTTTTGTTTGTTCAACTGCTTTTTCGATTGCTTGAATTGTATGGTTAGGGAGATTGTTCATACAGCCCATAAAACGGATCTGTACATTTTCCTCGATAAGTTTTGGTAACTCTACACTTAAATAACGTTCAGGTAACCGCATTAAAAAATCGACTTCATTTTTCGGTCGTTTCCAATTTTCGGTAGAAAAAGCATATAAAGTTAAAACTTCTATTCCTAATTGATTTGCTTTTTTAACAATTTTATTAATTACATTCATACCTTCACGGTGTCCAGCAATACGAGGTAAACCTCTTTTTTTAGCCCAACGGCCGTTGCCGTCCATTATTATCGCTACGTGCTTAGGTATATTTTCTAAATTTTTATTATCTGCCTTATTCTCTTTTTTTGATTTTACCTTCCAGTATGAGAACTTTTCAAGCATGTTCTTGTCCCCCAATAGAATACGTAATTCACGTCGCAAGTCATCCTTGCTAAATTTTTATACTTCCTAACGTGCTAGAAAAACATATATATTACTAAATCAAACACCTTAACAATTGTATATGATAAGCAAATATATCACAATGTTAATTGTAACCTAAGCTTGAAAAAAATTGACCTATGTAATAAGTGACAAAAAATTACTTCCAAAACTGAATAATGAAAAAATGTGAAGGTAGTTACCACTTAAGGTCAAGAATAAAGCACCTTTTCACAAATTGAATGATAAAAAACAACTAGATGTATATACAGATTTAATTACCATTCTTGAACGAAACGAAAGAAAATATAATCACTTCATAAAAATATTTCTTCAAGCCAAGTTAATTTTCATAAAGGTGTAAAAAAAACCCCCTGATTATGATAGAGGGTCTATTCATTATTCTATTTTACATTGAAAAAGTTTACACTTCCATGATTTCTTTTTCTTTATTAGCTGCAACTTCATCAATTTTTACAATTTCTTTATCAGTTAACTTTTGAACATCTTCAGTACTACGGCGTAACTCGTCTTCTGTAAGCTCACCATCTTTCTGAAGTTTCTTTAAATCGTCGTTTGCATCGCGACGAACATTTCGAATGGCAACCTTTGCATCTTCTGCAGATTTTTTTACTAATTTCACTAGTTCGCGTCGTCTTTCTTCAGTTAATGGTGGAATTGTAATACGGATAACTGAACCATCGTTAGACGGACTTAACCCTAGGTCAGATTTTTGGATAGCTCTCTCCACATCTGCTAATGCAGATTTGTCGTAAGGCTGTATTAATAATAACCTGGCTTCTGGTACAGTAATTGAAGCTAATTGGTTTAATGGTGTAGATGCACCGTAATAATCTACATGAATTTTATCCAAAATTGATGGGTTAGCACGGCCTGCACGTAATGTAGAAAGTTCACGACGTAGTGCTTCAATTGCCTTATTCATTTTTTCTTCAGAAAGCTTTAAAACTTCTTTACTCATTTTTAATTCCCCCTCACAATTGTACCAATATTTTCACCAAGAACGGCGCGTTTAATATTACCTTCTTCCATAATCGAAAACACAATAAGTGGGATGTCATTATCCATACATAAAGATGATGCCGTAGAATCCATTACCGCTAATCCCTCTTTTAGTACATCTAAATATGTTAATGTATCATATTTTTTAGCATTTGCATCAATTGACGGATCAGCACTATATACACCATCAACTTTATTTTTTGCCATTAAAATAACTTCTGCTTCGATTTCAGCAGCTCTTAGTGCAGCAGTAGTATCAGTTGAGAAATATGGGTTTCCTGTTCCTCCTGCAAAAATAACAACACGATTTTTTTCTAGGTGACGAATCGCCTTTCTTCTTATGTAAGGTTCAGCAACCTGTCTCATTTCAATTGACGTTTGAACTCTTGTGGGAACGTCTATATTCTCTAAACTATCCTGTAACGCTAAGGAATTCATTACTGTAGCAAGCATCCCCATGTAATCTGCGGTTGCCCGATCCATTCCTTTTGCACTCCCAGCCATTCCACGCCAAATATTTCCACCACCAACTATAATGGCAACTTCAACATCTAATGAAACAATTTCTTTAATTTGTTGAGCGATTGATTGAATAACTGTTGGATCAATTCCATATCCTTGTTCTCCAGCGAGGGCTTCACCGCTTAACTTTAGTACGATTCTTTTATATTTAGGTTTTTCCATGTTAACCTCCAGTGCGTTATATAAAGCTTAATAACAATAGTTTTGGAACTTACAACCCAACTAATTGTTATTTTTATTTATTCTACCTTTAAAGGCAATTTGTCCCTCACCAAAACTTACAGCTCCTGTAATTTTAGGTGAGGGAGGAATTTAATTACCTAATTTAACAGAGAATAAAAAATTATCAATAGGCTATTTGGAAAAAGGGACACCTAGTGCCCCTTAAATAGCTAGCTTACTTTTTAACTTGATTCATTACTTCTTCAGCAAAGTTTTCTTCACGTTTCTCCATACCTTCGCCTACTTCATAACGAACAAATGATTTAACCGTAGCACCTTTATTTGCAACATACTTACCAACCTTTTGATCTCCATCTTTTACAAATGGTTGATCTAATAGACAAATATCTTCAAAATATTTACTTAAACGCCCTTCTACCATTTTAGCAACGATATTTTCAGGTTTACCTTCATTTAAAGCTTGTTGAGTTAAAACTTCACGTTCACGAACTACTTCTTCTTCAGAAACTTGATCACGTGAAACGTAAAGTGGATTAATTGCAGCTACATGCATTGCTACGTCTTTAGCTAATTCTTCATCATTTTTACCTTCAAGAACTGTTAATACACCAATTCTTCCACCCATGTGTAAATATGCACCGAATGCATCATTATCAGTTTTTTCTACGATTTCAAATCGACGTAATGAAAGCTTTTCACCAATTTTTGCGATTTGTGTATTAATGTACTCTTGTAAAGTAGTTTCTTCATACGCTTGTCCTAAAGCTTCCTCTACTGTTGCTGGTGATTTAGAAAGAATACTTTGCGCTACATTAGCAACTAGCGCTTTAAAGTTTTCATTTTTTGCAACAAAGTCTGTTTCAGAGTTAACTTCAACAATCACAGCTTTATTCCCTTGAACTTCAACAAAAGTTAAACCTTCAGCTGCAATTCGGTCTGCTTTTTTCGCAGCCTTTGCAATACCCTTCTCACGAAGAAGGTCAATTGCTTTTTCCATATCCCCTTCAGTCTCTGTTAATGCTTTTTTACAATCCATCATACCTGCACCTGTTCTTTCGCGCAGTTCTTTAACCATACTTGCAGTAATTGCCATTTTATTTCCTCCTTAAATTATGTACATAAAAACTTGCATACTAAGTTTCCCATCTACTTAGTATTAACATTTTTTTACATTTTTAACTAGATTTTTTAAAGTAACAAAAGTAAAAAAAGTAAAAAAGGTGCTAAAGGGTAAGACCCTTTACCACCCTTTTTAGAGCAAAATGAAATTAAGCAGATGTTTCTTCGCCTTGGTTAGCTTCAATAATAGCATCTGCAATTTTTGCAGTAAGTAATTTTACCGCACGGATTGCATCATCATTACCAGGAATTACGTAATCAATTTCATCAGGATCACAGTTTGTATCAACGATTGCAACAATCGGAATGTTCAATTTACGAGCTTCCGCAATAGCAATACGCTCTTTGCGTGGATCAATAATGAATAAAGCATCAGGAATACCTTTCATATCTTTAATTCCACCAAGGAATTTTTCAAGACGTTCCATTTCCTTTTTAAGAATGATTACTTCTTTTTTAGGAAGAACTTCGAAAGTACCATCTTCTTGCATTTGCTCTAATTGCTTTAAACGAGAAATACGCTTTTGGATTGTTTCGAAGTTTGTTAGTGTACCACCTAACCAACGTTGGTTGATAAAGTACATTCCACAACGTTCTGCTTCTTCTTTTACTGAGTCTTGTGCTTGTTTTTTTGTACCAACAAATAGTACTTTACCACCTTGTGCAGCCAAGTCTCTTACGAAGTAGTAAGCTTCCTCAACTTTTTTGACCGTCTTTTGAAGATCAATAATATAAATTCCGTTTCTTTCGGTGAAGATGTAGCGATCCATTTTAGGGTTCCAACGGCGAGTTTGGTGACCGAAGTGAACTCCTGCTTCTAGTAATTGTTTCATAGAGATTACGCCCATTCTTCACACCTCCTTTTTGGTTTTATTTTTCCTCCGTTCGCATCCTCTTTAAGTAAGACTACACTGTAGCACCTTTACTTAAATTAACGAACGTGTGTGATTAACACCGAGATTTACTATACCATAATCATTTTTTTATATCAAGTCACTAGACAATTTTATTTATGAAATTTTAATAATAACTCTACCTCACCATCTCCCATATTTAACTTTTTAGCAATTTCCTTTGATGTATAGCCTTGTTTCGCGAACGACAGTACCTTTGCTGTATTCGATTGTTCTAAGCTATCTTCAGTAACGCTAACTAATGGTGGAGTATATGCATCATCTTCTTCTATAACTTTTTGCAACACATTTTTCTGAATATGTGGTGCCGAACTATTTACATGTAAATCATCTTTGTAATCATTTGACTTTATTGTCAGTTCACTTACTCCCTTTGTTATTCTTTTGCGCTCAATATCGCTAAGCAACTTTTCATTTTCTTCCTTCATTTCTGTTGTATAAGATATTAATAAATCTTCTATTTCTCGTTTGATCGACTCTAGTTCGTTTGTTTCAGTCAAGTCTTTTTTTGAATTTGTCTTTTGTATTAAAACAATTATAAGATAAAAGGAAACTAAGTGTAATAAGAAGCTAACTGCTAGTAAATATGCCATTTTGTTACCCCTTTACTGTTAATATAGAAAAACGTAAGCACCTTGCTATCCTAATTAAAGCAATTGTGCTTCTGCGTTTTCTAGCGTAGCTCTGAAGACTTTCTCGAAGCTGTGTTTTTGCGACGAGTAACCGCAGGAGCAAATCTGCATGAAGCTAATCAACGAAGGCTTTCAAGAGGTATTTGAAGTCCGTTGCTTGTCTAAAGTGATCGAGCTCGTACGCTGCTTGCGCTAAACATCTTTCTAGCTTCAAAAGTTTATACTTTTCTTATCTTGTAAAATCAAAGGAATTGACCATTTCGGACAATTCCTCCTGTACATAAACATATAATTAGACAGCTTTTCTATCGTAATTTCATTTATTCCAATAAACGAACTAAACATAAAGTAACGTGTTAAAGTTGGAAAAATAATAATTAACAAGACAAGTCTACAAAATTCCCTTTAAACGGATGTTTTGCAAGCGCGAGATCTTGATTATCACTTTTTTGTTTTTCTCCATTTTTCACATTCACAGAGTTATTACCACTTTCTTCGTCATTATGTATATGCTTTGGGTCACACTCTGTAGTTTCATATACTTGTTTTCGTTTTTTTTCGTCCTCTTTGTTTTGTTCCATAGAGATATGATCTTGGGCTACTTGAGCTCTTTGCTGAAGTTGATCTTGAATTTTCCCAACGTTTTGTGACCTAGGAATAGATACCTGCATTTCAACAGCTCTTAAACTCATGGAAATTACCTCCGTTTCTTTTTCGGCATGTCGTCCGCATTAGAAAAGCGCAAGGCTCTGGAGCTATACAGCCTCCAACTTCAAAAACTTTATACTTTCCTTGCAAGAAAAGCGCAAGCGCCTTGGTCACGAGCAGCTGCTCCTGTGCCACTCCGTTTGCTCAAGAGCATTTGTTTTCCGTGCGACGAGTAACCGCAGGAGCAAAGTAGCCTGGAGCATATTCAAGAAGTAATCCAAGAAGACATTGAAGTCAGTAACTTGACTGAAGTAACCGAGCTCGGCTGCTCGCGCTAGACAGTTTCCAGTTAGAAATTTATAAATTTTGAAACTATAAAAAAAACTTATCTAACATGTAGTGTTATCATACAAATCGGATAGAGTAGAAAATAGGTTAAACATGCGTCACCACAATCTCACCATTATCAATATGTACTTTTACAGATTTAAAAACAGTGATTATTTTTCTTCGATATTTACCAAAATGTAAATCAACATTAGGATAAATCTGTTGTTCAACAATCACCGAAGACTCTTCTTCGCTTGAAAATAAGTCTTCAAGTTCCTCAAGTTTCTCTTTTGCTTCTAACATTAGTTCAGTTGTAGAATTAATTGTATTACGTACTCGTAACTTTGTTATTTTTTCAATTGTAGAAAGAGATGATTTTATTTCTTTCTCTGTTAACTTCTCCAATAGTATAGTAAGCTTATTTAAATCATCTTCAGCTTTCTTTAAATTATTAGTATAGACCTTTTCTTTCTCCATAATTTCTTGTTGTACACCTAAATAAAGGGTTGTACGTGTATTATGGGCATTTCCAACTTCTTTAGCCACAATCCGCTTACCAGCTGAAATATCGCCACCAACAATATTCCCTTTCCCTTTTTGACAGAATACGCTACCATTAGCCATTATTTTACTATGCAAAATAGACTGTGTAACATGAACGTCACCCTCTACCTCAACTATGCCTTGATTAATAAAAGACGTATGAAGATCACCCTTTGCCTTAATTAAACCTTTCCCCTGCCCAACAATTCCGGTTGATACAAAAATAGACCCTTCTGATAAAAGGATTGCATTCTCGACAGTACCATGGATTTTAATATCTCCTTTTGACTTAATCTCAAATCCTGCAGGCACATTCCCTCTTATGATGACACTACCTATAAATGAAATATTACCTACCTTTAAATCTAAGTCTCCATTTACTTCATATACAGGGTAAACGTGAATAACCTTATTTTCAATCGACATTTGTCCATCGATCATTGAAAATAACCGTAATCCTTCATCATCGATACGAGTATTTTTTCCTACACGTAACCTGAAGTCCTTGCCTGGCTTTGGGAGTAGTTCCTCTCCAAATACGTTCATACCTGCCGTTCCACTCGTAGCTGTTATTTTTTCACCAATTAATTGTCCATGAGTAACCGAAGGAATATTTATGACTTGTTTTAAATCCACATTATGTAAATCTTTTACCGATTTTATTTCATTATCATTTGGTAAAATAGGCTTTAAAATAGCATCTTTTCCATTAATCGGACTTAGCCCCTCTGCTATGACTACTGGGCAAGTGATTTCATTTGCTGCAATTTTTGTAAGGAATTCTTTTTTTATACCAAATACTATACCATGTTCCATAATAAAACCTAAGATATCATTCTCTGTTATTACGCTGTTTTCGTTAATACGTACTTTTTGTAGTAGAGTGGCTTTTAATTTATCATTATCCAACTGAATTTCAAAATACTCGTCAAGCATTTAGATCTATTCTCCTTTATCAAGGCCTAACCATAAAAGAAAAATGAAAAAGCACATTAATATTTATTTAATATGTGATTTCTTGTTGAAGACTTGTTTTAATCGAAAAAGAGCTTTTGAATGAATTTGAGAAATTCTAGATGTTGAGAGACCTAAAATATGTCCAATTTCTGTTAATGTTAGTTCTTCAAAATAAAATAAACTAATAACAAGTTGCTCATTTTCATTTAAACTTCCAATAATTGTAACAAGTTCTTCGTGCATATTTTTTCTAAGTATTTGCTCTTCTGGTGTTAATGTGCTCTTATCTATTAGGGTATTTTTAAACGTTTCCTCACGCTCGGTATCATTTGTTTTTTCGTCAATTGATAATAAATTAGCAACGAAACTTTCATTCATAACTTGTAAAACTTCTTCCTCTGAAATCTCCAGAGTTTCAGCTACTTCCTTAGCAGTTACATAACGGCCATATTTTTGCTCCAATTTTTCAATCGTTATTTCTACTTTTTTTGTACGTTCCCTTAAAGATCGGGGTAACCAGTCTTCTTGTCTAAGTCCGTCAATAATTGAACCGCGGATTCGAAAAGAAGCATATGTATCAAATTTCAGTTCACGTGTGTAATCAAATTTTTCTAGTGCGTCATATAAACCCATCAGAGCATGACTTTTGAGGTCTTCTTTATTCACATTTTTGGGAAGGCCTACTGAAATTCTTTGAACGTGATAATCTACTAGGGGCATATATATACGAATAAGCTCATCACAAGCTTCAGTATCCCGTTCTTCCAACCATTTTTTCCAAATATACTCATCTCTTTGTTTGGTTTGAGGCATTTTCATCCTCCTTAATCATTTATAAGATCTTTGACATGTCGGCTTACTTTTTTAATCTCTTCTTCGGTATAGCCTTCGATAATTGTATCTTTTCCTATGTGGCTACCTTCTATTTGATTTTTTTCTTCATACTCTAACTTTATCCCTTTTGAAGCAATTAACCATATCCATCGAAAGAAATAAGTTACAATAAAAATGAAGAAAAAAGCATAGGTAGCTCGAACAAAAGAAGTTATCATCGTATTTGAGGTCACTGATCCTATAAATACAAATAAAAACGCAATAACACTAAAGATAATATTAATTACCCATGATCCGATAAACATTATATTTCTGAAACTCCTTGACTTACAGTCCGAATTGATAGTTTGCTAGTCTCTGGATCAAATTCAATAGTTCTCCCACTAGATCCACCAACATCTTCTGCAATAATATTAATTCTTAACTCCTTTAGCTTTTCTCTAACAGCATCTACATTTCGTGGACCTATTCTCATCATTTCACTTGATGTTGTAAACTTAAACATTTGTGATCCCCCTGCGAGCTTTGCACGGAAACGTGTAGGCTTTGCACCTTGCTTTACTAATTTTTCTACCAATACATCTAAAGCTGTATCTGCATATTTTGCTTTATTCATAGATACAGCTTTACCGATTGATGAAACAGGAAGCATAATATGCGCCATTCCACAAATTTTTGTTACCTCATCATAAATGACAACTCCCACACACGATCCAAGGCCTGAAGTACGAATTTTTTGAGGTGATTTAGCTACATTTAGATCAGCCATTCCAACTTTAATAACTTCATTCATCAATTGGTACCCCTAAAGCATGAAAGATTTTTTCGTATGAATCAGGGTCTGGTAATAAAAAGAAATGACCTTTTGTTTTATGTGAGCTTTCATCAACAATTTCCAAAATTTCCGTTTCTATTACAATGGCATAATCGCCTACTTGGGATAGTTCTAACAAACCGTAACTTAATATAGCTATTGCCATATCTACACTTAATGCTGGAACTGAAGGCTGTAATGTAAGCTTTGTAAAATCAGAAAGTGCAGATAAATACGAGCCTGCTAAAATATTTCCTACTTCTTGCAAAGCAGATAAACCTAATTCGGGATATGGTGGATGATTCAAGTTAAAATTTTTATCTACAATTAATTGTTGAATTAACGTATTTGCTTCATTTACCGGAAGCATAAAAAACATATTTCCTGGTACTTCCCCTTCAATTCTCAAATAAATAGCTGCAACTACGTTTTCTGAACCACCAACTAATTCAGTTATCTCATTAAATGACACAAGTCTAACAGCAGGAACCTTCATATCAATCGTCTTATTTAGAAGGTTTGATAAAGCTGTTGCCGCATGGCCAGCACCGATATTTCCAACTTCCTTTAATATATCTAGATGATAATCTTTAATTCGATTAACTAAATCCATTACGTAGTAGCCTCGAGCGATTTTAGTTCTTTAATTTCTTTAGGGTTTAGAACTTTATCTAAATTCAATAAGATAAGAAGGCGCTTGTCCAATTTGGCTACTCCTCGAAGGTAATCAGCTTCAATACCTCCGACTACTTCTGGTGGTGGTTCTACAATGTTAGTTGGAATGTCCACAACATCATTTGCCGCATCGACAATCAAACCAACTTCCATTTCTCCGACAGCTACAATAATAATTCTCGTACTATCTGTTGTTTCAATCTCTTCGATATCAAATCTATTTCTTAGGTTGATAATAGGAGTAACTACACCTCTTAGGTTTATTACCCCTTTTACAAAGTCTGGTGTTCTAGGAACTCTTGTAATATGTTGAATTCTTTCAATTGAGCGTACTTGACTAACCTCAACACCATATTCTTCATCCTTTAGTTGAAAAACAATAACTTTTATTTCATTCACTAAGCTCTCTTCATTCATTTGTTAAACCTCCTTCGTTTCCATTTAACATAAACAACAACATGTTATTTAATTAATGCATTACAATCAACAATTAAGGCAACCTGACCATCCCCTAAAATTGTAGCACCTGATATAGCAAAAACATTTGTTAAATAGTTTCCTAATGATTTAAGAACAATTTCTTGTTGTCCAATAAATGATTCGACTACTAACCCTGCCATCTTTTCACCTTTACGAACAATTACAACCGAATGGTAAGATTCTTCTTCACGTGTGATTGGAACCTCAAAAAAGTCTGTTAAATTTATTAACGGAACAACGCTTCCTCTAAAGTCGATTACTTTTTGATTATGAGCCCTCAGGATATCCTCTTCTTTCACTATCGCTGTTTCAATAATTGAAGATAATGGAATTGCGTATTTTTCATTTTGGACTTCAACTAACATGACTGAAATAATAGAAAGAGTTAATGGTAGTTGGATAGAAAAAGTCGTTCCTTCTCCTAAACTCGAATCAACAGAAACGTTTCCACCTAATGACTCAATTTTACTTTTAACAACATCTAAACCGACACCTCGACCTGATACATCTGTAATTTGATCAGCTGTACTTAAACCTGAAGAGAAAAGCAGTTCATAAACTTGTTTATCGGTTAAATTCTTTTCATTTTCTTTAGTAACTACTCCGCTTGCTATTGCTTTCTTTAAAACTTTTTCTCTATTAATACCAGCACCATTATCAGCTACCTCTATAAAAACATGGTTACCACTATGATACGCTTTTAAGGTAATGTTCCCCTCTTCACTTTTGCCAACACTTAATCGTTTTTCAGGGTTTTCTATTCCATGGTCAATTGAATTTCTTAACAAGTGAACGAGTGGGTCACCAATTTCATCAATTACAGTACGATCGAGCTCTGTCTCAGCACCGATAATTTCCAAATTCACTTTCTTCTTTAAATCTTTTGCTAAACCACGAACCATTCTCGGGAAACGGTTAAATACCTGTTCAACGGGTACCATTCTCATATTTAGTATAATATTTTGTAAGTCACCAGAAATTCTTGACATATGCTCAACAGTTTCTGTTAACTCGCCACTATTAAGATCACGTGCTATTTGTTCTAACCTACCACGATCAATGACAAGTTCTTCAAATAAATTCATCAATATATCAAGTCTTTCAATATTTACACGTATTGTTTTACTTGGAGAATTATTTGATTTCTCTTCTTTAGTAGGTGTTTGATCATCCTGCTCTACTGAGAGAACTGTCTCTTCATTTATTGAATTGTTATCAGTATCTACAGAAATAAGATCATTAGAAGCTTCAATAGAGTACGAATTTAAATCAACTTTTAACACATCAACAGTCTCGACTTCAGAAACCTTTAGAATACGATTTTTCACTTCATTCTCAGATACTTTTGTAATAAGAGTGACTGTAAAATCACGTTCAAAATTCTCTTCTTCAAGCGCTTCGACAGTTGGTGTCGATTTAATAATTTCTCCGATTTGCTCTAACACTTCAAAGACCATGAATACACGAGCTGCTTTTAAAATACAATCTTCTCTCAAGGATATATTTACTTGATTTGCGCTAAAGTCTTGCTCGATTGCCTGGGAGATAACAGTAACCTCGAAGTCGTCATATGACTCCGTTACTTTAGGCTTCTCCATTGTTAGTTCTTTAGTTGAAGCTGTTTCTTTTAAAGCAATTTCACTATCAAAATCTTTTCCCTTTTCAATCTTTTCTAATTTGGCTACTACTTTAGTAACATCACGTTTTCCATCGCCACCATTTGCAATAGATAAAACCATATCTTCTAGATCGTCAACAGCTTCAAAAACAACATCTAAAATATCACTTGTTACTATGATTTTATTATTTCTAACGCCATCAAGAACGTTCTCCATAATATGAGTTAAGCTAGCTAGATCCTCATAGCCCATCGTAGCAGCCATTCCTTTTAACGTATGAGCAGAACGAAAGATTTCATTAACAATATTCACATTTTTTGGGTCATTTTCGAGTTTTAATAAGTTGTCATTCATGGCTTGTAAATGTTCTTTACTTTCATCAATAAACATATCTAAATATTGATTTCTTTCCACGAGATATGCCCTCCTCTACCTACAGTATTTTTGTATGGTTTGTGCAATTTCATCTAGATGTACAATTTCGTCTATTTTATTTGTTTTTATTACAGACCTCGGCATTCCATAGACGATTGCTGTTTCTTCTGCTTCTGCTATTGCAACAACATTTCTACTTTCTTTTAACTTTAATAGTCCTTTTGTCCCATCGGAGCCCATACCGGTCATTATGACAGTTACAGTCGAATAATCTTTAATTTCTGCTATAGAATTCAACATAGTATCAACTGATGGTCGATGTCCATTTTCAGGTGGAGATTGATCTAACTTAATCGCGAGTGATGTACCAATACACCTTACTTTTAAATGGTATCCTCCAGGTGCAATATAGGCAATACCTTTTTTAACAACTTCACCATCTTCTGCCTCTTTCACGATAAGTTTCGACAATCGATTTAGGCGTTCAGCGAGAGATTTTGTGAAACCAACTGGCATATGCTGAACAATTAGAATAGGTGCATTGATATCGGCAGGCAAATCTGCTAAAACTTTTTGTAATGCCTTTGGCCCACCAGTAGATGTACCTATTGCAACTATTTTCTTATCTAGCAACTTTTTAGAGGAGTTATTAACTAAATGATCTTTCCTTACTATTAAATCTTTTTTCTTTTCCTGAGTTGTTGATAATAATTTAGATAATTTTACACTCGCAGCTAAATGTATTTTTTCAATAAGCTCATTTTGTACTTTATATAGATCAAGGGAAATTGCACCTGAGGGCTTTGCTATAAAATCGAGTGCTCCATAAGACATAGCAAGCACTGTATTTTCAGCACCTTCTTTTGTCGTACTACTTACCATGATCACTGGTTTGGGTGTTGACTTCATGATCTGTTGTAAAGCCTCTAACCCATTCATCACTGGCATTTCGACATCTAGGGTCACCACATCCGGATCGTGTATGCGAACTTTTTCGATAGCATCTGCTCCATTACGTGCTGTTGCAATAACTTTGATTCGGTTGTCCTCTTCTAACATGTCCGTTAACATTTTTCTCATGAATGCGGAGTCATCTACAATGAGTGCTCGAATCAAGTTATACACCCCCTTATTTATCTAGAAAGTATTTTTTAAATTTATTTAGAAACATTTGAAACGGTTCCTTCTTTTCTTCAAATGTATTTTCTCCTATATAGTCATTGGCAATTTTAATTACCGCCTTACTAGGCTTACTATCAGGTGAATAAAGTGAAAAAGGAACTTGAGCCTTTACGGCTTTAAGAACAATTGGGTCATTAGGAATAATCCCTAATAATGAAATATCCTTCTGCAAAAATTGTCCAGATACAACCTTTAAATTTTCAAATGTCTTTTTACCTTCTGAATTAGATTCTGCTCGATTTACTAAAACCGAAACAGGAATGTTTTGATCTTTTAATTGTATATACTTCAACATCGCATAAGCATCAGTAACCGAAGTAGGCTCTGGTGTGGTAACGACAATGACTTCAGTAGCTGATAAAATAAAGTTAAACCTATCTTTTGTAGCTCCTGCTCCCATATCAAAGATAATATAATCGAACTCTCCATTAATTAATTCTAACTGCTGCAGAAATCTAGATAGCTTTCTTGGGTTTAATTGAAACATAGAAGAAAGCCCAGTTCCACCTGCAATAAATGAAAGGTTGTTAGACCCTTCTTCTATTATATCCCAGATGGATAGCTCATGTTCTATCATATCAACGAATGTATATTTGCTAGAAAACCCCATCAAAATATCAGCATTGGCCATACCGATATCTAAATCAAATAAAATAACTTTTTTTCCAGCTTTTTTTAATTGAAGGGCAAAGTTTAAGCTAAAGTTAGATTTTCCAACTCCACCTTTACCACTAACAACTGCTATTACTTTTGTACCCCTCTTTCCGTCACTAGCCATATGCAGCATTCGACGTAAATTATTTGCTTGATCATTCATAGTCATCAACCTCGAGTATACTATTTACTATTTCTTTAGCTGAAGCTTCAACAATATCATCTGGAACACTTTGACCATTTGTAATATAGGATACGCCTACTTTATTTTCATGGATTAAATTAATCATTGCTCCTCTTGAAAATGTTTCATCTTTTTTAGTAAAAACAATTTTGTTAATATTTATTTTGGAAAATTGTTCGAAGATTGTAACCATGTCACGATACTTAGAAGTTAATGATAACACTAAGTAAGTTTCCATTTCTTCGTCAAAATCTATCACTTTTTTTAATTCATTAATATACAGTTCATTCAAATAATTTCTTCCTGCAGAATCAACCAAAACTACGTCATAATCAGATAATTTTTCTTTTGCATTTTTAAAATCTTCTACAGTATATGCTACTTCAATTGGGACATTTAATATCTTAGCATACGTTTTTAGTTGCTCAATTGCAGCAATACGAAAGGTATCAGTTGTAATAAATGCAACTCGCTTATGATGTTTTAATACACAATAGGCAGCAATTTTAGCAATTGTGGTTGTTTTTCCAACACCAGTAGGACCTACTAAATTTAAATACTTTTTATTAAATGTAAATCCACCCATCTCTTTCCAATCTACAGTTTCCGTTAATATTTCTTTAGTCCAATTTATTACTTCATCCTTCGTATAGTGTTCCTGATCTAATACATACCATTTTTTTAATAATTTTTTCATCACTTCTATCCGAAGGTTAGGGACAACATCTTGATCAATTAATAGCTGATTGACATATCTTATCGGTTCAGGATAATCATCGAATTGAGTAACAATAGAACTAGATATTCCATTAACAATATTTTTTAATTCTTTTACTTCATTTGCTAATGACTCTTCTTTATGTGAAGGCGAGTGTATACTCTCCTGTTTCTCTTCGTTATTTATTGACTTAAATGGAGTTTTTGGACTAGTATTGTGCGACGGTGTATTCCTCTTAGGTAAAGTCCTACCCACTTGCGGTGCAGTATCAACTGCAGCAATAACTTCAATATTTTTCTTCGTAAAGAAACCCAAAAAACCACCTGTTTCAATTTCTTTTGAGTTTAAAATAACTGCATCGCTACCTAATTCAAGACGGATTTTCTTCATTGCCTCTGCCATTGAATTAGCAACAAACTTTTTCACCTTCATTATACGTTCACCACCCCTACACTTTGAACCTCGATGGTTGGCTCTAATTCATTATAAGATAAAACAGGAACATGAGGTAAATATCTCTCAACTAAATGTCTAATATACATTCTAACAGCTGGAGAGCATAATAAAATTGGCATCTGTCCCATTTCACTCATTCGTTCTACCTCATATATAATGGCATCAACCACGGATTGAGAATCGTTAGGATCCATAGCTAGGAAATTCCCATGTTCTGTTTGTTGAACACCTTCAGCAACAATTTTTTCTACTGACCCACTCACAGTAATAACATAAAGTGGATCATTAACATTCGTATATTGCTTTGTTATTTGCCTTGATAGAGCTTGTCTTACATATTCCGTTATTAAATCGGTATCTTTTGTCATCTGTCCGTAGTCAGCTAAAGTTTCAAAGATCGTTGGTAAGTTACGAATCGATACTTTTTCTTTTAACAAATTAGCTAATACCTTCTGTACTTCTCCAACTGAGAGAGGGTTTGGTGTAACATCATCTACTAACGTTGGATAGGCTTCTTTTAAGTGATCAACTAACTGCTTTGTTTCCTGACGTCCAATTAGTTCATGGGCATGACGTTTAATAACTTCTGTTAAATGAGTCGATACTACTGAAGGAGGATCAACAACTGTATATCCAGATAACTCCGCTTGTTCCTTCATATCCTCACCAATCCATAGAGCGGGCATACCAAAAGCTGGTTCCATTGTATCAATTCCAACGATGCTCTCATCGTCAACCCCAGGGCTCATTGCCATAAAATGATCTAATAATAATTCGCCTTTAGCTACTTCATTACCTTTTATTTTAATGCAATATTCATTTGGTTGTAATTGAATATTGTCTCGTATTCGAATAACAGGAACTATTAAACCTAATTCTAATGCTAATTGTCTCCTTATCATAACAACTCGGTCTAATAAATCCCCGCCCTGATTAGCGTCTGCTAGAGGGATAAGCCCATACCCGAATTCAAATTCTATTGGATCAACTTGTAGAAGATTTACAACACTTTCTGGAGATTTCATATCCTCTTGAGTATCCTCGCTACTAGCAACTTCGTCAATTTGCTCCAGTCTCTTATCATTAGATTTCAGTAGAAAGTAACCACCTATAATTAATAGAGCAGCGACCGGTGTAGTTAATCCAAGGTTTATAGGAGTAAAGAAACCTAGTAAAGCTATAGTTCCACCTGCTATATATAACATCTTTGGATAAGCAAGTAATTGTCTTGATATATCATCTCCTAAATTACCTTCAGAAGCGGCACGAGTAACAACTATTCCGGTAGCAGTTGAAATTAATAGGGCTGGAATTTGACTCACCAGGCCATCACCAACAGTTAAAAGGGTATATTTTGAGGCTGAGGTAGTTAGATCTAACCCCTGTTGCATCATACCAATAATAAGACCAAAAATAATATTAATAATGACAATAACAATTCCAGCTATTGCATCCCCTTTAACGAATTTACTCGCACCATCCATCGCACCGTAAAAGTCAGCTTCTCTCTCGATCTTTAAACGACGCTCTTTAGCTTCTGTATCTGAAATCATCCCTGCATTTAAATCAGCATCAATACTCATCTGCTTTCCTGGCATAGCATCTAATGTAAATCGAGCACCAACTTCAGAAACACGCTCTGCCCCTTTTGTTATTACAACGAATTGAATAATAATTAATATTAAAAAAACAACAAAACCAACTAAAGCATTTCCACCAACAACGAAAGAACCAAACGTGTCGATAACATTACCTGCTTCACCTTTTCCTAAAATCGAACGAGTAGTAGATACATTTAGACCTAAGCGAAATAATGTTACAAGTAATAAAAGAGTAGGAAAAATTGAAAATTGGAGTGGTTCCTTCGTGTTCATTGCAACCAAAATGATAAGTAAGGCAAGAGAAATATTTATTATAATTAAAAAATCCAACATGACAGGTGGCAATGGAATAATTAGCATAACAACGATTAAAATTACTCCAAGTAATACACTTAAATCTCTTACTGACATTGGTTTCTCTCCTTCTTATCTTCAAAAATTACTAAAATATTAAGATCTATTCAGATAAACTATTAAACTTTGTTTTTTATACGGTATACATATGCTAAAACCTCTGCAACTGCCTTAAATAAATCTTCTGGCACTTGATCGCCAATATCAGCTTGATCGTATAAGGCTCTAGCTAGTGGTCTATTTTCGACTGTAATAATCTCATGATGTTTCGCGATTGCTTTTATTTTTTGGGCTAAAAAATCAACCCCTTTTGCAACTACAACTGGTGCATCCATTTTATCGCCGTCATATTTCAGAGCGATCGCATAATGAGTAGGATTTGTAATAACTACATCGGCTTTTGGTACTTCTTGCATCATCCGCTTCATCGCCATTTGCCGTTGTTTTTCTTTTATTTTTGATTTAATTAGAGGGTCTCCCTCTGTTTTTTTGTATTCATCTTTAATATCTTGCTTTGACATTTTAATGTTCTTTTCATGATCATAACGTTGGTACATATAATCTAAAACCGCTAAAAATATTAACAAAATTGAAACCGCAACACCCATTGTTACAGTTAAACTCCCAACAAAAACTAACGAGTCAGCAATAGGAACTAACGATAAAAATAAAATTTGATCAATACTATACCACAGTATTGTAAATGTAACTAATCCAACAAGACATATTTTTAAAAGAGACTTTAATAACTCTACTATCGCTCTAATCGAATAAATCCTTTTAAATCCTTGTATTGGGTTTAACTTACTAAGTTTCATCTTTATTGCTTCAGGTGCAAAAAGAAAACCGACCTGTAGATAATTACTAAGTATTCCTGCTAACATTGCTATTAGCATAATCGGTGCAACAATCATAACCGCCTGTGTTGTTAATTCAAGAAATAAACTTTCTACATTTTCACTTGATAGAGTATATAACAAATATTCTTGGAACATATATTGAGTAAATATAAAAATTCTTTTTCCAACATAGTCACCTAGTAGCCACAAAATAATAAAAACTAACAATAAAATTATAGCTGTATTTATATCAGTACTTTTAGCAACTTGTCCTTTTTTTCTTGTTTCTTGCCGCTTTTTTTGGGTAGCTTTTTCTGTTTTTTCTTGTGAAAAAAATTGCAAATTAATAGGTAATAAAGGCATTCTATAATCCCCCATATAATTGCATCAAAGTACGCATAGTAATAATCATTTGCTCGACTAAATACTTAGTAACGACAAAAAAGGCAGGCATGACAAGAACAAGAATAATAAAACCAACAAGAATTTTCAAAGGAAAACCTATTACAAAGACATTTACTTGGGGTACAGTCCTTGCAATCATACCTAATGCAACATCGACTAAAAACAAACAACCGACTACGGGCATTGCCATTTGAAAAGCAATAATAAACATTGTATTAAACGTTTTAACAACAAACAACAAAATGTTTTCATTTCCAAAATGAATAGCCCATTGCTCTAGTGGTATAAATTGATAACTGTAATAAACTCCATCTAATAACAAGTGATGTCCATCAATAGCTAATAAAAAAAGTAAGGCTAACGTATACAAATAGCCCCCCATTAATGGGCTTTGAGCCCCGGTTTGGGGATCCACTACGTTCGCCATCATAAAACCCATTTTAATATCAATAAAACCGCCCGCAACTTGTATACCATACATCATCACCATCGCAACTAATCCGACAGTTAAACCGACAATCACCTCTTTCATAATTAACATAAAAAAGATGGAATCAATCTCGATAACTGGTGGATCAATTGAAAAGAACATTAGCCAAGATAGAAATAATCCCAGTCCAACTTTATACATTGCGGGTATAGTCCGGTAAGAAAATAAAGGTAACGTTACAAAAAAGGCAGTTACTCGTGAAAGAATAAGTAAAAATGCTGGAACAAAATCTAATATTTCAAGCATTATCCAACAAACCTATGCAAGTTACTAAAAATTTGCTGTGCAAAATTTAACATATTTGATAACATCCAAGATCCGAACATAATTAGACCAACTAATACAGCAACAATTTTCGGTATAAAAGCTAATGTTTGTTCTTGAATTTGCGTAGTCGCTTGAAATATGCTTACCATTAGTCCAACACCTAACGCAATAGCGAGGAGCGGACCAGCGATCACTAGTACTGTAAATACCCCTTTTTCAGCAATCGAAATGACAAATTCTTGATTCAATCAAAATCACCCTTTTAAAAGCTTAATAGAAGAGATCTCACTACCAAATACCAACCATCAATCATAACAAAAAGTAAGATTTTAAACGGTAAAGCAATCATTACAGGTGGTAGCATCATCATCCCCATAGACATCAGAATACTTGCAACAACCATATCTATAACCAGAAACGGTATAAATATCATAAAACCGATTTGAAAGGCCGTTTTTAGTTCACTAATAGCAAAGGCAGGAACTAAGGCGGTTAGTGGGATTTCTTCAATCGAATTTGGTCGGTCTATACCAGCATAGCCCATAAATAATGCCAAATCCTTCTCCCTTGTATGTTCAGCCATAAAATACTTAAAGGGCGTAGCAGCTTGTTCAAAGGCTTCCTCTTGGGTTAATTCATCATTAAAAAGAGGCTGTAATGCCGTTTCATTGACCTCAGAAAAAACTGGGGCCATGACAAAGAAAGTAATAAATAATGCTAGAGCAACTAACACTTGATTCGGTGGCATTTGTTGTGTAGCAAGGCCAGAACGTACAAAAGATAATACGATAATAATCCTCGTAAAACAGGTCATTAAGATTAAAATACTCGGAGCAAGAGTCAATACTGTCAATAGTAACAATAATTGAATAGTAGCCGCTAAGTTTTGCGTATCTTCACTAAAAATATCTAAAGCAGGAATAAATCCAAGTGATATCATAGATGTTCTTTCTCCTTAATTGTGTTGTGTACCTGCTTCTGAGCATTTTTCACATCATTTAACTGCCGCTCTAGTAAACTTTTAAACTGTATTTTCGAATGATTATTATTCACATTTTCTCTTTTTAACTTTGTTTGAATTAGTTGAAACACAGAAGATAACTGTTCTGTGTTTTCTTTGATTTCATAATCTTCTATAATTTTTTTCACTTCAGTTTCGTTATCAATTTCTTTTAAAAGTTGGATAGAATCTCCTATACCAACGACTAAAATTCTTTCGCCTACTCTAATTAACTGAATAGAACGATTTGTTCCAACAGGAACACCACCAATATTTTGCAACGTTCGATGGTTTTGATATGATTGTGTACGTTTTCCAATAAACTTAAATAATGCGTAGATCATAAATACAATTACGGCTAATGCTAAAAATAATTGAAAAAACATTCCAAATAAACTTTGATCTTGCAAAATATCATCTGTGTTAGAAATTACAGGCTCCTCTTTTGCACCAATTTGTTCATTTTCTTTAGCCGTTTCTTCAGTAAGTGGTTGCTCTTGGACATCTATAAATCCATCTAAAACCGACCTATTATCTTCTTGCTCCGCCTGAACAAAAGAAACTTCAAGCGAAGCAAACATTATGATAGCAAAGACAAAGGAAACAAAAAATTTAAAATAATAAAGAGGTCCCCATTTTTTAGCCATATTACCTACCCAATCGTCTTCTTTATTGCTTCAAGTACGCGATCCGCCTGAAACGGCTTAACGATGAAATCTTTAGCACCTGCTTGAATTGCATCAATAACCATCGCTTGTTGTCCCATTGCTGAACACATAATAACTTTAGCGTTAGGATCAATTTTTTTAATTTCCTTTAAAGCGGTAATACCATCCATTTCTGGCATCGTAATATCCATTGTAACAAGGTCCGGGGATAACTCTTTATATTTTTCTATTGCTTGAGCTCCGTCATTTGCCTCACCTGCAATTTCAAAGCCATTTTTTGATAATATATCTTTAATCATCATTCTCATAAATGCCGCATCGTCTACAATTAATATTTTTGCCATCAGTAGGGCCTCCTCTAATATCAATAATTTATTTTTATTGTAAGTTTTTCAAACGATCTGTCTGACTAATAATGTCAGTTACTCTGACACCAAAATTCTCATCAATAACAACTACTTCACCTTTTGCGATAAGCTTACTATTTACTAAAATATCAACAGGCTCACCCGCAAGCTTGTCTAACTCCACAATAGATCCTTGAGAGAGCTCTAATATCTCTTTAATTGAACGTTTTGTTCTCCCTAATTCAACAGTTACCTGTAGGGGAATATCTAGGAGCATGTTTAAGTTTTTCGCTTCTACCTCATTTAAGCTTGGTGTATCAAAACTTGAAAATGCAACTGGTTGTACATTTGCAGATCGATTTGGTTGTCCAACGTTAGATGGCCCTCCGAAACTTTGAGGTTGCCTTGGCGTTGGTTGTTGTTGAGTATTATAATTGGCTATCGGTTGTTGAGAATGGTATTGAGGTACTTTTTGATCTGCTTGCTCATACATTTCAATAGGTGCCTGCTCAGGTTGATAACTAGGTTCTGGAATGATCTCTTCCTCAATGCCAATCGGATTCATTAATTCATTAACCAAATCTCTAGCAAAAGTCACTGTTACTAGTTGCATAATTTGTGAATCAATTAAAGTCCCAATTTTCAAACTAAAAGATATTTTCACTAAAATAGGCTCGTTTGGTATATTACTTGTTCCTTGACCTTCCTTTACATCCATCAAGTCAATTCCCGGTGGAGAAATGTCAACCTTTTTGTTAAAGATTGTAGACATTGAAGTAGAAGCAGATCCCATCATTTGGTTCATGGCTTCTTGTACGGCGCTTATTTCCATTTCACCTAGTTCTTCTTCATTTATTCCTGTACCATCGCCACCCAACATTAAATTGGCAATAATTGCGGCATCATTGGTTTTGATCACTAACAAATTCATACCTTCGAATCCTTCAGTATACTTCACATGAACACCTACATGCGGTTTCGGAAACTGTTCATGTAATTCGGACTTATCAATGACTGATACTTTCGGTGTTGTTATGTCAACTTTTTGATTTAGTAAAGTTGACAAGGCGGTTGCTGCACTACCAAAAGATATATTTCCAATTTCACCTAGAGCATCTTGCTCTATACTACTAAGATAGTCTTCAATATTTAAGCTTAAACTATCATCATCACTATTGCTATCATCAGTGTCGCTATTAAGACCGCTCAACAAAGCGTTAATTTCATCTTGAGAAAGCATGTCACTCATTATTTTCACCCTCCTCAAATAATTCTGTTACCTGAACAGCAAGTTTATTTTTCACTTTACCAGGTTGTCCCAAAAATTTTGGTGTATCTTCTACCTTTATTATTAGTTGATCATCTATTAAACTATTTAACTCTATTGTATCTCCAATATCCAATTGCAAAAACTCTTGAACAGTAATTTCAGAGTTACCTAATTCTGCTTTCATAACTAATGGTGCATTACGTACATTTCTCTCAAGTCCCTCCACTTCCTCAGGGAGACGACTTTTCTTTTTCGTTTGCATCCAGTAATGAACAGATAACTTAGGCAAGATTTCTTCTAAAACGACATGCGGTAAACATATGTTAATCATCCCGCTTGCCTCTCCAATTACAGTTGATAAAGAAATTACTACAACAGTTTCATTAGGAGAAACCATTTGTAGAAATTGTGGGTTAACCTCTAATTCTTCCATTTGTGGCTCCAACTCAACAACAGAACTCCATGCCTCTTGAAAGCTTTCAAGAGTTCGTTGAAACAATTGAGTCATGATTCTCGTTTCAATTTCAGTTAAATTATCAACTTTATTAACAGCTTCCCCCTTACCACCTAAAAGACGGTCAAGCATTGCATAAGCAATATTTGGGTTAACCTCAATTAAAAACCGACCATCCAATGGATAAGGTTCAAAAACATTTAAAATCGTCATTTTAGGAACAGAACGAATAAATTCATCATATGGTAGTTGATCTACAGATGCAACCGATATTTGAACAAACGTTCGAAGTTGTGCTGAAAAATAGGTTGTTAATAATCTTGAAAAATTCTCATGTATTCTTGTCAGACTTCGGATCTGATCCTTCGAGAAGCGCAGAGCTCGTTTAAAGTCATAAACTTTAACTTTTTTCTGACTCTCTTCTTTTTTTAATTCATTTGCATCCATTTCTCCAGTTGAAATTGCAGAAAGTAGCGCATCAATTTCACTTTGTGATAAAACTTCAGCCAAGAGCCTCACCTCTATTATTTTAGAAAAGTGAAAGCACCTTGTTAACGGGCATCTGGTCCTGGGCCACCTTGTATTGACTTCAATAGAAGACCTGTAATATAGAAGTGAAATTTAAAGGTCTAAAGTGACCGTAACCGAGCTCGTAAACGATGGAGCTAAACATCTTTCCAACTTTCAAAATTATACGTACCTTTTAAAAACTACATTTTTATTAATTAAGCTTCTTATTGGATAACAAAGCCTGTTGTATACACATTAACAACTTCGCCACCCTCCATATATTCATTGATTTTTTTCCGTAGTTGGTTTTCAAGATTTTCTATACCCTCAGAACCGGTAAAATCACTTGATCTCATCCCTGAAAGCTCCCTTATGATAATATTCCTAACCTGAAAATCTCGCTTAACAAACTCTCGTTTGGCTTTGTTATTATCAACTTGAACTTTAAAGGTAACACGAATAAAATCATTTGTTACTAAATTCGTTGTAATTTCATTAACATCGACTGAAAGTGCAATAATTTCATCTATTGTCGGCTCTCGATTTGGGTCTTCATTTTTAGTAAAATGATTAAACAAAACTAGTGTGAGTACTCCGATTATGGTTAGTGCGATCAAAATTATTAACATAATATTTACTAACTTATTTTTAAACAAATTAGTCAACCTCCCTCGAGTCGTCGTTGACTAGTTTAGCAATCCCAACTTTTTGATAAAAATTTGTCACTTTCAGCATAACATCTTCCTCTGAATCTAGCACAACAATTTTTTTACCATTTGTTAGAGTTATTGTCGTGTCTGGAAAAGACTGGATTTGCTCAATGTATATACAATTTAATAAAAACGAATGACCATTTAATCTAGTTAGCTTTATCATCGAATTATTTAAAGGCTAGCAATCATTATTCTAGCCCTATTCCTCCTTAATAAAATATGTACTAACATGTAGAAAGAAGAAGGTTGAACAAAAGATTTTTTCCTTCTACATGGCTAGTTTCATTTATCGTTTTAAGTTAACAAGCTCCTGGAGGATTTCATCTGAGGTTGTAATAATTCTCGTATTTGCTTGGAAACCACGTTGAGCCACGATCATTTCAGTAAACTCTTCTGATAAGTCTACATTGGACATTTCAAGGGTACTTCCTGCAATTATCCCTCTTGCTTCTCCAGCAACCCCAACATTTGGTATACCCGAGTTATTAGAAACTTGGTATAGATTATCACCTGACTTTGTTAATCCCCCGGGATTATTGAAAATCGCTGTAGCAATTTGTCCCAATACTCTTACCTCGCCGTTTGTAAAGACTCCATTTATTTCACCTGTTTGTGAAATGTTAAAACTTTCTAAAAATCCTTCAGAATTACCATTAATTTCAGCTAAATCAACTGTATTAGATCCTGCAAACTGAGTGACCATTGATAGATCTAAAGTAAAGTTAATTGGATTTGCACCATTTCCTGGTTGAACGGTAATATTAGTAGGATCTAACGGATTTGTTACTGCCCCATTTTCATTGAATTGGATATCTAGTTCACCGGCTGGTTGAGTAACATTCGCCATACCAGGAGCATTTATTGAGTAAGTCCATTCGTTAGTATCTACCTTATTAAAAATCACTTCGATTTGATGTACACTTCCTAGAGAATCGATTACATTGTATTTTACTTCAACTGGTCGAGTAGTACCATCAGCCTCCGAATTTAAATTCCCATTAAAACTTGCTGCTGTAGTAGCTTCAGGTGGAATAACATTTCCAGCTTGGATTTGTAGATCCCCAAAATCATTGTAATCAACATCGCCAGTAACCGGATCAGGACGATACCCCTGAACCTTTAATCCATCAGCAGTCACTAATGTACCTTGACGGTCTAAATAAAAGTTTCCGGCACGAGTATAGTACGACATGTTCCCGTTAGTCACAATGAAAAAGCCGTCTCCTGAAATCCCTAAGTCTAGTGCTCTTCCTGTTGTTTGTAGGCTTCCTTGTGTGTGTACTGTATCTACTGTAGCTAGCGTGCCACCTAATCCAATTTGCCTAGGGTTTGTTCCCCCTCTATTATCAGTTGGGTTACTAGCACCAGACAATTGCTGACTAACTAAATCTTTAAACGTAGTTCTACCTTTTTTAAATCCAAATGTATTTACATTGGCAATATTATTACCAATAACATCAAGCTTTGTTTGAAAGTTTTTCATTCCACCGATACCAGAGTACATTGAACGTATCATCTTTTTTCTCCTCTCATAAATGACTGCTTCAATCGGTCCACAGTCTAAGGCTTCCTTTTCGGTCCAGCCTATTCAATAATAATTGTGCCATTAATATTCGTGAAAATCTGTGATTTTGATTCATCACGATCTAAAGCGGTGATAACTGTATTATTTTTAGTACTAACCACTAATGTTGCATCTTTTAATATAACTAGTGATTCATGAACCCCTTTTGCCTTTGCTTCTTCGACCTTAGCTGAAATTTGTGACCATTTTGATGGTTCGATCGTAATTTCTCGATCCTGTAATCTTTTTTCGGCATGCTTACTAATTTTAAGTTTTCCTTCACTATTAATTTGGGCATTAAGCATATCTTTAAAAGATTTTGTAGTCGGTCCTTGCCCTTTTGTCATAACTCTAGGTTTTGGAAGTTGGTGTAGGTGATGAGATTGAATACGTTTATCCATCTTTACGCCTCCGAATTATTTTTACTCTTTTCATTAGGGCTAGCAATGTGAATAACTTGGATCGTATCTATTACTTCTCCACCTTCTAAAATTAATCTAGACTTCCCGTTTTGAAATTTTATCGCAGTTACGAGGCTTTCATGAACCCTAACAGTCGATTCTCCATGTGTATCCGCTACAACTTGCTCCCACTTAATTTCCTTACCAATTAACTGGCTATGAGAAAGAAAATGACTGTCTTTTTGCATCTCAATAAAATTGGTTAAAGTTTTATTCATCTGAGTCATTTGTTCTAGACTTGAAAAATTAGCCATTTGTGAAATGAATTCTTTATCCTCCATCGGATTAGACGGATCTTGGTTCTGTAATTGTGTTATTAAAATTTTCAAAAAAGCGTCTTGATCTAGCGTTCCTTGTCCTGTTTTTCTTTCATTTTGTCGATCAGATAAGAATAAGCTCTGGTTTACGGAATTTATCATACAACCACCTTAAATTTTCATATTAAAGACTTCATCTTCAAGATAATCTTGAAAGACGTTCTCTTCTTCATTATTATCATTCTCTTCTCGTTGACGACTTTGTTGTTGATTGTTTCTTTCTTCATGTGTTTCTCTGTCCGATTGATTAAGAGACTGCTGTTGATGCTGTGTAGTTATTTCAATTTTTTCTACTTGGATATTTTGTGCTAAGAAAGCTTGTCTTAAATGATGTAATTGAGAATCAAGTGCTTGTTTAGCCGCTTGGGTTGTAGTCATTAATTGAGCCACTATGCTACCGTTTTGTTGAATTAATTTTACATCAAGTCTTCCTAAATGCTCAGGAAAAAGCTTAATTGATAATTGGTTTAGCCCGTTTGGAAACTGTGACAACGTACTTTTTCCTACTACCTTTTGAAATTGACGTATAAACTGATCTACAGTTTGTTGATCTCCACGATTTTCTCCGACATGTAAAACAAATTGCTGTAAAGGATTAAGTGTCCCTTGGCCTAATATGCCAAGTCCAATTGAGCTAGACGATAATCCATCTATAGATGCTCTTGAAAATGCAGACGAAAGCAACTGCTTCTTATCAAAGTTATACTTTTCCCCCTGTAACAATCTCATTAATTCTTCTTTATCCCTTGCAGACATTGCATGCAAAGAATTCGGTAATTTTTCCATTTGCAAAAGTTTATCTAATTGAGAATGTAGCCTTGAGATGATCTGATCAGATGTATTAACGTCGGAACGATCTAAACTCATAAGAAGCAACAAAATATGGGCTGGGTTTTGTATATGCTCATCAGTTGCTAAAAGGTCATTTAATGTGACGTTAAGTTCAAGTAATTGTTCAATTTCAAACTGCAATTCAATAGGTAAAGTTTCCATTAGCTCAAGAAAGGAGGGATGGGATAGTTTGTCTATGTCCAAAATTTTGTTATCTAAACCGAGACCTTCTATGATTTTTGCTAAAGAATTATTATTCAAGTTTGAATTTCCTTCATCTATTTTAGTATGTTTAACATCTTTTTTACCTAAAGCGCCATTTAATGAATCAACAAACGACGATGCTTTATTCTGGTTCTTATCGAATACATTCTGTCTACTTTGTGTAGACTGAGAATTAACCCGTTGTTGTAAAAAGTTAATAGCGTTCATTTTTTCACCTCCTTTCAAAGGCCTAACTAGTTATTACTTAATAGACTAATTAATTCAGCAGCTTTATCCGGAGTCATTTTTGCTAATATCGCTGCCCTTGCATCAATTTTAATAAAAGATAAATGAATTGCTGCTTCATCATCAGAAAGTTGGGTTAGTATATTTGCTGCATTTTTCGCAGACATAGTTTCGTATAACTTTGCAATTTCTGTATATTCTGTCTTTACTTCTAGGTGTATATCTTTTTTTTCTTCAAGTTGGTCCATTAGTATCTCAATTTCATTTAATAATGATTGTACTTCTTCTTCTTTTGTTAATAATTTTTGTTCCAATAGAGCCAACTCAGTTTCACGGGCATTAATGATAGCCATTAATTCATCTATATTACCTTTTTCTTCATCAGCAATTATTTGTTCTTCTGTTTTTACATAATTAGATAAAACAGGGATATTCGAAGCCACTTGTTTTGCTTGATCTACAACGCTAATTCCCATAAAACTTAAAATAATACTGAATAACAAGATAGCAAACATAATTGGAATAAATATTACCATAACAAACCATTGAAATTTACTATATTTTTGTTCAGTGTTCTTCAATGTTTTCACCTAATTTCACCGTTTCACAAACAGTTGAATGGAGATTTCATCCATCAATGTGTTTTCTAAACGTTTTTCTTCTTCTAAATACTCTTCATATTTTATTTGTTTCATTTTTTCATATTTTTTTAGTTCAATAGACTTTTCTACTAATAGATTTTGCTTTCTATTCATATTTTCCCTCGCTTTTTGTGTCGTATACTGCAATTGATCAATTTGTTCTTGCAGTCGTGTTAAGAGAGAATAGGACTGTTGGATTTGAAAAATAGGAATTCCTGCTTCGATCCGATTATTATAATGATTTTCATAATCTTCCTTTTTTTTAAGCAACTCATACAATCGAGTTGCTACTTCTTCAAACTGCCTTGTAGCTATAGCAAACTCTTTTTCAGCGACTAATTTATCGTTTTCTCTAACTTCTAAAACTTTTTGCAGCGTGTATTGAAAGGACATCATTGATCTCCTTTCTTAAATTCATTTAGTAACACATGAACAGCTTCATTAAAGGATACCTTTTCTTCGGTTGATTGTTTAATAAATGAAATAATTTTTGGGTAAGCAAGAATAGCTTCATCTACATCTCGGGACGTCCCACGCTTATATGCCCCGATATTTATTAAATCTTCGGCGTCTACATAGGTAGCTAATAATTGACGTAGTCGATCAGCTGCGAGACGATGGTCTTGTCCAATAATATCATTCATTACACGACTAATACTCTTTAATGGGTTTATAGCCGGAAATTGACCTTTATTAGCCAACTTGCGATCGAGAACTAAATGTCCATCTAAGATCCCACGTACTGCATCAGCAATTGGTTCATTCATGTCATCTCCATCTACGAGAACTGTATAAAAAGCGGTAATTGTACCATGTTCATCTGTACCTGAACGTTCTAATAATTTTGGCAAATACGCAAAAACACTTGGTGTGTAACCTTTTGTCGTTGGAGGCTCACCGATTGCTAAGCCAATCTCTCGCTGTGCCATAGCAAAGCGAGTTACTGAATCCATCATTAAGGTAACATTCTGTCCTTGATTTCTAAAATACTCAGCAATAGCAGTCGCTGTCATCGCACCTTTAATTCTCATCAAAGCTGGTTGATCCGAGGTCGCAACAACTACAATTGTTCTACTAAGACCTTCTTTTCCTAAGTCTCTTTCGATAAAATCTCGTACCTCTCGCCCACGTTCACCTATTAATGCAATAACATTTATATCTGCATCGGAATTCTTAGCAATCATAGCCATTAACGTACTCTTACCTACACCACTTCCAGCAAAGATACCCATTCTCTGTCCTTTACCAACTGTAAATAAACTATCTATAGCACGAACTCCTAAACTTAATGGGTCTTTTATCCTTGGCCGTTGTAGTGGGTTTGGTGGGTTATTATCCGTTGGAAACGCTGTTAAACCTTTAGGAAGTTGCTTACCATCCAAAGGTTGGCCTAATCCATCGACAACTTGTCCGATTAGTTCAGTACCAACCTTCACCTGTAAAGGCTTTTTTGTGGCCTCTACAAGACTCCCTGGACTAATCTCATGTACAGTCGTAAACGGCATTAGAAGTACTTTCTCATCACGAAAACCTACAACCTCAGCCATTACTTTTCGTTTTGGTGATTTTCCAATAATAATATAGCAAAGTTCACCAATAGAAACTTGTGGTCCTTTTGATTCGATGGTTAACCCAACAACACGTGATACCTTACCAAAATGTTTGTAGGAGTTAATTGTAGTTACTTCACTTATTAAGCTAGCTGCTTTCATAACCACCCATCTCCTTTAGTTTTTCAAGCAGTGCATATTTAATTTCACTTAACTGACTGTCTATTGATGCATCTATTTTTCCATAAGGTGTTTCAATTGTACAACCATTCTCTCCAAGATGGAGATCAGGATAAATTGATAAATTCTCACAATTAGGTAATAACAGGCGCAGTTCTTCTTTATGATTAACAGTTAATTCGAACCATTGTGGATGAACATAGATTTTCACATGTTCCTGTTCTCTAACTTCATTTATGACATCCTTAACGATTGAAAGCCAAATCTCTTCATTGTTTTCAAGAGAATCGAAAATCATTTTTTCAGCAACTTTTATGGCTAATTGAACAATAACTGGCTCTGCTTCCTCAAGACGATGGAAATAATCTTTCCTTGAAGAAGTAACTATATCTTTTGCTTCTTCTATAGCAGTCTCGTATTGTCTTTGCCCTTCATGAAGTCCATGTTGGAATCCTTCATTATAACCTCTTTCTTCAGCTTGTTTAAATAAATCCTCTGCCCTTTTTTGGCTCTCGATAATTTCATCATTGATCTTTTGCTGAACACGCTCATATTCTAACTGAGCATCACTTATTAGCTTTTCAGCTTCCAACCTTACTTTTTCAAGTTCATCCTCTGCTGATTTAGCACTTATAGTATGGTCTTCAGATTCAACAATAGCACCATCGTTTTCATTTGTAATAACCTTTTTTAAGCCAATCGTTTTTTTTTCTGACTTCATATTATTGACAAAAGATGACTTAATCACTCTAGACAATAATATCATCTCCTCCACCACGAGCAATGACAATTTCACCAGCTTCTTCAAGTCTACGGATTACTGAAACGATTCTTGTTTGAGCTTCTTCAACATCACGTAAACGTACAGGTCCCATAAACTCCATTTCCTCTTTAAACGTTTCGGACATTCGTTGTGACATGTTTTTAAAGACAACTTCCTTGACCTCATCGTTAGCAACTTTCAATGCAAGTTGTAAGTCTTCATTCTCAACCTCTCTAATGACACGTTGAATTGAACGATTGTCAAGTGTAACAATGTCTTCGAATACAAACATTCGTTTTTTGATTTCTTCTGCAAGTTCCGGATCTTGAATTTCTAGTGCATCTAAAATCGTTCTTTCTGTGCTTCTATCTACACTATTTAATACTTCCACTACTGTTTCAATTCCACCAGTTTTTGTATAGTCTTGCGTTACTGTAGCTGAAAGCTTTCTCTCTAATATGTTTTCTACTTCATTAATAATTTCTGGTGAGGTACTGTCCATTAACGCAATCCGCTTTGCAATATCAGCTTGCATTTCTTGAGGTAGCTCAGATAAAATTTGTGCAGCTTGGACAGACTCTAAATAAGACAATATTAACGCAATTGTTTGTGGGTGTTCATTTTGAATAAAATTTAATATTTGGCCAGCGTCAGCTTTTCTTGCAAAATCAAAAGGTTTTACTTGAAGAGTTGATGTTAAGCGGCTAATGATTTCCATCGCTTGTTGTTCACCAAGCGCTTTCTCTAAAACATTTTTTGCATACCCGATTCCGCCCTGGGTAATATAATCTTGAGCCATTGCTAATTGGTGGAATTGTTCAATAATTTCTTCCTTCATTGTTGACTCTACCTTACGGACGCTAGCAATTTCTAGGGTTAATTTTTCAATTTCTTCTTCTGATAAATGTTTATAAACTTGAGCAGATACATCAGGCCCTAAGGAGATGAGAAGAATCGCTGCCTTTTCTCTACCAGTTAACTCTTTTCTTTTGCTAACCATACAGTTGCCTCCTTAATCTTCAGATAGCCAAGTTCGAACAAGTTTTGAGAATTCTTCAGGCCTTTCCCTTGCCATTTTTTCAAGTTGTTTTTTACGGGCTTTTTCTTCTGTTTCTTGTTCTTCATTAATATTTGGGATATCAAAACTCGCCATTTCTGGCTCTGATTCAATTACTGGATCTTCTTTTTTATTTTTACGTACTAATAAATAGATTAATAGAATAATTAAAAGAATAAGTGCGCCAACAACGTAGTACCAAAACGGAATTTCAGTCTCAATTATCTCTTCAAATACAATTTTACCGTCAAAACTTTGCGATGAAACAAATACTTTTTCGTTTATTTGCTCTGGTGTCAGTTGTTCAACAACATCTTTTGAAATACTTGTTCTAACTATAGTGCTTAAAATTTGTTGTATATCATTTATTAGTTCAGGAGGCAATGAGTTTGGATCCTCCGGAATAGGTGGTTCTACCATAACTTGAATTCCGATATCTCTAACTTGATACGGACTACTTACAATATCACGACGAATTCTATTTACATCATTATTAATCCGCTCTTCAACTCGTTCGTAATCTCCAACTCCAGCTCCAGCTATACCTGGATAACCCGGAATATCTGTTTCACCTGTACCGGCAATTCCACCTTCTTGAAAATCTTCACCACTATAAGTCTCTGTTATTCGTTCAATACTTACTGCTAAACCAGACATGTTTTCTTCATCTACTGGCGCAACTAAATCTTCAGCTCTATTTTCTTTCGTAAAATCAATATCAGTTGTAACCGTAACTACTACTTTATCCCTTCCTACTAGCGTACCTAACATTTGTTGTACTTGCCGTTGGAGATCACGCTCAATTTCTCGTTGAATAGATCGTTGTTGTTCAAATGTTGTAAGTGTCGAATCAATCATATTTTCATTTTTTAACTCTAAATACTCAAACATTTGATTCATAATGACGATATTATCAATAGGGAGTTTAGGAACACTCTTTGAAATAAGGTGATGCAATGCTCGAATCTGTGATTGATCTAGTTGATATCCAGGTCGAATATTTAACAGTACAGAAGCTGAAGCTGTTTGATCACTACTAGAAACCCAAATACTTTCTTCTGGTAATGTGATCATAACTTGGGCATGTTGAACACCGTCAATACTTTTTATCAAATTAGCTAGTTCTGTTTGCATTGCCGCGCGTTCCATAATATTAAATTCATTATCAGTCATTCCAAAGCCCATTCGATCTCTAAATGTCGTATAGTCGATACTACCACTTTTAGGAATTCCCTCTGCTGCTAATTCGACTTTTAAAGTATCAACAAGTGTCTCCGGAACTAATATACTCGTTCCATTAGCAGAGATTTCTGAAGGAATCCCCCTAGAATCCAATTGTGCTTTGATTTCTCCAGTTTCTTGAAATGATAAGTTTGTATACAACGGTACTAAGTTGGTACGTGAACCTAGCATAGAGACAAGGATAAGTAGAACTATAAGTAGTAGGAAAGAACCGACAATCATCCCTTTTTGGACATTGGTTCGTCCGGTCCAGTAATTAATTATTTTTTCTTTATAAAGTGTGATTTTCTCGTCCATGCGCCCTCCTACTTCACTAATCCCATCTTTCTTATATTTAATAGAGTAATAATATTAAACATTTTATCGCCAAGTGTTTCTGGCGAATTCCTAGGCTGTTACTCTATATTTAACAATTTGTTTACTACTTTTTACTTTAATACATTTCATATTTCATTATTTATCTCACCAATAAGTTACTATATTTTTTAGTGGTAAATTGTTCTTAATTCAATATAGATTTATGCGCAGCGGTTTTGGGATTAATGATTTACACTCATTTAATAAAAATTTTTATCGTCTTACTTTAATTAAACTTGCATTCTCATAATCTCTTGATATGCTTCTACAATTTTATTCCGCACTTCTACTGTTGTTTGTAAGGTGATACTGGCTTTTTGAGCAGTAATCATTACTTCGTGTAAGTCAATACTTTCTCCTCGAGCTAACTTATCCGTTGCCTTTTGCGATGCGTGTTGAGCATCATTTACTTTATGTAGCGCTTCATTTAAGGCCGTTTTAAAGCTATTTTGCGCTTCATGAGGTGTAAGTTTCCTTTGTGTTTCAGCTCTGTGAATATCCATCACATAATTAGGTCTTACAGAAATCGGATCCAATTACTTTTCCCCCTTTACCCTTTCCCTATTTCTAGAGCTTTCATTAACATATTTTTTGTGGCATTTAACGTTGTTACATTCGCCTCGTAAGAGCGAGTCGCACTCATCATATCAACCATTTCTTTTAATGGATCAACATTTGGTAATCTGACATAGCCCTCTGCGTCAGCATCTGGATGATCTGGTTGATAAGCAAGCTTAAAAGGTGTTTGATCCTCAACAATTTGCCTCACCTTTACACCATTTCCAGGTTGACTCTGTCTCCCCATCGCCTTTGATAAATGTGAAGAAAACCGATTTTCGTTCGGTTCCATTACAACCATTTTCCTTCGATATGGTTCCCATTCGCCATTAACAAATCTACCTCTAGTTGTATCTACATTTGCCATATTCGAAGCGACAACATCCATTCTTAAGCGCTGTGCAGTTAGAGCAGAAGCTGTCGTATTAAATCCATGAAAAATTGTCATTGTTATCTCCCACCTCCAATAACTGTTTTAATACTATTAAACCTTCCATTTATACGTTCAATTACAGCATTGTAATAAATTTGATTTTTAGCCATTTCTGCCATTTCATGTTCAATATCTACATTATTACCGTTGTGATTAAAAACGGATTGATTACGAGCGACAACTGCAGCTTTGCTGGTGTTTTTCTGTGAACCAAACTCAAAATGTCTCTCATCATTTCGGTAAGCTTGCAAGCGCTGCCCTTCAATTGCCTGGTCCAATTGATGTTTAAAAACTGTTTTTTGCGCTTTATAATTTGGTGTGTCTACATTCGCTATATTTTGAGAAATCGTTTTTTGCCGCAAGGAAGCAGCATGTAGCGATTGTTCTAGCAGTTGTTGTTGTGGATTAGAAAAAAGCTTCATATTCTCCTCCCAGTTAATATACGCTTATTATATAATAAAACTGTTATCATAAAACCTACTCAAATCGTATTGTATATAAATAATCATTTTTTGTCTAACGTTGTTTTGTTTTGTCTGATTTTTCCAACCAAAGACCTACGAGATCTCGAGCAAATAGTACCAGTAATCTTACATACCCTTACACTCATTATACTTCTCATTAACATATTAATTAAGGAAAACAATTTTCCATTTATATAGTCGAACTTCAAACAGTGGGGACTCACTGCCTTTGTAAGAGTGGGATAAAATAATTGTAAAGAAAACACAAAAAAAAAACACAAAAAAATTTGTATTAATTTGACAGAACACGCCTAAAGATAGTCACTATTTACTATAAATGAAAATAAATAAATTGGCTACAAAAAATCCTACTTTTTTCTAACTAACAAACTTCTATTATATAAAGTTATTAGTTAGAGCTTCATTAAACCAGAAAAGCTTTCCCTACTTGTGAATGTATAAGATATATCTACAATCCTACATTTTTTCTCATCTATATTCTGCAATTTGGGTGCGAATTACAATTGCCTCTAATGGGTATAATAAAACTATCCTATTTAAATTAACTAACAATAACGATTCGACACGATTAAAATACTAATAGTTGAAACCGCTCTGTTCCAACTAAATATAGTTTGATTTCTAAGTTAATGAATTACTCAATTAGACCCTCAAAAATATTTAAAATCAAAACAAAAAAAGGCGCCAACATCTTTATTAGATCATTGAACTTAAAAAAAGGACAATGATCTTCACTTATCGATGTTGACCCCATTTTTTTGATAGCAGTTCTATTTTGACTTGCTATTTCGACTTTAATTTCTCTAGTTCAAATAAGAATTTATCATTTAGAACTTTAATATACGTCCCTTTCATTCCTAATGAACGAGATTCAATAACACCCGCACTTTCGAGTTTACGTAAAGCATTAACAATGACAGAACGAGTAATACCAACACGATCAGCAATTTTCGAAGCTACTAGTAACCCTTCATTTCCTTCTAGCTCATCAAATATATGTTCAACCGCCTCTAATTCACTATAAGATAAAGACCCAATTGCCATCTGAACTACCGCTTTACTTCGTGCTTCTTGTTCGATTTCCACTGTTTTTTCATGTAGAATTTCCATCCCAACTACCGTAGCACCGTATTCAGCAAGAATTAAATCATCATCGTTAAACGAATCAGTTAATCTCGCTAAAATCAGTGTTCCAATTCTATTTCCCCCACCGTTAATTGGAACGATTGTGGTTAAACCCGTATTAAAAAGGTCCTTACTTTCAATTGGAAAAGCGGTGAATTCACTATTGATATCTAAATTTGAAGATGTTTCTGTAATCTTAAATAAGTTTGTCGTATATACTTCAGGAAATTGACGATCTTCTAACATTTTTTTTATTCTTTCATTTTCGATTTCCTGTTTGATAGAAAATCCTAATAATTTCCCACGACGACTTACAATAAATATATTTGCTTGAATGACGTCACATAGTGTTTCAGCCATATCCTTAAAGTTAACTGGTTGCCCAGCAGTGTTCTGCAACATATCATTAATTCTTCTTGTTTTCGTTAATAAATCCATTTACTAAATCCTCCTAATTGATTGTCTATTATAAGATGTATTGGCTCAAGTCTCGGTTTTTCGCAATAGTTGCTAGCTTCTCATCAACATATACAGGAGTGATTACAATTTCTTGTAAATTAATATCAGGCGCTTCAAAAGACAAGTCTTCTAGAAGTCGTTCTAGAATAGTATGAAGTCTTCTAGCACCAATGTTTTCTGTATCTTGATTTACTTCTGTTGCAATTTTTGCAATTCTTTCAATAGCATCGTCAGAAAATACAACTTGTATACCTTCAGTCGCAAGTAATGCTTGATATTGTTTAATTAAGGCATTATTTGGTTCTACTAATATTTTTATAAAATCTTTCTCAGATAAATTAGCTAGTTCGACTCTAATCGGAAATCGTCCTTGTAATTCTGGAATTAAATCCGACGGCTTAGCCAAGTGGAAAGCTCCTGCTGCAATAAAGAGCATATGATCTGTGCGAACAGGACCATACTTTGTAACTACCGTTGAACCTTCTACAATTGGTAATATATCTCTTTGAACACCTTCCCTTGAAACATCTGCTGTTGACTGGTTCCCTTTACCAGCAACTTTATCAATTTCATCTATAAAGATAATACCCAATTGCTCCGCACGTGAAACCGCTTCCTGAGAAACTTCATCCATATCAATAAGTTTTGCAGCCTCATCCTCAGTTAGAACTTTTCTCGCTTCTCTAACAGTTAGCTTACGCTTCTTTTTCTTCTTAGGTATCATACTACCAAGCATTTCTTGCATATTCATTCCCATTTGTTCCATTCCTGAACCTTGGAACATGTCAAGAAAACCAGCAGTTTGCTCTTCTAGCTCAACTGTTACGAAATTGTCTTCAAGTTCCCCAAGTGCTAGTTGATGTTCAATTCTTCTCTTCCGATCCCTAATAGCAACTTCTTCGCTATTATCGAGAGGTTCTGATTGATCTTGATTCTGAGCTCCAAAAATCATTTCAAAAGGATTTTTGTAGTTTGTCTCTTTCTTTTTCGAAGGAACAAGTAAACTTACGATACGCTTGTTTGCATTTTCTTCTGCTTTACCTTTTACTTTTTTCATACGGGCTTCTTTAACTAAACGAATTGAAGTTTCCACCAGATCCCGAACCATCGATTCTACATCACGACCAACATATCCTACCTCAGTAAATTTCGTAGCCTCAACTTTTACGAACGGTGCACCAACGAGCTTAGCAAGTCTTCTAGCAATTTCCGTTTTACCTACTCCGGTGGGACCAATCATTAAAATGTTTTTCGGGGTTACTTCATCTCGAAGCTTTTCATCTAATTGACTTCTTCGATATCGATTTCTTAGAGCAATAGCAACCGAACGCTTCGCCTTTTCTTGGCCAACTATATATTGATCTAACTTTTCTACAATTTGTCGAGGTGTTAAATGATTTTCCATACCATCGCTCCTCTTTCTATTTTTTCAAAAAATCAAAAATGAAACTTGTATGTAAACAATGAATCACTAGTGTTGCACTAATTTTGTTTTACTATTAAAAACATTCGAAATCTTCAATAAATTATTTTATGCAAAGAAAAAGTCCTTTATAATGGATAAGTCAGGTGGTAACCCGTCCAAATCCACTAATAAAGGACACATCTCATGGACAAGATTACACGAAAAACTTCATTTGGACAATGGTTTTCACCAATAAATCTTGAATTATTTGAAGAACAGGTGAAAACACTGAAATTAGATTTTTATACGAAANCACTAGTGTTGCACTAATTTTGTTTTACTATTAAAAACATTCGAAATCTTCAATAAATTATTTTATGCAAAGAAAAAGTCCTTTATAATGGATAAGTCAGGTGGTAACCCGTCCAAATCCACTAATAAAGGACACATCTCATGGACAAGATTACACGAAAAACTTCATTTGGACAATGGTTTTCACCAATAAATCTTGAATTATTTGAAGAACAGGTGAAAACACTGAAATTAGATTTTTATACGAAAAAATTAACGACTGAATCATTTTTAAAATTATTTCTTTATGCCCAGTTACAAGAAGTCGAGAGTCTCCATGCGCTAAGTGATTGTCTTTTTGATGACCAACTTCAAAAGGCGATTGACCTTGATTCAATCAGTATTTCACAGCTGTCACGGCGCTTAAATGGTATGAACCCAGATCTATTTCAACGTCTATTCCTTGATTTAGTCTCACAAATTCATGTCAAAACGCACTATACAAAACTGATCATGCCTTTAAAAATCATTGATTCGAGCACATTGCCACTTAATTTAACCAACCATAGGTGGGCAAAATTCCGCAAAACAAAAGCGGGAGTGAAATTGCATCTACGCCTTGTGTTTATGGAAAAAGGGATTTCCTATCCAGAAAAAGCCATCATGACAACCGCAAAAGAACATGATCGTGGCCAGCTTGAAATCATGGTCGATGACAAAGAATGCATGTATGTGTTTGACCGTGGCTATTTAGATTACGAGCGCTTTGATCGCATGACAGATGATGGCTACTTTTTTCTCTCTAGGCTAAGGAAAAACGCTATCGTACGGGAAGTTTATGATTTTAAGCTACCTGAGAATTCGTCTGTTTTGTCGGATCAAATGGTGTTAATTGGTACGACTCAAAACCGTGCTGAAAATTACTTTCGCCTTTTAAAAGTGATAGATTCAAAAGGAAATATCCTTCANCTCATCACAAACCGTTTTGACTTAAGTGCAGAAGAAATTTCAGAGATGTATAAGTCACGATGGGCAATAGAACTGTTTTTCAAATGGATCAAGCAACATCTCAACATCAAAAAGTTCTATGGTCAAAGCGAATGGGCTATTCAAAATCAAGTGTTTATCGCACTTATTGTTTTTTGCCTGCATGTACTTGCACAGATGGAAACAAAAAGTAAGCGAAAAACATTGCAAATTAGCCGATATTTAAAGGCTACTTTGTGGAAACCAGCGCATATCTGGCTTCGAAAGATTGAAGGGAAAGCCCTCCCTTAATACGCAATTTGTCGTCGTTGCACCAGTCTAATTGTAAATAAATTTCCAAATGGATGGAGCCATCTTTAGTTGGGTATTAACTTTTTTGGCTCTAAACAAAGAANTAAGCGAAAAACATTGCAAATTAGCCGATATTTAAAGGCTACTTTGTGGAAACCAGCGCATATCTGGCTTCGAAAGATTGAAGGGAAAGCCCTCCCTTAATACGCAATTTGTCGTCGTTGCACCAGTCTAATTGTAAATAAATTTCCAAATGGATGGAGCCATCTTTAGTTGGGTATTAACTTTTTTGGCTCTAAACAAAGAAAATAATTAAACTGAAAATTATGACAATATTTATACAACGCTAGTGACAATGAATAGAACAATATTAAATATTTTAACATCCAAAGATTTGTACATATTAAAGTGCTAGTAAGCATCCTTATTAATCGAAAGCAGCTAACTCTCTACATACTGACTTAAAGCTCTTCTAATACAATGTTATTATTTGTGTATACACAAATTTCTGCAGCTGTTTGTAAAGCTGCCATAGCAATTTCCTTAGCTTGTAATTGAGGAGCATGTTTTTTTAACGCTCGCCCTGCTGATAAAGCATAATTCCCACCTGAACCTATAGCTAAAATTCCATCATCCGGCTCGATCACTTCACCAGTTCCTGAAACTAAGTACAGATTATCAGCATTAGCAACAATTAACATTGCTTCTAAACGTCTAAGTACTTTATCACTCCGCCATTCTTTCGCTAATTCAACTGCTGCCCTTTGCAAATTCCCATTATACTCTTCTAATTTCGCCTCAAACTTTTCAAACAATGTAAAAGCATCAGCAACTGATCCTGCAAATCCAGCCAACACTTTCCCATTATATAATTTACGAACTTTCCTAGCTGTATGTTTCATTACAACAGCGTTTCCAAATGTTACTTGCCCATCGCCACTCATAGCACATTTCCCATTATGGTGAATAGCAAATATAGTTGTAGCATGAAAGCTATGTTCCACTAGAATCCCTCCATATACTAGAAAACTAACTGTTTGTTTATCATTTCGCTCTTGGATGAGTATTATTATACACATGCTTTAAATGCTCTTTTGTTACGTGTGTATAAATTTGGGTAGATGATAGATGAGTATGCCCTAATAATTCTTGCACGCTTCGCATATCTGCACCTTCATTTAATAAATGCGTTGCAAAGGTGTGTCTTAAAACATGGGGACTAATTTTTATCTTAGAGGCAGTCTTATCAACAATACTTTGTAAAATTTTCCTAACTCCACTTCTTGTAAGATTCCCACCAGAATAGTTTAAAAACAGGGTCTTACCTTCGTGTTTATCGCCTTTCAATAATTTCATCCTACCATCATTCATATACATATGTATAGCATCTATTGCATAACTTCCTAACGGAATAATGCGTTCTTTCCTTCCTTTCCCAACAACCGAAATAATACCTATTTGAAAATCAATATCTTGAATACGTAAGCTACAACACTCACTAACTCGTATTCCCGTCCCATACAGAAGTTCTAATAACGCCTGATTTCTTTGACCTAACGGTGTTGAAATGTCAGAGACTGAAAATAACTCATTTAGTTGATCTTCATAAAGGAAGGTTGGTAACCTTTTTTCTTGTTTTGGAACGGAAGCAGACGCAAACGGATTTTCGCCAACTATTTCTTCTACCAATAAAAAATTATAAAAGCTACGTAGACTTGAAATTTTTCTTGCAACCGTTTTTCTTTTCCACTTTAATGCATACAATTCAGTTAAATACAGACGAACAAATCCATAAGAAACAGCAGCGTAACTAGAAATGCTATGCTGCTTCATGAAAGATGAGAAATGTTCAATATCTTTTTTATAATTGTATACAGTGTGTTCCGAATAATTCTTCTCTATTTGCAAGAACCGAATAAACGTTTTCAACTGGTCTACTTGATTTGACACATGACTCACCTCACTATAGCCTTTAAATAATACCATAACTTTATTTGGAACACAAGGAAATTTACAATCTTTTCGAAAAATTCTGAATTGTGTCTAAAGCTCTAGTAGCTAATTGTTCATATCGTTCCTTTTTATTTTTTATTCTTGGTTCAATAGGTGGTAGCAATCCAAAGTTTGCATTCATTGGTTGAAAGTTTTTTTCATTTGCTGTAGTAATGTAATTGGCCATACTACCTAATATCGTTTCAGGTGGTAATACTATTTGCTCTCTCCCAGTTACATACCTAACAGCATTCATCCCTGCTAATAATCCACTAGCTGCAGATTCTACATATCCTTCTACTCCAGTAATTTGCCCAGCAAAGAAAAGATCCTCCCTACCTTTATATTGATATGTTGGTAAGAGAAACTTTGGTGAATTAATAAACGTATTTCGATGCATAACACCGTATCTTACAATTTCAGCTTGTTCAAGACCAGGAATAAGTTGAAGTACTTCTTTTTGTGGGCCCCATTTTAAATGAGTTTGGAAACCTACAATATTATAGAGTGTTCCTGATTGGTTATCTTGCCTAAGCTGTACTACAGCATATGGACGTTTACCCGTTTTTGGATCTTCCAAACCAACTGGTTTCATCGGTCCAAATAAAAGCGTTTTCTTCCCTCTTTTTGCTAGTACTTCAATTGGCATACAACCCTCAAAGAAGATTTCCTTTTCAAACTCTTTTAAAGGAACCGTTTCTGCACTTATCAGCGCCTCGTAAAATCGATCAAATTCTTCTTCATTCATCGGACAATTTAAATAAGCTGCGTCACCTTTATCATAACGTGATTTTAAATACACTTTTTCGCGATCAATGCTTTCTACTTCAATAATCGGGGCTGCTGCATCGTAAAAATATAAATATTCTTCACCAGTAAGCTCCTTTAGTTGTTTAGATAACGCTTCTGATGTTAAAGGTCCAGATGCTATGACTGTGGGCCCTTCTGGGATTTCAGTTACTTCTTCTGCGATCACTTCTACTAACGGGTGATTCTTTACTCGCTCTGTTACTAGATTGGCAAATTCATGGCGATCAACAGCTAAAGCTCCACCTGCGGGTACAGCACAATCATCAGCTGATTGAATGATGACAGAGTCTAATTTCCTCATTTCCTCCTTTAATACACCAACTGCATTTGATAATGCATTCGATCTTAGAGAATTACTACATACTAGTTCTGCAAATTTATCTGTATGATGAGCAGGCGTATTCTTTACAGGCCTCATTTCAAATAAACGAACCGGGATATTGGCTTTAGCAATTTGCCAAGCTGCTTCACTTCCTGCTAATCCAGCACCAACTACATTTACTTTAGTTTCTGACAAAATTAATTCCTCCATTATATGATAGTAAAACTTAGAATTACAGGTCTTACTAGCGAAAAACATTTAATATCTATACTTGACTTGATCAATTAAACGAAATGAGAACTCGTTCTAGCTTCGCTAGAACATCGGAAATTCAGATGGAGTCTCAACTCCACCTGAATGGAAGTTCCCACCTACGCTACGCTTAGAGGTGGGGGTCTATGACCCTTAAGTACAAATCAGTTGATTAAATAACTGACGAAGAAGAACCAAATTAATTGGCTTCTTCCTCGTAATCACACTTTGTACAATGAACCTGTACCCCTTTTTTCGATTTTTTTTCAACTAGCATGGAACTACATTTCGGACAAGGTCTTGAAATTGGTTTATCCCATGATAGAAAATCACACTCAGGGTATTGGTCGCAACCAAAAAACGTTCTACGTTTCTTGCTCTTTCGCTCAACTATATTGCCATCCTTACAAGTTGGGCATTTAACCCCTATCTCTTTTACGATAGCTTTCGTATTTCGACAGTCTGGAAAATTCGAACAAGCCATAAACTTTCCATACCTACCCATTTTATAGACCATTTCATGACCACATAACTCACAATCTTCACCGGCAGGTTCATCCTTAATTTCAACTTCCTTCATTTCCTCTTCAGCAATTTTAAGATTCTTTTCAAAACTGCTATAAAAGTGACCAATGATATTTACCCAATCGGTCTGACCTTCCTCAATAGCATCTAAATCACTTTCCATTTTTGCTGTAAACTCAACGTTTAATATTTCCGGAAAAAATTCTTCTATTAATTCCAGAACAATTTCACCTAGTTCGGTGGGTACAAATCGTTTATCTTCAAGAGCCACATAACCTCTTCGTTGAATTGTATCTAACGTCGGGGCAAATGTAGATGGTCTACCAATCCCTAACTCTTCCAATGTTTTTACTAACCTAGCCTCTGTATAACGTGGTGGTGGCTGCGTAAAGTGCTGATTCGGTTCAATCGCTTCTTTTGAAACGACCATTCCTTCTTCAAGAAGGGGTAATAGACGATCTTCTTCTTTTTTCCCATCATCATTACCTTCAATATATACCTTCATAAAACCAGGAAATTTAATCTTTGACCCTGTAGCACGAAATAGAACGCCTTCATTGGCTATATCTACACTCATTGTGTCTAGAACCGCTGGTGCCATTTGACTGGCCACTAAGCGTTCCCAAATTAATTTGTATAGCCGTAATTGGTCTCTACTTAAATAACCCTTGAGTGTTTTTGGGTCTTTGAACACAGATGTAGGCCTGATCGCTTCATGTGCATCTTGGGCTTTCTTATCCTTTTTTACTTGCCTTTTGTCTTTCAAAAGATATTCTTTTCCGTAGCTAGCTTCAATGTACTCAGCAGTCTCTTTTTCAGCTGTTTCTGAAACTCTAGTAGAATCTGTTCTCATGTATGTAATTAAACCAATTGTACCTTCTTTGCCTATATCAATACCTTCATAAAGTTGTTGAGCGATCATCATTGTTTTTTTCGCTCTAAAGTTTAATTTTCTTGCAGCTTCTTGCTGAAGTGAAGATGTAGTGAATGGCAATACCGGATTTCGCTTACGTTCTCTCTTTTTTACATTTTCTACGCTAAATGATCCTTTTAACTTATTAAGAATCTCGTTTACATCAGCCTCTGAATTTAACTCTACTTTTTTATTGTCTACCCCATAAAACTTTGCTTCAAAAATTTCTTCTTCAGTTTTAAATTTAGCAGTTATTGACCAATACTCTTCAGGAACGAAAGATTGAACCTCTTTTTCACGGTCGATAATCATTTTAACTGCAACGGATTGAACTCTTCCAGCACTTAATCCTTTTTTTACTTTCTTCCATAACAATGGGCTGATATTGTAACCAACTAGCCGATCTAGAACACGTCTAGCTTGTTGCGCATCAACTAAATCCATGTTTATTGGCCTAGGTGTTTTAAAAGCATCTTTAATTGCTTGCTGTGTAATTTCGTTGAATACTACTCGACAGTCTGATTTTTCATCAATTTTTAAACTGTTTGCTAAGTGCCAAGCAATTGCTTCTCCTTCTCGGTCAGGGTCAGCCGCTAAGTAAACTTTCTTTACTTTTTTTGCAGCTGCTTTCAAATCTTTTAAAATTGGCCCTTTTCCGCGGATCGTAATATATTTAGGACGATAATTTTCTTCGATATCGACTCCCATTTGACTTTTTGGTAAGTCAATCACATGCCCCATAGAAGCTTTTACCGTATATTTTTTCCCTAAATACTTCCCAATTGTTTTTGCTTTAGCGGGAGATTCAACGATTACTAAGTAATCTGCCATCTATTGTTTCCTCCCCCTTCTGAGGTAATTTAAATCTTCCCTATTATCAACCACTATTTTGCTTTTTGTCAAATATAATTATGACAAAACTTCCATCTTTTTCGAAAAATAAGGAAATTTTATTACATAATAATATGTTTTAATTTATCGAAATTGATTTTTTTAACACATTTTTACTTTATTATACTCGCTTACCATTCATTTAAAACATCATTACTACATTTTGTCAACTTAGCACCTTGTTGAATTAACAAATGTGCACCTTCTGACCGCTCGTCTAAAATAGATCCTGGAACAGCAAATACTTCTCTTCCTTGTTGGAGTGCTAAATCAGCAGTTATTAGAGATCCGCTTCTTTCTCGGGCTTCAATAATCAATGTTCCTTTTGATAATCCACTGATAATACGATTTCTCATAGGAAAGTTCCATTTTTGAGGTAGGTTGTTAGGCGGAAATTCAGAAATTAAAAGATGTTCCTTAGAAATAATTGAGGCTAATTTTTGATGACAACGAGGATAAATATAGTTAAAACCTGAACCTAGTACAGCAATTGTCTTTCCTTTACCATGAAGTGTTAATGCATGTGCTCTAGCATCAATACCAACAGCTAAACCACTGACAATCACCCAATTTTCTTTTATTAATGGCAGAACAATTTTATCTAGACTTAACAATCCGTTTTTGGATGGATCCCTCGTCCCTACTACACTTATTTTATTCTCTGCATGAAAAAGGGATAAATCACCTTTACAGTAAAGCACCCAAGGCGGATCATAAATTTGTTTTAATAAGTCTGGGTACGTTTGGTCAAAAATGGTGACAACATGGACATCTGTTTGATGAAATTCTTCTATTCTTTTTACTAGTTCTCTTGAATGCAAATCTTTATATAGACTCTCTACTTGGTAATTTCTCAATGAAAATATTTGTTTTAGCTGCTCTTTATTAAGCCGATAAATTTTTTCTAATGAAGAGTCATATTGTAAAAATTTATTTAGCGTCTGCCATGTCACACCCTTACATGAATGAAGATGAATTAGACGTTTTCTCACACTCATACATATCACAACCTTTTCATAATAAAAATACGGCTCCAAATAAGAGGAGCCGTTTATCTTACTTATGAGCTATACATTTTTCTAACAAGTTGTTTTTTTCTAATGCAGTAATCAATGTTTGCCCCATAACGGCGGGAGTTTCAGCTACTAATACACCGCAACTCTGAAGTGTTTTAATCTTTTCAACTGCAGTACCTTCTCCCCCTGAAATAATGGCACCAGCATGGCCCATCCTTTTTCCGGGTGGTGCAGTTTGACCACCAATAAAACCTACAACTGGCTTTGTCATATTCTCTTTAATCCATTCGGCAGCTTCTTCTTCTGCTGTACCACCAATTTCGCCAATCAAAATTACAGCATACGTTTCTTCATCTTCATTAAATAATTTTAACACATCAATAAAATTTGTGCCATTTACTGGGTCACCACCAATTCCTACAGCTGTAGACTGTCCAATCCCCTTTGTGGACAACTGATGTACTGCCTCATAGGTTAGTGTTCCAGAACGTGACACAACACCAACATGACCTTTTTTATGAATGTAACCAGGCATAATCCCAATTTTACACTCATCAGGGGTAATAACTCCAGGGCAGTTCGGCCCTATCAAACGACTATTTTTTCCTTCCATAAAACGTTTTACCTTTATCATATCTAACACTGGAATTCCTTCAGTTATACAAATAACTAAATCTAGACTGCAATCAACTGCTTCCATTATAGCATCTGCCGCAAATGCTGGTGGAACATAAATAACAGAAGCATTCGCATTGGTTACTTTAACGGCATCAGATACCGTATCAAATACTGGAATTCCTTCAATTTCTGTCCCACCCTTACCAGGTGTAACGCCACCTACAATATTAGTTCCGTACTCAATTGCCTGCTTTGTATGAAATAAACCAGTAGCACCAGTAATCCCTTGAACAATGACTTTTGTATCTTTATTAATTAGAATACTCATGCGCTCCTCCAACTCCTTCTATTTAACTAGAGATACAATTTTTTTTGCTCCATCAGCCATCGAATTTGCTGATGTGATGTTTAAACCTGACTCATTCAAAATTTTCTTTCCAGCTTCTACGTTTGTTCCTTCTAAGCGAACAACTAACGGAAGATTTAAATCAACTTGTTTGGTTGCTTCTACTATCCCTTCAGCAATTACATCACATTTCATAATTCCACCAAAAATGTTAACAAAAATACCTTTCACATTTTCATCTGACAAAATTAATTTAAATGCTTCCGTTACTTTTTTTGTTGTTGCTCCACCACCAACATCAAGAAAGTTTGCAGGTTCTCCATGATAATGTTTAATAATATCCATTGTAGCCATTGCAAGGCCGGCACCATTTACCATGCAACCAATATTACCGTCTAATGAAATGTAGCTTAAATCGCTCTTCGATGCTTCAATTTCCTTTTCATCTTCCTCATCTAAATCACGATATGCTAATATATCTTTATTTCGATAAAGTGCATTTGAATCAAAGTTAAATTTCGCATCTAAAGCCATAACATTCCCATCTTTAGTAATAACTAGTGGATTTATTTCCGCGATTGAACAATCTTTTTCTATAAAAACCTTATAAAGTCCTAGCATACATTTTACAGTTTGACCGATCAGTTCATTTGGTATATTTATGTTAAATGCTAACCTTCTTGCTTGGAACGCTTGTAAGCCAACAACTGGATCAATAATCTCCTTAAAAATTTTCTCAGGCGAACACTTTGCGACTACTTCTATTTCCGTACCACCTTCTTCAGAAGCCATCATAACAACCTTAGATGTAACTCTATCTATAACCAATCCAATATAATATTCATTTTTAATGTCGCAACCTTCTTCGATAAGTAGGCGTTTAACTACTTTACCTTCCGAACCCGTTTGGTGAGTAATTAACGTTTTACCTAGTATTTCACTAGCATATCTATGAACTTCATCAACACTTTTTGCTACTTTCACTCCACCTGCTTTGCCTCTTCCCCCCGCGTGGATTTGTGCTTTAATAACCGTTACCGTTGACCTAAGCTCAGTTGCGGCTTTAACTGCCTCATCCACTGTAAAAGCCACTTTTCCATTGGGTACCCTAACACCGTAACTACGTAGAATTTCTTTTCCTTGATATTCGTGGATATTCATCTCCAGCCTCCTATCAAATCCGATTAATAATATGTTGATTATACTCAATTCTACCACTAAAATTAAAGATTAAAACGAAGTCTATATTAATCTGTAGCAATCTTCACTTAATCTTATTCTAGTACGGTGAATAAAAACCCTCTTTCCCATAAAAAAGTTGCGAAATTTTTTAAAAGTAAGTATTGATTCCGAGGGAAAAGTATGTTCTGAAGAGGATGCCTTTTATGCTCAACGCCCTCTTACCGAGAATGTATGTTCTTATCATATTATAAAGAGAACGTTTTGGGCTAACACCCAACCGAAATTCACCTCCCCCTTGACTACACATTCACACATCTGAAGTGATCGAGCCCATGGCGCCTGGAGCTAGACAGTTTCCAAGTTAGAAATTTATAAATTCTGATACTGTAAGAAAAGCGCAAGCGCCTTGGTCACGAGCGAAAGGCACTGGAAGGTCAGTAAGTAGCGGTCTGCTCTTTGACCGCACTATGTGCTTCTGCGTCTGACAGCAATACTTCGAAGTAGGCTTCCTCGAAGCAGTGTTTTGTGCGACGAGTAATCGCAGGAGCAATTGTTTTTCGTGCGACGAGTAATCGCAGGAGCAAAGCTGCATGAAGCTATTCAGAGACGTTAATCAAGTAGTTATTGAAGTCAGTAGCTTGACTTAAGTGACCGAGCTCGTAGGCTGCTTGCGCTAGACAGTTTCTAAGTTAGAAATTTATAAATTCTGATTATATTAAAAAAGTAGGATTTCTCCTACTTTTTAAGATGAAAAGTTTCTATTCTTTTTTAAAATTTCCATAACTAACATTTATTGTCGGGTGCATAAACATATGATAAGGATGTTCTTTTTTTACACTTATTTCTTCACATTGGTGTTCTTCAAAAAAATCTAATTGTTCAAGAGGAGCGTTTTCTTCCTGAGCCCAATGATCTCCAGACATAATAGCAGGATCTACATTCACACTCCAGTTATCTAGGGGAGTCTTTGGATTTGGATCGAACTTTCTTCTTTTCTTCATCTTTCTTCACCTCTCTTTCATTATTTTTCTTTTTCCCTATACTTGCACTGATTTCCCGTTCCATTATCGGACGATGAATACCAAATTCCTCGGCGATTTCCTCATCAGAAAAGTTCTGTAGATTTGTAAAAAGCACAAAAAACACCTCTTTCATAAACAATGTTTTCGGTGATATCTTTCCCAAAAACATTAATTATTAAGATAAGGTGTTGACATATTTGTTATCTAAACATTATAAAGCTAAACTATTTTCAGTGTCGATTTTCCTTCGTCCCCATTGGTAGTTAGTTTAATTTATACCATAGTTATTCCATATCCGACTTTAGGGATAGAATTCCCCCACCTAAACTTTTCAATTTTTCTTAAGTATTGAGGCGGGGGTCTACTGAATCTTAAGTGGGGATAAATTGACTCTTCCTTCTTTCCACTACTAAACGAAAAACTTAATGAATTATATAGAGTAATTCCATAATTACCAAAATCGATCCGAACAAATCTATACCTAGGTGAGAACTCAATAAATTCAGTAACTTGTAAGTGTGAAATTTATATAATTCAAATTCATTAGATAGTCAATGTTATTTCGATGTATCTTTTACACTTTTATCAATTTGATATACAAAAGCAAATATCTCTGCAACTACTTCGTATAATTCCTTAGGAATTGTTTCATTTATTTCTAATTGACTTAATAATTCAACAAGACTTGCATCTTCTTGAACGGGGACGTTATGCTTTTTCGCTTCATTTAATAGCTCTTTTGCTACATACCCTTTTCCTTTCGCAAGAACACTTGGAGCTATATCATTATCAACATTATACTTTAAAGCAACAGCTAACCTTATATCAGTTTTTTCGTTCATATTCGTATATCCACTCCCTGGTACACTTTCGAGGTTTGAACATATGTGCTTTCTTGACGTAAAACATTTCCTTTATCCTTCGCCTTTGATTGAATAGATTGTGACCATTTTATAGAAGAAAGTTGATAATCTAAATTTAATAATCCTTCTTTCAATAAAGGCTGTAAATAGGAAATTAACTTTATTGGTTTTTCATTTTCATTTATTATATGAAGTGAAACAATTCGATTTTGAATTTGGACATCGATAACCGTTTCTTTCAAATGCTCTAAATTAATATAAAATAAAATTCTACAATGATCAGGGTTTAGCTCACCATTCCTCTGCTTTTTGCCCTGCCATTGGATAGATAAATCTGTTGGTATTCCGCTTAATACCAACGGAATCGCAACTGCATAATTCGAAATTGGACCTTCATGATTTACTGATAACAATTGTTGTGCTGTGATTCGATGTAAAATTGAATTAATTTTTTCCTCCAGTTTTCCAGGTAGATATATCTGTTGTGATTTAATAAGTAATGATTTTAATTGCAAAAGAACCCCTTCTCTATTTTCCTCATTTTGATTTATAGATTGAAGGACATCACGTTCGTATTGTAATCCAATACGAGTAATAAGCGTTGCGATTGTAGTAGGGAAATGCTTCACTTCATTCTGGTCATCTTTAATAGTTGATTCTTTTAAGATTATTTGAATAGTATGATGAAGTTGTTGTAAGACAGGATGATTTCCTTTAATCACTTGTAGCATTTCAGAAAACTCATGTAACTGAATAGATAATCCCTTCCCTTCAATAACACTTTTTACTGCAAGGAAAGAATCTGATGTAATTGGCAAATCTCTTTCTATTAATACCTTTAGAATTGCTAGTCCATCTTCCTTAGGTATTTTGACATTTTGTAAAATCTCAACTCCATGCTTCATTTGAGCTACCGAAAAAGCAATCTCTTCTTTTGCTAAGTAATTTATAACCATTTCGGTTAATCTATTACTTGACACACCAATTCTACTAAATAAATTTTCACTAGCTCTACTATCACTTTTTCCGTTTTCTCTAACACTTTCTATCACTTTTAATTTGGATATTCCATCTCCAGGCTCAACTTGGAACCAGTACCGCTTATCTACTGTTAGTGCCGCTTCTAACCTTGCCGTTAGTGTTACTCCATTCATTTTTAAAGTCGCTAGTTGCCCAGGGTATATTTTAATAATTTTACCGTTAAAAATTTGTCCAGAAGTTAAAGAAATAGATTTTTGATGGATTGGGTCTAAACCATTTATAAACGAATCAACCATAATAGACTGAAACACGCTTTACACCACCTGAAGAAAACTTTTATTAATGAGTAAATCTCTTAATTGCCAAAACAGATCCGCATAAAGCTATATATAGTTACGGACGATGTAACGTGACTAGATTTAATACTTCGTTGCAAGAATAACGAATGATGAAATTCATTTTAAAACTATTAATCAACTTAAAATAATGTATTTGATAGACAACGCTCACGAACTGGGGCAAAGGATTTACGATGCTCGTGACAAACACCATGTTGATCTATTGCTGCTAAATGTTCTTTCGTCCCATATCCCATATGGTTTTCAAATCCGTACTGTGGAAACTTTTCCGCTAATTGCTCCATATAACGATCTCTTGTAACTTTTGCAATAATTGAACTTGCTGCAATGGAGATACTTTTACTATCACCTTTAATAATAGATGTTTGTTTAATAGATACAGGAAGTTTCATGGCGTCAATCAATAAGTGGTCCGGAGCAATTTTCAACTCAGATATCGCTTTTTGCATAGCCAATTTAGTAGCTTCATAAATATTCAACTGGTCGATTTTATCAGCACTAACAATTCCAAGTCCAACAGCAAGTGCTTCTTTTTGAATCACTTGAAAATAATCCTCACGATTTTTTTTGCTGATTTTTTTCGAATCCGTAAGTCCAAGTAAAATGAAATTCTCCGGTAAAATAACAGCCGCAGCAACAACCGGTCCTGCTAACGGTCCTCTTCCAACTTCATCAATACCTGCTATGAAGGTATGACCATTATTTCTGAGCTCGATTTCATATTTAGACATCTCATTAAATTGACAAAGTAATTGCTGATTTTTTTCTTTAGTAGCTATCCATTTTGAATAGGCCTTTTGAACGCCTTTCCTTTCATCGTTAATTATAGCTTTTAATGTATCATTATCAATATTCATATTAGAACGAAGTAAATCTTCTAATTCTTTAATTGTTTTTCTCATAGTTCACACTCTTTCATTCTAAAAGTTTACTATTTTTATTATCGTCAAAAAAAGTAAAATCTTAAGTTTTTCCGTTAATAGAACCCTCAAGTCTCGTGATCACTACTGTCTATTCCTATGCCACTCCGTTTGCTCGTTAATAATCAGCTTCGCATATAAGCATTACCTTAACTGCGAGACTTTGACAGAGCCCCATTTAGTTTCCACGCCTTCTAAAAGCCTGCCTCAAGTCCGTTTCTTATGACGAGCAACACGGCGAGCAAAGCACCACGAAGATATTTAATTAGTATTTTTGGGTAGTAATTGGGTGAAATGATAGAACCCTTAGGCTTTGGTGAGCCAGTATATTGCTTTTCAAACAGGAATTCAATAGTTTCTAATCGTAGAGAAAAAGCACGCTACAACTGCGTGCTTTTCTCTGGTCTTTCCAATGAAATTTTTCCAATTTTACAAGAACGAAACTCACGAAGGATTAATTCTGCTGCTTTATCATAATCAATGTATCCACCACTAATTAGTAATCCTCTATTTTTACCTATCTCGTCAAAAATTTCAACAATGTCTTCACTTATTTCTGAGAGCTTAAAGCGTTCGGATAATTGTTTCGGATATTCTTCCTTTAAATATTTTAACAAAAATACTGCAACATCTTGAAAATCAAGGATCTCATCTTTTATAGCACCTGTTGCCGCTAGGCGATAACCGACCAATTTGTCTTCAAATTTAGGCCATAAAATTCCTGGTGTGTCTAGTAGTTCTAGCTCGCCCCCAACTTTTATCCATTGTTGTTGTTTAGTAATTCCAGGTCTATCGCCTGTTTTGGCAATTTTCTTTTTAGCTAACCTATTTATTAAGGTAGATTTACCAACGTTTGGAATCCCCAATATTAATGCTCTTATAGCTCTAGGTTTCATTCCTTTAGCTCTTAATTTTTCTAACAGATCGACTGCTAGTTCTTTGGCAAGAGAAGGTATCTTTTCTGTTCCTTTTCCCGTTTGAGAATCAATAGCTTGGACTTTGAAGCCACGAGCTTGAAAGTATTCGCTCCACTCTTTCGTAATTATCGGATCGGCTAGATCGGCCTTATTCAAAAGAATAAGTCTTGGCTTGTGACTGACAAGCTCATCAATCATTGGATTCCTTGAAGCTAAAGGTACTCTGGCATCAACTAATTCCATTACAATATCAATTTGCTTTAATTTTTCTGTAACTTCTCGACGAGCTTTTGCCATATGGCCTGGAAACCATTGTATCGTCGTCATAAAGTCCACCACCTACTTTGCTATTCTAATTTCAGAAAATGGCCAAAATACAACGTTCGCACTTCCCACAATACGTTCATATGGAATAAAACCGATATTTCGACTATCTTTACTATGTTGTCTATTATCACCCAAAACAAATATATGTCCATCCGGTACAACTTCATGGCCAGTATATTCACTTAATGAAAAGTCGCCAGTGAAAGGTAAATTATATGTATTTCCCTTATATTCATTTAAATAAGGCTCAGCCACTGGTTCACCATTAATATATAATACATCATTTTCATAAGAGATTGAATCACCTGGTAAACCAATTACCCGTTTAATATAATCTTTTTCTTCAGTAGCATGAAAAACAACAATATCAAAACGCTTTGGTTTACCTATTGTATAACCAATTTTATTTACAATTAAACGATCGTTATTTTGTAGTGTAGGCATCATAGATTGCCCGTCCACAACGATGGGAGCAAACAAAAAATAACGAATCACAAAAGCAAGTAATAATGCTATGAGAACTGCCTTCAGCCATTCCCAAGTTTCACTTTTTGCATTAGACATTTATGTATCCCCCATTACCATAAATTATTGTGAAAAAAAGGAGCTTGAAAACCAAGCTCCTTTTTTACTAATTGATTATCGAATTTCTTTAATACGAGCCGCTTTTCCACGAAGAGCACGTAAGTAGTACAATTTCGCACGGCGAACTTTACCACGACGCATCACTTCGATCTTATCGATCTTCGGCGAATGTAATGGGAATGTACGTTCAACACCTACACCGTAAGAAATCTTACGCGCAGTGAAAGTTTCACTAATACCTGAGCCACGGCGTTTAATAATAACACCTTCAAATACCTGAATACGCTCACGAGTTCCCTCAACAACTTTTACGTGTACACGTACAGTGTCTCCAGGACGGAAAGCTGGAATATCAGATTTTAATTGCTCTTTAGTAATTTCTCTAATAATGTTGTTCATCGTATCGTTCCCTCCTTCCCTAACAGATGCTCTTACTAAAAATATCCTTGCAGCGGAACATCTTGAATACTGGCACAAGCCACAAGGAATATAATAACATAACGAAACAATAGATACAAGGTTTGAAACTAATTTTATTTATCTTTTTTAATAGACTGTATCCAATCTCTTTCTTTCTCTGAGAGTTTACGTTCATTAAGAAGATCAGGCCTTCTCTCAAACGTTCTTTTTAAAGCTTGTTTGTGTCGCCACTGTTCAATATTTTCATGATGACCACTTAATAAGACATCAGGAACCTTTAAGCCACGAAAATCAACAGGCCTAGTATAATGAGGGTATTCTAATAAACCACTGCTAAATGAATCGGTTATAGCTGATGTTTCATTACCAAGAACACCTGTTAATAAACGTGTTACACTATCTATGATGACCATTGCTCCTAACTCTCCACCAGTTAGTACGTAATCACCGATAGAGATTTCATCCGTGACTAAATGTTCTCTAATTCTTTCATCGTAACCTTCATAATGCCCACATATGAAAATAAGTTGATCACATTGTGCTAATTCCTCTGCCTTTTTTTGTGAATACCTTTCACCTTGCGGACACAACAAAATAACCCTTCTTTTTTCACATCGAGATTGTTTTGTGATCTCTTCAATAGCATCAAAAACAGGTTGTGGTGTAAGAACCATACCACCACCACCACCATAAGGATAATCATCTACTCGCTGATGCTTGTCTTTAGAAAAGGTACGAAAATCGACCACATTGTAATTAACGATTTTCTTTTCTTCTGCACGTTTTAAAATTGAATGTCCGAGCACTCCTGTAAACATTTCGGGAAATAATGTTAAAATATCGTATCTCATATTAATCAAGCCCGTTCATTAAATGAATGATAACTTTTTTCTCATTTACATCTACACTTTTAACAACTTGTTCTATATAAGGAATTAATAAGTCCTTCCCTCCATTTTTCCTTTGAATAACCCATACATCATTAGCACCTGGAGACAAAATTTCTTTTATTTTGCCTAAAGCTTCTCCTTCTTCCGTCTCTACATCACACCCAATAATTTCATGGTAGTAATACTCTTCTTCTTCAAGTTGAGAAAGTTGATCTTCTCCTATTTGTAAAATACCACCTTTAAAAGCTTCTACCTCGTTAATATTGGTATAATTTTTAAAAGTCAATAAATCGAAATTTTTATGTTGGCGGTGACTAGCTACTGTTAGGCGTAGTTTTTCATTTAAGTTAGGATGTTCAAGATATAATGAAGACCCTATTGCGAATCTCTCCTCTGAGAAGTCTGTAGTAGAAATGACTCTAACCTCTCCTCTTACTCCATGTGTATTGACAACTTTTCCTACATTAAACCAATTAGTCATTCGTTTTTATGTCCTCCTTCACGGATCTCAAATACGATCCCATCTTTTACGATGATCTCCGTACCACTTGTAAATGAGTTCCAATCATCGCCTACGTTTAATTCATATAATGTATCAATAGTTTGTTCTTTTATTTCCGTTCCGATAACAAGCTCATTTAACTGTTGAATCTGAAAATCAATAATTTTAACTTTATCATTCCGGTCCTTAATTTCTTTATTAAATGAAGATTTAAGTGCATTTTGATATTCAAAATTGTTTTTACTTGCTTTAAGTTTTTTATGTAATTGAAATTCTAACTGTTTAATCTCTTTAACAACTTGTTTTTTTTGTTTAAAATAGTCCTCCATCATCAAGTGTTTCCTATTTTCTGTTAAAACTTGCTTAACAACCACTTTTTTTATAACTTTCATAACCACACCCCGCTCAATATAGTTATTACTTAATTTTACCACATGAAGAAGTAGAACAGACAATAGAATAAGAAAACTACCTTTAGATAGAGCTTTAATCTGTGTGATTTTCTAACAAAAAGTGCATGTAACCTTGCTCATCTACGAAAAAGTATTTTTGCTGTGTCTTCTATTCCTTCGTAGTAAGTTCCCACTAAGAAAGGGGTATGTAGCTAATCTAGATCTAATTCAAGTAGTAACTGAAGTTAGTAGCTTGACTGGGCAGAGAGCCCAAAAGATACATCGAATAGACACTAGACTTTTGTTCTCTAAGGAAATCTTATTAATCTAATAGGGCGCTGGAGCTAGACAGCTTTCTAGCACCAAAATTTTATACTATCTATCTTGTAAAAAACACTTTCTTAACCTTCAGGAATTTATTATTTAACAGTATAAAAAAAGGCAGAGGTTTTCCCCCTTGCCTTTACTGTATTTCTAAATTAATACGTTTTTTATGATTTGCACCAGCTGCATACACAACCGAGCGTATCGCTTTCGCAATTCGTCCTTGCTTTCCAATAACCTTCCCCATATCTGTTGGATGTACGGAAAGTTGTAAAGTCAAGGACTGCTCATGTTCAACTTCAGTAACGCGAACGTCTTCGGGATGATCAACAAGAGCTTTGGCAATTGTTTCAACTAACTCTTTCATTATTATCATTCCCCTTATAAATTAGTATTGAAAACTAGGCCCGAACTAAAGAAATAGTTAAGCCTAAGTTTTCATTACAATCTAATTTAAAGTAGTAATTACTTTACGTTTTTAGCGTTGTGTAACTTTTCCATTAAACCAGCTTTAGAGAAAAGGTTACGAACTGTGTCAGAAGGCTTAGCGCCATCAAGCATCCATTTTAAAGCTTTATCTTCGTTAACTTTAAATTCAACTGGATTAACTAGTGGATTATATGTGCCAATTTCCTCGATAAAACGACCATCACGTGGTGCACGAGAATTAGCAACTACTACACGGTAAAATGGTGCTTTATTTGAACCCATACGTTTAAGACGAATTTTTACTGCCATTTGTGTTTCACCTCCAAATTTAATTCACACAATAAGGTATATTATCATAAAATTCACTAGTTGAAAACTAGTAAAGTAAAAAAACTTTACAGAAAAGATTGGAATTTTTTCGCGTTTCTTGTCTAGCTACAGAGCCTATCAGCTCGATCACTTCAATCAAGCTTCATACTCCAATGCTTTCGCGTTTCTTACATAAAAGGAAATTTAAACTTTCCTTTTTTCTTTCCTTTTGCCGTCATATTTGACATTTGTTTCATCATTTTCTTCATTTCATCAAATTGCTTAATAAGTCGATTAACTTCTTGTATGGAAGTTCCACTTCCTTTAGCAATTCTTTTTCTGCGACTAGCATTCAAAATAGTTGGGTCTTGCTTTTCGGCTTTCGTCATAGAGCGAACAATCGCTTCAACATGGCCAATTTGCTTTTCATCAACTTGTATATTTTTCAAGCCCTTCATTTTATTAGCACCCGGCATCATACCAAGTAACTCATCAAGAGGACCCATATTACGAACTTGTGCTAACTGATCTAGAAAATCATCAAATGTAATATCAGCATTACGCATTTTTTTCTCTAGTTCACGAGCTTTTTCCTCATCTACAGTGGATTGAGCTTTCTCAATAAGAGTAAGTACGTCTCCCATTCCAAGTATACGTGATGCCATACGGTCAGGATGGAACGGTTCTAATGCATCTAATTTTTCACCCATACCAGCAAACTTAATTGGGGTGTTTGTCACTGCTTTTACTGAGAGCGCAGCACCACCACGTGTATCACCATCAAGCTTTGTTAAGACTACACCAGTTAAGTCAAGTTGCTCATTAAAGCTTTCTGCAACATTAACTGCATCTTGCCCTGTCATAGCGTCAACAACAAGTAATATTTCATCCGGATTTACCGTTTCTTTAATTTGCTGTAGTTCCCCCATGAGCGTTTCATCAATATGCAAACGACCAGCTGTATCAATTAATACATAATCAAGGTGTTCTTCTTTTGCTTTTTCTACTGCCTGCTTAGCAATTTCCACCGGGCTAACTTGATCGCCTAAAGAAAATACGGGCATACTTAATTGGTTACCCAATGTTTCTAATTGTTTAATAGCTGCCGGACGATATATATCGCCTGCTACAAGCATTGGCTTACGATTATTATTTTTCCTTAAGTAATTAGCAAGTTTACCAGTTGTAGTTGTTTTACCGGCCCCTTGTAGACCTACCATCATCACAACAGTTGGTGGCTTTTTAGCAACCGCTATTTTACTCTGCTCTCCACCCATTAGCTTTGTAAGCTCTTCGTTTACAATCTTAATTACTTGTTGTCCTGGTGTTAAACTTTTTAATACATCTTGCCCTACTGCTCTTTCTTTCACATTAGAAATGAAATCTTTTACAACTTTAAAGTTAACGTCCGCTTCAAGTAAAGCAAGTCGTACTTCACGCATCATAGCTTTTACATCCGCTTCAGAAACAACACCTTTACCTTTAATTTTACTCAAGGTACTTTGTAAGCGTTCAGCTAAACCTTCAAATGCCATGTTTGTCGCCTCCTAGTCTAACCTCTCAAGAGAATCGACGATAATTAATATAGATTGATTCGTTGCGCCTTTCTCTATCGCCGTTTTTAGTTTTTTCATAAGTATTGAGCGCTCTTCAAATTTAGAAAAGAGCCTGAGCTTTTCCTCATATTCTTCAAGCATACTTTCAGTTCTTTTAATATTATCATAAACGGCTTGACGACTAACTTCAAATTCTTCAGCAATTTCACCTAACGACCAATCATCGAGAAAATATAATTCCATGTACTGGCGTTGCTTCGTAGTTAGTAGGCTTTGATAAAAATCATAAAGATAATTCATTCTTAGCGTTTTTTCTAACACGAAAAGACCTCCTTGTTAAGTGAAATCCCTTTACAAGTACTTATCATACACGATCACAAAATTAGTGTCAAGTTTTTTTCTTTACTCTACTTCTGTTTTTTCTAGCATCTCAGAAAATAATCCATAAACAAATTGTTGCGCATCAAATTCTTGAAGATCATCGACCTTTTCCCCAAAACCAACAAATTTTACAGGTATATCTAATTCATGGCGAATCGCTAATACAATTCCGCCTTTAGCAGTACCGTCTAACTTTGTAAGCACAATCCCTGACACATCAGTTGCTTTTCCAAAGGTTTTTGCTTGTGACATCGCATTTTGCCCTGTTGTTGCATCTAACACTAATAGAACTTCATGTGGGGCACCAGGTATTTCTCTTTCGAGAACACGTTTTACTTTTTCTAACTCGTTCATTAAATTAACTTTGTTTTGAAGGCGCCCAGCAGTATCACAAAGTAAGACATCTACTCCACGAGATTTAGCCGCTTGAACAGCATCAAACATAACTGCAGCTGGATCTGAGCCAGACTGTTGTTTAATTACATCAACCCCTACTCGTTCTCCCCATACTTCTAATTGCTCAATAGCCCCTGCCCGGAAAGTATCTCCTGCTGCTAAAAGGACCGATTTACCTTCTTTCTTTAGTTTATTTGCTAACTTTCCAATCGTAGTAGTCTTACCTACACCATTTACTCCTACAAATAAAATAATAGTCATCGATGACTCTTGGATATTTAACTTTGTATCTTCCTCATTTTTTTCAAGAAGCTCAGCTAGTTTTTCAGAAATAACAGGTTGTAGCTCTTCTGAATTTTTTATGTTACGTGTTCTTGCAACATCCTTTAACTCATCTATCAACTCCATCACGGTAGTTACACCAACGTCAGCACTGATTAATAGTTCTTCAAGTTCTTCGAAAAATTCCTCATCAACACTTCGATAATTTTTAACGAGATCATTCATTTTTCCGACAAAAGAGTCGCGTGTCTTTGATAATCCTTCTTTAAATTTCTCAGTTACTGTATCTGTTTGTTGTGTAATCTTTTCTTTAAGCTTCTTAAAAAAACTCATTTTCTTTCCCTCCATATTTAATTCTATTTAGTGATTATTTTGATAGAAACTAACTCTATACAGTAGCAGTCAATAATTCGGGCGTTTCTTCGAGACGAACGGATACTAACTTGGATACACCAGATTCTTGCATAGTTACACCATAAAGAACATCAGCTTCCTCCATCGTTCCTTTTCTATGAGTTACAACGATAAACTGAGTTTGTTTACTAAATTCTTTTAAATAATTAGCAAAACGGGTTACATTAGCTTCATCTAGAGCTGCTTCTACTTCGTCAAGTACGCAAAATGGAACTGGTCGAATTCTTAATATAGCAAAAAGAAGGGCAATTGCAGTTAATGCTCGTTCTCCACCAGATAATAACGCTAAATGTTGTAGTTTCTTACCAGGTGGTTGGGCAACAATTTCAACTCCAGTAGTTAAAATGTTATCTGGATCACTAAGTAGCAGGTCCGCTTTTCCACCACCAAACAGTTCTTGAAAGACCATTTGGAACTGTGCTTTTATTTGCATAAAAACTGTTTTAAAACGTGTTGACATTTCTGCATCCATTTCATTTATAACACGAAAAAGTGTTTCTTTTGCTTCATACAAATCATTTTTTTGTTCTGTTAAAAATGTAAATCTTTGTGACACACGACTATATTCATCTATTGCTCCTAAATTTACAGTTCCTAACTCCTCGATTGCTAACTTAATAAGTTTTACCTTTGACTTAGCTGAATTAGCATCGATCGGTAGTGGATAATTAACTTTTGCAGCTTCAAAACTTATTTCATAATCAGACGATAGCTTTTCAAGACGATTTTCTAACTCAACATCTAAACGATTTACCTTCACTTCCTCTGTATGAAGATAATCAGATAACTGTTTTTGTTTGCGCTTATTTTCTTTTATCTCTTTTTCTAAATCATCATGCGCTGTTTGAAAGTCTAATCTATCTTGCCTACGATTTTGAATTAAATTTAAGGTAAGGTCTTTTTCCTGTCGTTTTTTCTTAATTAATTCATCTAAGGAATTTTCTCCAGTTGTACTATTACTCATTTCACGCTCAAGCAGCCAGTATTCTTCTTCTGTTTCACTCAATTCTAATTCAATACCGTCTTTTTCCTGCTTAGTGGTTTGTACGCGATGTTTTTTATTTCGGTATTGTTCTTCTTCTTTTGCCACCTGTACCTTTAATTCAGTAATAAATTCAGATAATGAAGCCTTAGATGTTTGTTGTGCTTTCTTCTTTTCTGTTAACAGTTGAACTTGTTCATCTAGATGTTCTTTTAATTTTTTAGTGCTATCTAGTTTTTCATTTAATTTAAGTAGGCTTGTTTCAATTTCAGATAATTCTAATTCAAATGATTGTTTTTCTTTATCATATATAAAAAGACGTTCATTTAAATTTTTGCATTCAATTTCAAGTTCACGTAGGTTCCCTTTTAGTTGTTGCTCTTCTGTTCTCAACAGTTCACCACGTTGCCGAAGTTCCTCCACAAACACTTCTGTTTCTTGACGTTGTTTTTTTAGAGATTTCAAATTTGTTTCCATGATTTTTGTTTGTTCTTCCATTTTAACTAGTTTTGCCACTAACTCCTCTAGTTCACGCTGCCGCCCTAATATTGGACTTCCTTTTTGTTTAACACTTCCTCCACTCATCGAACCCCCTGGATTAACAACATCCCCTTCTAGGGTAACAATTCTATTTTTATATTGAAGTAGCTTTGCTAATGCATTTGCCCCCTGTAGATCTTTTGCTACAATTACATGACCTAATAAGTTTGAAATAATTGCTTGATATTTTTTATCATAGTCAATTAATTCGGATGCCACACCTATATAAGAAGGTTGCGATTGTATCTTTTGTTTTTCAAACTGAGAAAGATCTCTGGGCTTAATGACCGAAAGCGGTAAAAAGGTCGCTCTACCAAAACGTCTAGCCTTTAAAAATTGAATTGCACTACGAGCATTCTCTTCTGTATTAACGACTATATGTTGCATAGCGCCACCTAAAGCTGTCTCTACAGCTTGCTCTACATGTTCAGGAACAACAATAATTTCAGCAACTGCTCCTTCGATTCCTGATAAAATATTTCCCCTTGCTTTTAATACTTCTTTTACCCCTTGAAAAAAACCAGAAAAATCAGCCTGCATCTCCTCTAAAACCTCTTTACGAGAACTTATCTGTTGTAAATGATTTAATGCTTGATAATACTGGGTTTCCTTCTTTTGATATTCACTATTTATTGTTTCAAGGTCTCGATTACTTTTTCGAAATTTGTGAATATGATTTTCTAAGCATTGCTCCTTATTTTGAAGTTCTTCCTTTAAAAGCATCTCCTTTTTTAACAAAGTTTCTCTTTGCTCTAATAAAGAGAGATTATTTTGATCCAAATGCTCACTTTTGTGTTTACGTTGTCTTAACTGTTCTTCAAGGTATCTAACTTCATTACGAATCGATGCTTGTTCATTTAAGACTTCAATATAATCTGCTTTCATTCGTTCTAATTCGGTTTCAATATCTTCCTCTAAAGAAGAGAGAAGTTTTTGCTCTTGATCTAAACGTTTTTTATTATTGAATAGCTTTTCTTTAAAGTTTTGTAGTTCTTTAGTTTCAACTGTTAGACTGTCTTCGATCTGCTCTTTCTTTTCTTTTAATACTTCTAGCTTTTTCAGGAAACTTTCTTTTGTTTGATGATAGTTTTTCTTTCTTTCTTTCAAAACTTCTTTTTGACCTTCATTTTTCTCTAATTGTTCACTTGTTGAAAGAAGAATATCTTGAAGTTCATTAATAGATTCATCAAGAGCATGCATTTTTTCACGATATTGATCAATATTCACTTCTTCAACTTTTATTTGCGAAGAAATTTCAAGCTGATCTCGTTTCAATTCCTCAACTTTTCGAGTCTGTTCATTCCAACTTTTATGAAGCTCTTCAATTTCATAAACTAATAGACCAACTTCTACTTTTGTAAGTTCCTCTTTCTTTTCCAAATAATCTTTCGCAATCGATGCCTGTATTTTTAAGGGTTCAACTTGTCCCTCAAGTTCATGGAGAATGTCCTCAATTCGATATAAGTTTTCTTGTGTTTCAGTTAGTTTTCTTTCAGCCTGTATTTTTCTCGTTTTATATTTTAATACTCCTGCCGCTTCCTCAAAAATAACTCTACGCTCTTCAGACTTACTACTTAATATTTCTTCGATTTTCCCCTGCCCAATTATTGAATATGCTTCTCTACCTAAACCTGAATCCATAAAAAGTTCATGAATATCTTTTAGTCGACAACTTTGCTTATTTATAAAGTATTCACTATCACCTGAACGATAAACACGACGGGTAACACTTACTTCACTATAGTCAATGGCCAAGTGCTGATCTTCATTATTTAATGTTAGTGTTAACTCAGCAAAGTTGAGTGGCTTTCTAGAATCACTTCCAGCAAAAATGACATCTTCCATTTTCGCTCCACGAAGAGACTTTGCTGATTGCTCTCCTAATACCCATCTAATACCATCAGATATATTACTTTTACCACTTCCATTAGGACCTACAACTGCAGTAACTCCTGGAACAAAATCTATTGATGTTCGCTCAGCAAAGGATTTAAACCCTACTACATCTAATCTCTTGAGGAACATTTCTTTTCACCTCATTATTTTTAACAATAAATATTATTAAGCAATTTCTTGCATCTTTAACTTAACTATTTTACCATACTTTTTTTAAACTAGTTATGATGATTATTGTTTCAAAAGCAAAATTTTAAAAAGCGTCTTACTGTTATACATAGACTATATAATCACAAAAAAATGCAATCGGAACTTCATTAAACGAAAAGCTCTATTCTAAACAAAAGAGTAGGACAAGAAAAGCGTAAGGCACCTTGGTCACGAGCGAAAGGCACTGGAAGGCCTTTAACAGAAGCCGTTCCTTGGCTTCCTACGTGCTTCTGCGTCTTCTAGTATTGTTTCGTAGTAAGCTTCCTCGAAGCAGTGTTTTGTGCGACGAGTAATCGCAGGAGCAATTGTTTTTCGTGCGACGAGTAATCGCAGGAGCAAAGTAGCATGGAGCATCTTCAAGAGTAATCCAGGAAGGAATTGAAGTCAGTTGCTTGACTGAAGTGACCGAACTCGTAGGCTGCTTGCGCTAGACAGTTTTTAAGTTAGAAATTGATAAATTCTGATTATATAAAATAAACTTCTTCTACCTAAAAGATGGAGGAAAATTAGATCGCCTCTATCAAAAGGCTCGACTTTCTGATTCGGCAAATGACGAGAGTCTATTATTTTTTCATTTTTTAAAACTATGTGAAGCTTCATACGTGTGAAAAGCCACGATATAATGGTACAATAAAATATAGTTAATTTCCTATAAAAGTATGTGTGGGCAAACAATTTGAAGGGGTGGAAGAAATGAATTTAAAAGAAAATTCGCGTGATAATATTGAATTTATGATTTCGAATATTAAAGAAAAAATGCAAGTTGTAAATGGCGGTGCACTGAGACCTGAAAGTTTTGATACTGATCATTATGAGGATTTAGTCGATATTTACGAAATGATAATGAGTAAAAAATCGTTTAGCGTAAGTGAAATCGATGCAATTGTATCTGAACTAGGAAAACTTCGTAAAAAAGGTTAAACAATAAGAAAAGCGAAAGGCGCCCGCCTATCGGAGACAAACACTGGAAGGTCGGCAAGTAGCTGTCTGCTCTTTGACCGCAATCTATGTGCTTCTGCGTCTGACAGCAATGCTTCGAAGTAGGCTTCCTCGAAGCATTGCTGCATGAAGCTATTCAGAGACGTTATTCAAGTACTTATTGAAGTCAGTTGCTTGACTGAAGTGACAGAGTTAAGCTGCTTGCGCTAGACAGTTTCCAAGTTAGAATTTTATAAATTCTGATTATATAAAAGAAAGACTTTCTTCACTTTAAATAGAAGAAAGCCTTTCTTTTATTTGTCCATTAGTTTTTCTAGTGCCTTTTGAGCAGCTTGTTGCTCAGCTTCTTTTTTCGATCTACCAACACCTACTCCTAACTTGGTCTCGTTTAAGATTACTTCTGAAACGAATTCGCGCGCATGAGCAGGCCCTCGTTCTTGAACAATTTGATATTGAATTGCCCCAAGTCCATCTCTTTGAATAAATTCTTGCAACTGGCTTTTAAAATCCATCATATGAGAAAAAGCACCCTCATCAATTTTAGGATAAATTGTTACGGATAAAAAGTGGTACACGGCTTCTAACCCTTGGTCTAAATAAAGAGCTCCAACAAACGACTCAAACACATCAGCAAGCAATGCTGGTCGTTCTCTACCACCCGTCATTTCTTCCCCTTTACCAAGAAGAACGATTTCACCAAAGTTTAAATATGTTGCAAACTTTGCTAGTGATGGTTCACAAACAATTGCTGCTCTTAATTTTGTCATTTCACCTTCACTCATTGTTTCGAACTTTTTAAATAAGTACTGAGAAACCGCTAACTCTAAAACCGCATCTCCTAAAAATTCTAACCGTTCATTATCATCAAACGGGCGAATGCGATGCTCATTCACATAGGATGAATGTGTAAATGCTTGAATAATAAGTTTTTCGTTGTCAAATTGAATTTCTAAACTCTCAAGCAGCTTTTCAAATTTCAATTTTTGGGCAGGTGTTAATTGAATTCTTTTTTCTGTACGTTTCGACGTGCGTCTACGGATTTTCCTTGAAGATTGTTGCATAGTAACCTCCAAAACCTTTCAATACGTAAAATATGAAAGACTTCATTACAGATAATTGTAAAATACGCTAACTATAGTTGGCGATTCTCATCGTCCACTTTGGTAGTCTCTCTTTTAAAATCACTTTATAACGGAAGCCTTTGTTTGTTTATCGCTGAATAATTAAGGAGGATGATTAACACTAAGATGCTGAACTTTTTATAAAAAAGAAATATCGGTACGTCTTAGGTTAATTCATCCTCAACTAACCTACTGGTGGCTGTTTATGTAGTCAACAACATCTTTAACAGTAGCAATTTTTTCTGCATCTTCATCAGAAATTTCTAAATCAAACTCATCTTCAAGTTCCATCACTAGTTCTACTACATCTAGTGAATCTGCCCCTAGATCTTCTTTGAATGTAGCTTCAGGCTTTACTTCAGCTTCGTCAACACCAAGACGATCTACGATGATTTTCGTAATACGTGGAAATACGTCTGCCATGAGTTCACCTCCTCTCAAGGAATAAAAATTTATTTATGACTATAACAGTACATTATAATGGCTTTAAACCTATGTACACATTATAGGATAAAACAATGTAAGAAACAATTAATTCATGACCATTCCACCGTCAACGTGTAATGTTTGACCAGTCATATAATTAGCCTCATCACTGACTAGAAAACGAACAGCTGAAGCAATATCTTCTGCGCTTCCTAATTTTGCAAGAGGAATTTGTTTTAATAACTCTTGTTTAATCTCTGTAGATAATTCTTCTGTCATATCTGTTTCAATAAAACCAGGTGCAACTGCATTAACCGTAATGTTTCGATTAGCTAATTCCCTTGCCAATGTTTTTGTTAAACCAATAACTCCAGCTTTAGCCGCAACATAGTTTGCTTGTCCTGCATTTCCTAGTACACCTACAACAGAGGAAATATTTACTATTTTCCCAAAACGTTGCTTCATCATTTGACGTGTGACGGCCTTTGAACAATTAAAGACACCTTTTAAGTTAGTATTTATAACTGCATCCCAATCGTCTTCCTTCATCCTCATGATGAGTCCATCTCGAGTAATTCCAGCATTATTAACTAGAATTTCCAACGAGCCAAATGCATCGATTGTTTCTTTTACCATCATATTCACTTCATCAGCATTAGCAACATCTGCTTTGATAGCAATCGCATCCGAGCCAAGAGCTTTTATTTCTGCTACAACTTCTTCTGCTTTTTGTTGGTTACCTGCAAAGTTTACTGCAACTTTTGCTCCTTGTCTAGCTAATTCTAATGCAATGGCCTTACCAATTCCTCTTGAAGCTCCGGTTACAAGAGCAACTTTCCCTTTAAGCATTATGCATTACCACCTTTTATAGTTTCAACAGTCTTTTCCAAAGATTCACGATCATTTACAGAAAACACCCGTACTTTACGGTTTATTTTTTTCACAAGTCCTGATAAAACATTCCCAGGACCTATTTCAATAAATGTATCTACATCTTGATTTAGTAAATAATTTACTGTATCTTCCCAAAGAACGGGAGAATAAACTTGTTGTACCAATTTTTGCTTTATTTCTTCACCTGAACGTACTTCGCTTGCAGTAACATTTGCAATAACAGGGACAAGTGCATCGTTAATATTAATATTATTTAATACTTCAGCAAGCTTATCTGCCGCTGGTTTCATTAACGAAGAATGAAATGGTCCACTTACTGAAAGAGATATAACTCTTCTTGCCCCTTTTTCTTTAGCAATAATAGAAGCTTCATCCACAGCTTCTTTTGAACCAGAAATAACAATTTGACCTGGACAATTTAGGTTAGCGAGTTCAACCGGTTGACCCTTTAACGTTACTTCGTCTGTAATTTCCTTTAACAGACTACGCTCCATTCCTAAAATAGCCGCCATTGCTCCTTTACCTTCTGGAACTGCTTCTTCCATAAAAGATCCTCTCATTCGTACCGCATAAACAGCATCTTCAAATGACAAAGCCTGAGCACAAACAAGTGCACTGTATTCACCTAAACTATGCCCAGCAACATAATCTGGTTGAATATCAGCGGTACGAAATGCCTCAAGCATAGCTATACTTGTTGTCAATAAAGCAGGTTGCGTGTTGGTAGTTAATGTTAATTCAGCCTCAGGACCTTCAAAAATAAGTTTTGTTAATTCTGTCTCAAGGCGTGTGTCTGCTCTTTTAAAAATTGCTGAAACAGCTTCATTTTCATCTGCAAGAGCTTTTCCCATTCCAACAGATTGAGACCCTTGACCAGGAAATAAAAATGCTATCTTACCCATTGTACAACTCCCTTTTAATCGTTTTTTTAACTAAAAATAATACTTACTATTCACCTTTTACAATTTCACCTTTTATGGTTTCTACAACCTTTTCTTCGACAATCATTCGAGCTTGCCTTACAGAATTCAATATTGCATTTTCATTAGAAGATCCATGCGCTTTAATAATTGGGGCTTGTAAGCCAAATAAACAAGCACCACCATATTCAGTATAATCCATTTGCTCTTTAATTCTTTTAAACCTCGGTTTTAATGCTCCAGCCGCTATTTTACTAAAAACCGTACTCGTAAGCTCTTTCTTCATTAATGAGAATAAAGAAAGAGCTGTGCCTTCTACTGATTTTAGAACAATATTACCTGAAAAACCGTCACATACTACAACATCAGCAATTCCATTCAATAAATCTCTAGCTTCAATATTTCCAACAAAATTCAAGTTCGCATTCTTTAACAATTCAAACGTCTGCTTTGTTAATTCAGTACCTTTATCGTCCTCAGTTCCGACATTTAGCAATCCAACTCTTGGGCGATCAATATTGCGAACCTTTTTCATGTAAATAGAACCCATGATGCCGTAGTGAAGTAAATGTTCAGGTTTTGCATCCATATTGGCACCTGCATCGATTAGTAAAAAACCATTACCATTAAGAGTCGGTAGCATTGGCGCTAGTGCAGGACGTTCAATTCCTTTTATTCTACCACTAATTAAAATTCCACCAGTCATTAGCGCCCCAGTATTTCCTGCTGAAATACAGGCATCAGCACGACCTTCTTTTACTTCTTTAATAGCAAGAACCATAGAGGCATTCTTTTTTCTACGTATAGCTGCCACCGGGGCATCTGTTGATTCAATCTTTTCATTAGTATGTATAATTGTAACTCTTGTTTCATCTGTAAGATTTTGTTTAATTGCCACCTCATCGCCTACTAGGACAATGTGTAGTTCTTTATAGGATTTTATAGCTGCCATTGCACCTTTTACGACTTCTTTAGGGGCATGGTCACCACCCATGGCATCAATTACGATCCTCATGTTCACCCTTCTCTCCTTCCAATAGCAAGTCTCTTCGGTACATGTGGAATTCTCCGGAGAAAACTAACTCTTGTTCAACAAAACTATTTACTTCAACTTTCGTACGCTCTTTTTCATTGTTGATAACTTTCGCCTTTGCAATTACACGTTCCCCTTGCTTTACTCTTCTAGTAAAACGAACATTTGCTTTTGATGTTAACGCTAATTCATCATCAATAATTGCAACTGCCAAAGAGTTTGCTTGAGCAAAAAGGTGATGTCCTCGAGCAATCTTTGTTCTTGTAAAAACATGCTCTGGTCCGATATCTAAAATGGATATTGCTCTCTGATCTAACTGTAAATCGATAATTTCACCGATAACTTCTTCTAATGATAAAGCTTTTACGGTATCAAACTGTTTTTCAGCTACATGTTTAATACGTTCTCTTAATTCAGGTATTGAAAGTTCTAATCGATCTAAACGGATCGTTTGAACACTCACATGAAAAAATTCTGCAAGTGACTCATCAGTAATAAAAGGATTTTCATTTATTTTTTGTTTTAATAGCTGTTGCCGTTCTTTTTTCGATCGTTTCATCTTTCCACACCATCCAAGCTTATATGACTAGGTACTAAAAGTAGTATATAGAAATTGGATTTATATTTCAATAAAAAAATCACTATTAATCCATTTTCTCTCCATTTAGCACCCCTTGCTCCTCTAAATACATAACTAGGTGCTTATATTCTGAATTCTCCCAAAATTCCTCAGAAGAGACTAGATATGTAGCATCATTTCTTGCTACTTCCAACGCGCGATAATCATGAATCATATCAGCAATTTTAAATTCAGGTAAACCACTTTGTTTAGATCCAAAAAAATCTCCAGGACCTCTTAGCTCTAAATCTCTTTGAGATAATTCAAACCCATTATTTGTTTCTGTCATAATCCTCATTCGTTCTTTTCCAACATCAGATTTAGGATCAGCTAATAGTACACAATACGATTGTGCATCACCACGTCCAACCCGTCCTCGCAGCTGATGAAGCTGTGATAAACCAAACCTCTCCGCATCATAAATAACCATGATTGTAGCATTAGGTACATTAACTCCAACTTCTACCACCGTCGTAGAAACAAGTATTTGGACCTCATTATTACTAAATTGTTGCATAACCTCTTCTTTTTCACTTGAATGAAGTCTCCCGTGCATGAGTCCTACTTTATAATTCCTAAAGTAATGTTGAAGTTGAGCATGTACGTCAATTGCATTTTGAACATCTAGCTTATCAGATTCTTCAATTAAAGGACAGATAACATAAGCTTGTCTACCCTTCAGTAACTCCTTTTCAACAAAAGATAAAACTCGTTCAAGCATTTGGTGTTTAGCCCAGTATGTCTCAATCGGTTTTCGACCAGCTGGCATTTCGTCAATTGTTGAAACATCCATATCTCCGAAAATCGAAATGGCAAGTGTCCTTGGAATGGGGGTCGCTGTCATAAAAAGGACATCCGGATTTAGACCTTTATTACGCAGTGTACGCCTTTGTTCAACACCGAAGCGGTGCTGTTCATCCGTTATAACTAAACCGAGATTGTGAAATTGGACTTCATCTTGTATAAGAGCATGAGTACCAATAATTATATTAATTTCCCCACTTTCAAGTCGAGTCAACAATTCCTTACGCTTTTTACCTTTAATGGATCCGGTTAATAATTCAGAGGTTATACCAACTGGCTCAAGTAACGCTTTTAAAGAATGATAGTGTTGCTCTGCTAATATTTCAGTAGGAACCATTAATGCACCTTGAAAACGAGCGGTAACAGCAGCATATAAACAAATAGCTGCGACAACTGTTTTCCCTGAACCTACGTCTCCTTGTAGCAAACGATTCATACGATAAGGCGTAGCCATATCTTTTAATATTTCATTAACTACCCGTTGTTGTGCAGATGTTAGCGAGAATGGTAATCTCTCAAGAAATAGCGCAACATTCTCTTTATCATAGTTAATAGAGGTACCACCACTATTTTCTCGATGGAATTTTCGAATCGCTTGCATTTTCAACTGAAACAAAAGAAACTCTTCATAGACCATTCTTCTCCTTGCTTTCTTAGCGTCTTCAAAATTTAGTGGGTAATGGAGTTTGTAGAGCGCATCTTTTCTTTCAATCAGTTTGTATTTCTGTAAATAGTCGGGTGGTAGGATTTCTTCAATTTGGGTTCCATACTGGTCCATCGCCGAATTTATCATTTTTTTCAATCCTTTCACGGTAATTTTACCGCCAACCGAATATACTGGTTCATAACTACTGTTATGCTCACCTATACCAAACTTACATTCGTTAACTGTAATTGAAAGACGATGTTGATCCCACTTACCTGTTAGTGTAACCTTTGAACCTAGAACTAATTTCGTTTTTAAGTAGTGTTGATTAAAAAAAACTGCTGTAAGTAATACGTTACCTACTAAAACCCTAGAAGATAGTTTCGATTTTTTTTTACCATAAAACCGTAGTACACTTTCACTTTGAATCGTTCCTTGGATCGTTACTCGCTCTTCATGTTTAATTTCCGTTATGTCTTTTGGCCGATAATCCTCATAACGAAACGGGAAATATTCTAATAAATCTTGGATCGAATAAATCCCTAAGTTATGTAAATCTTTAGCCTTTTCCTCCCCAATTCCCTTTACAAATGTAACTGATTTTTTTAACATCTTTATTTTTCGTGACTAAATCCAAAGATTTTCGCTTCTAGTGCTCTACCTGTTGGAGTAGCCGCTAAACCTCCTCCTGCGGTTTCTTTTAAATCTCTTGACATAGACTGACCTATTTTGTACATAGCCTCAATTACTTCATCACAAGGAATTCTACTTTCTATTCCCGCTAATGCCATGTCAGCTGCAACAAGTGCATTGGCAGCTCCCATAGCATTTCGCTTAACGCATGGAACTTCAACAAGTCCAGCAACAGGGTCACAAACTAACCCTAGCATATTCTTTAATGCTATTGCCATTGCATGGGCCGATTGTATAGGTTTCCCCCCCATAAGTTCAACAATGGCTGCTGCTGCCATACCTGTTGCACTACCAACTTCAGCCTGACAACCACCACCTGCACCTGAAATAGTAGCATTGTTTGCTACCACAAGCCCAAATGCACCACTTGTAAATAAAAAACGAACCAGTTTCTCTCTAGAAGGATTATTTTTTTTCTTAATAGCAAATAGGGTTCCTGGTACTACTCCAGCTGAACCTGCTGTAGGAGTTGCGCAAATAGTCCCCATTGCTGCATTTACTTCATTTGTTGCTATTGCTTTGCTAACAGCATCAAGAAGAAATTCACCAGATAGAGATTTTCCACTCTGTATATAATTTTGTAAAAGAATTGCATCTCCTCCTGTTAAACCTGATATTGAGCGAACTTTTTCTTTAATTCCTCTTTCAATAGCTTCTTCCATGACACATAAATTTCTGTCCATCTGATCAAAAATTTCTACAAAACTTTTCTCAGAAACATCCATTTCCTGTTTTATCATTATATCAGAGATAAGGATGCCTTCCTTCTCTGCCAATTCTACTAATTCAGCAACATTTCGAAACATCGTTTATCTCTCCCTATTCTCTCGTGTTGTTATTCATGTATCTTAGTTACCTTAGAGATATTTGGTAAAGATGCTACTTCAGCTAAAAGTTTTTCATCAACGTTTTGGTCAATCTCAATAACCATTAACGCTTCTTTACCTTTTTCTTTTCTTGAAACTTCCATATGGCCAATATTAATTTCATACTTTGCTAATACATTAGATACCGCTGCAATAACCCCAAATCGATCATCATGTACAACCAATATCGCAGGATGATTCCCTGATAATTTTAATTTAAAGTTATTTAGTTCAACGATCTCTATTTTTCCACCACCTATGGAAATCCCAACTAATTCTATTGTATCTTGCTCACATGTCCCTAGTCGAACTTTCGCTGTATTTGGATGATCTGTAATAGCATCCACTGTCACAATTTTAAAAGTAATTCCTAAAGCTTTAGCAATGATGAGAGAATCTTTTATTCTTTGATCAAAAGTATCAAAATCGAGTAACCCACCTATTATTGCAACATCAGTTCCATGTCCTTTATATGTTTTCGCAAAAGAGCCATAGAAGGAAATTTCTACAAATTTAGGTTCTTTACCTAGAAGTGTTCTAGCGACTCTTCCAATTCGAGCAGCTCCTGCTGTATGGGAGCTAGAAGGACCGATCATTATCGGACCAATAATATCAAAAACCGTTCTATATTTCATAAATACCTCCGAAAAATCCTCTAGGCTGTTAGTTTAAGTATAGTTATATTAATTACTTTGTCTTGTCGCCACCCTAAAAAAATTTGAATAACATTTCAAAAAAAGTGCCAGCAACCATATATGTATGGTTTTCTGACACCATAAAGCTTATTTAGCAAGAGTAACAGTAATTCCAATTGCCCCTGGACCTACATGAGCACCAATAACAGGACCAATATCAGTAAAAACTTCTGAACTAATATTAAAACGACTACGCATTTCTGTCATAATCTCAGTAGCCAATTCAATTGTATTTGCATGAATAACCCCAACGATAATTGTTTGATTGCCATAGTCTTTCTCTAGATAGTCATAAATCTTTGCCAAAGCTTTTTTCTGCCCACGCACTTTATCAACAGGGTAAACTTCTCCATCTTCATTTAACGAAAGGATTGGTTTAATTTTCAATAATGAACCGAGTACCGCTGACGCTTTACCAATTCGACCATTTTTTTGTAAAAACTCTAATGTATCAACCATAAAATAAATCGTTGTATCCTTTAACAACTCATTTAATCGCGATAAGCATTGCTCCTTTGTTGCACCTTGTTTAGCTAGTTTTGCAATTTCAGTAACAATCATCCCACAAGAATAAGCTGCTCTTTTAGAATCAACAACAGTAACATCTATAGTTTCTTTCACGACATCTGAAGCTATAACAGCTGATTGAAATGTACCACTTAGCTTCGATGAGATGTGAATTGAAATAATATCACAACCTTGATCCTCTGTATCAATTTCCTTATAAACTTCTTCAAATTGATACGGAGACGGCTGAGATGTTGAGGGGATAACATCTGATGTTGCAAGCTTTTCATAAAATTCCTTAGCTTGTATCGTAACTCCATCTTCATATGTTTCTTGTTCTCCAAAAAGTACTTTCAATGGTACAACAGCGATATTTAGTTCTTCCACTATTGACTTTGGAATATCAGACGTACTATCGGTGACAACTCTTACTTTTCCCATAACGAATCATCCTCCTCGATATTATTCAACAGAAAAGATATAAGAATATAAAGGTTGATTACCATCGTAAACTTCTACTTCTACATCTTTAAATTTTGCTTCAATATAATCAACAAGCTTATCTGTTTCTTCTTCAGTAGTACCCTCACCACGAATAATTGTTACGATTTCAGAGCTTTCATCAATCATTTGATCCAACAATTGTTCTGTCACTTTAAGACGATCGGGTCCTGAGGAAACAATTTTCTTCTCAGAAATTCCCATAAAGTCATCTTTTTTAATTTCCACACCATCAAGATTACTATCTCGCACTGCAAAAGTGACTTGCCCAGTCTTCACTAAAGCTAAAGCAGCTCTCATATCCTCAAAATTTGTTTCAATGTTCCCTGATGGATTAAAAGCTAATAATGAAGCTAAACCTTGCGGGACTGTTTTGGATGGTACAACGACAACATCTTCCTCAACAACTGTAGCAGCCTGCTCGGCAGCCATAATAACATTACTATTATTTGGTAAAATAATGATCTTTTTGGCACGAACATCTGAAACCGCCTTAACAAAATCTTCAGTGCTTGGGTTCATTGTTTGACCACCTTCTATAACAATCCCGGCGCCTAGGCTTTTAAACATTTTAGCAATCCCTTCACCCATAGCTACTGTAATAATTCCAAACTCTGCTTTAGTTTCCGAAGTGGAAGCAATTGGCTCTTCTTCGTAAACTGCTTTTGTTTCTTCTAGTAAGTGAGTGTGTTGTTCTCGCATATTTTCTATTTTCACATTAATTAAGCTTCCGAACCTTTGAGCCTGAGTGATGACTTCGCCTGGCTGTTCAGCATGAATATGTATTTTAAGTAAATCATCATCAGAAACAACTAACAAAGAATCTCCATGATTACTTAATAATTGACGAAAAGCTACTTCATCAAACGGGTTTTTTTCAATCTTTTCATCCTCAAATTTAACCATCACTTCAGTACAATATCCAAACTCTATGTCTTCAGTAGCCATGTAACTTTGAGCATTTTGGTGGTGTTCGACTTTCACAAGATCAGACATAGATGCCGACTTTTTATCAATTTCAACAATTTTTTCTCCTTTTAGTACTGCTAAAAAACCTTCATAAATAATTACTAAGCCCTTCCCACCAGAATCAACTACACCTACTTCTTTTAAAACAGGTAGTAGGCTTGGAGTTCGATCTAAGGATTTTTTTGCTTCAGCCAGGGTCGCATCCATAATTTGAATAATATCATCCGTACGTTTAGCGGTCTCTTGAGCTTTTTTAGCCGCATCTTTAGCTACTGTTAAAATTGTTCCTTCAACAGGCTTCATTACAGCTTTATAAGCCATATCTACTCCATAAGTAAAAGCATCAGCAAATTGTTTAGCATTCAAAGACGTTTTATCTTCAACAGATTTTGAAAATCCTCGAAAAAGTTGTGATAAAATTACTCCTGAGTTTCCTCGAGCCCCCATCAACAAACCTTTTGCAAAAGCTCCAGCAACTTTACCTACATGTTCTGAATTTTGAGTGGTCACTTCTTTCACACCTGAGGAAATGGACAAATTCATATTCGTCCCTGTATCACCATCCGGTACAGGAAACACATTTAACGAATCCACTAATTTAACATTCTTTGATAAATTACTGGCTCCTTCAATAAACATTTGGGCAAGCTTTTCACCCTCTAAACTCTTCAGTGTCACAAATGTTCCTCCTTAAAATCGAACTATGGATTTATTACCTTAACTCCTTGCACGAATATATTCACTGAGTCAACTGTCAAACCCAACATTTGCTCAAGCTGATACTTTACTTTCGTTTGAACATTATGGGCAACCTCAGAAATTTTTGTTCCATAGCTAACGATTATATACATATCAATATGAATTTCATCATCTTCTTCACGTATAACAACGCCTCTAGTAAAATTTTCTTTACCTAGCAATTCTGTAAGTCCATCTTTCAATTGCTTTTGTGAAGCCATGCCTACAATTCCATAGCAGTCGATTGCTGCTCCACCAGCAATTACGGCTACAACTTCTCTTGCAACATCAATTACACCTAATTGTGTTTTTATCTTTATTGACATATCGAAATCCTCCTTTAGAATGTACTATCATGGCTATACATATTTTACTATAATTATCCACATATTTAAAGAAAACTATATCAATCAGTACATATATCCGTTACGTATTTATTAGCTATATAATTAAGGTATCCTATTTATACATAAAACATTTACTTTTTTGATTATAGCTATTACTTATTTAGTGTCAAGTATCTTACCTTGATAATTATTCGAAAACCTCTTGCAATCTTTTTTTTACTATGCTAATATTAGCAAGTATTTATAAGATGAATTTGAGTGTCATCTCATGGTTTACAAGGAGGTGCAATCATGGCACGTAAATGTGTAATTACTGGAAGACAAGCTCGTACAGGAAACAAACGCTCACACGCATTGAACAAAACAAAGCGTAAGTGGGGTGCGAATGTACAAAAAGTTCGTATTATGGTAGATGGAAAGCCAAAACGTGTATACGTTTCTGCTAGAGCTTTAAAATCAGGAAAAGTTGAACGCGTATAATATGAATTGAAACAAAAAAGCACCCCTTATGGTGCTTTTTTGTTTACCCTTTTTTAAATGAATTTAATATTGCTCTTACAAATCCACCTAAAAATTTGGGTAACTTAATCGTATAGAATTTCATAAATCTCCCTCCTCAACATGGGATTCGTCATTTTTCAGCACTAACGATAAATGAATAAAGTATAAATGGCCTCAGTTATAATAAGTATATTCAGCAGTTTTAAAATAGTACCTATTTTCTTTAATTACCAAATAATGTTACACCTTATTCATTATTAAAAACAGTTTGTCTAATCAATACTCTCTACCACTATTAATATGCCAAAAGAAAATGAATAAGTACCCCTATTTACAATTAATTCATTACTAATACATAAACTCGATCCATACTTTAATTTTGTTTTTGTTAATGGGTATTTAAAACCTTGTAATGTTAGATCCTCTACGTATTCAAACATCGAAAGGAAGGAAATATATTTGTAATTACTTCGAAATATATCGTAACTCCCTGGCTTTTTCACTGTGATTCGATTTTTATTATCAACAATATAAATATTTACTGAGTTTTTTATACCTTTTTTTAGTAGTTGCAAATTAATCATTTCATGATCTAACCTACCACCAGTTGCCCCATAAATAATAATCTCTTCTGGGCTTTTCTCTATAGCAAAAGTTAACGCTAATTCAAGATCGGTTTCATCTTTTTCACTTGGAAATTGTTTGTACGAAGATACTCTTACGTTTCTTTTTGTCCTAACAGAAATTGAATCAAAATCACCGATAGCATAATCGGGTTCGATCTCAAACTCTACTAGGTGTTCTACGCCACCATCTACACCTATCCAAATTTCATCTTTTGACTTTTTATACAATGAAGGGAGACTCATACTCGGTCCCCCTGCGACAATATGGATACGTTTCATATTTATTTTCCATGTAACAGCCTAGGCGCTGTATTTGAAAGTAAAATAAAGACAACCGAAGATAATAAAAAGACTGGAAGCATGTATGATGCGTTATAAATAATTGAATAAAAAATAACGTTCATACCTTCTGGTGCATATATACCAAACCATACAACACCTGAAATAAAATGAGAGATAAAACGAAGAAATGAACCGACAAAGACACCAGCAATAATTGCTACCATACGCCTTGTTTTACTTGCAGCTACTGAAATACTAAATACCCCAGCAAACCCTACTACTGTATACGCCACAGCATAATCTAGAAAAATTTGTACCGGGTGAACAAAATAACCGTAAAACATTTGTATAGATCCAACAATAAAGCCTGTTAATAAGCCTGCACTAAGTCCTCTCCGATAAGCCATTAGTAAAATGGGAACCATTGCTAGAGAGACAGAACCACCATATCCCCAAAATCCTTTAATTGATACAAAATCTAATATTAAAGCTAAAGCTGCCATCATGGCAATTTCAGTCAAATGTAAAACTGGTCTTTTCAAAAGAAACACCTCTTTCTATAATAACATCACCTTTTTATGTGCAAGGGCGGTTAAAGATAATAAAGCTGAATTCAATCATTCACTGATTGTTAGTTTAACTTATACCACGATAAGAATAACTAATCATCAGGTTTCTCTGATGATTAGTTATTCTATATAGGACCTTTAAGGACAGTTATCCCCCCACCTCAAAACTTTTCATTTTCTTAAGTTTTGAGGTGGGTTCTTTATTGCACCTTAAGGGCGGGGAGAAATATAACTAAAAAGATAACTTAATATTAGAAAAACCCTAAAATTTTTGAATTTCTTCAGAATTTATACTGCACCTTCAATAAATAGTAAATACCCCACCGCTTAATAAAAGCTGCAATCGTTTAGTTAAAGAAATTTTTGGTTAGAGTTATCTAGTTAAGCTATCCCTTAATTTAACTTAGCCTCGAATCGCTTTAATTGCTTGAGCACGGTCTTTTTCATTATAAATAGCAGATCCAGCCACTAATACATTTGCACCGGCTTCTATACAAAGTTTTGCTGTTTCTGAGTTAACACCGCCATCAACCTCGATGTCAATAGATAAACCCTTTGACTTTGCCATTTCACTAACTGCATATATTTTTGGTAGCACTTGTTTAATAAACTTTTGCCCACCAAAACCTGGATTAACTGTCATTAGTAACACCATATCAACATCGTCAATAATATGCTGTATTGTATCTACAGGCGTTGCAGGGTTTAAAACTACACCAGCCTTAACTCCATTTTCTTTAATTAAGTGAATTGTTCTATGAAGATGAGTACACGCCTCGACATGGACCGTAATAATGTCTGCTCCTGCTTTTGCAAACTGCGTAATATAGTTATCGGGATTTTCAATCATTAAATGGACATCTAACGGTAACGTTGTAATTGGTCTAATAGCTTCTACAATAAGAGGTCCAATTGTAATATTTGGTACAAAATGACCATCCATTACATCGACATGAATGTAATCAGCCCCCCCTCTTTCTACATCTTTAATTTCCTCTCCAAGTCTTGCAAAATCTGCAGACAGGATTGACGGTGCAATCTTAATCATTTTAGTACCTCCGCTTTTGTTGTTTAATCTCTTCTAAAAAACTTAAATAATCCTTGTAACGGTAATCAGCAATTTCCCCAGCCTCTACCGCATCAAAAACAGCACAATTGGGCTCTGTAGAATGGGTACACCCTCTAAATTTACATTGACTAGCACGTGATCTCATCTCCGGAAAACAATCTGATAACTGTTCAGAAGTAATCTCTGTAAAGTCTAATGAACTAAAACCAGGTGTATCAGCAACTAATCCTGTTCCAATTTTAATCAACTCTACATGTCTAGTCGTATGTTTCCCTCTGCCTAAATGAGATGAGATTTTATTTGTTTCTAGGTTTAATTCAGGTTTAAGTGCGTTTAGTAAGGACGACTTCCCAACACCAGATTGTCCAGCAAATACACTTATTTTTCCATCTAACCATGGTCTAACTTCTTCAATTAGCTCTTCCATAAAAATAGAGGTTTGCAATACCGTATAACCCAACTTACGATAGTCGTTCATATATTGATTTATTTCTTGTTGATGCTCTCTTTTAAGTAAATCAATCTTACTTATGCAAATAATTGGTTCAATATCATTAGCCTCAATGTGAACTAAAAAACGATTTAAGAGAAGTGTACTAAATTTTGGCTCCATAGCCGAAAAAACTAAAATCGCTTGCTCGACATTAGAAATAGGTGGGCGAACTAATTCATTAAACCGGTCTTTCAGCCCCAAAATGTACCCATCGCTATAATTTTCAGCCTCAAAATTTACTGTATCACCTACTAATGGTGTTATCTTTTTCTTACGAAAGTTCCCTCGAGCACGACATTGAAATACTTCACCTTGACTTTCAACATAGTAAAAGCCACTTAATGCTTTAATAATCTTTCCTTCGGGCATTGAATCCTCCTTATTTAGAAAGCAATAAAATTATACTCTCTGATAGTATGAACGAAGTCCTAACATTTCTCACGGAACGCAGAAAATTATTTTAAATTAACTAGTTTGCAGCTGCTTCATCATACGTTTTCGTGTGTGTTTGATATTCTTCCCCATTAATAGCTACCTTTACTTCCGCTACATCTTCTGGGTTAATCGTAACAGGAATCCTAAAAGATGTTAGCTCATTAATCGGTTGTTCATCTGTATATACTACATGACCTGAAGTAGTTGAATCATCGTACGTAATCGTTACAAAATAAGTAAGACCAGCAAGTTGATCTTCTTCTGAAATTGGAACTTCAAACTCTATAAATGTAGATATTGGTGGTAGCTCAGGTTCCGGAATCGGTTCTGGACCTCGCGAAAATACAACCTTAATAACATCACCTTTTTGTACTAGTTCACCTCTTAATGGGTTTTGTTCCATTACCTCTCCTACTGGAAAGCGGTCTGAATAAGCTTCATCAAAATTACCGGAAAGTCCATGCTTTCTAAAATATTCAATCACTTCATTACGATTATAACCTTGTAAGTTATCAAGTCTTATCGTTGGTGCGACACTATAGGTTAAGTAAATAATTGCTTCTTCAGGCACGATAAGAACTCCCGATTGCGGAATATGAGAAATAACAATATTTTCATTAAAATTTGAAGTTGCTTCCTTTGTTTCGAATATGTTTTCGTCCTTAAATCCTAATTCAATTAAAGTTCGGCGAGCTACTTCTTTATTTTGTCTCGTTACATCAATCATTTCTATTTTTTCCTTACCTTCGCTTACAAAAACAGTGATAGTAGTATTTATTTTCACTACTCGTCCTGCTACTGGGTCATGTCGGACAACACGACCTTCTTTAATCTCATCATGAGGGATGTTTTCTCGCTCAACTACTAACCCAAGGGCAGTCAGTTCTCGAAATACTTCCTCATATTCCATCCCTACTAACTCTTCTGGAATCGTAACCTCATCAACGTGAAGGAGGCTAGGTATAATGGTAAAGGCAGCAATTACAGAACCTAATAACAATAATAAAGTAACCAATAAAACAGGAATCCATTTCCTCTTTTTCTTTACTACTTTAGTATCCGATTTTTTACTTTCAGATTGTTTAACAATTTTTGTTTGATCCAAATCCTGATCATGGAAATGTTCGTTTTTTAATATTGGGATAGCCTTAGTTACATCATCATCATCTTTTGGTATAACAAATTTCTCTTCATTGAAACGATGTGGATCCAATGCTGTTTGTATGTCTTCTTCTAATTCTCTTACTTGACTATATCGATGGAAAGGGTCCTTTGCAGTAGCCTTTAAAATAATATTTTCGATACTTTGTGGTAATGATGGATTTATTATTCTAGGTGATGGTACTTCTGTTTGTAAATGTTTAATAGCTATCGAAACTGCTGTATCACCTGAAAAAGGAACTTCCCCTGTCACCATTTCATATAGCACGATTCCTAATGAATAAATATCCGATCTTTCATTTACTAAACCACCTCTTGCTTGTTCGGGTGATAAATAGTGTACTGAACCCATCACCGAATTAGTATGGGTGATGGTAGCAGATGTCATTGCTCTAGCGATTCCGAAGTCAGTAACTTTTGCTTCACCTTTTGCACTAATTAAAATATTGTGTGGCTTAATGTCACGATGTACAATATGATTTGCATGCGCATGAGAAATGGCAGAAGAAATTTGGAGCATAATATCTACTATTTCTTCGATTGGCAATGCGCCACGTTGTTGAATAAGCTGTTTCAACGTTAAACCTTCTACGTATTCCATCACAATATAATATAAGTCATCTTCTTCACCTACGTCGTAAATATTCACAACATTCGGATGTGAAAGACTTGTAGCTGCTTGTGCTTCTCTTCTAAACCTTCGAATAAATTCATCATCATCTGAAAATTGTGGACGTAAAACCTTTACAGCCACTACTCTATTAAGAATAACATCGTGTGCCTTGTACACATTTGCCATTCCGCCGCCACCAATTGTTTCTAAAATCTGATAACGGTCATTGATTCTTCTACCTTTCATGGACATCACCATGAGTTACTTCATTATCATGATAAGCAATTGCTATCGTAATGTTGTCCTCGCCACCCCGTTGATTCGCTAAGGAGATTAATTCTGAAATCTTTGCATCAAGAGACATATCTTTTTGGATTACTTGAAAGATTTCTTCATCCTTCACTTTATTTGAAAGTCCATCAGAACACAAAAGGATGTAACTACCCTTGTCCCAATTAATGGTCTCAATATCTATTTTTATAGTTTTTTCGGTACCTAATGCCCTAAGAAGCACATTACGACGAGGATGGTTTTCTGCCTCAACTTCAGTAATTTGTCCTGAACGAACAAGTTCATTGACTAATGAATGATCTTCCGTTTTTTGTGTAAGAGTTTCACCATTCATTAAATAAGCCCGACTATCCCCTATGTGAGCATATGTAATAAATTGATCAGAACAGACAACAGCCACAAGGGTTGTACCCATTCCTTGACACTGGGGATTTTCAGTTGAATGTTTATAAACTTGTTCATTAACATCGGAAATAGCTTCATCTAACCAATTTTCAATACTTGTAGGTGTCTCTAACTCACTAGTCTCACGCCATTTTCCTAATAATTTTTCAATGGTCATCAGACTTGCTACGTCACCAGCCTGATGTCCACCCATACCATCAGCGACAATAACCAGTAGTAATCCATCCTTATTTTTACTAAAGCCCCCATTGTCCTCATTGTGAGATCTAATTTGTCCTACATCTGATTTAAACGCTACATCCATTCTTTTATCCCCTCGTTTCTTCTTTGCGTTCCTTTGCTCTTAACTGACCACAAGCAGCATCGATATCGTGTCCCTGTTCTCTACGGATCGTAACATTAACCCCATGATTTTTTAAGATTTTTTCAAATTTAAAAATCTGATTTCTTGAAGTACGAACAAAGTTCCTTTCGACAACATCATTAACGGGTATTAAATTCACATGACACTTTAAACGTTTTATTAAATCTGCTAGCTGTTCGGCATGCTCCTCTTTATCATTCACTCCACCAAATAATCCATATTCAAATGTAACTCTTCGACCAGTCTTTTCTGTATAATAGTGAACGGCTTCCATTAGTTTATCTAGTGAGTAAGCTTTATTGATTGGCATTAATTTACTTCTTATCTCTGTATTTGGTGCATGAAGTGATATCGCAAAATTAATTTGTAACTTTTCATTAGCAAAATCGTATATTTTGGGAATAATTCCACTTGTTGATACGGTAATATGTCTTGCTCCGATATTTAAGCCCTTATCATCATTAATTGTCTTTAAAAAACTTACTAATGGATCGTAATTATCGAAAGGTTCACCAATACCCATAACAACAACAGAACTAACGCGTTCACCAACTTCATCTAAAGAACGTTGCGCTTGTAAGACTTGAGCTACAATTTCACCAGCTTCTAAGTTACGTTTTAATCCACCTAGAGTTGAAGCACAAAACGTGCAACCAATACGACATCCTACTTGCGTTGTAACACAAACACTATTGCCGTATTCATGGCGCATTACAACTGTCTCGATAGAATAGCCGTCACTTAATTCAAATAAAAATTTAATGGTTCCATCCTTTGATTCTTGTTTTGTCAGTGTTCTTAAAGTTGTTAATCTAAAATCATTCGACAAACTTTCGCGTAAATCCTTCGACAAATTTGTCATTTCATCAAAAGATGTAACTCTTTTTTTATAAAGCCAATCAAAAATTTGGCCTGCTCGAAACTTTGGCTCTTTATGATCCTTTAGCCAGGCTTCTAATGTACTAAACTGCAAACTAAAAATTGATGGCTTTTCTGTTTCTGTTTCAATCATGCTCGACACACCTTTATGGTTGATTTTTTATAAGACTTGCGATGAAGAAGCCGTCTGTTTGAAAATCCGATGGCAATAATTGAACCATCCCATCTTTACAAAATCTTTGAGCTTTTTTAGGTAAACGATTCATTAATGTTCTATCTAAATGAAATTCATGATGCCCTTCAAGAAAACTCTTAACTACTTCTTCATTTTCAACGGTATCAATTGTACAAGTACTGTAGACTAATCTTCCCCCTTTTTTCAAAAGGGGTGCAACTGCATCTAAAATTGCTTTTTGAATAGTTGTTATTTTCTCTATATCTTCTACTTTTTTTTGCCATTTTATATCAGGTTTTCTTCTAATAACACCGAACCCTGTACATGGAGCATCTACTAAAATATAATCAAAACTTTCTTTTTCAAATATTTGTCCAGCATTTCTGCTATCGGTTGCTTTTGTAGTTATGGAAGTAAGGTGGAGTCTATTAGCTTGTTCATCAATAAGTTTCACTTTATGTTGATGAAGATCTAACGCATATACATCACCTTCATTATTCATCCGTTCTGCTATATGTGTTGTTTTTCCACCAGGGGCAGCACAGCTGTCTAGTACCTTCATGCCAGGTTTTGGATCTAATGCTCTTGCTACAAGCATTGAACTCTCATCCTGAATAGTTAAAAAGCCTTCTTTATACAACTTTGTATTCGGAAGTGAACCTTTCACAACTTTTATGGCATCTTCTGATAAATCTCCTCGTTCTGCAAGGACACCTTCATTAGCTAGAAGTTGAATCACAGCATCAATATCGGCATTCTTAACCTTATTAACACGAGCCGAAACTGAGGGTGGAACTACACTTACTTCACAAATATTTTTTGTTTTTTCTGTCCCGAATTGCTCAACCCATCTTTCAATAAGCCATGCTGGATGACTTAATTCTATAGCCATTTTTTCAATTGGATTTATTATGTTATTAAAAGTCGGTTTACCTTCTCTTAGAAACGATCTTAAGGTACCATTAACCATTGCCGAAATTCCTTTATGACCTTTTTTCTTAGCTATTTCAACTGCTTCATGGACAACAGCCCGTTCAGGAACACGATCTAAGTAAACAAGTTGGTATATTGATAAACGTAACAGAACAAGTACCCACTGATCTAATTTGTGTAAACGGCCTTTAACAAATTGACTTAAGAAAAAATCTAACGTATTCTTTCGCTGAATTGTACCGTAAACGATCTCAGTTAGTAAACCCACGTCCTTCTCGTTTAATTTTTCTTTTTTAATAGATTGATTTAAGAGAAGGTTAGAATATGCTTGATTTTTTTCAATTTGAAGTAGGATTTCGAGGCCAACTTCACGAACTTTTTTTTTCATTAATTATTCTCCTAACTTAGTTCCAACAGTTAAATTACTTCCCGCACCACGTAAGAACTGCTCAGCACTCATTCGTTTTTTACCAGAAGGCTGTAGCTCTGTTACTTTAATATAAGTTTCGTCCCCGGTACTTACAACAAAACCATCTTCTTCAATAGCTACTATAACTCCTGGATCAGCTTGTTTTTTTGAAGGAACTTTCATTGACCACCATAGCTTTAAAGGTTGGTTATAAAGTAAAGTGTAGGCAACAGGCCATGGATGTAGACCACGGATCTGATTGTAAATATCTACTCCGCTTTTTTCCCAATTAATTTTTTCTTTATCTCGACTAATATTAGGAGCGAAACTTGCCTTAGCGTCATCCTGTCTAATAGGATTAAGTCTACCTTCTATTAGGTCAGGGATTGTCCGAGACAAGAGCTCTGATCCTATCACACTTAATTTATTATGTAATGTACCCACATGATCTTCTTCTAAAATTTCAACCTTTGCTTGGGTAAGAATATCACCAGCATCTAATTTTTCTACCATATACATAATTGTAATCCCTGTTTCCTTTTTTCCATCAATAATTGATTGGTGAATTGGAGCACCACCACGATATTCTGGCAAAAGGGAGGCGTGGACATTAATACAGCCAAACTTCGGTTTATCAAGAAGTGCTTTTGGTAATATTTGCCCAAAGGCAGCTGTGACAATTAAGTCGGGCTCTAAATCAAGCACCTGCTGTAAATCTTCTGACCGCTTTAAATTCTCTGGTTGAACAATTTTTAAATCGTGTCTTACTGCTTCAACTTTTATTGGTGGTGGCGTTAATTCTTTTTTTCTGCCTTTCGGTCGATCTGGTTGTGTCACAACTCCAACTATGTTGTATTCATCTTCTATTAAACGTCTTAATACAGGAACTGAAAAGTCAGGAGTTCCCATAAAAACTACACGCATATAAACACCTCTTTATTATTATAGTAATTAATTGTAAGTTACATCAGAACATAAGGATTCATATCTATTGAAACCTGTAAAACTCCTTGTTGAATTTCTCGTTTATAATTTTCATTTATTTCCTTTAAAACAGCTAATAGTGTCGGTTCATTTTTGTATTTTATCATGCATTGATAGCGATATCTATCTTTTATCCTAGCAATTGGACTAGCTACAGGCCCTAAGACAATAGCTTTATCAGATAACGACCTTCTTAGAAAGGATCCAATCTTTTCAGTTACTTCAATGACCTTCATGATCTCAGGGTGTGACACTTGAACAATTGTAATAAAATAATAGGGTGGATAATTTTGTAGCTTTCTAACACTCATCTCTCTTTCAAAAAAGGCTAAATAGTCATGCTGACGTACTAAATCTATACTGTAATGCTCTGGTGTATAAGTTTGTATAACTACTTCTCCAGGAAGTTTGTGTCGACCAGCTCGACCACTTACTTGAGTTAAAAGCTGAAACGTTCGTTCACTAGCTCGAAAATCAGGAAGGTGAAGCATTGAGTCTGCAGCTAACACTCCAACTAGCGTAATATTTGGGAAATCTAATCCTTTAGCAATCATTTGTGTACCCAGTAATATATCAGCCTTCCCTTGGTCAAATGCTGTTAGTAGTTTTTCATGTGCACCTTTTTTTCTTGTCGTATCCACATCCATTCTAATAACCCTTGCTCCTGGTAAAACCTTCGTAATTTCTTCCTCTACCTTTTGAGTTCCTGATCCAAAAAAACGAATATGCTCACTATTACAACTACTACATGTTTTGGGCATATTCTCTTGATGACCACAGTAATGACATTTTAATAGTCGGCTTGTTTGATGATAAGTTAATGAAATATCACAATGTGGGCATTCAGCTACGTATCCACAGTCTCGACACATTACAAATGTTGAATACCCTCGACGGTTTAAAAATAATACACTCTGTTCACCTCGAGAAAGGCGATCAGTCAGTTTATCAAAAAGCTGTTTTGAAAACATGGAACGATTACCGCTTTTAAGCTCTTCTCTCATATCTACTATTTCCACTGTTGGTAATGTAACATCGTTAACACGCTCTAGCATCGATAATAACTTGTATACACCTTTCTTTGCACGAGCATACGTCTCTAAAGAAGGTGTGGCACTTCCTAAAATTAATGGGCACTTATAATAACTAGCACGCTGTATCGCAACATCCCTAGCATGATAGCGAGGGTTCTCTTCTTGCTTATACGTCGCTTCATGTTCTTCATCAATAATGATTATTCCGATATTTTTAAATGGAGCAAATACTGCAGATCTAGCACCAACTACAACCTTAACACTACCATTATGAATTTTGCGCCATTCGTCATACTTTTCTCCCACGGAAAGACCACTATGTAAAACAGCAACTAAAGAACCAAAACGTTCTTTAAAACGTTGAACCATTTGCGGTGTAAGTGAAATTTCTGGAACAAGTACAATCGCTTCTTTCTCCTGCCCTATTACTTTAGAAATGGATTGTAAATAAATTTCAGTTTTCCCACTACCAGTTACCCCGTGAATTAAAAACGTTTCATGTTTTTTGTTTTCTATCATATGATAAATTGGCTCAATCACCTTTTTTTGATTTCTTGTCAATGGTAATGGATTTGTTCTCTTAAATGAACGATTAGCATAAGGATCACGGGAGACCTCTATTTCTTTTTCTACTAACACGTTTTTCTCAATTAACGCTTTAATTGTGCCTCGTGTAGTTTCTGCTTGCTCGATAAGTTCTGTTATAGGTACGGCTGTTGGAAACTTAATAAAATATTCAATCACTTCTTTTTGCTTTGCTGCTCGGTTTCCTAGTTGCATTAACTGAATAGAGAGATCTTCGCGACAAAGAGGTTCAACAACCTTCACTTTTTTATGAGTAACCTTATCCTTTACAACGTAAACAGCTTCTAAAACTCCCATTGAAATTGCTCTTTTTATTAATGGCATTAAGTTAATGTGATTTAATTTAAACTCTTCCCAATCAACAACGTCTCGATGTTCAAACCAAACACGTAGCTCTTCTGGTATTTCAAGTATTCTATTTTGATCAACAAGTTTTATTTCCTTTTTATACTTAGCACGTAATGCAGCTGGGAGCATTGCTTGATAAGCAGTTATTTTAAAACAGATCGCACTGTTCGTTAACCACTCTCCCAACTGAAGTAGTTCATTAGTTAAAACAGGAGTAACATCTAGTATTTCTTCAACTTCCTTAACATTTTCCAGTTCCGTTTCTTCGGACGTTGAAATTACAAATCCTTGAACTTTTCTCGGTCCGAATGGAACAATAACTCTCATCCCAATTTCTATCATTGGGAGTAAGTGAACAGGAACTTTGTAGTCAAAAAGACGATCGGTACCGCCAGTCGGAACATCAACGACGACTTGTACAATCATTTTTCGGAATCCTTTATTATTTCTTCCACTTCATTTAACAAATAATTAGCGACTTCATGCTTAGACATCAGTGGCAAATCAAGTCTTGTCCCATTCTTATTAAATATCGTTACAATATTTGTATCAGCTTGAAACCCAGCTCCCGGTTGAACAATACTATTAGTAACAATCATATCTAAATTTTTTCTCTCTAATTTATCTTTGGCATATTCCTCTAGTTGTTCACTTTCAGCAGCAAATCCGACTAATAGTTGTTTTTCTTTTCTTTCACCTAACGTTTTTAATATATCTGTCGTTCTTTCCATTTCAATAGACCAATCATTCGGGCGTTTTTTTATTTTTTGTTCGTGTACTAACTTTGGTCGATAATCAGCAACAGCTGCTGTTTTGATAACGACATCAGCAAAATCAAAACACTCGATTACTTTTTCAAACATATCTTTTGCTGATGTTACGTTCTCAAGTTGAGCACCAATTGGCGGATTTATATTAGTAGGACCAGAAATTAATATAACATTTGCCCCTCTTTTTATCGCTTGCTCAGCTATAGCATAACCCATTTTTCCAGATGAGTGGTTCGTAAAATAGCGTACTGGATCAAGTTTTTCTTGAGTAGGTCCAGCTGTAACTAATACTGTTTTACCTTTTAATTTGGATGATGACGGTTGAAAGAACTCTTCAAGATGTTTAAAGATATCGTCCGGTTCCATCAGTCGCCCTTTTCCAATATATCCACATGCTAAATAACCTTCACCTGGCTCTAATATTTGATAGCCAAATAATTTTAATTTATCGATATTAGCAATAACTGCCGGATGCTCGTACATATGAACATTCATAGCAGGTGCGATAAAAATAGGTGCAGAGGTAGCGAGTAACATTGTTGAAACTAGATCATCCGCTATACCATTGGCAGCTTTTCCAATAATATTGGCAGTAGCTGGTGCCACAACAACAACATCTGGCCAATCAGCAATATCTATATGGGTTATTTTTGTTGGATCTTTTTCTTCGAAGGTATCAACATATACATTGTCTCTTGAAAGCGCTTGGAAGGTTAGTGGTGTTACAAATTTTGTTGCACCTTCTGTCATAACCACTTTAACACTAGCACCAGCTTGTGTTAATTTACTCGTAAGCGCACATGCTTTATAAACAGCGACTCCGCCAGCCAAACATAATAAAACCTTTTTCCCCTTTAGCATATGAAACTCCTCCAGTGTCTTGAAAATTAGAAAACTGATAGCGCCTTGTTCACTCGACAACTTTCCAAACAGAAAAAAATTTAAGTGCATTTCATATTTACCAATACCGACTCGTATAAATCTAAATTTAGTTACGAACGATTCAGCGTAACTAGGTTTAGCATCTTAGTGGCAAGAATAATGAATGATGAAATCCATTAACTATACTTTCTTAAAAAAACACAAAAAAGAGGGTGACTCATACTAGATCAGTCACACCCCCATTATAAACTAGTGAAAAACCTTTGATGTAAGGTTAAATTCTCTAAATAATTGTTCATAGGGGGGCAAACACTTTTTGAGTCATCCCCTTTTGCATTTTCTACTCTTCCCGACGTTTGAACGTAAGTTGCCCTGCAGAAATTTCTTCAAGTGCTTTACCAACCTGTTTATGTGACTGAGGCTTATCAACCTTTAAGTCTCTTTCATTTGATTCACGAAGGTATCGTGCACGTCTTGACGAAACAGTCACTAACGTATATTTCGAATCAAGTTTTGTTAATAAATTATCAATTGAAGGGTATAACATTTACTCAGCCTCCACTAATTGTTTATATTTTTCTATTAAGCGGTCTTTCCTACAATGTTCAGCAATTACAATCGCTTTAATTCTGTCAACCGCTAGATGAACTTCGTCATTTTCAACAACATAATCATACTTATTCATCATTTCTATTTCATCTTTAGCAACTGTCATACGATTGTTAATAAGATCTTCTGTTTCAGTTCCACGGCTAACAATTCGATTTCGTAACTCAGCCAAGCTAGGTGGCATCAAGAAGATAAATAATCCTTCTGGAAATTTTTCTCTAACTTTTAATGCACCCTGTACCTCAATTTCAAGAATAATATCTTTTCCTTCACTTAAGGTTTTTTCAACATAATCTACAGGTGTTCCATAAAAATTACCAACATATTCCGCCCATTCAAGAAGTTGATCCTTCTCTATCATTTCCTTAAATTGTTCTTTCGTTTTAAAAAAATAATTAACCCCATTAACTTCTCCTTCTCTTGGAGAGCGAGTCGTTGCAGAAACTGAATACAAAATATCTGTATCTTGTTTCCTAAGTGCTGCACATACCGTACCTTTCCCTACACCAGATGGTCCAGAAAGAACGATTAATAAACCTCTTTCCTTTTTCATTATTACCTCCATAATCAATCCATAGGATTAAACTTTGCATAATAAATTTTGTATATGCCAAGTTACTTATACTATCTCAAATACGTATGTATTTATAGTACTAGAAAACTCCAGCTAATTATACTTTAGCCGGAATTGGATTGGTGATATTATTTCCTTTAGTCTTCTGATAAATCATCTTTATTAGATAAACGTTGTGCTACCGTTTCCGGTTGAACAGCAGATAAAATAACATGATCACTATCAGCAATAATTACAGCTCTCGTTCTTCTTCCATATGTAGCGTCAATCAACATGTTTCGCTCCCTAGCTTCTTGAATAATTCTTTTAATTGGAGCTGATTCTGGACTCACAATTGAAATAATCCGATTTGCTGAAACAATATTACCAAAACCAATATTTATAAGTTTAATGTTCATTGTTTTCCCCTGCCCATCTTTATATTATAACCAGAACTTTGGTCATTTTAACACCTTTTTCTTTCTAATAATATTAATTATGTAATTATTCAATATTTTGGACTTGTTCTTTGATTTTTTCGAGCTCCGCCTTTAACTCTACCACTTGTTTGTTAATATGTATATCATTAGATTTTGAACCTATTGTATTTGCTTCCCGATTCATTTCTTGAACAAGAAAATCTAACTTCCTACCTACTGCAATTCCTTTATTTTGCTCAATAATGAATAAGAACTGATCTAGATGGCTTTTCAACCTAATTAGTTCTTCATCAACATTTGCTTTATCGGCATAAATCGCAACTTCTGTTAGAATCCGCGCCTCTTCAATTTCTAGTTTACCAGTTAAAAACTCATCTACTCTTTTTAATAACCTCTCGTGATATGTCTCAATTACTTTAGGAGCACTTGTTGCAACATCGTCAGTTAAGTTATGAAGTTTCTCAAGTCTTGATTTCAAATCATTACAAAGACTTTCTCCTTCTTTTTGACGCATTTTAAGTAATTCCAAAACTGCTTTCTCACATGTAGTAATAATATCATCAACAAGAGTGTCCGATTGATTTTCTTTTTCTATCACTGTTACGACATCAGGGTGAATAATAATTTTTTCCAAATTAAAATCCTGTTTGAAACCTAATTTTTTTTCTGCTGTTTCAAAAACTTCATGAAAATCAGCTATCAAATTCCAATCAACTTGCAGCGTTCGTTGAACTAATCCATCCCCTTCAATTGTTAGGAACACATCGACTTTACCTCGCTGAACAAATTGATTTACTTGCTTCTTTAATCGATCTTCCAAAAAAAGGAATTGGCGTGGCATTCGTATTGTTACCTCTGAAAACCGATGATTTACTGATTTCATTTCTACGTTAATTCGATAATTTTCTTTTTCAATAAATGCTTGACCATATCCAGTCATACTTACTATCATATCTATCACATCCACTTCTCTATTCTAACCAATTTTACCATTATCAACAAGAATAGAAAACAGAAACAACATGAACGTTAATTTTTTATTATAGTTAGAATATTTTTTAAAAATTATAGTTTTTGCTACAAAAATACTTGTGGATATAGATCGGAGAAAGAAACAAAATAAAGAGGCTTATTTAATGGTCCAACTTTATTTTACTACTATAGTTAGGAACACATCAAATTAGCCTCTTTTTAATTAAGTGAATTTCATATTACCAAAAACGAACTGCGTAAAGCTGAACTTAATGGGGGTTCCTTCATCTCCTACTAATTGTTAGCTTAACTTATACTACAGGAAATAACTAATCATCTTCACTGATTAAAGTTATTGTATATCGGGACCTATTGGGCAGTTAATCCCACACCTAAAGAGTGGGATTAATCTATATCGAGCTACAAATGATGAAACGAAACTAGATCTTACATCATTGTGGTCAGATTAAGCAATGATGATGGTATTCATTAATTCATTTATTTTCTCTTAAATATGTGAAACCCCGCTAATGCAATGGTTGGAATAGATGCAAGCCCTATGACCAGCAACCATTCACGTACCCCTAAACCAACGGTATGAAATACAGGTTGTAAAGGTGGGAAGTACATGACACCTAACATTAACAAAAGCGAAGATAACACCGCTAATACTAAATATATATTTTGGAATGGATTTCGATGAAACACAGAGTGCTCACTTCGACAATCGAAAACATGAATGAGTTGCGCCATTACTAACGTTGCAAAAGCTACAGTTTGAGCTTTTATTAGTTCTTGTGGGTTCGCAGTTAACGTTAACCAAAATGCAATAATTGTAACAATTCCAATCATAAAACCACGGCTTACAATTTTCCATGCTAACCCTCTAGCAAAGACACTCTCCATTGGATGACGTGGTTTACGCTTCATTACATCGCCCTCTGCTTGATCAAGCCCTAATGCCATCGCTGGTAAACCATCGGTAACTAAATTGATCCATAAAATTTGGATAGCAACTAAAGGTAACGGCATACCGAGCAACATTGCAAATAGCATAACTAATATCTCACCAACATTAGATGCGAGCATATAGCGAATAAATTTACGAATATTGTCATAAATATTTCTTCCTTCTTTTATTGCCGCTTTAATTGTCGCAAAGTTATCATCGCTAAGGACAAGTGATGATGCCTCTTTTGCAACATCAGTCCCTGTTATCCCCATAGCAACCCCAATATTCGCAGCTTTTATTGCTGGAGCATCGTTAACACCATCACCTGTCATTGCAACAATAAGTCCTTTAGCCTGAAGTGCTTTCACTATTTTAAGTTTATGTTCTGGAGATACACGTGCATAAACATAAATATCTTCAACGACTTCCTCTAAATCTTTTACACTCATTTTTGCCAACGTATTCCCGTCCATAATTTTACCGTGACTAGGTAATATGTTTAATTGCTCTGCAATAGCCCTAGCTGTAATTAAATGATCGCCTGTAATCATAATGGTCTTAATTCCTGCCTGTCGACATTCAATAATAGAATTTCTCACTTCAGGTCTAGGAGGATCAATCATACCTTCAAGACCAATGAACGTTAATTTACTTTCAACTACACCTTCTGAGTTAAGAGGAGTAGTTCTTTCAATCTCTTTAAAAGCAATGGCAATCGTGCGTAGTGCTTGGGATGCAAGATTATCAATTGCACTGACAACTGCAGTTTCTTTGTCAGTAGTTAAAGTTTGTCGTCTTTCATCCCATAAAATATGCTCACTTCTACGGAGTAAGACGTCAGGGGCACCCTTTGTTACAACAAAACGTTTACCATCTCTTCTTCTTTCAACAACGACACTCATCATTTTTCGAGTTGATTCAAACGGAAACTCTTCAATAATATCGTATTCTTTTACTAAAGACTCTCTATCAATCCCAGCTTTGTTAGCACAAACAGCTAACGCTCCTTCAGTTGGATCTCCATCAATTGTATATTCCTTTTTGGGCTTGGAAAGTAATCCTTCTTTTACTTCTTTTGTGATAACCTTTGCATTGTTACATAAAGCTCCAAATGTTAACAATTGGTATAAAGTTTTTTCCATTTCTACATTTAACTTTTTTTCATTAAGGAAGAAATCACCCTTAGGAATATACCCCGTACCAGAGACACTCCATGTTTTTCCACCCGACCATAATTTTGTAACTGTCATTTTATTTTGTGTTAACGTACCTGTTTTGTCAGAACAAATCACTGAGGCGCAACCTAATGTTTCTACTGCGGGTAATTTTCTGACAATTGCTTTTCGCTTTATCATTCGTTGTACACCTAATGCCAGTGCAACGGTAACAATTGCAGGTAAACCTTCAGGTATGGCAGCTACCGCGAGAGAAACCCCCGCTAGAAACATCGTATAAGCATCTTGACCTTGGTAAACCCCAATGACAACTACTAAAGCTGTCAGTATGAGGGCAACAAAAATCAAAATTTTTCCTAGTTGTTCAAGTTTACGTTGTAAAGGGGTTACCATCGTTTCTGCAGATTGTAAAAGATGGGCAATTTTTCCCATTTCTGTTTTCATTCCAGTAGCAACAATTACTCCAGTTCCATTTCCTTGTGTGACCATTGTCCCCATAAATGCCATGTTTTCTTGATCACCTATTGAAAGATCCTCCCCAGAAAGGACAACTTCTGTTTTTTGTACCGGAACTGATTCGCCTGTCAGTGCTGATTCTTCCACTCTAAGTCCTTTGGATTGGATAATTCGAATATCAGCTCCGACTCGGTCCCCACTAATAATTTTAACGATGTCACCAACAACAACATCACTAGAAGGAATTTTCGTCCATTGCCCATCTCTAAGTACAGTCATTTGGGGAGCAGAGAGTTCTTTTAAGGCAGCTAACGACTTCTCTGCTTTTCTTTCTTGAATAAAGCCTAAGACTCCATTTAAAAGGACAATGACAATAATTGTAATGGCATCAATATATTCACCTAGTAACCCAGATATTAAAGTCGCTACCAATAAAACAATGACCATGAAATCTTTAAATTGGGATAAAAACAGGAATAAAGCCGGTATACTTTCACCTTCATCCAGTTTGTTATACCCAAATTGTTTTAGCCTTTTATCCGCCTCCCTTTGTGATAATCCACTAGAAAATTCTGACCGTGTCATTTTTTCAATGTCTTTAATTTCGCGATCATACCACTTCACATACATCACCCCACATCTGTTTCATTTAACGTCTGACTTGTCCTTCAAACTATCTTTATTCAGGCAAGTCCAAAAAAATGCTATACTGTTAAGTGAACCTATATAAAAAAGTGTGGCATTCGTAAAATTAAGGTAGTAATGGAGTGAATATAATGTCATTTGACGGAACAATTGTACATGCAGTGGTAAAAGAACTAAATAATACTTTACTTACTGGAAAAATAACTAAAATATATCAACCTTATAAAACAGAATTAGTCTTTACAGTTCGGGCAAAAGGCTCAACAAAACAATTACTTATTTCTGCAAATCCGAGTTTTGCACGATTACATTTAACAAATGAAAAGCTTGATAACCCTTCTCAACCACCAATGTTTTGTATGTTATTACGAAAACATTTAGAGGGTGGAATAATTGAGGAAATAAAACAATTAGATTTAGAAAGAATTATCACTATTAAAATTAGAGCTCGAAACGAACTAGGAGATATAACTTATAAAAAGTTAATGGTTGAGATTATGGGGCGTCACAGCAATATCGTATTATTAGATGAAACAGACGACAAAATATTGGATAGTATTAAACATTTATCACCTGGGATAAATAGTTATCGAACCATTTTACCAGGACATACATATAAACTTCCACCAGAGCAAGAAAAGTTGAACCCGATGGAAATTGATGAAAACACATTTATTAAAAAAATAGATTTTAATGTTGGTAAAATAGACACTCAGATTGTGAAACAGTTTTCAGGATTGTCTCCACAAATAGCAACCGAAATCATATATTCAGCAGGACTAGTAAATCGAGAAACTCTAACGAAAACTTTCTTTGAGGTAATAGATGTACTAAAAAATAATAAATTCGAGCCACAAATAACTGTTACCGAGAAAAAGGAATATTTTTCAATTATCCCCTTAACACACTTAAATGGAACGAATCAAACGTTTACGTCTGTTAGCGAGATGCTCACCAGGTTTTACTTTGGAAAAGCAGAACGAGATCGAGTCCACCAGCAAGCAAATGACTTAGAGCGGTTTCTTAAAAATGAATACCAAAAAAATAAAACAAAAATAAAAAAGCTTCAGCTAACATTAAAGAATGCAGAAGATGCAGCAAAATACCGCAAATTTGGTGAACTTTTAACTGCTTACTTACATGAAATAAAAAAGGGTGAGAAACATATAGAAGTGATTGATTTCTATGATGAAGAAGGAAAATCAATTATGATTACCCTTGATCCAAGAAAAAATCCTTCTGAAAATGCTCAAAGTTATTTTAAAAAGTATAATAAAGCTAAAAACTCTTTAGATATAGTGCAAGAACAAATTAATAAAGCAAATGATGAACTCATTTACTTAGAAGAAATTTTGAGTCAAATGGAAACAGCAGCCCCTAAAGATATTGCTGAAATACGCGAGGAGCTTGTTGAAGGCGGTTATCTGCGCAATCGAAACAAGAAACAAACCAAAAAACAGAAAGAAACTAAACCGAATTTAGAAGAATATAAGTCCTCATCCGGATTAGATATTTTAGTTGGAAAAAATAATAAGCAAAACGAATATTTAAAAAACAAATTAGCAAGACGTGACGAAACGTGGTTACATACAAAGGATATTCCTGGATCTCATGTGGTGATTAAAAGTAATCAAATTGATGAAAGGACATTAATAGAAGCCGCGACAATAGCAGCCTACTTCAGTAAAGCACGTCAATCAAGCTCGGTACCTGTTGATTATACACTTATAAAACACGTGAAAAAACCGAGTGGCTCAAGACCAGGATATGTTATTTACGACAATCAAACAACACTTTATGTTACTCCGGACGAAGAGCTTGTTAGGAACTTAAGAAAATAATAATCATGTAGGCTTTGTCACGAGATCTAACTTGAAAAATATGCAGTTTCTTAAATAAGTAAAGCGCAAGCGCCTTGGTCACGAGCAGCTGCTCCTGTGCCACTCCGTTTGCTCAAGAGCAATTGTTTTCCGTGCGACGAGTAATCGCAGGAGCAAAGTAGCATGGAGCATATTCAAGAAGTAATCCAAGAAGACATTGAAGTCAGTAACTTGACTGAAGTGACCGAGCTCGTAGGCTGCTTGCGCTAGACAGTTTCCAAGTTAGAAATTTATAAATTCTGATAATGTAAAAAAACGCTTGCGTGTAATAACACAAGCGTTTTAATTACTTTAAGCCATCCAATCTAAGGTAGCTGGATTGTTACGCCATTTTTTTAATTTTTCTAAATCGGTATCCGTAATCATTTTTTGTTCATTTGCTACTTCTATTAAAGTAGAATAATCGGTTATCGTATAATACTCTAACTCTGCATCTTCTAACTGTTTATTTCCTTTTTCTAACCCATATGTAAAAATGGCTACAACTCCAAGGACATTTACACCAGCTTCAAGTAAGGCTTCTTTCGTTGTTATGACGCTTCCACCTGTAGAAATTAAATCTTCCACAATTACGACGTTTTGTCCTGGCTTTACAAGACCTTCAATTTGATTTCCTTTCCCATGCTCTTTTGCTTTACCACGTACATATACCATAGGTAAATTTAAATTTTCACTTACCCAAGCAGCATGCGGAATTCCTGCTGTCGCGGTACCTGCTACCACATCAACTGAAGGAAAATGCTTAGTGATTAATTCTTCTAATCCAATAGCAATCTTTCTACGTACTAATGGATAAGAAAGAGTTAAACGATTGTCACAATAAATTGGTGATTTTATCCCTGATGTCCATGTAAATGGATCATTTGGACGAAGATGCACTGCTTCGATTTGTAGTAAATGATTAGCTAATTGTCGTTTCACTTATATCATTCCATTCATTTTTAATTTTAAGGTAAGCTTCTAGTGGATTTTTACTTGCTGTAATACTTCTACCAACAACTATAAAGTCGCTTCCTAAACTTTTGGCTTGTTTTGGTGTCGTAATTCTTTGTTGATCATCTTTAGAGTCACCAATCATTCTGATTCCAGGTGTAACAGTAAGGAAGGAAGTTCCACAAGATTCTTTTACTAAAGGTACTTCTAGAGGCGAAGATACGACGCCATCAAGACCACTCTCATTTGCTAGTTTTGCATAATGAACGACAACGTCTTCAATGTTACCGTTTATTTTTAGCTGCTCTCGCATTACTTCTTGGCTTGTACTCGTAAGTTGTGTCACAGCTATACATATCGGGCGTTCTTTGCCACTAACAGTCCCTGCTATTAACCCTTCAAGAGCTCGTTCCATCATCAAACATCCACCTGCAGCGTGAACATTAACAATGTCAACGTCAAGGCGCGCAAGTGATTTCATTGCTTTACCAACTGTATTTGGAATATCATGAAGTTTTAAATCTAAAAAGATATTATGGCCTTTATCTTTTAATTTATGAAGCAAATTATTTCCACAACTATAGTAAAGCTCCATACCTACCTTCAAAAATAGTTGTTCGTCGTCAAATTTATCAATTAATTCCCAAACTTGATATTCTTCTGAATAATCTAGGGCTATGATGATTGGATTTTTGTTTATGTTCATTTCCAACTGCCCCCTATTAATTCTGAAATATGATCTACTCCTAACTCATCAAGAGCGCGCGGTAAATCTTCGATGATCGTTGGACATACAAATGGATCAACGAAATTAGCAGTCCCTACTGCAACACAACTTGCACCTGCTAAGAAAAATTCAATAACGTCCTCTGCCGTTGTAATTCCACCCATTCCAATAATTGGGATCGATACGGCTTGACTTACTTGATGGATCATTCTAATTGCTACCGGTTTGATCGCAGGACCAGAAAGTCCACCAGCACCATTTGCTAAAATAGGTTTGCGTTTCTTTAAATCAATACGCATTCCAAGTAAAGTGTTAATCATTGATAGTCCGTCCGCGCCAGCTTCTTCTACAGCTACTGCCATTTCAACGATATCTGTTACATTTGGTGATAGCTTTACGTAAACAGGAACTTCAGATACTTCCTTGACAAGTTTCGTTAGTTCACTTGCCACTTTTGGATTTGTACCAAAAGTTATCCCGCCTTCTTTCACATTAGGACAAGATATGTTTAATTCTAAAGCATGGACATTCTTAGATTTCGATATTTTTTCTGCGACTTCAATATAATCTTCAGTCTTTGTTCCTGCAACATTTGCTACAATTGGAACATCATATTTTTCAAGCCAAACAAGTTCATTTTCGATAACTTTTTCAAGGCCTGGATTTTGTAATCCAATTGCATTCAACATTCCACTAGATGTTTCAGCAACTCTAGGTGTTGGATTTCCAAACCTTGTTTCAACTGTTGTTGCTTTAATGGCAATCGCACCTAGCTTACTTAGGTCATATAGCTTAGCATACTCCTGACCAAACCCGAAACATCCAGATGCTGGCATGATTGGATTTTTCATTGAAAGTCCCGGAAGCTCTATATTTAATCTACTCATAGTTCTACCTCCCCAATCGGAAAGACTGGTCCATCAGTACATATCTTTTTATATTCTGTACGAGTTTTGTCGTTTTGGACATGACATACACAGGCAAAACAGGCACCTATTCCACATCCCATACGTTCTTCTAGTGATAAAAAGCCTTTCTTCTCTGGGAACGTTGATTCGATGGCTTTTAACATAGGAGTTGGTCCACATGAGTAAATGACATCAAAATTAAGTTGTTTATCGTTAATCACATCAATAACCGTGCCTTTTTCGCCATATGTACCGTCCATAGTTGTTACATAAGTTTCACCTAATTGAACGAATTTTTCTTCGTAAAAGACATCTTTACTACTACTAAATCCTAACACGTGAATCACTTGGACTCCCATGTTTCTAAGCTGTAATGATAATTCATATAATGGTGGAACTCCAATCCCACCACCAATTAAAATTGCAGTATTAGAAGCTTCTACTTCATTTAATGGAAAACCATTACCAAGTGGCCCTAAAACAGACACCATTTCACCAGCCTGTTTAAGTGCTAACATATTTGTTCCTCTTCCACCAGCACGATATATAACGGTAAGTTCGCCTTGATCTTTATTTATTTGTGCAATACTGATCGGACGTCTTAATAGCGGGTCAGTTCCTTCACTTACTTTTAAATGAAGGAATTGCCCTTGATTACATAGGCGTACGAGAGCCTCGCCACGAAGGACGAGCTCATACACGCTATCTGCTATTTTATGTTGACTTATTACTTCCATATTTTCAACGATCATTTTAAAGTCACCGCCGTTTTTTGTTCCTCAAATGATGGCATTGGCTCTGATGCAAATGTAATTAATTCTAATACACGTAATAATGCTTCCGCAGTGTCCATGCTTGTTAAACACACCACGCCATTTTCAACGGCTTCACGACGAATTCTAAACCCATCACGGAGTGGTTGCTTTCCTTTTGTTAACGTATTAATGACAAACTGTGCATGACCTTTACGAATAACATCTAACATATGTGGCTCTTCTCCACCAATTTTGTTTACTACTGTCACAGGGATATTATCTTCTTTCACAACTGCCGCTGTACCTTCTGTTGCAAGTATATGATATCCAATTCGGTGGAAACGACGTACTAACTCCATTGCTTCTTCTTTATCTTTGTCTGCTACAGTAAATAGTACTGACCCATGTGTAGGAATTTTCATTCCTGAAGCTACTAATCCCTTATACAGAGCTTTTGCTAACGAATAATCTCGTCCCATAACCTCACCAGTAGATTTCATCTCAGGCCCAAGCGTAATATCAACATCACGTAGTTTCGCAAACGAGAACACTGGTACCTTTACTGAAACTTCTTTTGGTTCTGGTACATATCCTGTTTCATAACCTAAGTCGTTAAGGTTAATTCCTAATATCGCCTTTGTTGCTAAGTTAGCCATTGGTACGCCCGTAATTTTACTTAAAAATGGAACCGTACGACTAGAACGAGGATTTACTTCTAGTACATAAACTTCATCTTCATGAAGAACGAATTGAATGTTCAACAAACCAACAATGTTTAAACCTTTAGCTAGTTTTATCGTTCTTTCAACAATCTTATCCTTCGTTTCTTTTGATAAGCTCTGTGGTGGGTATACCGCAATGGAGTCACCAGAATGAACACCAGCTCTTTCGATATGCTCCATAATTCCTGGAATAACTACAGTCTCACCATCACTAATAGCATCTACTTCAATTTCCTTACCAATTAAATAACGGTCAATTAAAACAGGGTGCTTCGGATTAATCTTAGCTGCATTTTCCATATAACGAAGTAATTCAGCTTCATAATAAACAATCTCCATAGCACGCCCACCTAATACGTAAGAAGGACGAACTAAAACAGGATAACCAATTTTACGAGCAATTTCTACTGCTTGATCAACGCTTGTTGCTGTACGACCTAATGGTTGTGGTACTTGCAGCTGCTGTAGGGCTTGTTCAAACTTATCACGATTTTCAGCGCGGTCCATGTCTTCTAAAGAAGTTCCTAAAATCTTAACACCTCGAGCTTCTAACTCTTCGGCTAAGTTAATTGCTGTTTGACCACCAAACTGCACAATAACTCCTAGTGGTTTTTCGTGATTAATAATATGCATAACATCTTCAACAGCTAACGGTTCAAAGTATAATTTATCTGAAATACTGAAATCAGTAGATACCGTTTCAGGATTATTGTTAATAATAATGGCTTCATAACCTGCTTCTTTAATTGCAAGGACAGTGTGAACTGTTGCGTAGTCAAACTCAATCCCTTGACCGATACGAATTGGACCAGACCCTAAAACAACGATACTCTTTTTATCTGTAATAATTGATTCATTTTCTTCTTCATAAGTTCCGTAGTAATATGGCGTAGCTGAAGCAAACTCAGCTGCACACGTATCAACCATTTTATACACCGGAACAATACCTTTTTCATAACGGAAATTATAGACATCATTTTCAGTACACTTCCAAAATGAAGCAATCGCATCGTCTGAAAATCCTAGTTCTTTCGCTTCTTGAAGAATTTCTTGGTTAAATGCTTCTGCTTTTAACGTTTCTTCGAATTGTACGATACCTAAAATCTTATTTAAGAAGAAACGATCAATTTTCGTTAGTTCCCACAATTGTTCAACTGTATACCCACGACGCATAGCTTCAGCAACAATGAACAAACGCTCATCATCAGCTTTTTGTAGGCGGTGGTCCATCTCTTCTTGTGTAAGAGATTTTAGCTTTTCAATTTCCAAGTGTAGTACATTTGCTTCTAATGAACGCACAGCCTTTAGTAACGACTCTTCTAAGTTTCTTCCTATCGCCATTACTTCTCCTGTTGCTTTCATTTGCGTTCCGAGAGTACGATTTGCAGCTTCAAATTTATCGAAAGGCCAACGTGGAATTTTTGAAACAACATAATCTAGGGCTGGTTCAAAACTTGCATACGTTGTTTTTGTTATTGGGTTCATAATCTCATCAAGAGCATAACCAACGGCAATTTTTGCTGCGATTTTCGCAATCGGATAGCCTGTAGCTTTTGAAGCTAGTGCTGAAGAACGACTCACACGTGGGTTAACCTCGATAATAAAGTACTGATAGCTATCAGGATCTAATGCAAATTGTACGTTACATCCACCTTCAATTCCTAATGCACGAATAATTTTCAATGAAGAATTACGCAACATTTGATATTCACGATCTGATAATGTTTGGCTTGGCGCTACAACAATTGAGTCACCAGTATGAATACCTACTGGGTCTATATTTTCCATATTACAAACAACGATAGCTTGATCTTTACCATCACGCATTACTTCATACTCGACTTCTTTGAACCCGGCAATACTTTTTTCGACTAAACATTGAGTTACGGGGCTATACTTTAAACCACTCGTAACAATTTCAATTAAATCTTCTTCGTTATATACTAGGCCACCACCAGTTCCACCTAATGTGTATGCTGGACGGACAATAATCGGATAACCAATTTCATTAACAAACTCATACGCTTCTTCAAGAGTATGAATAATAGCACTTGGTGGTACTGGCTCATTTAAGTCGTTCATAAGTGTACGGAATAATTCACGATCTTCTGCTTGTTCAATAGAGTGAAGCTTTGTTCCTAAAAGTTCAATATTAAACTCATCTAATATTCCTGACTTTTTTAATTCAACCGCCATATTTAATCCTGTTTGTCCACCTAAAGTAGGTAATAAACCGTCTGGTTGTTCTTGTCTAATAATACGACTAACAAATTCATACGTAATTGGTTCAATGTAGACTTTATCAGCCATGGAAGTATCTGTCATAATCGTAGCCGGATTGGAGTTAATTAAAATAACTTCGTAACCCTCTTCTTTTAATGCTTGACACGCTTGCGTTCCTGCATAATCAAACTCTGCAGCTTGTCCTATAACAATTGGTCCTGAACCGATTACTAATATCTTTTTTATATCATCACGTTTTGGCATGTTGTTACCCCCTAGCTAGCGTCTTTGCTTCAATATTTTTTTCCATTAAATTCATAAAGCGTTCAAACAAATCGTTGGCATCTTCTGGTCCTGGAGATGCTTCTGGATGATATTGAACACTAAAGGCTGGATAATCAAGATGTTCAATTCCTTCAACTGTCCCATCATTAACAGAAATATGAGTGATAGTTAATCTAGTATCTTTAATTGATGACTCTTCTACTGTATATCCGTGGTTTTGTGCAGTGATATCAATCTTGCCTGTAATTAATTCTTTTACAGGATGATTTGACCCACGATGACCGAACTTAAGTTTTGTTGTTTTCGCTCCACAAGCTAGTGCTAGCAATTGATGACCTAAACAAATCCCAAATATCGGTTTTTTACCTAAAAGCTCTTTTAGCATCTCAATAGCTTCCGGAACACTTACAGGGTCCCCAGGGCCATTACTAAGCATAATCCCATCTGGGTTTAAACGTAAAATTTCTTCACAAGTAGTGTCATACGGTACAACAACAACATCACAATTTCGATTATTTAATTCGCGAAGGATACCTTTTTTCATCCCAAAGTCTACTAAAACAACACGGAAGCCTCGACCTGGACTATTGTATGATTCCTTTGTAGAAACCATTGATACTTGATTTTCGATAAGTGGAGTGCCTTTAAGCTCACGAACAACCTCTTCGACATTCACATTCATTGAACAAAGTTTCCCTTTCAGAACCCCATGCTCACGAATCATGCGAGTAAGTTTTCTTGTATCAATCCCTTCTAATCCTGGGATATCAAGAGCTTTTAATAGCTCATCTATTGATTCTTCATTGCGCCAATTACTTGGATATTTGGCAGCTTCTTTCACAATAAGACCATTAATGGATGGCTTAATTGACTCAAAGTCATCACGATTTATACCGTAATTCCCGATTAGTGGATATGTTAATGTAACGATTTGTGAGCAATACGAAGGATCAGATAAAATTTCTTGGTAACCTGTCATACCTGTATTAAACACAACCTCTCCCATTTGCTCACGCTCACTACCAAAAGCTTTTCCAACAAAAACAGTTCCATTTTCTAATATTAATTGACGTTTCATGTAGTTGCCCCTTCCTTTTTCCAAGCAATTTCACCATTTACAATTGTTAATACAGGCCAGCCCTTACATTCCCAGCCCGCAAAAGGAGTATTTTTCCCCTTAGATAAAAAGTTATCTGGATCAATCTTTTCAATTTGATTTAGATCAATAACAGTAATATCAGCCTTCCCTCCAACTTCAAGAGTACCGTATGGTAAACCAAAAGCCTCACATGGCTTTGAAGTTAAAAGAGCTACTAATTCCTTTAGCGTTATTATTTCTTTTTCAACAAAGTAAGTATATAAAAGCGGAAATGCTGTTTCCAATCCAACTATACCGAATGGAGAAAGCTCAATTGGCTCACTTTTCTCCTCTAACGAATGAGGCGCATGATCAGTAGCGATAAAATCAATTGTCCCGTCAAGTAGCCCTTCAATTAAAGCTACTTTATCCTCTGGACCTCTTAAAGGTGGATTCATTTTATAATTTGTATCTAGCCCAGGAATATCTTCATCAGATAGTAATAAGTGATGTGGCGTTACTTCTGCTGTTACCCGAACTCCTGCGCGTTTGGCATCGCGAACAACTCGAACAGACTCTTTTGTACTAATATGGCAAACATGATAGTGTACTCCAGCAGCTTCCGCCAGAAGTACATCTCTAGCAATATGTACCGATTCACATACTGATGGTATTCCTCTCAGTCCCATTTTTTCAGAAAATACCCCTTCATGAACCGAACCTTTATTAATTAATGTTTCTTCTTCACAATGAGCGACAATCGCTTTATTAACTTTTTTTGCCTCTTTCATAGCTGCAAGCATCATATTTGCATTTTGTATACCAACACCATCGTCAGTAAAAGCAAATGCTCCACTTTCGGCTAGTTCCGAAAAGTTAGTTAATTCTTTTCCTAACTCACGAACAGTAATTGCTCCATAAGGTAGAACTCTAACAACTGCGTCTTCTTTAATCTTTTTGTTTAACCACTCTAATTGTTCCTTTGAGTCGGGTACAGGACGAGTATTTGGCATTGCGGCAATTGTAGTAAATCCGCCACGTGCTGCTGCTAGTGTCCCTGTTGCTATTGTTTCTTTATATTCACCACCTGGTTCTCTTAGATGAACGTGAAGGTCCACAAAGCCAGGTACTACTAAATTCCCCTCTACATCAATTACTTCGTTTCCAGCAACGTCAATATCCTTTTCTATTTTTATTATAGTATCATTCTCAATAAGAAGATCAATCTTATCTAAAACACCATCTGCCGTTAGAAATTTTCCATTTTTTATTAATTTAGCCATTTAAAACAACCTCCCTTTTAAATTGTAAAGCTCGTTTTAATACCGCTTGCCTAACAGCAACCCCGTTTGTCATTTGTTTAAATATACGGGATTTACTACACTCAACTAGCGAGCTAGCAATTTCTACGTCACGATTTATTGGAGCTGGATGCATGATAATACTTTTCGGTTTCATCTGAGCTTCTCTTTCAATAGTTAACCCAAAGATTTGATGATATTCTTCTTTTGAAGAAATCATTTTAAAAGCATGGCGTTCATGTTGAATACGAAGCATCATCATTACATCTGCAAATTGTACTGCTTCATCCATACTCACATAATTACCATTTACCATTGTTTCATCCATCCACGGTTCGGGACCTGAAAAATATACATTTGCCCCTAGTCTTTTTAGAACATCAGCATTGGATCTAGCTACTCGGCTATGACGAATATCACCTACAATTACGACATTTAAGCCAATAAATTTTCCGAATTCTTGTTGCATTGTTAATAAATCAAGTAAGCATTGAGTTGGATGGTGACCACATCCATCACCACCATTTATGATAGGGATAGAAATACCATCTACTAATTCATCAAAATAATGATCTTGAGGGTGTCGAATAACTACTGCATTTGTTCCAATCGCTTCTAAAGTCTTCACCGTATCATATAAAGTTTCACCTTTTTGAACACTAGAGGTCTGACTCTCAAAATTTAATACTTGAAGTCCTAATTTTTTTTCTGCAACCTCAAAAGACAATTTTGTACGTGTACTAGGCTCAAAAAAAAGATTTGCCACAAACTGCTCTTTTGCTGGCATCCAAATTTTGCCTTCAGAAAACTGTTGTGCTTCAGATAGAATTTCGAGAATTTCTTCATTGTGAAGCTCTGTGATTGTTAATAAATGTTTCATTTTTCGTTCCCCTTTCAGTGCTTACTCAACTTATTACGTTTTGTTTATTGTACCTCTATTAGCGATTTGTCATTAACCTAACTTTCATCCTTAAAGTTATTTCGAAGAAAAGTGCAAGGCACCCGCCTATCGGCGACAAACACTGGAAGGTCGGCAAGTAGCGGTCTCTCTTTGACCGCAATCTATGTGCTTCTGCGTCTGACAGCAACGCTTCGAAGTAGGCTTCCTCGAAGCAAAGCTGCATGAAGCTATTCAGAGACGTTATTCAAGTAGTTTTTGAAGTCCGTTGCTTGACTGAAGTGATCGAGCCGATGGTGCCTGAAGCTAGACAGTTTCCAAGTTAGAAATTTATAAATTCTGATTATAAAATAAAGCACCCTTATTTTTTTTCGTAAGGGTGCTCTAAAGAGAAGACATGAATACTCATTTCTCTGGAGTTAACACCCTTTCAAGTCTCTCTGTACTTCATTAAAGGGATTAATATTTAAGCTGCAATTTTTTGCTCATTCGCTTCATCTTCTACAAACATTGCATTAGTATCTACGTTCTCTCTTCCCGGTAATACAAGGTTTAAAACAATCCCAATGATTGTTGCCAAAGCCATACCTGCAATTTGAATAGTATCAGAAACTTGAATAAACGCTCCACCAATTCCAATTACTAAAATTACTGATGAAATAATTAAGTTACGTTTTTTACCTAGATCTATTTTATTATCAATTAACATTCTTAACCCACTTGAAGCAATAATACCAAATAGAAGGATCGATACACCGCCCATAACCGCTGTAGGAATTGTTGAGATTAATGCAGCAATTTTACCTACAAAACCGAACATTATCGCTAACACCGCAGCTCCACCGATAACAAAAACACTGTAAACACGAGTTAAAGCTACAACACCAATATTTTCACCATATGTTGTATTAGGTGGTCCACCTAGTAAACTTGAAATCATTGTCGCTACCCCATCACCTAAAAGCGAGCGATGTAAGCCAGGGTTTTTGATGAAATTTTTTCCAACTACTTTACTAAGAACCATTTGATCACCAATGTGTTCTGCTATTGTTACTACTGCAATTGGGACAATAATCAGCATAATTTCCCACGAAAATGCTGGAGTATACGTTACAAATGGAACAATAAAATCTGGCATTGCAAACCAAGCTGCATCTCTTACAGGTTGTAAATCAACAACACCTTGAAAGTATGCATATGTGTATCCACCAACTATTCCGATTAGAATTGGAATAAGTCCGAAAAAACCTTTAAAGAACATTGATGCTAAAACTGTAATTGCTAACGTTATAAATGCGATTGAAAATAATACTCCACTATATTCACCTGTTACTTGATTATTCATCGCCATATTTATAGCAACACCTGCCAAACCTAAACCAATTACCATAATTACAGGACCAACAACGATTGGTGGCAAGATATTCATTAACCAATTGATACCGATTTTCTTAATTACTATTGCTACTACTCCATAAACTAATCCCGCTACAAAACTTCCGACCATCGCTCCTTCAGGACCACCAATTGTTGAAGCTGCAATAATTGGCGCAATAAAAGCAAACGATGAACCTAAATATGCTGGTACTTGACCACGAGTAATAAATAAATATGCAAGCGTACCTAATCCACTAGAAATTAGAGCGACTGCTGGGCTTAGACCTACTAAATAAGGGACTAAGATTGTTGCTCCAAACATCGCAAACAAATGCTGTAAACTTAATACCAACCACTTATCAACCTTTGGTATTTCACGTATCCCTACTTCTTTATTGTACATTTAACATCTCTCCTCTTAATTTTCATACAAAAAACCTCTTTGAGTACACAAAGAGGTACGGTCATCCTTTTGAACTGCCATTAAGCATAGTTCAGTAAGAGGAGTACCCCTTGCAAGCCTCACAGGACTCATTTAAAGGGAGGTTTTTTGTTCAATTGTAACTTCATCTTGGTTGTCAACTTCTGTAAGTTTTACAACAATCATTTCACTTTTTGATGTCGGTACGTTTTTTCCTATATAATCTGGCCTTATCGGCAATTCACGATGTCCACGATCAATTAGAACGGCTAACTGTATTTGTGAAGGCCTTCCGATATCAATAATGGCGTCTAAAGCTGCTCTAACTGTTCTTCCTGTATACAGGACATCATCAACTAGAATAACTTTTTTCTCATTTACATCAACCGGAAAAGATGTTCCTTTTAATAGTGGTTCTTTATTTGCGGACTTATGAGATAAATCATCACGGTATAACGTAATATCTACTTCCCCAACGCTAATTTTAGAACCTTCAATTTCTTCTATTCTTTCTGCAAGTCGATTAGCAATATAAATTCCTCTTGTTTTAATTCCAATTAATATGCAATCTTCAATTCCTTTATTATGTTCAATAATTTCATGTGCGATCCTCGTTAACGCTCTTCTTACAGCTTGCTGATCAAGAATAACCGTTGCTTTAGACAAGTTGGCACCACCTTCATTACATATTTTCAGAACAATTCCCTTCTCAAAAAAAACCTCTCACCGAAGATGAGAGGTTTTTAAGCACACGTAAATTAACAGATTATTATCTGTACGTATCCTAAGTTCCTTCTCAGCCTCACGGGACTGTAATTAAAGGGTTAGTATGTTCTTTACTCTTATATTATGACAAAATTCATCAAACCTGTCAATTAGAATTTTTTTTAATTTCATTTAACAAATGTTGAAAGTCTTCAGGCACATCTCTTTCAAAAGTTAACCTTTCATTTGTAACTGGATGTGTGAACCCTAAAACAGCAGCATGTAGTGCTTGGCCGTTAATTGGTAACTTTAAGGTCCTTGGCGGTCCGTATTTTGGATCCCCTGCTAATGGGTAACCAATATATTTTAAATGAACACGTATTTGGTGTGTTCTCCCTGTTTCAAGTTTGCACTCTATTAATGAAAATTCCTTTAGCCTTTCTAATACAGTAAAATGTGTTACCGCTTCCTTACTATTTTCATCAGTAACTGTCATACTTTGTCGATCTTGTTTGTCTCTACCGATAGGGGCATCAATTGTTCCGTGATCATGCGCGATCACACCATGGGTAATTGCTTTATAGATCCTTGTCGTTGTTTTATCTTTTAATTGATTAACAAGTGATTCATGTGCTTTATCATTTTTTGCAACCATTAACAATCCAGATGTATCTTTGTCAATGCGGTGAACGATCCCTGGACGTAGAACACCATTAATCCCTGATAAATCCTTACAATGGGCCATTAGACCATTAACTAAAGTTCCGGTTAAATGTCCTGGTGCTGGGTGAACAACCATCCCTCTAGGTTTATTTACAACAAGAAGATGTTGATCTTCATATACAATATCTAAATTCATTTCCTCTGGCTCAACATCTAAAATTTGAGGTTCTGGCACTTCTAACGATACTTTATCACCTTTTTGGCATTTATAATTACTTTTAATGTTCTTTCCATTTACTATTAGGTTTCCTTCTTTCATCCATTGTTGGACTTGTGTTCGAGACCAAGCATTATCTTGTGAGGATATCCACTTATCTAAACGTTCGTTCTGAGCCGCCTCTTCAATTATCCATTCAAAATGTTCCATTTATTTGCTCTCCCTTGCATTTCTGTCTTCCAAAAATATTTGTATCATTAATAGTCCTACTCCAACTACCAATGCCATATCCGCCACATTAAATATTGCAAAATCATATGTAAAAATGTAAACATCAATAAAATCTACAACTTCACCACGGAATAATCTGTCAATAAAATTCCCAATTGCTCCACCCAATACTAAACCTAATGAAACCCCAAGCAATTTACTTTGACTTGCATATTTGGTAAGGTAGTAAACCACAAAAGCCACAACAAATGCAGTAACAATAAAAAATAACCACATCTGCCCTTGCAAAATACCAAACGCTGCGCCTTTATTTCGATGAGAAGTTAAATAAAATACCCTTTCAATAATAGGAATTTGTTGATTCAAATTCATTTTTGTAACAACTAACCATTTTGTTACTTGATCTAAAATTAGTACACTTAATGCTAATATATAATATTTCACTTTCGTTCCTCCGCTTCTCCATATGTAGCACACCTTCTTGATTTTAGCATAGGACCGCAGATTGAACAATTCATATCGTACTTCATGGGAAATTTATGTATACAAAGTAAGAAAAGTTAATCATCAGAAGGAGAAATGGATCCCCTTCTGATTGAAGATTTATTCCTTCTCGTCACTTGCCTCTAATCGATCGAGTTGATCCATATAGTGATCGTAATGAACGTTTCTTACAATTTCGATATTTTCATCACCCTTATAGCCCGTAATATCTGTAGATGCAAATGCATCTAATTCTTCTACATAACCAATTAACTCTTCACTACTATTTAAGCTAGAATCTTCAAACACCATCGAATTATCATTAAATTGTGCAACAGACTGCCATGCATCTTCAGCATCAAATTCGGTCTCTCGATAATTATTATCAAAGTTGAATTTATCGAAATTTTCTAATACATCTTCTTCTACTGGTCTTTCTCTGGCAATTTCATTCTCCTTACTGTATTCAATCACTGTACGAGCTGTTGGTAAAGCTTGAAGTCTCTCCAATGGGATTTCTTTCCCTGATACCTCACATATTCCATATGTTCTATTTTCAATTTTTTGTAAAGCTAATTCAACATCTTCAAGTTCTTGATGAACATGTTCATATAACGCAATATCTTTACCTCTCTCATACGTGTCTGTTGCTGTATCTGCAGGATGATTATCATATTGTGATAGTTCTCCTGTTGAAAAAGACATTGTTTCATCTAAGCCGTATCGATCAGTTTCCTTTAACCGTTCTTCTATTCGATTTTTTTCTGCAATCAATTGTTCTTTTATTTGATCATATTTACCCATCTCATTCGCCTCCTTTTGGATAAGAGGGTTTCAAATATAGTTTATCCTCCGTTTCTTTCCTTAGACGAAACAAGATTTACTAAAAAATATATGTTTTATTTAACAAACATAAAAATTCTATTAAATCAAGAAAAGCGCAAGCGCCTTGGTCACGAGCGATAGGCACTGGAAGGCCTTTGACAGAAGCCGCTCTTTGGCTTCCGAAAAGGTCTGAAGTGACCGAGCTCGTAGGCGCTGGAGCTAGACAGCTTCCAAGTTAGAAATTTATAAATTCTGATTAATTAAAAAAGCAAAACAGATTTGAGAAACCTGTTTTGCTTTCACCTTACAGAAAGAAACCTATTACTTTTCGTTTAATAATGAGCTTTTACAATGTCTGTGCAGCTCGAACAAAGCGTAGGATGTTCCTTATCTTTTCCAACAGTTTCAGAAACAACCCAACAACGTTCACATGTTTCACCTGTAGCTGGCTGTACGACAATGGCGATTGTATCAAAACATTCAGCATGTTCAGGAGCTGCAGCCTTATCTCCCGCAATCTCAGCTTTAGAAACAATAAATAATTTTTCTAATTCGTCAATTGACGAAAGCAATTGCTTAACTTCTGAATTCGGATAAAGACTTATAGCAGCTGTTAGTGATTTACCAATTTTCTTTGCATTTCTTGCTGTTTCTAATGATTTTAATACATCATCACGAAGAACTAGCACTTGATCCCATTTGCTTTCAATTTCATCATTATATACAGTCGTGTCCTCTTGAGGCATATCAGTCAATTGAACACTGTCACCATCCATACCTGGGATAAATGGCCACACTTCATCAGCTGTATGTGGCAAAATAGGTGCGACAAGTTTCGTTAACGATACTAACACTTCATACATAACCGTTTGGATTGAGCGACGATTTAAATGCTCTTTATGTTGAATATATAATGTATCCTTTGCAATATCCATATAGAACGAACTTAATTCAATCGTGCAGAAATTATGAACTTTATTGTACACCCCTGCGAATTGATAGTGATCATAGTTTGACTTCACTTCTTTAATAAGTTTATTAAGCTTAATCAAAATGTAACGATCTAATTGAGGTAAGTCATTCAATGCTACACGATCAGTTGTTGGGTTAAAATCGTGTAGATTTCCTAATAAAAATCGGAAAGTATTTCTAATTTTACGATATACTTCTGCAACTTGTTTTAAAATTAAATCAGAAACACGTACATCGGCTTGGTAATCTACCGAAGCAACCCATAGTCGAAGTATATCTGCACCTAATTGTTTCATTACATCATTTGGAACAACAACATTTCCTAATGATTTACTCATCTTTCTCCCTTCACCATCGAGAACGAACCCATGGCTTAAAACACCTTTATATGGCGCTTTACCTGATACTGCAACTGAAGTTGATAAAGATGAGTTAAACCAACCACGGTATTGGTCTGAACCTTCTAAGTAAAGATCAGCCGGACGTTGTAATTCCTCTCTTTCCACTAATACACCTTGATGCGAAGAACCTGAATCAAACCAAACATCCATAATATCAGTTTCTTTTGTAAAGATACCATTTGGACTTTGTGGCGATGTAAAGCCTTCTGGTAGTAAATCTTTCGTATCCCACTCAAACCAAATATTAGATCCATGTTCTCTAAACAAATTGGAAACATGCCCAATTGTTTCATCAGTAATAATTGGTTCATTATCCTCGCTATAAAATACTGGTATCGGAACACCCCAAGCACGCTGTCTTGAAATACACCAATCTCCACGATCTCGAACCATATTGAAAAGTCTCGTTTCACCCCAAGCTGGTACCCACTCTACTTCATTAATTGACGTTAAAAGTTGATCGCGAAAGTCTTTAATTGATGCAAACCATTGAGCTGTAGCTCTAAAAATAACAGGTTTTTTCGTACGCCAGTCATGTGGGTATGAGTGTGTCATAAAAGTTAGTTTTAATAAAGCACCTGCATCTTTAAGTTTTTCAGTTATTGGCTTATTAGCTTGATCATAAAATAGCCCTTCAAAACCAGGCGCCTCATTTGTAAAGTGACCTTTATCATCAACAGGACACAATACATCTAACCCATATTTTTGCCCAACAATAAAGTCATCTTCCCCATGTCCAGGTGCAGTATGTACACAACCTGTTCCAGCATCTGTTGTAACATGTTCCCCAAAGATTACTAATGAATCTCTGTGGTAAAGCGGATGAACTGCTTTTATATTTTCTAATTGTGCACCCTTTACTTTGTTTACAACTTCATAATTTTCCCACTCAAATTCTTTAACAAGTGTTTCTAATAGTGCTGATGCAACAATATATTTCTCGCCATTTACTGCTACTACAGAATACTCCAATTCAGGATGTAAGCATATTGCCAAGTTAGCTGGAATTGTCCAAGGTGTTGTTGTCCAGATAATGATTTTTTCATCACCTGTTATTACATCATTTCCTTCTTTTACATTAAAAGCAACATAAATGGAAGGAGAGCGTTTATCTTGGTACTCAATTTCTGCTTCTGCTAATGCTGATTCAGAAGATGGAGACCAATATACTGGTTTTTTCCCTTTGTAAATATATCCTTTTTTGGCCATCTCACCAAATACCTTTATTTGCTGTGCCTCATATTCTTTATGAAGAGTAATATATGGGTTTTCCCAATCTCCCCTTACACCTAAACGTTTAAACTGTTCACGTTGACGGTCAACCTGATCTAGTGCATACTCTTCACACAGTTTACGGAACTCAGCTACAGTTAATTCTTTGCGTTTAACTTTACCATTCTTTGTTAATGCAGTTTCAATTGGCAACCCATGTGTGTCCCAACCTGGAACATACGGCGCTTGGAAACCTGACATTGATTTGTACCGAACAATAAAATCTTTTAGAATTTTATTTAAAGCATGACCAATATGAATATCTCCATTGGCATAAGGGGGACCATCATGCAAAACATACAAAGGACGATCCTTGGTTCTTTCTTGAACTTTTGAGTAAATATTTACTTCATTCCATTTTTCTTGAATTTGCGGCTCACGATTAGGGAGGTTCCCTCGCATCGGAAATTCTGTCTTTGGCATTAATAACGTTTCTTTATAATCCATTCCACTTGCCTCCATCAATTTATTTCATATTAGAAAAACTTTGATTTCCGCAACATATAGCGGAAGCCTTTGTTTGACTATTTTTTCCTTTAAATGCTAATTTGCATTTCTAAAGTATTAGAAAACTTTACTTTTCACAGAAAGAGCGAAAGCATTGGTTTCACTTTTTCTTTTTCTTTTGATATCAAAATTGGTTTTTAAGTTTTGTAAAACTTGGATTTGGTTGAATAGCAAAATGCGTAGTTTTGCTTTCATTTTTCCATCCATTTAACAAAATTATTTAGACTATCAAGAAAAGCACAAGCGCCTTGTTCACGAGCGAAAGGCACTGGAAGGCCTTTTCGGAAGCCGCTCTTTGGCTTCTGCGTCTTCTAGCATAGCTTCGTAGCAAGCTTCCTCGAAGCAAAGCTGCATAAAGCTAATCGACGAAGGATCTCAAGCAGTAATTGAAGTCCGTTGCTTGACTGAAGTGACTAAACTCGTAGGCTGCTTGCGCTAGACAGTTTCCAAGTTAGAAATTTATAAATTCTGATTATACAAAAAAACCTTCTCATCCCTAAGTAGGGACGAGAAGGTTTACCCGCGGTACCACCCTGATAAACAGTTACATAACTGTTCGCTTAAAATTCGTAACGTGAATGATTCGTCACAGCCTACTAAAACACACTAACTATGTTACCACATATATGTAGAATTGTAGTTGGTATTATATTTCGGTGTGAGGCTCTAGGGTGATATTCCTTTATACAGCTATATATCAGGCTTTCACTGTCCCTAACTCGCTTTTAAATAGCTTGTAAAAAGTACTGTCCCTATCATTGCCTTTTTATGTTCAGATTAATACACGTATTATATGATAAAAAATAATTCAACGTCAAGCAAGTTTAGCCTTCTCTGACTAATTCATTTCTTTCATCTGAATCAGATTTTGTAATATCTTCCCAATCATCACTACCCAGCAATTCCAATTGGGCTTCAATGAGCATTTTAAACCTTAATTTATAAACTGAAGCTTGCTTCTTCAACTCCTCAATTTCTAAAGCAATTTTTCGTGATTTAGAAAGAGAATCATTAATAATTCGATCAGCATTTTTTTCAGCTTCTTTAATAATTAACTGCGCTTCTTTTTGAGCATTTCGTTTAACTTCTTCTGCTGTTTCTTGGGCAATTAAGATTGATTTATTAAGTGTAGTTTCAATATTTGAAAAATGTGCCAATCTCTCATCAAGATCTATTACTTTATCTGCAAGTTCTTTTTTCTCACGAAGAACTATTTCGTAATCCTTAATTACTTGATCTAAAAATTCATTGACTTCATCTTCATCATATCCACGGAAACCTCTATTAAATTCTTTATTATGAATATCTAATGGTGTTAAAGGCATATATGCCACCTCCAAATATTAATCACAAATCACAGAAAAACTAAGATGTTCGTTATTATTCGTGTACTAAATTTCTAAACTTTAAAGTTATGATAACTGTACTTTTATAGGCACACACTTAATCATTCGACAAAAAAGAATAAATACCTCTAGGAAATTACAATTATTTTCGTAATCCAACATCAAGTCGCCATTTATCTTTTTTGGTTTTACCTTGGATGGTTATTATTTTACTTCTCCCTAACCCACGAACAGATAAATAATCACCGTTTTGAAGTTGGTAAGCCGGATGCTCAATAATTTTCCAATTTACTTTTACTCTTTTGTTATCAATAAATGGTGTTATTTTCGACCTTGATAACTGATAAATTTCTGATAGAACAACATCAAGTCGGAGAGAACTAGCAGTGATTGTCCTTTCAAGCCATTCTTCAGTTTGTAATACTAATTTTGAAAGTGGAATACTGTCTAACTTAATAGAAGCTCGTCCAATAGTTTGAAGGTTAGCTTCAACATAGCTACTTATTTCAGAGGCAACAATTATCTGCACCTGATCTTGAAGTATATTTATATCACCAAACTTTTCCCTCTTTAAACCTAATCCCATCAAAGAGCCTAAAAAGTCACGATGTTCTAGCGTTAAAAACTTATGAGGATAATTGATTTGAAAAGCAGCTAACTGAAAATCCTCATCTTGTAGTTCAAGATAAGGTGGGAATAAAAAAGCTCTTTTACGCTCAGCTGTAATATTCCCACCGAAAAAAGCTAAACGAATATCTTCGTCCTGGCCAATAATTGTTTTCACAATTTGTTGTTCACGCGGATCTAAAAAGTCTGTTAACTTATGTACATAACGCTCTTTGACAGTTTCTTTCCACTCTAGTACTTGATCAATAAACGGACGTTCTTCCTTTCGAAAATGTTCATAAATACTCATTGTGTGAAACCTTATTAAAATATTGAGAACAGAGCATGAACACCATAAGTTGCAAAGTTTAAAGCAACGATAGCAACAATTGGAGAAATATCAATCATCCCAAGCGGTGGGATTATCTTCCTAAAAGGAGCTAAGTAAGGTTCAACTATTGATCCAATAAATTGACCAATCGAAGACTCTCTAGCATTTGGAAACCAAGACATTAAAATATAGGCAATGACAACCCAGGAATATAGACGTATTAGTTGAATAATAATACTTTCAATTGCACCCATTTTTACTACCACCTAACTTTTTATATTTATTCAGATATAATTTCTGAGATTGTACCTGTAACATCAACGTTATCAGGCGTACAAAGGAAAATGTTTGCACCCAGCTTTTGAATATCTCCTCCTATAGCATACACTGTTCCGCTTAAAAAATCGACTATTCGTTTTGCTTGGTCATGACTTATCCGTTGCAAATTAATAACAACAGCTTTTCTATTTTTTAAATGATCAGCAATATCTTGAACCTCATCATATGTTCTTGGTTCAATTAACATCATTTTTGCAGATTTTTGTACACTCTGTAAACTAACAATATTATTCTTATCAGATTTTTTTTCTTGTTTACGTGTTAAATAATCTTCTTCCATTACTTTTTGTTCGCTCTGAGTAGTTTCATATTCATACTCATATTGATCATCTTCTAACTCAAAAAAACGTTTGAATTTAGTTTTCATGCTCATTTCCGGCTCTCCTTTATCCATTTTCCCTTTATAGACGAATTTAGAAAATAAACCACTGATATTAACTTATTAATCTAGATTTCTTTTCCTACTAACGAAGTACCAAGTCTTATATATGTTGCTCCTTCCTCGATTGCGACTTGAAAATCGTTAGACATCCCCATAGATAGTTCAGCACAAGGTGCATAAGGAAGTTGTAGTGCTTGTACTTCTTTTTGAAGTTGTTTCAGGCTAGCAAAATATTTTCTTGTCACTTCTGGGTTTTCTACATAAGGTGCCATAGTCATTAATCCGACCACTTCAATAGATGGAAATTGATACAGCTCAGAAATAAAAGGAATAACATCTTTAATATTCAGCCCATGCTTAGTTGCCTCTTGTGAAATGTTCACTTGCACAAAACATTTAACCTTTTTCCTCGCTCGCTTTTCGATCTCTTTTGCTAGAGAGAGCCGATCAAGAGAATGAATATAGTCAAATTGCTCAATAATTTCCTTCACTTTACGAGATTGAAGTGTCCCAATAAAATGCCATGTCGCCCTACCATTTAAATTTTGCCATTTTCTCAAGCCTTCTTCTGCTCTATTTTCTCCAATATGTTTAATTCCAGCTTCAATTGCTTCCATTGCCCTTTCATCACTAACATATTTTGTAACTGCAATGATTTTTACATCTTCTACATTTCTTCCAACTCGTTGACAGGCGACTTGGATTTCATGCTGAATTTCTTCTAAATTTTCTTTTACTGTCAACGTAACTTACCTCCTTTACTTTCTACCAATATAACTCATCATTCTACCTGTTTGCTGATTACGACGATAAGAAAAGAACGTTTTTGAATTTTTGTATGTGCAGTAGTTTGATACAAAGATTTGCTCCTCTTTTATTCCAGTCGCCAAAAGTAGTTGCTTATTTAAAAGTTTTAAATCTAATAAATATTGATTGGTATTAACTTTTATATATGGCAATTGATATTCATCTACTATTACTTTGTTTACTTCATCAATAACATAATCATCAACTTCATAGCTTTCTTGCGAAATTGATGGGCCTATTGCAACATAAATCGAATCCAAAGAAACCTTTTCAACTTCCGTCCACATATGAACCATATTTGTTCCAATTTTCCCAACTGTCCCCTTCCAACCAGCATGCGCTAATCCGATTAGTGCATTTGAAGGAGAGTAAAAATAAAGTGGTACACAATCAGCATATAAACTTGCTAACAGCACATTCGCTTCTTTAGTATAAAGTCCATCAGCTCCTTTTATTACACTTGCAATATCCAAAGTTCCAGAGCCACAATCTTTTTGGGATATCTTTTTTATTTTGTTACTATGAACTTGTTCAGCAAATACCCACTTTTCTAATGAAATTTTCAAATCTTCTGCAACCTTTTCTCTATTTAATATTACTTTTTGTTCATCATCTTGAACATGAAGACCTAAGTTTAACGACTCATAAGGTTTTTTACTAACACCATTATTCCTTGTTGAAAATCCGACAATTAGTTTATCGTCAAACTTATTAAAGGGTTTTATTGTTAAAATACTACTATTTAACGGGATAAAATGTTCATTTTCCATCAACTTCACTTCCTTACTCAACCATTAGATACCTATGTAAAAATGGAAAGCCTCATTTATGTATAGAAGTAAGTATTAGATCTAAAATGAGACTAACCAGCATTTGTAAATGCGGAACATGTCAATCTTTTTTTATTCTAACATATTTTTCTATTTCCCAATAGAGTATCTCATCTTATTTATCTTCTAGCCTAACCAAAATTACATCAGAACCAATCTTAACGATATTCGCCCACGGAATTACTATTTCCGATTCCTTCCCCCCTAAAAATGTCAACATTCTACCTGTTCCACCAATGATAAGAGAATCAACTGTACCTTCTTCTAGGTTGATATCCAAATCCCCAATATGTCCTAACACCTTCCCGTTAGATACATTTACAATCTCTTTTGCCTGAATTTCTGATATTTTGATCATGCCCTCTCCTCCAATCCTTTTCATATATTATTTATATGTACGAGTGGGCAATATATTTACTTTTCCTTTCCCTTGAATAATCTAACAAAACCAATAAAGCTGAACTATGTAGAAGTTTTTCTTCATCACCACTGATTGTTAGGTTAACTAATCTCCAGGTCAAAGAATAAGTAATCAAAAGCTTTCACTGATGAAAGTTAATCGATCTATATCAGCAGTTAATCCACCGCCTAAACCTTAAACTTTCTTATAGTATAAAAAAAGAGGTAACCTTTTAGGTTACCTTAAGCTTTCGCATGTTTATTCATTTGTTGAATAGCAGCTTTCTCAAGTCTAGACACTTGCGCTTGAGAAATACCAATTTCATCTGCTACTTCCATTTGAGTTTTACCTTGAAAAAATCTCATATCTAAAATCATTTTTTCTCTTTCACTTAATCTTATCATTGCTTCTTTCAAAGCAATTTCTTCTACCCATTGTATATCTTTTTGTTTGTCATCACTGATCTGATCCATAACATAAATTGGATCCCCACCGTCATTATAAATTGGTTCAAACAGTGACACCGGATCTTGAATTGCATCTAGTGCAAATACAATATCCTCTTTTGGAACATTTAACACTTTGGCAATTTCTTGAATCGTCGGTTCTCGATCACGGCTTTTCTCACTCATTAAGGAATCTCTCACTTGTAAAGCCTTATAAGCAATGTCTCTTAATGATCTTGAAACTCGAATTGGATTATTATCACGTAAATAACGTCGAATTTCACCTATAATCATTGGTACTGCATAAGTGGAAAACTTTACATTTTGACTTAAATCAAAATTATCGATGGATTTCATTAGTCCAATACAACCTACTTGAAATAAGTCATCAACATACTCTCCTCTGTTGTTAAATCGTTGAATTACACTTAAAACTAATCGTAAATTTCCGTTAATTAGCTGCTCCCTTGCATAAATGTTACCACTCTGAAGATCTTCAAACAGCTCACGCATTTCTTTGTTTGTCAATACAGGCAGCTTGGATGTATCAACACCACAAATTTCAACTTTATTTCGTGTCAATTCTTTCCCTCCTTACAGGAGTTGTTGTACAAGTGTAAGTATCTCCTCAGGTGGGAAAAATATGCATTGACTTATGAGACTTAATCATAAAGATTATGTCTAATGATTGGTAAATAAGGGGTTTAACCCCAAATTTTTTTTTTTCTTATTAGACCATTTTATTAAACTCTTTTCTTAAGCGTTTAATTATCCTTTTTTCTAATCTTGATATATATGACTGCGAAATTCCAAGCATATCAGCAACGTCTTTCTGTGTTTTTTCTTCATCCCCTGCTAGTCCAAAGCGTAATTCCATAATTTGCTTCTCTCTATCATTTAGAGTATGAAGTGCTTTAACCAATAATTTACGATCTACTTTTTCTTCGATACCTTTAGTAATAATATCATCTTCTGTTCCTAAAACATCGGAAAGTAAAAGTTCATTTCCATCCCAATCAATATTTAGAGGTTCGTCAAAGGAAACTTCTGAACGTATCTTATTATTTCTGCGTAAATACATTAATATTTCATTTTCTATACACCTTGAGGCATATGTTGCTAGTTTAATTTTCTTCTCAGGGTTAAAGGTATTTACAGCTTTTATTAACCCTATTGTACCTATACTAATTAAATCTTCAATGTTTATGCCAGTATTTTCAAACTTTCTAGCAATATAAACAACTAAACGTAAGTTACGCTCGATTAACATTGATCTAACTGCTTTATCACCACTAGGCAATTTGCTTAAAAGATGCTCTTCTTCATCCTTAGAAAGCGGCGGTGGTAGAGCTTCACTACCCCCTATATAATATATTTCATCTGCCTTTAGACCTAACTTCATTAGTAGTTTGTACCAAATTAATGTTAGTTTTAATTTAAGCTTTACCATGTATGTACCCCCTTATTTCTATCTTAATAATCTACATCGACAAAAATAGAACTACTATGATTACGCTAAACGCTTCTTACCTTGAATTAGCATCTGCGGATGTAAAATACATTGGAAATCACCTTCTGAAGATAAATTCGTAAAATTTAGGCCGACGATTGCATTACTACAATCTAACTCCTCTCCACTTTCATCAGTAATCATAACTTTATTTGGCTTTATTCCAATAATAAATTGGTTTACTTGGCCAACACCTCTATACGGTATGATAGAAAGCTTTTCTTCCCATTCCTTTCCTATTGGAAAATTAGGGTCACCAATCATTTCTGGATTTTTTGCCAAGTGAACCATATTTTTAGGGAATTTATCTTGAAGATGACTCATATCTATTATCATAACAGGCTTCCTTGTTATAGGATCTTGTAGTTGGTTACCACTATCTATCAAACCTTTAATTGGTAAATAGTGTTCATTTATAAACAGGTCCACATGAACAATTTCATCATACTTGATTTTTCTAACTTCAATTTGTTCCAAGCGCTTCTTTGAGAAAATCCAAATTAACGGAAATCCAACAATCAGTAAAACCCAACTGATTGGAGTCCCAAAACCAGTAGATTTTGTTGTCACTACTCCATTCAAAATAACCATTTCGTTATTAAAGAAATAATGTAACGCTATTAATCCACCCCCACAAATAAAGCTAACGAAATAAAATGTAAGGAGATTTTGAATAAAATAAGAAAACCGCTTGAATCCAAAAGAAGTTACAACAATCACTATAGAAAATAACATTTTAAACATTGGGTGATAATAAAGTGTACTAAGTGGAGTCAGCACTAAGAAAATTACACTAGAAGCGACCATCGCTCCAGTAATCATACGCCACTTTACTAATTTTCTTTTTAAGACAAGACCCGTCAATAACAATAAAAAAAGATCAATACAGAAATTTAGAAACCATATGACATCTAAATATATCGCCATATGTGCTCCTTTCTTTTTGCTTATTATTGTGTAGTGAATTTGTTAAGCTAAACAAAAATACCTACCAACAATAACGATATTGTTGGGTGCATATAATGATTTAGCCAATAAATATATTTTGTTCATTCGTTCAATTCTTTAAGAATTTGAAACTAGTATATATCAGATCATATTTATAAGTCTGTCAGTTTATGCCGATAAAATTGCAGAAATTTTAGTTTTTTTTCAGTTAAATTGTCGTCTTCGTTTTCATAAATTTCCACGAAATTAGCTACCTGTAATTTAAAACTATTCAACGAAGCTTCAATTCACTATGTGCAGTGTAGTTACCGATGTAATAAATATTATTGAATAAAACCTTATATACATATATCTTTTTTCTAGCCTACAAGAAAAGTGTAAGGCGCCCGCCTATCGGCGACAAACACTGGAAGACCTGCTCGTAGCGGTCGGGTTTTTGACCGAAAGAGAAAGTCTGAAGTGATCGAGCCGATGGCGCCTGGAGCTAGACAATTTCCAAGTTAGAAATTTATAAATTCTGATACTACAAGAAAAACGCAAGCGCCTTGGTCACGAGCTGCTGCTCCTGTGACACTCTGTTTACTCAAGAGCAAAGCCGCTTCGTGGCAAGCTTCCTCGCAGCAGTGTTTTGTGCGACGAGTAATCGCAGGAGCAATTGTTTTTCGTGCGACGAGTAATCGCAGGAGCAAAGCTGCATGAAGTTAATCGACGAAGGATCTCAAGCAGTAATTGAAGTCCGTTGCTTGACTGAAGTGACCGAGCTCGTAGGCTGCTTGCGCTAGACAGTGACAAGTTTGAAATTTATAAATTATGATACTGCAAAAAAGGCTGATTCATAGGTGTCTTTTGCTAAGAAATAGACACTTATAAACCAGCCTTTTCATTTACTAAATTTAACGACTCCTACGATTTCTTAAAAAAGTAGGTATATCCAATGTATCAACCGACTCTTGCTGTCCTTGTGGTTGTCGTTCAACAAATGTATGTTCTTCTTGTTGCTGAGCAGTCGGTTTTTTCCCAAGGTTTGACTTTGGCTGTTGCTGCGGTTTTGGAGTTCCTATAGTATCTTGATCTTTAAAACCAGTTGCAATTACAGTAACAACAATTTCATCCTTTAGGTTTTCATTAATAACCGAACCAAAAATCATATTTACTTCTTGGTCGGATGCTGATGAAACAATTTCAGCAGCTTCATGTACTTCATATAAACTTAAATTTGTGCCACCAGTAATGTTCATAAGAACACCTTGAGCCCCATCAATAGAAGTCTCTAATAATGGACTTGAGACAGCTTTTTTCGCTGCTTCTGTAGCGCGATTTTCTCCAGTAGCAACACCAATTCCCATTAATGCAGAACCTTTATCACTCATAATTGTCTTTACATCTGCAAAGTCAAGGTTAATCAAACCAGGTGTAGCAATTAAATCTGAGATACCTTGAACACCTTGTCTAAGAACATTATCCGCTTCGCGGAAAGCTTCTAACATTGGTGTGTTTTTATCTACGATTTCTAACAGACGATCATTAGGTATAACAATTAACGTATCTACCTTTTCTTTTAAAGCTGAAATTCCACCCGCAGCTTGATTTGATCGCTTTCGTCCTTCAAAGGTAAACGGGCGAGTAACAACACCAACAGTTAAAGCTCCAATCTCTTTTGCAATTTCAGCAATAACGGGAGCCGCTCCAGTTCCTGTTCCACCACCCATACCAGCAGTGATAAATACCATATCCGCTCCAGTTAATATTCCTTCTAACTGCTCCTTGCTTTCTTCAGCAGCCTTTTTACCAACTTCTGGATTCGCCCCCGCACCTAAACCTCGCGTAAGCTTTCCTCCTAATTGTAATTTATGCTCAGCTTTGGATAAGTGTAGTGCCTGAGCATCTGTATTTACAGCAATGAATTCAACTCCTTGTAATCCGTTTTCAATCATTCTATTAACGGCATTACTTCCTCCGCCGCCAACTCCAATTACCTTAATCTTAGCTAACTGGTCCATATCCATTTCAAACTCTAACATATTAGGTCCCCCAATCAATCATGTCTCCACAATAAATACACTTCAATATTAACTACTCAAAAAACACTTTAAATAATTTCGAGAATTTCTTCTTTACTTCCTTGCTTTGTGAACCATCTTTCACTTTAGCAGGTACTTCTTTTCTTTCAGGCTTTTCCATTTGTTCAGGAAACATTCCTAAAGTAGCTGCAACTTCTTTCCCTTGAATTTTCCCATTACGATGAGCAAATTGAATTAAGCCAACACCAGTTGTATACTGTGGTTCACGTACACCAATATAATCTGGAATAGCAATTCTAACACTATTTTGAAGAACTTCTCTAGCCAATTCAAGTAAGCCTGGTATTTTTACTGAACCACCAGTTAAAACGTAACCACCCGGTAAATCTTGGTAACCAAGTCTATAAACCTCATTTTCTATTATTTGTAGAATTTCACCTATTCTGGGTTCAATGATATAGGAAAGTTCATATTGAGAAAATTCCTCTTTTAAATCACTACCAATTTTAGAAACTTTAAACGTTTCTTCTTTTGAAGATAATTCGATATAACAATGTCCATATTTCGTTTTCACTCTATCGGCCTCTTCAGAAGAAACCCTGAGTCCGATAGAAATGTCATTTGTAATATGATCTCCACCTACTGGAATTACAGAAGTAGCTTGTAGACTACCTTGCTCAAAAATTGAAACCGTTGTTGCTCCCCCACCAATATCGACAAGAGCAACGCCTAATCCTTTTTCATCCTTTGAAACGGCTACAGAGCCAGCGGCTAATGGTTGTAAACAGATATCTGCAATACTTAATCCTGCCCGTTCAACACATCGAAGTAAGTTATGTAAAATTGTTTTTGACCCCGTAATGATTGTTCCTTCCATTTCTAAACGAACACCAATCATACCTCTTGGATCTGTGATTTCATCTAAACCGTCAACAATGAACTGCTTTGGAATAACATCAATGATTTCTCGTTCCGGTGGTATAGAAAATACTTGTGCCGCATCAATGACTCTTTTAATATCTTCTTCACCAATTTCACGATCAGGGCTAGACACTGCAACTACACCATGACATAGTTGTAATTGGATGTGGTTACCCGAAATACCGACTATGACATTTTCTATTGATAAACCTATCATTCGCTCGGCTTGGTCCACTGCACGACGTATTGAACGAACAGTCTCATCAATATCAACAATAGATCCTTTTTTTATTCCTTCTGATTTTGCGTTACCGACACCAATGATGTTTAATGACCCGTTTGCAATTTCTCCAATGATTACACGTACATTGGATGTACCGATGTCTAAACTTACATAAGTCTCCTTGTTGTTCATTCTTTGGCACCTCCTTCAATAAATAAGCTTGTCTGTCTATTAGTTTCATTTTACCCCAATATAAGGAGCTAAACTTTAGGAAACATTAGGAAATAAAAAGTATTTCACTTAATTAAGATACTATTCAACAAATACTTTTCATTCCCTTTTTTTTTACAAAAATATTCTAATTATTTTTAAAAATTTTTAATAAATTGTAGATTTTCTACATTTCATTTATATTTTCTCCCGTTTGGTCGTCAATCTAGACAAAACAAGTCGCCTTATTACTGCAATATTATTAAATAAACGAACACCAAACGCGAAAATAGCAGCTAAGTATAAGTCTACACCAAGATGAACACCTAGAAAAGCTAAACTTGCAGCGAGAATAATATTTGAGAAAAAACCTGTCACAAAAACGATTTCTTCAAAAGTATTTTGAAGATGGGCTCTCATCCCTCCGAATAATGTATCAAGTGCTGCTAAAACCGCAATCGATAAATAGCTAGAATATGCATCTGGTATTCTTAATTCTGTCCAAAATCCTAAGAGAAGGCCTATAAGAAGCCCAAGGAATGGTAACCACATATTATGATTCCTCCTTTATTGGCTCTAAATACCGAACTCGTATTGGTTGGTCGTAACCAGGTAGTGTTGTAAAGTTAATGGGAGTAGAAGTAAGAGTTAAATTCTCAATAGCAAAATACTCTACAGACTGTGAAACGATCATTTCATGATGAAGCTTCTCAGCATCTGTTGCTAAAACCTTTATTTCTAATGGAATATTCGGTATTCTTCTAGCATTAATGTGTGTCACTCCATTAACATCCCGAATAGCAGAAGTCGAGATAATCCGCTGATTCCCTACAGCAATATCTGTTGCATTATAAATATTGAGCTCATTAATTAAAAACCTTAATAGATGAGGGGGAACTGTTTGCGGAACATAACTATAATCAGAATATATCGGTTTAATTTCTAAAATGATTCCTTCCCCACTTACCGTGGTTAGACCTGCATTCTTTTTCAAATCATTTAAGGCATCAATCATTACATCTTCTACATTATCTTGCTCAGTTAATTGATTTAACAATGATAATTGCTTTTCTATTTCTTGATTTAATTGTTGTTGACGCTCTTTTTCAATCCGTAAATCTTGCCTTAATTGTAAAATATCTCGGGTATCTCGAACTACTGGCTCTTTAGTTGTTTTAAATTGAATAGCAACCATAAAGCCAATAATTGTCGTTACTATAGCAAAAATAATCATTCTATCCTTCACAAAATCTCATCCTCTCTCTGATAAATAAGGATCCATCATAAGTAAATCCTTCTTTTCGATCTTCACTTCAATTTGATCAGAGAGCAATTGATCCCTAATACCACCAGGTAAATGCAAAGAGTCGAAAAGTTTATCAGCATCACCAATCGCAGTTATGACAAAGGGAGCAAAGGATGTATTTCCATCTATTCGAATAACCGGTCCAACACATTGAATATATGAGCCGTGAGAAATTCTTTGCCCATTAATAGCAATGGCTTCTGCCTGAGTTACTAGTAATTCGTGAATGACCTTTTGAATATGAAGTTCATGCACAATGTAAAAATTGGGGTTTTCTCCATCTGGAACATAATCTGCATCCCTTAAGGTTACTTCAATACCTGGCCCTTTTACCCCAACTGATCCTGTTACCATTCTCAAGCGTTCAAGATCTTCTACTAAATTAAAATACGTCCTTTCTTGGATTGCAATTTCCTCTTCAATGGTATTAATCTCAGCTTGAATTGCCCTTAATTCTTCAGACAAATTTCTATTTACTGATTGCTCAAAAAGAACTTCGTTTCTTAATTCATCTTCTTTTTTCCATTGCCCATCAGTAATAAATTGACTTTTTGGAATTTCATTCGCAAATTGATACGATAAAGCTATTATAAAGCCAGTAATAATTAAAATAAATGAGAGGATGACGTGATTGCCCTTAACCTTCAATTCCTTCTTCCTCCCCATTATCGAATTGTTCAAAATAAGGATTCATTCTCATATGAATAACACCTTTATTATTTGGATCTAACTCTCTAACTATAGCAGGATAAGCCGTTATTTTTTTGGAAAAACGGCGTATCGTTGAACTAACGTTAAATCCGTCGTTCATATAAAGAGAAATTCTTAGAGGATCGTTTTCAACAGGTGTATAATATATTTCTGATATACGCTGTATGATACTTTCTGGCAGCACACTTAGTTCAGCCGCCATTTCAGATAAGCCACCTTCTGTATTAAAGCCAATTAATAATGGCGCGTCTGAAGGAAAGTGGTTTATGGCATCCTCTAATATTTTTCCAGTATCTAAGATAGGGAAAAAATCCCCATCGACTGCTAAGTAAGCAACTCTAGTATGTTCTTTCACCTTGATTTGGATAGTACTAGGAAATTTCCTATTGACTATTATTTCGTTTATTTCATTTAGTGTGGTTAAATCCCCTACTATTTTTTGCTTATCAATTCCCCAAAAGCTTGTCCTATCATTTAGACCACTTATACTTATTATTTCTTTATCTGAAACATAGCGATTCCCTTCAACTACAATAACTTTCACATCACTTAACGGAGATTGGAAATATATCACAGTAAGTAATAGTATAAAAAAGATAGACAAATAAAAAATCAAACGCCTATTTGCTCTTTGCCTTCTCAATTCTTTAAGTTTAGGAATACGGTCTTCAAGAGTAATTACATTCTTCTCATCCATAACAAACCTTCCTTCATCGTATGCTTTGTTCCACAAGAAAGCGCAAACGCTTTGATCACGAGCAGCTGCTCCTGTGCCACTCCGTTTGCTCAAGAGCAATTGTTTTCCGTGCGACGAGTAACCGCAGGAGCAATTGTTTTCCGTGCGACGAGTAACCGCAGGAGCAAAGCCGCTTCGAAGTAATCCAAGTAGTAGCTAGTAAGTTTTATACTTTCTACCTTGTAAAACAAATGATAGTTCTACCGGTAATTTACATTATTGATCTTTCATATTGATAAAATTATCAACTACCATTTTAGGAGCATACTAATACAACAACTCATAATATTATCTTAGCTTCTCTTTCTATAGTAGACAAGTAAAAAGAACAGTTTTTGATAAACAAGAAAAGCGCAAGCGCCTTGGTCACGAGCAGCTGCTCCTGTGCCACTCCGTTTGCTCAAGAGCAATAGTTTTCCGTGCGACGAGTAACCGCAGAAACAAAGCTGCATGAAGCTATTCAGAGACGTTATTCAAGTAGTCATTGAAGTCAGTAGCTTGACTGCAGTAATCGAGCCGATGGCGCCTGGAGCTAGACAGTTTCCAAGTTAGAAATTTATAAATTCTGATTATGTTAGAAAAGCTTAACCTATCGCCAAGAACGGCATACGAATATATGCCGTTTCTTGTGCTTTTAACTATTAAGAGAGAACTCGTTCTAGCTTCGCTAGAACATCGGAAATTCAGATGGAGTCTCAACTCCACCTGAATGGAAGTTCCCACCTACGCTACGCTTAGAGGTGGGGGTCTATGACCCTTAAGTACAGATCAGTTTGATTAATTTCTATTTCCAACTAACTCGACTTCCGTTTTGAGCTTTACTTGAAATTTGTTATAGACAACGGTCTTAATATAATCAATTAATTCCAGGACATTTGTTGCAGTTGCACCACCGATGTTTACTATAAAGTTAGCGTGCATTGTAGAAACTTGAGCTCCTCCAATTGAATATCCTTTTAGTCCCGCATCCTCAATTAATTTTCCAGCATGATGTGGTAACGGATTACGAAAAACACTTCCACAACAAGGATAATCCCACGGCTGTGTTTGTTTTCGATATTCTTTGTTTTTTTGAATTTCAGCAATGATTTTTTCGCGATTACCACTTTTCAATTGAAAAAACGCTTCTAAACATATGCCATGATCTTTTTGCAAGCGAGAAGTTCGGTAAGAAAACTCCATTTGATCATTATTGTAACACTTTACAGTACCATCTTGGTAAAGGATTTTTGCTTTTGTTAATATAGTAGAAATGTCCGATCTATGCGCACCTGCATTCATAAATACAGCTCCACCTACTGAACCTGGAATTCCACCAGCAAACTCTAATCCAGATAAGCCTTTCTTACTAATAATTGTTGCAAGCTTAATTAGCGAATGACCTGCACCTACTCGAATTTCATCTCCATTTATCTCTAAATGGTCTAATACATCGCTTATTTTAATAACAACCCCATCAATTCCTTTGTCAGAAATCAACAAATTTGAACCTCTTCCGATAATAAATACACCAAGACCACTTTCTTTTGTTAAAGAAAGTGTTGTAACTAAAGATTCAATACTGTTTGGTATAATTAGTACATTAGCCGGACCACCAATTTTCCAAGTTGTATGATTAGCCAAAGGTTCATTTACTTTCACTTGGCCTACGTTTGCTTTTCGAAGTCTTTCAATTAATAAATCCATAACATCCTCCCGCCGTTCCTAATTATTTCATAAGCTGTTTCATTAGCTCATAAATCTCTTTTGCTGCATCTGGTTTACCTAGTTTCAAAGCAGAGTTATGCATTTTTTCCCATTTTTCTTCATTTAACATTAGTTGATCAATTTCTTTAAGTAAGATTTTTCCAGACATCTCTTTTTCAAGCTTCAACACAGCCGCCCCATGTTCACTTAAAGCTCTAGCATTCTTTTCTTGATGGTTGTTTGTTACATATGGACTAGGGATTAAAATACTAGGTAATCCAATAGCTGTTATTTCTGCTAATGTTGTCGCTCCTGCACGTGCGACAATCAACTGAACATTTTTAAGTACTTCAGGCATATTATGAATAAATGGTTCAATTTTTATATTTACTGGATTACCGAGTTTTTTCACTTCAGCCATAACGTGATCGTAATGAACATCACCTGTAACGTAGAGAAACTGATAGTTTCTGGTACCAGCATCCTTTAATACTTCTAAAAATGCGTCGTTAATAGGTTTTGCCCCACGACTCCCCCCAACAATAAGAACTGTTTTTTTGTTTTTATTTAATCCTATTTCGGCAAGGCGGTCTTTTACATGAACTAACGCTGCTTCAGTAGCCCTTGGATTACCTGTAAATACAACCTTTTCATTTGGAAAGAACGAACGAGAGTCTTCAAAAGAAATAGCAACTTTATTTACGTACTTACTTAAAAATTTATTTGTAAGTCCTGGAACACTGTTTTGTTCATGAATTATTGTAGGTATTCTCAGTTTTGTAGCTGCAAATACTACTGGTCCACAAACATACCCACCTGTACCAATCACAACATCCGGACTAAAGTCTTGAATAATCTTTTTTGATAATGAAACACCTTTTAAAAATCGCAAAACAGTTTTAACATTGTCCACAGAGATTTTCCGTTTAAAACCAGTAATATGAATCGTTTTAAAAGGAATGCCCTCTCTGGTTACTAACGTACTTTCCAATCCTTTTTCTGTACCGATATATAAAAATTCTGCCTTAGGCTCAATCTTTTTTATTTCGTTAATTAGGGCTAATGCAGGGTAAATATGTCCTCCTGTACCTCCGCCACTAACAATAATTTTCATAATAACCAAACACCTCCGTAGAAATACGAAAAGCATAAGCGCCTTGATCACAAAGCTACACTGTAACCATTTGACAGAAGTCGCTTTTGGACTTCCGAAAAGTGGTTAAGTGACTAAACTCAAATGCACTGACGCTAAACAACCTTCTAGCTTAACAAATATTATACTTACTTACCTCAGTGAATTTTCATAACTACATTAACCTGCCTGCCACATTAAGCTAAATCTAATTAACTTGTGGTGGGTAAGATCAGTACTATGAATTCCCTTAACCATTATAATGCTTTTCATCTCTCCATTATATCTTAATTAAGAGACAAATATCACTATAATAATAGAATAAAGCCCTTTTATTTTAAAGGGCTCTATCCAAAAATATCGTAGTAAGCCGAGCAGCTTATTTTATAAAAACCATTAATTTTATTTATTGTTTTAATACCGAGCATATCGACTTATATTTAACAACACGCCTACGGCTACGAGCATTAATGTTAGGGATGATCCACCATAACTTAAAAACGGTAGTGTAATTCCTGTAACAGGCATTAATCCAATTACTACTCCGATGTTTATCATAACTTGAATGGCTATCATTCCAATAATTCCAATAGCAAAAAGGCTACCAAATAAATCCGGGGCGCCAAGAGCTATGCGTATCCCCCTCCATAGTAAAACACTAAACAAAAGGATCACAAACGTTCCACCAATAAATCCGAGTTCCTCTGAAAGAATCGCAAAAATAAAATCAGTCTGAGGTTCAGGTAAATAGAAAAATTTCTGTCTACTTTCCCCTAACCCTAACCCCATTAATCCACCTGGACCAATCGCATATAACGATTGGATTATTTGAAAGCCACTTCCCAAAGGATCTGACCAAGGGTCTAGAAACGATGTAATACGCTTAATACGATAGGGTGCAGAAATGATCAACGCTGCAAAGCCAACTACCCCTATCATTCCTAAACCAATAAAGTGACTTATCTTTGCCCCAGATACATAAATCATAACAATACATGTACCTACCATTACGGCACCAGTTCCTAGATCAGGTTGGAGCATGATTAACCCAAAGGCAACCATGACAAATGAAAGTGATGGTAAAAGGCCTTGCTTAAATTTTGTGATCTTCTTTTGATTTTCTGATAAATATTTTGCTAAAAATGCAATCATTGCAAATTTCATAAATTCAGAAGGTTGAATAGAAAATGCCCCAACCCCTAACCAACTTCTGGCACCACCTCTTACTAACCCCACCCCAGGGATTAATACCACGATAAGTAAAATAAAACAAACAATGATAATCAGTTTTGAGTGTTTACGCCATGTCCAATAATCAACATTCATTATAATAAACATAGCTAAAACACCCAAACCAGCAAAGAAAAGCTGCCTTTTAGCAAAAAAGAAAGCATCATCAAACTTATAAGTTGCCCAAACAGCACTAGCACTATAAACCATAATCATCCCTATTGTTAATAAGGCGAGTGTTGTCATAATTAATATAAAGTCTGGTGTTGATTTCGTTTTAGGCAAAGTGGAACACCTCATTCATTCTTGAATTTGGGCAAGCCCCTATACCTATGTGTATGCACTCGAAAAGAAAACATGTCCATTTATTTTTCTAAGTTATGTACCGCCTCAATAAATGTATCGCCTCTTTGTTCAAATGTTTTAAACTGGTCCCAACTCGCACATGCTGGAGATAATAAAATGACATCGTTCTTACTTGAGCTATCGTACGCTTCATTCACCGCTTCATTAAGATTATTGACGGTTTTAATGAAACTCAACCCTGCTTTTTTGGCTGCATTCGCAAGCTTTTGTGCCGTTTCACCATATAATACTACACCTTTTACTTTTTTAAGTGTAGGAATTAAATCATCAAATTCATTTCCACGATCTAGGCCACCCGCTATTAAAATTACAGGATCACTAAAAGCAGAAATAGCAACCTTTGTTGCAAACATATTTGTAGCCTTTGAGTCATTATAAAATTTTCGTTCATTAATAACTGTTACAAATTGGGTTCTGTGCTTCACTCCAGCAAATGTCGAAAGAACTTCAACTATTCTATTATTTTTTGCCCCTGCAAGTTTAGCTGCACATATGGCGGCTAATATATTTTCTAAATTATGTGCTCCAGGAAGAACGATTTTGTCTAAAGAAATAATTTTTTTATTTTGAAAATAAATAGTGTTATTTTCGATATAAGCCCCGTTTTCTACTTTCTTTTTCACCGAAAATGTCACTCTATTTCCCGTTACTCCTTCAGATAATCTAACTACATTTGGGTCATCTTCGTTTATAACGTAGTAGTCTTCTTTTGTTAAGTTAGCAAAGATTTTCGCTTTCGCTTCGCCATAAGCTTGTTTTGTTCCGTGATAATCTAGATGTGAATCAAACAAGTTTAAGAATACTGAAATTTTAGGATGAAAATTTTCAGTACCCATTAATTGAAAGCTCGAAACCTCTGTTACAAGAACATTATTTTTAGTGGCAACTTGAGCTACCTCACAAGCTACAGTTCCTATATTACCAGCTAGTAAAGGTTTTCTTTCACTTTCTTTTAACATTTCAAAAATAAGAGTAGTTGTCGTAGTTTTTCCGTTTGAACCTGTTATCGCGATCATTTCCGCTTCAGATATGATGGAAGCAATTTCTAGTTCAGTAATTACGATTATCCCTTTTTCCAACGCCTTTTTTATTAAGGGATTCGTATATGGAATCCCTGGATTTTTAACAACGAGTTCAAAATCTTGATCTAGTAGTTCCAAAGGATGTCCGCCACATATTACTTCAACTCCTAACTCTTGAAGTTCACGTGCTTGAATATTCTCTTCGATAGGTTTTTGATCGTTAACAACGACTTTAGCTCCTAGTTTATGGAGAAGTTTACTAACTGCAACCCCACTTTTAGCTAGACCTACAACGAGCACCTTTTTTCCAGTGTAAAATTGTATATTTTTCATTTAAATCCACACCTCTAAGTAAATTCCTAGTACAGCAAATACTAGACCAACAAGCCAAAATGTTACTACTACACGCCATTCAGACCAACCCGATAACTCGTAGTGATGATGTAGAGGGCTCATTTTGAAGATACGTTTGCCCCTAGTCTTAAAAGAAATTACTTGAATAATAACCGAAAGAGTTTCAATAACAAATACACCGCCAATAATAACAAGTAAAATTTCCATTTTTGTTAAAATAGCAACAGCTGCAATGGCTCCCCCTAATGCAAGAGAACCTGTATCTCCCATAAATACTTTTGCTGGATGTGCGTTAAAGACTAAAAAACCTAGAACACCTCCAACAACAGCTGCGCAAAACATAGCAATGTCCATTTGTTCAGCGTTAAAAGCAATTACTGCATAAGCACCAAATGCAATTGCTGCCGTTCCCGCTAACAAACCGTCTAAACCATCTGTTAAATTGACTGCATTTGATGCGCCTACCAACATAATAATGATTAACGGTAAATATAAAATTCCAATGTCAATTCCCAAATCTGTCCCAGGCACATTTATAACAGTAGAGAACTCTAGTTTCTTAATTACTATATAAAAGATTGTAGCAATTATTAATTGACCAAGAAGCTTTTGTTTTGATGTTAAACCTAAGTTACGTTTTAACACTACTTTAATAAAATCATCTAAAAAGCCTAATAGTCCAAATCCTAAAGTAACGAGTAATAATAAATAGATTTCAACTGTTAAAGTTAAAAATTGACCAATCATAAACACAGTTGCAATAGCAATTGCCCCTAAAATCATTACACCACCCATTGTAGGGGTTCCACTCTTTTTTTGGTGCGATTTCGGCCCTTCTTCCCTAATACTTTGACCAAATTTTAATCGTCGCAAAAACGGAATAATGATTGGTGATAATATGACTGATACTAAAAATGCAGTAATTAACGTAAAAAATAATAGCTTTTCTGCTGGCATTTTTTTATCCCCCTTTCCTACATATATAGGGATGTAGCAATCGTTTCAAGCTTCATACCACGAGAAGCTTTAATAAGGACGATACTGCTATCATTTACTATATTTTTAAGGTTTTCTAGTAATTCTTCTTTTGATTTAAATGAACTTATTACAATGTTATCAGTGTTTCTTTCTAACAATGCTTCACTGATCCAATTTCCTTTTTCACCAACCGTAAAAAGATGAGTGATCGGTGAAGTTATACTTTCACAAACAGAACGATGTAGGTTTCGTTCATCTATTCCGAGTTCATACATATCACCAAGCACAAGAATTCGTTGATCAAATTCACCTAAATCTTTAACAGTTTCAATTGCTGCCTTCATAGAAGTAGGACTTGAATTATATGCATCATTGATTATAATAGATCCATTGATCCCTTGCTTTTTTTCCATTCTCATTCCAGTTAAAATACAATTATTCAACCCTAATTGTATTGTATGTTCACTTAGTCCTAAATATTTTCCTACAGCTATTGAATATGTTGAATTTTTTACATTATGCTTCCCTAAAAGTGGAAGAACAAAGTCATATTTGTTATTTAAAGAAAATTTTGAACCGCTGGCAGTTTGTTCTAGGTTTGTAATTATATAATCGTTAGTATCATTATAACCACACTTTATTTTATTTAAGTCAACGTGATGACTATTCAAAAGCGGTTCGTCTCCATCATATATTAAAACACCATTTTCTTTTAATCCATGAATAATCTCAAACTTAGCTTGAGCAATTCCGTCTCTACTCCCTAATTGCTCGATATGCGATTCACCAATATTCGTAATAATAGCAATGTCTGGTTGAGCAATATTACTTAATAGAGAGATCTCTCCAAAATGATTCATTCCCATTTCAAGAATCGCGACCTCACAATCATTAGGCATCGCTAGAATCGTTAAAGGAAGCCCTATATGATTATTAAAATTCCCTTGTGTTTTATGAGTCCTAAAGGTAGTGCAAAGTACTGCTTCAAGTAAATCTTTAACCGTCGTTTTTCCATTACTGCCTGTAACACCAATGACTTTAGGACTAACCTTTTGTAAGTAATTTTTAGACAAATTTTGTAGAGATTGCAGGGTATCTTTTACATAAATTACCAGAAATTCAGATTCAAGACCTTCCGGAAGTGGTTTACTCTCATCCCATAATGTAGCAACCGCTCCACTTTCGATAGCTCCAAACAGAAAATCATGCCCGTCAAAACGTTCCCCGATAATTGGAATAAACAGCCCATTTTGCACTTTGTTTCGGCTATCGATAAATACAGACTCAATTATTGTTTCGTCGTTCATCTCCCCTCTAAAATTAGAGGAAATTCCTTTTAGCATATTTATTTTAAAACTCATTATTTAACAGCTCCTTAACAGCCTCTTTGGCAACAAGACGATCATCAAAGTAGATGGTTTCATGACCAATTGTTTGATATGTTTCATGACCTTTACCCGCAATAATAATAACGTCATTTTCTTTAGCATTTTTTATTGCGTGTGTTATCGCTTTTTTTCGATCGACAATAGTAGTATTTAAACTATGTTCAGTTAAACCAACTTCCATATCTTTTATAATTTGATGCGGATCTTCACTTCTAGGGTTATCAGACGTTAATACTACATTATCAGCTAACTCACTAGCAATTTTCGCCATTAATGGTCGCTTTGTCTTATCCCTGTCCCCACCACAGCCGACTACGACACAAATCTCTCCTGAAGCAAATTCCTTCACTGTTTTTAATACATTGTCTAAACTGTCTGGAGTGTGTGCATAGTCAACAATAATCGTAAATGGTTGTCCACCATCTACTGGTTCAAATCGTCCGGATACACCTTGTACTGTTTCTAGAGAATTAAGGACTGCTTGAATAGGTATACCATCTACTAGACATGCCGCCATTGCTGCAAGAGCGTTATATACACTAAACTTACCAATCATTTTTAACTGAACTGTAGCTTCTTTTCCAAAAGCATTGACGTCAAAAGAAGTTCCTTGAGAAGTTATTTTAATGTTTGATGCCCGTACATCACATTCTTGGTCAATACCGTACGTGACGATTTCGGCTGCAGTCATCTTTTCGTATTCACTTGATGCAGGATCATCGATATTGAGAACTGCAATTTTTCTTTCTTTGTTCAAATATGTATTACCTAATTGAGCAAACAATAATCCTTTTGCATTTTGGTATGCTTCCATTGTTTTATGATAATCAAGATGGTCTTGTGAAAGATTTGTAAAAACTGCAATATTAAAGTCACATCCCCTCACTCTACCAAGATGAAGGGCATGGCTTGAAACTTCCATAACAGCAGATTGTACACCATGGTCGACCATTTTTTTAAAGGTTTGTTGTAATGAAATAGATTCAGGGGTTGTATTTTTTGTTTCAATTGTTTCATCAGCTATTTTCATGTACATCGTCCCTATAAGACCTGTTGTAATACTTGCATCCCTTAATATTTTCTCAATTAAATGTGTGGTCGTAGTTTTACCATTTGTTCCCGTCACTCCAATTAATGACATTTTGCTAGTTGGATGGTCATAAAACACATTTGAAATAATAGCCATTGCACGCTTTGTATCTTTAACTAGTACTACTGGCACACCTACATCTAGTGGCTTCTCAGCTAAAATCGCAACCGCCCCATTTTCAACAGATTGCTTGGCAAAATCATGTCCGTCAACTGTATATCCATCAATACAAATAAATAGACTACCGCTTTTTACTTGTCGGGAGTCCATCTCTACTGATTTGATAACTGGATTTAGAGAACTGTTTTTTTCATATTGATACAAACAGCTAATAAGATCATCTAGGTTCATCATTTTAATTCCCTCTCATTCGTTTACTTACTACCTAGCGTAGCATATAAAACTAATTTTTAAACTTCCAATTTGGATGTTGCATCGTTTATTTTTATAAAAATAAACGATGCAACATTCAACTTCTTTATAAAGAGGATGCAAACGCAACATTCATTACCTGCCATCCTCTTTTGATTGTAATCATAAAGCTGAACTTCTATCGATGAGAGTTTTCCTTCATTCCCCACTGATTGTTAGTTTAACTTATCCGCCCTTAATGGGCAGTTAATCTTCCACCTAAACTTTTCGATTTTCTTACGTTTTGAGGTGGAGGTCTTACTGGTCCTTAAGAGCGGGATAAATAAACACATAGATTTATTTTAATCTTCACTTTCTGTTTTGTCACCTAATAAAATTCGTATTGTAGAGTATTGTTTAACCTTTATCCCTGGATCAGGTGACTGTGCTAATACCATATCTCCTTTTCCGCTTACATCTAACCTTAATTCGTAATAGGCTTCATTGATATCTTGTCTCGTTCTCCCAACTAAATCTGGAACCTCAATTAATGGTTCATCGGTCCACAGACGTTCTTTTTCAATTTGATCCTGTCTTTTTTCTACGTTCATCGCTCTTAAACTGTCTCCGATAATCTTCCCAACAATTGGTGCCGCAACAACTCCACCAAACTGAACAGTCCCCTTTGGATTATCAATAGCTACATAAACAACAATTTGCGGATCATCTGCTGGAGCAAAACCGATAAATGAAACAATATGGTTATTCTCTAAATAACGACCACCTTGGGCTTTTTGAGCAGTTCCAGTTTTTCCACCAACACGATAACCATCAACAAACGCACCTTTTCCTGTCCCTTTTGCCACAACATGTTCGAGTGCATAACGGACTTGTTTGCTTGTTTCCTCAGAAATGACCCTTCGTTTAAGTGTTGGTTCAGTAACATCTAAAGCCACATCAGTAACTGGGTCAATCCACTCTTTGGCAATATAAGGTGTATATAAATACCCACCATTTATTGCCGCAGAAACTGCAGCAACTTGCTGTAAAGGTGTAACAGAAACCCCTTGACCAAAGGCGGTAGTAGCTTGCTCCAACGGTCCAACTCGGTCCCTGGTAAAAAGAATTCCCTTCGCCTCTCCTTGGAGGTCTATACCGGTCTTTTCCCCAAAACCGAAGCTTTCTATATAATCAAAGAGCCGTTCTTTACCCAATCGTTCCCCTAAAACTACAAATCCAGGGTTACAGGAATTCTGTACGACTTCTAAGAAAGTTTGATGTCCATGACCACCCTTTTTCCAACAATGTAACCTGTGACCAGATACTTCAATAAACCCGGGATCATTAAATGAATCTTCCAATAAATCAACCTCCCCTTCTTCAAGTGCCGCAGCAAGGGTAATAATTTTAAAGGTTGAACCTGGTTCATATTGCATCCATACAGGTTTGTTTTGGTTATATATTTCTGGAGGAACATTGCGGAAATTTTCCGGGTCATAATCAGGCCTGCTTGACATCCCTAAGATCTCTCCAGTATTTGGATTCATTGCAATAGCAATCGCCCCGTCCGGATTGTAAATAGCTTCAGCTATATCAAGTTCCCTTTCAATAATGGTTTGTACATTTGTATCGACTGTTAATCTTAAGTTTAAACCATCAACAGGTTCTTGATATTCATCAGCTAGATTCGGCATTCTCCTACCTTTAGCGTCAGAAAAAAATGAGACGTACCCTTTTTGACCACTTAGTTTCTCATCGTAATATAATTCAATTCCAGTTAAGCCTTGATTGTCTATTCCGGCAAAACCAAGTACATGCGATAGGTAATTTCCAAATGGATAGTGTCGTTTGTTATCTTCAGCTATATAAACCCCTGGTATCCCTAACTTCCTAACCTCACTAGCTAGTTCATTGCTAATCTTTCTACCTTCAGGATTTATTCTAACGATGGATTCTTTTTTTGTTAACAAACTATAAATCTTTTTTTGATCCATCCTTAAAACATTTGCTAATTTCTCAGAATCTTCAACCGCATTTTTTATTTGCCTTGGTACGATTAATACTGACGGTGCACTTACATTAGTCGCTAAGGGCACACCATTCCGATCTATAATTTCTCCACGTTCCGCTTCAAAAGGAATATTTCTACTCCATGAATCCTCTGCACGATCTGTTAATTCATTACCTAAAGCAAACTGCACATAACCGAGTCTGATGACAATTACTAAAAAGAATAGTAAACCGAAAGTCAAAACGAAAACTAATCGTCTCCGTACAGTAACATTTGAAACACGCACAACTACATCCCCCTTATTAGGTCACATTTGTAGGCTTGTTTCAATGTATGCTTGTACGTCAATAATTAGACCTTTATCTCACTAATCTATTTGGACTCCCTCTTCAGTTTCCTCTATTTTTTCAGCTTCAACTTCCTCATTGTAAAATACATTTTCAGTAACTCCATTTGGTAACGCAAGTTCAATGGCAATGTAATCACCTTTTTCAACAGTGTGATTACTAGGAATACTTTGTTTCGTAACAAAACCAGATCCAATAAAGTTCGCATTTAATTCTAAAATGGTTGCTAATTTCATTACATCGCGTAAAGACCATCCCTTAATATTGGGCATTTTATAAGTGTTACTATCAGTAGCAATCATTACCTTTTCACCAGGGATAAGCATAGTACGGCCAATCGGCAGTTGTTCCTCAACCTTATCACCTGATCCTAGCACAATTGCCTCTACTCCAATTTCACGAAAATGCGCCTTTGCACTTTCAATACTTTCACCTACATAACTCTTAGTAAGGACACCTTCCTCCACGACGAGATCATCTTGACTAACTATAGCACCAGGAGATATATTTAGGTACTGCAAACTATGTTTCATTATAGTAGTGAAAATTTGCGATACTGGGGCTGCTCCCGGCTCATGTAGGTCTAATTCAGGACGGTCAACTGCTACATATACGATCAATTGAGGATCTGATTTAGGTGCCACCCCCAAAAAAGAATAAATATATTGTCCATGCCCACTTAAATAGCCTCCACCATTAGGATTAGGAATTTCAGCTGTGCCTGTTTTCCCAGCTATCTCAAACCCCTCTATGTAGTATGGTTTACCTGTACCCGCTGGAGAATCTACAACAGATTCCATTAATTCAAGCACTTGAGTTGCCGTTGTACTTGAGATAGGTTCACCCACTATTTCAGGCTCAGTACTTTCAATAATTTCTCCTGTATTCGGATCAATAATTCTATCTATGACGAAAGGTTTCATCATTTTTCCACCATTAGCAATAGCAGTTACTGCTTGGATTTGTTGAATAGGTGTAATAGCTGTTCCTTGACCAAAAGCTGTGGTTGCAGCATCAATCAAATAGGAATCCGCGACGAGACTATTTACTTCATTTGGTAGGTCAATTCCGGTAGTATTACGGAATCCAAATTCATTAATGTAATGAAAAAGTCGATCTGGTCCTAATTTTTCTAACGCGAGTATTGAATAAGCTACGTTAGATGAACGTTGGAAGCCTTCATCAAACGGAATTTGCCCCCATCCCATTCCTTGGTTATGGTCACGTACTCTTCTACCACCAATCTGATAACTACCTGACTGATAATATTCATCACCTACATAAACCCCTTCTTCAATTGCTGCAGCTAATGTAAAAATTTTCATTGTCGAGCCAGGCTCAAACCTAGAAGAAACCGTAAAGTTTGTGTAATTTGTAATTTCTTCGTAAAAATTCGGATTAAAACTTGGACGATTACTCATAGCAAGAATTTCACCAGTCTTAGGATCTGCAACTACAGCCATAATCCTTTCGGGATCATATTGTTCTTCAACTTGAGACATCACTTGTTCTAAGGCCATTTGGATATTAGAGTCGAGTGTTAAATATATATCAAACCCATTCTTCGGCAATTCGATAATTTCATCAATATTAGGTAGTTTAATCCCTTTACGATCACTTAAGTACTGAATAAATCCGTCTTCTTTTACTAAATAATTATTTAGACTACTTTCTAAACCCATTCTAGCCTTGGACATATCCCTCTCAGTGTAGCCAATTACATGTGAAGCAAATGTTTGTTTCGGATAATACCGACGTGGTTCTTTTCTGAAGTTAATACCTTGTAAATTCAGTTGCTCTATTTCCCTTTTTTTCTCTAAACTTATATTTTTAGTCCCAGGACCAAGTTCTACTTGAAAACGTCCTTCATGAGATAATAGTCGCTCTAATTCTACAACAGATCTATCTACAATTGGAGCCAACTTTTCAGCTGTCATCCGTGGGTCTTCAACACGATTTCTTGAATTCACATCTAAAATTGCTTCGATTGTATAGGACGGGATTTCTTCAGCGAGCGCATCCCCAAACCGATCATAGATTGTACCCCGTTTACCCTCAATCGTTTGTTTTCTTGTCCATCGATCTTCCGCTATAGCTTCGAGCTCATGCCCCTTTACTGCTTTTTTCATTTGTATGTATCCGACCCTTGTAACCATAACAGAAAAGATCAATAAAAAAACAATTAAAACTACCACTGCTCGAACGTTCATTTTATTTAATTTACTTACAGCCAAGATCATCACCTTTATTTTCTTAATTTAACTATAGCGCAAGATAGTCACTTTAGTTTGATATTTTCTTTACGTATTTAACAATACTAATGAAAAACAGATTCGTCATTAGAAATCTTTTCCATTGGTTATTACTATTAAAAGTACACCATTGCTGTGTTTATACCTTACCGGATTAAAGTATTTCTTTTCAGAACTATAGATACCGCTAAGATTACCCTTTTCCTATTGTTTTCGTATTGAAGTAGGGGAATTACTATTGGTGAACTAAAATGAAAAACTAGTCCAAAATACCGAACTAGTTTTGCACAACCTTTACATTTTTATCATTTAAAGACATTCCAAGCTCGTTAGTAGCAATATGTAGTATTCGATTCGGAGCTGAAAGCTCTGTCACTTGTAACTGGAGAGCTTCGTTATTAGTAACTTGAGCACTTATAGATCTTTCAAGAGTGTGAATTTCGCTATTGACAATATAAATTGACGCGAAAGTAGAGATAACTAAGTACGAGGCAAAAACTAAACCAGCTACAGTCGAAAAATATAAAAACTTTTCCCCTGATGTTATGCGTAGTTTTCGCTTTATCTGAGGTTGATTTTGTTGTTGATATTCTGTAGTATCATATACCTTTTTTCTTTCTAATTTTCTAGCAAGATTATTCATTTGACGTTACCTCCTTTTGTTTTTCAGCAATACGAAGTTTGGCAGATCGAGAACGTTTATTCATTTCTACCTCTTCTTCTGATGGAATTATTGGCTTTCTTGTCATTAACTTTAGAATAGGTTCATAACCTTCCGGAATAATGGGAATATCCCTAGGTAGTTGCGGGCCAGTACTTGCTTCTTTAAAGATTGTCTTACAAATACGATCTTCTAAAGAATGGAACGTAATTACTGATATTCTACCGCCTTTAGCAGTAATTTCAATTGCGCTGTGCAATGCATCTTCAAACGCTCGAAGTTCATCATTAACGGCAATTCTTATCGCTTGAAATGTTCGTTTCGCCGGATGCCCTCCCGTCCTTCTCGCGGGCGCAGGTATAGCATCTTTAATAATTTCTACTAACTCTCCAGTAGTTTTAATACGTTGGTTTAAACGGTAGGCTTCAATTTTTCTAGCTATTTGTTTAGCGAATTTTTCTTCCCCATACCTTGAAATAATCCTCATCAAATCATGAAATGACCATTCATTTACAATTTCCTCAGCAGTCAATGGAGAGGATTGATCCATTCTCATATCTAACGGGGCATCATGATTATAGCTAAACCCACGCTCTGCCTCGTCTAATTGGGGAGATGATACACCTAAATCAAATAATACGCCATCAACCTTATAAACCCCACGCAACGACAACTGCTCTTTTAAATGACGAAAATTACTTTTAACAATAGTAAACATACCATCATATTTCTTAAGTCTCTCTTCTGCATGTTTAATTGCAATTTCATCTTGATCAAAAGCAAATAAATGCCCTTCACTTGAAAGTTTGGACAAAATTAATTCCGAATGACCGGCTCCTCCAAGTGTACAATCAACATACACTCCATCTTCTTTTATATTTAACCCTGCTACGGCTTCTTCTTTTAATACCGTTATATGTTCGAACATATTAACACCTTCTTACTATTTTGTACTTCTTAGGTTGTGACAAATAAGAACTGTTTATCCAATCGTCTAGAAACCTAAATTTTTCTGTTTAATATTGGAAGTCTACAAATCAAAATCAACGATCCCTTCAGCAATTTCACTAAAAGATTCCTCTGACTCAGCAAAATATTCTTCCCAAATCGACTTACTCCAAACTTCCACACGATTAGAAACACCTATTACAACACATTCTTTTTCTAATTTTGCGTATTGCCGGAGTGGGGCGGAGATATTTACCCTACCTTGTTTATCCAAATCACATTCAGATGCTCCTGAAAAGAAAAAGCGCGTAAATGCTCTAGCATCTTTTTTTGTAAATGGTAAGCTTTTCAATTTTTCTTCTAGTTGTTTCCATTCACTTTCAGGATAAGCAAATAAGCATTGATCTAGCCCTCTGGTAATAACAAAGTTGGAGCCTAGACCTTCACGAAATTTTACAGGTATTATCATCCTACCTTTTTCATCTATCGTATGATGATATTCTCCCATAAACATGTGAAGTTCCTCCTCCCCCCACTTTCTACCTCTAAAATACCACATCCCCCCACTTTCTACCACTTTATTTTTAAATTCTTTCAAACAAAAAAAAATCCTGCTTCATTACAGGATTTTCTTTCGTCATATTTTTTCCATATCAAAATAAATTCTACTATTTTTGTCACTTTAAATAGATTAATTTGTGTTTATCATTCAACTCTAATTTTAATTCTGTCATTCTTTCAACAAAATCAAGACCATGTTCATTTAAATAACGCAAGATGTTTAAACTACGTTCTTGAAAACCATTATTTGGAAACAGATTAGCATCGATAAGAGCAAACTTAAGCAGTTGCTGCTCATATTTTTGTTGCAGACTTTTTTCAATTTTTCTCGCTAAGAAAGTAAGTTCTCTTTTTATGATTAATTCATTTTTAAGAGCAAGAGCTTCTAATCCTTTGTCATATCTATTAACAAGATCTTTTAGTGGTTGATGGAGATCTTCCACTTCATCTAAAACTTCGTGAAGAGTCTCATTAATTTGATCTTTTTCATCCCAGAGAGTCAATTCATTTCGCCTTTTAGAACTACCATTAGTAATAGCGTCGATTGCAGATATGTTAAATTCCTCTAGCAATTTATTTACTTGCGGGCTAACAATCGTCATTGATAGGCGTGGAACAACGGGTGGCATTTTTAGTCCAAACAAATGAAAAACTTCTTTTAGTGTAGCCCAGTAAGCAATTTCCCCCGGTCCACCTACAAATGCTAATACAGGCAAAAGGAGTTCCTGCATTAGCGGCCTAGTCACCACATTATTACTAAAGTTTTCTGGTTGTTTTTCAACTAGCTGCAAAAGATCTTCTTTAGAAAACTGACAAATTCCTTTTTTGTCACTAAACATATTAGCATCAATTCTTTCTAACAATAGGCGACTCCCTTTGTGGTGGTAAAATAAATGTGCACTATTCTCCCCACGCTCAATAGGTTCGCCATAACCTTGATTATATAGGGCATTTGCACTTTGTAAAAACTTATCATTTATCTGCTCATTATTCAAAATCATTTGTTTCAAATATGGAATTTCTAATTTTCTAAGTTCCGGATTGTGAGAATCAAGTAAAACGATTCCACTATTTTTAAATAATCTATGAACAAGAAAACTGAAAAAATCTACGTAATTCTTGCTTTTCGCAATAATTTTGTTAAGCTCTGATAATAACGTATTTGTCACAGAAGTTTCTATACCATCCAGAAAAACTTCCTTAACAAAGCTGAGAACCTCATTTTGTTCAAGGTGCAAATCAGAAACCGATTTTTTTGCATTATTTTGTTGATCTACTTTACGCTTGTGCAACTTACTATCACGACGAATGCTAAAAATATGATTAATTTCTTCAAAATCATGATCTTCACCGGCTATCCAAAATATTGGCACTACAGGCACAGAGAGTTTTTCTTCCTGTTGTTTTGCTAACTTTATAATAGTAATAATTTTATGTATTGTATATAGTGGGCCTGTTAATACCCCTGCCTGTTGTCCACCTACAACCACTACTGATTTAGGATCTAATAACTTTTTAGCATTGTGAACAGTTTCATTTGAACAATTATATTTTTTATTAAATTTTAATAAATGCTCAAACAGACAACCTCTTTGAAAGTGTAACTTTGATAACTCATTATACCGTTGTGTATATGGATTATTTTGATAAGAGTAGTCAAAAAAAGACTGAACAAATTGATCATTAGATTCATTATATTGTTCCATTAACTTTGATTGATTTTCCAATAAACATTCTACGATTTTCATCAGACCTACACCTCCTTTTTTGCAAATTTACTTAAATAACTTAGAGTATAGCAGACCATTTTCATTTATTCCAATAATTTCCCTTATTTATCATGTAATCATAAATATGCGTGAAAACAACCCGTAAATGCTAAGTAAAAAATATACGATCAAGAAGAGAAGAAAGTTTAATCGCCATATTCCTTTTATCAATTTCTTCAATTCAATGTCTTTATATAATTTCCAATGTATAATAGTAAAAATGATTGCAACTATTAAGATAGCTATTAATATTAACCAAAATAAAGAAAAAGCCCATAATTCATATGCAATGTAGTAGACAGCAAAAATAAATAGTATCGTCGTTACATCAACGGCTAATTTTATCGAACGTCTTTTATTTTTGGTAGTTTTAACCGAAATAATATAAACAAAATAAAAAGCTAGTAATGGTAACGTAACAAAAGTTGCTACTATCCAAGCTAAAGCGTTACTCATAGCCCCCCTCCTCTCTTTGCAATTCCATACCTTTAATACTGTTATAAAGAAATTGATTATAGGGTAGGTGAACACCTGATTTTTTTGCCTTATCTAATATAACACCCGTAATTGCTTCTATTTCAGTTGTCCTACCATCTTCTAAATCCTTAAGCATAGAAGAACGATTTTGACTAGTTTTATGACAAATTTCAATTATTTGTTGCCAGTCTTCTTCTGTGCACTTGTAAATTGATGAAATTTCTTCAAACAACAACTTCATCGTTTCAAAATAATAATTATTTGTAAGTAACGAGCCATTTGTTACTTTATAAATAGCTGTAAGAGGATTAATAACACCATTTACAACAAGTTTTTTTTCCATAATTTCCATCCAATTATCATGAACTTCCGTCAGGAAACCTACTTCTGATAACCTTTTCCAAATATGTACAGGGCAGTTTCCATTTTCATTTTGGAAATAACAACCTATTTTCAAAACTCCTATGCCCGTATGTTTCACATCCGTCGGAGTCTTTTTTAATGCACCATGCTCAACAATTCCAACATAAACATTATCAGCTTTACTAATAAGTTTATTTAAATCCTTAATATGACTCATCCCATTTTGCATAAAAACGACTGTACTAACCTTCCCTTTTAAATTTTGTAGCGTAGACAAAACTTCGTTTAGATTGTATTGCTTTACCGCCAAAAAAAGAATATCATCATTGAATTCCTTTATTTTTGAAAATGTAACACTTTTTACACTAACCCTCGTCAGACTCATTCCACTTTCGAGAGTAACCCCCATTTTATTTATCTTGTTTGCCTGTTCATCTGTTTTTGTATAGATTGTCACATGAAAACCACTTTTTGATAAGTAACTGGCCAGAAGCAGCCCTACCGATCCACCACCTACAATTCCTACTTTCTCCAAAGAATCTCCACCTTATTGATGTAATATCTCAATATTAGCATATTGACTATCAAGAAACCGAAAGAAAATGACATGATTTTTCTGATATATTAATATATTTTTTAAAAGGGAAAACGAGTGAATAAAACTATTCCAATAACTTGGCCAAAGAGAACTCGTTAGCTTCGCTAGAACATCTGAAATTCAGATGGAGTCTCAACTCCACCTGAATGGACGTCCCCACCTACGCTACGCTTAGAAGTGAGAGTCTATGACCCTTAAGTACAAATCAGTTTGATTAAACTACACCTTTACGGGATGAATTAGTTCTATGAACTTCATTAACTAATACCTCACTCTATTGTAAAACAAGAAGGTCAAATTTTTCTACAGTAAATCTTAAAATGTTATGGAGGGAGTTAAGCATGGAGCACTTTGAAGTTAAACGTTTACTCATCAACTATAAAACATTAGAGGAATTCGAAAACTTTAGAGAGTATGGGTCCCAAGAATTATCAATGAAAGAAGATTTAAGAGCTAATATCATTGAGAACGATAGCGAATCTCCTTTTTACGGTATTTATTACGGAAAAAAACTTGTAGCGAGAATGAGCGTTTATCGTATAGACCAAAAATATAACCGTTATTTCAAACCAGCTCAAGATTATTTAGAGTTATGGAAACTTGAAGTTCTTGAACCATATCGAGGTAGGGGGCTTGGAAAAATTTTGGTGAACTATGTAAAGAGTTTTAATTTACCAGTAAAAACTAATGCCCGCCAACGTTCTGATGAATTTTGGGTAAAAATGCATTTCCAACCTCTAACATACAACGAGGAAAGAGACCGAGGAGAAAATCCTTACGTTTGGTTCCCAAAAGGTGTTTCAGAACAATAAGAGGCGACGAGGAGAGTCTAAAGTCGTTAGAGCAATAGAGCTACCCTTCTTTCTAACATCAGAATTTTATACTTTTCCTTTTAATAAAAACATGAAACAAGGATGACCATTTTAACGTCATCCTTGTTTCATGTTTTTATTAGACAAGTACTTTGATCAGGAGCAGTTTTTGTGCGACGAGTAACCGCAGGAGCAAGTTTTTTTCCGTGCGACGAGTAACCGCAGGAGCAATAACGCAAGCGATACTCCAAGGAGCTTTTTCAATTAGTAGGGAAAATTAGTACCTCGACTAAACGACAGAGCTACTAAACGCCTAAAGCTAAACAATTCCAACTATATAAAATGAAACTTTTCTAAATTTTAAGTAACTGACATTTTTTTCGCACGATCCATAATATCAATTAATAGCTTGTAATCTTGTTTCATTACATCATAATCACTTACAAGTTTTGACAATTCACTCGTAATTCTTTCATTTTCACTAGTTAGCTCAGTTATCTTTTCCTTCAACTTTTTATTTTCTTCAGCCAAACTCTGATTTGATTCGAGTGCCCCTTTATGTGAAGCTAGAAATTCAATAACATCTTCCATACTCATACTTAAAGGTTGTGGCACAACCTCTTGTGCCTCACTTTCAAATCCCGACACCGACACATCAGAAATTTCAGTTGATATTTCTTCACTGAATTCTTGGATACTATCCTCTAATTTATTTTTCTTTAAACTTTTTCTTTGCTTTTTTGCAATGGCGATAGCAGCCTTATATTTCTTTCGAATACTTGAATTCCATCTAAAACCACAAGCAGCAGCAGTTCTTGATAATCGCTCTCCTACTTCTTCAAAAGCAGCCAATTGGGTACTACCTTCACGAATATGTCTTAAAACGACTTCAGCTAACACTAAATCCTCATCATTAGTCCAGGCGTCTTGACGAACGATAGACATCAAATCCCTCCAATAAAAAAATCCTTTTTACTATCTTTATGCAAATACTAGATAAGATAGACTCTTTTACCTTTTTATCTATTAAAGAATTATTACCTATTTAACGGCATTTATTCAGAAGGGATCCCGCTCTAAATACGAGTATTAAATCGTTATCATATTCAAGTTTATTTATCCTACTCTTAAGGGCAGTAAGTTAAATTAACAATCAGTGGGAGATGATGGAAAAACCCCACTGATTGAAGTTCAGCTTTAGAGCTCAACTATAAATAGTAAAAAGACAGGAAGGGATCCCTTCCTGTCTTTTATCGTAGCGTAAATAAGCTTCACATTTGTTCACTTAAACTTATTATTTACTTACAACTTCATTTCCTTTATAAGACCCACATTCTTTACATACACGGTGAGCAAGTTTTAATTCACCGCACTCTGGGCATTTTACCATTCCAGGTACTTCTAATTTAAAGTGAGTACGACGCTTGTTTTTACGAGTTTTTGATGTTCTACGAAAAGGTACTGCCATTATTCCCACCTCCTTAAACTGTTATTAAATATGTTAAAACGAAGGCCGGAATTGCCGGATACTTCTTTTTTAAACACATTACTTGTCGTCAAAGAACTTGGCTAAATCTGCTAAACGCGGATCGATCCGTTCTTTTTTGTTTTCTTCTGTCAAAAGTTCCCAATCATTCCCTGATTGTGGGGCATCTCCTTTTAAACCTTCACTAAAAATTTGTAAAGGTATCTCTAAAAGGATTGCTTGTTTGATATAAGGTAATAAGTCAACTATATCATTCTCAAGCTCATGCACATCGTCGTCACCTTCGAATCCTATCCAATCGTGTAACTTAAATGTTTCAATTGTTTCAACTTGAAAAGGAAAAGGTACATCTGCAAGTGTTCTTGAACAAGGTAAAACCATCTCTCCCTTAATTGATAGAGAAAAAGTAATCGAATGATTAGAAAAATTTCCTTCACCTTTAACATGTACGAGTGAAATATCTTGAATATCGTTATTAGTCTTTTTTAAATCACTAACGTCAACCATTTCATCGATATTTATACCCTTATTCTTTAACGTGTTCAGTTGCTGAACTGACCATTTCATCATTTTCACCTCAAGACAACAAAGGTAATTATAGCCTTCGAAAAGTATTTTGTCAACCTTTCTTCTTTACACTACTTCTCTTTATTTATTATAGTTTTTTCTGTTAATTATACACAAAAAACCACCAACGAGAATTTTATCATATTATACTACAATTTTTAAGACTTATTTTAATTTCTATAGTTGAATTTTTTATAAGTATTAGCTTTATACTATTTATTTTCGTATAATTTTAGACAAAATAAGAAAGGGGTGTAAGAATGAATGTTACTGGTGTTGTAGTTGAATATAATCCCTTCCATAACGGTCATAAGCTTCATATAAATGAAACAAAACAAATTACCGATGCAGACCTAATTGTAGCAATAATGAGTGGGAACTTTTTACAGAGGGGAGAACCTGCACTTATATCTAAATGGGCGCGAACGAAAATGGCGTTGAATCAAGGTGTAGATATTGTTTTGGAGCTTCCATATGTTTATGCTACTCAGCATGCTGAGTTATTTGCTAACGGCGCGATATCAATATTGAATGGATTTGGCGCTAATTCTATCTGTTTTGGTAGTGAATCTGGAGATATAAAAGATTTTCATAGACTTATTACATTTATTAATGAGAATGAAACTACATATAAAGAATCTATTCGCGACGCATTAAAAAAAGGGAATAGTTACCCAAAGGCCTTATCCTTTGCATTTAAAAAGTTAAAAAATCACAATCAGGTTTTAGACTTATCACTTCCCAACAATATTTTAGGTTACCAGTACGTGAAAGCGATTTATGAACAAAAAGCAAATATAAAACCATTTACTATCAAAAGAAGAGAAGCGCAATATCATGATAAAGAAATTCCAAAACAATCTATTGCCAGTGCCACTAGCATTAGAAAGAAGCTAGTAAAAGAACAAGATCACCTTAATTCTATTAATCATGTTGTACCTTCAACTACTTACGATGAATTAGTTCAATATCGTAAAATGTATCATAACTTTCAAGACTGGGAACGATTATTTCCTTATTTAAAGTATAAAGTACTTACATCTTCACCCATCGCTTTGGCTAACATATACGAAGCTGAGGAAGGCCTTGAAAACCGATTATCACAGACCATAAATGAAGCAACAAGCTTTCAAAGCCTCATGGAAAAAATAAAAACAAAACGCTATACATGGACCAGACTACAACGTTTCTGTTTACATACGCTTACAAATTCGACCAAAGAAGAAATGAGTGCCATTAATGATACTACACCTTATATACGCGTATTAGGAATGAATCAAAAGGGGAGAAAATATATTAGCAGCCAAAAGAAGTATTTAGAGCTACCATTAGTATCAACAATTTCAAAGATAAATCACCCTTTTATCGACATTGAAAAAAGAGCGACTTCTTGCTACTCACTAGGCTATAGCCCGATTATCCAAGCAAAATTAATAAAAGAGGAATATGCCCACCCACCTGTCATTATTTAAAAAAAGCGCAAGAAACCTGTAGCTAGACCGTTTTCTAACTTCAGGAATTTATTCTTATTATTAAGAATAAAGAACCTAGAGTATCGAAATAAACTTTTCAACGTTTATTTCGACTCTAGGTTCTTTATTATTATTTCGGGTCAAGGTTTTCTAAGAATGTGATGGCATCCTCAAATGAGTCAATAGGTACGATTTCCATTTTACCATTTATTAATTCAGATGCTTCTAGTGCTTCTTGATAATTAGAAGTCGTTGAGTTAAACTCATTAGGCGCAAAGAAAAAATCAGCACCTACACGCTCCGCTGCAATCACTTTTTGTTTTACTCCACCTATACGTCCAACTTCCCCTTCTTCATTAATTGTTCCAGTTCCCGCGATGTTATAGCCTTTTGTTAAATCTTCTTCAACTAATTGATTATAAATCTCTAGACTAAACATAAGCCCTGCAGAAGGACCACCAATTTTTTTAGTATCTATTGTAACATTCGGACTAATAATTAGTTCCCTTTTTGTAATGGGGCTTGTGATCCCAATTCCCAGCCTTTTTCCTGTTGGATCTACTTCCTCAGGAAAAGAAGTAACAAATAGTTCAACTACAGATTTTTGTTCATCCCGAATAATGGTTAATGATACTTTATTATTTTGTTCTTGATCACCAAGTTGTGCAAGCAATTCGTCAACGGTCTTAACCTCGGTATCATTAACAGCAACAATCAAATCCCCTAATTCTAAAAGGGCATAAGCAGGCATATCTTCAATCATCCCTGTTACTAAAACACCATAATTTTGAAAGTAAGCTTCTTTACCTGCCTTTTGATAAGCTACGATCGTCGCAATATCTTGTGAAGAACTCATCATCAATATTTGTCTTTGGTGATATTCCTGATCTGTTTCACCACTTCTAAGGATGAATTCCTCATGAATCAACTCTCTAGTATCGCTTATCTGAGCCCACAAATAATTTACTATATTTGCCTTCCCCATACGTACAGTTGTCAGCATAAAAGTCCCTTCATCTTCATATCCACCCTCTACTTCAATAATGGTATTTAGTACGTTTGCATCACCAGGTTTTGAAAAGTAATATGGCAAATGGTAAAGATTTAAAAATAGTATGAAAAACAAAATAATAATCCATCGTTTTTTTATGAAGGGGGGTTTATTAATAGTTGACATATTATTTCTCCTTCCAGTTCTCTATCAACAATTGAATTTCAGGGAGTTTCGTTTTTGCAGCTTCCACACCTTCTTGAATAATTTGATCAACATTTGTGAAAGCTGTAGAACTATATTGATTTATCATTGGTTTTATCATAATATCACTATCTATTTCATTAATGCGAATCATTTCTTGCTCCATTATTTCCATACTTCGCATGATTACATCGAAAATAGAGGTTATTTCAGGCTCAACTTCTAAAAAAGATACATCGACAGCAATAGTAATGTCTACATCCATTTTTTTAACTTCCGTTACTGGAACTCTATCTACTACCGCCCCATCAACTAACAGTCTACCATTACTTTTTTCCGGAACAAAAATACCTGGAATTGAGATACTTGCTCTTACCGCCTCAGAAATATCACCATGAGCAAACACAACTTTCTCCCCTTTTAATAAATCAGTGGCAACAATTCGTAAAGGTGGTGTAAGCTCTTCAAGTGTTTTACCTTTCGATAAAATTCTAATTAATTGTTTTACTTTATCACCAGAAATAAGTCCCATTTTCGGAACAGTAAAGTCCACATAATATTTTCTCCTGAAATGAAGGGCCATTTTTGCCATTTGTTGAGGGGTGTACCCACATCCGTAAAAAACTCCCACTAATGCCCCCATGCTACTCCCCGCAATACAATGAATTGGCACTTTCGCTTCTTCAAGTACTTGAAGGACTCCTATATGAGCGAAGCCTCTAGCACCACCTGAACCCAATGCTAAACCAATTTTCGGCTCGGCCAATTTACCTTCCTCCAATCTCGCCAAAAAGCATTTATTTTTAAATGATTATTTCTTTTTATTCGCACATAATCATGATTTATGAAATTATAAATCATCTTATAAAAATCATATGGTCTAAATTAATCTCCTATACGTATATTGAATAATAGGACATGTACTAACGTAAAAAATAAAGGGAGGCAAGGCCGTTGAACGCCTCAAAGTTAAAAACTATTATCCTAGCAATGAGCGCAACCATTATGGCTGCGTCTTTAATGGCTTTTCCAAAAGAATCATTAGAAGCATCAATTCGAGGACTTACCATGTGGTGGGATGTGGTTTTCCCATCCTTACTACCTTTTTTTATTGTTTCAGAATTTTTAATAGGCTTTGGAGTAGTTAGTTTTATCGGGAGCTTACTCGAGCCACTAATGCGTCCTCTTTTTAGAGTTCCAGGTGTAGGAGGGTTTGTTTGGGCCATGGGCCTAGCTTCAGGTTACCCTGCTGGTGCAAAACTGACAGCTAGACTTAGACAGGAAAATAAACTTACAGCCATTGAAGCAGAAAGGCTAGTATCGTTTACAAATTCATCAAACCCATTATTCATTTTTGGCGCGATAGCCGTTGGTTTTTTTAAAAACCCTGCTTTAGGGATTTTATTAGCAATTTCTCACTATTTAGGCAACTTCTGCGTAGGTCTATTAATGAGGTTTCATGGCAGAAGTAAAGAAAAAAAAATGACGAAACAAACAGCAAATAAACACCCTTTGAGGACTGCTTTCCATTTACTACATCAAGAACGCTTAAAAGACGGACGACCAATCGGTAAAATTTTAGGGGATGCGGTTCAATCATCTGTTGCCACCTTATTAATGATTGGTGGTTTTATCATCTTATTTTCTGTTCTTAATCAATTACTATCACTGTTGGATATTACAGCATTTTTATCAATATTCATTACAGTTATTTTTACTTTTTTCCAACTTCCAAGCGAACTTAGCTTACCGTTTATTTCAGGTATTTTTGAAATCACATTAGGAAGTCAAATGTCTAGCCAAACAACGCAAGCAACACTTTTTCAGCAAGTAGTTGTTACAAGTTTTATTTTAGCTTTTAGTGGTTTTTCTGTTCAAGCGCAAGTTGCGAGTATTCTTGCCGAAACAGATATTCGTTTTAAACCTTTTTTTATCGCAAGGCTGTTCCATGGGACTTTTGCTGCTTTTTTCACGGTTATGTTATGGGAAACATTATATGTCAATCAACAAGCTAAACTAGATAGTCATGCAATCCCTGTTTTCCTACAAACAGATACGTATTCATCCTTAAATAAAGGTTGGGAGTTAATCGTCCAGTATGGTTCACTATTTACCCTGTTTATGTTAATGGTTTATATCTTGCTTACCGGTAAGAAATTACTACAAAAAGTCTAGTTAGTCTCACTAAGAGAAAAGAAGCGCTCTTCACCTTCCGATAAGGTATGAAGTGAACGAGCTCGTAGGCGCTGAAGCTAGACAGTTTCCAAGTTAGAAATTTATAAATTATGATTATAATAAAAAAAGCAGGCTAAATTTTCTATAATAAATTCGCCTGCTTTTTTATAGTATTTTTCATAATAAATTCTTGCCCCGCATAAATTTAGCACTTTACTCAGTTAATCTAAATTTATAGTATCCCACTCTTAAAGGTAGAATATGCCCCAACCAAAACGAAGAAATCAATTCCTTTAGGCGAGGGAGTAACTAACCTAAAGGTCGGATAAGTTAAACTACCAATTAGTGACGGATAATGGAACCTCCACTGACTGACCTATTTTATAGTTATGTATTTTTCTTTCAAAGCATTTTCAACAACCTCAGGAACTAAGTCTCCTACCGGTGCATGATACTTTGCAATTTCTTTAACAATACTTGAACTTAAATACGAGTATTTGTTATTAGTCATCATGAAAAAAGTTTCAACACTCTTATCGAGCTGTCTATTAATTGAAGCCATTTGCATTTCATATTCAAAGTCAGAAACAGCACGTAACCCTTTAATGATCGCACTAGCTTCCTTCTCCTTAACATAATCAATTAAAAGACCGTAGAAAGAATCGACCTCTACATTCTCAATATCCTTTGTCACTTCTTTTAATAACTGTACTCTTTCATCTACCGTAAATAACGGTTGTTTACTACGATTATTTAGTACAGCTACAATTACTTTATCGAAAACCTTTGCACCTCTAGTTATTATATCTAGGTGCCCGAGTGTAACTGGGTCAAAACTCCCCGGACATACTGCAATACTAGCCATCTTAGTAACCCCTTTGTATTATTTTATCTGTTATTCAACATTTGACCTTTTAAGGCAGTTCTCCTCCACCTAAGTTCCCTTTAAGAAGTTTTGAAGCGAGGACTTACAACTCATTAAAATTTGGCTGCAAATTAATTAGTATTATAAACTACATGGCCTAACTTACATCATTTTATAGATAGTAATCCCTGTGTCTCCATAATGCTCCTGTCGATAACACGAAAGATTATCTATTGATGAACTTAAAGATACATTAGCATCATGTTCAGTAACTATGATCCCGTCCTGAGATAATAAATCATTTTTGGCAATAAAGTCGATTTCATCTTCTAGACGTTGCTTCGCATAAGGGGGGTCCAGGAAGATGAGGTCAAACTTTAGTTTTCTTTTTGCGATTGCCTTCAGCGCTCTCATAGCTTCATTTCGATAAACCTCTACTTTATCTTCAAATCGACAATTTTTTAAGTTAAGCTTAATAATTTCAACTGCTTTTGGATTTTGATCAATAAAAATGACGTTATCAGTCCCACGACTTAGTGCTTCAATTCCTAATCCACCACTACCTGCATATAAATCAAGAACCTGTCCACCTTTAAAGTAAGGGCCTATGATATTAAAAATAGACTCTTTCACTTTGTCTGTGGTAGGCCTCGTCAAGGTTCCAGGAACCGCTTTTAAAGGTCTTCCTTTACATGTACCAGATATTACTCTCAATGAATTTCACACACCTTATACACTTACGTTTTACCATATCTTTCCCCATCCTAACATAAAAGATGAAAAAGCTTAACAAAATTTTAAGAATCAATAGCTATTTAATGAATTTCATGAATCATTAATCAAACTGATTTGTACTTCAGGGGCATAGACCCCCACCTCTAAGCGTAGCGTAGGTGAGAACTTCCATTCAGGTGGAGTTAAGATTCCATTTGAATTTCCGAATGTTCTAGCGAAACTAGAACGAGTTCTCTTCTCACAAGTAAGTATTATATCTTCTTGCGTTGAACTACGTAACTAGAAATAAATTTATGTAGCTCATATTTGGAATTATGAAATACAATCAATTGAAAGAAAATTGCAAATAAATTTATTGGAGGTATATAACAATTCCTATTGGTCATAATAAAATTAGCAACGTGATTAACTCATGTTGCTGACAACCGCGGAGAAGACTTACGTTTCCCCATAAGTTCTTCCTCCGGTTTCTCCTCTCCCATAGCCTTGTGCAAAAACAAAATTCAATAGCTGATTTTTGTTTTGCCATTAGGCACCTCGTAGGTAATCCTACGAGGATTTTTTTATAAGATAGGGAAAGCTAAAATTTTTGAAGTTGGAAAGGTGTTTAGCTCTCAAGCATTAAACGTAAAAAATAGTTAGATAGGTGATAACACCAGCGCTAAACAAATAAAGACTGCCCACTACTTCTGGCCAGTCTATTTTCTAGTATATTAAATACCCATTTTATAATCGTATTCTTTTGCTTTATCAGGTCGGGCATTTTGAAACTCAGTTTTTAAATATGGTCGCATCGATTTACTAACTAATTTAACATAATGGAGCGACTGAAGACGTTCAATCGTATCATCGATTGTCGACTCATCACAATATAAAACAACATACTTCATGCGTTTAGATGAATAGTGGACATTTCCATATTTTCTCATTTGCCTTACATATTTTAATGAGTGTAGCCAGACTGCTAGACCGATTCGGTTTCCTGTCATTTCCATTACTCCTTTTTTTTCACATCAACCAATTTTAGTCTAACATGACTCCTTTATTACTTCAACATTATCTTACATATTTCCTACTTACAACCACAACTACCACCTGCGCCACAACCACCACCACCACCACAAGACATCGAGTCAAAAAATGGGTTTCCTGTAGGCACTTTTATTTTATCTGAAACCGCATGCGCGATCATCAAACTAATTTCATTTAAAAGCTCCTCAAGCTGCTTTTCGGCTTTTTTAAAGCTTGCAATTGGATCGTATAAGTCCAATTTCCGTTTCATTTCTCGTACTTCTTTTGATAAAGTGGCGTAATCTGGATGATACTTACCAAAGCGTTGTACTTCTTCAAATTTATCTTTTAGCTTATTAAACTCCCAGATCATTTCTTCTGCAGTAAAATCCATTTGGAGAGCTTTTTTTGTTGATTTATACTGGTGATACTGTTCTGATTGTAAGATCATATCTGCTAAAGTCATTGAGTCAGTAATTATTTCTGTATGTGTAGCAACTTTTAACATAACAACCCTCCTCAAAGATTAGATTATAACACGTTTCATAATTGAAAGCGAATAAGACTATATCTTAATACAAGCTTTGTTTATTAATGTACAATCATCACGCTCTTCTAGGTCTTTCATCAATTGTATAAGTGCTTCATCTTTCTTCTTCGCTTCAATCATTACATCGATGTGTTCTACACTTCCTTTTACCTCATTTAAAAATCTCATTAATCTTTCTATATTAATATAATCGTGATGACGTTTGTCATTTTCATTTTCTTTTGGTGAAGATATATGAATTTTTAAAGGAAGTGGGCTATGTTCCCAAGTTTGAACAACACGGTCCCAAATTTCAAGAAAAGAAAAAGATTCTGGTTGATTGATATCATGATGATGAAGATCTAACACAACAGGGATTTGTAATTTCTCACCTAAGTAAAGAGCATCTTCTATATGATAAACGGTATCATCATTTTCAATAATAAGCATTTGTTGCAAAATTTTAGGTATTTTTTCGAAGTTTTGTATAAAATCTTCTAAGCCGTTAACTTTCCCAACTTTTGCTCCACCTATGTGAAGAACACAACGATGAACAGGGTTAATATTCATACCCTTTAACAATTTATAGTGATAAAGTAACGTTTCAAGAGAGCGTTTCAGAAGCTCCTCATCTAGATTATTAAGTACGACAAAATGGTCAGGATGAAAACCTAACCTCATATCATATTTATGTATAAAGTCACCTAATTCTTTTAACATTGGTAGTATGGCCTTTTCAAATTTCCATCCTTGTGTATTAGGGTGGTTAACTAATGGGACAAGCTTTGAAGATAAGCGAAAAAAGGTAATATCTAGAGATAAATTATGTTTTAGCAGACGTAAACAATTTTCAAGATTTGATATCGCAATTCTTTCTAGTTTTCGAATGGCAGCATCTTTATCTTTAATTTGTTCAAATTGCTTTACAGTCATTGTTTGGGATGGCGAAGCATTTTTTAATTGCACACTCATAGCTACATATCCAAATCTTACGTACACATTAAAAACCACCTTTTAATAATAAGTATCTCTAATCAAAGTCCTAGTGGATGTACAATTGCTAGTTTAGAAATAGAGGAAAAGCTTACATAATCATTTTCATTTGATTTAATTTCATATGTTCCATTCTTAATACAAAGTTTTATTGGGAATAGTTTTATTTTATCCTCATTTGTTAATTGTATTTGTATTGGTAATTTTAAAACGATCGCTTGTTTTACAATCCTTTGTAAAACTCTTTCTTCGTAAGCAGTTAATCTAAACCATTGCTTAGGTACTTTCTCTATTTCAGGTAGGGTAGTACTCATTTGTGGAAATTCATTTATTATAACCAACTCTTTATTCTCACTATATATTGGTTTACTTTTGTTTGAATTCACAATCACTACCGATAATTCTTTTAATAAGTTTTCAAACTTTACTTCCAAATCCTTTTCTATAAGGATCCCCTCTTTAGTTAAAAGGATCCAACCAGACCATTTTTTTACAATATAACTCCNATAGAGCTTTTCGGTTACCGCATAAAAAATAATATTTTCCTTTTTGTTCACTAGTTTCTCTTTTTCTTTCCATTGCACCAAAAAATGTCTCCAGCTTTCCACTGTTATTTTTGGTAGATACTTTTGTAAACACTCAACGAGAACTTCAATATCACTTTCTTCTTGTAAGGAATGACGTATCGTTTCTTTATTAATAATAATTTCAGCCATTGACTCCCAATCTCGAATTTCTCCCCAATAACAAAATGTCCAAAGATCACTGTTATTTACGTAAATAGGTATAAGAAACTGCAATATTCCACTTTCTATCCCCTTGAAATCACTCATATGACCGATGTCATCATTTGACAAATATACTTTTTCCTCATCAATAGTAATAACCTGAAATAACTTTAACTGCTTTAAAACATCATAAATACTATCAACAATTTGAATATCATTTTGTTTTAAGTATGAAACTATTTCACGAATAGGTATACCTTTCTCGTTAGAATAACGAAAGATAACCCAGTTTATAAACATTGCACTAAATGAATTTTTAAGTAATGATATAATGAAAAAACGAGCAATTTTCTGCTTGATCTCCATATTCGCTTGCTTAAAAAAACGTGTACAACTTTCTTCAACAATGAAGTACTGATTATTTTCTTTTTTCACTAAACATTCATCCTCAATAAAACCAAGTAGTAGTGCCCAATCCACGCCTTTAAATTCTTGTTTTTGTATGTTATGTAAGTCCGCTAACCGTTTCACCTTTTTTTCCTTGATCAATAATAGCAATTCCAAAATGTAATAAAGGTATTTTTTCGTACTTAAGGTACTTTTTGAATATACAATATCACCTGTGTTGTGGAATGTACTCTCAAAGTAACTTTCAACAACTTCAATTGGCATAACAAAGCTTTGTTCATGCTTTTTTATGTCAACTTTAAACAATAAACCTTTTTGGCGTAACAAAAGAAGAGCAAGCTTCTCTTCAGCTGTTTGCTCTTCCTTTTCGGTAGTACACAAATATGCATTGTACTTATTGATGAAAGAAATCATATATTTCTTTTCAAGGTCACTACACGACTTTAACAAATTTCTTCTATAGTCCTGATTCAGTAACCGTTGATCCAAGTTATTTGTTGTTGTAATTCCGATTAAAATTTCATCTTGCTTTTTAATTATATTGTCTTTAACACTACTACTTAATTTTTTTAAGCATTGTTCTAATGTAATGATAACCACTCTTCCACCTCATATGTGTATCCTTGTTCTAACATAAAGAGTTGACGCCGACTAGAGCATTCCTCTTCTTTCGTATTTCGCGTTACAATAGAATAAAAGTAAGCTTCGTTTGTGTTCTTTTTTGGTCGTAATACTCTACCGACTCGTTGTGCTTCTTCTTGTCTAGATCCAAATGCCCCGGATATTTGTATAGCTACTTGAGCATCAGGTAAATCTACTGCAAAATTCGCTACTTTGCTGACAATAAGTACTGGTATATCCCCACTACGGAATTTATCGTATAAAATCTCTCTTTCCTTTTGTGGTGTCTTTCCAGTAACCATAGGTAAGTCAAGCACCTTAGCCACATTTGTTAGCTGATCAATATATTGTCCAATAATAATTGTTGGTTGTTCTTTGTGTTTTAATAACAATTTATTAATAACTTTAATTTTTAACGGATTTATTGCTGCAATTTTAAATTGTTGCTGCTGGTTACTTGTGACATATTTTTGCAATTCATCCTCAGAGAAATCAATTCGAATTTCTTTACATGCAGTTCGTGCAATCCAGCCATGATTTTCAAGGCCTTTCCACGCCACTTCGTAATATTTTGGGCCAATTAAGCTATACACCTCCTCTTCTTTACCATCTTCTCGCACAAGAGTTGCTGTCAAACCTAGCCTACGTTTCCCTTGAATACTAGCTGTCGTCCGAAAAACTGGTGCAGGAAGGAGATGAACTTCATCATAAATGATTAATCCCCAATTCCGTTTATTAAATAAAGGTAAGTGAATAAACTCTTCTGTTTCATGATCTTTATAAACCATCATCTGGTAGGACGCAATTGTAATAGGCTTTACTTCTTTACGCGAACTTGAATAAAGTCCAATATCAACCTTAGAGATGTTGGTTTTTTCTATTAGCTCCCTCTGCCACTGTTTCATTGAAGTTTCACTAGACGTAATAATCAAAACTTCTTCTTTTACTTTTTCAATAATTCCTAAACCTACTATTGTTTTACCTGATCCACAAGGCATAACAACAATACCTTTTCCACCTATTTTCATACCATCTTTATAGAAGTGCTTAACTGCTTCTTTTTGATAAGGACGTAATTTTATCGAATGTAACATATCAATCTTTAAGTCCTCACCTTTATCAAATCCAATGGTATCATTAACAAAATATCCATTTGATAAGCATATAGACTTAATATTTCCTCGGTGCTGCTCATTAAAAACATATTGATTTTTTTTACTAACATATTTCTTTAGTAAAGATCTAAGACTCGAAGTTTGTAACAACAAATCTTCATCTTTTTGGTAAGAAAATGTGAGTACACAATCACCGTCTATTTTTTCCATACGAATGGAATTTGACCGATAATAATGATCTTCTACATACTTCACAACTTTTTGTGCTAATGGATATTTACAGTATTCATTCAAGAAATTAATAATTTCAGTAACTTGAAGTCCTTGGGACGCAGCCGACCAGATTGAATACGGAGATAATTTATACGTATTAGTTGAAAGAGTTGCTTTCTCTAATGTTGCCATTTGCGATAGTATAGGTTGAATGATTGGTAGTTGTTTATGGTTTGTTTCAACAATGATTGTTCCATCACTCTGAACAACTAATGGATTTTCATAATTAAAAAGCATCTCTCGCCCCTCTTTCGACTTATTTACAATGTAATTTCAAATTCTTCATGAACTCCATACGGCGTATAATCATTGTGTATGAGTTCTAGCCTTATTTTATACGTTCCACTAGGTAAGGATTTAATTACAAAAGATGATCGGAAAATAGAATCTACTTTATGCTCGTTAATGTATAGTTGAATATGCCCCTCTCCTTCTTTTTTAATCGTTCCAATATCATCTTGATTAAATAAGAAATCTTTAACTTTACACTCAATATAAATATCTTTTTCTTTCAATTCATAATGAACACTTAATCGTTTATCCTCTTGATCTTTTTCTTCTACTTCTGATAAAAAGTGTTCATATCGATTTTGAATAATATATTCCTGTGAAGGGTTATGCGATAAACTTTCGTATGTAAGCCCCCCCACCACTACTAACATTGCAAAAAATAAGTTAATCAAATACACCACCACTTCCTAAAAATTAATCATAGCTAAAGTTTTACCTAAATAGTTGCTATTATCCATTAAGAAATGGTGTTTTCTTACTATCATCAAGAAAAGCGTAAGCGCCTTGGTCACGAGCAGCTGCTCCTGTACCACTCCGTTTACTAAAGAGCAAAGCCGCTTCGAAGTAATCCAAGTAGTAGCTTCACTGGGGCGGCCTTTGACAGAACCCGCTCTTTGGCCTCTTACATTTACATGCTTTTAGCGTCTTCTAATATTGCTTCTTAGTAAGCGCCTCGAGCAATTGTTTTTCATCCGACGAGTAAACGCAGGAGCAAACTGTATGAAGCTATTCAGAGACGTTATCAATGTAGTTATTGAAGTCAGTTGCTTGACTGAAGTGACAGAACTCGTAGGTTGCTTGCGCTAGACAGTTTCCATGTTAGAAATTTATAAATTCTGTCTGATTAATTTAAATAATAAAGGCAAGTGAGCCCTTCACTTACCCTACTTTGACGCTCCAAATCCTCTTGCCATCTCTAAAAGCATCATTGCCATATTTAAATTTGAATGAAACCGTTCTAACTTTTGAGGAAATGTTCTACCATAAAACTGTTTAACTTCGCTTTCAAGTTGAAGTAATGCTTGCGGATCTCTAGATAAATATCGATACCATACCGGGTGATTTCTTACATATTGCTTTAATTCTGGGCGTTGGTTTAAATACATCCGTACTTCTTGTCTCATAACTATGACAGCCCCTTTTCTCTGGTTACCTATTAATAAGCGACCTAATTAAATTATATTTTCATGAAGCAAGAAAAGCGCAAGCGCCTTGGTTACGAGCGAAAGGCACTGGAAGGCCTTTGACAGAAGCCGCTCTTTGGCTTCTTACATGCTTTTAGCGTCTTCTAGTACTGCTTCGTAGTAAGCTTCCTCGAAGCAGTGTTTTGTGCGACGAGTAAACGCAGGAGCAAAGCTGCATGAAGCTAATCAACGAAGGTTTCAAGAGGTCAGTTGCTTGACTGAAGTGACAGAGCTCGTAGGCTGCTTGCGCTAGACAGTTTCCATGTTAGAAATTTATAAATTCTGATTAAATAAAAAATAAACCAATCTAAAATTGTTTGAAATTAAATGGATGTTGCCCTTGATGATTTTGCTGCATTTGCTGACCATGTGAAGACTTCGATTGTTCGCTTGAGGAATTCGATTGAAATGATTGTAATAAACCTTGAATAGAAGCAACCATTCCACTAATGTTTTGTATATGGCCTTGAATATCATTTAAATTTACCGACTTTAACAGAGCTAATAAATCCCCTATTTGGGAACCTTGCTTCTCAGATTTATCTTCTTTTTCTGTCTCAGTTTTTGCTTCTTCATCAACTTCGTCTTTTATTTCCCCTGTATCCTCATCCGTGGTTTTTTTATACTTTTCCCAAAGTTCATCTTTTTCTCCTAGAATAGTCCATTCCTCATAAAAATCCTGTAGCGACTTATTCCCTTTTTTCACTTCTTTTAACAGTAATGGATGCTTCTTTACAAATTGTTTAAACCGTTGGACAGATGGGTGTAATTTATTTGTTTTACTCAAAAGGGACACCTCCTCTTTTGCAATTACAGCTGCTTTATTACATCATACAAATGTGCCCAGCGATATGTGCGCCCATTTTTAGGCTGAAGAACAAGCGCTAGTATTAGGATAGCATTACCATGGTGTCATAAAATTTTGAGTATAATACCGTTCATAAACACCCACTCCTAGATGAGTAAAATCCTCATGAAGTAAATTTACCCGATGGCCTTCACTATTTAACCAACCTTCAACAGCAGCGATAGCATCAATATAATTAGCCGCTATGTTTTCTCCAGCAAACTGAAATAAAATTCCCTGCTTTTTCAACCGGTCTTTCAACTCTCCCTCATTTGGTGAAGTATGGGAGAAATAGTCATTTTCTTTCATATCCTCACTATGGTTATAAGCAACTATCGCAGTTTTATCATCCCATTTCAATTTTGTAAGATTATGCCTTTTTCTAATTTCATTAGTTATCTGCAAAATTTGTAAAGCTGAGCCAACTTCTACGTCTCTCCACTCGTCTGATGTTAATGGTTCAGGTTCGATTAACTCTCCACGATATACAACAGAATATGGTCGTTTTTTTACAAGAGCAGTTGCATCAAGATAACGAATACTAGACAACTGATTTGTAAATACGTCAAAATATAACTGTATGAAAATTCCATCTACTGAAATTAATGGCCTTGTTTGTAATTCTTCATCTGTTAATGAAAATTGATAAGAGTTGTTCATTATATTTAAAGAAACCACTTTGGTAAATGGAACGATGGACTCTAGTTCACTATAAGATACATTTAATCGATATGGAGCAGTAGGTAAATCTTCTCCAATCCCGTAAATAGTAACTACTTTTTCGTTCTCAATGCCTACTTGTAAATACCCTGTTGAATAAACTTTCGGATAGATCCACCATTCATAACCATAAGAAGATAAGTCGATCCGTTCTGGTTCCCCATATTTCTCTAAAATAAAGTTACTGCCTTTTCCAATTAACCTATGTAATCCATTTTCTTCAAGAATCTTAGGATGACTAGCTATTTGATTGGTCGTACTACTGACTTCAAAATTTTTATCTTCGACCGCAACACTATTACTCTCTTCCATATATTGATCCTTATCGTTACCTAGAAGGTTGTCCACTAAAAAAGAAAAATAAAATGTTATTCCTATAAAAGAAACTATAATAACAATGCCAAATCCTAATTTTTTCATAAAACTCTCCTTTCACATTTACCTTTCATTTTTATCTTAAATAATTAGGGATTTTTTTATAGCCCTTTTCTGCAAACTTTTTGTTCTAAAAACATCTTCTTCTTTTATATCTATTATCCTGTTAAATGATTATGACAAATTATTATAGAAATTCTAAACTTTCGTCATGAAAGTTAATACGTCTCGTTGAAGTACTAAAAATTGTATATACATGCCTCTTTGTAATAAATATTCCTTATGTTAAATGAAGGTGCTATCTACTCGCAGACTTCTTGCGCTAGACAGTTTTCAAGTTAGAAATTTATAAATTCTGATTATAAAAAAAGTCTGCTAATCCTTATTTTCGGATTAACAGACTTTTTTTAAAAATATTAATGATGAACTTGAGGACTTTCTGAGATCTCAGATAAAGCATAGCCCGCTTCATCATCAGTACCATCATGTATCGCTAAATCACCTAATGAGCATATCCCTACAAGACGATTATTTTCAACGATTGGAAGTCGTCTAATTTGATGTTTAGCCATTAAATTAGCAGCATCATCAATACTCATTCCCGGATCTGCAGTGATTAAGTTTTCACTCATGATATCCGTTACTCTAGTGGAGTTTGGACGTTTTTCTGCAACTCCTCTAATTACAATATCTCTATCCGTAATCATTCCTAGTAAATGTTCATTTTCACAAATAGGAATTGCACCTACATCTAACTGTTTCATTTTCACAGCAACTTCATACACATTATCTAAAGGTGTACAAAAATCAACATCTGTTGTCATTACATCACGAATATGTTCCAAAATATTACCTCCCTTTTAGAAATTCAGTTATAGTATGTCCATTTGGATTAACATTATCATTTAGTTAACTTAAATATTTTAAAAAGTATTTATTCATTGAATAAACATTTGCGTCCAATAATGTCTACCAGTTCCTCCTTTTGCGTAACCTACTCCAATTGTCGTCATTTTTTTATTTAAAATATTTTGTCGGTGACCTGGGCTGTTCATCCAACTTTTTAATACAACATCTGGAGTCGTTTGCCCTTGAGCAATATTTTCCGCTCCACCATCAAATGTAATACCAAAATCTCTAATCATATCAAAAGGAGAGCCATAAGTAGGAGAAACATGTGAAAAATAATCATTATCTCTCATATCATTTGATTTATTTCGAGCAACTTGAGACAATTCCAAATTAGGTTTAAGTGGAGCCAAGCCAAATTTTGCTCGTTCTTGATTAGTTAACTCGATTACTTTATGTTCAATTTTTTTAATCTGATCATAATAGGGAATCTTTAGCCTCTGATTTGGATAAATCAAATTTGGATTTGAAATTTGTGGATTTAATTCTAATAATTCAGTTAAGCCAACGTCAAAAAGCAAAGAAATATTCCATAATGAATTTCCAGGTTGTACAATATAGGTTTTGGTATTACCTTCAGCAAAGGAATCACTTGGAATAAAAATAAAAAAGAAAAGCACAAAAACAACAAAAACAACGCCATTTTTTCTTTTCAATTCTATCTCCTCCTAACATAACTCATTCAAGAATAGTTTGACCAAAAAGAAAAAAGTTCATCATTTCCTGATGAACTTTTTTCTATGTTCGACTTCAAACCTAAAGCAATTTACGTTAATATTTTTAATTGTTTTTTTACTGTTTCCCAAATTTCAGTGTCTATATTGCCTGTCCATTGTCCGAAAACAGGGTTACCACCACCACTTCCACCTATCAAATCCTTTAATGTTTGAATACATGTTGATACATTAAATAATTGAGAAGAGGAAGAGGCAAAGATCCATGTTTTTTGGTTTTGGTTCTGAAAAAATACAACTTTATCCCCAGATTCAATAATAATTTTTGCTAAGTCTTTCATTTCTTGAATTGGTTTTTCTTCCCACGATACTTCAATAACGTTTGCCTTTGCCTTGTCCATCAATATCTTCGCCTCTTGATGCAAGTCTCTTTCATATAGCTTTTGATAATTTTTCTTTAGCAATTGGTGCTTTTGATAAAATTCAAGAAACCTATCTTTTACTGTTAAAGGAGACACATTTAACTTTTTACTAACTTCATAAACTGATTTTGTCACTTCTTGAAAATATTTAGTAGCCCTTAAGCCACAAATAAAAGTTACACGGATACGTTGTTTGTATTTTTCCCAACCAAGGATTTTTATCATATTAATTTCACCTAACATACTCACATGAGTACCGCAGCATGTTGACGAATCTATTCCTTCGATTTCAATAAAACGGACGAACTCGGGTCTTTCTTTAAGTTTGATTAGACGATCATCATCGACTTCATCATACGGCAGTATATAATTTTCAACGGAACGGTTTTCACTTATGTAATGAGCTATCTTATTTTCAACCGTATCAATTTGTTCATTACTCAATTCTGTTGTTGCTAAATCAATCGTACAAACATCTTTCCCTAAATGAAAGGATACCGTTTTAATTTGATATAGCTCAAGCCATACTGCCGATAAAAGGTGTTGACCAGTATGTTGCTGCATATGATCAAACCTTCGCTTATAATCAATCGTTAATTTCACCCTTGTTTTCTCAAAGTACTCATTTACCTTATGATATAATCCATTATCAAAGTATTGGACTTCTAATACAGGAATACTATTAATAAAACCTACATCATAAGGTTGTCCACCACTTTCAGGGTAAAAAATCGTTTGATCAAGCTTCACCCAGTACTCACCATTGATAATTTTAGTATTTTGAACTAAAGCCGTACTTTCCTTCAAATAAGGATCAACTTCATAAATTCTTTTTGTCATCAAATTCATCCTCTTATAAAATTTCATCGTAACGTTAAAAATAAAATACATTGAAATTAAGCTTATCAATTTCATACTATCACATTTATTGGAAATTAGCTTGTTTATATTCAAAGTTAACTGAACGAATTTCATTAATACCAAAAATGAGCCACATAAAGCAGTTTTCCTTCATCGCCCCCTAAACTTTTTAATTTTCGCGTTTTGAGGCGGTGGACTTACTTCCCCCTAAGCGTGGGATAAATATGCTATCTTACTGGCGGAAATGTAGAATTATGAAATTCAAACTAAATAAATTGTTTCGTGTATGTTTATCGACATATACTAAAGACCTTCCTTTTGTTTGGATTAGACTAGCTTCCATAAACCAAAGCATTTATAAAAAAAAATAAAGCGAATGAGTAAATGTCCAAACGCTTCATTCATCTATAATGATCCCATCAACAAGTACATTTACTTCTGATACTGTAAACCCAGTAAATAACTCGACATGATTTTTTACCACGCTTTGCAGTTCATAAATTGTATCCGGTATATTTTTTCCTAACCTAATACTTACCTTTAATTGCACAGAAACCTCTTCTTTGGTCGTTTTAATATTAATATTACTCGGGTTTCCTATAATTGTATCAAGCACCTTACTTTTAATCGTAGTTGAACTACACTCAACTCCATCAATTTCCGAAAAAGCAATACTAGTTATATATTTAATTACATCATCAAAAATATACAAGTCTCCTTTATCGAGATGTTTTTGTAACATCATAATTCACTCCTTTTCGTTTTGGAGTCAAAAATAATACATTTCAATTACATTCTTGTTCATTGATACATATTTCATTGTAATTCTAACCAAATACATACTATAATAGTTATATGTTGTCCACAATGAGAGGAGTTTGAAATGTCTGCAATATTTTCCAAAAAGAACCTTATAATCATTACTACAATAATAATAATTATCATATTAGGGTATTTTATATTACCTGTATCAATGCCTATAATAGCTGCACTAATTACTGCGATGCTTCTCACTCCTATTGTTCGTGTAATACAAAAAGGAACGAAAGTGAAAAGAAACTTAGCAGTTTTTATAGTCTTTATGATATTTCTATGCTTTATAGGCTTGATTGGTTACTTTATAACTACAAAAGCCATAACACAAGCGGATTATTTTGTCAAAAATTTACCTTCATATATTACGGAAATTAATTATGCTTGGATGGATATGCAAAGCAATTTAAATGATAAGTTTGAAGACCTACCTACTGAACTTGTTCGCGAAATTGATAGCTATGTTCAAGATACTCTAAGTGGTTTAAGAAGCACTGTAAGTAGCCGAAACTTCTTTAGCGATATAACATCAATTCTAACGAAGATACCTAGTTACTTAGTAACCTTTCTTGTTTATCTAATAGCTCTCTATCTATTTTTATTAGAACTTCCAAAGATAAAGGAGAAAATATTCACACATTTATCTGAAAAAACAAAAGATAAAGTTCAGTTTATGTCATCTAGACTTTCCTTTGTTATTTTCGGCTTTATCAAAGCCCAATTTTTGGTTAGTATTATTATTTTTATCGTTTCTCTAATTGGACTTTTATTAATTGTTCCTGAAGTAGCCTTATTAATGGCTTTTATCATATGGATCATTGATTTCATTCCAATTATTGGTTCTATAGCAATTTTAGCACCATGGGCAATTTACCATTTAATTGCAGGTAATATGGCAATAGCAACGAAGTTACTTGTATTAGCTGCGATTTTATTAATTATTAGAAGAACGGTAGAACCTAAAGTTATGGGACAACAAATTGGTCTATCTCCATTAGCAACATTAATTGCTATGTATATTGGATTAATGCTTTTAGGAGTAATTGGTTTTATCGTCGGTCCTCTAGTGGTAATCCTCTTTACTTCAGCGAAAGAAGCCGGAATAATAAAAGCTAACTTTAAAATTTAATTTTAATTTTAGAAAGAGCGCAAGGCTCCTGGAGCTAGACACCGTTCCAACTTTAAATTTCTATACTTCCTTATCTTTAAAAGATAAACTGGTGGCCTTATTAGGCCACCAGTTTTACATTACATATGATATTAAGAGAACTCGTTCTAGCTTCGCTAGAACATCGGAAATTCAGATGGAGTCTCAACTCCACCTAAATGGAAGTTCCCTCCTACGCTACCCTTAGAGGTCGGTGCTATGACCCTTTAGTACAAATCAGTTTGATTAAAAACCCCAAATAGCTCGAAATACATTTGTTACTTCTCCTGGTGGATAAATAACGTAAAGCAGTAAATAAACGATAATTCCTGTTGATGCACCACAAAACCAAATGATGGATGTAATCGGCCCTAATTTTCGGTGTATCTTCATATTGTTTTTGTACCCTGATACTAGAGTAATAATTCCTAACACTGCAGCTGACGTTGCCAAAATAATATGGAAAATTAAGAAAAGAGTATAGTAGACCTTTACCTCCTCTGGTCCACCAAAAGCTGTACTTCCAACAAATATCGTTTTTGATACATAAGTAACAAAAAATATCGTTGCGAATAATGCACCAAGAAACATCATTTTCTTATGTAATTCTTTGTTTCCATTTGCCACCACAAACCATCCAACTGCTACAAAAATTGCACTAATTGCAATAAAAATTGCATTTATTAAAGCTATATTCATGCATAGCTCTCCTTTCTGATATTATTCCTCAAAAAAGCGCAAGCGCCTTGGTCAAGAGCGAAAGGCACTGGAAGGCCTCTGACAGAAGCCGCTCTTTGGCTTCTTACATTTACGTGCTTCTGCGTCTTCTAGCATAGCTTCGTAGCCAGCTTCCTCGAAGCAAAGCTGCATGAAGCTAATCGACGAAGGATCTCAAGCAGTAATTGAAGTCAGTTGCTTGACTGAAGTGACCGAGCTCGTAGGCTGCTTGCGCTAGACAGTTTTCTAGATCCAAAATTTTATGCTTTCCTATTTTAAAAATCCCACTAACAAATAAAGCTGAACTTCAATCAACAGGAGGCCTTCAGCCCCTACTGTTTGTGCGTTTTAGCTTTATCCGAATTTTTAAAGATTGCAGATTATCTTCTACCTAAAACAGTTCGATTTAAGAGGTTTACTAACCATTACACTCCAAATTGGGAAATAACCCCTAAGAGTATTTAGCAATTATTATTATAGAATTTAAACAATGTGAAGAACAACCATTAATACAAAAATAATTGTTAAGTAATTCAATGAATATACAAACATTAATTTAGCCCATTTCATATCATCTTTCATAAAAAAGCCTCTTATACCAAGTACAAGCCACCCAGCCCCTAAAATGCCTGTAATAACAGTATAAACTGGTCCAAACATAGGTGAAACCATTAATGAAACTGGAATAAGAATAGCAACATATAAAACCATCTGCCGTTTAGTGACTTGAAATCCCGATACAACAGGAAGCATAGGAATACCAGCTTTTCTGTACTCCTCACACCGTTTCATTGCTAACGCTAAAAAATGAGGTGGTTGCCAAATAAACATAATTAAAAACAATATCCAAGCAATCGGATGTAAACTTGGATCAATAACTGCCCATCCTATTAGTGGCGGTACTGCTCCTGAAATACTACCAACAATAGTATTTAGTGATGTTGTTCTTTTTGTCCACATTGTGTAAATGACAACGTAAAAAACTAGACCAACTAAACCAAAAACCGCAGCCACTGATGTTGTTAATAATAATAAAACCATACCTAATGCCGATAATGCAAGGCCAAAGATCAATACTTGATTATCTGAAATTTTCCCTGTGACTGTCGGCCGCCCGCTCGTTCGTTCCATTAAATGGTCTATATCTCTATCAATATAGTTATTTAAACTACATCCGCCCGCCATCACTAAGGCAGACCCTAATAACCCCAAAATGACAAGATGTATATTTGAAATTAAAGAAATATCGTTATAATATGCAGCTAAATACAGTCCGGCAAAAGCTGTTATCATATTTGACATGACGATACCCATTTTTGTTAAAGCAAGAAAATCTCTCCATGTGCCATTGCCACTGCTGTTAGTTGTCGTTGAATGTTTTAGTACATTATTGCTTTCAAGAATAGTTTTGTTCAAATTATTCACCCCACATCTATTAATCTAGTTAATTTATATACATTAAGTTTTTCAGCATATTATTTATTATGCAAGAAGTAACTAACATATCATATCATTAGTGTAAATAAATTTATCAAACATATTATATACAAATATGCAGTGATTTTCATCACTTTTGTTTTTAACCACATTAAGATTATAACATTAGTATAGTGTTAATGAAATTATATTCTCTTGTGATTTTTTGGTAGCTTTATTTATCTGAGTAATTTCATAATTACCAATAGTGAGAATAATAAATTATAAAATTCTTCAATCTAACTATTAATAGCCTATTACGAAACAAACAAGAAAAGCGCAAGGCGCCTTGGTCACGAGCGAAAGGCACTGGAAGGCCTTTTCGGAAGCCGCTTTTTGGCTTCCGAAAAGAACTGAAGTGACCGAGCTCGTAGGCTGCTTGCGCTAGACAGTTTCCAAGTTAGAAACTTATAAATTCTGACCAGAGGTTTGCCTCGAGCTTCCTTCAGATTCCACGTCACCATGGACACCTTTGCTTTTGGCTATGCGCTTACCACTACAAGGTCGCACTCGGAACTTTCACCCGTTAGAGTTCGCCCATGCTGGGCGAACAAAAAATGCAAAGGCAATTGCCCTTGCATTCTTTATTAATTATTACTTAGGTCGATCAATAAATCTCCGGTTTGAATTGCTTCACCGTTATGAACATAGACGCGTTTCACAAAGCCATCGAACGGTGCCTGTACGGTTGTCTCCATCTTCATTGCTTCTGTAATCATTAAATGATCACCTTTTTTTACTTTGTCTCCATTTTCAACTAATGTTTTAACTACTGTACCAGGCATAGTTGCCCCAATATGATTCGGGTTAGTTTTGTCAGCTTTCGTTTTTGCTACTATAGTAGTCTCGACATTTTGATCTTTAATAACTACTTCACGAGGTTGACCATTTAATTCAAAATAAATGACACGCGTACCGTCCTTTTGAGCTTCACCAATTGATACAAGTTTTACGATAAGAGTTTTCCCTTTTTCAATTTCTACCTCAACCTCTTCACCTAAACGAAGCCCATATAAGAACGTTGGTGTATCGAGAACAGAAACATCACCAAATGATTCGCAAAACCTTTGTTGCTCTAGATAAATTTTTGGATAAAGAGCATACGAAATAATATCAAAATCGGTAACTTGACGATTTAATTTTTCAAATAACTCTTTCTTTAGTGCTTCAAAATCAACAGGTGGAAGTAATTCTCCTGGTCTGTCAGTAATGGCTACTTGGCCTTTAAGAATAATTTTTTGTAATTTCTCTGGAAAACCTTTGTAAGGTTGACCTAAATACCCTTGGAAAAATTCAACAACTGAGTCAGGGAAGTCTAAAGATGCACCACGTTCCATTATTTCTTTTTCCGTTAAATTATTTTGAACCATAAACAGTGCCATGTCTCCAACAATTTTGGACGAAGGGGTTACCTTTACAACGTCACCGAACATATCATTTACAGTTCGATACATTTTTTTCACTTCACCCCATCTATCTTTTAAACCAACTGCTTTTGCTTGTTGTTGTAGGTTACTATATTGACCACCTGGCATTTCATGCTCATATACCTCAGAATGAGGGGCCATCATACCACTTTCAAAACCTTGATAGAATTTGCGAGTATCCTCCCAGAATATCCCTAATTTTTCAAGTGACTTAATGTCAATATTTGGTTTTCTTTCACTTCCTTCTAGAGCATAATATAAAGAATTTGCACTTGGTTGAGATGTAAGTCCTGCCATTGAACCAACTGCTACATCAACAATATCAACACCAGCTTCGATCGCTTTAGCATAAGTAAATATACCATTACCGCTCGTATCATGAGTATGTAGGTGTATCGGAATGTCAATGGTTTCTTTTAATGCGGAAACAAGGGTGTATGCCGCTTGAGGCTTTAGTAACCCCGCCATATCTTTAATGCCTAAAATATGAGCACCAGATTGCTCTAACTCTTTTGCTAAGTTTTTATAATAATTCAAATCGTATTTCGATCGATTAGGATCTAAGATGTCTCCTGTATAACACATTGTTGCCTCTGCAATCTTTCCAGATTCACGGACAGCATTAATCGTTAACGTCATACCTTTCACCCAGTTTAAACTATCGAAAATACGGAAAACGTCAATACCAGCAACTGCAGACTTTTCAACAAACTCTTTAATTAAATTATCTGGATAGTTTGTATAACCCACAGCATTAGATGAACGTAGTAACATTTGAAGTAGAAGGTTCGGCATTTGTTTCCTTAATGTCAATAACCTTTCCCATGGATCTTCATGTAAAAATCTCATTGCAACATCAAAGGTAGCCCCTCCCCACATTTCCGATGAAAATAGATTAGGAAGCATTCTTGATGTAGGTTCAGCAATTTGCTTTAAATCATGTGTTCTCACACGAGTCGCCAATAGGGATTGATGAGCATCACGAAATGTTGTATCTGTTAAAAGAACTTCCTTTTGTTCTTTTACCCACTTTGCAACACCTTCTGCCCCTCTTTCCTCTAATATTTGTTTTGTACCATTCGGAATAGAATCTAACAGCCTTAATTTAGGAATTTGTGGATAATCAAATACTGGCTTCTTCTTCTTTTCTAACCCTGGATACCCATTTATTGTTGTTTCACCAATAAAGCTTAACATCTTCGTACCACGATCTTTTCTCTTCGGAAAAACGAACAATTCAGGAGTAGTATCAATAAAAGATGTATTGTAATGACCCTTTAAAAACTTCTCATGCTGCACAACATTTTCTAAAAATGCAATATTTGTTTTGATCCCTCGAATACGAAATTCACGTAAATTTCTTAACATTTTCGATGCAGCATCTTCAAAGTTTAAAGCCCAAGTTGATAATTTAACTAAAAGCGAATCATAGTAAGGAGATATTACAGAACCTTGAAATCCATTACCTGCATCTAAACGAACACCAAAGCCCCCCCCCGAGCGATAAACTGTGATTTTTCCAGTATCAGGCATAAAGTTATTACTTGGATCTTCAGTCGTTACCCGTGATTGAATGGCATATCCATGACACGTTATTTTTCCCTGGATAGGTATATTCATTTTATTACCATGAAGTTCTTCTCCATCAGCAATAAAAATTTGCGATTGAACAATATCAATACCAGTAACCATTTCTGTAATTGTATGTTCTACTTGAACCCTAGGGTTTACTTCTATAAAATAAAATTCACCTGTATCGGTTACTAAAAACTCAACAGTTCCTGCGTTTATGTAATTAACCTTTTCCATTAATTTTACTGCAGCTTTACAAATTTTAAGACGGACTTCTTCCGTTAACGAAACACTTGGTGCAATTTCAACAACCTTTTGGTGTCTTCGTTGTACGGAACAATCACGATCATAAAGGTGGATAATATTACCTTTTTCATCACCTAATATTTGAATTTCAATATGCTTTGGATTCTCCACAAACTTTTCAACATATACTTCATCATTACCAAAAGCAGATTTGGCCTCTGATTTTGCACGATCATACGCCTCTTTTAATTCGTCCTTATTTCGAACAATTCTCATTCCTCGGCCACCACCGCCTAAGGAAGCTTTTATAATAAACGGAAATCCGTGTTCATTGGCAAATAATTCAACATCGTTAACAGATTGAACCGGACCATCACTACCTGGAATAACTGGTAGACCTGCATTAATAGCTTGCTTTCTTGCTTGTACTTTATCACCAAACATATTTAAATGTTTAGATGTTGGACCGATGAATAGTAACCCTTCTTCCTCACAGCGTTTTGCAAATTGAATATTTTCCGAAAGAAAACCATAACCTGGATGAATGGCATCAACGTCGTTTCGTTTAGCAATCTCAATAATACCCTCAATGTCTAAGTATGCATCGATTGGTTTTTTACCTTCTCCAACTAAGTATGCTTCATCAGCTTTGTACCTGTGGTATGCACCAGTATCTTCTTTTGAATAGATAGCCACAGTACGTATATGTAGTTCTGTACATGCCCGGAAAATACGAATCGCTATTTCACCACGATTTGCTACCAATACTTTTTTGATTTTAGTCAACCTATTCATAAAACTCCTCCTTATTTAATAACTATCATATCATTATTTTTCTTTATAATAAAAGTAGTTTCATTTAGTTAAGATCGAATTTTTGAAAATCTTAGAATATTAATACCGTTAACTTTTTCCATTTATTAGGTGGGCTTCCCCTCTTTTCGAAGAGGACGTGCTAAAAAAAGCTGAAACTAGACATCACACAAACTTTTCAAATTTCGTTACAAGAAAAGCGCAAGCGCCTTGGTCACGAGCGATAGGCACTGGAAGGCCTTTGAGAGAAGCCGCTCTTTGGCTTCCGAAAAGGTCTGAAGTGACCGAGCTCGTAGGCGCTGGAGCTAGACAGCTTCCAAGTTAGAAATTTTATGCTTTCTTACCTTACAAGAAAAGCGCAAGGCGCCCGCCTATCGGCAACAAACACTGGAAGACCTGCTCGTAGCGGTCGGGTTTTTGAACGAAAGAGAAGGTCTGAAGTGATCGAGCCGATGGCACCTGGAGCTAGACAGTTTCCAAGTAAGGAATATTATATTTACCTTTATAAATAAAAAAACGACCCATAGGAAGTATGTATCTCCTTAAAAAGTAAGTTTTTGCTTTTCTTTTTAAGGAGAAAAGTTCCCCTAGAGTCGTCTTCTATAAACTTTTTGTTGATGCTTCATGAAGAGTTGCAAGCTCTCGTTCGAGTTGAGCTATCAATTGCTTACCCACTTCTTCATCAATTAACTCTAGTCGAATGGCAAAGTCAATCTCCCTAGACAAACCAAACATTTGTGTATCTAACACCTCTTCATACAGAGGGCATTGAGGCATTGTTAAATTCGCCATTTGAACTTCAATGAGCTTTAATATCTTATTTGCATCCGCTTTTAGAAGGGCGTACGCTTTTTCATGATGTCCTTTTACCGCTTCATTAGACATTTCTTTCCCTCCCATACGAGTCACTGTCCCTTATTACCCTATGATAGCCTTAATAGTAAGAAAATGCAATATTTAAAAGTATTTATAGGAATCAAGAAAAGCGCAAGCGCCTTGGTCACGAGCAGCTGCTCCTGTGCCACTCGGTTTGCTCAAGAGCAAAGCCGCTCTTTGGCTTCCTACGTGCTTCTGCGTCTTCTAGTATTGCTTCGTAGTAAAGCTTCCTCGAAGCAGTGTTTTGTGCGACGAGTAATCGCAGGAGCAAAGCTGCATGAAGCTATTCAGTGACGTAGTTCAAGTAGTTATTGAAGTCAGTAGCTTGTTTGAAGTGACCGAGTTCGTAGGCTGCTTGCGCTAGAAAGTTTTCAAGTTAGAAATTTATAAATTCTGATTATATTAAAATATACTTAAATCATACTTTATTGATAAACTTTCTAGTAATTTCATTCCAGCATAACTATTCCCACGCTCATCTAAAGCAGGTCCGTAAATTCCTATTCCCATTCCACGAGGAACAGATCCCATAATTCCCCCTGACACCCCACTTTTCGCAGGGATACCAACTCGAATCGCGAACTCACCTGAAGAATTGTACATTCCACAAGTTACCATAAATGTATTCACAATTCTAACGATATGCTGTGGAATAACCTGTTTTCCCGTTTGGGGAATTCGACCTTCATTAGCAATGACATAACCTATCTTTGATAAATCATGGCAATTCACCAAAATAGCACATTGCTTTGTATATAAATCTAATAGCTCTTCAATATCGCCTTCAATAACTTTATGTTGTTTCATAAAGTAACATAAAGAACGGTTAAGAAAAGCTGTCTCAAATTCTGAATGGGCAACTCGGTTACAATAACCGATATCCGTATTACTTGTCATTTCATGAATAAGTGCTAGAATTCGCTCAAGCTTTTCATTTGTATTTCTCCCAATAATCATATTGGTTACAGCTAAAGCACCTGCATTAATCATCGGGTTCAATGGTTTAGAGGGACTATTCGACTCTAACTTTGCGATTGAATTAAACGGATCACCTGTTGGTTCCATTCCAACTCTTGAAAAAACATATTCCTCTCCTCGATCCATAATGGCTAAAGCTAATGTTAATACTTTCGAAATACTTTGTAATGTGAATTTTTCCTCGATACAACCTGCCGCAATACATGAACCATTACCTTTATAAATGGCTACAGAAAGGGCATCAGGGTCTGCTTCACCTAGCGCAGGAATATAATCCGCCACACGACCAAATTTCGTATACTTCTTTACATCATCGACTAGTTGAGATAATGTCTTCTGGTATGTACATTCTGCCATTTTTTCAACACTCCCTTTACCATCCTATCATTAGAATGACCATCTCCTTTTAAAACATGAGAGCAAGTCAGATAAAAAGAGATAGAAACAAACACCGTCTAGATGTTTACCTCTATCCCTCTCATTTTTTTAAGTAGTACTACTTTATCTTCACTCTTCTATACTAGAGTAAATCTGCTGCTAGCTGCGCAAGCCCCGACCGCTCTCCTTTTTCTAGTTTTACATGGCCACTTATTTTCTGACCCTTAAACTTCTCTACTACATAAGTTAGACCGTTATTATATTCATCTAAATACGGGTGATCAATTTGTTGAGGATCTCCCATTAAGACAATCTTACTCCCTTCACCAACTCTTGTTATAATTGTTTTAACTTCATGTTTGGTCAAATTTTGCGCTTCATCAATAATGATAAACTGCTCCGGAATACTTCGTCCACGAATATACGTTAACGCTTCGACCTGAATCGAACCCATTCCAGCTAAAATTTGATCTATTTCCCCTGGTTTTTTTGTATTAAATAAAAACTCTAAATTATCATAAATTGGTTGCATCCATGGTCTAAGCTTCTCCTCTTTTTCTCCTGGTAAAAATCCAATATCCTTTCCTACTGGCACCACTGGCCGCGCTACTAACAATTTCAAATATTTATGAAGATCTTCAGTTTGCAAAAGTCCCGCTGCTAATGAAAGTAACGTTTTTCCAGTACCCGCTTTACCTATTAACGTTACTAATTGAACATCATCTCGTAAAAGTAGTTCAAAGGCCATTTTTTGTTGAACATTACGCGGTTTAATCCCCCATACGTGATCAGGTTCTACCTGAAACGGAAGAACCATTCGACAATCTTTATCTATTTTTCCTATAGCTGAACTCGAACTCCCTAACTCATCCTTTAGTATAACAAACTGGTTTGGATAAACAGTTTGATAATTTAGTTCATCTACATGGATTTTTTGTGAAGAATAGAATTTATTTAATACATCTAAACTAACGTAAGCTTCAATGTAACCTGAGTAAATATGATCGGAAGTTATCACTCTATCGCTCAGGAAGTCTTCCGCTTGAATACCAATTGCATCTGCTTTCACTCGCATTAGTGTATCCTTAGATACTAAAATAACAGGCTTAGATTTTTGCTTTTGTTTTTCTTCTATTGACAAATTTAAAGCAACTGCCAAAATTCGATTATCATTAGTTTTTTCATCAAAAGTTCCTTTCAGTTTTTCAAAAGAACGATGATTTAGTTCAACTCTTAACTCTCCACCGTTTTCCAACTTCACTTTTTCATGAAGTTTTCCTTTATCCCGAAATTGATCCATGATTTTTGCTACTTGCCTAGCATTCCTTCCAATTTCATCCATATAGCGTTTTTTTGAGTCAACCTCTTCCAATACAATTGCTGGAATTACAACTTCATTATCCTCAAATGCAAATATTGCGAAAGGATCTTGTAGTAATACGTTCGTATCTAAGACGTAGATTTTATTCAACGTCACGCCTCCTTGACTTAAGTAATGGGATAGGTATCTTATTATTAAGTTATGCATTGAAATTATTTTTTGAGATAACAAAATTAAATTTGAATAAATTTCTTAATACAGATATCCCCCGACCAAGATACTATATCTTGTTGATTTAGCGAGTTTTCAACCAGATATATTTTGACGATCTTCGATTACTTGAGAAATTCATTTAAATTAGTAAAAGAAAACTTTTATTTCAGAAAAGAAGTTAAATAAGATAAAGAGGTACTATTCAGAATCAATTTTAAGGTGAGAAAAGGATTTAATATAAATGTATGTACAACAGAATAAAGTTAGACGAAGAAACGAACAATAATTATAAATATTTACAAAGAAAGGGATGAATAAAAAATGAAACTATTTCACTTTTGTATATATGCCTTACTGGTTTCCTCACTAATAGCATGTCAAACAAATACGACAAGAGAAAACGAAGGTAAGCAAAAACCTTTTGAAGTAGCAGAGCAAGCAACAGACCCTAGGGAAAATCAAATAAAAACTGGGCAAGAAGTAGCTGAACATTTAGTGCATCTCGCACAAAGAGTACCAGAAGTAAATAATGCAACTGCCTTAATTTTAGGGGATTTAGCTGTGGTTGGCATTGATGTAAATGCTGAACTAGATCGTTCTGATGTAGGAGTCGTTAAATATGAAGTAGCTGAAGCGCTAAAGGATGACCCACATGGAGCATACGCCTTTATCAGTGCTGATCCAGATATTAACGAACGATTACATCAAATGAGGCAGGAAATTGAAGCTGGTCACCCAATCGCTGGTGTAATGAATGAATTAGCGGCAATTGTAGGTCGACTAATACCAGTTGTCCCAGGTCCTGAACACCGTAAAGCAGAACCGGAACCGACCGATGCAAATGAAGAACGGTTAGATGATGGTCAAGACGAAAACCTCGAAAACATTCAAGAAAAATATGGTAAGAGAAATATGGATGACGAACAAACAGAGCAAAAACCAAAACATACGAATGGACAAAGAGAATAGAAGGGAATGCACGAAGGAAAATAACAAAAAGAATTAACTAACATGAATATGCGAAAAGCCTAGTCATCGACTAGGCTTTTTTCATTGCAGTCATTACTTGTAAGTCAAGTCTATCTGCAGCATCTTTATCATACGTTTTTTCATAAGCTGGTTCTACAGAAATTCTTGATCCATAAAACATTACATCCCGCACTTCTTTAATATGAATTTCTACAAGGGCTAACTTTAATGGTACTTCATCCATTTTCTCTACCTTTAATACGGCTGAGCCACTAATTGAATAAGTAGATTCATTTGCAATTACGTTAAGGACTACTTGTGAATTCGCTTTAATATTTTCAATAATACGTGAACGATTATCGACTGCAAAACGAACTGTTTCTTTCTTTGGAGCATAAACCCACGATATAGCACTTACATTTGGTCCAGTCGTCTCGTGATCAACTGTTGCAATCGTGACAAAACGTTCTTTTTGTAAAAATTGAAATAATTCTTCTGTTAAAATTGGTTCTACTTGATTTGCCAAAGCGGAAACCTCCTTTAGGAAATTTAAGAAAAGAAATAATAATATTGTTTTCTGTCGTTATCTTTTCCAATTACATCGTTATCAACGCAAAAACAAAGAAAAAAATAACTGCTACCAATATACTATACCTTTTTTTACCTAATATTAAAACAGATATGCTTAATGAATGAAATAATTGTAAATAAGTAGATGTTGTCATTTTGCCAAACCGTACAACCTTCACATTAATAATAATTTCATCTATAATGCTTGTATAAACCAAATTAGAAAGTTAGCTAATAGGGTAATGTAGAGAGGTGAAAAAAGTGAGAGTTAAATGTGTAATTTGCGACCAAATCGAAACGATAGACAATGATTCTTTTGTTGCTAAGCGCTTAAGAAATAGACCAATACATACATATACTTGTAAAAGCTGTTATGACCGTATCACTGAACGTACAAAAGTACGTTTAGCTACAGGAAAATTTAGAATAAACAAGCCTGTACTGAATGAAGATGACTGGTAGGAATTAAGGTTTAGATTATTCACTAAATGAATTTCAACAATTTATTTTTCCGTCAGCTGTATTATAAGATTCATTAACCTATATAAAAAACTGACTGAGATTTTCTCAGTCAGTTTTTTTGTCGTTTAAATTATACTTTTGTCGCTAATTTCTTTTTCTTCTCAATACGTTCACGTTCATTCTTATCCAACACTTTCTTTCTTAAACGAATTGAAGTAGGGGTAATTTCACACAATTCATCATCATTTAGATACTCTAAAGATTCTTCTAGTGTCATAATTTTCGGTTTTTTCATAGTAACAGTTTGATCTTTATTTGCTGAACGCATATTTGTCATTTGTTTCACTTTTGTAAGATTAACTGTGATATCGTTTTCTCTTGTATATTCTCCTACAATCATACCTTCGTATACTTCAGTTCCTGGATCAACAAAGATTATTCCTCGATCTTCAACTTGCATAATTCCATACTGGCTTGCTTTTCCATTTTCCATCGAAACAAGTACTCCTTGACGTCTACCACCAACTCTGCCTTCTAGCATTGGCTGATAACTATCAAAAGTATGGTTGATAATTCCGTAACCTCTTGTTTGAGTCATAAACTCTGTTGAATAACCAATTAATCCACGAGCTGGAACAAGGAATTCTAGTCGTACTTGTCCGGTTCCGTTGTTAACCATATTTAACATTTCACCTTTACGTTCCCCAACAGATTCCATAATTGTACCCGTATATTCTTCTGGAACATCAATTATTACACGTTCTACCGGTTCAGAACGTACACCATCAATTTCCTTTACGATTACTTCTGGTTTAGAAACCTGTAACTCATAACCTTCTCTTCTCATATTTTCTATTAAAATTGATAAGTGAAGCTCTCCACGACCAGAAACGATCCATGCTTCAGGAGAATCTGTATTATCAACTCGTAAGCTAACGTCTGTTTCAAGTTGTGCTTTAAGTCGTTCTTCAATTTTTCTACTTGTTACGAATTTTCCTTCACGGCCTGCAAAAGGACTGTTATTTACAGAGAATGTCATTTGTAGAGTAGGCTCATCAATACGCAAAATTGGTAGTGGTTCTTGCTGATCTAATGGACATACCGTTTCTCCAACATTAATCTCTTCCATACCAGAAACAGCGATGATGTCTCCAGAAATTGCTTCTTCTATTTCAACACGCTTTAAACCTAAGAAACCAAATAGCTTCGTTACGCGAAATTGCTTAACTGAACCATCAAGCTTCATCAATGCAACTGGTTGACCTACTTTAATGCTCCCACGAAAAACTCGCCCTACTCCAACGCGACCTAAGTAATCATTATAGTCTAACATTGTTACTTGAAATTGAAGGCCTTCTTCACTATTATCAATAGGCGCTGGGATATGCTCAATAATTGCGTTGAACAGGTCATCCATGTTTTCATTTTGTTTTTGCGGGTCGGCATCAGTACTTGCAGTTCCGTTAATAGCCGAAGCGTAAATTACTGGAAATTCTAATTGGTCCTCATCAGCACCTAAATCGATTAATAAATCAACAACTTCATCAACAACTTCAAGTGGTCTAGCAGCAGGCTTATCAATTTTGTTTACTACAACAATTGGGGTAAGTTTTTGCTCAAGAGCTTTTTTTAATACAAAACGAGTTTGCGGCATGCAGCCTTCGTATGAATCAACAACTAGTAAAACACCATCAACCATTTTCATAATACGTTCAACTTCTCCTCCGAAGTCAGCGTGGCCAGGTGTATCTAAAATATTAATTCTTTTATCACCATACTGAATGGCTGTGTTTTTGGCTAAAATTGTTATTCCTCTTTCTTTTTCAAGTGCATTTGAATCCATGGCTCTTTCTTCTACTTGTTCATTTGATCGAAACGTACCAGACTGGTGTAACAGCTGATCAACTAATGTCGTCTTCCCATGGTCCACGTGAGCGATAATTGCTATATTACGAATATCCATTCGATGTTTCATCTATAGAGTCTCTCCTTAAATTTAGTAAATAATTTTCTGTTTGGTATACAACTGCTCCATTATAGCACAATTTTATTAAAGTAATACTATTTTTAATTTTCAATTGAAAAAACAAACTGTTTATCTGAATTTTTTGGGGGGTAAAAGACCCCCACCTCTAAGCGTAGCGTAGGTGGGATTTTCCAATCAGCTGGAGTAGACTCTCCACCTGATTTTCCGATGTTTCAGCTTGCTGAAACGAGTTCACTTACCTTGTAGTTATTTGAATTTCATTCAGTGAGGTTGTCCTTTTCCAAACTATTTTTTTCTTTAACTCCACGATCTTTATTTTAGGGCAGTTAATCCCCAACTCCATTTTCCATTTTCTTCAATTGACGCGAGATCTTACTGTTGCTTAAGATCGGGATAAAGTTAGATTAGTTTTCATTTTCACACAAAAAATGTACACTTGTTTTTAGGGGGGATTAATAATGAAAAAGGAACAGGTAATCTTTTTACTTTGTGCTATATTCACAACTATTGCAATTGTCGGAATCGGTATTTCAATCTCATTAGGAAGTATTCTTGTCTTTAGTTTATCCATAATTACTGCAACCATATGTTGTGGAGTTGGTTTTTCATTAAGAAAAAAGTTGGCTCAAGAATCCTCGAATTAAGAAAAGCGCAAGGCGCCCGACTACCGGCGACAAACACTGGAAGGTGGCAAGTAGCGGTCTGCTCTTTGACCACAATCTATGTGCTTCTGTGTCTTCTAGCACTGCTTCGTAGCAAGCTTCCTCGAAGCAGTGTTTTGTGCGACGAGTAATCGCAGGAGCAATTGTTTTTCGTGCGACGAGTAATCGCAGGAGCAAAGCTGCATGAAGCTAATCGACGAAGGATCTCAAGCAGTAATTGAAGTCCGTTGCTTAACTGAAGTGACCGAGCCGACGGCGCCTGGAGCCAGAAAGTTTCTAAGTTAGAAATTTTATGCTTTCTTACCCTTGTTACATAAGATCAAGCGTCCCTCTCATCTCGATACATTTTTTAAGCTAACCATCGAGAATTTATTTACTCTCTTTGGTGAGCTTAAGAGCCAATCCTTATTATCAGATATACATCGTGCTTGAAACTTTCAGACATATCAATAAGCCGTCACGTTTAAATTTCCTAGCGTGTAGAAACTTATTTTTTATTTGAATTGTTTAAATATTTCTCTTGAATTTCTTCAAATAATCTGTTTTTTGCGACAAAAATAGAACTTCCTTCTAATAAATTCAACTTTTTACCTTCAAGAGTAGTTACTTTCGCACCCACTTCTTCAAGTATAATTAAACCACCAGCAAAATCCCACGGAGAAAGTCTAAGACTAATGTATGCGTCCATACGATTAGCAGCAACTGCGGTTAGCTCAATTGCAGCCGCCCCAATACTACGGGCTCCACGGCAATCCTTCACTAACTTCATTAGGGCCTCTTCCTTCAAAAGCCAACCTGGATTAACAGCTATTAAAGATTTTTGCACACTTGTTTCCTGTAATTCAGGTAACTTAACACCATTTAAATATGCACCTTGTCCTTGTTTGGCATAAAAAAATTCATCCGCCATAACATCGTAAATAATTCCAACCTTGCCAATGCCATTCTCATAAATTCCTACTGATATAGCAAAGTGACGCTGTTGGTGTACGAAATTTGTCGTCCCATCGATAGGGTCAATAATCCAGACAATTCCATCAAGAGTTTTAATTTCTTTACCTGTCCCTTCTTCACCTAAAACTAAGTGATCTGGAAAAGCTTTTTTTATTGCTTCCTCAAAAAAACCTTCAACTTTCCTATCCATTTCTGTCACTAAATCATTAGGATTCGATTTAAATTCCACAATGAGCTCTTTTTCAAGAGAATTTTTAATTATTTTAGCAGCATCTCTAACTAGATGCTTCGCGATTTTAGAAACCCTATCCCAATATGTATCAGACATAATTAATACCCACTCTCTTTCATTACTATTATTCTCTATTATGACATATTGTAAATCGTTTTATAAAGCTTAACTTCATTCATAGTTGAGTTTTTAAAAGCCTCGCCAAACACCCAAGGTCGTTTTTCAGATATAGAGTAATAAGGCTTATTAGGATAATTTTGATTCTGACTATTTTTATAAAAAAATAATAGGATGATACCTTTGGATTAAAAACCCTATTGTATCATCCTTAATATAATACTACCCCTGTTAAACTTCTAAGCGAACAAGCTCTTGGCGAAATTTCTCAAGATTTTTTTTACAATTATTCATCTTATTAATATCTTTTGCAACCATTGCTTCGTGTAGAGTCGCCAGCTCATAATCGATTTCCAACCTTAGAACAGCGATTCTTTTTTCACCATCAGTTCTATTAAATGTTTGAATAACTTGTTCCATGGTAACCTACACTCCTTTTTATTTAGTTTCTTTTCAGTTTACATAGTACTTTCGAAAGATAACAATGAAGGAGAATTAATTTACGGAATTTTCTGATTTCAAAGTGTTTATTATAACATATGATTGTGTCTATAAGATGTTTCTAAGAATATGTTTAATACTCATGAAAACTTTTCTGAATGCATTTTCTACAGGGCCTTTTTTGAAAATACAATTTAAATTTAACCAAACTAAAATACAGTCGATACGTATTCAACTTTATATATTTTGATGTTACTTAAATAATAGAAGTATGAAATCATTAAAGATACTAAACTATACTTTTTTTCTGGTATTATCTTCATTTTACCACCTTTGAATATTAGTTTAACTAGTTATACACCCTTTTTTTACTAGTACAAGCTTTATTTTTTATAACTTCACTTTAACTTATGATAAACTAGTCCTAAAATGGGTATAGAAACAGAAAGGAATTGATTTACATGTTTTCAGGCTTTACAAATAATGACTTCAATACGTTTCATATTGAAGGATTAGAGGAACGTATGGAAGCTATTCAAACTAGAATACAACCAAAATTTAAAGAAATTGGAGAGACATTATGTGGAGACCTCGCGGCAGTTAGTGGGAATGAAATGTTTCTACATATTGCAAAGCATGCTCGAAGAACCGTTAACCCTCCTAAAGATACGTGGCTTGCGATATGTCATGATAAACGGGGATATAAAAAACATCCTCACTTTCAAGTTGGGCTATTTGATGATCATGTTTTTATTTGGTACGCACTTATATATGAAGTTCCTAATAAACAACAAATTGCATCAAACTTATTAAATGAACTTAATACTATTTCTCAAATAATCCCGAAGGATTACGTGATTTCCTTAGATCATATGAAAAAGCAAGCGACAAATGTCTCTGATATAGATTCAAGTGAATTAAAGAATATGCTTGTTCGTTTTAGAGATGTTAAAAAAGCTGAGTTTCTCGTCGGCCGTCACATTTATAAAAATGATCCTATTTTAAATAATGGTGAATTATTTCTTCAAACAGCTAAGAACACGATGGAAACACTTATGCCACTTTACAAATTAGCTTTTAGAAATGTAGAATAATCCATAACGGCTATATAATAAACCTATAATTAAAAGTGAACTCGTTTCAGCAAGCTGAAACATCGGACAATCAGGTGGAGAGTCTACTCCATCCGATTGAAAAATCCCACCTACACTACGCTTAGAGACGGGGGTCTTTTACTCCCAAAAAATTCAGATAAAGCTTGGCACATTACTTTGTACCAAGCTTTATTTTTTGTTTTCCATTTACATCTTTGCTAGTTGCTTCTTTGACTACTTGATAACAAGAATAATTAGATTCTTGGTCAAATTGTCTAAAAAGCTGTTTCTCTTCACTTTTACTCGGAACAATTTCTTTAAAGCGTCTGTACGATTTTAGAAACTCTTGCCTATCAACCCCAGTTTCATAAGCCTTTTCAATACAATAAAAAAATTGAACAACATCAATCACTTCATCTTTAGTCCAATCTAGAGAAATTGGAATATTTATATTCATCATTAAGCCCCCTTTTTAAAAGATTTAAAATTAGCTTCACCAGTTTATTACATATTTAAATGCTATGGAAGCAAATGTTTAATCCATCCTAACCAATTATTCATATTTTCATGATAAATGTAGAAACTCCTTTTAAACGGTTTTAAATATTTTGCTTTGATTTTATTACCTTATTTGATATACTCAATTTTGTTTTATATTTCTAAATAATTTGTCGAAACAACAACCTATTAAATTAGGTTATTTGATATATCTATTATTTCGAGGTGAATTCATTATTATGTCCCAACAACAAACCCCGCTATTTAGCGGACTACTTGAACACGCAAAAAAAAACCCAGTACAATTTCACATTCCTGGCCACAAAAAAGGTACAGGTATGGATCCTGAATTTAGAAACTTTATAGGGGATAACGCCTTATCAATTGATTTAATTAATATCGGGCCCTTAGATGATTTACATCATCCACACGGGATGATAAGAGAAGCGCAACAGTTAGCTGCTGAGGCTTTTGGAGCTGACCATACATTTTTCTCAGTACAAGGAACAAGCGGCGCAATTATGACAATGATTATGAGCGTATGTAGTCCTGGTGACAAAATTATTGTTCCAAGAAATGTACATAAATCAATCATGTCAGCAATAATTTTCTCAGGGGCAACTCCTATTTTTATTCATCCGATAATCGATCCTAACCTAGGTATTTCTCACGGAATTACTATAGATGCCGTTGAAAAAGCTTTGAAAGCACACCCTGATGCAAAAGGGGTTTTGGTTATTAACCCTACTTATTTTGGAATTTCTGCGAACTTAGAAAAAATAGTTGAAATTGCACATAGCTACAATGTACCGGTATTAGTTGATGAAGCTCATGGTGTGCATATACACTTCCATGATGAGCTACCCCTATCAGCAATGCAAGCAGGTGCTGATATGGCTGCAACAAGTGTGCATAAACTAGGTGGTTCAATGACACAAAGCTCAGTTTTAAATATAAGAGGAAATTTAGTATCACCTAAAAGGGTTAAATCCATTATTAGCATGTTAACAACAACGTCCACATCTTATTTACTTTTAGCATCTCTTGATGTGGCTAGAAAACAGTTAGCCACAAAAGGGCGCGAGCTAATTGATAAAACAATCGGGTTAGCAAATTCAACAAGAAGTGAAATTAACACTATACCTGGCCTCTACTGTGTAGGTCCTGAAATTCTTGGAACGAAAGCAACATATGATTTCGATCCAACAAAAATGATAATCTCTGTAAGAAACTTAGGTATTACTGGGTATGAAGTTGAAGTTTGGTTACGAAAAAATTATAATATCGAAGTTGAACTTTCTGACCTTTATAATATCCTTTGTATCATATCCATTGGTGACACAAAAGAAACGACTGGAATACTAGTTAATGCATTAAGAGAATTAACTGAAAAATTTCTGGATACATCTCATATCGTTGAAAAAAAGGTTATTTCCGTACATGTACCTGACATTCCAACCTTAGCACTTTCTCCAAGAGATGCATTTTACTCAGAAACTGAAGTAATTCCTTTTAAAGAATCAGCTGGACGCGTGATCGCAGAATTCATTATGGTATACCCACCAGGAATACCAATTTTTATTCCTGGTGAAATTATAACCCAAGAAAATATCGATTATATCCAAGAGAATATTGATGTTGGGTTACCAGTACAAGGACCAGAGGATGCCACTTTTAAAACAATACGTGTAATCAAAGAGCACAAGCCTTTCATATAAGAAAACCGCAGGAGCAATTGTTTTTCGTGCGACGAGTAACCGCAGGAGCAAAGCTGCATGAAGCTAATCGACAAAGGATCTCAAGCAGTAATTGAAGTCCGTTGCTTGACTGAAGTGACCGAGATCGTAGGATGCTTGCGCTAGACAGTTTCCAAGTTAGAATTTAATAAATTCTGATTATATAAGAAAAGGTAGACAAAATACATTGTCTACCTTTTCTATAAGATAATTAGTTGTAATTTTAGTACGAACATTTTTGAGTATATGTGTTAATATTGAGCTTCAAAGCTCATTGTCGGCAATTTTTCCGAAAAAAACAATGAGAGATCTTTTGCTTCATCTTCACAATGAATTTGGAAAATCTTCATGATATCCTCTACATTTTCTGCCTCTTCAGCACACATCAACGTCGAGCGTCCTGTCTGCATGCATACTACTAGAGGCTTTCCAAAGAACATATTTGTATAAACAATCCCAAAATCATATCGAGCTTTTTCAGTCGTAAATCCGATAAACTGCACTTTAACATCTTCCTGCTCATCATAGAGTCTTTCAAATAAGTTCACCCGAAACGCCTCCTTTTATAGTATTCTGAATTTTATTATATCTAAACTAATTCTAATCGTCAAATGAACAAAGTATGACCCTCACCTAAACAAAACGATAAAATTGACAAAGTTATGAATAGACAAACTTTAGTTTTTCTTTCAACTTTCTAAATTCATTTGAACAGGAACTGCTCCTAAACCTAACAATCATTATCAATTAGACGTCATTATTATCAACTATAGAATTCTCATATTGTTTTCCTCTCACTTCTATATACCTAGTAACTTCTTGGAGAAAAATTCGATCTTCATCTGTCACTTGATATTTAGCATTATGAACTTCAACATACAACACACCAATTACGTGCTGCTCATTATAAAAAGGAGCATATGCTTTCGTTGCGTAAAGTTCATTATGTATAGTAACTTTACCCCGAATACTACAAATACTAAACATCCCATCTCCAAATTTCACGTTTAAATTCTCAGAAATATTCCCATAGCTAGCAAAAATCGAATAACAATTATCTATACATTGGTATATCGCAACCCCAAAATACTCCGGTACGTGCCTAGCAATGGTTGTAATTATACCTAAATAAAATTCATGACGTGAATTGACTTTATCAGCAATCATCCCGATTTCAAGTCTTAGTTCATCTAATTTATCTGACTTATTCACCAAACCCCTCCTTCAAAAACAGACCCAGTACAAATAATGATTTAATTATAGATATGGCTATTAGCTCATTATCTAATTAGTTTTAAATGTACCTATTAGTATAACACCAGGGAATCGCAAATACTGTCAACTTCTGTCCTTCATTAACGAATTTTTTATGTAGATCAGAGTAAATTATATATTGCCATTAAACAGCAACAGCAAACTAAATCTAATTGAAAACACACCCATTCAACTAGTTCAATTTGCTGTCGCGTAATATCAATATTGAAATTCAGGAAACTATATTCATTAATCCTTAAACACTCGTACTAAAATTTCTTTTATTTCATCAAGGGTAAATGGTTTCCAAAACAATTCACCATAAATTAAAAGATCTTGGTGCAAATGAAGTTCTGATCCATCACCATTCACAGCTCCACTTGTACCAGAATTACCTACATATCCAATAATGGTTTCACTATTAACTTCATCTCCAACATGCAAGGTATCGGGAATGGCATCGAGATGCGCAAAACGATTCATAACCCCTTTTTCATATTGAACCCATACTTGTCTTCCACGTAAACGATCAAAAATATATTGCGGGGTTTCACCTAGTTCCGCCGTAAGAGATAAATCTTTATTTCTTATTTGTACTGTTGAATACTCTTCATAGTCATGATCGACTCGTACAACAACCCCTTCAGCCATAGCCAACACCGGTGTATTAAAAGAAATATGCTGCCCTGTAGCATAACCATACCAATCTATACCTTCATGGTAGCCGTTACGATAAGCTCTTTTTGCACCAGGTAGATGATTGGGAATCGTACTCACTTCGGCTTTTTGTATCGGTTTTTTTAGGAATGATAAATAATCAACCATTTTATCAACATCCCACTCTTCATCGATCAAGCTAGTTGTTTGAATAGAGCTAGTAGGTAACGTTTCTCCAGACCATTGAAAAACAACCTTATCATCGTTAACATCAACCTCTAAATCTAACACAATATCCAAGAATGCTACCGGTAAATAAACTTCTTCGTTATCCATAACTATAAAGATTTCATCAGTAGGTAAATAGATTCCATTTTGTTCAACAACCGGGATCCCGTATACAAGCTTATATGTTTGATCATTAAGTTTCATTGTTAATGACCGATGCAGTTCATCGAAGTTATATTCTCCTTCAACCACTTCGAATAAATCATAAACATGAAACACGTTGCTTTCTTCAATACTCTTGAGCTTGAGTTCTTTTAAAGTTTCATTTGTTATCTGATCTAAACTTCCTTCAAAAGAACCAGGTTCTTCATCCTGATTTGAATTACAAGATATTATTAATAAAAGCATAAAAAAGCTAACTAATATAAACGGACGTTTCATGAGATCACCTGCAACTTCTAGTTAATATAAAATTTCTCAATTAACTTTCAGTTTGACCAGGAATAACCTTTATTAAACTAATTTTAGGTATAATATATATATATTCATTTCTTACGTTCATTTATTATTGACAACATTAACGCCTACTTAATTGTGTGAGGATTAACAAATCCATAACCCCTTTCCTCTAATCCCTCGATAATTCCAGGTAAAGCTTCTAAAGTCCATTTACGGTCATGCATGAGTAGGTTGGCACCAGGTCTAAGTAGTTCTGTATTAACCATTATGTCTACTAACGGATCCTTTTCCATGTACTCTTTAAAATAATCGTAACCATAGGTCCAGTTCATCCATTGCATATTCTCCTCTTCTACTACTTTTCGGGAGATTTCTGTATTAACACCAAAAGGGGCTCGAAAAAATCGTGGTCTTACCCCAATTATTTCTTCGATCATATCATTCAACTGAACAATCTGTTCCCTTTGCTTTTCTTCTGGTAAATCTTTCAAGTTCGGGTGAGTCAACGTATGATTTCCAATAGTAAAACCAAGTTCATAAATTTCTAATAGTTTTTCCCTACCTTTTTCATTATTAATGAAATGACCATTCACAAAAAAGATAGCATTTATTTCTTTCTCCTTTAACAAACGAGCCATTTCCAAGGAATAGTGTTCTGGTGCATCATCAATGGTTAATAGAACTACGCGTTCATCAATATTTTCATTCATAGGGGAAACCGTATGATCATCATTCAAAATATAAAGTGGCTCATCTTTCTTCTCACTATGTTGTTCTTCAATTTCATTAATCTCAGAACCTATTTCCTCTTCAAATTGTTTTTCATCAACTTCTACGCTCTCGCTTCCGTAATCTTCCATAATTTCAACTTCTCGATCATCGATAACTTTTTGTTTCTCTTGAACTTCAGTCCTGCAACCAGTAAACACCAAAAGAAGGATCGAAACAACTATCATTATTGGATATTTTTTCATACTTTTACCACCTTTTGTTATTTATTTGACTAAAGAAATTGTAAAACAACTCTAGCTACCGTGGATAATTACTATACTATATCCTTCAACCTTATATTTATGAACCAAAAGTTTATGCATATTCTTTCCAATACGTTCAAATACTACCCTTATGTTTTTAAAGGGTGAAATCAAATGAAAGCTTTTAAATTAGTAGGACGAAGAGTGCTCAAAACAGGAATTGCTGTATTCATTACCGCAACCATCTGTATTAAGTTAGATTTACCTGTTATTTTTGCAGTAATTACTGCTATTGTAACGATTGAACCAACAGCAGTAGATTCATTAAAAAAGGGATTAGTCCGTCTACCAGCTGCAGCTATTGGAGCAAGCTTTGCGTTATTGTTTAACTTATTGTTAGGAAATAGCGCTATTACATTTGCATTGGTAACAATGTTTACAATCATTATCTGCCATCACATGAAACTTGACACCGGAACATTGGTAGCAACCTTAACGGCAGTAGCTATGATTCCCGGAACTAACGATAGCTTTATTTATGATTTTATAGTAAGAATTTCCGGGACATCGTTAGGAATTATTATTTCAACACTTGTAAACTTTGCATTACTCCCACCAAAGTTCGGTCCTTTATTAGTTCACAAAGTAGATCGTTTATACAGGGACGTCGGGTTTCATTTAGAGGATGTAATCTCGGCTAATCTTTTTCAAAATAAAACATACAATGAAACACAATTTCGTTCACTTAACCAAGATTTTGAAAAAGCAATTAAACTTAGTCAACACCAGATGGCCGAATGGTGTTATCGTAGAAAAAATGAATATGAAGAAAGATCTTTTTCTTTTCTCCTAAAAAAATTAACTTTTTTACAAAAATTGATTTCTCATATTGGAAATATAAATTACATTCAACTAAAATCGAACGAGCTTACAAAAAAAGAAGCGGAAATAATAATGACTATTACAAAAAAAGTAAAAGTTATATGCTCGAATACTCTTCATGAAAGTGAAAAAGATCATGAATTTCCAAAAGATTATTTTTATGCGTTGTTTAAAAAAGAGATCCAAGAACGGAAGCATTATGGACAGAAAGGGGCTTTATTTTATGAATTGTTATCAGTAATGGATTGTATTACAGTTCTACAATCAGAAACAAAAAAAGAACATCTATTTTCGACTGAAAATAAAGAGTATCCCACTTATATTTTCCCAAAGAAAGTTCAATATGACTGAAAATACAAACTTTACTACAAGATATATTTTGAAAGTAGGTGCAAAATTGAAAAAATTAACTACTGTTTTTGTCATATCAGCCGCTATCGCATTTGCATTTATTTTGTGGGGTGTTATTAGCCCGAAAAATTTAGCTGAAAGCACAGCCGAGATCCAGGGTTTTATTACCGAACAATTTGGCTGGTTCTACTTGTTAGCAGCCTCTGGTTTTTTGTTGTTTTGTATTTATTTAATTTTCAGCCGTTATGGCAAAATAAAATTAGGTAAAGACGAAGATGAACCAGAATATAACTATATAACATGGTTTGCTTTTTTATTCACTGCTGGCATGGGAATCGGTCTCGTTTTTTGGGGTGTTGCAGAGCCTATGTACCATTTTTACACACCGCCAACTGGTGATCCACAAACACCATCAGCTGCCGGTGTAGCACTTCGTTATTCTTTTTTTCATTGGGGATTCCACCCTTGGGCTATATATACAATTGTCGGTTTGACATTAGCTTATTTCAAATTTCGCATCGGAGCTCCTGGTGTTATTAGCGCAACACTCGAGCCATTGTTCGGCGAGAAAGTACATGGACCACTAGGCAAAACCACTGATGTAATTGCGGTTTTTGCCACAATTTTCGGCGTAGCCACTTCATTAGGGTTCGGTACTGTACAAATTGCTGGTGGGATTTCTCATTTAACAACAATCGAAAATACATTTGGGACGCAAATAATTATCATTATTGTAATAACATTTTTATATATGCTATCATCGCAAACTGGATTAGACCGCGGAATAAAAATTTTAAGCAAAACAAATGTTTATTTAGCTATTGCCTTAATGCTATTTATGCTTTTTTCGGGACCAACTAATTTCATTATGGACGCTTTCACACAGACCGTCGGTACATATATTCAAAACTTAGTAGGAATGAGCTTTCGCCTTGATCCATTTAATACAGAAACAAATTGGGTCCAATCTTGGACAGTTTTCTATTGGGCTTGGTGGATTGCTTGGGCCCCTTTTGTGGGATCTTTTATTGCTCGAGTATCAAAAGGACGCACGATTAGAGAATTTGTCATCGGTGTACTAGCTGTACCGACTTTATTCGGAGCTCTTTGGTTTACCATTTTCGGCGGAACGGCTATCTCTCTAGATTTATTCCACAACATGGGAATTATGGATATTATGAATGAACAAGGAATGGAAATAGCACTTTTTGCAGTCTTACAAACCTTTAATTTCGGTACGATTATGTCTGTGATTGCAATTCTTTTAATTGGATCATTTTTCATCACGTCTGCAGACTCTGCAACTTATGTACTTGCAATGCAAACAACAAACGGTAGTCTAAATCCACCAAATTCTGTTAAATTTGTTTGGGGGATTATTCAATCAGCTGCCGCGGCCGTATTATTATGGTCTGGTGGATTAGCCGCTTTACAGACAGCCTCAATTATCGCAGCATTCCCATTTGCGATAATCATGATCGTGATGATTTTCTCATTAGTTAAAGCCTTAAATAAAGAAAAGAAAATAAAAAGGGTGAAAGTTTCTTAAAGGTAAATGATAAGAAGGTCCTAACAGTCATTATCTTTCCGAACTAAAAAGATGAAAATAAATTTTCTAACATGTCAGAAACGTAAAGATATCTTTATCTTTGCGTTTTTTCATTTATAGCTTTAATCATCTTAAACAAATTATTTTTATTGACTATGTGAGTTTAGATGCAGCTTTATATCATTTATGTAACAGTTTTATTACGAATGATAAATCATAGCTTTTACATGGTAAACTTATTTTAGTTACAAACGAAACATAAAAAGGAAGTGAATGCTATCGTTATGAAAAAAAGGTTAACTATATCTTTCATACCTATCTTCCTACTATTATTAACTAACTGTTCTAGTAATAAAGAAGTGTCCATTGACTATCCATTTTTGCAAAAAAAAGATGAAAATATAACAATACTTTTTTCAGATGAACTTTTTATCAATGAAGAAGGAAAATATTATGATGCTCTATTAGATATTAACAGGCGTTATCCTGATAAATTACGATCATTTAATATTATCGATTCTTCTGAAAGAGTCTTAGTTACCCATTACGAAATAACTGAATTTCCAACCTTAATAATCTTACATAACGATGATATAAAGATTCGAGTTGCGGGCGCTTTAAAAAAACATGAAATATTACAAGCGCTCGAAAAAGAGTTATTAAATTAAAAAAACAAGAGAGTTACCATAATTAAAATGGTACTCTCTTGTTTTTTTAATTTATTTAACAATATGAATTGGCATACCAATTGCAACTTCAGCTGTTTCCATTGTAATTTCCCCTAGAGAAGGATGAGCATGGATAGTCATTGCAATATCTTCAGCAGTCATTCCTGCTTCAATAGCTACACAAGCTTCTGAAATCATATCTGAAGCATTTGTACCAGCAATTTGGACACCAAGTACTAAGCCGTCATCTTTACGCGTAACCATTTTCATAAACCCATCAGTTTCATTCAGTGATAGCGCACGGCCATTGGCAGCAAATGGAAATTTAGATACAACAACATCATATCCAGCATCTTTTGCTTCAGCTTCTGTTAAACCAACAGACGCTAATTCTGGACCAGAGAACACTACTGCCGGGATTGCTAAGTAATCTACTTCTGCCGGATGCCCTGAAATAACTTCAGCAGCTACTTTACCTTCATAAGAAGCTTTATGCGCAAGTGCCGGCCCATCAATAATATCTCCAATAGCGTAAATTCCGCTAATGTTTGTTTTACATTGCTTATCAACTTTTACTAATCCACGATCTGTCATCTCTATCCCAACTTGTTCAAGACCAAGCTCTTCTGTATTGGGACGACGACCAACCGTTACTAACACATAATCAGCATCGAATGTTTGTACTTCACCTTTAATTTCTGCAGTTACTTTCACACCATTAGCCGTTTCTTCCACCTCTTTTGCTAAAGCTTCAGTGAAAATATTAGCTCCGTTCTTTTTCAAACGGTTAGATACTAATTGACTCATTTGTATTTCAAAACCTGGTAAAATTTGTTTACCACCTTCTAAAACTGTGATCTCAGTTCCTAGGTTGGCATAAGCAGCACCCAATTCAATCCCTATATAACCGCCACCAATAACAACCATCTTTTTAGGTACTTCCTCTAAAGCTAAAGCTCCAGTAGAAGAAATCACACGCTTACTCCATTTGAACGCTGGAAGTTCGATTGGGCGAGAACCAGTAGCGATAATACAATTATTGAACTTATACGTTTGGGATGATTTTTCATCCATAATACGTACTGTAGTCTCATCAACAAAGTAAGCCTCACCTTTAACGATATTAACTTTATTTCCTTTTAATAGCGCTTCTACTCCACCTGTAAGCTTATTAACAACCGAAGATTTCCATTTTTGAACCTTAGAAAAATCTAATTTAACATCCCCAACAGAAATTCCAATATCTTCAGAATGTAGTGCATCGTGATATTTATGACCTGCAGCAATTAATGCTTTAGACGGGATACAACCTACATTTAAACAAACCCCACCTAAATTACCTTTTTCAACAATCGTTACCTTTTGCCCAAGCTGCGCTGCTCGAATAGCAGCAACATAGCCACCAGGTCCAGCTCCAATGACAAGAGTATCTACTTCTACCGCAAAATCTCCTACTACCATCTATTACGCCTCCATTACTAATAATTGTGGATCATTCAGTAAGCGTTTAATATGATTTAACGCATTTTGTGCTGTTGCACCATCGATTAAACGGTGATCAAAACTTAATGATAACGCAAGAACTGGAGCAACAACAATTTCTCCATTTTTGACAACAGGCTTTTCAGCAATACGACCAATACCTAAAATCGCTACTTCTGGATGATTAATAACAGGTGTAAACCATTGTCCACCGGCAGAACCAATATTGGTAATTGTACAAGATCCGCCTTTCATAGCATCCGGAGCCAACTTACCTTCACGTGCTTTTATAGCTAATTCATTAATTTCTGATGAAATTTTAAAAATTGACTTACGATCTGCATCTTTCACTACCGGGACTAATAACCCTTTATCAGTATCTGCTGCAATTCCAATATTGTAATAGTGCTTATAAACAACTTCTTCATTAACATCATCAATAGAAGCGTTTAATGCTGGATACTCACGCAACGCAGATGTTAAGGCTTTTACAACATAAGGTAAGTACGTAAGCTTAATCCCTTTATCTGCAGCGACAGCTTTAAACTTGCTACGATGTGCTACTAAATCCGTTACATCTACCTCATCCATTAATGTTACATGTGGCGCAGTATGCTTTGAGTTAACCATTGCATTAGATATTGCTTTACGTATCCCACTCATTTTCTCTCTAGTTTCTAATTCACCATGTACAGGAACATAAGGTTTTACTTCCTTCTTCACTTCTGCATTTCGTGCTTGTGCCTCTACATTTGTTTCAGTTTCTGTTGGCGCTTGTGCCGCTGTCGGAGCTCCATTTCCAAAATTATCAATATCCGCTTTTAAAATACGTCCATTATTACCCGAGCCCTGAACTTTACGAATATCAATACCTTTTTCACGAGCATATTTGCGTACAGAAGGCATAGAAATAATGCGTCTCGTTTCATCTACTTCAACTTCTACAGCTGGTTGTGAAGATTCAGTACTTGTTGCCTCTTGTACCGGCTCAGATACTTCCGCTTCTTCCTCATCATGATGTCCATGAGCTGATGCTGGAATTTCCCCGTCATAATCAATTGTTACAAGTACATCTCCTACTACAGCCACTGTACCTTCCGTTACTTTTAATTCTAATATCTTTCCTTCAACAGGAGAAGGAATTTCCACTACCGCTTTATCATTTTGAACCTCAAGTAAAATATCATCTTCTTTAACCTCGTCACCAGGCTTTACAAACCATTTAACGATTTCACCTTCATGAATACCTTCACCGATATCAGGAAGTTTAAATTCGAACGCCACAAAAAACGCCTCCCTTTTCCAATTCCACACGTAGTTTTTGATTATTTATAATCTGCTATCTCGCAACCATTAAGATATATATCTAGTTAAGTAAAAAACTCAACTAGATATATCTTAATGAACAAATCAATAAATGAATTCACTAAATTAGAAGTTAATAACTTTTTTCGCTGTATCTACAATCTCTTTATATCCTGGTAACCAAACATCTTCAGCTGAAGCAAACGGGAATACAGTGTCTGGTGCAGTCACTCGTAATACCGGTGCTTCTAAACTTAATATTGCTCTGTCATTAATTTCAGCTACTACATTCGCTGCAATACCAGCTTGCTTTTGTGCTTCTTGCACGACAATAGCGCGATTTGTCTTCTCAACCGAAGTGATGATTGTTTCAATATCTAATGGACTAATTGTACGAAGGTCAATAACCTCTGCTTCAATTCCTTCTTTGGTAAGTTCTTCAGCGGCCTTTAATGATGAATGAACCATCGCTCCATAAGTAATAATAGAGATATCTTTTCCTTCTCGCTTCACATCCGCTTTACCTAAATCAATTGTATATTCCCCTTCAGGGACTTCCCCACGAAATGAACGGTAAAGTTTCATATGCTCTAAAAATACAACTGGGTCATTATCGCGAATAGCTGAAATTAATAATCCTTTAGCATCATACGGTGTTGATGGAATAACAACTTTTACACCAGGTGTTTGTGCCATTAACCCCTCTAAGCTATCAGCATGTAATTCAGGGGTCTTAACTCCACCACCAAAAGGTGAACGGATCGTCACTGGAGAATGATAAACTCCACCAGAACGGTAGCGCATTCTTGCCATTTGTGCCGCTATCGAATCAAAAACTTCAAATACAAAGCCAAAGAATTGAATTTCCATAATCGGGCGAAACCCTGTTAAACCGAGACCAATAGCCAATCCGCCAATTCCAGATTCAGCTAATGGCGTATCAAAAACTCGATCTTCTCCAAACTCAGCTTGAAGGCCCTCAGTCGCACGGAAAACTCCACCGTTTTTCCCTACGTCTTCACCGAATAAGAGAACGTTTTCGTCACGTTTTAACTCTACACGCATGGCATCTGTTATCGCTTGAATCATTGTCATTTGTGCCATAATTATTTCGTCTCCTTTGCTTTATATTGTTCCATTTGTTCTTTCAAGTTATAAGGTAGTTCCTCATTCATAAACCCAATTAAATCAGTTACCTTTTGTTTAGGAGCACCGTCAGCTTTTTTAATAGCTACTTTAATATCTTCTTTCGCCTGCTCTACAACTTCATTTTCCTGCGCTTCTGACCATAAATTTTTCTTTTCTAAAAACTTACGGAACCGGACAAGAGGATCTTTCTTTTCCCACTCATCATCTAGATCAGTTGTACGATAACGTGTTGGGTCATCTCCAGCCATCGTATGAGGTCCATATCTATATGTTAATGTTTCAATTAATGTCGGTCCGCCACCATTTAATCCGCGCTCACGTGCTTCTAATGTTGCTGCATAAACAGCCAACACGTCCATTCCATCTACTTGTACACCGTGGATACCTGCCGCAACCGCTTTCTGTGCAATTGTTTTTGCAGCAGATTGTTTTTCAACAGGTGTAGAAATTGCAAAACGGTTATTTTGAACTACGAAAATCGCTGGTGCATTGTACGCTCCTGCAAAGTTTAGACCTTCGTAAAAGTCACCTTGTGAAGCACCGCCATCACCTGTATAAGTAATTGCCACAGTGTTTGTATTTTTCCGCTTAAGACCTAAAGCAATACCAGCAGCTTGAATAATCTGTGCACCAATTATAATTTGTGGCATTAATACATTTACACCTTCTGACATTTGACCACCTTTATAGTGACCTCTAGACCACAAAAAGGCTTGCTCTAATGTAACTCCATGAAAAACGATTTGAGGAATATCACGGTATCCCGGTAAAATCCAATCTTCTTTTTCTAACGCAAAGTGAGTTCCTAGCATTGAAGCTTCTTGCCCTGCAACAGGAGCATAAAATCCTAGTCTTCCTTGGCGATTTAAAGAAATCGCACGTTGGTCCCAAATTCTTGTATATACCATTCTTTTCATTAATTCTTGTAATTGTTCATCGCTTAGGTTCGGCATAGCCGCTTCGTTAACAACTTCCCCTTCTTCATTTATAATTTGGAAGGTTTCAAATTGACTTTCAACTTTTTCTAAAGTTTTCGTTTTCATCGTACTCTTCACCTCTTCCTTTCCTATCCAAAGAAATAGTAATCATCGCTTTTAAACTCTAGTTTATGGTGCCCATTTATTTATTCATTACAACTGTAATTAAATCAATATGATTTAGTTAAAACGATTGATTTTAATAAAATAGTTGTTTAAAACCAAAATTATCTGTATTAGTTTTTTATAAATAATTATGAAACAACTCTCTTATTTGATACTAATTCTACAATATGTGAACATTTTTTGTCAACGGTTTAAGGCTTATAAATCAATACTTTTTTGAAGATATTCTGGGACGTAGGTAAAAAACGAACAAAAACTGTTATATTAACAACGACACCCCTGTTACAACACCGCACAAAAAACCTTAATTTAACAACATTACAACAGTGTTAATACACACAAAACTGTTATATTTTCCAACAAAAAAAGAAACCCATTCAGGTAAAGAATTTGGTATTTTACATCACACCTAATTCATTACTTTTTTGGATTTCTTTTCTAATTATTCAATTATAAGTAACTTCTAAATTGACTAATTCATAAAATTTCTTTTTTAATTCATTATATTCATTTGTATATTGATTAAAGAGATCTTTATATTCATTAACTTTCTGATAAGATCCATTCACTTTCTCATGTTGTACCTCAAGCTCGTCAATTGTTAAGTCTTCCTTTATAATGAGTTCATAAAGTTCTAAATCATAAGCAATGGCACGGTTATATTCTCCATACAGTTTCATGTATGTATTATATCTACTATCCATGACATTAACTAAACCATTTGCCGAGTTAACCTGTTCTTCATCCTCAATAGTTTCAATTATTGGCTTTATCAAAGAAAATTCTTCATATGCTTCTTCAATGCTCGCTTTTTCAATATCAACCATTTCCTTTCTTGAATCAGCGAACTCTTTAGCTTTCTTTGCCAATGGTTCAATTTCCTCTATATTAGCAAGATTTAAAATTTCGTTGTAAAGTTCATATTCTTCGTTTTCAACCTTAGATAATGGTACTTGTTGCTCTTCAAATACCAACTCTAAACTAACCGCTCTTTCTAAATGATCGTAAATTTCTTCACCTGGATTTGACTTGGCGCACCCTGAAACAAACAATAACAATAGACCGAATATAAATACATTCTTCAATTTTTTCTTAACCAAAATATTTCCCCCTTTTACTAAACTTCCATATAGGAGTTTATAAAAATACTATAACAAAAATTGACTTTTTACAAAACGAAAAAGAGACACTAAGATATATAATTATTATATTTACCAACTACTTATTTAGTACAGGTAATATTAGTACTAGCACGTAAATTGAACTATATCTTTCTTTTTTTGGACCATTAGTATACTATAGCAGTATATGTAATTCATTAGAAACACTACACATCGGTAAGGGAGATGAAAATACGTGATAACAATGAAAGACGTTATAAAGGAAGGACACCCAACATTACGTAGTGTCGCTAAAGAAGTTGAAATACCAGCTTCAAAAGAAGATAAAGAAACACTAAGGAAAATGATGGAATTCTTACATAATAGTCAGAACCCTGAAACAGCAGAAAAATATGGATTAAGACCAGGTATTGGTCTTGCAGCACCACAAATTAATGTTAACAAACGAATGATTGCTGTTCTTGTAAACGACGAAAACGGCAACTTACACGAATATGCTTTATACAATCCAAAGATTGTAAGTCATTCCGTTGAATTGACGCAATTAGAAAATGGTGAAGGGTGCCTATCTGTTGATCGAGACGTCCCTGGACTTGTTCCAAGGTATGCAAGAATTACTGTCCAAGCTACAACCATAGATGAGGAACGAATATCAATTAGATTAAAAGGACTAACCGCAATTGTTTTCCAACACGAAATTGATCATTTAAACGGAATTATGTTCTACGACCGCATTGTAGAACATAATGATCCATTTAAAAAATCTATCCCTTCTGCTTTTAAATAGTAAAGCTAAACTTCAATCAGCAGGAGGCTTCATCCCCCACTGATTGTTAGCACAACTTATCGGACCTTTTGGGACAGTTAATCCCCCACCTTACCTTCTCGAATTTCTTAAGTTTTGAGGTGGCGCCTTACTGTCCCTTAAGAGTGGGATAAAAGCACAAGCATACATTTTAAAAAAATGACGTGTAGACTACTTGAGTCTACACGTTTTCACTTTTTATTAGCCGTCACTATAGAAATTTTTCCATTAATGAGATTGCTTATTTAGTACATACTAAAGATAGAAAAAATTTAAGATGAGTAAAGGGTAGGTGAAAAAAATGCTTAAAAAATGGCGTGAAAAATTACTCAAACGTTGTCGTGACCTTCTACCTAAGAAGCGCCTATTAGAAAGCTAAATTCCCTTTCATATTATTGGTTAATTCCCCAACTATTTGTGATCTTTAAATAAATCATGTATGATGCTAATTATGATGCTTTTTTTCAATCTCTAGAAACATGCTTGTTTTAAAAGCATGTTTTCGTTTCATATTTAATTATAAAAAAGAAAAACATGAAAAAATAACCAGTATCATTTATAATAAATGAAAGATAAATTAACGATTTACTAAGGAGAGGTTTATATGATTTACAAAGTATTATTTCAAGAAAATATTACCGAAGTACCAGTTCGAGAAAAAACACAATCCATTTATGTAGAAGCAAGTTCCGAAATGGAAGTTAGGCAAAAGTTAGCTTCAAAAGTATACAATATCGAATTCGTATTACCAGTAACAGGTGAATACCTTGAATATGAAAAACAAAATGAGAATTTCAAAGTGGAGAATATATAAAATATGAAACAAGTGAAAAATAATCAAACAGCTATATTCGCTCTAGGTGGTCTCGGTGAGATCGGAAAAAACACATACGGTGTACAGTTTCAAGATGAAATCATCTTAATAGATGCAGGAATAAAATTTCCAGAAGATGAATTACTAGGAATAGATTACGTCATTCCAGATTACACTTATTTAGTGAAAAACGTAGATAGAATTAAAGGGTTATTCATTACGCACGGTCATGAAGATCACATTGGAGGGATTCCTTACCTATTAAGGGAAATCAACATCCCAGTATATGGCGGGAAACTCGCTTTAGGGTTACTTAAAGGGAAATTAGAAGAGCACGGTTTACTTCGAAAAACGAAAATGATTGAAATCCAAGAAGACGATGTCATTAAGTTCCAAAAGACGTCTGTCACATTCTTTAGAACAACTCACAGTATTCCAGATTCATATGGTATAGTTGTCAAAACACCTCCAGGAAACATCGTTCATACTGGAGACTTTAAATTTGATTTCACCCCAGTCGGTGAACCAGCTAACCTAACAAAAATGGCTCTATTAGGACAAGAAGGAGTACTATGCCTCTTATCCGACAGTACAAATAGCGAAGTGCCTGGCTTTACAATGTCAGAAAGAAAAGTCGGAGAAAGCATTGACTCAATTTTTCGCAAAGTAGAAGGTCGAGTGATTTTCGCAACTTTTGCATCAAATATCCACCGACTTCAACAGGTAGTGGAATCTGCGGTAGCAAACAAACGAAAAATTGCTGTTTTCGGAAGAAGTATGGAAAATGCTATTAACATCGGACAAGATTTAGGTTATATTACTGCTCCAAAAGGTACATTTATCGACCATAGTCAACTCAATAAACTACCAACAAACGAAGTAACAATATTATGTACCGGAAGTCAGGGAGAACCAATGGCTGCATTATCAAGAATTGCTTTTGGAACTCACAGACAAATTCAAATTATACCAGGAGATACTGTAGTCTTTTCTTCTTCACCAATTCCAGGAAATACATTAAGTGTAAGTAAAACAATAAATCAATTATATCGTGCAGGTGCTGAGGTCATTCACGGATCATTAAGCGATATCCATACTTCAGGTCACGGTGGTCAAGAGGAACAAAAACTTATGCTACGCTTAATGAAGCCGAAATACTTTTTCCCAATACACGGCGAGTACCGCATGCTAAAAATGCACGTAAAACTTGCTGTTGATTGTGATATTCCAGAAGAAAATTGTTTTGTGATGGATAACGGCGAAGTCTTGGCTGTAAGTGAAAATGAAGCTGCTATCGCTGGTAAAATACCGTCCGGTTCTGTATATGTTGACGGCAATGGTATTGGCGATATCGGAAACATCGTTTTACGAGACCGAAGAATATTATCTGAAGAAGGTTTAGTTGTCGTTGTTGTTAGTCTTAATATGAAAGAATTTAAAGTAACTGCAGGACCTGACATCATTTCAAGAGGTTTTGTATATATGCGCGAATCAGGTGACTTAATAAATGATGCTCAAACACTCTTAGCTAAACATTTACAAGCCATTATGGACCGCAAAACGACTCAATGGTCTGAAATCAAAAATGAAATCACGGACATTTTAGGACCATTTTTATACGAAAAAACAAAACGTAAACCAATGATCCTACCTATTATCATGGAAGTTTAATAAAATTTTTTTAATACAAAAGGTTGTCTTCATCAATGCGTTTGACGACAACCTTTTATATATCCAAAAATCAGTTTACTAAAATCCCTTCTCATTCGTTATCAAACAAAGCATTTTCCAATTTATTAATGTAAACTACCGCACCAATGACATAAACAATATCACCTGATTGGATTTTATCAGTTCCATGAGGCGATACGTTTGTTACTCCTTCCCTCTTAATAGCCATAATATTAACTCCATACTTAGCGCGGATATTTAACTCAACTAAAGATTTGTTGCTCATCTTCCCTCCAGCAATTAAGTCAACAATACCATAATTTTTAGACAGCTCTAAATAGTACAATACGTTTTTCGAAACAATATTGTAAGCAAGCAATTCATACTCCCATATCCCTTTCCGGGTGAACAACCTTATGTGCCGCTATTTTATTTAACACTTTTTCACGGTAGTCATTCTGGGCTTTTACTGTAATATGTTTAACACCAAATTCGTCTAAGATTAGGATAGTTTAGTTACTAGCTTGAATATTGTCACCGATAGCAACAAATCGGGTACCAAGAGAGCGCAGAGTACTTTCCATCTGTACTAACTATCAGACACTACAGCATGTGTAACGACTGAACAAAATTTAGATATTTTATTTTCGTCTTTATCAATTGCAAGAACTTCCATTCCTTTCCCGCTTAATGATTTACAAATACTACCTAAACCAATACTGTAAATTACTTTTCTACTATTTAAACAATCTTAATCTAATAAAAAAGTGCAAGCGCCTTGGTCACGAGCAGCTGCTCCTGAGTCACTCCGTTTGCTCAAGAGCAATTGTTTTTCGTGCGACGAGTAACCGCAGGAGCAATTGTTTTTCGTGCGACGAGTAACCGCAGGAGCAAAGCTGCATGAAGCTAATCGACGAAGGATTACAAGCAGTAATTGAAGTCTGTTGCTTGACTGAAGTGACCGAGCTTCTAGGCTGCTTGCGCTAGACAGTTTCCAAGTTAGAAATTTATAAATGCTGATACTGTAAAAAAGAGAGGATTAAATTAACTAGACAAAAATGGTTGTCATTCTAGAAAAGCGTAAGTGCCTCGACTATTTACACACCATTAATTAAAGCTAGCTCATTACCTACATTTAATGGAACTAAGTCAGCTCGAGCTAAAATCGTTGGAACTAATCTTACAAAAATAAAATTTTATACTCTGATCTTCTAAACTAGTATTCTAATTTCACCTATACAAAAGGAACACCGTAACAGGATGACGGCGTTCTTCAAAGTAAGTGTGTATATGTTTTATAAGTTAATTATTCTTCTTTGATTCCTAATACACGATTAACACGTTTCGTGAGCATTTTCATGCCCCCACCACCAGCTTGGTAATGTCGTAACTGCCCTTCACTATCAAATACATAATAAGCAGGAACATATTTGTTTTCAAAGGCATCTGTTAACTTATGTGTGTTATCAATATAAATTGGTTGTGTTATTTCATGTTCCTTGGCAACCTGAATAATTTCTTCAATATTAAGGTCCTTCTCACTGCGGGGCATATGTACGGCTATGACATTCAGTTGATCTTTATATTTATCTCGAAATTCATTAACATTCGGCATCGCATCTTTACATAGTTTACAACTAATCGACCAAAAGTGAAATAATGTTGGTTTTTCTCCAACTAGATCTTCTCTTGTTACCTCCCTATTTAGCCACTGAGTTGCACCATTAAGTTCTGGCATCGACGCTCTTAATTTCATTTTTATGTCCTCCTTATGTAACTCGTAGGTTTAAACCGTTTAATAAAAGGCCTAACAAAAATGCTAGACCTTTTTATTATACAATCTCCTATAGTTAACAACAATTATAATGTTTCTTGACCCGGCTTCCAGTTAGCCGGACATAGACCTCCAGTTTGAAGAGCTTGAAGGACACGTAATGTTTCGTCCACATCACGACCAATATTATTATGGTTAACAACTGAATACATTAATTCACCCTCTGGGCTGATAATAAATAAACCACGAAGCGCGATACCAGCATCTTCAATTAATACACCGTAATCTCTAGAAATAGCGTGATTAGTATCAGCTGCTAAGGGGTATTTTAATTTACCTAAGCCATTAGCCGTTCGGTCTGTGTTAATCCAAGCTAAATGTGTATGAATTGTGTCTGTAGAAACTCCAATTACTTCAGCATCTATGTCTTCAAACTCATCATAACGATCACTCAAAGCTGTAATTTCAGTTGGACAAACAAAAGTAAAATCCATTGGATAGAAGAAAAGAACTGTCCATTTGTCATTTTTCATATTTTCTTCTAAGCTTACTTTTCCAAACTCTTTATTAGGCATTACTGCTTCCATTTCAAATCTAGGCGCTTGCTTAGCTACCATTCTTTTATCACTCATATGTAAAACCTCCTAAAATTATTAAGTCCTCGATGGGTTGTTGTATAACTATCATTATATATAAAAGTTATAAATACCCAGTAGTTATTTTATAATATTTTAAATTACTAAATTAATCCTTTACATCATAACACTAAAGATATTATAACCATATTTAGGTTAAATACACCAACCCTATACTTATATCGAAGAGTTAATTTTTCAATTTAAAAATAAGTTTGTTTATTTAAAGTATGTTAATAATTATGTTAGACTCTTCATTATGATTAGTTTTTTCCTGATACAGGAACAATAATTAGAAAAAAGGAGTTAGATAAAATGGATTTTGAATGGATTATGCAATACGATTGGTCTGCTTTTATTTTGAACCTTACCATTATTTTGGTTCAATTAATAGCTATCATCCTTGTATATTGGCTGGCAAAAAAAATAGGATCCGGATTAATAATCAAATCTTTTTCAAAATTACAAGAGCAACAGGGTATGCATCCAGGACGTACAAAAACATTAGAAAAGCTAACTATTAATGTTTTTACATACTTTCTAATTTTTATTTTAATTACTATTGTTATCGGCATTTTTGATTATGAAATTGCTCCTTTAATTGCCGGAGCTGGTATTATCGGGTTAGCAATTGGGTTTGGGGCGCAAGGTTTAGTTAGTGATGTAGTAACTGGTTTTTTCATTCTACTTGAAAAACAAATTGAAGTAGATGAATATGTATCTATGGCTGGGTTAGACGGTGTTGTCGAAGAGGTAGGTTTACGTACAACAAAACTTAGGGGATTTGACGGAACCTTACACTTTATCCCCAATAGACAAATTGCTAATGTAAGTAATCATTCACGTGGCACTATGCGTGCGTTAGTTGATATTAGCATTTCATATGATGAAAATATCGATAAAGCTATGGATGTGCTACAAAAATCCTGCGACGAAATCGCCAAACTAGACGAGACAATTAAAGAAGGTCCTAACGTTGTAGGGGTGCAAAGTTTAGGCGATTCTGATGTCGTGATTAGAATTATCGCAAAAACTGAAAATATGGCACAATGGGCTGTAGAAAGAAGATTGAGAAAAGCATTAAAAGAAACTCTCGATCAACATGGTATAGAAATTCCATTCCCACATCAAGTATATATAGAAAAGAAATAAGGAATGACTTTAGAATGAACTACTGTGCAAGACTACAACAGTAGTTCTTCGTTTGTCATTCCTTTCCTCTTATACTACTGTCACCATAGGTGCTAGTAATAATCAATACGGAGTACAACAATAAGTTTACACCAAATAAATACCTTCGTTTTCTTTACAAATTAATGAAGCTTGCTTTCCACTTGCTGACAAACTTCGTCTGCACTTAACCCGTGGGCATTAATAACAGAACCTTGAGTAATTACATTTTGAATACCCATCATATTTTGATCTTGTCCTGTGATTACGCAGCAATCACAACCTGCTGCATCGTTTTCTTGCTTTAATTGGATTACATCATATCCTTTTGCTTGTAACGCTTCTTGTACAGCTGTTAAAGATTGTTCAACTCCAATTTTCGGCATGAACTATTCCTCCTTCCAATTGTTCCATTAAAATAAGAGATAATTTCTCTACATTGGTAATGTTTCCAAACAAATGGAAGATTATTCTGATTTATACCGATTTTAAATAATCAACTAGTAAATCAATCGTAAATGGTATAGCATCTTCATCTGGATTTAATAAACCTGAATGTAAACCATAATCCGAATTTACACCTAACCAAAACATGAATCCAGGAATTTCTTCAAGAAAATAGCCAAAATCTTCACCTGTCATAGCTTCATTACATTCCACAAATTTCACGTTCGACTTCTTTTTCAAAAACGAAATAAACTTACCTGTAACTGCCTCATCATTGTATACTTGGCAGTAATTCGACCCATAATCAATCGAAGCACTACATTCAAACCCTTGTTCTATCCCTTTTACTAAATTGCCAATTCGATCTTTAATTTTACCCATTGAGTCTAAAGATAATGTCCTTATTGTCCCTTCTACTCTTGCCTTTTCAGCGATAATATTTTGTTTTGTACCTCCTGTAATTTTACCGATAGTAACAACTGCCGAATCAAGAGGGTCTATATTTCTTGAAACAATCGACTGTAATTGTGTTACAAAATAACTTGAGGCTACTACCATATCATTCGCTGTTTGCGGGTAAGCGGCATGTCCACCTTTGCCTACGAAATCAATAAACAGTTCTGAAGTATTAGCAAAAAGTAATCCCTTTCTAGTTGCTATCGTCCCCACCGGATACTCAGGTGCTATGTGTAGTGCAATAATCATATCTGGACGATTGGCTTTTAAATAATCACTATTAAGCATTGGCTGAGCTCCACCTGGCCCTTCTTCAGCAGGTTGAAAAATAAATAATAAAGTTTCCTTTGGCTGATTATTTGCAAAATGTGTTAGCACCCCTAAAGCGATACTCATATGAAAATCATGACCACAACCGTGCATTTTACCTTCGTGCTTGGATTTAAAAGACAGATTCGTTTCCTCTTCCATTGGTAAGCCATCAATATCAGCACGATAAGCGATAACTTTTGTAGGATCCGAACCCTGTACCTTAACAAAAATACCTGTTTTCCAGGTATCAATAGCTATAAATTGCTGCGGTAAACTTTTTATGTATGATAGAAGGTATTCTTGTGTTTTCCACTCTTCAAAACCTAACTCAGGAATTTGGTGTAATTCCCTTCTTATGTCGATAAATTGAGAATAATTCATAATAACTACCTCTTTTTTTAAAGTTTAAAGTGCATTTGTTACAAGCTGTTATTCGTCTACTTCTCCTTAAAAGGTAAAGAAATTGCCTACTGCCTAAAAAGGCTGTAGGCAATGATATCATCTTAATTATCTTCGTTTAAGCGACGAAGCTCTTGCTTAATTTCAGTTTTCCCTTTTGTTTTTTCATCGATTTCTTTAATAACGCGTGCAGGCACGCCAGCTACAACCGTATAAGGAGGAACATCCTCAGTAACGATAGCTCCTGCAGCAACTACCGCTCCCTTACCCACAGTAACTCCTTCAAGAATAACTGCATTAGCACCAACAACTACGTCATCTTCTACAACAACCGGCTTAGCAGAAGGTGGTTCAATTACCCCAGCTAATACAGAACCAGCACCGATGTGACAGTTTTTACCTACTGTCGCTCTTCCACCTAATACTACGTTCATATCTATCATAGTTCCTTCACCAATTACAGAACCAATGTTAATAGAAGCCCCCATCATAATTACTGCATTATCACCAATTTCAACTTGATCACGGATTATAGCACCTGGCTCAATTCTTGCTTTAATATTTTTCATATCTAGTAAAGGAATTGCTGAATTACGACGATCATTTTCTACTACAAAATCCTCAATTTTACCTTCATTTGCCTTTAGAGCAGCATCAATTTCTGCCCACTCACCAAATAAAGTTCCTGTATTACCATTGATAAATGTCTTTGTAGCTACACCAAAGTTAATACCTTCTAAATCACCCTTCACGTATACCTTTACAGGTGTAGACTTCACACTGTTTGAAATGAACGAAATAATTTCGTTTGCATCCATCATTTTCATCTCTTTTTCCTCCTAAATCATATGTACTGTTTTTATTTAAAGATGCAATGAAAACTATGTATACTTTTCATACTAATTAGTACAACTAGCACAACATCAGTTATCTTATATTATCATCTATAAATATTTATACTTTATGTAAGTATAAAATAAATAAATCATATTTACTCTATCAAAAAGTTGATTGAGTGACAAGAAAAATCACTTGCATTATTATAGTTTTTCTTAGGTTTTTAAAAAAAAAACCATGTGTCGAAGAATAATGTGCATAATAACAAGTTATTATCACCTAAAAACGCATGAATTTCAGAAAAAATCGAATCACATGTGTTTTTTTATTTATTAATCATAAAGCTGAACTTCAATCAGTGGGGGGCCTTCATCCCAATGTCATCAGGCTAAGGATACAAATATTGGAATGTTACTTTGAGGCCACTGAAAAAGTGAATGTTTTTGAAAAACGAATGATTATAGGGGGGCAAAAATGTCGCCCTAACCCTCAAACGAGCCTTAGAAGCGATTCTAGAGGCTCGTTTTTTGAATATTATTTTTCAGATAAAAAAATTTGGACTTTTTCAGCAGTCCGTGTTACTTTCTGCTTCTTTTTTTGTAATGAGCTACTATCAAAGTCC
>NZ_MLQR01000030.1 GCF_001866005.1 Anaerobacillus alkalilacustris
TTCGTATAAAAATCTAATTTCAGTGTTTTCACCTGTTCTTCAAATAATTCAAGATTTATTGGTGAAAACCATTGTCCAAATGAAGTTTTTCGTGTAATCTTGTCCATGAGATGTGTCCTTTATTAGTGGATTTGGACGGGTTACCACCTGACTTATCCATTATAAAGGACTTTTTCTTTGCATAAAATAATTTATTGAAGATTTCGAATGTTTTTAATAGTAAAACAAAATTAGTGCAACACTAGTGAAAATTTACTAATAGAGGATGAGTTCAATATGGGCAGCACGAATAAATATTCACGCCAACTATTATTTTGGCCAGAAGGAAAAAAAGATCAAGAAAAGCTCCAGCAAAAAGTTGTTACAATAATTGGGATCGGTGCCTTAGGTACAGCACTTGCCAATCACCTAGTTCGAGCTGGCGTCGGAGAAATAAGAATAGTTGATCGAGACTTTGTCGAAGAAAGTAATTTACAACGACAAATGCTTTTTGATGAGAGCGATGCCCGTGAACATAAACCAAAAGTTGTTGCTGCAAAGGAGAAGTTAACTGCTATAAATTCGACTGTTACCATTGTTTCTTACATAGAGGATATAAACGCTAACAACATCGAAGCAATTGTAGAAGGATCTCATTTAATTTTAGATGGAACCGATAATATGCAAACAAGGTTCTTAATTAATGACGTAAGTATTAAATTAGGGATACCTTGGATTTATGGCGGTGTTGTTCACTCAAGAGGGATGACAACTACGATAATTCCAAATCGAACACCTTGCTTTCGTTGTTTATTTCCTAATGTAGAAAATGGGCATGGAGAAACGTGTGACACACTTGGTGTATTAAGTACTGTTGTACATGTCATTGCATCCTATCAAATTACTGAAGCATTGAAACTCTTAATTGAGGATGAGACTTATATTAGAGAGGAAATGCTGCAAATTGATGTTTGGAAAAATGATTTTGATTTATTTCCGTTTCAACTATCCCTAAATGAAACCTGTCCCTGTTGTCAAAAAAGAAATTTTGAATTCCTATCAAAACCTAACCGCGGTTACTTTGTTTCATCCTTATGCGGGCGAGATTCAATTCAAATTAGCCCCACAGACGAAAGAAAGATCGATTTTAACGATTTCGTACCAAAATGGGGCCATTTAGGTACACTAATACAAACGCCATATTTATTAAGGTTAACCTATGACGAATATCAACTTTCTTTATTTACAAATGGACGCCTTTTTATTCAAGGTACTAATGATCAAACTATCGCAAAACGACTTTATTCAACCTTAGTAGGAGATTAGATTCCGTTCATTGTTATGAATAACTAAATTTCAAATTCACTAAGCTTATTACTACGAGTTTAGTTTTTTAAGTTACCCTAACATTTCTTATCACTTTTGCATAAGTTAACAACAAACGAATGAAAGGTGATATTATTCAGATGAGGAAATTAAATTATACTGATTTGTTAGCCGAGCTCGGTATTAGTAGTGCACACCCCGGTGGATCAAATTTATCGAAATCTATTCTTTCAAAGGAAAACATTAATAAAGAAATGCATGTTCTTGATATCGGTTGTGGTACAGGACAATCGTCTGCTTTTCTAGCCAAAAACTACAAATGTAAGGTTACCTCCCTTGATGCCCATTCAACTATGGTTGAAAAAGCAAAAAAACGCTTTAATAATAAAAAATTACAAATTAATCTACTTAAGGCGAATGCTGAAGCACTCCCTTTTAATGACGATAATTTCGATCTTATACTCGCCGAGTCTGTTCTGGCGTTTACAAGTATCGATCTATCATTACCTGAGCTTTATCGTGTGTTGAAACCTAATGCAAAACTTATTTCCATTGAAATGATCACTACTAAAGACTTAAATCCATTTGAAAAAGCTGAAATACAAAACGTTTACGGTATACAGAAAATACTAACTGAAAATGAATGGACGAATCACTTTACCAATGCAGGTTTTTCAACTGTTATTGTGGAACATGACGAGAATGTAAATTATCAACACTTTGCTTCAGAAGAAAATGACCCTTCACCTTACATTGACCCAACATTGTTTACTATCTTAGAAAGTCATGTTCATATAATGGAGAAATTTAAAGATAGGTTAACTTATCGTATTTTTAAATGCACTAAATAATTTCGCTTTATTCCCTATTACACTTAACTGAGTGAATTTCATAATTACTAAAACCGTATTTATTAAAACACATTCGAATTCGAATGTGTTTTTTCTGCTTATAGAAAAGCACAACAACTTGGTCATAACTCAAAAAGGAAAAAATGCTTCTGTGTCTACTAACTTTACTTCATAATAAATTACTCCGAAGTAGTGTTTTGTGAGACGAGTAGCCGTTGGAGGAAAAATGCATGTAGCTACTCTAGGATGTATTTCATGCAGTAATTGAGGTCAGTAGCTTTAGAGACTTGGGAAATTGCTTTCTTTTATTTAATATACTCAAAATGCCACGCACTTTTTCTTATCCATATATTTAAAATACATCTTAAATATGTTAATTTTAATTCAACATAAGAAAAGCGCAAGGCGCCCGCCTATCGGCGACAAACACTGGAAGACCTGCTCGTAGCGGTCGGGTTTTTGACCGAAAGAGAAGGTCTGAAGTGATCGAGCCGATGGCGCCTGGAGCTAGACAGTTTCCAAGTTAGAAATTTATAGATTCTGATTATGTAAAAACAGACAAACTAACGTCTAAAAAAAATCGGCAAAACGGTTATAATTTTGTCATGAAAACTCGGGAAAAGTAATCATACATAAACAACAGTTGAAGGGGAGATTTACATTGAATGTAATAGTTTATGACCTAGAATTAGTTAAACGATTTAGGAAAGGTCAACTTAGCGAAATTGTTGAGATCGGCGCTTGTAAAATTGACTTAAATTCCAAAAGGATTGTTGATCAGTTTCAAGTTTACATATCACCTAAAAGCGGTTACGTTTCAAAAAGCACTCGAAAGTTTATTAAAATGAAAAAAGAAGATCTTGATAAAGCAATACCTTTCAAAAAAGGTATGCAACAATTTACTCAATGGATAGGGGACAATTACTACCTATGCTCCTGGGGTAAAGATGATAAGTCACATATCATCAATCAATGCATTCGTAATAAAATTAAACTAGACTGGTTTAAAAATTATAATGATATTCAAAAGCAAATAGGAAAAATCATTACAACTAACAACAATAGTCAATTAGGTTTGAAAAACGCTTTAAGTATAGCTGAAGTTGACCCTATAGGAAAAGCTCATAGAGGGATAGATGATGCCATTAATACAGCTCATTTACTAATAAAGTTTATCGATCAAATAAAATTAGACAAAAACATAGTTACTAAAAAGGAAATCTTTCAGCAATCCAAAAAAATTAAGGAAACCATTCAACTTAATAAAGCGTTAAAAGTAAACGATAAAAATAAAACAACAACCAGCTAGCGGTTGTTGTTTTATTTTTATCATTTACCTCACTCATATGTAGTTTTGATAACATCTTGTATAAAAGAATACATAAGGAGATGAAGCAAAGTTAGACTAGACAAATTCGACATTATGCTCTACTAAGAATATCCGTTAACACAGGTACAATTTGCTTTTTACGAGAAACAACGCCTTCAAGAAGAGCTGTGTTATTAATTAATGTAACATTATAAGCTTCTTCCACTGCATTTGTTTTATTTCCTAAAGCTAATGCCACTGAATTACTATTTAAAATATCGGTAACAACCAATACAAATAAATCTAAGTTTTTCTTCTCGATTTCTGCATTTAGTGTTGCTTCTAATTCCTCTTGACGAACTAGTACATCATTTGTATCAACAGCATTTACTTGAGCAATTTCAACCTTGTAATTACCCATTTGAAATTCTTTAGCATCAAGTGAAATTAATTGAGCTACAGTCTTGTCACTTAAATTCGCTCCTGCTTTTAGCATTTCTAAGCCATATGAATTAGCATCCACCCCTGCAAGTTCTGCTAATTCATGCGCTGCTTGTACATCTTCGTCAGTACATGTTGGAGACTTAAATAATAAAGAGTCAGAGATAATTGCTGATAACATCAATCCTGCAATTTCTTTTTCAATCTTAATGCCTTTCTCTTTATAAATTTTATTTAAAATAGTTGCTGTACAACCAACTGGCTCTGCACGGTAATATAATGGGTCACTTGTTTGAAAGTTAGCGATACGGTGATGGTCAATAACTTCTAACACACGAACTTTTTCAATATCCTCTACACTTTGTTGAAATTCATTATGATCTACTAAAATCACCTGATTAACTTCATTTGCAACAGTTTTAACTAAACGTGGTGCTTCTGCTTTAAAATAGTCCAATGCAAACTGAGTTTCTCCATTAACATCACCTAAACGGACTGGCTCAGCATTCAATCCTAATTTCACTTTTAAATCTGCATAAGCAATTGCTGAACAGATTGTGTCTGTATCTGGGTTTTTATGACCAAAAATAAGTACCTTTTCCATTTCTCTACTCCTTAATGATTAAATTTTATATCGATAGCACCTATTCTATCGAAAAAAATACAATTTGTCTAAACTGTATTTTACATTATGTAGTAATTTTTTTCACTATTTTCTATTTTATAAAAGACCCAATGACCACGAAGAGAAAAAGCAACCAGCGAAGTTATTTCTTCACTAGTTGCTTCTCTTTATTCTTTTATCTGTACTTTATACTTTCTGAGCCACGTATCAATTTGCGCTAAGTGCGCAATAAGCTGTGGACCGGTCATAAGTTGCCCGAACCACTCGTAAGGTCGTAATTATAAAACGTTGATATAATCACATTTTAACAGAAAATATAATCTTATAAAACTTGCTGCAACTCTTTCCAATGTCTACCGAATATTTGAGCATGACGTTTGGTTAAGAATGAATTATCATATCTTTTTTCTATTGGGATCGGCGGTGCTAAATGCACTAAGAATGGAGATATTACTTCTTTTCCATTTAATAAACAGATTGAATAATGTTTCGGTGTTTCCATCGCTTGTTCTACAGTAAATAAAGGCTCTAGACGTTCTTTTGCTTTTTCGAATGTTTTTTTGTTGTCATTAGCCATCAAAAATTGATTAACTCCACCACTGATTAGGTTTTCTTGTAAATAATCAGGTAGCTTATTCCAATGGTGAAATGCGAATATACTGCCTAACCTCTCTTTACGTCCTTCCGTTGCGATCCGTCCCATTAATTCTGCTAAGCCTCTCGTTTCAACTTGCTCTGGTTCATTAAAAATCATGAAACAACCATGTTTTTCTTTATGCTCTTCACTCATTAACATGCGAGTCATTAATACTTTTAACGTAAGCCAGTGAACTAAAACTTTTGCTGCATTCCCGATTTTTCGTCTAGGCATACGTACGATAATTACTTTTCCTTCTTTCATCCACTTTTCAAAATCAACTTCTTTTTTTGGTGGTTGAGCAAAAATATCATACAGATTATCATCACCAAAAAACATAGTCAATCGATCTAGGATAGGATCAGCTTTGGTCCCTAATTCTTTGTTATCTCCCCATTGCATTAAGTCTTGTGCTAAACGCAAATTCCCTTTTTCCTCTAGTTGTTCGATAATCTCGAAGCGATATTCCTCATCTTCAATTAATCGTTTGATGTTAAAGAGTGATCCACCACTCGCTTTGCTTGCTTCCATTAAGATTTTCTTGGCTCTTGTTAAATCTCCTAAGTTTAAAAAATCAACCATTTCAGTAGCAAATACGCTCGTTCCTTTGCGACCAATTTTATTCATGACATCGGTTAAGTCTAACGGTATAATCCATTCTTCGTTCGATAAATCTAAATCGATTACTTTTTCAGGAGGAATTAAATCTCTTATCCCATCCGCCATACCTTTATGACCCTCTTGGCATATCCAGTCAGGGATAACAAACGATATGCCATGATTTAGATTGCCTTCACGAACAAAGTTCTGGAGTAGATTATCTTTTCCTGATCCTTGCTTACCAATGAATGTATATCCCGAATAAAAGCTATCTTTATCCTTAGTCGGTACTCCTACTTCGATTTCTTGATCTTTATATTCTGAAACTCCAACGTGTAAACACGTATCTTCACGTACAATACTTGGTATGTCTGTTTCCACTTTCTTTTTCACACTGAGTGCATCATCATATTTTCGTTGTAATTCTTTGTTAGGCATCATTAATGCTAATTTACTCATTTCATCTGTACTAATTAAATTTACATTTGCGTCAAGTTTTGTTTTTAGTGTTAATTGAAGGTTGTTCACTTCTTCGATGATCTCTACTCTTCTTCTATTAAAATTAACAGTAATCCCTTGGAGTTCATTTGTATCTGTTAAATCAGTTAATGAAAGTGAAGGTGTTTCAGACAACGAATCTCTTACTAGTCGATCTGACGAATGAGCAAAAATACGAATATGACTTTTAAATACTGGTAAGTATGCTTTATCATGGCTAATTCGATTAGTTCCAACTTCATCCTCAATCGAATGTGCTTTATTGATGACTTTTTCTTTTTTAAATTCTTTTTCACTCTTAAAGAAAACGTTGCTGAACGCTTGGAATGTATCCACTAATAGATCATTGATTTCATTTACTACTGCTGCAATCCCTACTTTTACGCCATTTGCGACGCGACCACCGTTTAATGTCGCTCGTTGAGGAACTTTCCCCTTCGATAACTTTTCAAATGCCCATTGAGCATTCTTAACCCATTTTTTTCTGTTTTCTACTTCGTTACAAACACTCACTCTTACCATGTCGCCATCATCTGTTAATTCATCGATCGTATTCATTAAACCAGAAATAGGTGTCTTGGTATCGTTGGTATTTGTATTTAAGCTAAATATGTCATGCTTTAAATATTTCATTTCTTGAACGATGGTATTTTCTATTGGTACGTGTAAATCTTTTATATCAGCTTCTTTCATCGTAATGCTCATTTTATTTTCTAACTTACGTTTTAACTTTTTGGCTTGAAACTCACTAGTCGCTACGTAAAATTCAAGCCTTTTCTCTCCTTTTTCTTGTTTAAAGATCACATCAAACCAAAAGTAGTCTTTTTCACGAAATGTAAATTTAAAGCCTTCTCTTTCTCTACGACTACCTAAACTTTCATACATCTCATACATCTTGTGGATAGTTTTCCAAAGCCTCTTATTGTTGTTGGAAACATTCGTATGAGGAATAATGCGATAAACCACCATTTTATTTATTTCTATCTTTACTACATCGCTTAATTTAATCGCTTTAACTTTTAAAAATTTGTTATACCAGGGTTCTGGCCACGCTTCCACAATCTTTCTAGGCCGGTAAACCTTAGCCGGCCCAGGTAAGTTGTTACTGACTGTTGGTAAATAAGGATTGTCAATATCTACAATAAAGTTATCTCCTTTAATCATTTTTTACCCAACTTTCTAACTACATGTATTTTTAACAAATCAGTTTCATGCAATAAAGCTCCAGCACCCATTCCCCAAGCAAAAACACCAATACCAATCATAAAAGCTGTCATTTTTATTCCTCCTCTTAGTAAATCAATATACATAAAGCTAAGATAAGAAAAGCTGCATAGGCTAATAAAACTTTAATAGCACCACCACGTTTTACCATGCTTCCTAAAATGATGACTACACCAGCCAAGATAGTACTGTAACCGACAATGTCAGGTAAACTAACCACAAACCAATCCCATATATAAATTAAACCTTCACCAACCTTTTTCCCAAGATAATCTAAAACTACATTGTCGCCTTTATCGTATTGATCCACTTGCCCATTTTCAAAAAATGTTTTTACACCATCTAAAAATCCTTTATCTCCAGTTAGATCAGCTAACGTATCTGCTAAAGGCGCTGGATCAATGAACTCGCCGTTCGGTGTTTGTACGGCAAAATGTAAATGAGGTCCTGTCGTACTCGTGCCAGTATTACCACTTAACCCAATAAATTCACCGAATTCTATTCGTTGTCCTGGTGAAACGTGTATCTCTTTTAAGTGGCCGTATACATAGGCGTTACCGTCATCGCCTCTAATAATTATTCCGTTACCTAACGGTGTATTTTCTGGCGTTAAACGTTCAACAACCCCAGGTGTAATACTTTTTAATTCTGTCCCCTCACTTAAACCTAAATCAATTCCAGTATGCGGGCGAAAATTTCTCACTTCAGACACTTCTCCGAACTTTGATGTTAGTCTGATCTTATATTGACTGCCTACTAATTCCATGTCTATTTGCTCCCGATTGATTTAAGAAAGTCTCTTATATCAATTGCGTGCCTTGCAAGCAAGTAACCACAACATACCCCTATCACTATTTCAATCGCTTTTGTACGATGCCCAAGTGCCCATGCAGCCCCAGCGAATATAATTACTAACACCACACCAGCGTCAAAAATCCCCATAATCGCATCATAAATATCTTTGAATGTAGTTTCGGCATCAGTTAAAGTTTCTTCTGGAGCAACTACAGCAACTACAGCTGGAGCAGTACCATCAGCCAACGTTTTTGGGGATAATAAAAATAATGCCGGACCTGCTGCAGTTAATACTCTTTTCATTATTTTTTTACTGCTTTTATTTTCAAGTGAGTAAAATTCACGACTTTTAAAATCGAATTTTTTAACAACTTTAATTTTTTTCATTTTCTACTCCCCCTTAAAATCGGATAAACTTTCATCAATTCTTTTTCATGCCAAATTTTCATAAGAAGATATCCAACAATCATCAAAGTTTTCACTTAAATCCCCCTAATATCTTTTTGATTTCAGGAAAAACTAATAACACTCTACAATGAAAGGATGACTGTAAAATGCATATCATCATTGCAGTTGGAGCTGGCATCGCAATCGGAACTTTAGTTAATCTTTTTGTGGGATAAACGGGCGGCTTATCGCTCGTTTTTTTATTTCCTTCTTTTTTAATTCTAACTTTTCTGCAACAGTTAATTTTCTAATGTTATCTTTTTCAACTGGTTTATTTACTTCGATCATTGTCGCTTTTGTTTCAACTTTTTGATTTATATTTATATCTTCCAGGATTAGTTTTTTAACATAAGCGGTAAAATTCCTTCGTTTTACGTGCTTCAAAATTAGTTCATCATCTGCGTTTTTTTGATTGAAGGAGACAGACTTAATCACTTTATTTTTACTCATAAAAATTCACTTCCTAAAATGTTTTAGACTTGCATTTTTTCAGAGGTATTCGCATATAGCTATTAACAGGCGTAGCGTTAGTAGCTAAATTCCCCGAAAGGGTTATTTTTTTACTCAAATTGGTATTACCGGTATTACCATTTTTCTCTATATCATCATTTCCATTAAGTTGTCATTTTCATCTGTTTTCATATCTTGTTTAAATGGGGTTGCTATCCCCTCCATATCTTTTTGAATTAATCGTTTCACATAATTTGAGAAGTTTGGATATTGCTTAAAGTGACTAATCATTTTGTTTTCGTAAGGATCCGCTTTATTAAATGAAATACTTTTAACTACTCTCATTTAAATACACTCCTTGCTATCTCATAAAACCCAATAGAATTTGCATATACTGGGTGGACAAGCTTGTATGAATTTCCTTCAAATATAGTTGGTTCAAAAACACTTAAATTATTAAAATATTTTTTTAAATAAGGAGCTAACATTTCTGCCGAACCTCCGATTAATCTGACAAAATCTTGTCGCCCCCATTTATTAGCTTTAGTTATAATCGACTCTGCTAAAGATTCTAAATCATTACTTTTATTTGTGTTCATCCCATAATTAAGAGTAAAAGCTTCTTTATCTATATACCTCTTATCATTTAGAGTAGCTCCATTTACCGTACCTGACCCAATATCGATAATTCGAACAATACCTAACTCTGGTTGGCACCAAAATGAAGCTGCTCCCTCAGCCGCCACCTCCACACGGCGAATAACAATTGTTTTTGTGACGCCGTTAACTTCTAGTTCGTGTCTACCTCGAAGCATTTCTTTGATAGCATTCTTTTCAATATGATCATGCTTTTCTATCGGTTGACCTACCACAACAGAATGTTCAAAAGCATCACTATATCTGTGGATAGCTAATAGGACTCGTAATCTTGCATCTTCATGAGCTTTTGTATCACCCATTCTAGACCTTATAAACTCAGACTCATATTTTGCAAGCGTTCCAGCGAACCCTCTTTTACCTTCGAAATAGTATTCCATATCATCTTTCGAAAAAGTTTGTTCTAGTTTTCTTTTTCTCCATTCTCCTAAACATGAAAGGAACTTATAAGGACCGTAAGGCCCCATTACTTTCACTTCATAGTTACCTGCATCGATGCCTAAAATCATTAAACCCACTCCTCCTTTAATTTGCTTTTTCAAGAAAACTTATTAAATCAACATTTAATTTGTCATAATCATCAATTTGTAAATAAATACATTCAGCAACAAAGTTTGGATCTGCGTCGTTTCTTTCTAATATTTCAATTAATTCACTCCACTTTTCTAATAGGTTAATTGTGTTTTTGATAGTTTCTTCATCTGTTTTCGACCAACTATCTCTTAAAGCGATTTTTAAAATTGTTGTAGTTATCATTAAACTCACTCCTTTTATTACTGTTGTAATAATTCTTTTGTTATTATCAAGCTTTTTATTACTCTTGTAATAACACTATATGTGCGTATGCCTAGAAATTGCCTGTCCATTAAAAAATATATTTTACACCTTACAAAAACGTTAATATCCATTAAAGTAAGACTATAAAAAAAGAGGATCTCGTTATTCTGAGACCCTCTGAAATATTGAATTTACTGTAACGTTTAATTTTTCGCTAATTTCCAAAGCTGTTTCCAAATTTGGTTGCATCTTTTGAGTTTCATATCTACTGTATTGAGATATGTTTATCCCCAAAAAACTTGCAAACTCAGTTTGGTTCATTCTTTTATCGTGCCTAAATTCTTTTAATCGATTTTTTATAGACAATATACTCCCTCCTTCTTATATATTATGGTTTCGATAATAAAATTGCTTTTCCCTTCAAAAAAATTTTAGGGACAGGCAATTTTTAGGTATTCGTGCATATACATATAGTAAGAACTAAATAACACCAAAGGAGTTAGATAGCCCCTCACAAGAGGGGTTAAAATTATTTTATGTCTAAGTTTGTCGAAACCATTTCCTTATTTTGGGTAAATAGTATAATGTTGCATGTACAATAAAGAATGGGGGAATTACATTGAAAAAAAGATTATTATTTTTACTTGCTGCTCTATTATTAGTTGTATCAGCATGCGGAACGACTGAAGAACCTACAGAAACAGAAGTTGAAAATGAAGAAGGTGTAAATCAAGAGGAAGAACAAGAAGAGGTTTTACCAGAAGAAGTTAATGACGATGGATTCGAACACTCTGTAGGTGACGTTATTGAAAACGAAGGTGGAAAATTCACATTAATTTCTAGAGCTAGTGATATTGAAACACAAGAAACCGGACCAATCATTTTTAATATTTCACAAGTGAATACATCAACTGGCGACCTAAAAGGTGATCTTGCTTCCTTTTTGGAAAAAGATTTTATTAATTACATTCAAATTGACATGGAAGTAGAAAACACATCAGAAGAAAATATCACGTTCTTTCCCGCACAAGCAACAATTACAACAAATACAGGAGAACAACTTGAATCCGACATGTGGTTATCCGAACACATTGATGGCGAATTTATTGGTGCAGTAAAAAAATCTGGTTCTCAATTTTTTATCCTAGAAAAATCTGTAGCAGAAGATATTGAGTGGGTAAGAATAATTATTGGGGCCCCTATGAATGCTGATTGGGAAAATGTTGGTGAAAAAATTGACTTTACCGTAAATCTAAAATAAAAGGAGATAAGGAGATAATATGAAATTAATAGCTATTCTTTTAATTGCTTTAGGTTCTTTAGGTTTACTTATGTCAGTTATGATGTATGGTGACATAGGAATTGCGGCGGCAATAGGGGCCATTACTGCATTATTGTCTGGCATAGGATTTTTAAAAGTAAATAAGAAAATATCAGAATAGCCCCGGTATCCGGGGCTTTTTGACTAAATCATTACAATTTTCTTTAAAAACTGAGAGATATACTGACATTTTTATAGAAAAGTAATTAGCTAATTATTTCAGATTGAAATTTTAATTCAAATTGTAGTTGTCTCTTATATAGTAGTTGGGGTTTTACCTCCACGTTCTCATTAATTATTTTTGCTGTTGTACCAAGGGTTGAAGGTGGTTTATTTTCCGAGAACTCATGTAGACCGGCCATGTTCTCATTATTTCAATTAATGAGAACTCATATGGACATTATTTAGCTATAACACGTTAGTGTCATGACAATGATAAAACCTCAGTTGTTTTATTAAAATTTAGCCCTCACCAATTAAGGCAAGGGCTTATAAATTTTATCCAAACATATGACCCCAAGTTTGCGGACCAACAATTCCATCCACAGTTAATCGATGTCTACGTTGATATTCACGAACAGCTCTTTCTGTTATAGGACCGTAAATTCCATCTGATTTAACTCCTAATTTAATTTGTGCTGCTTTAACATCTTCGCCACGCATAAATGGTGATTGTAAACGTAAAAGTCTTGTGTACTGTGGTTTATTTTGTTTAAAAGTTTCTAATGCATTTGCTGATTGTGGTCCGAAAAGACCATCAACTGTAATTCCTGCTGCTCGTTGAAATGCTCTTAGAGCTACCTCTGTTTCATCACCAAAGTGCCCATCAGCTCCCCAACGAGGTAAGTCGAATCCCGCTGCAGTAAGTTCTTTTTGCATTCGTTTGACGTGTTCCCCTTTATCCCCATGACGGATAATATTTTCACTACCTGTTTCAACAACCACTTTTACTTGTGAAGGCTTTTTAATTTCAGCCTCTCCTTCCCAGGCATCTGCATATTTCTTAACATCAGTTAGGAATTGGTTCCACGTCACACCATTTGGTTCCAACCAACTTTGAGGGTCTGAGCGTCTACCTGGATCTTCGAAACGATGTGCAGTAATTTTAGCAAAAGGATCCCAACCATTTTCTGCACATACCTTAGCCCATGCCCACACATAACGATCATAAGCCTCAGCAAATTCGCCTGTACGGCATAAACTAATAGCAATAGCATGATCATTAGCTTTACCTAGATTAAGCGTTTGACGGTCATTTTGACGTTGGATATGGAGAGCCTTTTCATTAAGTGGAATAATCTCAATGATTGACTTTGAATCTACCAACTGATGATAGGACGCTCGTACACTGTGATTTTGAAAGTACCTTACATGAGTGTCGGCGTCAGCTGAGTTGTTTGCTGTTTCATGAGCTGCACCATAACGTGGACCAATTACTTTTTCCTGATTACGGTTTGCTAAATTGCTAATATACCTTTTTTCAATTTGATATTTATTTTTAACTGCCATTATTTTTCATCCTCTCTTGGTTCTGTATAAGTTAAAGCTTGTAAGCTATCACTAAATCCTTTTGTAGTTGGATCATTAATAGCGTTGTAAGTTGACACCGCAACTAATCCTAGTACATAAGGGTTTTTAATAGCTTCGATGATTACATTTCCGAGAATATTCCATGTTGTTAAATCTTCGAGAGACAACCCCATGTAGGCAAGGATTGGAACTAATACAGCTAAAATAACTTGCACAACAAAATGTGGGTTTTTAAATCGTACTTTCCAGTTGACTTTCATGTTACCCTCTCCTTGTTTTTTTATGATTTGATAAATGTTTGTACCACGAAAAACAATAACCCAATTCCACCTACAATAATTCCCCCCATAACCGTGCGCCATAGCCAAGTTTGATTATTTTCTAATTTATCAAGCCTTTTGTGAGCGCTACTTGCTTTACTTTCTAAAGATGCATTCTTTATTTTCAATTCCTCAACATCACTTTTAACACTTTTAACATCTCTTACGTTTTCCTCAATTCTGATTAGACGTTCTTTAAAATCGTCAAAACTTTCAACAAGCTTATCTAGTACTTTTTCAAAAGCTTCGCTCACCTGCTAACCCCCTTTGACAAAATAAAAAGAGCTCCCGAAGGAACTCTCATTGTACATGAAATCTTTTGTGCGCTTGTTTCTTACGTTCTTCGCTAACATGGGCATAGACTAAAGTAGTGCTCGGGTCCTCGTGACCTAGTAATTTTTGAACATCAGCGAGATCTGCTCCATTTTCCATTGCAAGTGTTCCAAATGTATGTCGGAATGTATGTGGGGTTATCTTTTTTGATATGTTAGATCTTTGTTCAATCTTATCGATTATTCTTTGTATATTTCGATTACTCATTTTTCTATACGGTTTGCGTTCGGTAACAAATAAATATTCACATTCATCGTTACGGCTATTTAAATATTTACGTAATTGGTGCATGGATTTTATCGATAGATAGACTGTCCTTTCTTTATCCCCTTTGCCAATCACATGGATTTTCATTTCGTGTAAGTTAATATCAGTCGTCTTAATATTAGCTATTTCGGATAATCGGCAACCTGTCGAATACAAAACTTCTATTAGTGCTCTTTCTCGTTGATCTTTACAAGAGTCACGTACAATTTCCATTTCCTCGATACTTAACCCTTTTGGTAATCGTTTAGGCTTCTTTGGCGGCTTGATTTTAGCAGCTGGATTACGTAATAGTAATTCCTCTTCAACCATCCAAGCGAAAAAACTTTTTAAAGCCGATAATTTTTTATCTACAGTACTAATCATCCAGCTACTATTACTTGCGAGGTACTTCCTTATGTCAGCTGTGTTAATTTGTACAATAGGTTTATCAATTTTTTCAGAAAACAATTTCAATTCAAGCTTGTAGCCTTCTAACGTTTTATCAGACATTCCTTCAATTTGTCTTGCAGACAAATACATGTCGATTTTTTCTTGCAGATCACCCTCAATATCTGTTTCTGTTTTCCTTTGAATTTCGTAATTAGATAAAACCTCTTCTAACCTAATTACGAGCTTTCGGCGATCCACATCAAGAAATAATGTGCTTATGACTACTTCTAGGTCATTCATAAGCCTGGCAGTATCATTTACCTCAAACATATTCAATTCCCCCTGGAAAGGTTATTTCGCTTTGAATACGTCCTACAACAGAAAAGAAGTAGGTACGCATTCCAGGTGCGTTTAAGTCGGGGAGCTACCCCAACTAACCTACTTCCATTTTAACATATCACTTTTTAAAAGTGATAGTCAATAAAGAACATTTGTTCGTAAAGTTATTTGACAGGCATGTTTAATTCTTTAGCGTTGTCGATGTGATACTCAACGTGGTCATATAATGACATATAATCACCGTCGAGATCATCTGAGCATTCGTCATAACTTACCGCTAGTTGCATCTTAACTATGTCGTTTTTAAGCCATAGTTGAGCTATTGTATTGTCCCTCATTTCAGATAACACTTTTTCTACATCTTTTGAAGTTGTCATAATAGCATAGCACTTCCCTTAAATTTGATGGCTTAAAAATTTATACCCTATCATTTCGTCAGTAGATTCATCACGAATTGCCGTGACTCTTCCTTCCATCATTAAGTCACCTAATATTAACTTAAAAAAGGTTTCGTCATATTTAAAACCATATTTAACGCCTCTTTGTATAACCTCGGTTTGTAACATATAATCCATTATAGCTTTAGCAGAAGGATAAACGGGTAGATTTTCAACTTCAAATGCCTTATTTTTATCGTTTATAATCAATCGATGATAACTTTTGTCAGTAGTATCAAAAGCAACATTTGCATTTTCTAGATAACTTAAAACTTGTTGTTTAATCTTATCTCTATTTGTGACTTTGTAATAAATAGAGTAATACATGAAAAAACCAACCGGGACGATTATTACAGCTGTAATAATCGCAGTGATTATTACTTCAAATAAAAATTCAAACATAAATTGGCACAACCTTTTCTTGTATAATTACAGCAATCTCTATCTTATTTTTTATCTAAAGGTAAAAACTTCATAGCAATTTTAGCTTGTTCATAGACTCCTGAATATAACGTAGATTTTTTTGGATCGATTAAATTTAGTCTGTTACAGTATTTTTTAAACATTTCAACATACCATCCGTCAGCTCTAGGATCTATAGTTATGTTTTCAATAAAATCGCTCGGCTCGAGATTTAGATATATAAAGTCATTATCTTCTTGTTTTGGTTTGATAAACCCTTCATCGTTAACTGTAACTAACCTTACTTCATTTTCGTGTTCAAATGCTCTTCTTTTAAGATATGCCTGGGAGAACGGACTTTTATATTCATTGTTTTCAATTGAATTATTGAGTGCCTCTAATAAATCGTCGTAATAGATTACTGGCGCCAGAAAACCATATTGAATTTCTTGTAACAATTCAATTTTTAGGACTGAAGTTTCTATGAGTACCCCATCCCTAAATGGGGAATAAATTCTCCACATAGCATCGGACTCTTTATTTAAACTAAAGCACATACCGTGCATGATTTCAGTAATTTCCCAAATAGGGTACTCCAATCTTCCGTCATCTCTTAAAGTCGGTAATTTACTTCCAGGAACTTCCCATGTATCTTCCCATTTTTTTACCTTTGTTAAGTAAATCTTTTTACACTCTACAAATGACATAAACTGATTTAAACTCATATATCTGTATAATTTTGTTTCAGGTGTTAAATCTGACGTTTTTATGATCCCTCTTTTATTCATAATACTCTCCTCACAATCTGAGATTTGTTTCTAAGTAAGATATTACGATTATACAACAAAATTTGTAAAAAGTAGTGTATACTTGTCAATATTTGATAGAATGGGGGTGAAACCATGGATCCAATTATCACTTCAGCAATTACTTCATTCGTTACTACTATTGCAACTAATGGTAGTAAAGTTCCAATGCAGACCCTTGATGACCTTTGGTATTTAGCTTTCGGTAAGATCAACCATATTGCTGAGCTTAAAAAGGCTAAACATGAAGTTGAAACGGCTCATTATAAAGATTTAGTTGCTCAAAAAATATTGAAAATCAATGAAAACAACCTACAAGAACCGCCTATGAGCGTAGTAGGACCCGCCTTGGAAGCATCTCGTTATTACATCGAAGAAGAAAAATTAAGGGAAATGTTCGCGAGCGTAATTGCTGCTTCAATGGATAAAACCAAATCAAAAAACGTACATCATGCATTTGTTGAAATAATAAAGCAAATATCTCCTGATGACGCAAAGAACTTAACTTTTTTTAAGGTAAGGAATAATCATCCCATTGTACAGTTTAAATCTGTCCACCTTAATGGGAAGGGCTATCTATTATTAAAGACAAATGTTTTCCTTGGACACTACACAGACATAATTACTGGTAATGAAAACGCCGCTTCAATTACCAATTTACATCGATTAGGATTAGTTTCTATATCGTATGAAGAAAACTATTCAGAGAAGCACAATTACACTACTTTTCGTGACTCTACTTTCTATAAGAACGTTAGTAACCACCAAGACCCTGAAGTAACTAGAATAGAAATGCAAGAAGGAATTATAAGGATAACACCTTTAGGGCAATCGTTCATTAATGTCTGTTTATAAATTCATTCTTTTTTACGTCTGTTCCTAATAAATAAATTAACTACAATAGAAACTGTCATGCTTGTTAAAATAACCAAGATAATTTCACTCATTCTTTATCTCCTTTTTAAAATTAAAGTAAAAAACACCCACTATTTCAAGGGTGTTTTTTTACTTCTTAAAAGTTTTTTTATGTCTAAAAGTTATGTCACAGTATTGTCCGATTGTGTATTAATATTCTTGCACCCATGTACCTGTATTAGCACTATATACTTTTAACCTGTCTGCCTTTTCGGATGGTATAAAGGTTATTCTTCCTCTATACCTGTATATCGTTACTGTGCCAACAGTTGTTTTTGCACGTATTCCAACACTCGCCACTTTATCGCGTTTTAGGTATGTTTGTGAGTAAAAAGGAATCGTTTGTCTTTTGTCACCTTCGGAATATACCTCAAAACGGTTAATAGTACCTGAAAATCCGTACTGAAAGTCTGTACTCTCCTGTCCTATAAATGGGTTGAAAGTATTAATTGAAGCTGGATCACTACTTTTAACGGTAACTACACCCTCAAATAACAAAATACCATCGCTAGGTGGGGTGAAAATGAACTTAAATTGATTGATTTCCACTAAACTTGTGCTATTAATCGTAATGGTTGTCGTCCCAGTTTCAAAATGCGTTTCAATCACAAATGGTTCATTAGGTGTAAATACATCTTGTCTAGCGTGTTGAATGATAATATTCCCGAACCATTCTAATGCTTTAGTCAATTCAACACTGCCGTATGTGGAACCGTATCTACCGTCTGCCCACTCAGGATTACCACTCACAATCTTTTTAACATGATAGGAATAATTATAGGCACTGGGGGTATCTTGCTGACTATTATTGATTACTGGTGTAGCGATATCCCGCACTAAGAAATTAATTAAATCATCGTAAATGAATTGGTTTGTTGCGTTTATAGAGTTATAAGCAACGTAATCATGACTTGCGCTTCCTAAATTGTGAATGTCAAGATAGGCAGTTGCATCTGAATAAGTGTTTAGCGTATCTCTAATATATTGTGATTCAATCTCGCTAAAAGGTGCTGTGCCTTTATAATCATGCCCAAAAGGTGTTGAAGCTCCTGCGTATTCGCTCCACTTGTAGTCGAAGTTGCGGTTTAAATCAACACCATTTGAATTCTGTCTTACACGAGGATGTGGTTGTGAAACTCCCCAGGGATTCTGAATTGGGAGAATAACCAATCTTACGTTATTACGGATATAAGCCAACTGCGGGTATTTGTGCCAATCCTCCATTAAATGCTTTAAAAAAAGGTACACCGCTAATATTCCAGTCAATTCCCCGCCATGTATCCCTGCACCTAAAATTAAAGTTTTTCTGATTTTTTTAGGTGTGAACACATATCTCCACACATCATAAGTTCCGCTTGCATCTTTACCTAAAGACGTTCGTGTTAAATGGCTTATATTAGCTAATCGCAATGGTTCGAACAAATTGTTAATAAACCCATCTGCGTTACTTCCAAACGTATCAAAAAAGTAATTCGCATGATCCTTTCTTGCTGGAAGTTGTGTAGGCGGTTGCCAGTACATACTTGCATTGTTATCTGCTTTGACTTGCACCGTGTCAACTTGTGTCATAGTATGTGCCAACTGTACACCAAGATCAGTTAACTGTGGAGCGTAATCTTGCTCTAATTGTTGCAACTTTTCACGTATTTCTGTGTCTAAAAGTCCTTGGTCAAAACTACCGTCAAGGAGTGCTTCTGTTATCTCTCGTGCTTCAGCTGAAGTTTTCCCCGACTCTTCGAGTGCCTCAGCAATGGCTTCACGAACGTCTTTTCCAAATATTGCATTACGAACCTTATTTGCTAGTTCCTGTATCTTTTGAGGTATCGGCAATATAATCATCCCCTCTCAATTTGTTTCTCAATTGTTCTGATTTAATCCTTATCTTTTCAGATGCTTCTGCAATTCTTTGTGCCCTACTCTGGATCTCCGTCATTCTCTAACGCCTCCAACCTCGACACAATATCATCTAGGTCTACTTCATTTAAAACATTAATCAGGTTAAATTTTTCTCTAATACTATCCAAATCAGTATTAAAAGTAATACTGATTAAATCAGTTTTTTCCTTCATTAAGTCATGTGTTTGTTTATCATTTGCACTCATTAAGCCATCTTCTGTAGGAGTGGCTATATCATAGATAGGAATTTCATCAATCGCTTCAATGAGGTTGTCTACAGCATGATTTAAGTTATTGATTGCATCCTCTAGAGCTGGTAAATCCCCTTCTTCTAAGTCAAATTTGACTTGTTGTATTGCTTGATCTACGGCAATAAGTTCAGTTTTTAAATTATTTATTGTTTCCGATTGTTTAGTGACTCTGCTTTCTAGATCAACTATTGTTTGAGCTGACCTATTCATATCAGATTGATATTGATTTAAAGTTTTGAACTTATCACCAATAGTTAACGCTGCGTTTTGTGGGTTATTTATATCTAACGATTTGCCAATAACTCTCAATCTTTCATCAATAGCCATTATCGGGTTTTTAAGAGGGTATGAATTCCCTTTCTCAAATGAATCAATATCTAACCCTATTAAAGAAAGGTCAATAGCGCTTAACTTATATTGAACGTACGCTACTTTTTGTTTAGATAACCATTCTAATCCTCTTGCTAATAAGTTTTCTGGAAGAGTAATATCGTTCCAAGTAATAGAACCACCTTGAATTCCAAATTCAGATTGCAAAATTTCATCATCCAAGTATGGGATTCCGTTATTAACTGTTTCTATGGTCAGTCGAGCTTGTGAAGCATCTGTAGCTTCTGGATCCTCACTCTCAACTCGCTCCCCTAATGGAGTTAATCTTGTAATGATTTCAGTGGGATCCACATCCCTACTCATGCTTCTTAAGTTTTTTGCTATTCGTATTTCAGTTTCCTTATCCTCACCTATTCGTTCCAAATAATCTAAAAAACGAACCCCATTTTCCTTTCGAATTTGGAGTTCGCCGCCTATATTATCTATCAACTTTTCTTTTAAAGTTTGAAATGTGTCATGCTCTGCAGATAAATATAGATATAAATAATTAGTTGAATTTGTAACGTTCATTTCTCCAACTTCAAACTTCTTATAATCTTCCACTTGTAAGTTATGATATTCAATAATTTCATTAAATAACTCAAATGGCGTGCCACGGAATTCCATATGTTTTTGAACCGAGTCGTGTAAATATCCTAGTTCTCCTTCGCATTCATACGCCGCACTATGAAGGCCTGTTTCGTCCATGTTTTCACTTGGTCCTAATACACGACCTTCAAACTCTACTTGACCTTTTTTTATATTAAAAACATTTATAAACGTTTTTAGAGGTTTGATTTTTCCGTATCCCGGATTATTCATGTAAAAAGAAAAATTAAAGGAATCTATAGCGTTAATTTCAGTCTTAATAACTCCATTAGCAATCTTTATGTCATTTACATAGGGGTTGTGTATCTCAGTCTCTACACCATCATTAATAATTTTAATCTTATACAAACTAAATCAGCTCCTTATAAAAAAGGAAAGAAATAGAGCCATTACCGTCAATGTGTAATGAATTTTCCCCTGATTTTAATACGAAATCTTTACTTTTTGATTCTCCTGTTGGGACATTAAAAATAACACCATTCATTTCAACAACCATATCATCGGATGCAGTTATTATTGGTGTTATATCAGGTGTACCCACATTTAACAATGTCACATCAGTAGGTCCGTTAACTTCAAATTCAACGGGCTGAAATGCATCTAAATCAAAGTTGATTTCATTCCATATGTCATGCCCTTCAGGATATTCTGCAATCATAAAAGGATACGCTTCGAAATTAACTGTTAAAATGCCATCTTCCCAATTTTCATTAAAAGCTGATTCGTCCTCCACCTCTGCTAAAAAGTAATAACCTGGTATTGTATCATCATAAAGTTTTTGTTTGCCATTGCTATTCATTAACCAATTTATTATTTCAGTTTTCTTTGTTGTCATATGTTTTTTTGATTGATCTTTAATATTGAATGAATACGTTAATGTTCTCTCCGTGTATGTTTGATCTCCATATAACTCACTGAAATCATATTTTTGATTAGAAAATGGAACAGTGACAAAAATTTTGTTTTTACTAGGTATCCCAATTGTTTTGCCAGGGGCCAACGTAATGCCGAAATTATTATAGGAATGTTTACCATTAAAATTTATTCCAAATATCACGTAGCGAGCCCCCTTTGTGATCTTCTAACTCGTACTCCACCCTCAATATCCGTGTAGTCACCTGTTATTTTTGCAAAAGTTTTCCCATCAATATTTAGAACTTGACCGTCTTTAACCGCTTGTATTAAATCAATAAGTAATTCTTCCATTCTTGTACTACTGTTACTGTTAATAATGCTACCGTTTTTGGAAGTGCTTCCTGGTTGCATGGATCCAACAACTGCATTCATTGTAGATTGTGCTTCTGGTATCATATCTTCTACCCCGTCTAAAAAACCGTCAATCATATTACGTCCCCAATGAACAATAAAACGACCTTCACCTTTTTTAGCAGGTGACCAGAACTTTAAAAATTCACCAGCTTTTTTAACGACATCTTCTGCTGCTTGTGCGACTTTCGTTCCCATGGATTTTATACCATCAACAAAACCATCAATCATATTTTTCCCCCACTGTAAAGCGTCGCCCTTTAATCCTGTAAACCACCCGGATATATGACCCCACAAATTTGAAAAAGTGGTGCTTAGTATATTCCATACGCCGCTTAGGTAAGCATTAATCCCGTTCCATAGATTTTCCCAAATTAATTTCAGTCCGTCGCCCATTCGTTGCCAATCTCCAGTGAAAAGACCAATGAAAGCGTCAAGTAATCCTCTTAAAATTCCAAAAATTGATTGAACCACTGTTACAATTGTATTAAAAGCTGTTTTTGCATTTTTAACTAAGGTATCTCCGAAAATTGACCACCATTTTAGCGCTAAATTTACAAAAACTTGTATTATTTCTTGTATATAAGAAAAGGCAGTTTCAAAGAATGCTTGAATTACTGGTAAATTTTCTACTACCCAATCCTTCATTGATTGAAAAACCGGAATTAAGTGTGTTTTAAACATATCAACGGCTACATCTATTACTTGTGAAATGATTTCAAAAGCTTTAGAAGTAATCGCTTCTATTTGTGGCATGTGCGCCTGTATCCAATCCATCAGTGATTGCATAATTGGAATAACTTTTAATGCTAAGGACATAAATAAAAATTCAGCTTGATCTTTCATTTCTGCTACAGTTATACGAAAATCATTTGCTTTATTTAAATCTTCTTCACTGATTATATTGGCTGAAGCTTTAGCCTTTTCCATGGCCTCAGCTCCCATATCAACGACAGGGGCTATTTCTTTCCATGAACCACCTAGTAAATCAGTACCTATTCTTGCTCTTTCTGTTGGGTCTTCGATTTCAGATAATGATTTGGTTATTGCATCCATTCTAGAGTCGGCGTCCATATTTGATATTTCTTCAAAAGACAAACCTAAGGTTTCTAGAGCATCACTACCTTTTCCACCTTCATTGGCCATAGTATCTAATGATTTAGTCAACTTTTGTGATGCGTTTGTCATTGCATCAGCAGATACCCCAGCAACTTTTGTTACCTTTTCCCAACGTTGAATTTCATCTGTGGACATACCGGTGATTGCTTTTAAATCAAGTAATCTATCTGCTGCATTTCCTGCTTTAGTTGCCATGGCAAACATAGCTCCGCCCGCTGCGATTGCTGCACCACCTATGGCAAGTCCCCATTTACCTGCAGTTTTAACGCCATCGACAAATCGACCGCCTAGGCCTTTGGCATTCTTTTCAGTTTTTGAGATACTTTTATTTGCTTTATCAGAATCAACCATAATGCTGCCGAATAATTTAAAAATTTCGATGCTCATCACCTTCTTTCTTAAAGGTGTCTAATATCCCTTTTACGTCTTTAAGAATTTCTTCCTCTGATTTCGGAATTTCTGTAAAAGGCTTGTACCATTCTTCAAAAGATTTATAGTTTTCTTCTGTCATGTTAGGATATTTCGTTAAATACAGTTGCCATGCTTTATTCTCTTCTCTTTTGTATAATGCTTTCTTTAGTAACCGTGTGATTTTATTTAGAGGTAACTTACTAACATAATCAAAAGAATAAAAGCTATGCAGTAAATGAAGGGTTTCTTCATACCCACCTACTGCATAGCTTGTTTGAAAAAATCTGTCAATTCTTTGTTTGAAAAGATTTCTTTTATTGTTGATATTGTACGAATTAAAGGTTGCTTCTTAACTTCTTCTATTTTCTTGTCTTCTGCAATTGCGACAATGTTAAAAAATTCTTCTTTAATCTTTGGAGAGTTCTTCAATACATAAGAAAATAAATCAATTCCGCTTTCAATCTGCAAATTATCTACATTTTTTCCTTTAACATCTCTAATAAAATTCTTCTTAATATACTCTTTTAATTTCAATTTATCGAATATGTCAACCATATAAGGTAACATATCAAATCCTTTTTCCGATTCAATCACAATTAATTCCCCCAATACAAAAAGGGCAGTTACGCCCCTTATTTAACTAGCTTTTGGATAAAATATTTCAAATGGAACTTTATCTAATTCTTCAGGTTTAAAGTGACCTTCAAATTCGAGTGCTACAACCGCTTCGTTTTTCGGTTGAGTTTGTAAGGTTAAACCATTTTTATTAAATGAGTTGTAAATTTGAATAATAATGGGTTCACTAGAACCTGACTTTCTACCGACATATGTGATATTACCGATATAGTCACTTAGCTCAATTTCGGTTTTACCCTTAATAATATCGTAGTCCTCACTTGTAGTTGTATCTATTTCACTAGCGCCAATAGCTGCCGCTAACACTTCTTTTGTTATCTCGATAATATTTGCTGACATTTTAACTTCCCAACTATCGATCATTTGCATACCTTCAGCTTTACCTTTTACACCGTCAACCTCTACATTTCTTATTTCTGGAATAGCTGAAAATTGTCCGCCGCCTTTTGTTGCTCCCAGTAGCTTCCCTGCAGTAACCGCACTTTCAAAGGTGTCGGTTCCTACAATAAAATTCTTAAAAAAAGCTCCAGCATCTAGAAGTAAGTTTTCCGCTGTTTTATTAGTAAAGCCTGAAAAAAGCTTATTCATCATTTAACCCCCTGTCATAGTAACGCAGTTGAAATATTAATTTTCGTCTTTTTAACCTCTTATCTTCATCAAATGGCGGCAAACGATTTTCTCTATAAATAGTAAACTGTATATTATCGTCAATGTAAGAATAATAGTGTAGTTTCTTCCAAAATAGATTTGTTAGTTGCTCTAGATTAGTTGAATCAGATTGATTATCGTAAATATCCATATCTAAATTGAAAATTTCTTGTTCTTCATCGGTGAATGAATTAGGTAAATCGTATACTATATAGGGAAATATTGCTTTTGATGAGGAGTATTGGAAATAAACTCTAGAAATACTCTCTTCGCCCACAATGATGTCAGGATGAATAGACTTTAATAAAGATTGTAAAGTTTCTCTCAAATTATTCATTCTGGACCATCCCCACTCTGGTATTCTTCTTCACTGATTAACCCTATAGCTCTGTTATCATCTTCAATTGCAGAGAGATATTGACCTTGTATTTTACGGATTTCATCAATGTTTTCGTATACCGTTTCACGTAAAATATTTCTTCCTGGCTGACCATTTTTTCCTAACTCCGAATCCGCGCCATACCACGTGTTGTGTTTAAACCCAATTAGTAAATCTCCTTCTCTACGCCTTACCCAGTATTGAGATGATCGATATAAACGTCTGTTCCTTTTCATACCCGGTAACTTTTTAAGCTTTTCTATCATTCTTTTACGGATTAATTTAGCACAGTCTCTTAATGCCGCTCTTGTTAATTCAGTAAGTGTATATTGCGCTCGATCAACATTGGAAACAAATTCAACGCCATCTCTTTTAATCTTAGTAACTGATTTAGGTAACGCCATTGTTTACACCGTCCTATTTACCAGTCCACTACAAATTAATTCAGTGTTTTTTTCGTCTTTGTCGAACGTTCGAATAATTGTATAAATTTTACCGTTATAATTAAGGCTATATTCTTCGTTATACTCGTCGGACCATACTTCAAACGTTAATTCAGGTCTTAAATCCGTAGCTGCTGCTTGATAAAATTCACTTTGACGTATAGATTTTCGTTCAGCAAGAACTTGTCTTTCCGTCGGTATCTCAATATCATCGCCCTTATCATTTGTGTAGGAAGTAGATCCAATAAGTTTTATTAAATATTTCTTTTTGCCCATTACTCCACCTCACTAGCATAGGTTAATTGAGTAAGTAGTGTTTTAAAAACTGGAGAAAATTTAGCTTTACCGCCTTCAAGTTCCCAAATATCAGCTACACCCATAACAATAACACCAACTGCTAAATCATCTTCCATTTGAGCTTCAGTAACACCCGCTATTCGCATAAATGATTTAACGGCTAAAATTTTTTGATTCAAAATTTTATCAAGAGACGTATTAGTAAGTGAAATATTTAAACCTATTTTGCATTCTTCGATTAATTCTTCATCGGTCATTATTTATCACCGACTTCACAACTAAATGGTACTAAAACAATATCCAAACCTGTTTTTTCATTTTCATAGCGAATTTTCTCAGATAACTGTTCGTGCTCTTGCGTAGATAACGGTTTTGTTGCTCTAAAAAAGATAGCATCTTCTTTTTCTATGATCTTTTCAACTAATTCATCCGTTTTTTTTCTTCTTGCCAATGAGATCACCACCTTACATCAAATAAAAGAGGGCACCAAAGATACCCTCTCAATATTCAGTTAATATTAAGTTGTAACTTTTTTCTTAACTCTCACAAATCCTTTATGCATAGCTACGTTACCACCTGCCCATACTGATCCCCGGTAAGCAATTTGACCTGTTCTAAACTTGAAGTCTCTTGACTCTTCAACTGTAACTGGTGAAAAGATTGGCATTTCATAACAATGTACCATTCCATACGCCATGCAGTATGTGTCAGCTTCTGTTGACCCTAAAGAAAGTGGTGCACAAGCACTGTTAATAATGAATGGGATTTCAAAGCTGCCATCAGATGAAATAGTACCTGTGTTACCGTTCTTCTTAATTTTGTATAGCTTTTTACCATTAGCGTCTCTAACAGCTGCAAAAGCCGCCAAATCTTTTTTGTTAAGAATTAAGTAACCACCACCTTCTACTTCTTCATCTCCGCCATAGCTAAATACAATTTTGTCTAAAGTGTCAGCATCGATATTTGAAATCTCAATGTCTGTAGATGTTGGTATTACATTTGCTGGAGCATTAAAAATACCAGTTAAGGCGTTTGCCCCACCCGGGCCAACAATAATTTGTTTTGTGATTTTCTTTCTAAGAGCTTCACCAATGCTTTTAGCAACTCTTGATTGATAGTCTACGTTTGGTAGCTTCATAGACTCATCCGTCATTTCAGCATAAGCTGTAATTTTTGCTTTATTGATTGTCACATAATCAAATACAGGTTCAGCATCTTTGTACTCTCCGTTTTCAGTGGTGTAATCCCCTTCACCAGCTGAAACTTCAAATCCCTTTGTATAACTTTCGCCACCAATAAGAGGAACCCCATTAACAACATCAACCAATGAAGAAACTTCATTAAATCTATCATTAAGGGTGTTGCTGTACTTCTTTTCAACAACCAAAGAACCACCACCGATTGATACAGCACGTAATTCAGGGATTTCGTCAATTTCAAAAGTAACTGATCTTTTTTCTTTTAACGCTGCTCCACGAGTTTCATACATTTTTTCTAGATCATTCTCGCGTTTTTGTACATCAGTATTTTGTGTTCCTAAACCATATGTTCCAACTACATTTAATTGTCCTTGTGGAGTGCTACGAATTTCCCCTTCACCTTCTCCAGTTCCTTCTGGTACATCATCAGGTAAAGCATCAAGTTGAGTTCTAAACTCAGTGATTTCAGCATCTAAGACTTCGATTTGATCAGTGATGCTTCGAACTTCCTCGACATTTTCGCTTTTCTTACCTTTTTCTTTTAATGCTGTTCTTGCCTCTTCTTTAGCCTTTAATTGTTTTTTTAACCAATTTTTCATATTTGATTATACCTCCAGTTTTTTAATATAACTTTTCCAATTTGATTTTTGCGAGCTTTAATTCTCTTTCTTTTATCTCGTTTTCGGAATCATCCGTTTCCTTTGAGCGAAGTGCATTATCCAATGCCTTCTTATCCGCACTATCCAGTGTTTCGCTCCGAGCATTTATATCTGCCCCTTGGTATTGAGGGGTTGATAACGCTGAAATTTCAAAAATACGATTGAATTTAACGATTTCCCTTAGTGGAACATCTCTATCTTTATCTCTCCAGTTTTCTTCTTTAATTGTGAAGGCAAAAGACATCCCAGAGATATCACCTCTTTTAACAGCTGAATAAAGAGCTCTTGCTTCAGAGTTATTCTCTACATCTAATTCAGCACGAAAAAAAAGCCCTTTATTATCAGGCTTTAACTGTAAGGTTGAATTTGAATTATTATTTCGACTTCTAGCTAATGGTATTTTTCTGCGCTCGTGATGAATGAACATTGGTACATCTTTAAGATCTGCACCATCTAGTGCTCCGGATAAGATCTTTTCACGGAACCAACCACCGATATTCGTTTCCTCATCATAGACAATTGCATAACCTTCAACAATATGACCATTATCTTCTGTAGGCTCTAAAGCTCTAAATTCATCCGACTCTTTAAAGCGCATAATTTTATTGTTCATTTATTTTTACCTCCTCTTTCATTCCAGATTTTTTCATCTGATACTTATTAGCAATATCTACATCAATATAATTAAGACTTTTTTGCCTAACGTCTCCACCTTCATATGGCGGATAACCAAACAATTGTAAAAGTTCATTATTTGTTAAAGCTCCACGATTACCTAAAATATCCGCGACAGCGATTTTATTTTTTGTGTTTGTAAATAAGAGCATTTGAGGGTAAAATACAATTTCATTTCCTACATCAAGTTCTCTATTACTAAATAAAGTTTTACTAAATGCTTGGCCCAAACTAATAATGATAGGTTCAAGAGTTTTTTCATAAAAAGCTTGGTATTGCTCATCGGTAAAGTCTCCTGTAAGAATAGGGACAGAAACTCCATAATAATTCAGAACTTTATCCTGTAAAAATTGCATTGTATCTTTATCAATTATTTTAGGATTGGCCTTAACATCAATGTAATCGCCCTTTAAGTCCATAGCTACAATTCCACTTTCACTGTCCTTTATAGCTTTTTCAAATCGTTTTCTTTCATTGGCTTGCTTATTATCTTCTAACATCGTATTTATTCTAAGAATACCTCTTATAGATAGGCTTGTTTTTATAGCTTTCTCTAACCCTTCCAATACGGTATTATTAATTTCTAAAACCTTTAAAATAGCATTATTGTCAGGTTGACCATTAACCCCACCACCCATAATTTCATTAACTGAAAATTTCTTTCTTAAATGTATTACATCTGAATAGGGCAATGTATAGCTTTGGCCACTTGAAAACATAAATTTCACAAATAAAGTTCCTGTTTCATCTTGTAAGAAATCCACCTGTGTTGGATTTAAGGGATATAGACCTGTATATTCTCGTCTTTTGAAAGAACCATCTTCATTGGTGATAATGTCATATTTTGGATATATAAAAACGTTATAATTCATAAACAGTAACCAAACGATTTTTTCTATAAAATCTTTAGTTGTCATTAACTCATTTGGAGCGAATTTTAATAATCTGTTTAGGCTCCCTTTTATATTTAACTGCATTCCATTTTGATCAGTCCGTATATGTTTTGGACGTAATTTACTACACTCAGTAGCAATACAATCAATCGCTGTTTGGACAACATCTGATGCATAAATATCTCTCCCAAATTGACTAAAAATTGGAGCTGAACCATCTAACAATCTAGCATATTGCATATTTTTATCTTCTTTCCCTGTAAAAAGACCTCTAAAAACCTCTTTAAAACCCAATTCATCACCTCCCAACCAAAGAAAGAAACTCTGTTCTGTTATCGATATACACTCTATAGGCAATAATCATCGTTACAGCTCCATCAATTTTCTTCTCTTCTTTTCCTTGTACTTTCACTGGCATAATCTCTTGCTTGGTATTGATATTCAAAGCCGTATTTTCAAGACAATATTTGTCAATAGGGTTGTTGTTATAATTAATAAGCTTGCTTTTTAAATCGGCTTCTACTAGTTTCATAGGTTCAGACATGCTGCCAAATTCTTGGGATACTCTTACACATTCAAATCCATATGAATCCATTTCTTTTGCCCAATAGATTGCAGACCATTTATCATAACCAACTTTATAACAACGAATTCCAAACTCTTTATACAATTTCACAAACCAAGCAGTTACAAGACTAAAATCATTTTCATTTCCTGGTGATACAATGACTAAATCTTTCCTGATCCAAGCCTGGTACTTTTCAAATTCTTCTTTTGGTAAATCTAATAATTTCGATTCAGGAATAAAATATTTTTGTAAGAAGTACTTCTTTTGGCTACCTGGTTTCATCATCATGACTCTAGCACTTGCTAAGTCACCGGATTTTGATAAATCAACAGCGCCTATTGCAAATGCATTTCGAAAATCTTCAATTTCAAAATTATCTTCACTTAATATATCTTCTGGTGAAAGCCAAGCAGTAGCATTATTTTGCTTAATATTAAAGTCCTTTGATAAAACAAAGACACGCATGGATTTACTTGTCTTAGCCTCTTCAATCATTTTTTTGAGAAAGCTACGTTTCTTTATCACACCTAAACCAGGATTGGATTTAACCCAAGATTTCTCATTTTGCCAAACTTCTTGTTCACTATCTTGCGTATAAAGCCAAATTAACCATCGTGGACGTTCAATCTCTCCATTTAAGACTTGTCTTGCTTCACGTAATCGCTCATCTAAGTAACCATCATTGATAACACCTTCTGTAGTTAGTTCAATATAAAGAGGCTCATCTTGTGTTGAAACAGCTTGTCTAATCGGCATAGTGGATGTGTTATCTTTTAATTCATGAACCTCATCTACTGCACCAATTTTAATGTTTTTCCCTTCTTTTGCCCCTGTTTTAGCTGATATTTTTTTGATTGTGCCTTTGTTTTTGTAACTAAACTTGCCATTTTTTTTAGGCTTTTTTGGGTTACCAAAAAAAATTCCTTTGATATTACTTCTTGTCACTTTTTCGAGCGATCTACTTTCCTCTCTCATAGAGTTGATTGCTTGGAACATCAAATCTGCTTGCTCGTAATCATTGCTTGAGCATAATATCCTAGTACCGATTTCACCACAAAAAAACTCAGCGAGACAAAGCGCTGAGACTAAAGGTGTTTTTCCATTTTTTCGAGCAACGACAAACAATACATCTTGATGAAGTCTGACCCAACGATCAATTTCCTCATCAAATATTTTGAAAATATAAATAGCCTCAACAAAGGCTTTTTGAAATATGTCAAGTAAAAACGGCTTGCCAGCAAAGGGAGCTTCAAAGTGCTTGCATTTAGTTTCTATAAATTTAATGCGTTTATGGCCATCTTCAAAGTCAACTTTTATTTCAGGGTTATCAAAGTATTCCATAAGAATATCAAGTTGAATCATTAATTCATTGCCAATGATAATCTCACCTTTTTTACACTTATCAACATATTCTAGTAAAAAGGAATATGTTCCTTGATAAGTGTACGGATGAGCCCAAACGTTTTGACCCTGGATCATTCAAAATCACTCAGATCATCATCTTCATCAATAATATTTTTATTTAATACACCATTTAAAGTTTTGATGATAATTGAATAACTGTTTACATTCTTTAAATATTGTTTAGCGGCTTCTATTGGTTTTTGTAGATGCTTTTGCTGTGGATGGAAGTTTACCATACCTATTTCGGTTAGAGTCTCTTTTAAAACGAAATTCTCAGCCTTGAGGAAAGCCGCATCCTCAATTAGACCTTCAACTAATTTTCGTTTCGACTCATCGATATCAGCAAAGATCTCATTTAATTTCTTGAGCTCTTTTTGATACTCGGCCTTTTTAGACATGTTTTATCAAACCTCCAACGAATTTCAAAAAATCCAGTCTGTGTGAAAATTGAGTTCCCCCTACGGTCCTGGGAGAGGCTAAAATCCCTTGATTGCCGGGGGGTTAAATATTTACCTTATCAACTAATTTTCTAGAAGGTATGAGTGATCTGTCTAAATCCACTCCGTTTGAACTGATAATCCTCTCGGAAAGACCGTGTTCTAAGGGATTAACCACAACTTCTAGGTTGAAGGTCTCTTTAATCTCCTTTGCCAAGGTTTCTTTCTCATGTAATTCATTTGTTAAATATTCTAGTTTTTGTTTGGTTATTTCTATATTCCGGTTAATCGCTGGTAGTTCTTCATCCCAAGTGTCTTTATACATTTTTGCCATTCGTTTTTTTAATTCACTTTTCATATTTTTGCACCTCACTCTCTAACTACTTTTAAGTATGCCTAACCAAATAATCTGCTAAGAAAACCTTTAGTTTCTATTGGCTTTAGAGGCTCAAACGAAATTAATTGAATAGCCTTATTAACATACACAATGTCTCTACCGCAAATAGCTAAGTCACCAGCTACAATAGGTCCCCGTTCAAAGTTTTTAAATTTTGATATCAGTTCTTTATGCTGTTCATCATTTACTAAAGCTGAGATTACCCGTCCATCTCTCATGCCAACATCTATAATAAATTTGTTCTCATTTTGTTGTTCCATTTCAAATTTCTCCTCCTACTTTTAAACTGTATAACTCTCAAACCACTTCTCAATATACCCTTCCCATTCTTGCTGCCGATATTGTCTATCAGCATCTACTTTCAATCTTCTTAAGCACTCGTCTTTACTTACATCACAAAAGATAATCTCAGCACCTAAATCATTGGCTATTCGATCACGTTTGTATTTGTCTGCATATCCGCCAATAATCCAAGCGTTATTCCACTTCCCGTAACGTGTTTTAATATTATCGATCATTTGATTATGAATGCCTCTTACAATCGATAATAAATTGTCGGGTTTATCGTATTCAGGTAATAATGTAACAGCTGCATAAAGGCGGTCCATATCAACTACTATATCTCCACGCTGCATGTTTTCTTTTACAAGAGTAGATTTACCGCTTAGTGGTGGACCATAAACCAGATACACTTTTTTTTGACCAGAATATCCAAACCGATTATGCTCTTTGTTATGGCAATCAAAACAAACAAGATCGACTAATTCAGGATTTAGACTAATCATATTATCATGAACATTTTCAGGAGTTAATTCAATTTTGTGGTGACCAATAATGTCTTTCGACTTTGCAATAGTTTGTTTACATCGAGAACATTTATTTCCACGTTCATTAATTAATCCAAGTCTGAAATTAATCCACTTATCAGAATTATAAAATGTCTTTAACACTGGATGTTTTGCCATTGTTACCACGCCTTTGCTTCTGCTGCTTTTATATCAGCCTTCATTTTATCCATTCTTAAACGATGTTCTTCACTCACCATTTCTGGTGGCATCGATCTAATCATTTCCTCATACTGCTTGATCTTACTTGTTAAAGCTCTCATTGCTGCTGCTTGCGAAGTAAGTAATTTTGCTTGTTTATCCCAAGCATGTTGATATTCCCACTCTTCTTCTACAAATACTTCATACTGCTCAATCTTAGACCCTTCATCAGTATCAACTCTCTGATTTTCAAGCTGCTTCTTTTGCTTTTTAAGGACCTTAGTTTCATCGTTAATGTCTTTAACAAACATTATCTTCTGTGCTCGAATAAAGTTTGTAAAACTAATTAGAATTTCTTCGTACAAAATATCTAAAGTACTCATACCTTCTCTTACAGCTGCATAAATCTCTTTAGTCTCTTGGTCATTAGGTAGCCACTTAGCAAACATGCCATGTTTATATGCGTTTTGATTTCCTTCTGGAGCTCCGCCACCTTTATTTCCAACCGCATTTTTATTACGATAAGGTGCTCCTCGTTTCGATGGAGTATCAGGAATTTCATCCCACCGATCAACGCACTTCCACTTTCTCACTTGGCTTGCACTTATTCCAAGTTCTTCGGCAATCTCTTTTAACTTCTTTTCTCGACCACTTTTCAACCAAATTTTTAAAGCTTCAAAACGTTTAGGACTAGGCTCTCTAGACAAGTCATACACCCCACCTCCAACCGAATTGAGTTTGTTTTCACGTTTTTTAAAATGACGTCTTTCAGGTACCTTCAAAATCGTTTAAACAGCATAAAAAAACAAGAGTAAAACTACTAATTTACACTTGTATAAAAAGGGTTAAATTCTCCTAAAATATGGTTCTACACTAACCCATAACCTATATTCTGTTGAACTTATAAAAAAGGGTTAAATTCTTGTAAATTCTAAGTTTTTATTACTTCTTAAAATAGTAGTGCCACATTGAGTTATTTAAGTGTTACTAAAACGTTACTTAAAGCCTTATTGTGGCGGCATCTGCCATGTCCTGAGTGACACCGATGTAGCGCAATGTAATGTGTAAATTACTATGTCCGAACATTTCCATTAGTAACGCTAAATTGTGTGGATTTTGCATATATATGTGATAGCCCCATGTCTTTCTCAAAGTATGACAACCTATTTCATCTAGTCCAAATTCACGTGCTGCCTTATTCAACATTTTATAAGCTGTGCTTCTGTCAATCGGTTGACCTCTTAATTTACTTTTTGTTTTTATTTGCCTACTCGCAAACAAAAATTCATCATCTCTTTTTCCGGAAATAAACTTTTCTAAATCACCTTGTATCTTAGGATGGATAATAAATTTCTTAGGTTTCTTATTTTTTTGCTCGATTAACTTTATATGCTTTTTGTTTCTAACCATTCCAACGCGAAGCATTCTTAAATCACTTACCCTTAGTCCACTATAAATACCAAAACAAAAAAATAAATAATCTCGCATACTTCTTAATCTAAGATATTGTTTAATTCCCTCAATAACATCTGGATCTCTAATCGGCTGTACAAAATTCATTTCATCCAGCTACTCCCCTTTCTAAATATAAAATAAAAGAAGCTGCATTATTATCAGCTTCTTTACTTAATACTCTCTGCAAAGCACTTATATTAAATGCTCTGTAGACAATATATATTTATTTGGAATTACAAAGTCCACCACTAACCACTTTAATTCTTTTTGAAATATACATGTCGCAAATTTCAACGTTTTTAGTTTTTATTAAATATTTAGAGCACACTCTATTAGGGGAAAAATATGAGCAATATTTGCATTTCTTTTTCTCATTCTGTGATATCCTAATACCTTTTATTAATTTAATTCTATCTCTCTCTGTTGAGGTAGTAGATTTCTTCAAATACACACACCATCCATTCCAGATAATCCATATATCTTTATCATAACATTTACCACCCAAGAGTAAGCCAGATAAATAAAGTTATGATAAAAACTGGAAAACATAACAGAGTAAGGTGGTCTTAACCTTAATCCCCCATCACGAACGTCGCAAGACTAGCGCGTTCAAGACTCTAAGCGTCCTCTTGGGTAAGGTTCACACTTTTCATCGTCTCAAAGTTCGATTGGGTAGCCATTGATAAAGGAGTTTAGGCGTATCTCCTATATTCAATAGCGTACAAATTATTCCAAAAAAAATAGTCCCCTAAATTGGTTACTATTTTATCCCCCATTTTGTCGGTTTTTTGTCGATTAAATAATACCTAGAGCAGTCGCTAAACTATTGATTGCATTACGTTTCTTTTCATAAAATTTATCCTTTTTAAGTCTTAAAGATAAATAAATTTCAATATCCTTTCGTTCTGTAGGATGCAAGTATTTCGCTTCAATTATTTTCTTTTCAATTACGTCCAAACTGTTCTGGAGAGCTCTATCAATCTGTCGTACTTTTAAAATGTTTTCTCTATCGATCTGATCACTTTTAATTAAAACAGGAAATAAATTATCTATACCTTCTTCTTCTTGCTCTTTTTTATTTTCCATTTTTACCTTCAAAGCTTTATATATTTTCAACTCTTTAATTACTTCATTTTGTATTGTTTTATCATCGATTAATTGTTTAGCTGCCAAAAGTGATTCCCCCTTATTGTTTAAGTGCTCCACCTTTACCCCGTCTATAAACACGTCTATTTGTGCCCATTAATTCAATAATGTCATTTCTACTAAATTTTCCTTCCAGTTTTTTCTCTTTCTCCATACTTTCCTTCTTTGAAAATTCCATTCCATGTTGTTTACACCATCGTTGTAGTTGTCCTCCTAAATCTTTCATTTTTTTCACCTCATTTTTTAATATAAAAAGAGGACACTAAACAAGCAGAATTAATCGCTGCTATATTTAGTGCCCTCCGGTTTTCGGTTAGGCTAAATATTCATTTACTTGCGTGTAAATAAACCAATCCTTTACGTCATTGGTGATTTTCATTTCAATCGGCATCTTATTATCTCGATGTACTTTTAATAGATTTACTGCTTCTTCCCATTCAAACTTTTCTTTCTCAATCTTATAACTCCATATCGCAAAAGTATGATGCTCCCAAAGCTCATAATAGAACCTCTTTTTCTTACATTTACTTTCAGGAGAAAAGTTACTTTCTAATGGAGATAAAGCATCTTTAGGAATATAACCTTTAATGTAACAATATGAGTTGTCTCTCCAATACGCTTCAGCTGCATTGAAATTGTTTACAGTTTCAAATATGGTAAGCTCCTCAATAACCAACCTTTCCATCATTATCACCTTTTACTCGAACTATTCATTAAGCATTTCTGGGTTTTCGTATTTATTTCCAACAACCTCATATCCCATTGAAATGATTTCCCACAAAGCGGATGGTAGCCAATTAATTCTTTGTACCTTATTTGTACTTTTAGCCACAAAACTACTTTCATAAAAATCTACAAAGAAATCTTGGTGCGCCTTTAATCTAAGAATATCCCCTTCATAAATCTCCTTACCGTTATTATCTTTCAACCCTGTATATTGCATAGGGTAGGAAACGTGTTTCTCTTTCTCCCACAAATCTAAAACATAAGTAAGTGAACACCCTTTAAATCCATATACCATTTCTTTAGCTTTTGTTCTGAAAAAACGAAACTTAATTTCCCTCATCTCTAGCCAACTCCTCGATCAATGTTATCGCTTCGTTAATTTTATAATTCACTTTAAAATCGCAATTTTTTGTGTAAGCGTTCGTTGCTTCTAATAACAACCAATGAACATCTGACAAAGTTTTTTCAAGTTTAATGACCCTTTCAGACCTTTCGATTAACCATGAAATATCTAACGCTGAAATATCCTTTTTATCAATTCCATTCCATTTACTTTTAATCGCTCGTGTTCTATTCATTTTCTTCAATCCGTTCATACATGCCAATAATTTCGTTTAGTGTTTCGATGTGATTTCTTAGTTCTTCGTTTTCTTCTCTCAACTTAACCACTTCTGAATAATACTGGTTCGTATGATCTTTAAATGTATTAGCGCACCATTTCGCTTCTTTTAGGATTTTATTTAAACGCTCGTTTTCCTTTTGTACGTCTTTTAATTGCATAAAAACTTTCCTATGCTCGTCTATCCAATGCTCTTTGACACGCTCAATTTCTTCAACCCCATCAACCACTTTCTCGGTTAGGTTATAATTTTCGTCATACATTAAAGATAGCTGCCTTTTACTCCATTCGATTTCTTCAATCAAAAAATATAGGTCTGTATCTTTTAGGGTTTCTTTTATTTCATCAAAACTTTTGCTTTTGTGTTTGTATCTCATTATTTTACCTCCTATTGACAATCGGGGCATAAATCCACCCATCCATCTTTTAAATCTAACTGTTCGCCACGTTCACTTCTCCAACCTAATTCATTCTTAGCGTCAATCGCATTATCAAAAGTATCAAAACTTTGATCTGCTTCATTTCCACAAATATCACAAATCAATACATAAGCACCGTAATTTTTATCAATCATTGTTTTAGTTCCTCCTTTTTGTACCGCATTTGTACCACATTCAGTTGGTGCAAAATATGCACATACTCAACTACTCGAATTTTTCGATATGTCGCAGTATCACTCGACAGTCCAGTATTCTCAGAATGTGAATTATGCTTTTCTAACTTCTACCGAAACCATATTGCATATAATTTCAACGGTCTGTTTTTTTTCTTAAACTTTTCAACGGCTTCAATTGGCCATCTTGCCTCAACTTCCTTTTCAATAACAGCACCTTCAATAACGCCTTTATTTATAACAGCTTTTATCATCCAAAGTTGATTTTCTATTTTGAAAACTCCTTTCTTTATTGCACTCAAATTCTCTAATCAAAAACTTCTTCTTTCTTAACACCCGTTACATTTTCAATTGTTAATGTCTTTTTATAAACCTCGTTCATTCTGTTTGTATAGCCCTTTTCATAGATCGTACCGGCATCAAATTCTTTTAGCCGAAGTTCACATAGAGCGCTACAAAGTTTAGAATCTGCCACTTTATTACATACTCGTTTTTCCAACCCCGATAACTGTACATAGGTGTGCAATTTTCTCCCTGCGCGTTTTAATATTTTTATCTTCTGACGTGTTTTCATAGTATTACATCCCCCTCGTTATCCATTAAATTTCGTACCACGCTTTCCATTTTTGTAATGGTTTTTCTGCTTATTCTGCTTTAATTTATGAATGAGTCTTCTTAATTCCTTAGACTCATTTTTTAGTTTGCTATTGGCTCTCTTAAGGTGTTTATTTTCCTGGTACAACTTTTCAATTTTTAATTGACAGTGTTCATGCGTTTCATCCATTAATATATTTACTTTATCCAATTCAGAACACTCTCCGATCATTTAAAGCTTCTTGCAAGTTTTCGTTTCTACACGATCTACTTTCCCACCTAGCCAAACTGCTATCTGTTCTCCGTAACCAGTTGACGGTGGATCGACCTGGATCAACTCTCCATTTTTTACGATGTAAATGCAATTTTTCAATAAGTCTATGTCAACTGTCACTTTTTGTTGTTTTGTCGTCAAATTAACCTTACCCCTCTCGGTTTATGGTATAATAAGTTTGCGATCACTCATTATGGCCGTCCGAGAGGGCGGTTTTTTTTATTTGAACATTTTCATAATTTTTTTGTTTGCTTTTTTCTTTAAAATCTTACCACCAAGTGTTTGTACACCTTTTCCTTCTTTTACTGATTTTGCATCGTTGATAACCTCACATACCTGGTCAATTCGTTGCATCCCTTTAATTAAGCTTCTTAACATATTTATCACTCCTCTCATTTCTAAACTAGGAAACTACTTTCCACCCATTTCTGAGACGACTATTTAATTCATGCTTTTGAAGTGGTTCATATAAATAAACTTTTTGATTTTCTTCAATCCGAAAAAGTAAATGCCATTTTGGTTGTCTTTTTCTCTTTCGACTCATCGAAACACCTAATACCCAGTCGCTTGGCGATCATGATTAATTTTATTTTTTTCTAAATAAGCTTGTTCAATTTGTTCCCAGGTGAACCTTAGAGATTTTCTTAATCCTAAAAATTGAGACAACATTCCGTAATAATAATTTTGTTTAGCTTGTCTACCTTCGCTCATTTCAAACTGAATAATTAACTGAAATTGCTTTGAAAACATTTGGATTGGATCAGTAATTTTTACTAAATAAACTTCTGCATCCCTATGGAACCCAAGTTCTAAACCAATTGAAAGTAAGAAATGTAAGCAGTCAACATATTCCTCTAAAAGAGGGTTATGCCATTCTATATCGTCATAATTCATCGATGGTCGTTTAGCTACTTTTATTCTTGGAGATTGATCCTTACTCCAAAACTTAAATCCTCGCCATTCGTTTGCTAGTTCCCCTAACTCAACTTGTAAAGCTAATGTTTTTTCCGGGATTAAATAATAACCTTCAAGACTATGTTCTTTAGTAATCCGATCATCTAATATTTTCTGAACTTCAAAGAGTTTTTTTATGTTCATTGTTTTCCCCTTTCTTGGTAACCAAGTAACCGCAACTTTTAAAAGTGAAATCTAGTTCTACTCCAAACTTTTTTGCTTGTTTAACAAAATCTACAGCACCTTCACGAGTAGCAAATAAAACACTGCCATGATTTTTAATGATTAATAGTTTTCTATAAAACCTAGCCTTTATTTCTCTTTTCTTATCCGTAAAATTTACTAATTTCATCCCAAACAACCTTTTCTATCTTTTGCCCTGGAATATACTAACTCCAATTCGTTTAGGGAAAGCTTACTTAGTAATTCCCCTTCTTCATTCTCATAAATATTAAAAACTAAATTTAGCTGCTGAATTAAATACACACGTCTTAATTCCATTTCAGTCACCTACCATATACCGTTTTTACGCGGCTTAATCTTTCCTTTTCGAGCACGATCCATGATAATTACTCCTACCTCATCATGGGTTCGTTTTAATTTTCGGGCAATTTCTTTAAGTGAAATACCTTCTTTCCACAGCGTTTCAAACTTTTCAACGTCTTTATGCTCCCAATCCATATTCACATCTGACAACGCTATGTAGGGGTTGAATGGGATTATATTATTCCTTTTCATACTGTCATACTCTCCAAATTGTTCATAATTTCTTGGTGCATTTGATTTAATCTTTCTAAAGATTTTTTTTCATTTTCCTTAGAGACTTCACAACCACAAGGTTGAAACATATACGCTCCGCTCCATACCATAAAGCTTAATCGACCAGTATTGTTGCATTTATCACACATTGTTAGCACCCTTTCTTTATCCCAATAATTGTTTTTCAAATTCTTGATTTTCTTCCACCGACTCTTGATCACGTATAGAATATTCAGGCATATGAATTTCAAAAGTGATCTTTTTTACACGACTTTCAACTCTTCCAGATGGATATAACGTTTCTGCAGATAAATCAGAGATAGGAATATTTGCCGTAATAATAGTTAAAAGGTTATTGTTCATTCGATGTTCCAATATTTCCGTAATTACGCGCTCTTTCCATACGCTAGGATCTGAACTCCTTTTACTTCTTGATTCTTCTACACCTAGATCATCGATCAATAATAAGTTCGCTTCACGAAATGTCCTCATTACTGCAGATGTGCTCTTTTCACTATCAAACGTTGATTTAATTTCATTCAAAATATCATTAGCAGAAATAAATAGCGGTACAATTCGATATTTTTTAAAAAGTGCGTTCCCGATGCTAATCATTAATCTTGTTTTACCGCTGCCTTTGACCTGACTGTGGAAATAAAGTCCTTTTCCTTTTTCTTTAATCTCTTCATAATTTTCAACAAATCGAGCTGCAATTCGTTTAGCATAAGCTGCTGCTGCTTTTGCATTATCATCCTCGTAAACTGTTAACGAAAAATTATTTATACTAGCATTCAAGAATTTTTCTGGTATTCTAGCACTCTTTAGTGTTTTTTCAATTTCCAAACGTTCTTGACGTTCCTTTCTGCAGTTACATTCTTTGTAAGTGATATGGTTGCTATTGAGTTTTTCTCTTTTATCAAGAAAGTGATAGTGAGTATCTTCTACATGCATCAAGCCCGTGCCGTCGCAGGATTTAAAAGGACAATTAGTAGTCGCATTCAGTATCTTGTATCTCTCCATTTTCCCCGACAAGACGTTGGTTTTGTTGTTTTGGAGTAATTCCATTCTCTGTTTTAATTTTGGATACTTTTGAGATAGTTTTTGTAGAATTTCCCCTAGTTCCTCCACTTTGTCCACCTCCAGCTAATGCTTTTGCACGTTCTGTTTTTTCATACTGCTTTGTAAAAATGTATTGCGCAATGTAGTTAAACGAATTAATCCTATCGTGACTATGTTTGGGTTTAAAATTATCAAAAACTTCGTTGGTCCAATTCATAGCATCTTGAAGATTAATTCCTTGATCGATAACTTCAACAATCGCTTGTATGTCAGAGGGGGAAATTATCAACCCGGACCCTCTTCGTTGTAAATAGCACTGCTCTAATTGCTGAATGGCATTTTCACGCATTTGATTTTGAGATTTTTTTTCGAGATTTACTTTGTTCTCTTTATCATCTTCATAATCATTAATATCTGTAGTAATATCTGGTATTGCTTTGGTCATATTGGCCACCCCGTCTGGACAACTTGACCACATGGCTTGGTCATTTTGACCACATGGCTTGGTCATTAAATTTTTAAGTATTTGATAATTGATTGTGTACCATTTTGTATGATCAGCCTTCATTTTGTTAAAGTTTGCAGTCACTAATAGTTTGTCTTTTTCAAGATCACTGATCGTCCTTCTAATTGTTCTGTCTGACCAAAACGGAAACTCAACTTTCCACTCTGAATATGTTTTGTAAAACCATCGAATACCTTCACGATTATGGGTGCTCTTGTTTAACCAGTAATGAGCTTGTTGTAAAACAATTGCCTTATTTAATCCAATTGATGTTGCTAAAGAAGGTAATACGAGCAAAGGATATTCATCAAGTAAATAATTAGTAGTCATGATAGTATCTCCAATCTATGACTCTCCAAATTTGGTGAGTCCCACCTTTTTTGTATATAATCAATAGCAACTTGGAAATCACTTCGTGATATATCTCGAAACGATGATACTCCAAACATTTTTTTCAACTCACTATGAAGTTGGGAGAAATACTTCCTTCTAGCTTTATCTGGAACATGGGAGAATTTTCTATGAATTGATGATGCAATAGCTTTTTGGATTTGTTTTTGTTCGATTGATATTAATGTAAATTGATGACTCTCCAAATTTTGGCGAGTCCTATTAAACTCCTTAATATAACGTTCTTTAAACTGCATCGCCCTCTCACCACTGTAGCCCATAGCAAGAATGGCAAAACCATCAAATGTAACTATAAACATAGGCATAATACGACCTTGTTGGTTTTTATAAGAGGACTCTCCAAAATTGGCGAGTCGAAAAGGTTCGGAACATTTTAAACTTCGAATATCCCTTAGAACTTTGTCATGCCCTTTTTGAAATACTTCAGCAATTTTCAAACTGTTTGTAACAGGTTGTTTATCTTGTATAAATACAATTTGTTCCACACTTGTTGTTAACACTGTTATTCCCCCTTTCCTTTAGGGTTTTTACGAACTGTTCATCAACGCTTGAATGTTATATCTGATAACTTAACCTCTTTTAGCTTTTCATCTAATTTCACTACCGCTATTGGGTACGCAATTACTCCGCCAGAATGACCACCTATCATAGGTGAAGGGTCTAATACGTGCGAATACTGAAATACGCCTATAAATTCAGCTTCTAATAATTCGTTTTCTAATAATTCGTTTTTTATATTCACGTAACAGTCTTTATCCATAATCTCACCTTTCTTTTGGTTTGTACTACGAACTAGGTATTTGAACGTCTTTCATTTGTTCAAATCTTATCTGTGACCTATCCCCACTTTCATATGACTTAACAAGATGTTTTATAAATGTAGTGTTAATTACAGCTTGTGGATGCGGTATAGCTTCCCAATAAGGTATTAAATCTTTTATCCGTTCAACTTCTGTTTTCCATTCTTCTTCCGTTGTCATTTGATCACCCTTTCGTTTGCGTCGTAGTTTCGCTCAAAACAAACTCAGCTGCTCAAAACCCTGTATTTGTTCAAACTTCTCTTCTATTACTTCCTCTTCGGTTCGTTCAAACAAATTAGCCTTTAATATTGCGAAATGTGCTTTTTCATTTTTAATATGAAGATAGTAAACATAAACATATTTGCTTTTATTGCTTAATGATTTAATAAAATAATCCTGTCCTTTTTCTACTAGTTGGCAGGTACCTGTATTGGTGCAAGTTGCCTTAACCAATTCTGTACATCCCCTTTTCAATAGATGCAATTAAAGTTTTGAAACCTAATGTTTTAAACGTGTTAATCAACACCGATTTCTTTAAGTTAACCTTCATATCATCCAGTGATGATATTTTTAACAGGTCCTTAGTATCACACCGGATCATGGCTAACTGTTTGCTTAAAAATGTTAGTTCTCTGCCTTCTTTTAGCTTTGATACATATCTCTTAAACTCAGAGTCTTTTAACTCATCTAGTTTTTCATAAAGAGTTTCTAAGCAACCGTATCTAGCTATTAACGGGTATGCTGCCTTTTCTCCTACTCCTGGACACCCTGGTATATTATCTGATTTATCTCCAAGGAGTGCTTTACAATCTGCCCACTGATCAGGTGCTACATTCCATTGTTTCATTAAATGTTGTGGTGTAATGGTGTGTTCCCTATTGCTTTTACTTATAAGCTGACTTGTATTCTCTGACAATAGTTGAAATAAGTCTTTATCATTGGAAATTATCCCGACTACTGATTGCCCTTTTTCTCGTCTCCATATAGCATTAATGCTTCCTATTACATCATCTGCTTCTATCTCTTTATGTGAATATTGAGCAATACCTAATTCAGAAAAAAGTTTCTGAGCAGTCGTAAACTGTTGTTTTAACTCTGGTTCCGTTTCTTTTCGATTAGCCTTATAATCTGGATAGATTTTTCTTCTAAACGTATTTTCACGTCCTTCATCCCAAGCAATAGCAAGGTGAGACGGATTTGATCTACTTATTAAATCCAATATTTTTTGAGCCATAATATAAACTGCATTAGTATAAAGACCATCATGCCTTTTTAACATGCTCTTCTTCGTTGCGTGAAAAGCAGTTGCAAGTACATTGCTTCCATCTATTAAAATGAGACGTTCAACCTTTTTAAAAGATGGTGGGACTGCTTTAATATTTGGTTTATATATAGTTGATATTGAGAAATCTTTTATTTCTACTAACACTTTCTCTTGCATATGTTGTGATATATCATTTTCTATTTCTTTAAGACGAACAACAAAATCTCCAACCTTCATAATGCTTTTGGCATTTTTCTGACTATCGATTTTGATCATGAACTTCTTGTTAATAATGCTAATTTCACTTACTGTTTGGTCACCTGTGAAACGCTTTTCTAATTGAAGTATTAAACTTTGAAAGGAAGCCCTTGTTGCTTTGCCTAATTCAGTGTCCGGAAGTATAACCATACAAATGTTTTCTTCATAATTTTTTGGCACATAAACACCTTTGGCGATTAGAAACCACCTACTTCCACTGGATATATTTTAATAAACTAGTTATACTTGAAATAAGGAAAAATTTTCTTAGCTGACCTTTTCACACTGCAATGTGAGAGGTCTTTTTATTTTTAGAACAAGAACTGCTTCGTGTGAAAACTCCCATAATTCAGATTCGCATATCGGACATACATTTAATTCTCTGTTTTTTTCGACTGCAAAAGCTTCGTCGCATTCTTCGCAGCTATAAACATCCATATTCACTGTTTTGCTCCTTTCCATATAAATTGGCATCCATATTTTCAGCTATCACAATGAGAATGTTGGCATCATTCAAATCGTGTGTTATTAAGATATATATTCACATCCTTTCCGGTGACGGATACCGACTCACCGTTGAAACAGCGATTAGCTTATGTAATTTTCTAGGTTGTGGTCGGGGGCGGCCCTTAAATCGCTGTCTCAACGAAAGGCCGATAGCCTTTCAGACTTGCATTATGTAGATCTAGTTGATAAAATATAATTACTCTTGTTATACGGCTTTAAAAGCTATGGCAGTAAGTGTTGGCGCACTTGCTGTTTTTTCTATTTTCGGACCATTTTTTCGTTGGAAATTAACTCTTATTAATGTTACTTGTTCAGCTAATTTGAAAAATATTTCAGCTTCTAATGAATTACCTTTTCCCTCTAAAAAATCTCCACGTTTAACTAATGCTTCAACAATCATTTCCATTTCCATACCGTCTAGTTCAACGTCTTTACCCAGGTTAAATACTTTGGTAGACATAATCTCAAATAGACGTTTTGAGAATCCGTTAAGCTCCTTTTTATAGGAATGAATAGCATTAAGGATTCTTCCAAAATTGATAGAATTGAATGGTTTAAGAGTTTTTTCCTTCATTTGTCATGTCTCCTTTAACATCATTAGAATAATTAAATATGATTGCATAATCATAAGGTGTTTTTGCTTCTTTTATTGCTTGCCATAATTGGTTGATTAATTGTTGAGTCATTTTTACCCCGTTAATAATTGTGATATTACTTCTAAACTTTTCATTACAATTGATTGATCAACTCCAGACAATGCTGCAATCATAATGTCTTTTGCACTAGTTGTGTTCATCCACTCAATGAATGTTTGCACATCCATTTGTTTCTTGTTATTTTCGAATTTGCTAATACAACTACGAGAACGATGTAATTTCAATGCTAGTTCCTCTTGTGATAGTCCATTTCGTTCCCTCGCCGCTCGCAACAAAGCGCCAAGGTTCACTTTCTCCTCACCCCTTTGTTTCTGATCTGGAACTGTTCTAACCAAGAACAGAAATTGAATTATTATTTAATTAAAATAAAATTGTAAGAACTCTTTTCATTTAATGCTTGTCCACCTAGGGGGAACTCCCCCATTTCCATCATACTTTGCTTTGTTTCTCTGCTTCTTTGGCCATTCTCTCTGCTCGTTTACGTTCAGCAATAATGCGACGAGCATCATCAATGAAGCAGGACAAAAATCTTTTTGATTGCTCAGCGTCTAAAATAATTTTTACTCCCAATCGCATTCACCCCTTTTGACCTGAGTACATTAATATATGCAATACACTGATTGTCTAAAAACACTTAGTTATAGAGCGGTTTTTAAATTTTTTCATTAATAATGCTTTTCTAATTACGCGAATATCACCAGCATAGTAAGTGTATTTTTCACCTGAAATGTTCCCAACAAACTTGTAATTAAATTTGCCATCTAACGTTGCTGTTGTTCGTGAGAGACATTTCATGTTTATTCAATTCCTTTCCATTCTTTGTAATGGTCAATGATTTCTTCTTTGACTGCTTCCCAGTGTTTATCATTTAAACGTGAGTGAGGCTTGAAAGTTATAAAGTCAAACCAAGACATATTTGTATGGCCTTCTAAATTATGGCTTAGCAATAAAGCCCCTTCTGATTTCCAAAGGTCATAGCATAAGGAACCAGGAGCAAATGAATAAGTATCATTAAATTTCTCTACAAGGTTTTTAGAAACAAAGCTTTTAGTATGACCTGTTAAGTGAACATAAAATTCAATGGCTTTCTTACGGGTCAGTTTTTTCTTATCTTCACGTTTCATCTGTTTCATACAATTATCAATTTCATTGCCTTCAATTAAGCCTTCTAAAGCTGTTTCTTTAAAGAAAAATGAAATTTGATATTTTTCATTGTGGTAAGGACAGGTGCTATCAAATTTGAAGTTAGGATAGGGTTTAACACCTTCATAGGCCCAGACACCTTCACTTTCACATTTACCTGTAGTTGCATAAATGGTCCACACTCGACCTTTTACATAAATGACTTTGTCAAATAAATCATTTAATTCAAGTTGATTAGACATTAGTTTCAACTCCTTATTATCAATTCATCATGTTGCTATTCCAACAACATTGTTACCAAAAAAATTTTCAATGTTACAACGTAGTTCAAACGCTAGTAAAGGCAAGTGATCAGCCTTAAATGAATATTCACCTCTTTCGTACTTCATATAAGTAGAAGCATTTTTAAATCCTAGTTTGATTGCCATATCTTGAAGAGATATGTTTAATTCTTTTCGTCTTTGTTTTATAAAATCGAGATTTAAAGTTTTCATCATTTTCTCCTTTTTTTGTTGTTATATCAGCAACTTAACCTAAGTATATGTTGTTAATTTAGCAAAGTCAAGTTTTTTTGTTGTTGATTTAGCAAAATTATTTTTTCTTATATAGAAAAATGATAAAATTGATTTGTTGCTAATATAGAAAAGTGGTGGTTAGTATGGGTAAAAGTACACCAAATAGAGTTAAACATTTAAGAAATAAACATAATTTATCCTTAAGAGAATTAGAAAAGCGAACGGGAATTAATTATAGTGTCATTAGTAGAATTGAATCTGGTGACCGACCTTTAAATGACAATGAGTTGAAAATATTTGCTGATTTATTTGATGTATCTGTAGACTACCTTATTGGCAGAACTGATGAACCAGTAGTAAAAGATAATAACCCTATCAACATCTCTTTCCGGGATGGTGGAGAGGAAATAACAGAAGAAGAAGCTGAATACTTAGAACAGCAACTTAAACAATTTAGGGAGCTGCGAAAGAAGTTTCAGCAGAATAATGAGTAGTAAATACAATTATTGGAGGTATTTAACGATATGACGGAACATTTACTACAAAAAATTATAAAGAAACTAGACAATATTGATAAAAAAGTGAATGAAATTGAAACTACTATGGCTACTAAAGATGATATTAAAAGATTGGAAGCTTCAATCAATAGCCAACACATCGAAAATATCAATTCTGATGATCTAATTCTACGCAATTTAGACGAAATAAAAGAAAGTGTCCGTTACGTCAATCGTAAGATAGCAGATACCGAACTCGATGTGCATACGATGAAAAAAGCACTTAAACAATAAAGCATAAAGCGTAGAAATTTCAACAAGAGGATAAATTCAACAAGACACGCAACTATATTTTTGCGTGTCTTTTTAATTGACCAAAAGGGGGAAATTTGATGTATGGAAGCTTATTCTTTTTAAACACGGTTAGCCCTGATCGGCCAGTAGAAGAAAAGTATGTAGTCGAAATTGAGGGGCAAGATAGAGTTTCCTTTGTTAAAAAAGAAAATGCAATGCTTTTTTTATTTGATAATGGTGTAAGTACATTTCAATATTTCACGAAAGAAATATCAGAATATAAAAATATAAAAAATGTTGCAACGTATGAATTATGGCATATCGAAAACAGAGTTGGTTATGTCCTTTATAATTATGAACCTTTTATTGATGAAAATAATCAAGTACAAAAAAGAAAAGCTTATGTTTGGAGGTTTATTGGATTTGGCAAACCTAGTTTTGCTGCTACTAAAGAAGAGTTAAAAAATAAGGTTATGTCATTAATTTCCGAATATAAAAATGATACTGATAATCGAGGACTAAATGCATATCCTTATTTTACTCAATATTATAGATAGGGGTAACTTATATTGCACTCATACGATTTTATCGCTATTGATTTTGAAATAGCAAACCATAATTATAGTAGTGCCTGCTCATTAGGAATGGTTTTTGTAGATGAAAGGAAAATTGTAGATGAAAAGTACTATTTAATTCAACCGCCCAACTTAGAGTTAGATGAAGAGTTTTCAAAAATTCATAGTTTAACACTTGATCAATTGAGTACTGCACCTCTTTTTCATGAAGTGTGGGATGAGATTAAGCCTTTTTTCAATGACGACTCTCTTATCATTGCACATAATGCACAATTTGACATGAACACATTGAAAAACTGCTTAATAGAAAACTCTTTAAATGTACCTAACTTTAAATATGTTTGCAGTATTCCTATCAGTACTAGAGCCTGCAGAGGGGAAGGAATAGGATCTTCTTTAAAAGAACGAACTAAACGTTTTGGTATAACTTTAGATGATCATCATCATGCACTTTCTGATGCGAGAGCTTGTGCGGAATTGGTAATCAAATGTTTAGAAGTTAAGAAACGCAAAACAATTCATTCTTATTGTAAGACATATTCTAGTATACCAGTAAAATTATTTTCAGATTTGAAAACTCAATCTACTTTCTTAATACGAGGAAAACGGAAAAAATTTGATAGTGTAAAGATTGCGGAGATTACTCCAACTACCAGTAATATTGATAATAATCATCCTTTCTATAACCGACTCTTTGTCTTTACTGGTAACTTAGAAACTATTGATAGAAAAAACGCAATGCAAAAAGTTGTTGATGTTGGTGGTATTATTAAAAGTGGTGTAACAAAAAATACAGACTACATCATTGTCGGTAAACAGGATTTATCAATAGTTGGAAAAGACGGATTAAGTTCAAAGGAACGAAAAGCCTATGAACTTATAGAAAAAGGAATTAATATAAAAGTTCTTAATGAAGATCAATTTTTAAAAAACTTAAAATTGATTTCAAATTTAAAATGATTTAGTCCAGTGATGGACTTTTTCTTTTCGATAGGAAATGTCATTATTTGATAACTTTTGTCGAAAGTATAGCATTTCCTGAGAAATTATGTAAAATCTACTATAATTAACAAAGGAGGTTTTTACTTGGAAAAGAATAAATTTTATCAAAAAAAATGGTTTGCTTGGGTCTGTCTAATTCTATTAGCTCCAGTTGGTATTTTTTTGATGTGGCGCTATAAACATCATAGTGTTCCATTGCGTTCAATTGCCTCAGTAATTTTTGGACTCATTTTTTTAGTAGCTATATTTTCTGATGATACTAATGAAGTCTCTCAAAATGAGAGTGACCAAGAAGTGGTTGAAACTACTGGTGAAGTTAATGAACCTATTGAAGAAAATGAAACTACAGAAGTTGAGGAAGATCACACCGAAATTCTTGAATTCAATGGTGAGATGTCACTTGAAACCGCTGATAGTAATGTAACAGTAAATATTAATTCTAATGTTCCTGATGGCGGAATTTTTGAAGTGACAGTTGTTAATGGGAACTTTGACGTAGTTAGTGAATTTCTAGAAATTAAAGGAGGGTCTATAAAACACACCTTCGATATTTCCGATTGGCCTGTTGGATACATATCTGGAATAGCAAGTCTACGATTTAATTATGAAGAAAATCCACAACCTGAGCATATTAAGGCTATTTATGGTGAAACAGGGGAAAAAATGACTGGAGAGTTAGTTCAAGAAAATCATTTAGATGGATATAATGGAGTAATTTCCATTGATACTGTACCTTACCCAGACGAAACTACGGTTTTAGCTAAACAATCTGAATTATTTGATGAAGCTATTAATGAAATGATTTCCTTAGGTGAAGGAATTATTAAAAGTATTAAACCTATGACAGGTGACGATTGGAAAATTGTTGATGTAGTAATTAGTGATGCTTGGTACCACTCGCAAGAGTACGAAAAAGAACGATTTGCAGAACAAGTTGGTAATGCAATCGAAAATATCGTATTAAATAGCGGAAAAGCTACTGGAACTGTTAGCGTTTATTTTAAAGACGAATATGGTAAAGAAGTTGCTACCCCAAAAATTTTGGGTGGTTATAATATCAAAAGATAAAGCCTTTATGGCTTTTCTTTTTATTTACAAAAAGAACACACATTCGTATAATTAGTTTTAAATAGAAATTTTTGGGGGTTAGTCATGCGCTTTATATCATTGCACGAAGAAAAACTTACAAAACTTTATCAAAAGAAAGGCATTATTACAGTAAGTGATTTATCCATAAGTAATATTGCTGATAGTTTTAATATTTTGATAAAGTACCATCACTTGAACAGCAAATGTTTATACGATAATAATTGTGGTTTAATGTTATTAAAAGAAAATCAACGTATTGAAAATGAACGTGCCGATTTTTTTCATGAAATGGCTCATTTTTTCTCACATGTCGGTGATCAACGTAAGATGGTTAAAGATTTTGTCAGATTGCAAGAAAGACAGGCCCATTGGATATCTCTCTACGCTTCAATGCCAAGATTTATTTTTGAACCAATTTTAAATGAAACTAGATCATTAAAGGAATTGGTAGAAGTGTTTCAGCTTCCAGAAACTATGATTAAAGAAAGAATAAGAATTATCCGTCAGCAAAATTCCACTCAAAGTTATTATGACAACTTACATCAACAAGAAGACCTGCGAATAAATCGCTCATTACAAAAAGAAAAAATCTATGATTCTACTTTAGAAGTATTACAGAAATTAAGCAATCAAGTTGGAGAGGAGAAATTAAGTTATGAAATTCAAAGTCTATTACGATGAAATTGATGGTGAATTACGACCTATGTGGCTGATATTGCCAGTTAATATTGATGGGGCTTTTTCTTATTATTCGTTACAAGCACCGTTTGAAAGATTTTATCCAGAAGAATTTTATGGAGATATGAAGAATGTAACTGTATCCCAGGGGGAGTTGGTACGTTGTGTTGATGATCCATATTCATTTGGAATTAGCCTTGATCTACTAACCAATTATTTAACTAAAAATGGTTATCCTCTTGAAGTTATTCATGAGGCAGATAATTTTATTGTTCGATTTGATGATCTTGAGGAGCTGCTACAGTTTGATGTGAGAGGAATATTTTAAATGATATTGAATAAGTGTGAAATAAAAGACGAGGTGATTAATCATGCGCTGTGCAATCTATGCCCGTGTATCAACTGATGAACAAGCAACCGAAGGATTTTCTATCCCCGCACAAAAGGAACGATTAGAAAGTTTTATAAAAAGCCAAGGTTGGCATATACACGACTTTTATATTGATGACGGGTATAGTGCCAAAAACTTAGAAAGACCTCAAATTAAGCGAATGATGAAGGATATTGAGGCAAATAAGTTTGATGTTGTAGTAGTTTATAAATTAGATAGAATGGTCCGTTCGGTTGCAGATCTCCACAAATTACTTAAACTTTTTGAAAGAAATAAAGTTATGTTTAAGTCTGCAACAGAAATGTTTGATACTACTAGTGCGATGGGGCGATTTTTTATCACTCTTGTTGGAGCTATGGCCGAGTGGGAACGTGAAAACATTGGAGAACGTGTGAAATTTGGGACTCAGCAAATGGTGGAACAAGGAATAAGACCCGGGTCTCCACGACCATATGGTTATGAGTATACCGAAGGCGGTGAACTCAAAATTGTTGAAGATGAAGCTAAATGGGTGAAATTTATTTTTGATAAGTATGCAACGAATGGCGCTCAAACTATAGCCATTGAATTAAATCAAATGGGGATTAAAAATAAGAAAAATGATTTGTGGCATGGATCAAGTATTCGTTATATCTTAGATAATCCTATTTATGCAGGATTGCTTCGTTGGGATTATAGGCGTAGATCTGGTGATGTACGAATTTTTAATGATGATTTCACAATTGCAGAATTTAAACAAGAGGGATTTCAGCCTATTATTACAAAAGAGCAATTCGAATTAACTCAAAGTTTAATAAAAGAACGAGCAACCAACCGTATTCGTTCAACTACACATTACCCTTTTTCTACAATTATTCGTTGTTCGGAATGTGGACATAAATATGTAGGTAGAACTGAAATAAGGCAACCGGGTAACCGCCCATATCGTTCTTATTCTTGTCAGGGACGAAAAAAATATGGGGTTTGTAATGCGGCATCTTTCTCTGAAGAAGCGATGAACGAGGCTTTTTTAAAAAGCTTAGAATATTCATTGGGGCAATTAGATGAAATAGCTGCTGGACATGATATAAATCATATAGATGTTGAAAATTCTCTTTTAAAAATACAAAACAAAAAAGAACGAGCTAAAGAATTGTATATTGAAGGTGACATTTCTAAAAAACGTTACCAGGAATTAATGAACGAATACACAAAAGAAGAGAATAAGCTTCAATCAGCAATTGATGAAGCAGAAGAAGTTATATCAACTGAAGAAATAAAGAAGTTTTTACTTCATCTTAAAGATGAATGGAAAGACATGGATTATGAGGCCCAGAAAAAAGCAATTCAAAGTACATTTGAAACAATAACAATTAAAGTAATTAAAAAAGGAACAGCTGGTAAAAATCCTAAACCTGCTGTCCTTGATATCATTGACTATCAAAAGAGGTAGTCTTTTCTTCTTTATTACGACCTAACGAGCACAACGGATGCCCGAACCACGGTTTCTTGAAAGCAGCTCCATCTGTATCTATAATTTCTCTTATCTTCTTTTCGTTTACAAACTGGAGTAGTGGCGATGTCGGATCATTGACAATTTCTTGTAACCATTTCCTTACAGCCTTCGTGTAAAAAGGGTTATGGGTTTTAGGATATGGACTCTTTTTTCTATAAAGTACACTGTTTGGCAACACTCCTTCTAGAGCCTTACGTAAAATACCTTTTTCTCTACCTTCTAGGTTTTTCATTTTCCAAGGAATATTCCACACGTACTCTACTAATCGATGATCAGCAAAAGGTACTCGTACTTCAAGACTCGCCCCCATACTCATTCTGTCTTTTCGATCAAGTAGCGTTGTCATAAACCATACCATGTTTAAATAAAACAGTTCTCTCCTTCTCGCATCCTCATTACTTTCTCCATCTAGACGAGGAGTTTCAGCAACAGTATCTGTATAACGGTTCATAACATAATCTTTCAGCTGAAGTTTTTCTCGCCACTCATCTGTTAATAGTGCCTCACGCTCTAGTGTGGAATGCATCCAAGGAAAGCTCTCACGATTCATCAAATCCTTGCGGTGGAACCATGGGTAACCACCAAAAATTTCATCAGCACACTCACCGGAAAGCCCTACTGTTACATCTTTTTTGATTTTTTCACAAAACCAAAGTAAAGATGAATCAATATCAGCCATACCTGGTAAATCGCGAACGTAAACGGCTTCTTTTAAATAACCTGCCAAATCTTCATTTGTTATTATACATGAATGATGTTTCGTCCCTAAAAATTCAGATACTTCTTTTATCCAAGGACCATCTGCGTTTGGCTGAAAATCATTTGCTTTAAAATATTTATCATTATCTATATAATCAATGGAGTACGTATGAAGTGGTCCTCTTCCCTCTTTCTCAAAATAGTTTGCCGCAAATGCTGTTAAGGCACTAGAATCAACTCCACCTGAAAGAAACGTACTTACAGGCACGTCAGCTACCAACTGCCTTTCCACAGTATCCTTTAATAGCCAATTAATTTTTTCCGCAGTTTGTTCTACATTTTCTTCATGTACTTCACTCTTTACGTTCCAGTACCTTTGAATTTTTAATCCATTTTTATTATATTTTAATACATGACCTGGACGTAATTCCTTCATATTATCGAACACACCGTGCCCTGGTGTTCTTGAAGGACCTAACCCAAACACTTCCGCTAATCCTTCCCTTGTCACTTCTGACTTAACATTAGGGTGTGCTAAAATTGCTTTTAATTCGGAACCAAATAGTAATGCTCCATTTAATTCTTGATAAAATAAAGGTTTTACCCCTAAACGATCACGAGCAATAAAAAGTTCTTCCTTTTTTTCATCCCAAATCGCAAACGCATAAATACCATTTAAATAATCAACACACGCTTCTCCCCACTCAATAAAGGAAGTAAGTAAAACCTCTGTATCTGAATGGGATTTAAAGGTATGCCCACGCGCTAGCAGTTCTTTTCGAATATCTTCTGTATTATAAAGCTCACCGTTGTAAGCCATTGTACAAACCTTAGATTTTTCTGACTTTGTCATTGGTTGTTTTCCACCTTCAGGGTCAACAACAACCAGTCGTGTATGACCAAAAGCTGCATGTAATGAACTCCAGACTCTGGAATCATCTGGTCCGCGCTGACTTAATGTTTTGGTCATTTTATCAACAGTTTTTACTTCTTTTCGTAAATCATTGTTCCAATCAACCCAACCAGTAATACCGCACATCTATTTCAACCCCTCCTAGGGAATGTTGTATAATCTTGGGCCACTCTGACCCATACAACAACATATTCACTTATGTGCCTAATCGTTCTTCATTCAATTCAATTGGCATGTATTCTCACATTATTTTTTACTAAATGAATAGTTTCTTTCTATTGATGAAATATTATGGTTAGACTTTCATTAAGGAGGACAACTGGTATATGAATGCAAACCGTGCTCAACAGATTTTAGAATCATCTAAAGATATTGAAGTTAAACATAACGGCGCTTCTATTTGGATTCAAAATGTTAATTCACAAGAAGGCACTGCGCGAGTTTACCCTAGAGAAAACCCTGAACAAGAAATGACTGTGAATGTTCAAGAATTGCAAGAGCCCTAATCAAAGAAGGCATCGACTAAATTATTTAGTAGATGCCTTCTTTGTTTAATTAAACGACCACCTACTAAAGCAGGTGGATTTGGACATAAAATGTCGACGACTAAAGTCGTTTCTTAAGACTGAAGTCCTCTCAAAGTCCAACATGCTTAAGCAAACTGAAAGTTGACTAAACTCATTCTTTAATCGGTAATATATCGTTCTTTTCTTCATTAAACTGGTTTGCAATAAAACACCCAGATTACATGATATTTGATATCATAAACTGCATAACTATTCTTTTTATAGCCGTCCATACTTTTCACCTCACAACTTAAGTATGGACATCGAAGTGTAAGGTTAAAAGCGTATACCGTCTAAAGACGGTGGAGTTAGACCATGCATTCGGAAATTAAAATTGTTCTCTTTCCTGAATATATGCAAGAAGTTTAGTACAAGCTTCTTCTACTAGGTTATAAACTTCTTGAAAATTCCCTGTAAAATAAGGATCGGGCACATCTACTACCTTTGATTTTGGAATGTAATCCATTAATCTCTGTATTTCACCTGAACAATCTCTACCTCTCATCCTCGTTAAATTGCCTAAGTTTTGTGCATCCATTGCTATTATATAATCAAAATCACTTAAATCTTTCTTCGTCACTTGTCTCGCTGTTATATTCGATGAGTCAATGTTGTTTTCTTTTAATATTTGTAACGTACCTTCATGAGGTCTTTTTCCAATATGCCAATCTCCAGTTCCAGCAGAATCTATAATGATTTCTTTTTCCAATCCAACTTCTTTAACCTTCTGTCTAAAAATTGCTTCTGCCATCGGTGAACGGCATATATTTCCTAAGCAAACGAATAGTACTTTAATCATTTACGCTCCCCTTCCTTTAAATATGTTAATCGAAGCTTAACAACAATTCACAACGATCTACGCCTTTTAAAAATAATATAGACTATTATAGCTTTTCTAGTTTTTTATGTAAAAAATTTAATATAATTAATTTGTACTATTCTTCTTGTACACTTGCGACATCTAGACTCCTTTTTCAACTCTAAACCAAAAGGAAATCCCCTCATTTTACTATGAGAGGATTTGTGGAAACGAACTATATATAATTAGGAAACGGATTACGTCCTTTTATACTATTACTTAAAAATTTCTCTATGCTCTTCTTTAATTTTCGCAAGAATATCTTCAACTGTTCCGAACTCTTGCCCAACGCGATAGCTCTTAATATTTCGCAAAGAACCACTGCACTTAGGGTTACCGTGAAAAATTTGGACAATTTCCTCATCATCACATTCTTTTTCTTCTAACATATCACCCTCGCAGTTACAATCACTGTTTTCAAACTTTTCATAAATAACGAAAAATTCGTCTTTGGTTTCCTCAGTGAAATACTCTTTTGTTTCGACTAAATCTTGAACGATCACGTCTTCACTTCCCATTCTTAATTTTAAATTTAATTTTTTGCACCACTACTATAACATTTTTTTCGAATATTTGCGATGACTAATCGCTGAAATATATTAAAGTTTTTTGAACAACAATAACAGAAAAACTTACTCTATAATTTTGGCATTAATAATGTCTTTTATTGCTAATTTTAAATAGAAATTTTCTTCATTTACAATGCGTATAGATTGCAAAGCAATATCAAAATGCCGAATAACTCCAATAACATTTTTGAAATCATAATCCCTAAAGTAAGTGATCCTCACTGGTGTTTTCGTATCTATTGCGTAACAAATTATTCCATTGAGTTCCTCTAATTGTTGCTCATCTAAAACTGGCTTATATTTATAGTTACTACTTTCCTTTAACTCTCTAAGCATTGTTACATGCTCAGGAAGCATCATTGATGTCCATTTGATATTACCACGATCCTTGATTATCGTTCTCACCTCTTACGCTTTATGTCCACCGACAAGTTTACTTCGATGTTTAGTTGTTCCCGCTTTTGTGTGGGAAACAGCTCGAAGTAACTTATCTGAACCATGTTTTTCCCTAATAAAGTCCATTACATACCCTAAATCCCTTTGGCGTGGCTTATTTGGTTCTAATAAACTAAGTTGAATTTGATCATCTTCTACTATATTAGAAAGAGTAATGGAAATACTCCTTACAATTTGCCCATTATAATGTTTAGACAATATCTTTAAACATACTTTATATAGTTCAAGTGTAATATTTGTAGGATCTTGAAGTGTAAACGAACTATTAAACCCACCCTCTAACTCAGTTTTACTATAGCCTATACACAAGTTGACCGTTCTTCCTGCTTTTTTAGCTGTTCTTGCACGCCTAGCAACTTCTTCACACATTTCTAAAATCACACATTTTACTTCCTCAATATCCTTATAGTCTCGAAGTAAAATCTGACCTTTTCCAAAACTAACTTGTCCATCCATAATAGGAGCACCTATAAGAGAAAAGTCGACACCATGAGCATGATAATAAAGTTGATTCCCTATAATGCCGAATTTCTTTTCAAGTAACTTTAATGGTGTATTTGCTAGTTGACCAACAGAAAAAATTCCTAATCTGTTTAAGCGTTTTTCCATTCGTGAACCAATTCCCCACATCTCACGTAAAGGAGAAACGTTCCAAAGTTTCTTTTTGACCTCATCATACGTCCACTCAGCTATTCCATTTTTTTTGGCCTCTAGATCAAGGCAGACTTTTGCAAGAAGCATATTTGGCCCAATCCCAATAGAACAAGTTAATCCGAATTCTGTTAACATATCTTCTTTAATTCGCTTTGCTAAAGCTAGCTTTCCACCCCACAAACGTTCTGTTCCATTCACATCAAGAAAACTTTCATCAACGCTATACGTATGAATTGCTTCAAGAGGCACATAACGATTAAAAAATTTCGTTAACTTGGTGGAAACCTTTAAGTACATTAACATTTGTGCATTTACAATTTGAATTTGAGGATGATTTGGAATTTCAAAAAGACGACTTCCTGTTTTAATCCCAAACTCTGACTTTAGACGGGGAGTTGCCGCTAAAACAATACTCCCATCTCTCTGTGTATCACCGACAACCGCTAAATAGCTTGTTAGTGGGTCTAATCCAAGTTCAATAGCTGAACAACTAGCATAAAAGCTTTTCATATCAATACAAAAGATCGTACGTTTCGGGTAGACGTTATAATCTATCTCCGTTTCCACAATAATCACTCCTTTCTACATTGACACCGAAAACAGAACGTATATTCTCGTCATATTCTACATTATAAGCGAATGTACGTTCTGTTTCAATTTGAAAAAAATGGACTGAACGACAAATTCGTTCAACCCACAGAACTACAAAAAATATTGCACAAGAGAAGCTATTACTTCTGATTTAGTTTTTTTCCAGCAACTTTTTCAACTAAACCAGGAAAAACCTGATAAAATCTTGTTGCTAATCCCATCCAACCAGGTAAATGAATTTCCCGTTTAGGCCTTTCTATTAATTGAATAATTTTCTCGGAAACATAAGAAGCTTCTAACATAAGCTTTTCAACGTTTTTTGTGTAATTTCCTGTTGCATCAGCTCGGTCAAAGAAAGCTGTTTTAATGGGGCCAGGATTAACAGCAGTTACAAAAATATTGGTATCCTTTAATTCCATTCGTACACTATTTGTAATAGCTAAAACTGCATGCTTAGTAGCGGAATAAACACTCGACTTTGGTGTTGCTAATTTACCTGCAATTGATGCAACATTAATGATATGGCCTTCATTTCTTTCAAGCATTGATGGAAGAACTGCTTGGGTACAAGCAATTACTCCAAATACATTAACGTCGAACATCCCCTTTATATCGTCTAATTTTGCATCTATAAATTTGTCAAAAACAGCATATCCCGCATTGTTAATTAGTACATCAATTTTATTATGCTTTTCTACTACTTGAGCAAAAGTCTTTTTTATCGCATCATTTTGGCTTACATCAAGTGTATAATACGGGGGTTCAATCCCCGTCTGTTGATAAATTTCCTTACTAGCAGTCTCTAATTTTTCCGTAGAACGAGCAATTAAAACAGGTACCGCTCCTCGTTTTGCTACATCCATCGCTAAATTTAATCCTATACCACTTGATGCTCCTGTTATTACAACAATTTTATTATGTAAATTTTTAGCCAATTTATTCACCTCTAGTTTTCTGAATTACGTAAGTATTGAATTCTTTACTTTTATATGCTAGTGCTTCTTGAGGTAATTATTTACACATCGTCTCAAGGCAATAACTCGTCCCATCCATTACTCACACCCATTTGTACCATGAATATGAAGGTCGATAAACCCAGGAACCACTCTCCACTCATTAGGTAGTTGTATAACCTCTTTAACAAAAGTTAATTCATCACAATGACCTATCGATGAAATTTCCCCCTCTCCTACCACACCAAATCCATGTTCATAGATCTTTTCTTCTCCATATATAACTGCGTTTTTAAGCATAAAGCTTGCCATCATTTTCCCCTCTTTACTTTGTCATCAATGTCTATTATAATTCATATTCATAGAGAAAAAAAAAGTATTGACATCAAACTATCAAATGTCAGATAATTAAAAAAACTAATTTAATGATATAAGTGTTGAAAGGGACTAGTAAATAACGTTTTAACGAAAGAGAGTGGAATTCAGTGGCTGAAAGATTCCATCGTGAAAAAACTTATTGAACCTACCCTAGAGCTGTTAGGTTAATCCCTAACCGTCACACCAACGTTAAAGGTGCTAAGAGGACATCTTTTGATGTCAATTAAGGTGGTACCGCGGATAAACTTTCCGTCCTTGTTATAGGGATGGAAGGTTTTTTATTTTTATACAGGGGATTCCCCTAGATCATTTTTCAATAAAAGAGGGGTTATTATGAGTAAGCAAAGAGTTGTAGTAAAAATTGGCAGTAGTTCATTAACTAACGTCCAAGGTGGACTTTCTAAAGAAAAGCTTGTTGAACATGCCAATGCCTTAGCTAATCTTAAAAAACTGGGACATGACGTCATTTTGATCTCATCTGGAGCCGTTGCTGCCGGGTTTACAAAGTTAGGATATCCTACAAGGCCTGTAACAATTGCCGGAAAACAAGCTGCAGCAGCAGTTGGTCAAGGCTTACTTATGCAAGGCTACGAAGAAGCATTCGGTCATCATGAAATCGTTGTGGCCCAGCTCCTTTTAACTCGAAATGACTTTTTGAGCAAAGAACAGCACAGTAATGCTTACGCTGTATTAACAGAACTTATTAGTCGTGGTGTAGTACCTATCATAAACGAAAATGACTCAACCTCTGTTGAAGAGCTTACGTTTGGAGATAATGACATGTTGTCTGCTTTAGTAGCAGGACTTGTTCATGCGGATTGCTTAATCATTTTAACTGATATTAACGGTCTTTATGATGAGGATCCTCGAAAAAATCCTAATGCAAAGAAATATCATTACCTTCCTACCATTAACGATGAACTATTAAGTGAAGCTAAAGCTACTGGCTCAAAACTTGGTACTGGTGGTATGAAATCAAAAATTGAAGCTGCAAAAACAGCGACTTCATTAGGCCTTACTGTCTTTATCGGGACAGGTGTTGGTGAAGAAAAGCTGATAGACATATTAAAAGGGAAAGGTGACGGAACATATATCGGCACCGCAAATAAAAAAGTAGTAAAAAATAAAAAGCAGTGGATTGCCCTTCATTCTAATACTAATGGAAACATTGTTATCGACGATGGAGCCGCTAATGCAATATTAACAAAAGGAAAGAGTTTATTACCAATTGGAATTAAAGAAGTTTCAGGGACATTTCAAAAAGGTGATGTAGTAGAAGTAATCACTAGTCGTGGTAAATCCATCGGAAAAGGCCAAGTGAATTATTCTTCTGAGGAACTCCGTGCCATTAAAGGTAAAGCTAGCAAAGAAGCCAAAGAGAAAATAAACTGTCCATACACTGAAGCTATACATCGAGACCACTGGATTACATTTTAGAGGAGTGAATATGATGAGTGAACTATTACTTAAAGCAAAAAAAGCAAACGAATTAACTGGATTACTAGGTGCCGCTTCAACAGCTGAGAAAAACAGAGCACTAAAATTTATTAGTCAAACATTAGTGACTGAAATGGATTATATTTTACAAGAAAATAATAAAGACATCGAGGCAGGAAAAGCGAATGGGCTTTCAGATGGATTGATAGACCGACTTCGATTAACAGAAGCAAGAATTACAGATATGGCTAACGCTTTAGAACAACTAACTGATTTACACGATCCTGTTGGGGAAATCACCTTTGAAACAGAACGTCCAAATGGCCTATTCCTAAAAAAAATTCGCGTACCTTTAGGAGTTATCGGAATGATTTATGAAGCAAGGCCAAATGTAACAGTGGATGCTGCTAGCCTTTGTTTAAAAACAGGTAATGCCGTTTTACTACGTGGAAGCTCTTCAGCTATAAACTCAAATAAAGCTTTAGTTACTGTCATCCATAAAGGCTTAGAGAAAAGCTCTATCCCTAAGGAAGCCGTTCAACTGATAGAAGATACAAGCAGAGAAACGGCAGAAAAAATGTTTAAACTAAATGAATACTTAGACGTCCTTATTCCTCGTGGGGGGGCAAACCTTATTCAAACCGTTATAGAAAAAGCTACTGTGCCCGTTATAGAAACCGGTGTAGGAAACTGTCACGTGTATATTGATGAAACAGCAGAAAAAAGTATGGGTATCGACATTGTAGTGAACGCCAAAACACAACGTCCATCTGTTTGTAACGCTTGTGAAACTATAATTGTTCATGAAATATGGGCAAATCAACATTTTACAAGTCTAGTTGATGCTCTAGTAAGTAAAGGTGTTGAATTACGTGGTGATGATTTAGCAATGCAACTCGATAACCGCGTGAACGCTGCTACCAAGGAAGATTGGGCTACAGAGTTTCTAAATCTAACGCTAGCTGTAAAAATAGTTAATAATGTTGATGAAGCAATTAATCATATTAATCAATATGGTTCTAAACATACAGAAGCTGTTATTTCAGAAACACAAAGTAACGTTGATAAATTTTTCACGTTCGTAGATGCTGCTGCACTTTACCATAATGCTTCAACTCGCTTTACAGATGGATTTGAATTCGGTTTTGGCGCTGAAATTGGTATTAGTACACAAAAGCTCCATGCAAGAGGCCCAATGGGACTAGACACTTTAACATCTTCAAAATATATCATCTTAGGTAATGGACAAATACGTTCATAAAGAAAAGCAGAATGGTAAAGAGGTAAAGACGAAGGAGAGAGATCAGATGTTAACAGATAAAAAGATTGCCTTTATCGGTGCCGGTAGTATGGCTGAAGCGATGATTTCTGGTATTGTAGCAAAAAAATTATTACGACCAGAACAAATTTACGTAACCAATAAACAAAACACGGAAAGATTAAACTTTTTAGAAGAAAACTATCAAGTACAAACCTTTAAAAATTTTAAAGAAGTAATTCCAAATATGGATATCATTATTTTTGCTATTAAACCTAAAGATATCGCAGCAACTATTGAAAATATAAAGTCTTACACATCAAAGAATCAATTGTTCATCTCGGTATTAGCTGGAGTTTCAACAACATATATTTCTAAACTTATTGATCACAACGCTCCAATAATTAGGACGATGCCAAATACTTCCGCCGCTATTGGTGCCTCCATAACTGCCATTTCTTCCGGAGAGTTTGCTACTCGTGAACATCTAACTGTGGCAGAAAAATTATTTGAAGCGATCGGTGAAGTTGTTGTTGTTGAAGAAGAAAAACAGGATGCCATAACTGGTTTATCTGGGTCAGGTCCAGCTTATATTTATTATATAATTGAAGCGATGGAAAAAGGAGCAAGTGAAGTCGGATTAGATAAAGATTTAGCTAAGCACCTTATTGCACAAGTACTTATCGGTACAGCAGAAAGAATTAAAGCAACAGATCTCCCTTCCAAAACTCTTTATCAACAAGTAATGAGTCCAGGCGGCACTACAGAAGCAGGCTTTAAAGCTTTGGAGAGCTACCAAATTCAAGATGCAATGGTAGAATGTATTAAGAGAGCTGTTGAACGTTCAACAGAACTCGGGAAACTTTATTCTTAATATTAATAATGCAAGCGCCTGGTCACGAGCAGCTGCTTTGCTCAAGAGCAAAGCAGCTGCGAAGTAATTCAAGTAGTAGCTTCACTGGGGCGGCCTTTGACTAAAAGCCGCTCTTTGGCTTCCTACGTCCTTTTAGCGTCTTCTAGTATTGCTTCGTAGTAAGCTTCCTCGAAGCAGTGTTTTGTGCGACGAGTAACCGCCGCAGGAGCAAAGCTGCATGAAGCTATTCAGAGACGTTATTCATGTAGTTATTGAAGTCAGTAGCTTGACTGAAGTGACCGAGCTCGTAGGCTGCTTGCGCTAGACAGTTTTCAAGTTAGAAATTTATAAATTCTGATACTGTCAAAAAAGCTGAGGTTAAGATTAACTCAGCTTTTTCCTATCACCCCCAACTAAATGCTCCTCCGCTTCTATTTTGCGTAAAGATAGCGTTTCTCTGCTCCTTCATGAACAACGACGAGATAACTTCCTAAATTGGGATTTACTTACAACAGCAAAAAAATCTGTAAAACTCTCAAAAATCATTCCATCTACCAATAAGATTTAGTAGAATAAAGAGTGGTGCTTCAACTCTCATCAAGATTGGAGGAAAAAGATGTCACAACTTATGACAAATAAACAAAAACGACCCAATATACTACAAAAAATTAGAAATCTTGTAAACCATAAATATTTCACAGGAGCAATCCTCACATTAATTATGATTAATGCGGTTATTGTTGGCTTGGAGACATATCCTTCAATTTATAAATCTAATAAAGTACTTTTTAATACGATAGATAAAGTATTGCTTTGGATTTTTACATTTGAAATCATATTAAGAATCATGGCAGAAAAAAAGCTTAGTCATTTTTTCAGAAGCAGTTGGAATTGGTTTGATTTTATCATTGTAGCAGCTGGACACATTTTTGTTGGTGCTCACTTTATTACTGTATTACGCATTTTACGTGTACTTCGAGTGTTCAGGGCCATTTCTGTAGTACCTTCCCTTCGAAAATTAGTGGATGCATTATTATTAACAATACCGGCACTTGGGAATATTATGCTGTTAATGAGCATTATCTTTTATATTTTTGCCGTAACTGGAACGATGCTTTTTGCAGATGTTGCACCGGAATATTTTGGTTCTCTTCAACTTTCCTTACTAACATTATTTCAAGTTGTCACTCTTGAGTCATGGGCAAGTGGAGTCATGTGGCCGATTTTCAATGAATTACCTTGGTCGTGGATTTATTTTGTCTCCTTCGTACTCATTGGTACTTTCGTAATTTTCAACTTATTTATCGGTGTCATTGTAAGTAATGTGGAAAAAGCTGACTCTGCTAATACTGAGGAAGAACCAGATCAAATAGCAGAATTAAAAAATGAAGTAAGAGAGTTAAAACAGTTAATAATAAATTTATCCAATGAAAAAGGAAAATCCCAGTAGGTTGTAATTCGAGGTCGTTATCACTAATTTATTCTATTTTTAAATTGAAGTAAAAAACCCAGTTCTTTAAAGAACTGGGCTTTTTACGTCTGAAAAGAAGTCAAGATATAATTCACTAACAGCTTTATCTGCGTCGACCGACTTTACTCCGAATACAAGACTGACTTCAGAAGATCCTTGGTTAATCATATGAATATTTACGCCTGCTCTAGCTAAACCTGTTGTAGCTTTAGATGTTAGACCCACCATTTTTCTCATACCTTCACCAACTATCATTACCATAGCGAAATCATGCTCTACATGAACATCATCAACATGTAGCTCAGTCTCAATTCTTTTAACAATTCTTTCTTCGATTTCTGGTGTCAGTTGAGAGCCTCTAAGTATAATGGACGTATCATCAATACCAGATGGCATATGTTCATATGAGAGTCCTTCATCTTCTAAAATTTGTAACAGATGTCGACCAAACCCAACTTCACGGTTCATTAAATATTTACGAACATAAATTGTGCTAAATCCAGAATCACTTGCAATACCTACAACTGGATTAACCATATAATTACGCTCACTAACGATCATCGTTCCTTTAGCGGAAGGATTATTTGTATTTTTAATACACACTGGTATACCTTTTTTAAATGCTGGTATTAATGCTTCATCATGAAACACTGAAAAACCAGCATATGAAAGTTCACGCATTTCACGATACGTTAATTCTTTAATTTCAACAGGATTCTTTACTACATTAGGATTAGCTGCATAAACTGAATCAACATCAGTAAAGTTTTCATATAGCTCAGCTTTAACCCCAGCTGCAACAATAGATCCCGTGATGTCAGACCCACCTCTTGGAAATGTTACAAGAGTTCCCTCGTGAGTATAACCAAAAAAGCCAGGGAATACTAAAATACCTTCCTTGTTTCTTAGTTCCATTAAATTATCATAAGCTTCTGGTAAGACTTGCGCATTACCATACTCTTTACTTACTAATAATCCAGCTTCTTTAGGATCAACATAATGTGCATCAACACCTAATGACTGTAAATATGATGCAAATAGTTTAGCGCAATTGTCTTCCCCACTTGCTTTCATTAAGTCTACAAACTCTTTGTCTCCTTCTTCTTTCGCTTGAATTCTAGATTGTAGATCATCCTTAATGATCGTAACAACTTGCTGTGGTAAATTTAATTCGTTAGCGATTTGTTCATATCGACTAACAACTAGGCGTAAAGCTTCTTCTACATCACCATTTGTTAAGACCGTATCGGCTAATGAAATTAATAAATCAGTAACCTTAGTATCTTCTTTAAAACGTTTTCCTGGTGCTGAAACAACAACAATTTTCCTTTCTATATCTGCTCTAACAATGTTTGCCACTTTTTTCATTTGTTCTGCACTAGCTAAAGATGTTCCACCAAACTTACAAACCTTCATAAATACGTATTCACCTCTAATTGTAATTTTTTCAGGACCATGAAATTAATTAATAATTTTAAATTTTATCACTAGACACACTTTGAAGCAACAGTATTCACAAAAATAGTGGTAACCAAATTAACATAAGTGTTGAAATATTTCGAGAAACCCTAACACGAACGAACGTTTCTTTGATAGATTATCTAACAAATTTTAAAAATAATCTGTAAATAATGCTATAGTAAAATTATCATAAAAAGTAACAGACAGGAGTTGGTAAACTTGTCGTCCTATAAAGATAAAAAAGTGATAACAATTGGGGTAGTGAGTGAATTAACGGGTTTATCAGAAAGACAAATTCGCTACTACGAGGAGCGTAAGTTAATTTTTCCAGATCGTTCAAAAGGCGGAACTCGTAAGTTTTCCTTTACAGACGTGGAGCGATTGGTAGATATTGCAAATAAGATGGAGGATGGTTTACAAACATTTGAAATAAGAAAAATGGAACAAAAGAAACTTCGACAAGAAGAACTTCGAGAAAGAATGCTTCGTGGTCAATTAAATGCTGCATTTAACTTAAGAAAATAAAACTTTCAATCAGTGTGGTTTTCCTCGTCCTGCACTGATTGAAAGTTTTACTACTTAATCCTACATTTAAGAATAAGCTGAACGAGGCTGGGACAAAACCCACCTCTGAAATGAAAAAGCCGGTGAAATTTTACGACGAGTAAAATTTCACCGGCTTTGATTATTTTTGTAATAAAATAAGGACAACTTCTGATAAAATTAAGTTACCAAGCCAAATCTAATCAGAAGGAAGTGTCCTTATGTTTAAAAATTATAACATGAATCAATTAGTTTTGCCTTTAGATTTAGAAGTGAAATTACAAAATAACGATATTGCCTTTCATATACACCAT